>JAWKWL010000002.1:287500-591161 GCA_041397525.1 Nitratireductor sp.
GTTGATGAGCGGTTTATAGGCCCCTACCCTTCCGACTGTCAACAAGGAAAATCACAAAAAACGAACTTTTTGCATCAAGGCCGTCCGCCATGACTTTATATAATACACGAACAAATTTTTGCCCCATATTTCCCCTTTTTCGCCAGTCGTAGACCGCGAAAAGCCTGTCGAGAACGATCAGGCAGGTTCTGGCACTGGACTCAAGGCTCCAAATTTCCGTAAATATGTTCGACTACCGCATAAAAAAGTCAGGATTTTTTCTCACCAATGATCAGCCCGTCGACCGAAGGCCTGTTTTTGGGAGAAATCCCGCCGCTTAACAGCACTAGCCGCCGCATGCCGGATCGCCGTCGCGTCAGCATGCGCTGGTTGAGCGGCACCATTCTTACAGGATTGACCTCGGTTTTTCTTATGGGCGGCGCTTTGTACGGCGCATTGGAAGGGCGGCAGCAGCTGGCGCTGCCCGCACAGGCATACGAACGCGATCCCGCCGAAACGTCAGTCCGTGATACAGTAGCCATTGGCGATCGTCCCGGGCTATCCCAGGTCAGCACCGATTCGCAGTCATCAGTGATGATGGTTTCCACCATCTCGCGGGAGGGCGACCGCGACATCGTCAAGGTCCGCCCGTTTCTCAACCTCAACACGCCACTTGCCATCGCCCCCAAGCGCGAGCTGGATTATCCCACCTTCGATCCGCTCGCGGTTTTTGCCGAATCAGGAACCGCTGTCACCGTTTCCAAGTCGAGTGACCTGATCTACGGCGCCGATGTGGATTCCGAGGTTTCGATCGAGACTATCGATTTTGACCAGAGCGACAATCGCATCAACCGCGCGCCGCGCCAGCGCAGCAGCGACATCGAGGAAGTGGTGCGCAACGCGGCTCCAAGCCTGGATACGGGCGCAACCTCGGTTGCAGCTCTGTCATATTTCGACCCTAGCCGTTTCGGATTGCAGGATGCCGGGTTCCTGAATCCTTCAGGTGTCACCATCACCGCGGAAAATGTTACTCGCAAAGGCAAATACAATCCGCAAGACTATCCCGGTATTCGCTATGAAGAACGGGTGGTTCGGGTAAGGACAGAGGCCAGGGTTTCAACCATACTGGATGCAGAGGGCCTGAGCGAAGAAGAAGCACTCACCCTGGAAAAAGTGCTCGAGGCAGATCTCGGCTCCAGCAATTTCCAGCCGGAAGACAGGTTGCGTATCGCTTTTGAATTGCCCAAGGGAGCGACCGAGGAGACCACCAAGCAGGCCATACGCGTCAGCGTCTACCGTAACTCGTCGCATCTGGTTTCGATCGCCAAGGCCGACGACGGCGGTTATGTCTACGCCAATGAACCAGACGCGATACCCCAGATCAGCGCCAGTGCACCAGCAAGGCCATTGATCCAGTCAGGCAGACTTCCCGCTGCCTATGACGCCATTTACCGGGCAGCGCTTTCGGAAGGCCTGGGTACTTCACTCACTCGCCAGTTGATCCGCATTTTTGCCTTCGATGTCGATTTCAATTCCGCCATTTCGCCAACCGATGAGTTGCAGGTTTTCGTTTCCCTCGAAGAAAATGAGAAGACACCGACTGAAGATTCAGAGATTCTGTATGCGGCCATCAAACTGGGCAATGTAACCCGCAAATATTACCGCTACCGCGACGCCGATACAGGTCGGATTGATTACTATGACGAAACAGGGAAAAGTTCGAAGAAATTCCTCCTTCGCCAGGTAGTACCCAATGCCCGGTTTGCCTCACCCTTTGGTGCGCGTTGGCACCCTGTCCTGAAATTCCGCAAGATGCACTGGGGCGTGGATTGGGCAGCACCGCGCGGCACCCCGATTCTGGCCGCCGGGAATGGCACCGTGGAGAAAGCTGGCTGGTCATCGGGATATGGCAAGCAGACCGTGATTCGCCATGCCAATGGGTATGAGACATCATATTCGCACCAGAGCAGAATCTCCGACAACGTCGTTCCCGGCGCGCAAGTACGGCAGGGACAGATCATCGGCTATGTGGGTTCGACAGGCCTCTCAACAGGACCGCACTGCCATTACGAAGTTACGGTCAATGGCACCAAGGTAGACCCGATGCGCATCCGCCTGCCGCAGGGCAAGGCCCTCAAGGGCAACGAACTGACAGCCTTCAACCTTGAGCGCGAACGCATAGACGCGCTGGTGAGCAACGAAGACACGGACAAGCTCGCCCAGAACTGAGCTGAACTGAACTGGTTTGAACTTCGAATTACTTTCGGACCGCTGGTTGGATTGAAAAAAGTCCTTCACACGATCGAAGGGAAGACCGGCAGCGACTGGGTAATCCCGGGTCGCTGCCGGCCATCATGTCATGCCGCGACGGAAGCCATCCTTGCGGGTTTGGTAGAAAATACCAGCCGGTCAGATCCCGCACCCACCTTCACAGTCATCCCGTCATGGATTTCGCCAGCAAGGATTTTTTCCGCAAGCGGATCCTGCAAGGCCGACTGGATGACACGCTTCAATGGCCGTGCTCCATAGGCCGGATCATAACCCTTGTTGGCGAGCCACTCGACGGCATCGCTTCCCAGTTCAAGCGTGATCCGCCTGTCTGCAAGCAATGCCTCAAGGCGCCCGATCTGGATCGCAACAATGCTCGCCATGTCCGCCCGCTTCAGCCGGTGGAACAGGATTACCTCATCCACACGGTTGAGGAATTCGGGGCGGAAACTCGACCGGACGACACCCATGACGGCTTCGCGTACCGAACCAACATCCTCGTCTTCGCCCAGATTGACCAGGTATTCCGAGCCAAGATTGGAAGTCATGATGATCAGAGTGTTGCGGAAATCGACAGTGCGGCCCTGCCCGTCCGTCAGGCGCCCGTCATCAAGCACCTGCAACAGCACATTGAAAACATCGGGATGCGCCTTTTCGATTTCGTCGAACAGCACAACCTGATACGGCCTGCGCCGCACGGCCTCTGTCAGCGCCCCGCCTTCATCGTAACCGACATAACCCGGAGGCGCGCCGATCAGCCGAGACACCGAATGCTTCTCCATGTATTCCGACATGTCGAGCCGGACCATGGCGCTGTCATCATCGAACAGGTAGCTGGCAAGCGCCTTTGTAAGCTCGGTCTTACCCACGCCGGTGGGCCCGAGGAACATGAACGAGCCCATGGGCCTGTTCGGATCCTGCAGCCCCGCACGCGCCCTGCGAACAGCGCGGGAGACGGCTTGCACGGCTTCGCCCTGGCCTACAACACGCTTGGCGAGTTCGTCTTCCATGCGCAGCAGTTTGTCCTTCTCGCCTTCCAGCATCTTGTCGACGGGAATGCCGGTCCAGCGCGAAACAACCTGGGCAATGTGATCCGGCGTCACGGCCTCTTCAACCATGGCATCCATGCCGTTGTCACCGCCTGATTCGGCTTCCGCAAGCTTCTTCTCCAGTTGCGGAATCACGCCATAGGCAAGCTCACCCGCCTTGGCGAGATCGCCACGGCGCTGCGCCTGCTCCAGTTCCATGCGGGCATGGTCGATCTCTTCCTTGATGTTGCGGGCGCTGGAAAGCTTGTTCTTTTCCGATTCCCAACGCGCGGTCAGGCCGTCAGCCCTTTCCTGCAGTGAAGCGAGTTCATTCTCGAGGCTCTTCAGCCTTTCCGCCGAGCCCTTGTCGCTTTCCTTTTTCAAAGCCTCGCGTTCGATCTTCAACTGGATGATACGACGGTCCAGTTCATCAAGCTCCTCCGGCTTCGAATCAACCTGCATCCGCAACCGCGAAGCGGCTTCATCCATCAGATCGATGGCCTTGTCCGGCAGGAACCGGTCAGTGATATAGCGATTGGACAGATTGGCAGCCGCAACCAGCGACGAATCGGTGATTCGCACCCCGTGATGCAGTTCGTATTTTTCCTTGATGCCGCGCAGGATCGAAACTGTGTCAGCGACAGTCGGTTCGGATACGAAAACGGGCTGGAAACGCCGGGCAAGGGCTGCGTCCTTTTCGACATGCTTGCGATATTCATCCAGCGTGGTAGCACCTACGCAATGCAACTCGCCGCGCGCGAGCGCTGGTTTCAAAAGGTTGGACGCATCCATCGCGCCTTCGCTCTTTCCGGCTCCAACAAGCGTATGCATTTCGTCGATGAACAGGATGATTTGACCGGCGGCCGACTGCACTTCGCTCAGCACTGCCTTCAGCCGCTCCTCGAATTCACCGCGATATTTGGCACCTGCAATCAACGACCCCATGTCAAGCGCGAGCAACCGCTTGTTCTTGAGCGATTCGGGCACGTCTCCATTGATGATTCGCAGCGCCAACCCTTCCGCGATGGCAGTCTTGCCAACGCCGGGCTCACCGATCAGTACCGGATTGTTCTTGGTTCTGCGCGAAAGCACCTGGATTGCACGGCGGATTTCCTCGTCGCGACCGATTACCGGATCAAGTTTGCCGTCGCGCGCGTCCTTTGTCAGGTCGCGGGCATATTTCTTCATCGCATCATAGCCTGCTTCCGAATTGGAACTGTCAGCCGTGCGGCCCTTTCGCAACTCATTGATGGCCTGGTTGAGCCCATTGGCTGTCACACCAGCCTTCGAAAGGATGGAAGATGTTGCAGCCGACTTTTCTATCGCCAATGCAAGCAGCAGACGCTCAACGGTAACAAATGAGTCGCCCGCCTTTTCTGCCGCCGTCTCCGCTGTGTCAAAAACGCGCGCGAGCGGCTGTGCCATGTATAGCTGACCATTGCCGCCGCTGACTGATGGCAGTGCGGAAAGGGCGGCTTCAACACCGACCTGAGCATCCTTGAGACGACCGCCAGCGCGTTCTATCAGCGACCCTGCCAAGCCTTCCTTATCGTCGATCAGCACCTTGAGAATGTGTTCAGGCAGGAACTGCTGGTGACCTTTGGCAAGGGCCATGGTCTGTGCCGACTGGATGAAACCCTTCACCCGGTCCGAATATTTTTCGATGTTCATTTTCCAACTCCTTTGATCTCCCAAGCCCGCTTTGCGGCACAAGGGAAGACGTTGCGGATCGGCTCCCGGTTGTCCGGCAAACCTTCATCACAAATATAGGAATGTGCATGCATCCGTAAAAGCCCCCGGCAGCAGACAAAGAAAAACCCGGTACCAGAGCATCTCTGGTACCGGGCCTGGCATCCTCAGCCGATCAGGCTTGCCGTCAGTCGTCGCTGGCCACTTCTGCGCGAGATGCGTGAACGGCAGCAGGCATGGGAGCAAACAGGCTTTCGGGGAGTGCGGCAGCATCAGCCGACGCACCTTCGCGCCGAGCAGGACGACGTGACACACGCGGTGCCGCATCCGGCTGCACATCGCCATTGCCGGCAGCTTCGCCATCGCCATTCTCGTCATTGCGCGGACGCCGACGCGGGCGTGCGTCGTTGCGGCTGCGCGTCTCGCGCACTGGAGCCGCCTCGACCGGAGCTTCAGCCACTTCGGTCGCAACGATCACCGGTTGATCATTGGCGCCCTCATCGCCACTTGAAAAACCTTCAGTCTCTTCGCCACGATTGCGCGTATCGCCAGCAACATTTCTGCGATTGTTGTTGCCGGACCGTTCGCCGCGCTGATTGTCACGACCTTGATGATCACGAGGCTGATGATCTCTTGACTGACGATCCTGGCCGCGATTGTTGTTGCCGCGCCCATCATTCGCACGATTGTCCTGGCTGCGAAGCGGACGGTCTTCCATCGCGTTGTCGCCATAGCCGTCATCATCATCGCCGTCATAGTCGGATTGGTTGCTGCGATCATATCCAGCGCCTGGCTGGTCATCGTTTCGCTGAGCCGCCTGCGAGGCGGCAATGATGCGGAAATAATGTTCAGCGTGCTGCAGGTAGTTTTCAGCCATCACCCTGTCTCCGGCTGATTGTGCATCCCGCGCCAGCTGGGAATATTTCTCAGCGATATGTGAAGCATTGCCGCGGATCTTTACGTCCGGTCCATTGCTTTCATAGTTGCGGCTGAGCGGGTTGGGCTGCTTGCGTCCGCGTCCCCGCATCCTGTTCTTTTGCTGTTGTGGCCTCATGAACTTCTCGTTTTGATTGGCACGCTTGGATGGCGACACTGCGAACATGGCCCTTGCCTGCCTGACACAGACATCAAGGCACCTCAAAGGGTTTCACCCCATGCACAAGCGAACTAACGCCCGCACAAATATGTTCGCTTTCGTGTACCCGACATGCCCCTGCAAATCCTGTTTGCCGAAATCACGTTTCAGATGGTCGGGAACTGAAAGGCAGCTTCACGATTCGCCTAGTCGTGACTGCACAGTCGGGAAATTATAGCGTCGCGCGGGATAATCCAAGCTTTTTCTGCAAAGCGGGACTTTTTCTGTAAACAATGTGAAAAGTTTCGCAATGCCGCCTGGCTTGGTCAATCGAGCCGCGCGGTGATGACGCGGTCATGACCAGCCATATCCTTGTGCACGACTATGTTATCAAAGCCGCAATCAGCTGCGATGGCCGAAACGGACTGGGGCTGGTCATGGCCGATTTCAAGCAAGATCAGGCCATCCGGTTTGAGCACTTGCCGGGCTCCCCCCAATATCGCCCGATAAGCGTCCAGCCCGTCCTTGCCTCCATCCAGTGCCAGCGCCGGATCATGTTCCCGCACCTCGCGCGACAGGCTCTCGATCTCGTGGCTGGCAATATAGGGCGGGTTGGAAACCAGCAGGTCGAAACTGCCCTGCAGGGGTTCCAGATAGTTGCCATGGCAAAACTCGATCCGGTCGCCAACGCCATGACGCATGGCATTGCGCAGCGCGACCTCAAGCGCCTGATGACTGACATCAACCGCTACACATGTAGCATTCGGCAACTGCTTCAACAGCGCAACTGCGACGGCCCCGCTGCCGGTACCTATGTCGCAGAACCGGATCGCTGTAGCTGTGTCGCTTCCCGCCAATTCGCGGATTGCCATTTCGACCAGCAGTTCGGTGTCCGCGCGCGGATCAAGCACATCAGGTGACACCTCGAAATCTAGCCCGAAGAATTCGCGCCGTCCGACGATCCGCGATACCGGCTCTCCACGGCTGCGGCGTTCAACAAAATGCTGGAATCTTCCTGCAACCTCGCTCGGACATTCTGTCGACCACAGTGAAATCAGACGCGCGTGGTCCACACCACCGGCATGTTGCAGAAGACGCCTTGCATCGGACCGGGGCTCGTCGATCCCGGCCGCTGCCAGATGTTTCAAGGCCGTTTCAAGGATTGAGCGCCAGCTTGGCTTCACGCCTCTTCGCCCATTTCTGCAAGCAGACTCGCCTGGTGATCAGCTGTCAGTGCATCAAAAAGTTCATCAAGCCCCTCACCCTCGATCATCCGGTCAAGCTTGTAGAGCGTGAGGTTGATGCGGTGATCTGTTACCCGTCCCTGCGGAAAATTATAGGTACGGATGCGCTCCGAGCGGTCACCTGATCCGACCTGACCCTTGCGGGCACTGGCGCGTTCTTCGTCAGCCTTCTGACGCTGCATGTCATAGAGCTTCGCCCGCAATGTCTTCATCGCATTGGCACGGTTCTGGTGCTGTGATTTTTCGGAAGAGGTGACAACTATCCCGGTCGGCAAGTGGGTTATCCGAACTGCCGAATCGGTAGTGTTGACATGCTGGCCACCGGCACCAGACGCTCGCATCGTGTCGATGCGAATATCTTCGTTGCGGATCTCGATGTCGATATCCTCCGCTTCCGGCAAAACGGCGACTGTGGCAGCTGAGGTGTGGATGCGTCCGCCCGCCTCGGTTTCGGGAACGCGCTGCACCCGGTGAACCCCGGATTCGAATTTCAACTTCGCAAATACACCCTTGCCGTTGATTGCAGCTATCACTTCCTTGTAGCCGCCGACCTCGCCCTCGCTCTCGGAAAGCACTTCGACTTTCCATTTGTGCTCGGCCGCGTAGCGTTCATACATCCGGAAAAGATCACCGGCGAAAAGCGCTGCCTCTGAACCACCCGTCCCTGCCCGCACTTCGAGGATGACGCTCTTGTCATCAGCGGCATCGCGCGGCAACAACATGATCTGTATTGCCTGGCGCAGCTCCCCTATCCCCTCCTCGACTTCGGGGTATTCCAGTTCTGCAAGCTCGCGCATTTCCGCGTCTGTGGACTTGTCGCCAAGCAATTGATCAAGGCCTGACAGTGCCTGCTCCTCACGCCGCAACTCCTTGATCTTTTCAACAAGATTGCCCAGTTCGGAATATTCTGACGCCAGCCTGACATAGGTTTCCGGATCGGGATTTGCCGCCATGTCGCGCTCAAGTGAAGCGTGGCGCAACAATATCTGGTTGAGTTTTTCGTCGGGTATCATGGGACAGTGCCAGTTCAGGTAATGGGCATTTCAAGGCAGGTTCGACTGCACGCTAATATTGGATGCCGTTTTCCATGGCAAAACCGGTCAACATTTCCCGGATCGTTCCTTCGGAGACCGGCCTTGCCAGCTCTGGAATCAGAACTGATTCCAGCTTTCCAAGGTCCAGCTGGCGCAACGCGGCCTTGACCGGGCCAATCGCGGATGGCGCCATCGACACCGCACGGAAGCCAATGGCGAACAGCGCCATGGCAGAAAGCGGTTTGCCGGCGATTTCCCCGCAAAGCGTCAGGGGCATGTTGCGTGCATTGGCCTTGTCTGCAATCCCTTTCAGGACCCTGAGAAACGATCTGCTCAGCGGGTCAAACCGGTTGGCGATCAACGCATTGCCGCGGTCGCTGGCCATGATGAACTGGAACAGGTCATTCGAACCAACGGAAATGAAGTCGACCTCGTCCATCAATTCGTCCATCTGCCACAACAGCGACGGGACCTCGATCATGCAGCCAAGTTCGAGCTTCGACGGCAACGGATGACCCATTCGCGCGACGAATGCCGTTTCGCGCTTCATCAGTGCCTTGATCCTGCGTAATTCACGAATCTCTGTCACCATCGGCAACATCACCTTGAGCGGGCGGCCCGAGGCTGCCTTCAGCAAAGCCCTGATCTGCCCGCGCAAAAGGCCCGGCCGGTCGATCGACAGACGAATTGCCCGCCAGCCAAGCGCAGGGTTTTCCTCATGCAGCGTCCGACCATAAGGCAGCACCTTGTCGCCGCCGATATCAAGTGTTCGGAAGGTCACCGGTTTGTCGCCGGCCGCTTTCAACACACTGCGATAAAACTTTTCCTGTTCGCCGGGCCTCGGGAACCGTGACGCCACCATGAACTGCAATTCCGTGCGAAACAGTCCGATCCCGGCAGCACCCGACAATTCCAGTTGCGCCAGATCCATCGCAAGACCCGCATTCATGTGCAGATCGATGGCGACGCCATCCTTGGTCACTGACGGTTCGCTGCGCAATGCAGCAAACTGTGCCTGCCGGCTGGCACGGAATTTCACCTTCTCGGCGTAAGCGGTTTCGACGTCTGGCGGCGGACGCAGGAATACAATTCCCTCGTCACCGTCAACGATGATCGGGTTGCCGCTTTCCGCCATGCCGACGAGATCACCGACCTGGCCGACCACCGGAATGCCGAGCGCCTTTGCCACGATAACCACATGGCTTGTCGGCGTGCCTTCCTCGATAACCAGCCCCCGAAGTTTTTCACGACTGTAGTCCAGAAGTTCCGCCGCTCCCATGTTGCGGGCAACGACAATGCAGTCACGCGGCAGTTCATCCTGCATCGGCCCGTGCGGTTTGCCCACCAGTTCACGCAGCAGCCTGAATGCGAGATCGTCAAAATCATGCAGGCGCTCGCGAAGATATGGATCCGCGTGTCGCGACATGCGGGCACGATTGTCGCTTTGAACCTTTTCGACAGCGGCTTCGGCTGTCAGGCCATTGGCTATGGCCTCTTCCATTCGCCGCACCCAGCCACGGTCATTGGCAAACATGCGATAGGCTTCCAGCACCTCGCGGTGCTCACCATCCGTGGCAACTTCACGCCGACCCAGCAGGTCATCGATCGAAATCCGTAACCGCCCCAGCGCCGCGCGAAGCCTGTCGACTTCCACGCCGGCATCCTCATTGAAAAGGTTGGTCACGACAACGCGCGGCTCGTGCAGCACCACATAGCCAAGCCCCAGCCCTTCCGCCAGCGGAGCACCGGAAAGTTGCAGCGGCCGTGACAGATCAAGCTTCGTGCCCTGCTTGTTGAGACCTTCCAGTTCTCCGGCCGCGATCAGTTCGGCTATGACCATCGCCGTCGTCTCGAGCGCCTCGACTTCATCTTCCCGGTATTGCCGGCGAGCCTGGTTCTGCACGACCAGAACCCCAAGCGCGCGGCCCGAACGCAGGATCGGCACACCCAGGAAGGAATGGTAGATTTCTTCGCCTGTCTCCGGCAGATAGGCAAACGCGGGATGGCTTTGTGCATTGTCCAGGTTGAGCGGACGTGCCGTTGCAGCAATCGTGCCGACGAGACCCTGCCCCACGCGTAGCGACGCCTCATGCACCGCTCCCGGATTGAGGCCCTGGGTCGCAAACAGTTCCAGCACCCCGTCGGCACGCAGGACATAGACCGAGCACACCTCCGCCACCATGTTGGCAGCGATGTGCCTGACAATCTTGTCAAGACGCTCCTGCGCGCCAAGTGATTCCGCCATGACTTCGCGGAGCCGCTTTAGCAATACGCGTGGGCCTGTTATTGCACCTATCGATGGCATGGCGCCCTTTCGGCATTTCGGCCAAGGCGGGGTTGCAGCAGTCCGCCTTGCAGCAAGCACTCACTGCAAGGGACAACCGTTATGTGGTTATTGCTTGTCCAGTCCATATACAGAGTGGAGAGTGCGGACCGCAAGTTCCGCATAATCCGAATCGATCAGCACCGAAAACTTGATTTCCGAAGTGGTGATAGCGCGAATGTTGATGCCCTTGCTGGCAAGCGCCGCAAATGCGGTTGCCGCGACCCCGGCATGACTTCGCATGCCGATGCCGATCACCGATACCTTGGCAAGACCCTTGTCGCTCTGGACGATTTCGTAGCCGATGCTGTCATGCGCCTTGTCGAGCACGTCCAGCGCCTTGGCAACATCGCCGTCAGGTAGTGTGAATGTCATGTCTGTTCGCGAACCGTCTTCCGAAACGCTTTGCACGATCATGTCGACATTGATGTGCTCCTTGGCAAGCGGGCCAAAGATTGCCGCCGACACGCCAGGCTTGTCCGGCACCCTGCGAAGCGAGATCTGGGCCTCATCCCTGGTATAGGCAATTCCGGTTACGACATGCTTTTCCACGATATCTTCCTCGTCGCAAATCAGCGTACCGGGCGGATTGGCCCCTTCGCTGGAATCGATACTTTCCGGCTCTTCGAAACTGGAACGGACAAAAACCTTGACGCCATGCACCATCGCGAGTTCGACAGAACGTACCTGTAGCACCTTCGCGCCCAGCGACGCCATTTCAAGCATTTCCTCGAACGCCACCCGGTTAAGCCTGCGTGCCTTGGGTTCTATTCTCGGGTCGGTGGTATAGACCCCGTCGACATCGGTGTAGATATCGCAGCGGTCAGCGCCAACTGCCGCAGCAATCGCGACAGCGCTTGTGTCCGAGCCGCCGCGTCCAAGCGTCGCGATGCGATTGTCGGGGCCGATACCCTGGAAACCGGCAATCACGGCCACCTGGCCAATCCCGAAACGCTCGACAATCACACCGGCATCAATTGATTCGATCCGCGCCGCCCCGTGCGCATTGTTGGTGCGCAGCGGAATCTGCCAGCCCTGCCATGACCGGGCGTCAACACCCATGCTCTGCAGGCAGATCGCAAGAAGCCCCGCTGTCACCTGCTCACCCGATGCAACCACGGCATCATATTCGCGCGCATCATGCATCGCGGAAGCCTCACGCGTCCACGCAACCAGTTCATTGGTCTTGCCCGACATGGCCGAAACGACAACGGCCACCTGATGGCCCGCATCCACCTCCCGTTTGACATGGCGCGCGACATTGCGGATGCGGCTGATGTCAGCCACCGAGGTCCCGCCAAACTTCATAACTATCCGCGCCATTCAGACCTTCTTCCCTGCGCCATGTCCCTTGGCCATCCACGCCAAACCGGCGCAAACAAAATCGCCCCGGTCTCCCGGAGCGAATGCGGGTTCCATAGCGAAATTGGCTGACAATCGCAAGAACCGCGGCCATCAGTCCATGCAGTCAGCCTCATTGGTTCTTGACATTGGCACGATAGCGCCCGACCTGTGGACTGAAACACCATGGGTGGCCAGCAACTGGCAAAGGAGCACGACATGACCGGGCCTGACAACACCACCATTGACCAGTCGGAAGTCGACCGCTTTTCCGCAATGGCTGCAGAATGGTGGAACCCGACGGGCAAGTTTCGCCCGCTGCACAAATTCAATCCGGTCCGGCTGGAATATCTCAAGCGTCAGGTCTGCCAGAATTTCGACCGCGACCCGAATGACCCGAAAGCATTTTCTGGGCTGCGCATTCTTGATATTGGATGCGGCGGCGGATTGCTTTCGGAGCCAATGGCACGCCTCGGCGCTTCTGTCACCGGCGCCGATGCTTCTCCAACCAACATAGAAATAGCCTCGCTGCATGCGCGCCAGAGCGGCCTTGACATCGACTACAGGGCAACCACCTCCGAGGAACTGGAACGCCAGGGTGAAAAATTCGATGTCGTACTCAACATGGAAGTTGTCGAGCACGTTTCCGATGTTGGGCTTTTCATCTCGTCATGCAGCGCCATGGTCAAGCCAGGCGGGCTGATGTTCATCGCAACGATCAACCGCACCATGAAAGCTTGGGCACTGGCAATTGTTGCGGCGGAAAACGTGCTGCGCTGGCTGCCCAAGGGGACGCACCAATATGAACGTCTGGTACGCCCGGACGAATTGGAAACACCTCTGTCTGCGAGCGGCCTGCACGTGATTGACCGATCAGGCGTGTTCTACAATCCGCTGCAGGACCGCTGGAACCTTTCGCGCGACATGGACGTCAATTACATGATCCTGGCCCGGCGTCCCGACCAGGGTTGAAAAGCCAGTACCTGCCGATTCGGCCTGGGATTTCAATTGCGATCTTCTGGAAAATCGGGGATCGCCACGACGTCAATTCCCTCATCCAGCAGTTCAGCTGCTTCTTCCATTGAGGCCTTGCCATAGATGCCGCGCGCCGGCTTCTCGCCATAATGAATCTTGCGTGCTTCCTCGCTGAATTTTTCGCCGACATTTTCAGACTTCGAAATGAGTTCTTCCTTGAGTGCGCGCATCCGGGCGATGATTTCCAGCTGTTCAGTGCTGAGCGATGCCATGGCCACGGCACCACTTTCCTCTGCCGCGCCACTGGCTTCGACAGCCAGGCTTCCGGCAGCGGCCTCCTTTTTTCGTGAGGTGGAAACCGAAGGAGCCATCAAGAGTTTGGAAACTTCCGGTGTCCCACAGACCGGGCAGGAAATCAGGCCGCGCGCCTGTTGGCTCTCATGATCCTGCGAGGAAGCAAACCAGCCCTCGAATTCATGTCCCTTGCTGCATCCGAGTGAATAGACAATCAAGCAGCACCCCGCTTCCTGGTATCGGCAGACTGCGCGGCCACCAGGGAAAATTCGCGCCGGTTCATCAGATTGGGAATTTTCGCGCGCGCCGCCAGGGTTTGCGCCGGATCGACTTCACACACCAGGACGCCCGGTTCGGCATGCGCAAGTTCACCGACAATGGCGCCCCACGGGTCAACCACAAGCGAATGACCATAGGTTTCACGTCCGTCCTCATGCCTGCCGCCCTGGGCCGCAGCAATCATGTAGGCACCATTTTCTATGGCACGCGCGCGCATCAGCAGATGCCAGTGTGCCTCGCCTGTCTGTCTGGTAAACGCAGCAGGACAGGTCAGCACTTGTGCGCCATGGATCGCCTGTGCCTGGAACAGTTGCGGGAACCGCACATCATAGCAAATCGCGAGCCCGGTCCGGATCTTGGCTATTTCAGTAACCACCGCCTGGTTTCCCGGCGTATAAACCGCAGATTCACGCCAGCTCTCGCCATTGTCGAGATCGACATCGAACATGTGGAGCTTGTCATAGGAGGCAACTCTCTCGCCCGATGGCGAAAACACGGCGGCACGGTTCGCCGCCTTCCCGTTACCAAGATCAACTGCCGTCGAACCGACATGCATCCATATGCCATGTTCAAGCGCCAGCTGGGCAGCTGCCGCGAAAACAGGATTGCATTCATCCGGCGAGATTCCGGCAAACAACGCCGCCCGGTTTCGCTGCAGCATCCCTGTCATTTCCGGCGTCTGCACATAGATCGCACCCTGGCCGACTGCTTCGCGAGTGAGCCTGGTCATTTCCGCGATGTTGGTCGATTCGTCCATGCAGGAACGCATCTGGATACAGGCAACCCGCATGGCGGCGCTCATCGTATTTCTGCCAGCAGCGGATCAAGCTTTCCCGCCCGGTCCAGCGCGTGCAAATCATCGCAACCGCCGATATGCCGCTCACCAATGAAGATTTGCGGGAAGGTTCTCCCGCCATTGGATTTCTGAATCATTTCCGCCCGTATCGACGGATCAAATGTTCCGTCATGCTCGGTATATTGCGCGCCCTTGGAATCCAGCAGTCTTTTCGCCGCCGTGCAGAAACCGCAGAACTGCCTAGTGTAAATGACGATCTTCGACATCAAGCCTATCCGTTTCCACCAAAAGTGGCCTGATCCTCATATATCCCCGGACGACACTCTTGCAAAGGTCAGGACATCAATTCCGCTCGCCCCAGCCCGCCGCAATGCCCTGGCACAAGCCTTGGCAGTGGCCCCGGATGTGTAGACATCATCGATCAGTAGTATCCGCCGCCCCTCGACCAGCGGTCTCTTGTCTTTTTCCACCCGGAACGCGCCTTGCACATTGCGTTCGCGCTCCTGGCTGTTAAGTCCAACCTGCTGACGGGTTTTTTTCAATCTGACGAGCGTCTCTCCCTGGTATTCGATGTCGCTCGACCGGCATAGCCAGCGCGCCAGTTCGGCGGACTGATTGTAGCGGCGCATGTGCAACCGCCGCCAATGCAGCGGCACCGGTATCGCCACATCGCAGTCCCTGAGCAAGTCACCGCCTGCAACCCGCATCCAGCCGGAAATCCACCGTGCCAGTTCCGGCTGGTCCGAAAACTTCAACCGGCTTACCAGCCGGCGCGGGCAGTCCCCATACAGCACTGCCGAACGCAACCGGTCGAAAGGTGGAGGATCAGCCATGGCTTCAGGGCTGATCGCCCCCTCACCGTGATCAAACGGAAACGGCGTCCCCATTACTTCGCAATAGGGACGATCAATGAAATGCGTCCCCTGCCAGCATCTCTGGCACAGACCGCCTTGTCGCCCCACAGTACGCCCGCAGGCGATACAGGCTGGCGGAACCGCCATGTTGCCAAGCGTACTGGCAATACTGGTGATCACGTCGAGAATGTTTTTCCCTTTGTAACTGATACTGGTTTTCAACATTGCCATGGGCTAGATCACTGTCGAGAACGTCGGGCTACAACCCGCTGAACGCGAAGAGTAGACCGCAATCACGTATCGCGCGAGTCTCATCTTTGGCAGTGGAGACACGATCTGGTGAAAACGACCGACAGCATTTTCAATGAGGCGCTCATACCCGCCCGCATGGACCGTGCAAGGCGGATAGCCCGCAAGGATGCGAATTTCCTGTCGGCAATGGCAATGGAAGAGCTGGCGGACCGGCTGGCAGTTACCAATCGGGACTTCACACACTGCCTGTTGCTGTCGCAGGATCCAGCAGCAGCAGAAGTCCTCAAGTCGAGGATAGGTGTCAGATCAACCGGCATGCGTATCGACATTCTGGATAGCGCAACCCTTGCAGATCCGCGCGCTCACCAATTGCAGGACGAAACAGCCGACCTTGTGGTCTCACCATTCGGCCTGCACAGGATAAATGACCTGCCTGGTGCACTTGTCCGGTTTCGTCGCGTCCTTAAGCCTGACGGGTTGTTTTTGGCCGCAATTCCGGGGGACGGCAGTTACCGGGAATTGCGCGACAGCCTTATTGCTTCAGAGGCCAGCGTCACAGGGGGCGCTGCAATGCGGGTCGATCCGTTTGTGGAAATTCGCCAGGCAGGGAGCCTGCTGCAACGTGCCGGATTTTCGCTTCCCGTCACCGACGTCGAAAAGCTGGTCCTCAGATACCACACACCGGATGCGCTGATTGATGATCTGCGCGCAATGGCATCGACCTCAATCCTGAATTTCTCGAAAACCCCGCTCTCACGCCAGGTCTGGCAGCAGGCAAAGCAATATTATCGGGAGAATTTTGCTGATGCCGACGGGAAAATTCGTGCCAGCTTGAATGTTATCTACCTGACGGGTTGGACGCCGCATGAAAGCCAGCAAAAACCACTGAAGCCTGGTTCTGCAAAGGTGAACCTGTCCCGTGCGCTAAAAGACAAGTAAATCTTGTTTGCCCTATTTGGGCATGTGGTCGGCAATATTGTTCAACTGCAACTCGCTCGACTGACCCAATGCGGTCACGGAGCCTATTATGCCTACGCTGATCAACACGCCAATCGCGCCGTACTCAATGGCGGTAGTACCCTTTTCGCAGAGCAAGAACTTGAGGAACAACAACACGACCTCCCAATAACAATACACTTCAGATAGTTATAGTTGCATTTTTCTATGAAATGGAGGTTAATGGATATGGTTAATAATTGATAATAAAAGTATATTATTAAGATTATTTCTACCTGAAGAAAGTAGTATCTGTTGTTTCACAATGCACTATTTCACCAGATGGTCAGCAATGTTTTGCAATTGCAATTCACTGGAGGAACCAACGGCCTGGACACCGCCGACTATGGCAACACTGATCAAAACACCGATAACTCCGTATTCGATGGCCGTTGCACCTTTGGTACAGCGAAGGAATTTCAATAGCAGCACGATTTCCCCCAAAGAAAACGTTCAGTTGCCATCGAACAATAACCTTCACCCTTGAACAGGGCCTTAACCGGTTTGGTTATTGTTTGGTCAATTGCCAGGTCTGACACAATCGCCAGAAACCCGCCCATTGCAGATGATTTCGACCTGATCGCTGATCACGCTGCGGCGTACCCTGTACTTGTTGGTTGCCGGATCACCAACGGCACCCGTTATCACCCGGTCAATGCCAAGTGCGCGGTTTTCGGCATAATAATGTGCCGCATCCTGCAGCACCGGCGCCACAAGTACCGCCATACCCAATGCTACCGCTCCGAAAAGCAATGCCGTCTGAACAGTGGCTCCGCCGCTTGTGTCCGCCCCTATGCGGCGCCCAGCTGACTTGAAACTGACTTTGTCAAACATGATCCATATCCCTGCGCCTCGCGCACCCGGCCAACACAGGACATTCCAGAACGGAATTGCCACGCGCCCTCGTTAAAAATGTAGGGAATTCATAAAAGATCGATTAACGCCGGGATCAACGGCTCGTCCGCTGGCGGCATTTCCAGTTCCCTGAGCCGGTTCGCCCGCATCCATTTCAAGGCCTTGTGCTCACGCGCCGTGACTGCACCCTCCCAGCGCCTACATACATAAAGCGGCATCAGCAAGTGGAAGTCTTCATAGCTGTGGCTGGCAAAGGACAATGGAGCCAGGCAGCTTTTCCAGGTCGTTACACCCAGTTCCTCGTCCAGTTCGCGAATGAGGCATTGTTCCGGCGTCTCACCAGCCTCAACCTTGCCACCGGGGAATTCCCACATTCCGGCAAGATTCTTGCCATCGGGACGTTGGGCAACCAGAACCCGGTTGTCTGCATCAATGAGCGCACAGGCAGCAACGAGAACAATCTTCACAACGGCATTCCCCGATAGCAATACCGGTATATCTCGTGGAAGCCGAAGTCGCGATAAAGCGAAATAGCAGCTTCATTGCTGGCCACCACCTGCAGCCATGCAGATCGTGCGCCTTGCGCCCTCGCCCATTTCAATCCGCTGGCAAATATTGCCCTGCCGTGACCGCAACGCCGGGCACTCGCAACTGTTGCCAGTTCGAAAATGCCAGCAAGGTCATTGTCCCTGACGCAACGAATGGCTGATACTGGCTGTTCCGAATTATCCTCATTCAGGAACAATGCCATTTGTGGCTCTGTGGTTTCGATAGTCCTGATAAACGCCTCTCGGCTCTGTGGTGGATCGTCATTGAGCTTCAGACAGGCATCTACCCAGCGCCCGACATCCTTGAGCGATATCTGGTCGATGGCAGCTTCAAGGTCCAACTGGGTAAGATCACTGACCATCACGATACTTTCATCGAAACGGCTCCAGTTTTCCCGGTCAAGATGCGCTTCCAGTTCCTTCGGCGCCAGTGGCGAATTCCTGAAAACCAGTGGAACGCCGTTTGCAGTAAAACGCTCAAGCGCAGCGTCGATGCGTCCAGGCAAGTTGGAAATGTCCGCTGGGTCAAGCGGGTTGACCGAATTGAGTCGCTTGACCGGCAAGCCTGAGGTCAACCTTAGGGCCCATGTCCCGTCAAAAAACATGGTCTGCGATGGAAAGGCGCGAAATGACGCGGCTTCAATCCGCCTGACTGTTCCCAATGTGGTCATGAACCCGAAATCACCGCTGTCAGCTGCGATAGTCGCCATTGATGACGACATATTCCTTGGTCAGGTCACAGGTCCAGACCGTCGCTTCACCCTTGCCAAGCCCGATATCCACGCGAACCGGGATGCGATCCCGCTTCATGACCGCGCTTGCTGCCGCCTCATCATAGGCACCATCGCGCTGGCCCTCATGGGCAACCCGGATATCCCCAAACCATATCGCCAGTCTGTCACGGTCAGCCGGTTCGCCAGCCTTGCCCACTGCCATGACGATACGCCCCCAATTGGCATCCTCACCAGCGATCGCTGTCTTTACCAGCGGTGAATTTGCGATCGACATGGCAATCCGCTTTGCCGATTTTGCCGACTTGGCTCCGGTAACCCGGATCTCGACCTGCTTGGTGGCGCCTTCACCGTCGCAAACGACCATCAGGGCGAGTTCATGCAACACTTCGCCCAGCGCCTTGCCAAGCGCCCTGACTGCCCTGTGCCCGGTATCGCGGATCGGTTTCTCGCCGTTGCAGGCCGAAAACAGCAATACTGTGTCGCTGGTCGAGGTGTCGCTGTCGACTGTGATCGCATTGAAGGACGTGTCGATTTTCTTCGAAAGCAGGCCTTGCAGGATCGACGCATCAACCGGAAGGTCGGTAACCAGAAACGAAAGCATGGTCGCCATGTCTGGCGCGATCATTCCTGCTCCCTTTGCAATTCCGTTGATATGCCACGTCTTTCCATCCACGGAAAAACTGCGTGTGGCGAGTTTGGCGAATGTATCAGTTGTCATGATCGCGCGGGCCGCATCCGGCCATTTTTCCTCGCTGACCACGGCCTTCAGCCCCGGAAGCCCGGCTGCAATCCGCGAGGCATCCAGCGGTTCACCGATCACCCCCGTTGAAGCCAGAAACACCTCACCCTTGCGGCAGCCGAAGATCTCGCTCGCTGCCAGCGCTGATTCCCTGACGCTAGCCACCCCCAGTTTTCCGGTGAACGCATTGGCATTGCCGGAATTGATGACGACGCAGCGCGCTTTGCCGGAGACCAGATTCTTGCGACACCAGTCAACCGGGGCAGAGGGACACTTCGACCGGGTGAAGACACCGGCCACCTGTGCGGCCTTGTCAAAGACAATGGCGCAAAGGTCCTGCCGGTTTTTGTAGCGAATCCCCGCTTCCACACTGCCAAGGCGTACACCATGCAAAATCGGCATTTCCGGGACATGGCTAGGTGCCAGTGGGGAAATCTTCGCGCTCATTCTCTGCTCCGCAAATCGTGATGGAAGATTGTTATTTCAGCATGCCCGCGTCGGAAAGCTGCGATTTCAGCTTTTCGTCAAGTACTTCCACATTGGCGTCCTTGCGGGCAGCCTCGATGAGGGCAACATATTTTTCACGCAGAACCAGCTGACGCACCTGTTCCTTCACGGCCTCAAATGCTGGAGGCACCGCTTCCCTCTCGTCTTCCTTCTTGATGACGTGCCACCCAAACTGCGTCTGTACTGGCTCTTTGGTGTAAGCACCCTTTTCCAGCGCAAAAGCGGCGGCCTCGAATTCGGGAACCATCTGGCCCTTGGCAAAAAAACCGAGATCGCCGCCCGAAGGGCCGGTTGGCCCGGTTGACTTTTCCTTTGCGACTTCAGCAAAATCCTTGCCGCTGTCCAGTTCCTTGATCACAGCCTCAGCCTCTTCCTTGGTCTTCAGCAGGATGTGGCGTGCGCTGATTTCCTTTTCTGGGCTTACTGCGGCAATTTCCTTGTCATAACGGGCCTTTATCTCGTCCTCGGTTACAGCGTTCAGCGCCTTTTCCTGAAAATATGTGTTGTGCAGCGCCCGGTCCCGCAGGAACGCCATGCGCGCCTTGAAGGTTTCATCTTCCGCCATTCCGGCCTGTTCCGCTGCCTGCGCGAGTACCTTGATATCGATCAGCGAGTTGAGAACCGCCGCCATGCGCTGGTCTTCCGGCACCTCCTTGTATTGGTCACCAAGATCAGCCTGGGCAAAGGCCAGTTCACGCTCCGTGATCTCGACGCCACCGACCTTGGCGACAACCTTTTCCTCAGCCAGTGCCGATGCAGCCGTAACCACAAGCGTGCCTGCCACAACAAGAACTCCAAGCACCGGCAATCCGGCACGGCCAAGGCCATTTGCAATTCGGTTTTCCTTGTTCAAGGACATGCGGAATTCCTTTCGAAAAATTGCCTTTGGCGTCTGGTGAGTTCGCCACAATTGTTGACGCCAGTCTCGCAGTGATATGGGCACGCGGCATTGCCAGCGCATTCACGGGCCGGTTGCGCAAGCCCTTGTGCGAGCAGAACCGGGCCAGTCAGCGTTGACAAGCCAATTGCCCCCTCTTATCTGTCCTGAAACCCGGCGTCCAGAATGTTTCAGAACGAACCGGGCCAAAACATGTCCGGCAATCCCCGCCGGAACTTTTCAAGTCCGGCACGGGCAGATGGCTGCTGGCCATCCGACGGCTAGGCAAACATTGCGAGGCCTCAATGGGCATATTTGGTGGTATTGCACGCAAGGTCTTTGGATCTTCCAATGACCGGCAAATCAAGACTTTGCGACCACAGGTCAACGCGATCCTTGCGCTTGAAAATGAAATGAAGGCGCTGTCCGACGACGCGCTCAAGGCAAAGACCGACGAATTCCGCAAGGCTCTTGCCGACGGCAAGTCACTCGACAGCCTGCTTGTTCCTGCTTTCGCCGTTGTCCGTGAGGCTTCTGTCCGTTCGCTCGGCATGCGTCATTTCGACGTCCAGATGATCGGAGGCATGATTTTGAACCGCGGCTCGATCGCGGAAATGCGTACCGGTGAAGGCAAGACCCTGGTCGCAACCCTTGCCGTCTATCTCAATGCGCTGGAAGGCAAGGGCGTCCACGTCGTGACCGTGAATGACTATCTTGCCACCCGTGATGCCGAATGGATGGGCAAACTCTACAAGTTCCTGGGAATGAGCGTTGGCGTCGTCAAGCATGGCCTCGACGACGATGAGCGCCGTGCGGCCTATGGTTGCGACATCACCTACGGAACCAACAACGAATTCGGTTTCGACTACCTGCGCGACAACATGAAATACGACCTGGAATCGATGGTCCAGCGCGGGCATCATTATGCAATCGTCGATGAAGTCGATTCGATCCTCGTCGATGAGGCACGCACCCCGCTGATCATTTCCGGCCCGCTTGACGACAAGTCTGAGCTTTATGTCACGATTGACAAGTTCATTCCCGGAATTGATCCCGATGACTATGAACTGGATGAAAAGCAACGCTCGGTCACCTTCACCGAAGCAGGCAACGAGAAGCTTGAATCCCAGTTGCGCGAAGCAGGCATGCTGAAGGGTGAATCCCTTTACGATGTCGAGAACGTGGCCATTGTCCACCACATCAACAATGCGCTCAAGGCGCACAAGATGTTCCAGAAGGACAAGGACTACATCGTACGCAACGGGGAAATTGTCATTATCGATGAATTCACAGGGCGCATGATGCCCGGCAGGCGCTATTCCGAAGGCCTGCACCAGGCGCTGGAAGCCAAGGAACATGTGCAGATACAGCCAGAGAATCAGACACTGGCCTCAATCACCTTCCAGAACTATTTCCGGCTCTATGACAAGCTTGCCGGCATGACCGGCACGGCCATGACCGAGGCCGAGGAACTGATGGACATTTATGGTCTCGATGTTGTCGAGGTACCGACCAATGTCGAAGTTGCGCGTATCGATGATGACGACGAGGTCTACCGTACAGTCGAGGAAAAGTATCGTGCCATCGTTCACCTGATTCGCGAATGCCGCGAGCGCAACCAGCCGGTACTGGTTGGCACGACTTCCATCGAGAAATCCGAACTTCTCGCGGAGCGCCTGCGCAAGGAAGGCGTCCAGGACTTTCAGGTTCTCAACGCCCGATACCATGAACAGGAAGCCTATATCGTATCCCAGGCCGGTGTACCCGGTGCCATCACGATTGCCACCAACATGGCTGGCCGCGGCACCGATATCCAGCTTGGCGGCAATCTCGACATGCGCATCGCGCATGAACTGGGCGACATGCCGCTAGGGCCGGAGCGCACTGAAAGGGAAGAAGCGATCAAGGCTGAAATTGCTGAACTCAAAAAGGCCGCGATTGCCGCAGGCGGGCTCTACGTCATCGGTACCGAGCGCCATGAAAGCCGCCGCATCGACAATCAGCTTCGTGGCCGCTCAGGCCGTCAGGGCGATCCCGGTCATTCGCATTTCTTCCTGTCACTGCAAGATGACCTGATGCGCATTTTCGGTTCCGAGCGCATGGACGGCATGTTGCAGCGTCTTGGCCTCAAGGAAGACGAGGCAATCACCCACCCCTGGATAAACAAGGCGCTTGAAAAGGCACAGAAAAAGGTCGAAGCCCGCAACTTCGACATCCGCAAGAACCTTCTGAAATTCGACGATGTCATGAACGACCAGCGCAAGGTCGTGTTCGAGCAGCGCATCGATCTCATGAAGGGGGATGATCTTTCCGAAACGATATCCGACATGCGCAACCAGGTGATCGATGACCTGGTAACCAGGCACATTCCCGAGCGCGCTTATGCCGAGCAATGGGACGCGAAGGGTCTCAATGCCGGTGTCCAGTCCTTCCTCAATCTTGATCTGCCGATCGAAAACTGGGTGCAGGAAGAGGGCATTGACGAGGAGCATATCCGGGAACGCATCACTGAAGCTGCTGAAAAGGCCGCACATGAGCGAACCGAACGCTTCGGCCCCGAGATCAGCCGCTATGTCGAGAAATCAATCCTGCTGCAGACGCTCGACCATCTGTGGCGCGAGCATTTGGTCAATCTGGACCATTTGCGCTCGGTTGTCGGCTTCCGTGGCTATGCGCAGCGCGATCCGCTCAACGAATACAAGTCCGAGAGCTTTGAACTGTTCCAGGCACTGCTGGCCAATCTGCGCCAGGCGGTGACCGCACAGATGATGCGCGTTGAAATCGTGCAGCAGGCGGCGCAGGAGCCCGAGCCCAAGCCGATCGAGATGCATGAGAACCACCCGGCGCTTGCCTCGTTTGATGCCGCAGATGGTTCAACAGATTTGGCAGCAGCGACGGCGGTTAACCCCGATGACCCGGCCAGCTGGGGAAAGATCGGACGCAATGAAGCCTGTCCGTGCGGGTCAGGCCTCAAATACAAGCATTGCCACGGAAAATTCGCCTGATACTCAAAGCGGCTTGTGGGCCTTGGCAAGGGCTACCAGATTGGCCAGTGCGGCTACCCCAAGCGCATTCATGCGTTTTGCGCCAAGCTCCATGTCGATCCGGAAGGCAAGGTCTTTCGGGTCGGCGTCCCTGACATCTTCAAGCCGCTCGATGCCGATCCTTTCCAGATAGGCCACCATCTTCGGCCCGATGGAATGCGCCATCAGCATTTTCCGTTTTTCGCTTTCGCTGATTGCCATCCGATTACTGCTGGGCAGTATCACGCTTGAAAAGGCTGAAAAACGTCTTCTTCGGCTTTTCTGCAGTAGCGGTATTTTCCGCTGCTTGCGCCACTAGCGGGTTGGGCTGCGGGACAGGAATACCGCCTGCGGACGGCTCCGGAGGGTTGGAAGCTGTTTCACCCGCATCCTTTGCAAGCGCCTCGCGCACTTCCCCGGTATCCGTGCTTTGAGCGGCTGGCGCATCCTGGTTCGAAACTTTTGCCACATCGGCAGCCTCGGGCTTCTTGCCCGCCCAGGCATCACGCACCGCCTGCTTCTTCAAGACTTCAGCAAATATCTTTTCGTCCTTCGCCTGTTTCTGTGAATAGGCCAGTGCCAGGCTGTTGGGAACCGTGGTTTCGGGGCAGGTGTCGCTCG
Source organism: Nitratireductor sp. (assembly GCA_041397525.1). Lineage (GTDB taxonomy): Bacteria > Pseudomonadota > Alphaproteobacteria > Rhizobiales > Rhizobiaceae > BOKV01. The sequence goes on from JAWKWL010000002.1 coordinate 311,832, forward strand.
CCTTGAATTTTGCCTTCTCATCCACCGGTATCCGGTTGAAGACATAGCGCTTGTCACAGACATCCACCTTCGGCGGAGCGTTGGTGATCTCGAAATGATCACTGCCTTCCTTGAGCATTTTCCAGAATTCGAAATTCGGGTCGTCCTTGTGCGCTGCGAGATTTTCTGCAGTCATCCTGAACGGGAACGCCTGGACCTGGAAACTCGTTTGCCCACCGTTGAACGAATCGCGGGCCAGCGAATAAATCTCTTCGATCCGCTCATCGGTCATGGAATAGCAACCTGCCGACGAACACGCGCCATGCACCATCAGATGCGTGCCTGTCCGCCCATAGGCGCGATCATAGCTGTTGGGATAGCCGATATTGAATGACAGGTGATAATCCGAATTGGGATTCATCTGGTATGGATTGATGGTATAGAAGCCTTCAGGGGCTTGCCGATCGCCTTCCTTGAATTTTGGCCCCAGCCTGCCCGACCACTTGCAGATCTCATAGCTCTCAAGCAGGTCAAAACGGCCATTGTCCTTGGCCTTCCACACTTCCAGAACATTTTCCTGCTTGAAGATGCGGACCATGATTGGCGATGACAGTGTCATGCCTTTTGACTTCATCTTCTTGACCAGGCGCTCGGGCACCGGCTTCTCGGCCTTGGGCAACAGGCTGCTGATCCCGCCTTCCTGGCAGCCCGCAAGGGCAATCGAAATTGCCATCACGCCCGCAAGTGCAATAATTCTGCCTGAAGCCATGCCTGTCAAAACCAATGCGGGTGCGGTCAAGGCAATTGCCGAGCCTCACCCTCCAATCTCTGATATGCTTTTATCTTTCGTCGCACATGGTTGAAAACCCGTTACCGCTTACCGGCACAGACACCACTTCTACGCGACACCTTTCCGCTTGCCCTGCGATAAGGGCGAAAATTCGACTGTCAGCCCAGATTGCGGCCGATGGCGAGGAATTTTTCCCGTCTCGACTTGCGCAATTCATCACCGCTGAGGCCGGAAAGATCGCTCAGGGCAGAGCGGATAGCCTCCGCCGCTTTTTCGATCACTGCCTGCGGATCACGATGTGCGCCGCCCACGGGTTCCTTCACGATGGTGTCCACCACACCAAGCTGGACAAGATCTTGCGCGGTAATCTTCATCGCCATCGCCACGTCCTTCGCCTTGGCGGAATCCCGCCAGAGGATCGACGCACCAGCTTCGGGCGAAATGACACTGTAGATTGCATGTTCCAGCATCAGGACGCGGTTCGCGGTGGCAATCGCAATGGCGCCACCTGACCCGCCTTCACCAATCACCAGCGATACCAGCGGCACTTTCAGGTTGAGGCACTTCTCAATCGAACGTGCAATGGCTTCAGCCTGGCCACGTTCCTCCGCGCCGACGCCAGGATAGGCTCCAGCCGTATCGACAAGCGTCAGAACCGGAATGCCGAAGCGGTCGGCGAGGTCCATGATCCGGACCGCCTTGCGATAGCCTTCCGGCCTCGCCATGCCAAAATTGTGCTTGAGGCGCGACTGGGTGTCAGAGCCCTTTTCCTGACCGATCACGGCAACCGGCTCCCCGTCAAAACGGCCAAAGCCCGCGATTACCGCCTCGTCCTCTGCAAAATATCTGTCGCCCGAAAGGGGGGTGAATTCGCTGATCAGTGCCTCGACGTAATGCTTGAAATGTGGCCGGTCAGGATGGCGGGCCACCTGTGTCTTGTGCCACGGCGTCAGCTTTGAATACAGGTCGCTGAGCGTGTCATTCGCCTTCTGCTCAAGCTTGCCGATCTCTCCCGAAAGATCAATTTCGCTGTCGTTTTGCGCCATGCTGCGCAACTCGTGTATCCGGCCTTCCAGATCGGCGACCGGTTTTTCAAACTCTAGATAGCTGCGCATTGTTGAAATCTGCTCGTGAACCAAATCCGTCGGGCCTCGAATGGGGCCCTGTTATGTGGCGGCACACTGGCTTTTGACGCCTTCAATGTCAATATTGTGGCAGCACTTGCGCCGGTGCAGCAGCGGTTGTGGTAAATTGCCGGGCCTGCCGCCCTCACTCACCCGATCTTGCCAAGGGATGTTTTTCCTCGACCAGCTCGCGCAATCGCTCGTCAAGAACATGGGTGTAGATCTGGGTGGTGGAGATGTCGGAATGCCCGAGCAATTGTTGTACAATTCGCAGATCAGCCCCGTTCTGCAACAGATGACTGGCAAAGGCGTGGCGCAGCACATGCGGTGAAACCAGCGCGGGAGCAATACCGGCTCGTGCGGCCAGCGCCTTGAGATCGCGGGCAAAAACCTGCCGTGCCACAAACCCGTCCGGTGTATTGGCGGGAAACAGGAAAGGTGACTGGCGCTCGCCAAGGGCAAGCCCGCGGTGCTCGATCCACGCTGTGGTGGCAGCTTTCGCCCTTGTTGAAAGCGGGACGATCCGGTCCTTGTTGCCCTTGCCACGAACCGTCAGAAAACGCTGGTCGCTGCGCGCCGCCGTCAGGGGCAGGCTCACCAGCTCGCTGACACGCAGCCCGGTGGCATACAGCATCTCAAGCAGTGCGAGCATTCGCGATGCGGAGGCAGCCGCACGTGCCGATGGCGCATGTGCGAGCTCGTCTTCGGCAAGGTTGATCAGCGCATCAACCTGCGCAATGCTCATCACCTTGGGCAAGGTGCGCGATGTTTTCGGGCTGGAGAGCCTGGCCGTCGGATCATCCCCGCGCAGGCCTTCAGAAAACAGGAACCTGTGGAATTGCCGGATTGCGGACAGGTGCCGCGCCTGGCTCGAGGCCGCCATGCCATCGGCTGCCAGCGATTCCAGATGTGCCCGGATCAAGGCGGTGTCCGCATCCGAAAGGTTCGACCTTGCAGCCTTGCAATGGGCAGCATAGGCGCTGAGATCACGACGATAGGATTGAAGTGTATTGACCGCGGCTCCGCGCTCGGCGCTGAGCATCTCGAGAAAGGATTCAACTAGGTGAAGATCACGCAAGGAATTCACTCCAGCCGGGAATGATCCTGCAACCCGGCAATGCTATTGCTGAAGGTCGAGCTTGTCGTTGGGAATGCGCACCGTGAGTTCACGCGGATTGGGCTCGACGAATATCGCCAGGGCAAACATTGCACCATAGACAATCCCCGCCAGCACAGCGCAAAATACGATGAACCTTATGAGACTGGGCATGAAAAGTCTTTCGGTTTCTGGGTGCGTTGAATTCCTTTATGGAAAAACTTGATGGCAATGGCAAGTTTCAATGGGACATTCCGGTTAACACCATCATGGTTGGTCATCCATCTCGCCCCTTGACGTTGGCAGCGCAATGGTATGCAACGCCCGGCAATTCGCAACCGCAATTTCCCTTGCCCATGAAGTGTGCCAAACATCGGATTCCCAAACATCGGTTCTTTTGTCGTGGAACGTTATGGCTCACGGCTTGGACAACAACAGGACCCCTTGCATGAGAAGGACAAAGCGACTGAATGCAATTCGGACCGGTCTCGGCAACCGGGTGGTTGTCTTTGTCGGCATGATGGGGTGCGGCAAGTCCGCAATCGGGCGAATGCTGGCTTCGGAACTCAACCTGCCCTACCATGATTCGGATGCTGAAATCGTGACAGCGGCAGGCATGCCGATCTCTGAAATATTTTCGCGTTTCGGCGAGGATTATTTCCGCAAGGGCGAACAGCGCGTGATTTCGCGCCTGCTCTCCGAGGGGCCGGGGGTTCTTTCCCTGGGTGGCGGAGCCTTTCTTGCCCCCAATACCCGCGAGGAAATCGCCAATTCAGGCATTTCGGTCTGGCTCAAGGCTGATCTTGACCTGCTGATGGCCCGGGTCATGCGCCGCCCCGGCACCAGGCCATTGCTGCAGACCGCCGATCCCCGCGCCACGCTGGTCGAACTGATGGAAAAGCGCACGCCGGTTTATGCGATGGCCGACATTCATGTCGAATCTTCCAGGCTTTCGAAAAAACTCACCAATGACAATGTCTTGCGAGCGTTGGACGGCTGGATGGCGGCGCATCCGCAAAACGCGCAGGAAGGACCCGATCAATGACGATAGACGTCAAAGTCGAACTAGGTTCGCGCAGCTACCCCATCCATATCGGCGACGGCCTGCTTGAAACCGCGGGCGAGCGCATCGCTTCCCTCGCACCAGGGGCACGTTGCGCCATTGTTACAGACTCGAATGTGGATCAGGCCCATGGCCAGTCCCTGCGCAATTCGCTTTCGCGTGCCGGCATTGAACACTCAATGATTGTAGTTCCGCCGGGCGAAGCAACAAAATCCTTTGCCATGCTGCAAAAGGTCGTGGAGGCAATCCTGGACGCCCGGTTGGAACGGCGCGACCTGGTCATCGCCTTTGGCGGTGGCGTCGTCGGTGACCTCACCGGCTTTGCCGCCGCAATTGTCAGGCGTGGCATGGACTTCGTGCAGATACCCACCAGCCTGCTCGCCCAGGTCGATTCTTCCGTTGGCGGCAAGACGGGCATCAACGCGCCGCAGGGCAAGAACCTTGTCGGCGCCTTTCACCAGCCGGTCATGGTGATTGCAGACACGCAATTGCTCAGGACCCTGTCACCTCGGGAATTCCGGGCTGGTTACGCCGAAGTTGCCAAATACGGCCTGATCAACAAGCCGGACTTCTTCGACTGGCTCGAAGCAAACCGCGATGGAATTTTTGGCTTCGGCACCGAACTCGCCGAGGCAGTGGCGGTCAGTTGCCGTGCAAAGGCTGAAGTGGTCGCGGCAGACGAGACCGAAACCGGCATGCGCGCCTTGCTCAATCTGGGACACACCTTCGGGCACGCGCTGGAAGGGGCCACAAACTATGACAGCAACAGGCTCGTGCATGGTGAGGGGGTAGCGATCGGCATGACACTCGCCCACGAATTTTCCAACCACATGAACCTGTGTGATGCCGACAGCGTCATCCGGGTACGCGAGCATTTGCGCGGGGTTGGCCTTCCTGTCACCATCGGCGAAATTCCCGGCGAAGCGCTTGACGCATCCACGCTGATGAAATTCATCGGCCAGGACAAGAAGGTCAGCCGCGGTCGCCTGACCTTCATCCTTACAAAAGGCCTTGGCCGGTCCTATATTGCCGATGACGTATCACCTGAAAAAGTCAGGTCCTTTCTCGAGGAAAAAACACTGAAATGAACGCGGAATACTGGATACTGCTTGCCATCATTGCATTCCTGATCGTGCTTTCGGCATTCTTTTCCGGCTCCGAAACCGCACTGACTGCAGCCTCGCGCGCCAGGATGCATTCGCTCGAAAAGAATGGAGACAAGCGCGCCGGGCTCGTCAATCGCCTGATTGCGCGACGCGACCGGTTGATCGGCGCATTGCTGATCGGCAACAATCTCGTCAACATTCTCGCATCATCGCTTGCGACAAGCGTGTTCCTCAAGATGTTCGGCGAATCCGGCATCGTCTATGCAACAGTCTCCATGACCGTGATCGTCGTCATCTTTGCCGAGGTCATGCCCAAGTCCTGGGCCATTTCAGCAGCCGACAAGGTGGCGCTGATGGTTGCTGGCCCTGTCAACATTGTTGTGAGCCTGCTTTCACCCTTTGCCTGGATCGTGACCCGCCTGGTCAGGGAGTTCCTGCGCTTGTTCGGGGTGCGGCTGGATGCCCGCCAGTCCATGCTTTCTGCGCATGACGAAATACGCGGTGCGGTCGAAGTCCTTCACCGCGACGGCTCCGTGTTCAAGGATGACCGCTACCGGCTAGGCGGCATTCTCGACCTGCATGAACTCGATGTCTCCGACATCATGATCCACCGCACCAAGATGGTGTCGATCAATTGTGAGGACGGCCCGGACCAGATCGTTCGCCAGATCCTGGAAAGCCCCTATACCCGCATTCCGGTCTGGAAGGGTGAATCGGAAAATATCGTCGGAATTGTGCACGCAAAGGATGTTCTGCGTTACATGGGGGCCAATGAGGACCTCAGCCGCTTCGACATCATGAAGATTGCTGCCAAACCGTGGTTCGTCCCCGAAAGCACCACCGTCAAGGACCAGCTTAACGCCTTTCTGCGGCGCAAGGCACATATCGCGCTCGTCGTGGACGAATATGGCGAGGTGAAGGGTCTGGTTACGCTCGAGGACATTCTCGAGGAAATTGTCGGTGAAATTGCCGATGAACATGACATAGAAGTCCGCGGCGTTCAGACGCAGTCGGACGGATCAGTGATCGTCGACGGGGCGGTGCCGATCCGCGATCTCAACCGGGCGCTTGACTGGGAATTGCCGGACGATGAGGCAACCACGGTTGCAGGCCTCGTCATACATGCTGCCCAGATGATTCCCGAGGAGAAGCAGGCCTTCACCTTCTACGGCAAGCGCTTTGTTGTCATGAAGCGGGAGAAGAACCGCATCACCCAGTTGCGTATCCGCAACCTGGGTTCAGTTGCCGCATGACCTTAACGATCCGCCACCGCCTGGCGGCTATCTGACTGAGCCGTCTCCCGGCGCTCCAGCCTCGATCGCAAGAGCATGCAGTCCTGCGGCAATCTCCGTCTCGGCCAGCGCGTTGATCGAGCGGTGGCGTTGCAGACGGCTCATGCCGCGAAAGGCCTCGGCAACGATCCTGATTCGCAGATGCGTCTCGCCCGAGCCATCAAATTTTTCCTGATGCCCGGCATGCAGGTGGCTTTCATTGATGACCTCAAGTCGCTCCGGATTGAACGCATCCTGCAATTTCTTCGTCAACGACTGTGAAAATGCCATGTTTCACCCCTGTTAAAGATTTTTGGGGCAAACCAGCCCGACAGACCCCGAAAATCGAACCACCTGCCCTTCGCAAGCATGAAGGTGATTTGCCTTGTCCCCAACCCGCCCTTTTGCGGAGGAGGCGATGAAATGTCAATTCTTGTTCGGCATCGCCGGAAGGACCATAATCCCCGCATGGACTTCAAATCGAAATATTTCGACAACATCCGAATCAAGAAGAAGGGCGGCCGCAAGGCCGAGCCTATCGGCAGCACTTGCCAATGGGACGGCTGCTCGCAGCCCGCAACGCACAAGGCGCCCATGGGCCGCCAGCACGAGGGTCGCTACCTTTCCTTTTGCTTCGAGCATGTCAGCGAGTACAACAAGACCTACAATTATTTTTCCGGCCTTGATGATGACTCTGTCGCCCGCTTCCAGAAGGATGCACTCACCGGCCATCGCCCGACCTGGACCATGGGGGTCAACAAATGGGGCAATACTGATGCTCCCGGCAGCGGAGCTGACCCTGTGGGTGCCGCTTCCGCCCGCATCAAGGCGCGCATTGCCGCACGCGGTCGCTCCACTGCCCAGCCCTCCGACCGGGTCCGCCGGCTGAAGACACTGGAGAAAAAGGCGCTCGACGACCTCGGTCTGCCGCATTCGGCAACACCACAGGAAATCAGTTCGCGTTACAAGGCGCTTGTCAAACGCCATCATCCCGATGCAAATGGGGGTGACCGCAGCACGGAAGACCGTTTGCGCCAGATCATCCAGGCCTACAAGTTCCTCAAACAGGCCGGTTTTTGCTGACGACACGCGCCTGTAATCCCGGCTGACTGAAACGCACCGACTGATCCAATGCGGCCTGGCCGCATCACCGGAGGAATGGGAATGACAGACAATATGCCGGACACCAAGGTCTCCGTCCGGAAGATGTTCAATATCGACACTGACCTGATGGTTCCTGCCTACTCCCACGGCAGCGAGCATGTTCCCGAAGTTGATGTGGATTATCTCTTTGACCGCGACACAACGCTCGCCATCCTGGCAGGCTTTGCCCACAATCGCCGGGTCATGGTGTCGGGATATCATGGCACAGGGAAATCCACGCATATCGAACAGGTCGCTGCACGCCTCAATTGGCCTTGCGTGCGTATCAACCTCGACAGCCATGTCTCGCGTATCGACCTTGTCGGCAAGGACGCAATTGTCGTCAAGGACGGCATGCAGATTACCGAATTCCGCGACGGTATCCTGCCATGGGCGTACCAGCACAACATCGCACTGGTGTTTGATGAATATGACGCCGGTCGCCCGGACGTGATGTTCGTTATCCAGCGCGTGCTTGAATCATCCGGCCGACTCACCCTGCTCGACCAGAGCCGCGTGGTTCGTCCGCATCCAGCCTTCCGGCTGTTTGCAACAGCCAACACCGTTGGCCTTGGCGACACCACCGGCCTCTATCATGGCACCCAGCAGATCAACCAGGCACAGATGGACCGATGGTCACTGGTGGTCACGCTCAACTATCTTCCGCATGACAATGAGGTTGATATCGTGCTTGCCAAGGTGAAGAGCTTCAACACCAAGGAAGGCCGCGAAACAATTTCGCGCATGGTTCGTATTGCCGACATGACGCGCAACGCCTTCATCAATGGTGACATTTCAACCGTGATGAGCCCGCGCACCGTCATCACCTGGGCAGAAAACACCGAGATTTTCGGCGACAGGGGCTTCGCCTTCAAGGTTACCTTCCTCAACAAGTGCGATGAATTGGAACGTGCAACAGTAGCTGAATTCTACCAGCGCGCCTTCGGGGAGGAAATTACCGATTCTGTTGCCAATCTCGTATTGGCATGATCGGCGGATAGACATCCATGAGCGGCTCAGGAAGCAATTCAAAATCGAGATCGGGCAAGCTTCCCGACTACGAGCCGCTGCGTCAGGCAATCGGTAATTGCGTCCGTGCGATTGCTGCCGACAACACGCTGGAGGTCACGTTTTCCAGCGATCGCCCGGCTCAGACCGGCTCACAGGTGCGATTGCCCGAGATACCCAAGCGACTTACCCGTGAGCAACTGGCGATTACGCGTGGCACCGGCGATTCTATGGCACTTCGCCGTGCCTGCCATGACAGTGCCGTTCACGCCAGGCACTTGCCCGTCGGACAGAACGCACGCGCGGTCTACAACGCAGTTGAACAGGCCCGTGTCGAAGCCATTGGCGCACGCAACATGGATGGTGTTGCCGGCAACCTCGCCTCCATGCTCGAAGACAAATATTCCAGGACCAATTATCACAACGCGCTCGATCGCAGCGAAGCGCCGCTTGAAGAAGCGGTTGCGCTGATCGTCCGCGAAAAGCTGACGGGCCGCGCTCCGCCCAAGAGTGCCGAGCATTTCGTCGACCTGTGGCGCGGCTTTATCGAGGAGAAGGCTACCGACGCCATCGCAAGGCTGGATGCCGATCTCTCGGACCAGACCGCCTTTGCCAAATCCGTCCGCAACCTCATTGCCGCGCTCGACATGGGCGACGAACTTGGCGAGGACGAACCGGAGGAAACTGACGACACCGACGAAAACGACAACCCGCAGGACAACCAGGACGACAGCCAGCGCGAGAACGAGGAATCGACAGGTCAGGACGAAGGTGAGGCGGAGGAAACCGATGAGGCTTCCGAAGACCAGCAGCAAGGCGAGATGGAAGCCGCAGAGGCAACCGCCGAGGAATTCTCCGAGGATGACGACCAGGAGGCAGAAACGCCTGGCGAATCGCATAGACCCGAATTGCCGTTCTCCAGCCTGCCCGCGGACAGCGACTACAAGGTATTCACCGGCGAATTCGATGAAGTCGTCACGGCCGAAGACCTGTGCGAGGAAGCAGAACTGGACCGCCTGCGCGCATTCCTCGACAAGCAATTGGCGCATCTGCAAGGCGTCGTTGGCAGGCTTGCAAACCGCCTGCAGCGCCGCTTGATGGCACAGCAGAACCGCGGCTGGGATTTTGACCTTGAGGAGGGCTATCTCGACACAGCCCGCCTGACACGCATCGTGATTGATCCGATGACGCCGCTATCCTTCAAGATGGAGCGTGAAACCGTTTTCCGCGATACGATCGTAACCTTGCTGCTCGACAATTCCGGCTCGATGCGCGGGCGCCCGATTACCGTTGCTGCCACTTGCGCTGACATTCTGGCCCGCACATTGGAGCGCTGCGGCGTCAAGGTCGAAATCCTCGGCTTCACCACCAAGGCGTGGAAAGGCGGCCAGGCGCGCGAGAAGTGGCTGCGCGCCAACAAGCCGGCTTCACCTGGACGGCTTAACGACCTGCGCCACATCATCTACAAATCCGCCGACGCGCCATGGCGTCGCTCACGCCGCAATCTCGGCCTGATGATGCGCGAGGGCCTGTTGAAGGAAAACATCGACGGTGAGGCGCTTCTGTGGGCGCATTCCCGCCTGATGGCACGGTCCGAACAAAGACGCATTTTGATGATGATATCCGATGGTGCGCCGGTGGATGATTCGACCCTTTCGGTCAATCCGGGAAACTATCTCGAACGCCATCTGCGCCATGTCATTGAGGATATCGAAACCTGGTCGCCAGTTGAATTGCTGGCAATCGGCATCGGGCATGATGTTACGCGCTACTACAAGCGTGCAGTCACGATTGTCGATGCGGAAGAGCTTGCAGGAGCGATGACCGAACAATTGGCAAGCCTCTTCGATGAAGCAGGAGCCGGAAATGCCAGACGCAGCGCGAGCAGGCTACAAGGACGCAGGAAGGCACCCCTTGCCAGGGCCGGATAGGGCGGCAAAGCACGGAAAGGACTTGCAGCCCTTGCGAGCTGCTTTCTTGTATCTGCCAACCTGCATTGCATTCTTCACGACGGTGATCTTCATTGGTATCGGCAGCCTGCCTTCCAGGGCGGACACCCTTGCCATCAACGCAGCGCAGGTGCTCAACTTCCGGCTCGGCGACAACAAGACAGGCTTTGGCAGGCTCGAATTCACCGGCGGCTTGGTTCTTTCGAGTGATGACAAGGATTTTGGCGGCCTGTCCGGCATTCGCTTCATCGACGGCCAGGACCGATTCATGGCAGTAAGCGATGCCGGCCACATTTTCACTGCTTCGATCCGGCGCGACATTCTGGGCGCTCCGGTCGACGTGTTCGATGCCAGAAAGGATGCCATTCCCGGCATCGGAGGCTTCCTTTCCGGCCTCAAGCAGGATTCGGATTGCGAAGCCATTGAAATGGCCGGGGACAGGCTCTGGCTGTCATTCGAGCGCAAGCACAGGATTGATGCCTATGCCCTGTCCAATGGCGTGATTTCGGGCGAACCGAAACCTTTCAACGACCAGATCCGGAAACTGCGTCTCTCATCCAATCGTGGTCTGGAAGCACTTGCGCTCCTCGACGGTTCAGTTCCAGGAAATGAACGCCTTCTCGCCATCTCGGAGGAAAGCCTTGATGGCGACGGGAACATGAAGGCATTCACCGTGACAGCCGACGCGATCACACCACTGTCGTTGCTGCGCAAGGATGGTTTCGACGCCACTGATGCCGTTTCCCTGCCCGGTGGCGACATACTGGTCCTGGAGCGCCGCTACTCGCTCAAGACAGGTCCTGCCATGCGCCTGCGCCGCATTGCAGCCAGCAGCATAACAGGTGGGGTAGTGCTTGACGGGGAGACCCTGCTTGAAGCCGATATTACCTTCCGCATCGACAATATGGAAGGATTGGCGGTTCGACAGGACAATGATGGCAACACCCGAATTACCATCGTGTCCGACGACAATTTTTCGGTGCTGCAATCGACATTGCTGCTGGAGTTCAGGCTGGCAGAGTGATCAGGTTCACTGCTGTGCGGTCAGGGCCCTCTTGCCGAAGAACAGCCGGATGAACGCGCCATAAGGCGCCAGCATTGCAACACCTGTGGCGATCTTGACGCAGAAATCGCCGAACGCGAGCGATACCCACAAAGGTACCTCACCGCCGAGGAATGGAACTGCAAATCCGAGTGATCCGTCCTCCATGCCGGTCATGGCATCAACAAAGGCAAACCTCGCAGAGAACGCAATGCCGAAGAAGAGTATCGTATCGAGGATCGAGCCGAGCAGTGTCGAGATCAGGGGCGCCTGCCACCAGCTGCGCTTTCTCAGCTGGTTGAAAACCGCGGTATCAAGCAATTGCGCGGTCAGGAATGCGGTGCCGGATGCGATGGCTATTCGCGGCGTCGCCAGCATTACCGACAGCACTACCGCAACGGCGAAGCCCGCAAACACCGCGAGCCTCGCGGTTGCCGGACCAAAACGCCGGTTCGCCAGATCATTGACAAGGAACGCAACAGGATAGGTGAACGCACCCCATGTCAGGATGTCCTTCATCCCAAAATACCCGAAGGGATACTGGACGAGGAAATTTGAGGCAGCAACGATGGCTGCCATTGCGATTACGAAAGGGATTGCGTGCTTGATCCGTTCCATTTTTTTACCCTGGGTGATGGCACCAGCGAAAAGGACGCCCATTCAGGCGTCCCGATGAATTCCGTACGCCTGCGCGGATTACGCAGCGGCGGCAGCAATCTTCTTGGCTATCTGGCGCTTGAGCAGAATGGCGCGTGGCGACAACTCGCCGTCACGGGCTGCACCAAGAAATGCGTCAAGTCCACCGCGATGTTCGACCGAGCGAAGCGCATTGGCGCTGATACGCATGCGGACGCGCTGGTTGAGCGCATCGCTCATCAACGTCACATTGACGAGATTGGGGAGGAAACGGCGACGCGTCTTGTTGTTCGCGTGGCTGACATTGTTTCCGTACATCACTGCCTTGCCGGTCAGTTCGCAACGCCTGGACATGATAAATACCTCAATTCCGGTTACATTCCGCGGAGAATAGGAGCGATACTGCCAACACGGCGGCAGGGTTGCAGCGCGGCACCAAACCGGCACAAGACCCTTTTTCGGTCGAAACCCACGGGAAAAGTCGGTTGTCTATAGTGACACGGCGTTCCCGCGTCAAGCAAAAGCTCATGCTCGCTTGCCACGACCTCGGACCGGCAAACCGCGTTTGCGTCCCGGTTCAGCTTGCATTCATACAGGCCGGTTAAATTGCCACCACAAAATGGTGTCGTGATGTGCAGTGTCAGGTTTTCACCCGGCAATCTGTCACGGCCAAACAAGAAACGACAAGATACAGGAGACTGGAACAATGAAAGATACAGGATTGCGGTTCACCTGCCTGCTTGCGCTTTTGGCCTCTCTCGGGCCGACCAATTCCTCGCGTGCCGAACAAATACAGCAGAACACGGTTCTTTCTGTTCGCTTTTCGGGGATTCCCGTTGGCACGGCGAATTTCAATATTCAGTTGAATGGCCAGCACTATGAGGTGAATGCCAACGGCAAGACCGCCGGAATCGTGGACATGTTTGCGCCTGGCAGCGGCGAGGCAAAGAGCGAGGGAGCGGTGAAGCCTGACACCATCCTGACCTCAACCAACCAGGTGGTGTTTTCCGGTAAGGACGAGAAGGCAACCCTGGACATGACATTTGTCGATGGTGCAGTCGAAAAGGTTGCGCTCAAGACAAACAAGCCCAAGGACAAGTCCGGCCCGAAATGGGTCCCGGTCAAACCCGAAGATCTCAAGGCTGTCATCGACCCCGCAAGCACACTCGTCATCCCGGTACCGATAGGGGAAGCCAATGACGGCCGAAAGGTCTGCAACCGCACGCTCAATATCTACGATGGCGACGCCCGCTACAACATGGCTTTGACTTACAAGCGCACCCAGCCGGTCAAAACAGACGGATATCGCGGTTATGCCTATGTCTGCAAATTGAAATACATTCCGATAGCAGGGCACAAAACCGGTCAGAAGAACATCAAATACATGGCCGCCAACGAAGGTATGGAATTGTGGCTTGCGCCCATCGCAAAACGTCCGGTTTTCACCGTCATTCGGGTTGAAGTGCCAACCTGGCTTGGCCAGGTTACCGCCTTGCCGGTGAAATTCGTTTCAAGCATCCAGTAACAAACCGGTGCAGCAGCACATCAACAAGGATTGGCCGACTGGTAACTTCGGCCAATTCGCATTATGTGACAGGCGAACCATGGAGATGATCCAGCCTGACACTGGTCCGTTTGGCCAAGAACAAACGGCGGATGGATCCGATCCGGAGTTGGGGGGCATGTGGATGATGCCCCATGGAACAGGTTCCCGCCCCGTGCAGAACCCTCGACAAACTGAAACCCGCCGGAACCCTTCACCCTGATGATTTCCAGCATGGCAAAAAACCCGCAGGCAAGCGGTCGAGGTGTACTTGCGGTGCTGGGCCCGACCAATACCGGGAAGACGCATCTTGCCATCGACCGTATGGTTGCGCACGAAACCGGCCTGATCGGCTTGCCGCTTCGTCTGCTTGCCCGCGAAGTTTACGAACGCGTAGCGGCGCGTGTTGGAGCCGGCAATGTCGCGCTGGTTACCGGCGAAGAGAAGATCAACAATACCGGCAAGGCCCGCTTCCAGGTTTGCACGGTCGAGGCAATGCCCGATGAAACCCGCGCCGACTTCGTGGCAATCGACGAAGTTCAGCTGGCCGCAGACCTTGAGCGCGGACATGTCTTCACGGATCGCATCCTGAACTTGCGGGGTCGCCACGAAACCATGCTCTTGGGCGCAGCTACGGTTCACAGGCTGCTGCAGGATTTGTTGCCGGGAATTTCCGTTGTCACCCGGCCGAGAATGTCCATGCTCACCTGGGCAGGACAGAAGAAGATTACCCGACTGCCATCACGAAGCGCCATCGTCGCCTTTTCCGCGGATGAGGTCTATGCGATTGCCGAATTGATCCGCCGCCAACGCGGTGGTGCGGCCGTTGTGCTCGGCTCGCTTTCGCCGCGCACCCGCAATGCCCAGGTGGAACTCTACCAGTCCGGCGATGTCGATTTTCTGGTCGCCACGGATGCGATCGGCATGGGGCTAAACCTTGATCTCGACCATGTAGCCTTTGCCCAGGATCGCAAATTCGATGGTTATAGCCATCGTCGGCTGACTCCTGCCGAAATGGGCCAGATTGCCGGACGCGCCGGGCGCCATGTCCGCAACGGTACTTTTGGTGTTACCGGACAGGTCCATCCTTTCGAGGATGAGTTGGTAGAACGCCTCGAAACCCATGAATTTGATCCGGTCAAAGTGCTTGTCTGGCGTAACCGCGATCTCTCTTTCGATACACTCTCATCCTTGCGGGAGACGCTCGAGGCGGCATCCGCAAGCAGGATGCTGATGAAATCACCTCCTTCGGCGGACCTTGTTGCGCTGGAAAACCTCACGCGCATGGAAGACGTGGTGCAAAAATGCACTTCGCCGACGAATATCCGGGAACTGTGGGAAGTTTGCCAGATTCCCGATTATCGGCGTATTTCTCCCGGAGAACACGCCGAACTGTTGCGTTCCGTGTTCATGGACTTGGCCAATGACCGCAAAATCGACGAAAACTGGTTCGCAAATCAGGTCAAGCTGACGGATCGGACCGACGGCGACATGGATGCGCTGTCAGCACGTATTGCACACATCCGCACTTGGACTTATTTGTCGCACCGTCCCGAGTGGATGAAAGACCCAGTACACTGGCAGGAACTCACGCGGGAAATCGAAAACAGGCTCTCCGATGCTCTGCATGAAAGCCTGACCAAACGCTTTATTGACCGCAGGACAAGTGTCCTGATGAAACGGCTCAGGGAAAACGCAATGCTTGAAGCAGAAATCAGCGACTCCGGCGATGTATCGGTGGAGGGTCACCATGTCGGCCAACTGGCGGGATTTCGCTTCACACCTGATACTGCTGCCACAGGCCCTGACGCCAAGGCGGCGGCAGGCGCTGCGGCCAAGGCATTGGCAGCGGAAATAGAGCGCCGCGCGGCCCGTCTTCATGCCGCACCCAATTCTGACATAGTGCTCGCCTCGGATGGCGCGCTGCGTTGGTTGGGCGACCCTGTCGCCAAGGTGACAGGAACCACCGATGCCCTCCGCCCGCGCATAGTGCTGCTGGCCGATGAACAATTGACCGGCGCTGCCCGCGACACGGTCCAGCACCGGTTGGACCGCTGGCTTTCACACCATGTCGCAACGCTGCTGAAACCCTTGGTGGAGATGTCAGCTGACCAGACCCTTCCCGGCCTGGCGCGTGGCGTGGCCTTCCGCCTTGTCGAGAACCTCGGGGTGGTCGACCGCCGCGAAATCCATTCCGAGATCCAGTCACTCGACCAGGACATGCGCGCAGCACTGCGCCGCCACGGCGTGCGCTTTGGCGCCTATCACATATTCGTTCCAGCTTTGCTGAAGCCGGCACCTGCGGCGCTCATCTGCCTGCTCTGGGGTATCAAGCAGTTGGATACGGAAATGGCCGGACTTGCCGAAGTTCCGCAGATGTCGGCCGCTGGCAGAACCTCTTTTCCGGTGAATCCGGAAATCTCGCACGATGTCTACAAGCTGTGTGGTTTTCGCGTTCTCGGCGAAAAGGCGGTTCGTATCGACATACTCGAACGGCTTGCCGATTTCATCCGCCCGGCACTTTCATGGAAGCCCCTATCGGACACTCCCGCGCCGGATGGAGCCGTGGATGGTCGCAGTTTCATCGTCACGCCAGCAATGCTGTCGATATTGGGCGCCACGCACCAGGACATGGAACTGGTCCTGAAGGGCCTTGGGTACCGTGCGGAAGTGCTGCCCGAAGCCGACATTCTCGCCCGTCTGCCAAAACGCGAGACAGCTGCCGCACCCGCGACGGAGCCAGCGGCAGAGGTCACTCCAGCCGGGACTGCAGACGAAAAGCCGGCAGGGGAACAAGCCACCGCAACGCCCGATGAGCCTGAAGTGGCAGCCAAAACCGCCGAAGAGGCAGAAGCCGGTGAAACAGCCGACGTGAAAACAATGACACTTTGGCGCTCGGGCCGCACCGGAAACCAGCAGCACCGCGACCGACTCAGCAAGAATGCGAATTCCCGTACGCCAGGCGAAGCCAGGCAACATGGACAGGCGAGCAGAGAAAACGCAGGTGGCGACCATCGCAAGGGTCCATCCCGCCACAGGGACAAGCCGAAGCAAGGCAAACGTCATGGCGGCAGTCAGCGTCCTGACGGAGATCGATCAAGCCAGAATGGCAGGCCAGAACGCATCGCAAAACCGGAACGTCCACTCGATCCCGATTCGCCTTTCGCAAAGCTCGCCCAATTGAAAGCCAGCCTGGAAGGGCGCAATGACGGAAACCGCGACTGAAGCCAACAGCGCCGGGCAATCCCAGCGCATCGACAAATGGCTTTGGCATGCACGCGTCGTGAAGTCGCGAACACTGGCACAGAAACTCGTCTCGTCAGGCAAAGTGCGGGTGAACCGGGAAAAGACCACCAGTGCCAACCATGCCGTTCGGGTGGGCGATGTGCTTACAATAAGCCTCGACAGGGACGTGCTTGTTCGCGAGATCCTGGGCATCGGCCACTCGCGACGCCCCTTCAGCGAAGCCAGACTGCTTTACCGGGATCTCACGCCACCACAAGAGGGACCCCGGACGGGAACAGGAGCGAAGGATGCGCCATCTCTGCCGGCCATGCCCGCGCCCGCACAAAGACCCGGAGCGCAAGACCGGCGTGCATTGCGAAAGCTGGCTGGAAAATTATTCTAGAAGCCACAATTTCCAGCACAAAACATCCTTGAAGGGCAGCAACAAAAGCTGTACCCACTGACCGCCAATCCGGATTGGGGAGCCTGCAAATGACCTACATCGTCAACGACAATTGCATCAAGTGCAAATACATGGATTGCGTTGAGGTTTGCCCGGTCGATTGTTTTTACGAAGGCGAAAACATGCTGGTTATCGATCCGGTCGAATGCATCGACTGCGGCGTGTGCGAACCTGAATGCCCCGCCGAGGCAATCAAGCCCGACACCGAACCAGGGCTCGAAAAATGGCTCGAACTCAATGCGGAATATGCTGCGAAATGGCCAAATATCACCCGCAAGAAGGACGCGCCGGCGGATGCCGAGGAGTTTGACGGGATTGAAGGCAAGTTCGAGAAATATTTTTCACCCAAGCCCGGCGAAGGCGACGCCTGACCGCCGATAACTGACCTTTGCTCCCCATGAAGCGCGGGCCTGCCGGTTTTTGAGCCGCTGAAAGCAGACCCTGCTGCACTCCGCCTGTTTACGTTAGTGGACGGTTGTTTGTTCGCGAGTGCGGGAAGAAATTGATTTTTACATAAAAATGCTATATAAGGCTGGATAACAGTTGAATTTCGCCCGTGGCACGCCCTTTCAGGAAGTGTCCGGCTGAACCAAAGGATAACCGTCCTCCCTTCACGACCATCTCGAATTACGGCACAAGCAGTGTCTGTGTCCGCTGGCCAAGTGTTGTGCAACACAAACCAGCCACGGGAGTTGGGTCATCGTGCGGGGTTCTGAACCTGAAATATTCGTTTCCATTCGCCATTCACGGTAGTGGCGGATCGGGCATCCGGTGCGCCGCGAGAAGCTGTACCGGACAACATTCCCGGAATTGCCGGGCAAACAGGGAGTAAGCGTAGAATGGCAACTGCCAAGAAGACGACGCAACGCCACGGTTTCAAGACTGGCGAACATATTGTTTATCCCGCCCACGGTGTAGGCCAGATCACGGCCATCGAGGAGCAGGATATCGCAGGCCATACTCTCGAGCTTTTCGTGGTCAGCTTCGAACAGGACAAGCTCACCTTGCGCGTTCCGGTTTCCAAGATCGCCTCAGCGGGAATGCGCAAGCTCGCCGAGCCGGAAACCATCGATAAGGCCCTCAAGACAGTGCAGGGTCGTGCCCGCGTCAAGCGCACCATGTGGAGCCGCCGCGCCCAGGAATATGAGGCAAAGATCAATTCAGGTGACCTGATCTCGATTTCCGAAGTGGTGCGCGACCTGTTCCGCGCTGACAACCAGCCTGAGCAGTCTTACAGCGAACGCCAGCTTTACGAAGCTGCGCTGGATCGCATGGCGCGTGAAATCTCATCGGTAAACAAGATTTCCACCACGGAATCGGTGGTTCTGATCGAAAAGTCCCTTGCAAAGGGACCAAAGCGCGGCGTCAAGGCCGATGATGCAGAACAGGAAGAAGCGGCCTGATCGCAACCCGGTTGGTGCAAGCCCAGTTTCTTCAAGATTGAAAAGCCCGGCCCTGTGTCGGGCTTTTCCTGTTTCAAGTCCCGTTTCAAGAACATTGCCAGGAATCTTGCCGGCAACAAATCCAACCGCCCCGCTGCTGCGTAACACTCCTCGAAAGGGGAATGGACATGCAATCAGATCAATATGCTGGCGCAGAGATGATCAAGGCTGCGATTTCGGCTCCCTATCTCAAGCAGGAGGAAGAGCACGAACTCGCAGTCAAGTGGAGCGAGGGTCGAGACCAGCAGGCGCTCCACATACTCACTACAGCCCATATGCGCCTAGTAATATCCGTCGCTGCAAAATTTCGTCGCTATCGCCTCACGATGAACGACCTGATCCAGGAAGGTCATGTCGGACTTCTGGAAGCGGCAGTCCGCTTTGACCCGCATCGCGGATTCCGGTTCTCCACCTATGCGACCTGGTGGGTCAGGGCATCCATTCAGGATTACATCTTGCGCAACTGGTCCATTGTCCGCGGTGGCACCAGCTCCAGCCAGAAGTCGCTGTTCTTCGGCCTTCGCCGCCTCAGGGCACAGATCGAGCGATCAGGCGAACCGGCAAACTCGCATGAATTGTACAAACAGTTGTCAGAAGCAATTGGAGTATCCATCAACGACGTCGCCCGCATGGATGCGCGCTTGTCCGGGCCGGACACATCGCTCAACATGAATTGTTCCGAAGATGGCGAGACGGGCTCGCAACGCCAGGATTTCCTTGCCGACGAGGCACCGCTGCCGGACGTAACAGTGGAATCCATGATTGATGGCGAACGTCGCAGGGAATGGCTTGCCGATGCGATGAAAACCCTCAACAGCCGCGAACGGCGCATTATCCGTTCGAGGCGACTGGCGGATGCAAGGGCGACCCTTGACGAACTCGGTGCAGACCTGGGAATCTCAAAGGAGCGCGTTCGCCAGATTGAAAACCGTGCACTCGAAAAACTGCGTGACACGCTGACAGGGATGACGCCGGCTTTCGCCGTTGATTCGGACCGTTTCAGCGGTCAGAAATGATCTTTACCGTCATTCCTGGCGCCGGGTTTTCGCCCGGCGTCAGGCCATTGATAAGACGGAAAAGCTTCAAGGCATCATCACCATTTTTCATTTGGGCAAGGAGTGTGCCCAAGTTGTCGCCACTGCCGACCTTGACCAGACGGATGCGCAGTGGCGCAAGCGCTGCCTGTTCGGCAGACGTCATCTTGCGGAAAGTCGTGGTGATCGCCTGCGAAACCATTGGCAACTGCGTTGCGCCAGCCGGTGCCGCCGTTATGAACCGGTAAACCTGGTTCTCGATTTGCACTACCGTGATCCGGAAATGCCAGTTCTCGGCTCGCGCCTCGGCAATTCCCATCTGCAATCCGGACGGCGTCTGTGTTTCGACGATGCTGCTTTCGATCAGGCCGTTTATCCAGCCGCTCATGAGATAATCACTCAGGCTCTGGCGCTTCGCCAGCACTGCAGCATCAAAGCGTGTCGCTATGTCACCCGGCCCGGAAATGATGATCGCCTTGGGCTGGTTGTCGATACGCGATCCTTCCGGCACGGTGAAGGTGATGCCGAGGCCCACATGCGAAAACACCCTGCCACGAACATAACCCTCCTCTGCAGTGTCGCCGAAAAGCAGGCCGTCAATTCCCCTGAGATAGCGCTCGCGCCCCTGATCTCCAATACCGGGCGCGCCGAAGAAGCGCGCGTGCCGCTTTGCCAGTTCAACGCGCTGTGGTGTGGTCGGATGGCTGGAGAGAAAGGTCACATCATCGAAAGGATCGGAATTTCCGGCCTTGTATGCCTGATAGGCCTGCATCGTCTCCAGAAACCGCGATGCCGCATAGGGGTCGAACCCGGCACTCCCGGTCATGCGGATACCGACAGCATCGGCCTGCAATTCCTGCTCACGGGAAAAATCTGCGAGCTTCAGCTTGTTGGAAGCCAGAGCCACCTTGGCAGCAACGGAATTACCGAGAACTTCATGCACCACCTCCTCGCCCACCTTGGAGGATGAGAGCTTCTCCTGGCGCAAAATGGCATGGTTGGCCGACACATGCGCCATTTCATGCGCAATGACAGCTGCCAGTTCAGATGAATCATTGGCCAGCGCCAACAGCCCCCGGGTGACATACAGATAGCCGCCCGGCAGGGCAAAGGCATTCACCTTCGGCGTGTTGAGAATGGTGATCTTGAATACCCGTGAAGGATCATCCGATACCGAGATCAGCCGCCCAACGACAAGCGCAACAACCTTTTCTGCTTCCTCATTGTGGTATTCACCGCCATATTTGGCCAACACCAGCGGGTGTTCGCGAGCGCCCATGGCTTCCTGCGGATCGTCCGGGCGCACGAAGCTCGACGAAAGCGAGGGCGAGGAATCCGTCATCCCCAGATCGCCGAGCACACAACCCTGCAACCCGATCAGAAATGCGAGCGAAAAGGTGCGTGCCAGCCACAAACCCCGGCGTGAGCCGCTGATTTTGTGTGCCAGCCTGTCTGCAATGGCGTTGGTTGCAAACGGTACGGCCAAGAAAGCGTTGTCCTGTTGGCCCATTGGGGGCGGTGAAGCAATGCTGCTGATTTGAAATGTGATAGCAGATTTTGTGCTACGCAAGTAGATCATTGCCAAGATTGCGGCAAAGTGCGGGCAAAATGTATTTGCGCTCTCTGCACGCGCTTGATCAGTACAGCCGGGTTCAACCCGGCCGGCCGATCGAATGATAGTTCAATCCCTTGCCGCGGGTTTCTTCTACCGGATAGATATTGCGCAAATCAACGAGCGTATGATCCTTGAGCATTTGTGCTACCCGTTTGAGGTCAAGCGCCCGGAACTGGTCCCACTCCGTGACGATGACCGCAAGATCACTGCCCTCGATGCAATCATAGGCACTTTCACAAAAATCCAGATCACTGAAGTGTTTTGCGGCTTCCTTCATGCCTTCGGGGTCATAAGCACGGATACTTGCACCCAGTTCCTGCAAACCCGGTATGATCACCAGGCTTGGGGCATCGCGCATGTCGTCGGTATTGGGCTTGAATGTCAGACCGAGCACCGAAATGGTCTTTCCCGCCACGCTTCCGCCCGCTGCCTTGACGATACGGCCTATCATCGAGCGCTTGCGCTGCTCATTGGCAGCAATCACCGTGTCAACAATGGTGACGGGCGTGCCGCTTTCCTGCGCGGTACGCGACAGCGCCAGCGTATCCTTGGGAAAACACGACCCGCCATAACCAGGGCCGGTATGCAGGAATTTCGAACCAATCCGGTTGTCGAGCCCGATCCCGCGCGCAACCTGCTGCACATTCGCCCCGACCGCGTCACAAAGGTCGGATATTTCATTGATGAACCCGATCTTCACCGCAAGAAACGCATTCGCTGCATATTTGATCAGTTCAGCCGTTCGCCTGTCGGTGATCACCATCGGCGTTTCATTGAGGAACAGCGGCCTGTACAATTCGCGCATGGTCGCAATGGCGCGTTCCGATTCGGCACCAACAACGATACGGTCCGGCCGCTTGAAATCACCGATTGCGGCACCTTCGCGCAGGAATTCCGGATTGGACGCGACGTCAAATTCGGCACCGGGATTGACCCGGTTTATTATGGCCTCGACCTCATCGCCTGTCCCGACGGGAACGGTCGACTTGGTAACAACCACGGTATAATTGCTGATTAGTCCGGCAAGTTCCTCGGCTGCGGCATAAACGAAAGACAGATCGGCATGTCCGTCGCCGCGACGCGTTGGCGTGCCAACCGCGATAAAGACGACATCGGCATCACGGATGGCTTTGTCGGGCTCGGTGGCAAAGGCCAGTCGCCCCGCTTTCACATTCGCTGCAACCAGGACATCAAGCCCGGGCTCGTAAATCGGCATCACCCCGTTCCTCAGGGCGTCAATCTTGCCGGCATCCTTGTCGATACAGGTGACCTCATGGCCGAAATCGGCAAAACAGGCACCGGAAACAAGACCGACATAGCCGGTACCGATCATGGCAACACGCATGGCAAACTCCAAAACATCTGGCCGCGGTGGGATGGCGGCATCGCGGCATCATTGCGCGGTTTCCCCGCAGCATCCCGCCGGCTATCATGCGAGAATGTCAGCGGTGAGAAACTTTCACGGTCACTACAGGACCCTGAATATGGGTGCAACCATCTTGTCCGGCCTGCAAAAATCGCAAAATCAGGGTTGGCGGAATTCCCGCCCTCGGCTATTCATGGCGCCGTGGTCCCGTAGCTCAGCAGGATAGAGCGACGGATTCCTAATCCGTAGGTCACAGGTTCGAATCCTGTCGGGATCACCACTCAACGGATGTCAGCACCTGAATTCTTTGCGCCGCGTTATTTTCATGTGCAACCCACCCTGCGGCTGGGTGGTAAGCTTCTGCACCGGCCACGGATTGCAGTCGGGCAATATGTCGAACCTGAATCTGGAAAGGATCACTGCGAGCGCAATGACTGCCTCCTGTCGCGCGAAACCCGCACCAATGCAAATTCGTGGTCCGGCACCAAAGGGAAGATACTGGTAGCGGTCGATTTTTTCCCGGTTCTGTGGCCAGAACCGTTCCGGTTTGAAGGCATCCGGCTGGTCCCAAAGCGCCCTGTGGCGATGCAGGGTCCAGGGCATGACAAGCAGCGTATCGCCCGGTTCTATCACAAGATCCTCGTATCGGTCAGTTTCGACGGCTTCACGGTTTATGGATGGTGCAGGCGGATAAAGCCGTAGCGCTTCCTCGAAGGCTGACAGCGTTTTTGGCAATTTTTCCGCCCAAGTGGCTGGTTCACCGGGCCGATCATCGAGAAATGCATCGATTTCGGCCTCCACAACATCACGCTCGTTCGGCGCACCTGCCAGAAGATAGATCGTCCAGCCAAGGGCACGCGCTGTGGTCTCATGCCCGGCACCAATGAAGGTGATGATGTTGTCCTCGATTTCGTCGGTGGTAATCCCCCGTTCACCGCGGGCTTTGAGCAGCAGCGTCAGGAAGTCATCGCGTTCTTCGCCGCGCTCCAGTGCTGCAAGGCGCATGTCCATCGTTTCCCGCACGATACGCCGGAAGAACTGCATCGCCTTTCGACCCCTGATCCGGGTTATTCTCGGAACCCAGGCGGGTGCGGCAATCACATCCATCGGATCGACCCTGCCCATGGTTTCGAACAGGGTTTCGATCTCATTGGCAAATGCGTCCGGATCGCCTGCAATCTCACCAGTGAAAAGCGTCTGCGCCAGGATTTCATAGGTGAGCAGGGTCATGTCCTGCGCCAGTTCGGTCTCCGCCACTGCCTCATAGCGTTTCGCGAACGCCTCACAGCTTCGCAGCATGATCTCGCCGAAACCGTGAATGTGGCGCGGTGTGAAGATCGGCGCAATTGCCTTGCGGGACCGTCGCCATGTCTCGCCTTCAGCCGTCAACAATCCGTCGCGCAGGATCGGTCGCAGGATCGCCTGGCGAACCCGCGCCATCCGGTAATTCTTCTGGTTTTCCACCAGCACATGGCGAATGAGGCCGGGATCATTGGCAATGACTGTGCGCATGCCAAGAAATCTGGTTTTGATCCACCTGTCCTCATATGAGGGTTCGCCCCACAATTCGAGTGGATTGCGATAAGCCGTCCGGATGATTTCCAGCGCAGAAGGAACTGCACCCCGCGAACGCGGGACAGGTGCTGGCGGGATAAAAGGATCAGGACGCACATTCATCGGCAAGGTGCCTTGTTTGACACCTTCCAGATAGGGGTAGCAGTCAGTCTTGACCAGTATGAAACGGTGCTAGTCCCCGATATTCGGCTCATTCACCGTGCTGTCGGCAATCTTTGGCCGGAAATAGCGACCGACCACCAATGGCAGGATGAAGCCGACAATTGCCAGCGTCCACAAGCCGATTGCCAAAGGCGAGGCAAACAGCGTCGAGATATCTCCATCGGAAATGGTCAGCGCACGACGCAGGTTTTTCTCCATCTGGTCACCCAGAAGCACGCCCATGATGACCGGAACCAGCGGAACGTCCAGTTTGCGCAGCGCCCAGCCTGCGACACCAAATGCGATCATTACCATCAGGTCGAAGGTCGAGCCGGAGATGCCGTAAATTCCGACAAAGGAGATCATCGCCACCGCCGGCATCAAGTAGCGCGGCGGAATCAGCAGCAGCCGCACGAATATACCTACCATCGGTATGTTCATCGCCAGCAGCATCAGATTACCAATGAAAAGTGCAGCAATCAGCCCCCAGACCACGTCGGGATTGTTCTGGAACAGAAGCGGCCCGGGTGTGATGTTGAGCGCCAGCAGCATCGCAAGCAGCACTGCTGTCGTTCCCGAGCCGGGCACGCCGAGTGCCAACATCGGCACCAGCGCGCCACCCGCTGCCGCGTTGTTGCCCGCTTCAGGTGCTGCTACGCCGCGAGGATCACCCTTGCCAAATGTTCCGCTGCGGTCTTTCAACCGCTTCTCGAACGAATAGGCGATGAATGACCCCAGCGACGCGCCCGCCCCCGGCAACACTCCGGCGATGAAGCCTAAAACAGTACCCCGCGTCATGGAGCCGGATGTCTGGCGCAACATTGCAGCGGGAGGGGTAATGCGGCCCAGCCTGACCTTGTCGCCTGCCTTTTCCTCAGACTTGCCCCCATGCTCAAGGAAAATGAAAACCTCCGACAGCGCAAACAGTCCGACAATCGCCACCAGAAAATCGATGCCGTCATAAAAATGCACCTCGCCGAAAGTGAAGCGTGGCACACCTGTCTGGCCATCCACCCCGATCATTGCAATGGCAAGACCCAGCGCGGCAGCAAAGGCTGCCTTGCCCTGGTTGCGACTGGCAATCCCGCCAAGTGTGGCAAATGCCAGCGTAAACAACGCAAAATATTCCGCCGGACCAAAAAGCAATGCCACCTTGACGAGCTGCGGTGCGAGAAAGACCAGCCCCCAGGTGGCAAAGAACGCGCCGACAAACGAAGCAATGCCGGAAATGGCCAGAGCTTCGCCTGCCTGTCCCTTGCGTGCCATTGGAAAGCCATCCAGCGTGGTCATCAATGCCGGTTCATCGCCCGGAATGTTCAGCAGGATCGACGAAATACGCCCGCCATACATTGCTCCGTAATAGACGCTGGTGAGCAGTATCAGCGCTGGAGTCGCTGGCAGGCCAAGCGAAAACGCCAGCGGAATGAGAATGGCCACGCCGTTGGAAGGACCAAGCCCCGGCAGAGCGCCGATGATGGTACCCAGAAAGCAGCCGATGAGCGCGAGCCCGAGATTTTGCCAGCTGAGTGCTATGGCAAAGCCGTCAGCAAGGGAGGAAAGGCTTTCCATCAATCAGCTTCCTTTGCTGCCGAACGCGCCGTTGAAGGCGGAAACGATATTGGAGAAGATGAAGTCGACCGGCGTGTCGATAATGAAATCCACCGGACTGGGCGCGAGCGATAGTCCAAGGGTCTTCTTGAAAACGAGATAGATGCCAATCGATATCACCAGGCCTGCTACAGTGGCTTCCAATGGCCGCGAACCAAGCCGCCACGCGAGATACGCGCCGGCAAGCGCAGTCGAGATCACAAACCCCGCTTCCGGCAGGAATTCCGCATAGGCGATCAGCACGATGATGGCCGCACCGATTTCGAGCAGCCGCGAAGGAACCGGCCAGTCCGGCTCTTCGTCGGGACTGACTATGATCGCGAGGGAAGCCAGCGCCATGACACCGGCGATCAGAAACGGAAATGCCTTGGGTCCAAGCGGGTCCTGAATGAAACTTTCCTGTATCAGCGTCGCGCGCCAGACCATGGTCGCTGAAACCGCCAGACCGACAAATCCGAAGAAACGGTCACTGAGCTGTTTCATCTTTTCCCCCAAACACCTTGACCCCACACCGCTGGAAAAGTCAGCCGGACCTTTCCCGATCCGGCTGACTGGATAGTCACTTGATCAGGCCGATTTCCTTCGAAAGCGCCTGGATGCTGTCGACGGATTCCTTGACGAAAGCCTGGAAATCATTGCCGCGCAGGTTGAGCGGCGCAAGACCGTTCGAGGCCATGATGTCCTTCCATTCTTGTGAGTCATAGACTTTGCCGACGGCATCGACCCAGAAATTGTAGGCATCATCAGACATGCCACCCGGGACATAGAAGCCGCGCCAGTTGGCACCGATCACATCAATTCCCTGCTCTTTTGCCGTCGGGAAGGAAGCAAAATCACCGGCAAGACGCTCAGGCGCAAGCACAGCAATGACCTTGATGTCACCGGAATCGACAAAGCCCTTTGCTTCAGACGCGTCACCGGTAAAGGCCTGCACGCTGCCAGCCAGAAGCTGGGTTACAGCTTCACCGCCGCCGTCAAAAGCCACATATTTGACGGTGCGAACATCATCAATGCCGCCTTTCTTGGCAGCCAGAAGCACCTTGAGATGGTCCCATCCACCAACTGCGGAACCGCCAGCAACGGAAACCGATGTCGGGTCTGCCTTGATCTTGGCCAGCAGTTCCGGCAGCGTGTTGATGTCGGAATCCTTGGCTACCGCGATCACGCCGTAGTCGGCACCGACCGAAGCCAGCCACCGAACCTGGGTCATGTCATTGCCAGGATAGGCCCCCTGGGCAAGACGCGTTGATGTCGCCGACGATGCCGCAACGATCAGGTTGTTGTCATCATTGCGCTTGTTGATGACTTCCGCATAAGCAACACCGCCGCCGCCGCCGGCAAGGTTTGTCACCTGCATCGTGCCGGAAACAAGCTTGAGATCCTGCAGGGTCTTGCCGACCTGGCGGCAGGTAAAGTCCCATCCGCCGCCCGCATTTGCCGGAGCAATGCATTCGGTGTTTCCGGGTTCAAAGGCATTGGCCGTTGCCAGCGGGGCAAGGGCCAGAAGCGCACCTGCGACAACTGCCCTGCGCGTGATTGCAACAATGTTCATTCTGTCCTCCATGAGGGCGCGGCACCCGTCATCGCGCCCGACAAACGACTTTGAGAAGCGTTGTCAGGCGTTCCGCCGGGCCTTCGGCGCCGGATTGTGATTTGACGGGTTCTCCTCCCCGCATTCGGTACCGGGACCATGCCCGCAGCCGTATTCCCAGACTTGCATGGCAAGCTGACACCAAGCTGACATTTCATGATCAAAAACGCAAAGCAGTATGTTGGGGGAAGTTATCGCGCCCGCAATTCCTTGTTCCATCGGGCAACCACCCGCCCGCGCTTGGCCTGGTCGAGATAGACCATAAGCGCCGGCGTCAATGGGGCAGGACGCAACTGCCCTCCCATCTGGCGGATCAGTGCTGTTGCCGTGTTGGGTCCGTCAACAGCAGGATGGATTGCAGGAAGACCGGATTGCTCGGCCATCACCTTCTGCCCTTGGGCGGACATCACAAACCTGAGGAACAGCTCGCCCAGATCCGGTGATTGCGCCTTCTGGGGAATGACTGCAACCCTCGTCATGACGACGGTATAGTCTCTTGGCATGACGATACCGATGTCAGGATGGGTCTTTGCCCACTCAGCTGCATATGAACCAAGGATGTTGTAGCCGAGCGCAAACCGGCCATCTGCCACCCGCTCCAGAATCGCCGACGACGTGGAATAAAGCTTGACGCCTGCACCTCCCATGGAGCGAACGAGACTCCAGATGTCTCGGTGGTTTTCGATGTCGCGCGCCAGGAACAGGAGCCCCACCCCCGCCCGCTCGATGTCATAGGTTCCGATGCGCCCCTGCAACTCATTGCTGTTGGCCCGCAGATATTGCTCAAGTTCCGCTCGCGTCTGCGGCGGCGGGAACGATTCAAAATCAGGCCTGTGATAGACGATAACGGCAGGCTCATAGGTCAGCCCGATCGCTGAATCGCGCCAGTTCGCCCATTTCGGCCATTGACTGGACGCCTGGCTGGAAATCCGTTTGGCATAGCCGTCATTGGCAAGCTTCATCTGCAAATCCATCGCAGAGGAAATCGCAATATCTGCGGTCGGTTTTCCACCATCGCTTTCCTGGACGACACGCTCATAGATATCAATTGTCTGCGCCTCGACATAGCGCACGGCGATTGTCGGGTTCGCATCACGGAACGCATTGATCAGTGGCAGGGCAATGGCTTCATCGATGGATGAATAGACGGTAACCGCCTGGCTGGCTTCCGACCCGCTTCGGGCCGGATACAATGTCTGTGCCACTCCCGAACCGGGCATGGCAAACAGGAACATCAACATCAAGAGGACAGGCCGGATCATGCGATACCAATGCATGACCGCGCCATGCAATCAAGGCCGGAGCGAAACGGTCGTGCTTTCCATGTCACCTGCTCAGGCCTATATGTTGGAACCGGGAGGGCTTGGAATTGCGAATATTGCTCGTCGAAGACAACCGGAAACTGGCGGAAGGCCTGATCGCCCTGTTGCGCGGCGGCAGCAATGCAGTTGATCACGTCAGCGATGGCGAAGCGGCGGAGACAGCAATCCTCAGTTCCAGTTTCGACCTGATCATTCTCGATCTCTCCCTGCCCGACAGGGACGGGCTCGACATATTGCAATTCATCCGCTCGCGCGGCGATACAACGCCAGTGCTGATCCTTACGGCGCGCGGTGCCCTTGATGATCGGGTGCGCGGGCTCGACATTGGTGCAGACGATTACATGACCAAGCCGTTTGAAATCCGGGAACTGGAAGCGCGGGTTCGGGTCCTTCTGCGCCGCAAGGCCGGTCTCGGAGCCTCGCTGGTAAGTCTGGGGACGCTGCATCTCGATCTTGCAACCGGTACATTGCTGGCCGACGATGAAGCGGTCGAACTAACACGCCGCGAACTTTCGATCCTCGAATCGCTGATGCTGGCGCGCGGTCGGGTGGTCCAAAAACAGGCATTGCTGGAAAAGATCGGCGGCTATGATGAGGACCTCAGCGAAAACGCCATCGAGCAGTCGGTAAGCCGCCTGCGCCGTCGCCTGCAGCCACACGGTGCCAGCATCAGGGTGGCACGCGGCCTTGGTTATTGGCTCGAAATGTCAGGCTAATGATGCGACAACCCTTGTCACTGCGTTTCCAGCTTCTGCTCTGGTTGATTGCCCCATTGCTGGCAATCAATGTGCTTGCCATCGCCGACACGTGGAAGTCTGCTCGAAACCAGGCCGATGAAATCCTTGACCGGGTGCTGGCGGGATCGGTCCTGGCCATCGCAGATCGTGTCATCATTTCCGAAACCGGTGATCTGGAGGTGGACATTCCCTATGTCGCGCTGGAGATGCTGACCTCCTCGTCTCAGGACCGCGTTTTCTACCGGGTTGACCGCGAGGACGGTGAATTTGTCACCGGCTACAAGGCCCTTGAGGCTGTATTGGATGATCCGCCCCGCCAGGGAAGCATGGTATTTGGCGACGCAAGTTACCAGGGTGCGGCAATCCGCTTTGCCCGGCGCGACGGCGCGGTATCGACCGGCTCACACTCGGTGGGCTTCCAGGTTACGGTCGCCGAGACCACGACAGCGCGTGAAAAGCTCGCCAATTCCCTGATCTACAGTTCACTCATCAGGCAGGCATTGTTGCTGGCCATCGCACCAATCCTCGTATGGTGGGGTGTCGCACGTGCACTGGCACCTCTTTACGCACTGCGTGACGCCATTGGCAGGCGCAGTCCGGGAGACCTGCGACCGATCGCCCATGACGTTCCACAGGAAATGCAGGGCATTCTGGAGGCTACCAATGGCTTTCTTGCCAGGCTTCGCTCAGCACTCGAAACCATGCGCCATTTTGCCGGAAATGCCAGCCACCAGTTGCGCACGCCACTTGCCATCGTCCGAACCAATCTGGCGCTGGCCCAGCGCACACAAAGCCTTGACGAGGCCCGCCAACTTGCCGCACGGGCCGATGAGGCAGTGGCAGGTGCCGAGCGCACGCTGGCACAATTGCTGGTACTGGCCCGCGTCGATGAAACCGCCAGCCAGAAGATTGCCTGGAAACCAACCGACATTGCACTTCTGGTGCGCGAACTGGCGGCTGAAACCGCTCCCGACGCTGCACGCCAGGGCACGGATCTTGGCTATGAAGGCTTCGAAAATCTCGTTGCAAAAGCCGAGCCGGTATTGTTGCGTGAAGCGCTGCGCAACCTCATCGACAACGCAATTCGCTATGGCGGCAGTCACGCCACACTTCGGGTGGTGAAGGGACCCGAAAATTTCACGATTGAAGTCGAGGATGATGGCGAAGGCCTGCCCGACACGATGCTGGACCAGGCCGGCGAACGGTTTTTCAGACCCGGCAACCGGAGCGCAAGGGCGGAAAGTGATGGAGCAGGCCTTGGACTGGCAATTGCCCGCGAGATCGCAGAACTGCATGAAGGCCGGTTCGAGGTCACCTGCGCACAAATGGGCGGGCTGATTGTCAGAATGACCCTGCCATTGCGATCTGGCTGATCGCCGCCGGTTTCATCCTCTTGAAAACCGATAGCTGGTTTCCTGGCGATAGGTTTCACCAGGACGCAACACTGCCTGCGGATAATCGGGATGATTGGGTGAATCCGGCCAGATCTGCGGCTCCATGCAAAACCCGCAATAGGCACCATAGCTCCGCCCACCGAGACCTGGCACCGGCACATTGACCTTGTGCCCGGCATAAAACTGCAATCCCGGTTCGCTCGTCTCCACCACCAACCTGATCCCCGAGACCGGACTGTCAACCCGCGCCACTTCGCGCGGCTCAACCCGTTCACGCGAGAGGCAGAAATTGTGGTCATACCGGACCTGACTGCCATCGCTATCATGGCGGATCGGGCGTGCCTTGCGAAAGTCGAAGGCAGTGCCCGCCACAGGTTCGACCGGCCCTAGCGGAATGGCCTCCTCATCGACGGGAATATAGCCGTCTGCCGCAATTGCCACCCGGTGGTCCAGAATGTCAGCGCCACCATCAAGATTGAAATAGGAATGATGCGCAAGATTGACGAGCGTAGGCTGGTCGCACTGCGATTGCATGCGAACAGCGAGCTTGCCACCCTCCTCCAGCGAAAAGCTGACGTGATGCCGGCAATTGCCGGGGAAGCCCATCGAGCCATCCTTGTCATCAAGGACAAGGGTCACATGCGATTGCCCGAGGTCAGCGATTGTCCACACACGCTTGCCGATGCCCTTGCTCCCGCCATGCAGCAGATGCTTGCCAAGGAAATTCGTATCCACCTGGTATTCAGTCCCATCAATGGAAAACCGGCCATCGCGGATCCGGTTGGCATAACGCCCTGCCGTCGCGCCAAAATAGGGCGAATGCGCGGGGTAATGTTCGAATGCCTCAAAGCCCAGAACAAGTGGTGCACCGTGCCCTTCCAGCCGCAAGTCCTGGATGACACAGCCCCAGGTCAGGATATTTGCGGTGAGCCCGCCGCCACTGATGGTGACGCGCTCCACCAATTCACCATCACCGGTCTCGCCGAATTTTTCGCGTTTCATGCCTCACCACTTCAAAGATGACCGAGGACCAGATCGGCGATCAATTCACTGACACGAACATTCGATTCGGTTGTAACGCCGGCAATATGAGGCGTGAGAATGACATTCTTCAATCCCTCGAACCGCTTCCCCTGTGCTGCTGTCAGCGGCTCCGTTTCGAAGACATCAAGCGCTGCACCAGCAATTGCGCCCGAGGAGAGCGCGTGAGCCAATGCAGCCTCGTCGACCACGCCACCGCGTGCAGCATTGATGAGAACACTTTCCTTTTTCATCAGTTTCAGTGCATCAGCGTCAATCTGGTGCCGCGTTTGATCCGTCAACGGAACATGCAGGCTGACCACGTCGGAAACGGAAAGCAAAGCATCCAGGCTCAGCCGCTCCACTGGCCTCCATGCCGGATGCGATTCAGCAAGGAACGGATCATGGGCAACGATCTTCATTCCCAATGCGGCCGCACGACGCGCTGCTTCCTGGGCAATCGCTCCAAACCCCACAAGCCCTAGTGTCTTGCCGCTTATTTCATGCCCCATCAGTGATTGGCGCGGCCACTGACCGGATATCATCGCAGCATTGGATTGATAGGCTCCGCGCAGCAGGATCAGCGCAGTGGCAAGTACATATTCAACCACCGCCAGATTGTTCGCACCGGTTGCCGGGTAAACCGCAACGCCTGCATTCCTGCAGGCATCGACGTCGATATTGTCGAGCCCCACTCCAAGCCGGCCTACGCATTTGAGCAGCGGAGCTGCCTGCAACAATTTCTTCGTCACCTGCGTCCGGTTGCGCACAATGAGTGCCCGGCAGTCTTCAAGCAAATCCGGTATCGCATCCTGGCGATCAGCAAGTCCGGGGTCATAAACCACATCATGCTTTTCACGGAGCATGGATACAGCCTGTGCATCCATGAATTCAGTAATGACAACTTCAGCCACTTTGCTTGTCCTTTGCCCATTCGCGAAAATCAATCGCGGCACCGGTCCTTGCCGATTGTTCTGCCGCA
Source organism: Nitratireductor sp. (assembly GCA_041397525.1). GTDB lineage: Bacteria > Pseudomonadota > Alphaproteobacteria > Rhizobiales > Rhizobiaceae > BOKV01. Next base: position 345,097 of record JAWKWL010000002.1, read on the forward strand.
GCCCCCATCAACACTGCCGTCATGCCTTCGGCAAGCCCGACCTCCGGCTTGCCGCCCTTCAGGATCAGCGCACGAAACCGCTCATGCTGATAGTAGGTTGAGCCATGATGATCGCCTGCCGCCAGGATATCCTCATCGACTTCCACCGCTTCAGTCGTCACCCGTTTGCTGGCGCGAACGGACACTGCAATTTCGGACTTGCGCTCCTTGCCGTCTGTTGAAAATCGCGCCGGGCCCGGAATTCTCGCGTCAATGCGCGCAACATCGCCCGTGGCGCTGATCTCCTCCTGCCAATAGGAACCTTCCGCAAACATGCAAAGATCCAGCATCGCCCGCACGCCGTTTTCGAAATCGACAATCACGAAGCCGTTGTCGATGATATCCGGCCTGCGCCCGCCATATTCTTCATCGATGAAATTGACGTCCATCGCCGCCGAGGCATAGATCCGCACCGGTTCGGATTTCGTCAACAGCCGCATCAGGTCGAAATAATGGCAGCATTTTTCAACCAGGGTGCCACCAGTATTTTCGTTGAAGCGGTTCCAGTCACCAACCTTTTTCAGGAACGGAAAACGGTGCTCCCGGATGGTCAGCATCCGCAATTTTCCTGCTTCGCCTGCTTCGAGCTTCTGCGCCAATCTGATCAGTGGCGGCATGTAACGGTATTCCATCGCCACCCAGACAGGTGCCTTGCGTGACCGCGCCAGCGCCACGATTTCACGGCAATGCTCCGGCGTGGTGCAAAGCGGCTTCTCCACCAGGATAGGCAAATCGCTTTTCAACACGTCCTTCAGGATCGGGTGGTGAAGGAAATTGGGCGCAGCAATGACCAGCGCGTCGCAAAGCCCGCTCGCCAGCAATTCACCGTGATGCGTGAAGGCTGCACAACCCTCACCAGCAAGTTTCTGTGCCATCAAGCGCATCCCGTCATCTGGGTCACTGACCGCAGCCACCTTCGTGTCAGGCAGGAGTGCGATATTTCGCATGTGTTCCTGGCCCATCATGCCGGAACCGATAATCCCGTAACGCAGTGTCATGGATGTTGTCTCACAGTTCGAGAACAGGAATGGAAAGGGCGGCGGCAACACCACGCAACTTTTCGCGGTGGTCGCCATAGGCAACCGCCATGTGGTGCTCCAGCCCGCACTCCATTACCTTGCCTGTTAATTCACCCGCCTGCGTGTCGAAGCGCACCACACCGGAAGTGCCGGTAAACGACATTGGCCTCGACAGCATCTCACCGCCTGCAATCACCATGTGCTCTACACCCTTCGCCTGGCTGATCCGCATGAAGGTCATCCGTCCGGGCTTCAGCGTGAACTCGAACAGCAAAGGCATTTTGCGGTTTGTGTGGATTGTGGCACCGGGGTGCGAGGCCTGGTCCGCCATTGAAGCGGGTGCCTGGCCGCAATGCCAGATGACGCCGGTATTGTCCTCGCGTTCGAGATCAACGAGATCGGTCAGGAATACCGGCGCGTCCGCCGTTTTTTGCAGGATCATCTGGGTCAGGGCGCCATAGACATCAGCCTCACAGGCACACGGAATTCGGTTCTCCCCCATCATCGCCACGGGGCCACAAACCGCGCCGCCATATTCGGTGAATGTCTCAGGCCAGCAACGAATGGCAAAGGCGGAGTACCGTCCCCTCTCCGTGAGTGCATCAAGTGCCGGTTTCAGCCGCAGCGAACGGTCCAGTTGTTCCTGGTCGACCAATTCGAGCCCGGTAGCCACGGATTGCGCGGCAACCCGGGTGCTGTCGACGGCTGGCTTATCCTGAACCCGGGCGAGATCAAACAGCGTTTCAAGGGTGAGTTCATCAACCTCCACACCAGCAAGTTTCTTCAACCTCGTCTTGTCATAGCGGCAAGTGTCAAAGCCTGCCGGATGTTCGCCGATACGACCAATGCGGCTGCCTGCGATCGATTTTGCAATGGCAGCAGCATCAGCATCAGCGGCTTGCCCGGTTTTCGATGGAACCAGTCCGGATCGAGGGCGGTTCGCCGTGATCATCATCTCCAGTTCAGCCGTGATATCGTCAGCATCGGGGTCGCGATAGCACCAGGAAAACGCCCGGCCATTGAGACCAAGCGCGTGGCTCGCAAGGTTCAACCCGCAAAACGAATTGAGCCGCAATCTGCCGCCAACCCTCGGTTCGGGTATCGCCCATATGCCGATCGGACCGCTAAAGCTGCTGGCGATCTCGACGGCCATCGAGGCATCGGTGAACGTCACCTGCAGCAGGATAATCAGGTCCGGATTGTCGGCCATCACCGCTTCAAGCGCTGTCCTGGTCGCGTCAGCATCGAACAGCAGTTCGCGCGGACCGGTCAGTTGGTGACCTGCCCGCTCCAGTGCTTCCAGCATTGCTGCCAGTTTTTCCACGGCATAGGGAACATCAAAGGTTGGTCTGCCAAGCGGCAGGATACCCAGTTTCTTTTTCATGGTTTTCAAAGCCCGGCATAGACATGGCGGAAGGTTTCGTCACGGGGGTGGAAACGACCGCCCCGTCCGGCATAGCATTCGTGCTCATGGAACGGCAGTGCTTCCTTGTCTGTCAGACTATTGAGTTCGCGCATATAGGCCACAGCCTCGCCTTCCAGCCCGGACCGGATCGCGTTCCAGTCGGGAAAGGCACGGAAAGCATCCAGCCAGATTGCCCGGCCCGCCAGATAGCCGGATGCCCCTGCGCGATAGGCATGCGTCATGATGTTTCGAAATTCCGGCTTGCCTGCACCAGCAGACAGCATCACCCATGGCCGACCGGCAAGCCGTCCCATCTCATCGAAAACCGACTGAACATCTTCCCAGCCTTCATTGCCGACGCCGGGAACGCTGGCGGCTGCAACCGGGCTTTCCAGCTTGAAGACATCCACGCCATATTCGGGCTTGGCAAATTCCGCGACTGAAGCAAGAACGTGATCAGCCTTCTTCGATGCCATTTCCACGTAGTCGCGGGTCTGCTCCGCATCTTGTGCCAGGGGATAGACCAGCAATTCAAACAAGAAGGGGATGTCGAACCGCTGGCAGGCCTCGCCTATCCTGCGGGTAAAATCGCGTTGGTGTTGCAGCACATCCGCTGGAGCGTCGGGCCGGTACCATGCCAGAACCTTGACGGCGTCACCGCCCAGTCGCTTGATCTTGCCGACCGACCATCCATCGATCTGCGACGAATATCGCCCGCCGCCATCAACTTCCCGGAAGATCGAATCCTCCAATGTCACAATCAGCCCCTTTGCCGGGCTGAGCCGGTCCAGCCCGGAGGGAATGGCATAATGCGGATCAAGCAACATGGCCGAGGATTCACCCTGCAGAGTCTCGATCAGCAATGTCTTGAAACGGGCAACATCTTCCCAGGGGGCTTCGGCAGTGCCGTAATGGGCAGCAATCGGTTGCTTGATGGGCGGGCGCTGGTCGACTGCGGTCATCTTGAAGCGACCGTTCATGTCCGCCATCCGGCGCATGCCCCACAATTTTCCCGGGCTCAATTGCATTGCCTGGTTCTGTGGCTGTTGCATTGAACGCTGCATTACCGCGTCTCCTTCATGAAATTCATCGTTTCCTCGCGGCTGGGCGATCCGTCGCGACCGCCGGGACGCGTGCACTTGATGGCTGCCGCCGCATTGGCAAAGCGTACCGCTTCAATCTCGTCAGCGCCTTCGCCCAGCCGCAGCGCGAAAGCGCCATGCCACAAATCCCCGGCACCAAGGGTGTCAACCACATCGACCTTGAAAGCGGGGACGTGGCCTGTACCATCGGGACCCCGCCACCACACACCATTTTCGCCATCGGTGACACATGCCCAGGCGTCACCAATGTCCAACGCCGCAAGGGCTGCCTCTACATCGATCACGCCCGGTACGCCAAGCGCTCGTGCAATTCTCATGGCGGCGACCGCACCGTCAGGCCATCTCGTGTCTGCAAAGACTGCATCGATTGCGCCAAGGGACCCAAGGGACCCAAGCGAATAGTCCTCAAGCCACCCGGCATCAAAACTGATGTTCATGTCACGATAATTGACGATTTGGCGCTCGCCGGCTTCATCGAGAAACACCGAGGAATAGGATGATTGCCGTCCCTCGAAGCGGCGGACCAGGTTGCAGTCAACACCCTCGGCTTTCAACCCTTTGACAATAAGATCACCGATCACGTCACTGCCGAGCCTTGCTGCCAGTTTCGCCTTGCCACCCAGTCTGACGATGCCGACAGCCCCGTTGGCAGCAACGCCACCACCCACAATCGCGGCACTCCTAGCACGGTACTTCTCAGCCTTTCGTGGCAGTTCGCCGAGCTGGAACACGAAATCCAGCACAGCAACGCCGCACACAAGGACTGTCGCCTTGCGCTTGTTCATTTGTCCGATTTGCCTTGATCCAGGATCTGGTGGTTGTTCTCAAGCCTGCCAGGCTTGCATGCATTTTCCATCCGGCGCCGGATACTCCGGCCCCGGATGGCATTTCTCTCACTTACTGGTTTGCAGCAGCAAACCCGGCATTGGTCGAGGCTTCACATTGCTTGACAGCAGCGTCCAGCTTGTCGAGCCATTCAGCGCCAAACTTGTCACTGTACCACTTGCGCATGCCGGAAGATGCCTGCTGGAACTGCTTCTTCTCGTCGGCAGTCGGCACGTAGATTTGGCCACCTTGCGCCTTGAACGCTTCATAGGCTTCGATCTGGCGGCGCATCGGGAAGGCCCGCGTGACAGTCTTGAGATGGTTCATGCCATCAAAGACAATCTGCTTGATGTCGTCCGGAAGGGTCTTCCAGGCCACATCCGAATACCACCACAATGCGCCCATATACGCATGGCCATCCAGCGTCATGTATTTGAGGCCGGCTTCCGGGAACTTCATGTTCATGATGTCCGTAATGCCGTTCTTCGTGCCTTCAACCACACCGGTTGCCAGCGAGGTGTAGACTTCCGGCCATGCGACCGGGGTCGGGTTCGCACCAAGCTGGCGAACAAGTTCCTGCTGGATTTCAGCCGGAATCGTACGGAACTTCATCCCCTTGAGATCTTCCGGGGACTTGATCACCTTCTGCGTATTGGCAAAATTGCGCCATCCGCCGGTATTGGAAATCACCATCAACCGCATCGGGATGTTGTTGGCAAGCACGCCGGTGCGAAGTTCATTGACGAATGGTCCGTCAAATACGCATTCGGCTATCCGGTCATTCGCAAACATGTAGGGCAGGTCGAGCACCTGGCCTGGTCCGAACACGTTGCCGAAACCGCCAATCGTGGTGATGTAGACTTCCAGTGTTCCTGCCTGCAGGTTTTCCAGGCATTCCTTTTCATTGCCGCAAAACTGGCCGGACGGATAGATCTCGACTGCAGCGCGACCATTCGAACGGCTTTCGACATAATCCTTCAAGACCATGGAGCCGTCATAGTCCTCATCCTCGGGCGACCCGAGGAAAGCAACCTTGATGGTAAAATCCGCCGCCTGCGCAGCGCTGACCGCGCCAAGGCTCGCTGTCGCAGCGATTGCAAGCGCCCCCGCAGTTGCGAGAAGTTTTTTCATCAGCATTTCATCTTCCTCCCATTTTGGTTCGGTTGGCGGCTCAGCCGCCGGCTAATCCGGTCAGCGCCTGGCAAAGCCCGGCACCTTCGGGACATTTCGCAAAGCCTGCCATCGCCGGAAGCGTCATCGACAGGCTCGGAAAATAGGTAATCAGGAAAATCACGGCGAATTCCACCAGCAGGAAAGGCCATATCTCCTGCACGATCTTCTCGATCTTTTCGCCCGACACGGACGAGGCGACAAACAGCACCAGTCCCATCGGCGGCGTAGCAAGTCCGACAGTGACATTGACACACATGACGATGGCAAAATGCAGTGGATCAACGCCGATCTGGTACATGATCGGACCAAGCACCGGCCCGAGGATCAGGATCGCCGGGCCCGCATCAAGGAACATGCCGACAATGAAAAGCAGGATATTGACCAGAAAAAGCAGCAGATAGGGATTGTCTGTAACGCCCTGGATGAAAACGGCCGCATGCCGTGCCAGCCCCGATACGGTGACCATCCATCCGAAAGTGACAGCGGCGCCGACAAGCAGTAGGATGACGCCGGACTGGATTGCGGTGTCGCGAAACACCTGCGGCATGCGTTTTGCCGTTGACTGGATGGCACCTGAGATGTCTCGGCCCCGGTCTTCCTCGCTGCGGGCTGAGCGCTTGACCTCGCCTGCCGCCCGGTGCCCGGAAAACGCGGTCCGCCACAATATTTCGCCAAGGACCATCCAGCAAACAGCCATGCCCGCAAACAGCCTGAAGTCGACATTATCAGTGAAGCCCGCGAACAGGAACAGCGTCAGCGGCGCTACATGAAGATAGGCATGCAGCGGGTCGGCAATGAAATTCAGCCACCACTCAGTCCGGATGATGACGGACGCAAACAGGGCATAGACAGCAGCAACAGCCGCTGCTTCGGTAGGCGTATAGATGCCTGAAAGGATGCCGCCCAGAAGCAGTACCGGTGTCAGCAGGGCCGGATAGGTTTCCAGAAACGCCACCGAGCGCTGCTTCCAGCTCGCCCGTTCTGCCGCCACCGGATAGTTGCGGATGCGGGCGAACCAGGCCGTCAGGATCATCAACCCGCCGCCTACCATGAGGCCCGGCACAAACCCCGCCAGGAACAGGCCGGCCACCGAGACATTCATGACGAATGCATAAAGTACCATGATGCCTGATGGCGGAATGATCGGCCCGATCACGGAGGATGCTGCCGTGATCGCAGCCGCAAACCGGCGCGAATAGCCATTCTGTTCCATTGCCGGGATGAGCATCTTTCCCAGCGCCGAAGTGTCTGCAACCGCTGACCCCGACAAGCCGGCGAACAGGATGGAGGAGAGGATGTTGACCTGTGCAAGACCGCCACGCACATGGCCGATCATCGATTCGGAAAACCGCACGATCGAGCGGGTAATCCCGCCTGAATTCATCAATTCACCCGCCAGAATGAAAAACGGCACCGCCATCAGCGGAAACGAATACATCCCTGTATAGATTGTCGTAAGCAGCTTCGAGAAGAACAGCGCGTCCTTGCCATCGATGACCAGTGACAGTCCGGGCGCTATCAGCAGCGCGAACACTACCGGCATTCCGACTGCCAGCAAGATGAAGAATATCCAGAAATAGGCCAGTCCCATTGCAGCAATCCTATTCCGGTTCCTGGGGGGCGACATGCGGCAGGTCTGCCTTGTCACTGCCGCTCATGAGGCCCCAAAGATCACGCATGATCAGTTCAAACCCGACCAGCGCCATGGCAACGAAGGAAAACGGTACGACCATGTAGGGAATGGCCCAGGGGATCGGAACCGTGTTGACCCGGATGCCCCAGCCGCGTTTCACAAGGCCGAGGCTTTCGAGGAAATAACGATAGATCAACCACAGCACCAGCAGGTTGATGATGATGCGCATGATCCGCACCATGCGCCCTTGCAGCATGCCGGAAAGGAATTCGATGGCCACATTCGCACCTGAACGATAGGCAAAGGGCGCGACCAGAAACGCAGTTGTCACCATCATGATCAGCGAAACATCCTCGACCCAGCCGAGCGAATTGTTGAGCACATAGCGGAAGAAGACACCGAGAATGACGAGGATGGTCATGATCGCAATGAACAGCGAACCAACGAAAACGCCAACGCGTCCGATCAGGCTGTTGATGGTGCCAAGCGTGGTGAAGATCGCTGCGGTCGCGTTCATGCGTTGATGATCCCCCCGTCAACATGAATGCACTGGCCCGTCACATAGGATGCTCCCGCTCCCATCAGGAACGCGATCACCGACGCAACCTCGCTCGCTTCACCCATGCGTCTGAGTGGAATTTCCGCTGTAACACGCTCAATGCCACGTTCGGCAACAAGCTTTGCAGGCATCGTTGTGTTGATGGATCCGGGCGCTATCGCATTGACCCGGATATGTGGCGCAAAGCGGCGGGACATTGCGCGGGTCATTCCGACAAGCCCTCCCTTGGCGGCTGCGTAAGGTACATGCTCCCATGATCCGCGAAGGAATGCCAGCGAAGAGGTGAAGACCATGGCTCCATACCCCTCACTCTCCCCGTCACTGGTATCGCCCTTTCGCCCTGTGGCACCCAGTATCGCCTCTGCAACGGCATTTCCCATCAGATAGCCATTGGTCAGGTTGTGGGCCATCGCCCGGTCATAGACTCCCATGTCATCAATCGATTGCGGGTCGGGTTCGAACACGCCAGCCAGATGCACCAGTCCGCTCACACGCCCGCTCGCAGCCGCAACCACGCTCCTGCATTGGGCGGCGTCACGCAATTGCGAAACAACAGGAACGCGCTTTCCGGGCAAACCAGCCAGGTCACTGCAGAGTACATCCAGCGCAGATCCTGAAATGTCAGCACAGATGATCTCACAGCCTTCGGCGCTCATCGCACGAACGGTCTCCCGTCCGATGCCGCCAGCCGCACCTGTGATGATCACGCTGTCCAATCCGTTTCCTCCCGAAACGATGCACTACCACCTATTTCGCCCGGGTTATTGCAACACGCGACCGCCCTCCTCCGGCACTGTCACCCATCTACTCCAAACGAAAGAAAACGAATGGGATACGAAACAGAGGGAAATGTCAATCAGGAAGCTCGACAGCGGCGGGCAAGCCGGACTTACACGTTTGCCTCGATCAGCGTCACATTCGCCGCCTCGCAGATCGCCCGCACCGAGGCACTGGTACAACGATCCGTCACGAAAGTACCCACATCAGCTATGCTGGCTATGCGAACAGGCGCGTTTCTTTCGAATTTGGATGAATCCGCAGCCAGTATCACATGCCGGGCACTGGCCATGATGGCCTGCACAACCTTGACCTCGCGAAAATCATAGTCGAGAAGCGAGCCGTCCGGGTCAATCGCGGAAACACCGATCACGGCATAGTCGACCTTGAACTGGCGAACGAAATCAACCGCCGCCTCGCCTACAATCGCGCCATCACTACTGCGCACAACACCCCCGGCAATAATCACCTGGAATTCCGGGTAAACTCGCAACCTGTTGGCAACATTGACATTATCCGCAATGATCATCAGATTCTTGCGGCCCTGCAATGCCCTGCCAACGGCTTCCGTCGTCGTTCCCACATTGATGAAGAGTGAGGAATTGTCGGTGATGAGTTCTGCTGCAGCCTTGCCAATGGCTTCCTTCTCGCTGCTGGCAATCAACCGTCGTGCATCATAGTCCACATTGTCGACGCCCGACGGCATCATCGCTCCGCCATGAAAGCGAATGATGTGATACTGGCGCGCGAGCAGTTCGAGATCCTTGCGGATGGTTTGGGCAGACACACCGAAACGCTGCGAAAGGTCATCGACCTCCACCCGCCCTCTGCGTCGGGCAAGCTTGAGAATATCGGCATGACGCGGCAGCAATTGCAATATGGCCTCCCTGTCCCCGCCAATTCACCCTGCCCAGCTCAAAAACTGCTCATGCACGCAATTTCGCTACGGGTTTCGTTTTGACTGAAACGAAACCTAGCAGCTATCAGGAGTTTTGCAAATCAACAGAAAACCAGGCCGCGAAAAATGTTGCCTAACTGATGGCAAACACCGCTTCCACCTCGACGCAGGCATTGAGCGGCAGCGAGGCCACTCCGACTGCTGCCCGCGCATGTACACCGCGTTCGCCAAGCATCTGGCCCATGAGATCGGATGCGCCGTTCACCACTTTTGGCTGGTCGGTGTAATCGGGCGTCGAAGCAACAAAGCCGCCAAGCCGGATGCAGCGGCCAATGCGTTCCAGATCGCCGTCGCAGGCAAGCCGGATTTGCGCAAGAATGTTGATCGCGCAGATTGCTGCAGCTTTCGCTGCGTCTTCGGTCGAGACATCGCGACCGAGCAGGCCGGTATGGCTCAGCTTGCCATCCCGGAACGGCAACTGCCCGGATACAAAAACAAGCCCGCCATGCATCACATAGCCAACATAGCTCGCTACCGGCTTTGGTGGCTCCGGCAAGACAATACCAAGCTGCTTGAGCCTTTCCGCAATACTACCGGCCATGTTGTGTCCTTTCGAAAAACAGGAATTTTTCCCGCCGCCTCTAGCGGGTTTCATCATAGTAGAGCGAAACCGAATGCGTTGCTTCGGCAAAAAACAGCCAGCGTTCGCAGAACAGCCCGACGATCATCGAGATGGCAGCAAGACCGATCAAGCCTTGGGGCGAAAATCCTGCCGCGACGCACAGGCACAATACCAGCGGAACCGCCAGGCCGATGACAAGCGCAATCATCCTCAGCTTGGATGCATGCTTGCGACCGATCTTGTGTGCCATTTCACGGGTCAGGTAATTCTCACCGCTATGCGGGCGCTCCAGCAGGCGTACCTTGCCGATCTTGCCAAGGCCGGTCGCGGATTCGCGCGTCATGCCCCTTGATGCCAGTGTCGCCTTGCTGGCTCCGCTCCACCAGGCCAGTTTGGCAAGCCAGGCAAACAATACCAGCAGCGACGCGATTTGTCCGATGCCGTAGCCTGCCAGCGTCGACGAAGTGGCCATCGGCGACGCCAGTAAAAATCCGCTCGCCAGGGCAAAGCCGAGATAAACGACCGGTGTCATCTTCTGGCTCCACTGCGGCACCGTCTTCAACTGGCAATAGATCATCGCTGTCGCATGGACGGTGAGTGCCGATAGCACCGCCGCCAGTCCACCAAGCCAGCCAAGCCGGGTACCTGTCGCCATCCATGTCAGGGCATAGGCGGCAAATGCCACTAGCGTTGCCACTGCGAACACGCCTTCACGCGACAACCACGAAGAACGCCATTGCGAAAAAGCCCGCCATGCCCTTTCGGGATGCCCGAGGTGAAAGGTCGAGGACAACAGGCCTGCCACCGAAAGTCCGCCTGCCAGCAGACTGATGAGGAATGCAGGAACGGTACCTTCAGGCATCGGCACGCCAAGGCCCAGAACTGCTATCATGCCGAATCCCGCGCCTGACATGACAGTGAAGAAGATGACGGATACAGCCGGATGCATGGTTCACCCCAGTTTTTCTAATGCACGGTCAAGCCAGGAAAGGAAGCCGGTCGGAGCCAGCTCCTCAACACCCACGGATGGCGGCGAAGCAGCAGGCGCAGTCTTCTTTCGCGGTGGCAGATATTTGTTGACCGGGCGGGTGCCCGCCTCCGGCATCAAGTCAAAACCGCCGCGATCGGCAACTATCTTCGAAACCTCGGAACCCGAATCGCCCAGGTCGCCGAAATGCCGGGCATTGGCCGGGCATGTCCTGACACAGGCCGGCACCTGGTCTTCCTTGGCAAGGTTCTCGTTGTAAATCCTGTCAACACACAATGTGCATTTCTTCATGACATTCGCGAGCGGATCCATCTCGCGCGCACCATAGGGGCATGCCCAGGCGCACAAACCGCAGCCTATGCACTTGTCTTCCTCGACGAGTACAATTCCGTCCTCGGATCGCTTGTAGCTTGCGCCCGTCGGGCACACCGTCACGCAAGGCGCGTCTTCGCAATGCAGGCAGGACTTCGGAAAATGCACGATTTGTGCCGGCGCATTTGCTGGGGTCACTTCAAAGCTGTGAATGCGGTTGAGCCACGCACCTTCCGGATGACTGCCATAGGCATCCGCATCCGCAAGCGGCGCGCCATAGCCGCCTGTGTTCCATTCCTTGCAGTTGACGACACAGGCATGGCAACCCACGCAAATGTCGAGATCAATCACGAGGCCCAGCTTCTTTCCGCTTGGCTGAGGCAGGCTGGTCATTTGGTCCACTCCTTGCCGTAGGCTATGTCGCGGACCGGAGCGCCGACGACCGGTTTCTGGTTTTCGGCATGCGGCAGGCTTTGGCCATCCGGCGCTTCCGCCTTCTCGATCCTTACCCTCAGGTCGAACCATGCCGCCTGCCCTGTAACCGGATCGGAATTGGCCCAGCGCAGGCCGTCCCCCTTTGGCGGCAGCAATTCATGAATGAGATGATTGAGCAGGAAGCCTTTCTGCGCTTCCGGCGCCTCCGGATTCAACGCCCAGGCGCCACCACGCTTGCCAATGGCATTCCACGTCCACATCGTCTTGGGATTGACCGCTTCCATGCGTTTCACTGGCACCCGGATCTTTCCGTGAACCGAGGTGACCCATGCCCAGTCTCCATCGCCAATTCCGGCGGCATCACAGACAGGGCCCGGAACATACATCGGATTGGTGCCGTGGATTTGCCGCAGCCAGGCATTCTGCGACCCCCAGGAATGGTACATTGCCGCCGGTCGCTGCGTCAGCGCATGCAGCGGGAACTCGTTGAGGTCAACCGCCTCCCCCTCGAAGGGCGGATACCAGTGCGGCAGCGGCTGGAAGGTTTCAAGGATTCTGGCACGATGGCTTTCCGGCGGTTGCGGCGCAAGCTTGCCTTCGGCAGCCAGCTGAAATTTCCGCATCGGTTCCAGATAGAGCTGGAAAGTTATTTCTGCGCGGCCATCCTGCAGACCGTGTTCGACAGCGAAATCCTGCCACGCGATATTGGCGTGCTTGAAGAACTGCGCTTCCATCGGAATGTGCTTCTTGAAGAAGCCGCCATTGGCGATATAGGCGTCAACCTGGCCGGGGTTAGGCTCACCGCGCCCGGCCTTGCTGCCGTCCGCCCCACGCCAACCGGCAAGCGGGCCAATTCCCGGCTTGCGCTGGTGATTTGCCATGTAATCGGCATAGTCGGCATAGATCGCTGATCCATCATCCTGCACCATGCCCGGCAGCTTGAGCCGTGCGCCCAGGTCAAGCAGCACCGACTGGAAGCCGCGCACGTCACGGTCGGGTTTCAGTACCGGCCAGCGAATGGCATCGCAAAGTGAGTCCGGCTCGCTGATCGGCCTGTCGAGCAGCGATATGCAGTCGTGCCGTTCGAGATAGGTCGTGTCGGGCAACACCAGATCGGCAAAAGCAACCATTTCCGAGGAATAGGCATCTGAATAGATGATCTTGGGAATGACATATTCGCCATTCTCATCCTTGTCCGACAGCATCTTCATCACCGAAGACGTGTTCATCGACGAGTTCCAGGCCATGTTTGCCATGTACAGGAACAGAACGTCGATCGGATAGGGATCGCGGGCATGGGCGTTGGATATCACCATGTGCATCAGCCCATGCGCCGACATTGGCGCATCCCAGCTGAATGCCTTGTCGATACGCACCGGCGTAAGATTATCCGCCTCCAGCAACAGGTGCTCCGGCCCTTCGGGAAAACCGAGATGTGGTCCGCCAAGCGGCGTGTTCGCCTTGCTGTTCTTGCCATGCGGTTTCGGCAGCATGCCGACAGAGCGCGGATAGGGTGGCTCAAACCGGAAACCGCCAGGTGCATCGATGGAACCAAGCAGGATCTGCAGCACATGGATCGCGCGTGCCGTCTGGAACCCGTTCGAATGGGCAGAGACACCACGCATCGCATGAAACGAAACCGGCCTGCCGATCATCCTCTCATGCCGCTCGCCCTTCATGTCTGTCCAGGGCTGCTCGATCACGACCTCGCGGTTGAAGGCCGCATCCGCAATCTCGGCGGCGATGCGCCGGGTTTGTGCCGCCGGAACGCCGGTAATTTCCCCGGTCACTTCCGGTGAATAGCTGTCATCGTCATATTTCTTCGCCAGCAATTCAAACGCAGGGACAGCCTTGCGCTTGCCCTTGAGCTTTACGCTGCCTGCCACATGCGGCTTGACGCCCTTCTTGCCAGCCGCAACCGCCTTGCCGCTCTTGCGGTCAATGACCATTGGCGAGCCGTCCTTGTCGCGCAGGAACAGGCCGTGATCCGCCTCGCCCGGCGCATCGATCACAAGCCATGGCGCGTTGGTATAGCGCACAAGATAGTCAACATCGATCTTGCCGGCGCGGATCAGTTCGCGGATCAGTGACAAGACGAAAAGTCCGTCAGTTCCCGGTGTGATACCAACCCATTCGTCGGCAACCGCATTGTATCCGGTCCGCACCGGATTGACGCCGATGATCTTGACGCCCCGGCTTTTCAGCTTCGACAATCCCAGCTTGATCGGGTTGGAATCGTGATCTTCCGCCACTCCGAAAATCAGGAACAATTCGGTCCGCTCCCAATCGGGAGCACCGAATTCCCAGAACGCCCCGCCAAAGGTGTAAATCCCGCCGGTCGCCATGTTGACTGAGCAGAAGCCGCCATGCGCGGCATAATTGGGAGTGCCGAATTGCTGCGCCCACCAGCTTGTCAGCGATTGGCTCTGGTCGCGACCTGTGAAGAATGCGAGTTTCTTCGGATCACTCTTGCGCACATCGCCAAGCCATTGCGTGGCAAGCGCCAGGGCCTCTTCCCATTCGATTTCACGAAACTCGCCAGAGCCGCGTTCGCCTGTGCGCAACAGTGGCTTCGACAATCGCGCTGGAGAATAATGCTGCATGATGCCGGCTGAACCCTTGGCGCACAGCACACCACGATTGACCGGATGATCGCGATTGCCCTCGATATAACGTATCTTCCCGTCGCGCAGATGAACATTGATGCCGCAACGACAGGCGCACATGTAGCAGGTGGTCTGCTTCACTTCGTCCGAGACGGTCGGCGACATGTCCAGTCTGCGCCCGTCAGCATTTCGTTGGGCCGTCATCGTTCCTCCCCCGCTTCAAATGCCATGCGATAGCATGTTGCATTGATAACCACCGCCGTGCATCCTGCCAAATGACGCATGGTGGTTATTTGTGCAAGTTTTGCGCCCTACCATAAACAGACAGGGGAAGATGGCATGGTGCCACACAAAATCAAAGACTGGGACGATGCATATGCGAACATGACCAATGTTCCACGCGGCGAGATTTTTCCTGAATTGTGGGACAACCGGTCCCAGGCACTTCGTCAGCAGCTTGAACCAATGGGACGCTACGAACCAAAAATTCCATACGCCCACGGCGAACGAAATTTCTATGACCTGTACCTGCCGCAAGGCGAAGCCCGCGGGGTGCATGTTTTCATTCATGGCGGCTACTGGATGCGATTTGACAGCAGTTCGTTTTCGTTTCTGGCACAAGGCTCGCTGGAGCGCGGCTACGCAGTGGCAATGCCGTCCTACCCGCTTTGCCCAAAAGTCAGGATCAGTGAAATCACCCGTGATATTGCTACCGCCATTGAGGCCATCTCGGCAAGGTTCACCGTCCCGCTTTTCATTTCCGGCCATTCCGCTGGCGGGCATCTGGCAACACGGATGGTCTGTGACGACAGTGCGCTCGACAACACTACCCGCCAGCGCATCAGGCGTGTGATGAGCATATCCGGCGTGCATGACCTTCGCCCTCTGCTTCGGCTTGAGTTGAACTCGACCCTGCAGCTTGATCCCGGCGAAGCAGCACTCGAAAGCGCGGCCCTGCACGCGCCAGCTACCGATGCCCGGATCATTTGCTGGGTGGGTGCGGGCGAGCGGTCGGAATTCATTCGCCAAAATGCGCTGCTTGCGAACATCTGGACCGGGCTTGGCGCTGAAACCATGTGTGTTGAAGAGGCCGACCGCCACCATTTCAATGTGATTGACGGTCTCGCTGATACCAACTCAACGATGACCGAAGTGCTGTTGTCCTGATAATCAGCGACCAGAAAATTCCGGTTTGCGCTTGGCAAAGAACGCTGCAACGCCATTGCGGAAATCCTCGCTTTCCGTCAATGCCTGCTGCAGTTTCGCTTCAACCGAGATTGCTTCTCCAAGCGATTTTCCGCGCATTTCCCGCAATGCCCGCTTGGCCGCAGCTTGTGCCAATGGTGCGCCATTCGCCAGCGTGATTGCCCAGGCATGTGCAGTTTCACCAGCCTTGCCATTGGCGACCACCTTGTTCGCCAGTCCCAGTTCCAGGCAGCGTTGCCCCTTCAGCTTCTGCCCCTCGACAATCGCTTCAAGTGCGCGGCGCGGACCAAGGGCGTTCTGCAATTGCCAGCCTGCGCCACCGTCAGGTATCAGCCCGATTGCAGCAAAGGCCATGTAGATCTGGGCATCCTCTTCCATGACCAGAAAATCACAGACAAGGGCGAGCGCTCCGCCAATTCCGGCAGCCGAACCTTGCACGGCGGCTATCCACAATTTCGGGCTGTTTTCGATTCCCGTGAGGAACGGTTTGTACTCGGTCTCGATCTGTTCGGTAACTGAACCGCCAAGCCCTTCCGAAAGATCAGCGCCCGCACAAAAGCTGGCGCCGCTTCCCTTGAGAACAACGATGCGGATGGCTGCATCCGTGCTTGCTTTTGTTACTGCCGCCAGGAGTTCGCTGCGAAGTCCTGCATTGAAGGCATTCAACCGTTCCGGCCTGTTGAGCGTGATGCTGGCAACAGGCCCGGCAGTTTCATAGATCAGGAATTCGAACTTCCCGCCCATAAGATCACGGCAACCGGATCGCGCCATCAAGGCGGATCGTCTCGCCATTCATGTAGGGGCTCTCGACAATGGTTCGCGCCAGCGCGCCATATTCGGATGGCTTGCCCAGCCGCTTGGGGAACGTGACCTGTGCGGAAAGTTCATCGACCACCTTCTGCCCGAGACCTTCGAACAGCGGCGTCAGGAACAGGCCCGGCGCAATGGTGCAGATGCGAATTCCGTAAAATGCCAGATCGCGCGCGATCGGAAGCGTCATGCCGACAACACCGCCCTTGGAGGCCGAATAGGCTACCTGGCCCTTTTGTCCGTCATAGGCGGCAACGGATGCCGTGTTGACGATGACACCGCGTTCGCCATCCTCATTGGGCGTATTGGTACTCATCCGTTCGACAGCGAGCCGCAATACATTGAATGTGCCGAACAGATTGACCTCCAGCACTTTCTTGAACACGCCGAAATCATGCGGCCCTTCCTTGCCCATGGTTTTCATGGCCATGCCGATACCGGCGCAATTGATGCAGGCATCTATCCTGCCAAAAGCCGCGACAGCGGCATCAAGCCCCGCCTTGACGCTGTCCTCGTCAGTGACATTGACCTTGCAGAAGACCGCATTGGCACCCAGTTCGCCAGCCAGCGCCTCGCCCCTGCTGGCATTCATGTCGAAGATTGCGACCTTGGCCCCACCTGCGATGAAATTTCTGACTGTGGCCTCACCAAGGCCCGACGCCCCGCCCGTCACCACTGCAACTGTATTGTCGATTCTCATGTTTTCTGTCCGGATCTGATAGTTTTTGTATGGACTGACTTTGCGCCCTGGCATGGCCGCGGTCAACAATAAGGGCGGCCCTTTCGAGCCGCCCTCCCGAATTCTCGACCAAAGGATTACTTGGTGGAAGCCAGTGTCTTCCAGGACTCACCCTCAATCTTCGAGATGAAAATCTCGTCTGCCGCCAGATGATCACCAGGTCCCATTTTTACGTGGTTTCCGGCAATCTTGTCGTCATAGTCGAGCGACTCCATGCCCTTCTGGAAACTTTCCACGGTCAGATCCTTCCCGGCTGCTTCGAGTCCCTTGACGAAGATGCCCGCTGCCGAACGACCAAGAAGCGCACCGGTTCCAGGGAACTTTTCACCCGTCGCTTCGGTATAAGCCTTGATCCATGCACCCACTTCAGGATCACCAGCACGCGCTTCAAGGTCCTGCCAGCCCGCAGCCGCATAAAAGCCGTCGGTAATGCCACCTGGCACCTTGGCAATTGCCGTATGGAATGACGCTGAAGAACCAAGGAACTTCATGTCGGTGTAGCCGAGCTTTTTCGCAGTACCGAGGACGGTAATAACCTGCTTGATACCAAGGGCCACTGTCACCAGGTTGCAACCATCACCATTGAGCTTTTGCAGCGCACCGGCAAAATCCGCATCATCAGGTTTGTGTGTGGTATCACCGCCGTAGTTCATGCCGGAAGCCTTGGCTTCATCAACCGCGCCGGCATGGATTTCCTCGCCAAAGTCGGTCGGCAGGAACATTGTGCACACCGTGGTGCTGCCCTCGTTTTCCTTCATCCAGCGCACTGCGACACGAATGGCGTCATAGTAGGATGCCGTTCCGGCATAATGCAGCGCCAGCGGCTCATCGAGCATCTGGCGTGCTGCTGAAAGCGGCGAAACATTCGGGATGTTCTTCGGATCCTGGATCTTGAACGCCGCCAGATTGTGTGGTGTGCCAAGTGACAGAAGCATCGCGAAAACCTGGTCGGAATTCACCAGCTTGTTGGCAAGCTGAACCGCCTTGGTGGGATTGTAGCCGTGGTCTTCAACGATATAGGTGATCTTGCGACCGTTGACGCCACCGGCGGCATTGACCTCATCGAAATATTGCTGGGCTGCCTTTACTGCTGGCACCGAAAACCCGGCAAAAATGCCCGACAGGTCGTGGATGCCACCAACCTTGATTTCGGTGTCAGTGACGCCCTGGGTCTGGGCAAGTGCCGGTGACGCAAAGAGCGCCGCGGCAAATGTTGCAGTAACGAATGTTTTCTTCATCATATTCCTCCCTTGTGAAAGGCCTCTTGGGCCCGGTAACACGCTGCCTTTCGGCAACATTTCTGCTCCCGGTTGGTCCGGGCATCCAGTTCTCTCCTCAGGCTGCTTCGCTCCGGTACATCGAATCGATCAGTCCCTTGTGCTTTTCCTCAACGAAGCTGCGCTTGAGTTTCATCGTTGGGGTGAGTTCGTCATCCTCGGCGGTCAGCAGGATGTTTATCAACCGGAAGTCCTTGACCTGCTCGACCCGTGCAAACTGCTTGTTGACTTTGGCTACCTCCTCGCCGATCAGTGCAACCACCTCCGGTGCTGCGCACAATGAAGCAAAATCACTGAACGGAATTCGCTTCTCCTGCGCAAAATTCTCCACATTTTCCTGATCGATCATGATCAGGCAGGTAAGGTATTTGCGTTTGTCGCCAATCACAACCGCATCCGAGACATAGGGTGAAAACTTCAGCGCGCTCTCCAGTTCAGCAGGCGTGATGTTCTTCCCTCCGGCGGTGATGATGATGTCCTTGATCCGCCCGGTGATGGTGTAGAAACCCTCATTGTCGACCCTGCCGACATCACCGGTGCGCAGCCATCCGTCCTCGGTGATCGTTTCCGCAGTCTTGGCCGGATTGTTCCAGTAGCCTTTGAAAACATGGCCACCGCGCAACTGGATTTCCCCCTCCGGTGACAATCGGGTCTCGGCTCCTGGAATGGTGAAACCGATCGTTCCGATCTTGTTCTTTTCAAGCGTGTTGATGGTGGCAACACCAGATGATTCAGTCTGGCCAAATCCTTCCAGTACCGGAACACCAATGGCTGAAAACCATACAAGTAGTTCAGGCGAAATCGGTGCTGCCCCGGTCGCACCGCGGCGGAGCCTGTCCATGCCAATCATCCTGCGCAAATTTGCAAGCACAAGAAAATCCCAGAAATGGTAACCGAGCGAGGCAAGCAGCGGCGCTGCCCGCCCCTCAGCCAGCGCCTGCTGGCGTTTCATGCCGGCAGCAATCGCCTTGTCGAAGGCCCAGCGGCCAATCGGGGTAGATTCCTTTCGCATGATCTGCAGCCGGGAATAGATCTTTTCCCAAAGCCGGGGCACAGCGACGAAGACATGCGGCGAGACTTCCCGCAGATTGTCGAAAACCGTCTCCGGGCTTTCAGCAAAATTAACGGTGGTAGCAAAGGCCAGCTGTGTCTCGACCGAGAACAGCCGCTCCAGCACATGGCACAGCGGCAGGAAGCACAACTGCTCATCAGTGTCCTTGCTCGGAATGACCCTGGACAGCGCCACGATCTGGAAGAGAATGTTGGCATGGGTGATCATCGCCCCTTTCGGGCGACCGGTAGTGCCCGAAGTATAGATCAGCATGCGCACATCATCAGGCTTCGACTTTTCGATTTCCGCTTCAAACCGGCCTGGATGGGCTTCATCCTCTGCCTTGCCGATTTCATAAATGTCTTGAAGAAAGATGACCGAGTCATCACGAAAATCCCGCAAACCCTCATCGTCCAGCACGATGGCCTTCAACAGGCCGGGCATCTGGTCCCGCACCTCAAGATACTTGTCGAGTTGCTCGTCATTCTCGATGACCAGAAAGCGGCTGTCTGAATCGTTGACCAGATAGGCAAGCTGGCTTGCCGAGTCGGTGGTGTAAACGCCAGACGGAATACCGCCCACGCAAGTGACGGCCATGTCGAAATACAGCCATTCCTTGTTGTCTTCCGACAGGATCGAAACAACCTCGCCACGCTTGAGCCCAAGTTTCATGAGGGCAAGCCCGATCCGTTTTGCGCGCTCGAAATAGTCGTTCCAGCCATGCGCTTCCCAGATGCCGAGATTCTTCTCGCGATGCGCAGTGCGCTTGCCCTGGATCTTGCACTGCTTGGCAAAGAGCTTGGCCATGGTGTCACAGCCGAGCCATTCGCTGACGACCGCATTCGGCGTTGATGCCCTTGTCGGCAAGGCTGTCACATTCATTGCATGCCTCCGCTTGACCCGCACCGGGAGTAATGATCCATGGTCATGTCCTTCTCCCTTCCCTGCTCATGGTAGCTGTCACCAGGCATTTACCTCCAGGTCTTCCTACGCTTCCACCGCTTTTGTCCGCGTTGGGTATCACCTTGCACGCCGAGGTAGAATTCCTGGATGTCTTCCGATGCCAGAAGTTCTGATGCCGCCCCGTTCATGACGATGCGACCGATCTCCAGGACATATCCGTAATGTGCGGTCTTCAGCGCCACCTGGGCATTCTGCTCAACCAGCATCATCGTGACGCCCTGCTCGCGGTTGAGCCTGCGGATGATGGCGAATATTTCCTGAACCAGCAAGGGCGACAACCCGAGCGAGGGTTCGTCAAGCAGCAGTATCCGCGGACGCGCCATCAACCCGCGCCCGATGGCCAGCATCTGCTGTTGCCCGCCCGAAAGGTAACCGGCCTGCTGACGGAAACGCTCCTTGAGAATGGGGAAATAGGAATAGACCATTTCGAGGTCGTCGCCGATCTCACCATCGGAACGGGTAAAGGCACCCATCCTCAGGTTTTCCTCGATGGTAAGGAATGGAAACACCTCCCGGCCTTCCGGGACATGCGCCACCCCACGGCGAACGATCTTGTCGGGCTCCATGCCCTGTATCTCTTCGCCGTTGAGCAATATCTTGCCCTTTTCCGGATCCATCACGCCGGAAATTGTTTTCAGCAATGTGGTCTTGCCCGCACCATTGGCACCCAGGATCGTGGCGATCTGGCCTTCCATCACCTTCAGCGACACGCCGCGAATGGCCATCACGGCACCGTAATAGGTCTCGACATTCAAGACGTCCAGAACGGCTTTCGCACTGCTTTCTGGTACAGCCGACATTGCGGGGGATGCCAGGCTCATGCTGCCTCCTCAATGCCGAGATAGGCTTCAATGACCTTGGGATGCGCCTGCACCTCAGCCGGGCTGCCGGTTGCAATCGTCTTGCCGTCCGCCATGGCCATGACCCGGCTGGAAACCTGGTTGACCAGCGACATGTCGTGTTCGACCATCAGGATCGTCAACCCCATGTCCTTTTGCATGTCCTCTATCCAGTAGGCTACATCCTGCGTCTCTTCCACTGACAGACCCGAAGCCGGCTCATCCAGCAGCAGCAGTTTCGGACCGCAGGCGAGCGCCCTGCCGATTTCGACGACCTTGCGCACGCCATAAGGCAGACCTGCAATCATCTTGTCGCGATAGGCATGCAGATCGAGAAACTCGATCACTTCCTCAACTGCCAACCTGTGCTTGCGCTCTTCCGCCCTTACCGAGGGCAGGAACATCAGGTTTGAAAGCACATTGGAGCGGCGGCGCGAATGCCTGCCAACCAGGAGGTTTGCAAGCACCGTTGAATGGTCGAACAGTTCGATATTCTGGAAGGTCCGCGCAATTCCGTGCGTGATGACCTCGTCCGGTCTGATCCTGGTTATATCCTTCCCCTGCATGACAATCCTGCCTTCCGTGGTATCGTAAAACCGCGAAATCAGGTTGAAAATGGTTGACTTGCCTGCACCGTTCGGGCCGACAATGGTGAAGACTTCACCCTCCTCGACCTCGAACGAAACCCCGTCCACGGCTCGCACGCCACCAAAGAACTTGGTCAGGTTTTCTGCAACCAGCAGGCTCATCGCATCCGCTCCGTCTTGAGATAGGATTTTTGCCTGCGGAACATGTCGCGGCGCGCCATGGGAAACAGTTGCAGCCAGATGCGCGTTTTCATCCACTGGCCATAAAGCCCGAGCGGCTCGATGATGATGATTGCAACGAGGATGACCGCGAAAATCCCGGTATCAAGACCCGGTATGGCCGTCATGGAAATTTGCTGGCGGATCAGCGTGATCACCTGGGGCAGGAAACCGATCACCATGGCCCCGAAAAACGCACCATGGATCGACCCCATTCCGCCCACCACGATCATCAGCAGCAACTGGATCGAAATGGTGATGAGAAATGCCTCATAATTGAACGCGCCAAGGAAATGCGCCATCAGCGCTCCGGACAGTCCGGTGACAAAACAGGACAGGAAAAACGCCAGCATCTTGGTCCGCGCAATGTTGATGCCCATCGCACGCGCAGACACTTCCGAATCGCGGATCGCCACAAACGCCCGCCCGGTCGAGGACCGGAGCAGGTTGGCATAACCAAGCGCCACCAACACCGCCACCGCAAGGCACAGCCAGTAAAAGGCGCTCGGATTGGCATAGCGGTCGATCTCGGTACCGGCCATGTTGATGGCTGAAACAAACGTCCCGCCGACACCGCCCGTATAGGGTTCCAGCAATACGATGATGTCTTCCGCGACGATGCCCACCGCCAGGGTCGCAATCGCAAGATAGATGCCCGACATCTTGAGTGCAGGTATCGCGATCAGGGCTCCAACCACACCGGCGAAAAGCCCCGCCAACGGAAACGAAACCAGAAATGGTACGCCCTTGTTGTTGAGCCAGGCTTCCATATAGGCGCCGCAGGCAAGAAACGCCGCATGCCCCAGGCTTGCCTGCCCGGTATGCCCGGCCAGCACCATCAAACCCATCCCGGCTATTGCCAGGATCAGTATGTTGATGACTTCGCCTAGATAATAGCTGCTGATCAGGAACGGCAGTGCCGCAGCCAGAACCACCAGCAAGAGATACCAGCCGGCCTGGTGCCTGTCCTCGAACAGGTTGATGTCATCGTCATAGGCGGTCTTCTGATGAAAGCGCATGTGCCTAGACCTTCTTGCTCTGGACCTGCGCGAACAGGCCGTTTGGTCTCAACACAAGCACGACCAGCATGATCGCATATGGCATGATCTGGCTGTACCCGGCCGGCATGTAGCGCCCGCTGAACGGCTCCACGATGCCGACAATCAGTCCACCGGCAAGCGCACCGGGAAGGCTGCCGAAACCGCCGATGACGGCGGCAGCAAACGCCTTGATGCCCAGCAGGCCAAGATTGGGATCGATCGAACCACGCGATGCGAACAGGATACCGGCGATCGTGGCAATACCACCCGATATGGCCCAGACCAGACCATGAATCCGCTTGACTGGCACACCCATGTAATAGGCAGCCAGCTGGTTTTGCGACGATGCCTGCATTGCGACACCGAGGCGGGTCTTGGCAAAGAACAGGTACAAAGCCAGTGTAAGCACAATGGTGGTGCCCAGCACGAAAACTTCATCAACGCTGATTGCCAGTCCCAGCACCGAAAGGTTCTGTCCGGCAAAGGGGGTTTCAAGCGTCAAAGGCTCATGGCCCCAGATGAAGCCCGCAAGGAAGCGAAGGACAAAGCCGATGGCGATGGTAAGAATGACGACGGCGAATTGCGGCTGACCAAAAAGCCTGCGGATGACCAGTGCCTCCATCGCATAGCCGATGCATGCCATCAGGACGACAGCCATGGCAAGGCCGAGCCAGAACGGCAGTCCCCAATAGGCAGCATTGACGAATTGAAGGGTGAAAAAAGCGCCCAGCATCATCAGGTCACCCTGGGCGAAATTGACCGATTCGGTGGCCTTGTAGATCAACACGAAACCAAGGGCGACAAGTCCGTAGACGCAGCCTCCCGAGATGCCGCCTAGCAATAGCTGGGCAAACTCCAAAGCATTCCTCCCTCGCGCCCTGTTCTTGTTGTGAAGCGCTGGTGCAGGAAAGCAAGAATGCCACCGCATGGCAAGGGGGTTATTTGGATCAGTCAGGCTAATTTGCTTCGCCCGACGTTTCTCCAGCTGGTGCGAGGTCGGATTGCCACATCAGCCTGCGGCAGGAAGTGCAGCGCAACTGCTTTGGGCCGCATGACGGACATGGTCCAGAAAACTCCGTGAAGACGAGCGTTGCAGCAATATCCTGTATTTGCCCGCCGCTGCATCATCACAAGCTAACAGCGCGCCCATTCCCTCGAAGGGCGTGCGGGCGCAACATCCATTGCTGAACACGGAAGGATGCAAATCGATTGTGCAAAGCTTTTCCAGGACCGTGAGGCATTTCGATCCTTCAAGCCGGATCGCAATCCAGCCGCCAGTCTGCCCGGTAATGCAGGCTGCATCTCCAACGCTGCCCAGTGCGGCAGGTTCTGCCCCTGTGACAAACCATTGCCCGGCACCGGCATCGAATATCGAAATCTCGCTTTTTCCGGCCTTGCAGTCGGAAAACCGGCCTTTTGCTGGCAATTCATCTCCCGTCAGTTTCTGCCAGGCCTTGTCAAGGCCTGCCCGGTCGGCACTGCTGCAGGAAATCCAGCAGACAGCGAGGTTGGCAAGTTCGGACACGGAAAAATCCTGCCATGCTTCATGCACAGCTTGATCAAGACCAAACCCCGTTTTGGCGACTAGATTGAATTCAGACACGAAGCCGCTCCCCTTCCCGGTCAACGAAATGCGGCGAGCATATCTCGACCTCGATGTCACGCCCCCGCACCTGGTCCACGGCACGGACCCGTTCGCCATGGCGCTCATTGCCGTCAATGATGAAACCGAGGCCGATATGCTGGCCCAGTGATGGCGAAAAGCAGACCGAGGTCATGTAACCCTCGTCATTTTCGGTGGTCGCCTCCTTGCCCAGCCGAACGAAATGCGCGCCAGCGCTCAGGACATCTTCCGGATTGACGGTTTTGAAGCCGACAAGCACCGGCCTGTCCTTCGCCACAAGTCCGGGACGCTGTGACATCACCTTGCCGATGCAGTCCTTTTTCGCTGACACTATCTTGCCAAGGCCGATGTCTGCCGCGGTAGTGCGCCCATGCAGCTCGGCCCCGGTCAGATGGCCTTTCTCGATGCGCATCACATTGAGCGCCTCAACGCCATAGGGCGTGATATCAAACTCGCGCCCCGCCTCCATCAGCGCCCGGATCAACGCGTCGCCAAAATGCGCCTCGACCGCAATTTCATAAGCCAGTTCGCCCGAGAACGAGATGCGAAACAGCCGGGCCGGAATCCCGCTGCACACACTGATTTCAGCGCAGGCCATATAGGCAAACGCCTCATTGGAAATATCGTGCCTCGCATCAACCAGCTTGCGCAGCACCGCGCGTGAATTGGGACCGGCGACAGAAAACTGCGCGAAATTGTCTGTCACGGAAATCATGTGAACATCGAGCTGCGGCCAGTGAACCTGCTTGCAGAAATCCACATGCTGCATCACCAGTCCGGCATTGGCAGTGGTGGTCGTGATCACGAAATGATTGTCCGCGAGCCGCGCCACGGTACCGTCATCCATCACGAAACCGTCCTCGCGCAACATCAGGCCATAACGCACCTTGCCAACCGGCAGGCTCGACATCATGTTCGAATAGATGTGATCGAGAAACTGCCCGGCATCGCGCCCCTTCACGTCAATCTTGCCAAGCGTTGATACATCGCAGACACCGACCGAACGCCGTGTCGCCAGTGCCTCACGGTCAACGCTTTGACGCCAGTTCTTCTCGCCCTTGCGCGGATACCATTGCGCCCGCAGCCACATTCCGGCCTCGACGAAAACAGCGCGCTGCTCCTTCGCCCAGTCATGCGATGGTGGCAGTCGATAGGGTTTGAAATCCCGCCCGGTCATGCGCCCGGCAAAGGCGGCAATGGCAACCGGGGTATAGGGTGGCCGATAGATGGTGGTGCCAGTCTGTGCAATCGACTGCCCGGCAATCTCAGCCATGATCGCAATAGCCGAGACATTGGCAGTCTTGCCCTGGTCGGTTGCCATTCCAAGCGTTGTATAGCGCTTGAGATGCTCGACCGACTTGAAACCTTCCTGATGCGAGAGTTTCACATCCTTGACCGTCACATCATTCTGGAAGTCGAGCCAGGCGCGCGCCCGCGATTCTGGTACATGCCACAAAGGCGAAATCGAAACCGGCGCATCCTCGGCATCCGGGACCAGTGCTTTCGACACCTTGAAGCCAAGTTCAACGCAAGCAGCAGCCGCAGCTTCAGCGCCTTGCGCCAGCGCTGAATGCGTTGACATCGAGCCCGACGCAGCACCTGCAACCCGCATTCCGGCCGGAAGTTCATTGCCCGGAACAAAACCCGCGATCCGGTCGCTCCAGACCGGTTTTCCCCGCATGTGGCATGTCAGGTTCACTGCCGGATTCCAGCCGCCAGAAACCGCGAGGCAATCCGTATCAAGCCGGATTTCCCTGCCATTGGCATTGAGGAAACTGACCTCCGATATGCCTTTTGCGCCCGCAACGCCTGTCACCCTGGCGCGTGTGAACACCGGAACATCCCCCACGCCACTGCGCAGATGCGCGATATCATCCGCACCACGCGGGTCAATGACAGCTTCGACCTTGCCGCCATGAGCAAGAATGTCAAACGCCGTGCGCCAACCATCGTCATTGTTGGTAAAGACAGTGACTGCCTTGCCGGCAAGGGCTGCATGCCTGTTGGCATAGGTGCGCACGGCTGCAGCCAGCATCACCCCGGGCCGGTCGTTGTCACCAAAGGCCACAGGACGTTCGAACGCTCCGCCACAAAGGATCGAGCGCTTTGCGATGATGCGCCACAGCCGCTGCCGCGGCTGGTGTGCCGCAGGCTCGGCAAGGTGATCGCTGACGCGTTCAAGCGCTGCATGGCTGCCACCATCATAAACGCCAACGACGGTGGTCCTCGTCAGCAAACGCACATTCGCCATGGAGACAAGTTCAGCTGCTATCTTGGCTGCCCAGTCACTTGCCTTGAGAGACCCGACTTCCATGCGCTCACTGTTGAGCCTGCCACCGGGCATGTAGTCCTCGTCGGCAAGCACAACGCGGGCACCACTGCGCGCAGCGACCAGTGCCGCCTGCAATCCGGCAGGCCCTGCACCAATCACCAGCACATCGCAATGCAGCGTCGCCTTCTCGTAGCTGTCCGGATCGGGCTTGCCGGAGAGCGAGCCCAGCCCGGCAGCGCGCCGGATTACCGGCTCGTAGAGCTTTTCCCACAATGCTGCCGGCCACATGAAGGTCTTGTAGTAGAAACCCGCTGTCAGGAAAGGTGACAGCTTGTCATTGATCCCCATCACATCAAGGGAAAGGCTTGGGAACCGGTTCTGGCTCTTCGCTTTCAGACCGTCGTAAAGTTCCACGACTGTCGCGCGGGTGTTGGGTTCCCGTCTTGCCCCGTCGCGCAATTCAACCAGTGCGTTCGGCTCTTCACTTCCTGCCGTCAGAATGCCGCGCGGGCGGTGATACTTGAACGAGCGTCCGACCAGACGCACCCCGTTGGCCACCAGCGCCGAGGCAAGTGTGTCACCGTGATAGCCGCCGAAACTTCTGCCATCAAAAGAGAAACTGACCGGGCGGCCCCGGTCGATGAGCCCGCCACTGGCAAGTCTGAATTCCTGGCCGGATTTGGCTGAAGCGCTCATTTCGCTGCCTTTCCGCCCTTGTTGGTGCCGCCCGTCTGCGCCAGGGCAAATTCTTCCGCACTCACGGCACCATGGACTTCATGCGTCACGGTATTGCGTTCGACAACGATCCACGCCCGGCAACCACCCTCGTGATACCAGTGCTCCATGTGCCGCCCGGCTGGATTGGTGCGCAGATGCACGAATTCATGAAATGCGCGAGCGGCCCCGGGCGCAAGCGGATCGGGGCGGACCAGTGTCGCATCGCCGCGATATACAAATTCCGAGTGGTCACGTTCACCGCAATGTGGGCAGGGAATACGCATCGTTTGCTCAGTGCAGGTTGGGTTGGGCGCCTCGGCCCGTTTCATCAATGACCCGGCCGGTTTCGAACCGGTCAAGGCGGAGCTCGGTTGCAACCGGATGCGGCTCGTCGCGTGCGATCAGATGCGCAAAACACATGCCCGACGCAGGTGTCGCCTTGAACCCCCCATAGCACCAGCCGCAATTGAGGTAGAGCCCGTCAACCGGCGTCTTGTCGATGATTGGCGAACCATCCATCGACATGTCCATGATCCCACCCCACGATCTCAGCAATCGCGCGCGCCCGATCATCGGCATCATTGCCATGCCCGCTTCGCAGACATGCTCAACCATCGCAAGATTGCCCCGCTGGGCATAGGAATTGTATCCGTCCAGATCGCCGCCGAATACAAGACCGCCCTTGTCGGACTGGCTGATGTAGAAATGCCCGACACCGAAGGTGATCACAGTATCAATGACGGGCTTCAGGCCTTCGCTGACAAAGGCCTGCAATACATGGCTCTCGATCGGCAGACGCAAGCCCGCCTTGTCCATCACCCTCGTCGTGTTGCCGGCAGCGGCAACGCCGACCTTCTTTGCCCTTATGGTGCCTTTTGTGGTCTCTACACCCCTGACCACGCCCGCTTCGATCACGAAACCCGTCACTTCACAATTCTGGATGATGTCGACCCCGCGCATGTCGGCGCCGCGGGCATAGCCCCAGGCAACCGCATCATGACGTGCCGTACCGCCACGTTTCTGCAGCAGCCCGCCCTGAACGGGAAAGCGGCCATTGCCGAAATCCAGATAGGGACAGATCTTTTCCAGCGCCTTGCGGTCAAGCAGTTCTGCATCAACTCCCTCCATCCGCATGGCATTGCCACGCCTGGCATAGGCATCGCGTTGTCCGTCGGAATGGTAGAGATTTATCACGCCACGCTGCGACACCATCGCATTGTAATTGAAGTCCTGTTCCAGCCCCTCCCACAACTTCATCGACAATTCGTAGAAGCGTTCATTGCCGGGCAGCAGGTAGTTAGAACGGATGATGGTCGTATTCCGACCGACATTGCCAGAACCCAGATATCCCTTCTCTATCACCGCGACATTGGCAAGGCCGAACTCCTTTGCCAGATAATAGGCCGTTGACAGGCCATGGCCGCCGCCGCCGACAATGATGACATCATATTCCGGCTTCGGTTCGGGCTCGCGCCAAACGGGTTTCCAGCCCTTGTGGCCGGAAAGCGCATTCTTCAGAACCGAAAACGCGGAATAATGCATGGGCTGGCGTCCTGTATGGCAATAATTCCCAAAGACTTTGCGTTGGGACGGAAATTCCGGGTCGATCACTCCGACCCGGCAGATTTGTTAGTCTAGCAGCCCTTGCAGTCTGTTGGAAACCATTGGACTTTGGCAGCAGCAGGCACGGCAGGCAGATCAAAAAAAGCACACAAAGGATACAATCTGGTCAGGCAGACCACGTACGTCTCGCGACCCGTTCCCGAGGCTGGCACACAAGCGCCGGATTGCACTGCGCTATCAAGTCACACCAGCCCCGCACTCCGGGTGTCGGAGCCGGGTTTCCGTTTTGAACCGGCTCATGTAAGTTGATCCCATGACGGGGAAGAATTTGTCGCTTGAGCGGCAGGATATTCACAATTCTGAAATTCCTGAACTGTGCCGAGCTTGCGAGGCCCGGCACAAGGGCATTTGTGGTGCGCTCAATCCCGACCAGCTTGTGCGACTGAACAAGCATTCCAGCCGCAAAAACGCCAGCGCAGGTTCCGAATTGCTTGGCGACGAGGAGGAAGTGACCTCCTATTCCAACGTGCTGTCGGGTGTAGTCAAACTGACCAAAACCATGGCAGACGGGCGCCAGCAAATCGTCGGACTGCAATTTGCGCCTGATTTTCTTGGGCGGCCCTTTCACTCCTCCAGCAAGGTGACTGCTGATGCGGCTTCGGACGTGACGCTTTGTTCATTTCCGAAATCAACCCTAGAATCCATGATTCAGGAGCAACCCGAGCTCGAACACCGGCTCCTGAACCAGGCGCTCAAGGAACTCGATGAAGCCCGTGACTGGATGCTGACACTCGGCCGCAAGACCGCCAGCGAGAAGGTAGCCAGCTTTCTTCACATGATAGCCCGCAACATCAATCCGGAGCAGGAAATCAGCAAGGGCGGCAAGCTTACCTTCGACTTACCGATGACGCGGGCCGACATGGCCGATTTCCTGGGCCTCACCATTGAAACCGTGAGCCGCCAGATGACCCGCCTTCGCAAGGCCGGTGTCATCGAGATCGAGAGCAACAGGCACATCACGATCCCGGATGTTGCCCGGCTCGAACGCATTGGCGGGGCCTGAATAGCCCGGGAGGTATAGTCAGACGCCTGACGAGTGGCGTGCCTTGCCGGAATCGAGATAGGTGTCGAATTTTGCAGCCACTGTCCGTGCGAACGGCCTGGAAGCCTCGGGCATCACGAAATTGTCGCCGGATTTCACCAGCAAGCCATCCCGGTCTTCGTCCGCAAGTCTGCCAGCCTCCGAGATGACTGTTTCAGCCTCCACACCGAATTCCTTTCGCAGCACCGCGGTATCAATGGCGAAATTGCACATCACCATCTCGATCACCCGCGCCCTTGTCCGGTCCTCATCGGTAAACGCAATTCCCTTCGCGATGGGAAGTTCACCCTTATTGACCGCCGCTACATAGTTGCCCGTCGCAGTGATGTTCTGCACATGGCCCTGCGGCAACCGGCCGATCGATGATCCGCCGAGGCCGAGCAGCACTTCACAAGGATCATCAGTGTAGCCCTGGAAATTGCGTCGCAACCTGCCTTGGGTTGCCGCAATCGCAAGGCTGTCGGTCGGCAGGGCGAAATGGTCTATTCCGATCCGCTGATAGCCACACTTCACGAGGAAGTCGCCTGCCTCACTTGCCTGCTCGAAGCGTTCCTCTATGCCTGGAAGTGCCGCTTCATCGATCATGCGCTGATGGGTTTTCATCCACGGCACATGTGCATAGCCGAACAAGGCAATTCGATCCGGCTTCAATGACACCACCTGTTCCAGTGTTTTCAGCACAGTCGCGACGCTTTGATGCGGAAGGCCATAAAGTGCATCCATGTTGAGCGATCTTGCACCGGCCCGCCGCAGCGCTTCCGCGACGCGTGCAGTGTCCTCGAAGGTCTGGATACGGTTGATTGCCTTCTGCACAACTGGCTCGAAATCCTGAACCCCGATGCTGGCCCGGTTCATGCCCAGGGCCTCAAGGCCGGAACAATCACCGGCGTCAAGGTCCGAGGGGTCGATCTCGACGGAAATGCGCGATTGGTCGCTCATGTCAAAGGCAGCGCACAGCCGCTGGGCAATGCTTGCCATGTCGCACGCCCTGACGAGACTGGGCGAGCCTCCGCCCAGATGCAGTTCCCGCAGTTCCACCCGTTTCCCGATGGCAGCAGTCACAAGGTCGATTTCCCGTTCGACAACCCGCAGATATGCCTCTACCGGCTCGTATTTCAGCGTGTGCTTGGTGTGGCAGCCACAGAACCAGCAGAGCCGGTCACAAAACGGCACATGAATATAGAGCGAAACCGGCTCGCCTTCACGAATTTGCGAAAGCCATCGACAATATCGATGCCGGTCAATGCCATCGTGAAAATGTGGCGCAGTCGGATAGCTGGTATATCTTGGAACGGCTGCACCAAGCCTGAGCAGGCTGGCGGCGGAAGGTGTTTGTATCGGTGCGTTCATCGATCGGCAGCTTGCTTGTTGGCTCCCGGTGACGGATTGCCGGAACCGAGTATGATCGGCATGATATGCTCGCGCTCGAAGGCGATATGGCGTCTTACGCCCTCAAAAAAGCCGCGCAGCATGTAACCCGTCGCTTCGGCACTGCGTCGACTGGTACACATGGCCCAATCCATCAGCACGAGCGAAATCTCTTCTGCATAGCTTTCGTCTTCCCAGTGTTCGTAACGCAGGCGTTCAAGGCTGTCGGCGAGGTCTCCGTCACCGGGATGGCGCTGGCGCAGCAAGGCAAAAAGCGAACCCTCTTCAAATTCATGCGCCTCTTTCAGCATGGTGGAAATCATCCTTGCAGCCGAAAGACAGAGCTTCGGATCAAGGTTGTCCGGCAGGGAATCTGCAATTTCCTCCAGTTCCTCGCAGAACCGCAATTGTTTCGCATGCACTGCCTTGAGGCGGTCCACCAGCTCCGAACTGGTCGCAGACAAACCGGCCATTTCGCTTCTAACCTCTCCAGCTTTTCCTGCAGCAAATGGCAGTAACCGTGGCATTCAGCCCGGACCCAACATCACCCACCGTCCGGACTCTCCCATTCCTAAGCCTTTTGTCGCAGCAGCGGCAGGAAGCCGCATTGATTCAGATCAAGGCATTGCCGGGCTCCCGCGACCATTGTCCGGCCATCGGCGCCGGGGGGTGAATTGCGTTCACACGCATCCATGCCCGGGCGGGTGGGAAACCGATAAAGATCGAAAGCTGGGCGCTTTCCCGCGCCAGTCATGGACCCGTTAGAGGACCTGTTGAGGACTGAACCATGAAAAACATAGCCGAATCGATCGCGCTGACGCTTGCGGCCTTCCTTGCCCTTATGGGCGCGGCCTATGCTCAGGACGATCTCTTCCGCGCCCACGCCTGGGTGCTCTTCTTCGTGCTTGCCGCAAGTACGATCTTCATGTTGCGCCGGGTGAAAGTGGCATCTGCCAGTGCCCCCGCACAACAATCCGAATACATGGACGGCCCGATCCGCTACGGCGCGATTGCTACCCTGTTCTGGGGCATTGCAGGTTTTCTGGTCGGCGTCATAATCGCTGCACAGCTCGCCTGGCCGGACCTCAATATCGAGCCATGGCTGAACTTCGGACGGCTTCGTCCGTTGCACACCTCTGCTGTTATCTTCGCATTCGGCGGCAATGCGCTTCTGGCAACGTCCTTTTATGTGGTCCAGCGCACTACGCGCGCACGCCTCTTCGGCGGCGATCTCGCCTGGTTCGTCTTCTGGGGATACCAGCTCTTCATTGTCATGGCGGCAACCGGCTATCTGCTGGGCGCAACCGAAGGCCGTGAATATGCAGAACCGGAATGGTATGTCGATTTGTGGCTCACCATTGTCTGGGTCTGCTACCTGCTGATCTATCTCGGCACATTGTTCAAGCGCAAGGAACCACACATCTACGTTGCGAACTGGTTCTACCTGTCCTTCATCGTCACCATCGCGATGTTGCATGTTGTCAACAACCTGTCACTTCCGGTTTCGCTGTTGGGTGCCAAGAGCTATTCGGCTTTCTCAGGCGTTCAGGACGCCCTGACACAGTGGTGGTACGGCCACAATGCTGTGGGCTTCTTCCTGACCGCCGGCTTCCTTGGAATGATGTACTACTTCATGCCGAAACAGGCTGGTCGCCCGGTCTATTCCTACAGGCTTTCCATCGTTCACTTCTGGGCGCTGATCTTCCTGTATATCTGGGCTGGTCCGCACCACCTCCACTACACGGCGCTGCCTGACTGGGCACAGACGCTCGGCATGGTCTTCTCCATCATGTTGTGGATGCCTTCCTGGGGCGGCATGATCAACGGCCTGATGACCCTTTCAGGCGCCTGGGACAAGATCCGCACTGACCCCATCATCCGCATGATGGTCATCGCGGTTGCCTTCTATGGAATGTCGACCTTCGAAGGTCCGATGATGTCGATCAAGGCAGTCAATTCGCTCAGCCACTACACCGACTGGACCATCGGTCACGTTCACTCCGGCGCACTTGGCTGGGTTGGAATGATCTCCTTCTCCGCAATCTACTATCTTGTACCCAAGCTGTGGAATCGTGAACGTCTCTATTCGCTTCGCATGGTCAACTGGCACTTCTGGTTGGCAACTCTCGGCATCGTCATCTACGCGGCGGTCATGTGGGTATCCGGCATCATGCAGGGCCTCATGTGGCGTGAATACGATGCCGAAGGCTTCCTGGTCTATTCCTTCGCGGAATCGGTCGCAGCCATGCATCCATACTACGTGCTTCGCATGGTCGGCGGCGCAATGTACCTCGTCGGTGCATTGGTCATGGCCTGGAATATCGCAATGACCATCTACGGACACGAGCGTGCAGAGAAGCCGCTTGATGCTCCCGCGATGCAGCCCGCTGAATAAGGAGGGAACATCATGTCCTTGTTTGACAAACACGAAAAGATCGAGACCAACGCGTCCCTCCTTCTGGTACTCTCCCTTCTGGTGGTCACCATTGGCGGCATCGTGGAAATCGCCCCGCTTTTCTGGATCGGCAATACGATCGAGAAGGCCGAAGGCATGCGCCCCTACTCTCCGCTGGAGCTGGCGGGACGCAACATCTATGTCCGTGAAGGCTGCTACCTGTGCCACAGCCAGATGATCCGTCCGTTCCGTGACGAGGTCGAGCGCTATGGCCATTACAGCCTCGCCGCGGAATCGATGTACGATCATCCGTTCCAATGGGGTTCGAAGCGCACGGGGCCTGACCTTGCCCGTGTAGGGGATCGCTATTCGAATGAATGGCATGTCCAGCACCTGATCGAACCGCGCTCGGTCGTTCCTGAATCGATCATGCCGAGCTATGCCTTCCTGGCTACAACCCCGCTCGTTGTCGCCAATCCGGCTGCCCATCTCAAGACCAACCGCACGGTGGGCGTGCCCTATAGCGATGAAATGATCGAAAACGCTGAAGCCGACCTTCTGGGCCAGGCCGACCCCAATGCCGATACCAGCGGTATTGAGGCACGCTATCCCAAGGCCAAGTTGGGCGACTTCGACGGCAACCCGGCCATGGTCACGGAGATGGACGCCCTCGTCGCCTATCTCCAGATGCTTGGCACCCTTGTCGACTTTTCGGCCTACCAGGCCGACCAGAACTATCGATAGGGAGGGCGGATCATGGATTACAACACGTTTCGTCACTTCGCAGACAGCTTCGGCCTTGTCTATCTCGTGATCCTGTTCGTGGGCATCGTCATGTGGACCTTCCGGCCCGGTGGCCGCAAGGCTTCTGACGAAGCCGCGCAGATCCCGCTCAGAGAGGAATGATACAATGAGCAAAAGGGAAATTGACCAAATCAGCGGCACCGAGACGACCGGCCATGAATGGGACGGCATCAAGGAGCTGAACACCCCCTTGCCACGCTGGTGGCTGTGGACTTTCTACGCCACCGTCATCTGGGCCATCGGTTACGCAATCTGGTATCCAGCAATTCCGTTGTTGAATACGGCAACGCCTGGTATTGGCGGTTACTCAAGCCGTGCAGAAGTTGCAGCAGAGCTGGCCGCAGCCGAAGCGGCCAAGGGCGAGGTAATTGCCAGGGTCGCATCAACCGATATCAGCGGAATACTTGCTGATCCGGAACTGGCACGCTTCGCCACAGCCGGCGGCAAGTCGGCGTTCAAGGTCTACTGCTCTCAATGCCATGGCTCAGGCGCACAGGGCGGGGCAATCTATCCGAACCTGAACGACGATGACTGGATTTGGGGTGGGAAGATCGACGACATCTTCACCACCATCAACCACGGTATTCGTTACAATGCGGATGAAGACACCCGTGTGTCGGAAATGCCTGCATACGGACGCGATGAATTGCTGGATGCAGACCAGATCAACCAAGCAGCAAACTATGTTCTTTCGCTTTCGGGCAAGGATCATGATGCGGCTGCGGCAACGGCCGGTGCGACAGTCTTCGCAGAAAACTGCGCAGCATGCCACGGCGAGCAAGGCAAGGGTGACATTACCCTCGGAGCGCCCAATCTTGCCGATGCAATCTGGCTGTATGGAGATACGCTTAATGCCGTGACGGCACAAATCTCCAACCCGCGCCAGGGCGTCATGCCTGCCTGGGGACCACGCCTCGGCGAAACCACGGTGAAGCAGCTTGCTGTCTACATCCACTCCCTTGGTGGTGGGCAGTAACTACCGGCAAGTGCTGAAACACCGAAAGGGGGTTCGCTCAGCCGAGCCCCCTTTTTTTTCGACCTGGCAAGTCGTCCTTTTTCCTGCCTCGGGGTCACTTTCTTTTAAGCCCTGACCACTACCTTGTCCCGATCCGGAACAGGGGTAGGGGACAGGTACATTGACCGAACAATCCAGCGTCACGAAGGCTTCCGGCCTTGATCGTTCATCCCGCTTGCCGGCAATTGCTGTACCACTGTTTGCTGCAACGCTGTTTGTGAGCGCCTTCCTGCTGTTCTCGGTGCAACCATTCTTCACCAAGATGGTGCTGCCGCGCCTGGGCGGCTCGCCAGCTGTCTGGTCAGTTGCAATGGTGTTTTTCCAGGCCATCCTGTTACTTGGCTACGGTTATGCGCATCTGCTGACTACGAAATTCCCGATGCGCATTTCTGCGATCATCCATGCAACAGTTCTGGCGGCAGCCTTCATCGCCTTGCCGATCACCATCCCCGCCGGCTGGGAAACGCCACCTGAAACCGGCCAGTCAATATGGCTGCTCGGACTGTTCACAGTGTCGGTGGGCCTGCCATTCTTTGCCGTTTCCGCCAATGGGCCACTTCTGCAGGCATGGTTCGCGCGCACGGGGCATCGCCACGCGGAAGATCCCTACTTCTTGTACGGGGCCAGCAATATTGGCAGTTTTGCCTCGCTCGTTCTGTATATCGTGGTATTTGAGCCCAATCTGAGCGTGTCGGGCCAGTCGCTGGCATGGACATTCGGCTTTGCCACGCTCACCGCTGCCATCATTGCCTGCGCCATCTATGTACTCGCCACTTCCAGCACCGCCAACATCGCTGTGCCTGGTACTGCACAGGCAAGGCCCGTTGATGTTTCGCTGCGCAGCAAGGGAGAATGGCTGCTTCTGGCTGCAATCCCCTCTGCACTTCTCGTGGCAGTTACCGCCCACATTTCTGTCGACATTGCTGCCGCTCCGTTCCTGTGGGTAGCGCCACTGGCATTGTTCCTGTTCACCTTCGTGCTGGCCTTTGCACGGCGCCGTACCTATTCCATGTCCGCGCTCGCCACTGCAACGACCATACTTGGTGCAGGTGTTTTCGCCAGCACCGTTTTGGGCGGTTGGCTTTCAGTCTGGGCAATGCTGGCCTTGCATCTTGCGTTCTTTTTCTCCGCAGCCCTGCTATCCCATTCGCTTCTGGTGGATCGTCGGCCCGGAGCAGGCGGGCTTACCGGCTTTTATTTCTGGATGTCGCTGGGCGGAGTAATTGGCGGCGCATTCACAGCCCTGCTTTCGCCTGCCTTGTTCAATTGGGTTGCCGAATACCCACTGCTGATCCTGGCAAGCATGAGCATCTGGATCTTCTTCGGCAACTCAAGCTTTGGCAATTCCGCTAACGCATCCGGGGAATCGCGACCGCAGAACCCGCGGATGGCGCTTCTTCTCGCGGCCCTGCTTGTCACAATCACCAATATTCCTCCAGTGGCGCATGCGGTTCTGCCGGGCGAACCTGGCTTCTACACGATTGCAATCGCGGGCTTCGCACTCACCGCATGCTATTGCGCCTTGCGCCTTCCCCTGCTCGTGCCATTCTTCGCGATATTCCTGACAGGACTGAGTTTTGCCATGCATGGCGTTAGCGGCGACCTCTACGCAGACAGGTCTTTTTTCGGCGTGATCACTGCCCATCATGCCGATAACGGCCGCTTCGTTGTCATGGCGCACGGAACCACAGAACACGGCGCAATGCGGGTCGAGCCGAAAACCCCACCCGAACCGATCGCCTATTATCATCGCAGCGGCACTATTGCTGCCACATTGTTTGCCTCTCAGGCAAAGCGCGCCGGAAAGCCTTCGAACGTGGGCATCGTCGGGCTGGGGGCGGGCGCCATGCTATGCCACCGCAAGCCGGGAGAGAGCTGGACCGTCTTTGAAATCGACCCCGCCGTCATTGCTGTCGCCTCCGATGCTTCCATCTTCCGCTACGTTTCGGAATGCGGCGCAGACACACCAATGGTGCTGGGTGACGCCCGCCTGACCCTTGCGGATGAGCCGCAGGGCAAGTTCGACTACCTGCTCATCGACGCATTCTCCTCGGATTCAATTCCGGTCCATCTCTTGACCGTTGAAGCCCTCGAACTCTACCGCTCGCGCCTGGCACCCGGCGGCATTCTGGCCATCCACATTTCCAACCGCTACATGGAGTTGGAAAGCGTCGTGGCAGCGATGGCCAGCGAGACCGGAATGACAGGCAGGGCTGCCATGTTCCTGCCACCGCAGCATCTGCGCAGTGGGGAGCATGTGAATCCCGCCCATGTCGTGGTACTGGCGCGCTCGGACAGGGACCTGGGCGGGATGACCACGGATCAGCGGTGGCGACCACTTGCCGATCACGGCACAACGCCCTGGACAGACGGTTATTCCAATATTCTCGGCGCGATCCTTCGCATGCAGCGTGGCGTCTGAGCAAAATGTCCGGCCACAGCTTCTGCCTGGCCATTGATATGGATCAACGCCCGGGAGCATCATCCGGCATATCAACGCAAGTGAGGGAAACTTGTGTGAGCGCCGGGCGCAGCAATGCGCCTGCTGCCGTGACCGGGAAAATGATCCATGGAAGTTTTGGACGAAGCACGCCACGAGCAATTTGATGTCGAGCCAGTTAACAAGCGTGAAAAGCAGCAGCCGCTCTATGCTGCCCGCAAGAAAATCCATCCCAAGCGCACCGAGGGCACTTTCAGAAAACTGAAATGGCTGGTGATGTTTGTCACGCTGGGCATTTACTATATCACTCCGTGGATTCGCTGGGACCGCGGCCCCTATGCCCCGGACCAGGCAGTGCTGATCGATCTCCTGCACCGCCGCTTCTACTTCTTCTTCATCGAAATCTGGCCGCAGGAATTCTATTATGTCGCCGGCCTGTTGATCATGGCTGGCGTCGGCCTGTTCCTGATCACTTCCTCGGTAGGGCGCGCATGGTGCGGCTATACCTGCCCGCAAACGGTCTGGGTTGACTTGTTTCTGGTTGTGGAACGCGCAGTCGAAGGCGATCGCAATGCCCGCATCAAGCTCGACGCAGCACCCTGGTCGGCATCAAAACTGTTCAAGCGCATATTCAAGCATGCCATCTGGATACTGATTGCGATATCCACCGGCGGCGCGTGGATATTCTATTTTGCCGATGCGCCAACGCTGGCAATTGACGTCTTCACCGGGCAGGCAGCCGGCATTGCCTACATGACAATCGCCGTCCTTGCCGCGACCACCTACACCTTGGGCGGCATGATGCGCGAGCAGGTCTGCACCTACATGTGCCCTTGGCCGCGCATCCAGGCGGCAATGCTCGATGAAAACTCGCTTACCGTCACCTACAATGACTGGCGCGGCGAACCCCGTTCACGCCACGCCAAAAAAATGGCGGCGGAAGGAATTCCTGTTGGCGATTGCGTCGATTGCAATGCCTGCGTTGCAGTCTGCCCGATGGGCATTGACATCCGCGATGGCCAACAGCTTGAATGCATTACCTGCGCATTGTGCATCGATGCATGCGATGGCGTCATGGGCAAGCTCGGCAAGGAAACGGGCCTGATTTCCTACGCAACGCTTGCCGACTACAACCAGAACATGGCCATTGCCTCGACCCCCGGCTCGGTCCCGGGAACCGGGATTGATCCGACCCGCGTGCGGCCTGAAGGCGGACGGCTCAACCAGTCCTTCCTCAAGACGACATGGCGATCAATCATCCGTTTCCGCACATTGTTGTATTTTTCGATCTGGGCGCTGGTCGGCCTTGCGATGCTCGTTTCGCTGCTGACCCGTACCCGGCTCGATGTCAATGTGCTGCACGACCGCAATCCGGTCTTCGTCAAGCTCTCCGATGGCTCCATCCGCAATGGCTACACCATCAAGGTCTTGAACATGATGCCGGAACCGCGCACCATCAAACTCTCGCTGGAAGGCTTGCCGGGCGGGCGGATGACCATATCGAGCAAGACGGACGAGCCGGTATCCGAGCTTCTGATTGACGCCCAACCCGACAAGCTGGAAACCGTGAAGATCTTTGTCCGTGTTGAACCTGCTGACATCACCGCAAAGACCATTGATTTCACCTTCCTGGCACAGGATGCGATGGGTTCCGAGAATGCCAGCTACGAAGCGCATTTCGAGACAGGAGAATGATCATGCAGCCAGCAACCAACTCTCCCCGCCGTTTTACCGGCTGGCACATGCTTGCCGTGATGTTCCTGTTTTTCGGCACGGTGATTGGCGTCAATGTAACCATGGCCGTCCTCGCATCGACGTCGTGGACGGGTCTTGTTGTCAAGAATTCCTATGTTGCGGGCCAGACCTTCAACGAGGAAAACGAGATTGCCCGCAAACAGGCTGCCCTGGGCTACAAGGGACGCATTAACTTCGAGACCGGTATGCTGGTGTTTCGCCTTGATGATCGTGACGGAAAGCCAATCTTCCTCGACAATGTGAAAGTGAAGATCGGACGTCCTGCCTTTGAGGGCAAGGACCGGACAATCACCCTTGATCACGCCGGGCGCGGGATCTACCGCGCCGGGATCACTCTTGAACCCGGCATCTGGTCGGCGCAACTCGATGCCACCCTTCCCGACGGGTCGAACTGGCGGATGGTCGACCGTCTCAGGGTCGCCATGACAACGGAGCCTGCAAAATGAGCTGCTGCGCTCCGGGTGCGGAAACCGTCAATACCGGCTCTGCACTCCCCTCAAGGGAAGAGATCGAGCTATCAAGCCGCAATCTTGGCGACGGACGCATGGAGAGCTGGTTCACAGTGCCGGGAGTGCATTGCGGCAGTTGCATCAGGACGGCTGAGACTGCAGCGATGGCGGTGCCGGGTGTCGAACATGCCCGGCTGAACCTTTCTTCGCGCACACTCGCAATCACCTGGCGCAAGGACGAATGCGACCCGCGTCAGGTGATCTCCACACTGGGCTCGGCCGGCTACAATGCGTTTGCCACCGATCCCGCATCGCAGGGCAGGGATCCGGTCTTGCGCAGACTGCTGATATCCCTAGCCGTTGCCGGGTTCGCGGCATCCAATATCATGCTGCTTTCTGTCTCGGTCTGGTCCGGGGCTGATGGCGCCACCCGAGACATGTTCCACTGGATATCGGCGATGATTGCGCTTCCGGCAGTCGTGTTCGCAGGTAGCCCGTTTTTCAAACCGGCCTGGGCGGCAATCCGGCACGGTTCGCTTAACATGGATGTGCCGATTTCGCTTGCTGTCATTCTTGCCGCGGCAATGTCGCTCTACGAGACAACCAATCACGGCGAGAGCGCTTATTTCGACGCTTCCGTCAGCCTGTTGTTCTTCCTGCTGATTGGTCGCACGCTTGACCACCTCATGCGCGAACGGGCACGAACTGCTGTCCGCTCGCTGGCACGCATGTCACCCTTCGGCGCTACCGTGATATCTGCCGATGGCTCGCGGGACTTCCTGCCATTGGCTTCCATTGAACCCGGCATGCGGCTTCATGTGGCTGCCGGCGAGCGTATCCCGGTTGATGCAGTTCTGCTGAACGGTGACAGCGATTTCGACTTCGCCATCGTCAATGGCGAAAGCGCGCCTGTGGCTGCGACCAACGGGATGCATCTTCCGGGCGGCGTCATGAATCTTTCGGGTCCGGTCGAAGTATCAGCCAGGGCGAAGGCAAGCGATTCGTTCATCGCCGAAATGGTCCGCATGATCAGCGAAGCCGAGGGTGCCAAGGCCGGCTTCCGCCGTATCGCTGACCGCGCTGCCGCCGTCTATGCTCCCGCTGTCCACATCCTTTCGCTTGCAACTTTTGTCATGTGGATCGCACTTGGTCAGGGATGGCATTTCGCGGCAACCACCGCAATTGCCGTTCTCGTCATAACATGCCCTTGCGCGCTCGGCCTTGCGGTGCCGATCGTCCATGTGGTGGCCGCAGGCAGGCTTTTCCGCAATGGCGTGATGGTGCGCAATGGCGCTGCACTGGAAAAGCTCGCCGAGGTCGACATTGCACTCTTCGACAAGACCGGAACCCTAACCACCGGCATGCCGAAACTCATTGGCCAGGAAACCATCCCTGCATCTTCGCTGGCACTGGCCACGGCACTGGCGCGTGAAAGCAGCCATCCATTCTCGAAGGTCATTGCTGCTGAAGCATCCGGCTCCGACTTGCCGGTGGTCGAAGCGGTCAGGGAACTTCCGGGAAAGGGAGTAACGGCACGCCGGAACGACGACGAGATCCGGCTGGGCCGCCCCGATTGGGCATCATCCTCCGTCGCCGCCGAAGACGGCATTGTGTTGTCAGTGAATGGCGATGAACTGGCTAGGTTCCATTTCGCCGAAAGCCTGCGTCCAGGCGCTATGCAGCTGGTCGGGGATCTCGCCCGGACAGGTATTCCAAGCGAGATCCTTTCTGGCGACAGTGCTGAAAAGGTTTCAGAAATTGCCGCCTTGCTCGACATCGACAAGCTGTCTGCGCGCCTCTCGCCTGCAGAAAAACTTGACCGCCTGACAGCATTGCGCGCCGATGGCAGGCACACGCTGATGATCGGTGACGGCGTCAACGATGCGCCTGCACTTGCTGCTGCCCATGTTTCCTTTGCGCCGGCAAGTGCGGCTGACATCGGGCGCAGCTCAGCCGACTTCGTCTTTCTGCACGACGATCTTCAGGTCGTCAGCGAAGCGCTGGCAGTCTCGCGCCAGGCAAGGAGACTCGTTCTGCAGAATTTCGGAATCGCCATAGCCTATAACCTGATTGCCGTTCCACTGGCGGTAGTTGGATTGGCAACGCCTCTGGTAGCCGCGCTCGCCATGTCGTCATCTTCCATCCTGGTTGTGGCAAATGCCATGCGGTTGAACTTTGCCGGCACCGCTGGCAAGAAAAAACCGGCACTGGAACCGTTGCCGACAATACGTCACAACACCGGTGTTACCAGGGAGAGGCTCGCTGCATGAACGGTCTCCTGTTCCTCATACCGATAGCGCTTTTCCTGGGCGCACTGGGCTTGGCTGCCTTCCTGTGGACCCTGAAATCAGGCCAGTATGATGACCTCGATGGCGCAGCCTGGCGCATTCTTGACGATGAGGATATCAGCAGGGGCGCGGAAGACTGAGCGTTCAACGCAACAAAGTGCGCTGCGCATCTTCCATGGTGATGATGCCGACAATGGAACCATCCGCTTCCACATAAACCGGCAGCGAAGTTTCCATTTGCAGTTCCATCACCTGCCTCAGCGGCACATCGCCGTTGACGCTCTTTGCGGAGGCTTCACCTTTGCGCCGTTTTTTCAGCGGCTGCATGGCATCAGACGCAACGCAAACAGCCAGCGGGTTCATGTGCGCCACAAAATCCGCAACATAGGCACTGGCCGGATTGTCGAGAATTTCCTTGGCAGTACCACATTGAACGATGCGCCCGCCTTCCATGATCGCGATACGCGAACCGATCTTGATGGCTTCATCGAGATCGTGACTGACAAAGATGATGGTTCGCTTGAGCCTGGTTT
Organism: Nitratireductor sp.; assembly: GCA_041397525.1. Lineage (GTDB taxonomy): Bacteria > Pseudomonadota > Alphaproteobacteria > Rhizobiales > Rhizobiaceae > BOKV01. The sequence goes on from JAWKWL010000002.1 coordinate 388,547, forward strand.
GCAGATCGATCAGTTCGTCCTGAAGCCGTGCCCTGATCAGCGGGTCCAGCGCAGAATAAGGCTCGTCCATCAGCAGGATGGGCGCCTGCGTCGCAAAGGCGCGCGCCAATCCCACCCGCTGTTGCATGCCTCCCGACAATTCCTGCACCCGTTTTCCGGCCCAGCCGGACAGACCGACCAACTCCAATTGCTCACCAACCCGCTTGCGGATTTCAGCCCGTTCAACTCCGGCAAATTCGAGACCAAGGCCCACATTGTCCTCGACACTACGCCAGGGCAGCAAGCCGAACTGCTGGAATACCATCGACACCGTCGACAATCGCATTTCGCGCAATTGCTGTTCGGAACAGCTTTGCGGGTTGCGCCACTCGCCCCGTGACAAAACCTCAACCTTGCCGCGAATCACCGGATTGAGTCCGTTGACTGCCCTCAACAAGGTGGATTTTCCAGATCCTGACAGACCCATGAGGACCAGCGTTTCGCCTTCCCGCACCTCGAGATTGCAATCGGCGACGCCCAGTATCTGGCCGGTTTCCGCCTGGATCTCGCCGCGTGTCCTGCCAGCGTCAACGAGCGGCAGAGCACTTTCCGGCTTGTCACCGAATACAATGTCGACTGCCTCGAAACGTACAACGGTTCTTGTCAATTGCCGCCCTCCGCGCTTTCGCCCGAACGCAGGAACCGGTCAAGCAGGATTGCCACCAGCACGATCACAAGTCCCGCTTCAAAACCCATGCCGATATTGACGGTATTGAGCGCACGAACGACCGGAACGCCGAGGCCGGGAGCACCGACCAGCGCCGCAATCACGACCATCGAAAGCGACAGCATGATGGTCTGCGTGAGCCCAACCATGATCTGCGGCAATGCGTTGGGCAGCTCGATGCGCGTAAGCAACTGCCAGCGCGTTGCACCAAATGCCTGGCCCGCTTCCACCAGCTGGCGCGGCGTCGACCGAATGCCAAGCTCCGTCAGCCGCACAGGTGCGGGAAAGGCGAAGATGACTGTCGCCACAAGCCCCGGCACCATGCCGAGCCCGAAAAGGATGAGTGCCGGGATGAGATAGGCAAAGGTCGGAACGGTCTGCATCAGATCGAGAACAGGCCGCAGCATCGCAGAGAATTTCGGATTGTGCGCAGCCAGTATGCCGACAGGCACACCGACAATCATGCAGACCGCCGTAGAGGCTATTACAAGCGCAAGCGTCTGGATCATCTGGTCCCAATAGCCGAGATTGAGAATGAGAAGCAGCGAAAGCAGCGTGAACAGGGGCAGTGCAAACGAACGTCGCAACCACCATGCGAGCCCGGTTGCCGCAACAATTGCAACAAGCGGGTGTGGTGCGGCCAGGCACCAGTGCAGGGCATCGATCATCGCCTTCAGCCAGGCGGAAAGCAGATCAAACGCCCAGCCGCCATGGTCAATCAGCCAGTCAACGCCTGCCTTGGCCCATTTCCCGACGGGCAGCTTGTTTTCAGTGAGAAATTCCAAGACACAGTCCTGTCACGATGCCAGATAGTGAATACCGGGCAGGAAAACCGGTTCCTGCCCGGAAATGACAGTCACATTCCCAGCGCCGACTTGACCGCAGCCATGGCATCGCCACCATCCTTGGTGGTTACACCGTCAAGCCAGGGGCCGATGGCACCGGCATTGGCCTTGAGCCAGCCGGTAGCCGCCTTTTCCGGATCCATGCCATCATCAAGAATCTTGCCCATGATCTGGTTTTCCATGGCAAGCGTGAACTTCATGTTGGAGACCAGCTTGCCGGCATTCGGGCAGTCGGCAACGAAACCCGCGCGCGTGTTGGTGTATACGGTCGCTCCACCGAGATTGGGGCCAAAGAAGTCGTCACCGCCGGTAAGATAGGTGAGGGCAAAATTGGCGTTCATCGGATGCGGCTCCCAACCGAGGAACACCACCGGCTCGCCAGCCTTCTCGGCACGTGCCACCTGCGCCAGCATGCCGGCTTCAGATGACTCCACCACCTCGAAACCCTTGAGGCCGAAAGCATCCTTGTCGATCATGTCAAGGATCAGGCGATTGCCGTCATTGCCGGGTTCAATACCGTAAATCTTGCCGGCAAGTTCATCCTTGTGCTTGGCAATGTCGGCAAAATCCTTGATGCCGAGTTCCGCACCCTTTGCATTGGTCGCAAGCGTGTATTTCGCACCTTCAAGATTGACGCCGATGCTCTCGACCGACTTGTCATCGAGATAGGGGCGGATGTCGGCTTCCATGGTCGGCATCCAGTTACCAAGGAATACGTCAATATTCTTGTCCTGCATCGACTTGTAGGTGACAGGTACTGCGAGCAGCTTGATGTCGGTGGAATAGCCGAGTGATTTCAGCAGGAAGGTCGTCACAGCCGTGGTCGCAGTAATGTCGGTCCAGCCAACATCGGAGAAACGCACGGTGTTGCAGCTCTCGCCATCAGCCGCGTGAGCGGGTGCAAGGCCAAATGATGCAGCAAGCATTGCGCCCGCCGCCAGAACGCGAATGGTTTTGGTGGAAATCATGTTTTTCTCCCTGCAGCACGGCATTGTCTTGTTGTTCCCGTCACGGTCCGGATATGCGTGCTGCGTCGGTGTAGTCCGGATGGGTGGGGCATTTTCAGCATTTTGTCCATTTACCCGCAAGGCATTTCTGCTTAAATTGACTGATCAGTCAATCAAACATTTTACCTACCTCCCGATCAATCTTGCGATTCAGGGCATCATGGCTAGAATTGGAGCAGAGCCGGAACGTCGGCAGTCGCTGATAGAAGCAGCGGCCGCGATGATCGGCGAGCATGGCTCTCTTGATGTGTCGGTCAAGGATATCGCGGCTCGCGCCGGCATGTCACCTGCCCTCGCCTTCCACTACTTTGGCGGCAAGGACGAAATCATCACGCAGACAATGCGCCATTTGCTGCGCGAGTTCTCACGCGAGGTTTCCGCGGAATTGCGGCATGCAATCACGCCGCAGCAACGGCTCGATGCAATTGTGTGCGCCAGCTTTTCCCCGATCCAGTTCGAGCGCAACACCGTTGCCGCCTGGCTGGTATTCTATCTCCGTGCCTATTCATCTGAACCCGCAGCCCGCTTGCTTCATGTCTATCACCAGCGCCTTCACAGCAATCTCGTCCATGCCCTTGTCCCGCTGACGGGCAAGGTGGAAGCCGCAGGTCTGGCTGAAGTGATCGCGTCCCTTATAGACGGCATCTATATCCGGCACGCATTGAAACCGGACGGTGCCAACAGGGCTCAAGCACTTGCGACCTGCCGTCTTGCCATCGGCAAGTTGCCGGGCATTGCCGGCATTGCCTCATCACACAGCAACAATCCACATCCGGGAAACTGAACCATGCCCACCTATCGTGACCTCCTCCCACAAACGAGCCATTTCATTGGCGGAGAATTCGTCGTTGGCAAGGGCGAGGCTACCCCCAACCTTTATCCGGCTACAGGCGAAACCCTTTGCGAAATCAACTGGGCAACGGATGACGAGATTGAGCAGACCATTGCTGCTGCAAGAAAAGGGTTCGAGAAGTGGCGCAAGACCCGTCCCGCAGAGCGCGCGCGGGTTCTTTACCGGACTGCACAGATCCTGCGTGAAATGAATGACGCAATCGCCCGTGTCGAGACCCTTGATACCGGCAAGGCTTTGCAGGAAACCACGGTGGTTGATGTGATTTCAGCCGCGGACGCACTCGAATATTTTGCCGCACAAGCAGCGACCATCACGGGAGAGCATGTTCCATTCTCCGGCATGGAAGGTGACTGGGGTTACACGGTTCGCGAGCCATTGGGAATTTGCCTGGGCATCACGGCATGGAACTACCCCATCCAGATGGCTGCGTGGAAATCTGCTCCGGCCCTTGCCTGCGGCAATGCGTTCATATTGAAGCCTGCCGACCTCACTCCGCTTTCAGCACTCAAGCTTGCCGAAGCCTACAAGAAGGCCGGCCTGCCAGATGGCGTTTTCAACATCCTGCAGGGAGATGGCCGGCTTGGTGCAAAGCTCGTGGCCCATCCAGACATCGCCAAGGTCTCTCTGACCGGCTCATCGCTGACCGGGACGAAGGTGCTTGCAGGTGCGGCTCCCACGATGAAGAAAGTCTCGCTTGAATTGGGAGGCAAGTCGCCCCTCGTGATCTTCGACGACGCAGATATTGATTCAGCCGTCGGCGGCGCCATGCTCGCCAATTTCTATTCGACCGGACAGGTCTGCTCGAACGGCACAAGGGTTTTTGTGCATGAAAGAATACGCGATGCCTTTGCCGAGAAACTCGTTGCCCGCACCGAACGCATGGTCATTGGCGACCCGCTCGACATGAAAACCAATATGGGTCCGCTGGTTTCGCGCGCGCATTTCGAGAAGGTGGCAGGCTATTACAACGAGGCTCCATCTCAGGGTGAATGCCTCCATGATGGCGGCTTCCCCAAAATCCAGGGCTTTGAGGGCGGCAACTGGGTCGGACCTTGCATCTATGCGCCGAAGGACGACAATCAGCCCATCGCTCGCGAGGAAATTTTCGGCCCGCTGCTATCGCTGTTCTCCTTCTCCGATGAAGAAGAGGTGACCGCCCGCGCCAACGACACCGAATATGGACTGGCAGCTGGCGTTTACACTTCCGACATGGGCAGGGCACATCGCATGATGTCGAGGCTTCAGGCCGGTACCTGCTGGGTCAACACCTTCAATGTAACCCCGGTGGAAATGCCGTTTGGCGGACACAAGCACTCAGGCATCGGCATGGAAAACGGAAAATGGGCGATGGATGCCTATTCCCAGGTAAAGAGCATCCATATCGCCATGAACACTCCTGCCTATCCGTATTGAGGGAAAAAGTCTTGTCCGGTGGTATCATAGAGCAAACACTCGCGGCGGATTTCGTCATTATCGGTTCCGGCTCGGCGGGCTCCGCCATGGCGGCGCGCCTTTCGGATGACGGCAAGCACAGCGTGATCGTGATCGAATATGGCGGATCGGACATAGGCCCGCTGATCCAGATGCCGGCTGCCCTTTCCTATCCGATGAACATGCCGCTTTACGATTGGGGATTCCAGTCCGAGCCAGAGCCTTACCTCGGTGGACGGCGGCTTGCTTGCCCGCGCGGCAAGGTGGTCGGTGGTTCCTCGTCAATCAACGGCATGGTCTATGTTCGTGGCCATGCCCGTGATTTTGACCATTGGGCAAAGTCGGGCGCGACCGGTTGGTCCTATGCAGATGTGCTTCCCTATTTCCAGCGGATGGAAACCTCACATGGCGGCGAGGAAGGTCCGCGCGGCAAGGATGGCCCGCTGCATGTAACCCGTGGCCGCCGCGCGAATCCGCTCTACCATGCCTTTGTGGAAGCGGGCGCACAGGCAGGCTTCGAGGTTACGGATGACTATAACGGGCTGAAGCAGGAGGGCTTTGGCGCAATGGAGCAGACGGTCTGGAAGGGCAGGCGCTGGTCGGCAGCAAACGCCTATCTCAAACCGGCACTTCGCTCCAACAAGAACCTCACCCTCATTCGCGCCATGGCGGAGCGAATTATCGTCGAAAATGGTCGTGCGACCGGGGTCGAGATCACACGCGGAGACCGCCGCGAAAAAGTCCTCGCGCATCGCGAAGTCGTGGTTGCGGCATCCTCGATCAACTCACCGAAACTGTTGATGCTGTCGGGGATCGGCCCGGCCGGGCATCTTCGTGAATGCGGGATCGAAATCGTTGCCGACAGGCCGGGCGTCGGCGAGAACCTGCAGGATCACCTCGAACTCTATATACAGAACGAGTGTCTGCAGCCGATCACGCTTTATTCGAAGCTCAACCTGTTTTCCAAGGCACTGATCGGCGCGGAATGGCTCTTCTTCAAGACCGGGGACGGTGCCACGAATCACTTTGAAAGTGCGGCCTTCCTGCGCTCGGACGCCGGCATTGAATATCCTGACATCCAGTATCATTTCCTCCCTGTCGCCATTCGTTATGACGGCAAGGCTGCTGCAAAAGCGCATGGCTTCCAGGCGCATGTTGGCCCAATGCGTTCGAAGTCACGCGGGAGGGTGCGCCTGAATACGGCCAATCCCGACCGCAATCCTTCGATATTATTCAACTATATGAGCCATGAGGATGACTGGAGCGATTTCCGCAAATGCATCCGTCTGACGCGCGAGATTTTCGCACAAGCCGCATTTGACCCGTTTCGCGGGCGCGAAATCGCCCCGGGCAACCAGGTTCAAAGCGATGACGAACTGGATGATTTTATCCGCGCCCATGTTGAAAGCGCCTACCATCCCTGCGGCACCTGCAAGATGGGGGCAGCCGGGGATCCGATGGCAGTGGTCGATCCTGAACTCAAGGTGATTGGCGTCGACAATTTGCGGGTAGCAGACAGCTCGGTTTTCCCCCGCATCACCAATGGCAATCTCAATGCACCCTCGATCATGGTCGGCGAAAAAGCGTCGGACATGCTGCTCGGACGTCATCCGCTGGCACCTTCCAACATGGAGCCATGGATAAATCCACGCTGGCGCGAAAGTGCAAGATAGGATTGGCAAAGCCCATCAGAGGCAGCCGGGAACCAGGTCAGGAATAATTGTTCAATCGGCAGCAGTTACCTGCGGATTCGGCGATCCGGCAGCCGGATCTTGCAGCATTCCTGCTGGCCGCTCAAACAGCATTCGCCGTTCGGTCAGGCTGGAAAGAAACACTGGATAACGCTCGGTCATCCGCTCTCGCTGGCCTACCACATCTGCACTCAGCAAACCGATATGCTGCTTTAGTGTCGGATATGGCCGCGGCTCACAAAGGGGCACGGAGCGGAATACACGCCGGTAAAATGCGGAATGCTCACGCCGAACCGTTGCAAGACACAGGTCTGCATCGAAAAATTCTGACGCCATGCACGGAACCCGAAGGGTGATGTATGGCAGTTCGGGATAATCCCGCACGGCTGCTTCATCTGCAACAAATCGCGTTGGATCGATCAGCACCATTCCCTTGTCGACCATCGGCCCGACAATATCGGGGAAAACGTCCAGTGCCGGACCCTTGCGATGCGCCTTGCTGATCACATGAATCCTGATGGAGCTGATAAGGCGCTCTTCTGCGTAAATCGCGAAGATCCAGCAATTGTCCATCTTGTCGTAGTCATCATGGAACAGACCGGTCGGATTGGGCTCGATTGAACCTTCCCGCATATAGGCCCTGTATCTCAGATCAAATACCTCCCTGCGCTGTGCATCGGTATTCGCTACCTGATAATCAACCTGTTGGAGATAATCGCCTATTCGTTCAGCGAAACTGCGTTCGCCTCTTACGTTTTCCATACCCATAATTGCCCCACATAGGCCGCCCCAAACCATGGCCTGCAGGATCAAGTTAATGCTTTGTTAATTGAATAAAAAGTGTTTCACCCCAATATTTCATTGAAATTTAATGAAATGGAGCATTGTGGTTAATTTCCGTGGTCAACGAAACCACGCCGTTTTTTTTACGTTTCGACCCAATGGGATCGCAACAGCCATGGTTCCCACAGGCAAAACTATCGTGATGCGGCGAGCAAAGGTCTCTTGAGCGGAGTGTTTTGTGCCACGAGTTGCTCACAGATGACAGGGCCCGGGACCGCCTTGCCAAACAGATAGCCCTGTACCTGGTCGACCGTGACCTTGTTGCAGAGGATATTCAGCTGCTCAGACGTCTCGACACCTTCAATGGTAATCGAAAGACCAAGTTCGCGTGCCAGGTGTGTAACGCCGGAAAGCAAAACAATGGACTTGTCGTCAACTTCGATATCCTCAATGAAGCTGCGATCAATCTTCACCTTGTTGAGCGGCAGGGTATGCAGATAGCTCAGGCTGGAAAAACCTGTTCCAAAATCATCAAGCGAGATTTTTACACCAGCTTCGGACAAGCGGTGAAGCGTTGCTTTCGTCTCGTTGATGTTTTCCAGCATGGCAGATTCGGTTACTTCGATTTCCAACCGTTTTGGAGACAATCCGCTATTGACCAGTGCTGATTTGACGACCGCTGAGACATCCGTCTGCTGGAACTGCAGTGAGGAAACGTTCACCGCAACCGAAACATCCTCCGGCCAGGTCGTACATTGAAGCGTCGCCTGTTCAAGCACGAACCTTCCAATGTCGGAAATCACCCCGATCTCCTCGGCAACCGGAATGAAGATGCTCGGCGGCACCATTCCGCGCTCCGGATGATTCCAGCGCAACAGGGCCTCACAGGTTCTGATCTTGTTGTCTGCAATTGTCACGAGTGGCTGGTAATGCAGCTCCATCTGCCCCAGGTCGATCGCCTTGCGCAATTCGCTTTCGAGCTGGCGCCTGTCGCGAATCAGGTCTCCCAGCTCATCGGTGTAGAACGAGAACCGTCCGCGGCCGCGCGATTTGGCATCGTAGAGCGCCATGTCCGACGCCTTGAGCAATTGGGTATATTCTCCACCGTTTTCAGGCGATTGCGCAATGCCAATGCTGGCGCCGATCGAAAGGCGATGACCATCGACATGCACGGTCTTGGATATTTCCTCGATCAGAAGGTTTGCCAGTTCGCTGCATTCCTTGCGCAAGACGCGACCGGGAATGACGATGATGAACTCATCACCGCCGAAGCGGCAGACCATGGCCTTTTCCGGCATGTGCCAGCGGATGCGCAAGGCTACCGAGCACAGCAGCTTGTCACCAACGGAATGGCCAAGAGCGTCATTGACATCCTTGAAATTGTCGAGATCGACGAACAGGAAAGCGCATGGCAACAACCCGTCGACACTGCCCAGGACCCGGTTGACCTCGCCCATGAAAAAGCGCCGGTTGGGGAGATGGGTCAGTGGATCAAAACTCGCAAGCTTTCGGATCTCGTTTTCCGAATGCACCCGGTCGGATACGTCTTCGAGCACCACCACCCCGCCATCAGACGCCATCGGGTTGAACTTGGCTTCAATCACGCGACCGCCATCGACCATAAAGGAGAAATTGGTTTGCCGCCCCCGCGCTATGCAGGCAACAATCATGTCACGAAAATGTACTTTGTTGCTGCCAGTTTCCACAATCGCGGACGTATCGGGCATTTCCGACACCGGCAAGTGCAAAAGGTTTGTGTCCGCGGGCAAGCCACAAAGCGACGCAAATCGGGAATTGACGACCACAAATGTGTGGTTGCGATCAAACATCGCCATTCCGTGGGTGAGGTTGTTCAGGGCCACGTCAAACCGGTCGGCGATTTTCTGGCTTTCAAGGGCGTTCAGTACTGCTGAAAACAGGACGCTTCGCAGGTTTCGCGACATGAACCAGATGCTGAGGAATAGCGGCAGCAGGAAAAAGCCGAGTGTCAGATGGTATGTATCGGCAAAGAGCGCAACGCTAAAGATCAGAGGCAGACCAGCGAAAATGGTCTGGCTCAGCACCACTCTTTCGCTCGAGAAATTGCGGCCGATGATTCCAACCAGATAGGAAATGGTGATGGAGATGCTCATCAGGTGAACAAAGTCATCTGACGTCCTGGCAAATCCGGTCATGCACCATGCACCCAGAACGCCTACATACAGAGCACCAAGTATCGCGTAACGGTTTTCCCAGTAGGTAACTTCGCGTCGCGATAACTGCTCTCCCGCCGCTCTCCAGAACAGTGCGCTGTCAACGATTCTCAAAATGCCTATGAGACCGAGCGCAACCATCACCAAGATTTGGGTCCAGTCGCCGGATCGCAGGTACAACACCAGCGGCGCCAGGACCATCGTGACAATTCCGACCGCCAGCGTGCGTTGTTCACCATATAGCGAGCGCACAACGGATTCATGGACCGGATCCGGCAGTTTGCCCGAATGGGCCGTATTGAATTTGTTCTTGTTCTCTATCATTCGCCCCGTGTTCTCCATCGCCCAGAGAATCACCCCAAACTCCACTATCCGCCAGACATGTTTTTTTTCCGTAAAGACGCAAATCTTCAGTAACTTAACCTGTGGTTGCGCCTGCCGGGTTCACAATCACATGCGTCGTGCGACTGTTTTTGGCATTGATGTTTGCAGCAGCCCGCCACTGTGGCACTATCCGCCTCAAAATCGAACCCTGCACTACGGCAGCAGACTTATCCGGAGCAGTCATGGAAACCCTCTCGAATATCCCGCTTTTTGCAGAAATGCCGAAAGAATTGTCGGAACGCTATGCCCGCTCCTGTTTCTGGAAGGATTTTGCCCCGCATGAACTGGTGATTGATGTGGATGACGAAACAACCGACGTGCGCTTCGTGATATCCGGCAAGGTCCGCATCATTCATCGCATTGCTGTCGGCAAGGAAGTCATTCTCGGCGAAATGTCGGACGGCGAGTTTTTTGGAGAGATTGCTGCCATCGATGGGGCAACCCGATCCGCCAATGTCACTGCATTGACCCGTTCGCGCATCTGCATCATGCCGCAAAAGAGCTTTCTCGAAATCCTCAAGGATGCCCCGGAAGTCAACCTGAAAGTCCTGCGCATGTTCACTTCGCGCGTGCGCACTCTCAACATGCGGCTTGCCGAGCATTCGTTCCTGCAGGCCAAGCACCGCCTTTATACGGAGCTTTTGCGGCTTTCCCGACCCAGACCCGGCAATCCGCATCAGCGCTCCGTCAGCCCACCGCCTATTCAGCGCGAACTGGCAGAGCGAATCGGTACCCGCCGCGAAGTTGTTTCACGCGAGTTGAACGCACTGGAAAAACAGGGCCATGTCGAAAAGACCAAGGGCGCCTTGGTGCTGGTCAACGTCAACGAGCTGCAAAAGCGTATTTCCGCGGCCTGGGACGAATAAATCGCCGTCAGGACTGAAAGCCCTTTCAGGCAGCATCGTTTTTCAGTTCGCCAGAGCGGATCTGTTCTTCCTCGATCGATTCGAACAGGGCACGGAAATTTCCTTCACCAAACCCGTCATCGCCTTTTCGTTGGATGAATTCGAAAAAGATCGGCCCGATTACGGTCTTGGAAAAAATCTGGAGCAGGATGCGGGTTTCGCCACCCCCCACAACACCCTCGCCATCGATCAGAATGCCATGTCGCTTCAGCCGGTCGAGCGGCTCCGCATGGCCCGCGACCCGCTCCCTTGAACGCTCATAATAGGTCTCCGGCGGCCCCGGCATGAATTTCAGGCCATTGGCGTTGAGCCGGTCAGTGGCGTCATAGATCGCGTCAGTCCCCACAGCGATATGCTGGATGCCTTCACCGTTGTATTTGCGCAGATAGCTCTCGATCTGGCTCTTGTCATCGGTCGATTCGTTGATCGGAATGCGTATCTTCCCGCATGGAGACGTAATGGCGCGCGACACAAGGCCGGTCAGCTTGCCTTCAATGTCAAAGAAGTGAATTTGCCGGAAGTTGAACAATTCGCGGTAGAAAGCCCACCACTTGTCCATGTTGCCACGATAAACGTTATGGGTCAGATGGTCGAGATAAAAGAAACCCACTCCTTCCGGTTTCGGGTCACGCTCTCCAAGCCATTCAAACTCAACGTCATAGGCTGAGCCATTGTCGCCATACTGGTCGACAAAATACAGCAATGACCCGCCAATTCCGCGGATTGCCGGAACATTCAGCGTGCGGTCATCTTCAAGATACGGCTCGGCGCCCCGCGATACGGCATGTTCGAATGCCTTTTGTGCATCAACCACCCGCCAGGCCATTGAAGGCGCACAAGGCCCGTGTTCGCGGACGAACCTGCCCGCAAAGGATTGTGGCTCGCCGTTGATAATGTAGTTTACATCCCCCTGGCGCCACAGTGTGATTTCCCGGCTCTTGTGCTTTGCGACGCAGGCATAACCCATCCGTGTGAACAACGCTTCCAGTTCACCAGGTTCAGGATGGGCAAATTCGACGAACTCGAACCCGTCGGTCCCCGCCGGATTGTCGCCTGAAATCATTGCCTTCGGGGCACCATGCGGGAACGGACCCATTTTCTTTCCTCCTTGCAGCTGTCAACACTATCTGATGGTAGCAGAAGCGGCATGCACGAGGTTTGCAAATCAGCCAACATCTCTGGTAATGATGCACGATTTCGAAGTTTCAGGAGATATTCATGCACGAGATTGATGGTTTTGACAGGTTTGATGCCAAATTGGTAAGCCTGCTGCAGGCGGATGCCAGGCTCACCAACCAGCAATTGGCCGATCTGGTGAACCTGTCGCCATCACAATGTTCGAGACGCCGGACAAGGTTGGAAAACGAGGGCTATCTCACCGGCTATTTTGCCCGCGCAGATCGCGAAAGACTGGGCTTCGGATTGACCGTCATCATCTCGGTCATGCTCAACACACACAACCGTGACAATGCCCGCAAGTTTGCAGAACTGATGCTCCGCCTGCCGAATGTGCTTGAAGCCCATGCCCTGACCGGGGAAATGGACTACCAGATCAAGCTCGTCGCGCGAAATCTGCGGGAATTGTCGGACATCATCAACAACGACCTGATGCCGCATGAATCCGTGCAGACCGTCAAATCCTCGATCGTACTCAACACCATCAAGGAGACAGCAGCCCTACCGCTGGGTTGATGCACTCAACGAGCGGGCAGCAGTGTCTCCACCAGTTTGGCCCAATATGAGCTGCCAACCGGTATGGCCTCGTCATTGAAATCATATTCCGGATTATGAAGCGATGCGGTATCGCCATTGCCCATGAAAATGAAGGCTCCGGGTCTGGCTTCCAGCATGTAGGAAAAATCCTCGGCTCCCAGCAGTGGCGGAATTTCGGTGTTGACCCGGCCCTTGCCGGCAACCGCCTCCGCGATCGCGATCGCTTTCTGCGTCTGCTCAACATGATTGAATGTAACGGGATAATTGTTCTCGTAATTGATCTCGGCGGTCGCACCATGCGCACTGACGATGCCCGCAACAATTTCGCGGATCCGTTTCTCGGCAAATATCCGCAATTCTGGCGTCAGGCTGCGGACCGTACCGTTGAGATAAGCGGTCGTTGGAATGACATTGTTGGTAAACCCGGATTTGAGTTGGGTCACGGATACCACGAGCGATTCCACCGGATTGGCTCCGCGCGAAACGATGGTCTGCATCGCCATCACGCATTGGGCGGCAATGGTGATAGGATCAACAGACTGGTGCGGCATGGCCGCATGGCTGCCCTTGCCGGTGATAACGATGTCGAACTCGTCGGTCGCTGCCATGATCGGACCAGGTCGGATGGCGAAATCGCCCACCGCGATCCCCGGCATGTTGTGAAGCCCGTATACCTCGTCAATGCCGAACCGGTCCATCATGCCGTCATCAACCATGGCCTTGCCGCCGGCACCGCCTTCTTCTGCGGGCTGGAAGATGACAACAACACTACCGGAGAAATTCCGTGTCTCGCTCAGATAGCGTGCAGCGCCCAGAAGCATGGCCATGTGCCCGTCGTGACCACAGGCATGCATCTTGCCAGGAACCCTGGAGGCATGCGGTTTTCCGGTTTCCTCCTCGATCGGAAGCGCATCCATGTCGGAACGAAGGCCGATTGTGCCCCCTTCCCCGCGACTACCGCGAATGACGCCAACAACCCCCGTCTTTCCAATACCCTCGACCACTTCATCGCAGCCGAATTCGCGCAATTTCTGCGAAACCAACGCGGCTGTCTCATGCACATCGTACATAAGTTCGGGATTGGCATGCAATTGACGCCGCCATGCCGTAATCTCGTCGTGAAGCTCGGCCATTCGGTTGATGATGGGCATGGTTGCTCCGAAAAGTCTTGCAGCAGGAATGCTTCTTGTTGTGGGCGCAATCTGGACGCAATTGCAGTTATTTGCAATTGTTCACATGAGTTCCAGATAGATCGCCATGCACCAAATATCCAGTGTGCCGTGAACACGTGGGGCACATTCACTTCCAGTCACAGTGATCAGGGTTATTGCTCTGGCGCGGCTGTGATATGGCGGGGCAGGAAATTTAGAATTGGGAATAGGCAAGCATGACCTGGCAGATGTTCAAGAACTTTTCCCAACGCGTCAGGATCATGTTCGCACTTGCACTGGTACTGCAGTCGGCCTTGCTTGCAGCAACCGGCGCAAGCCGCGCCAACAATGCTGAACCGTCGATAGTCATAGATGCAGGATCAGGCGCAGTCCTGTCCGGCAATCGTGCATTTGACCGCTGGTATCCGGCCTCCCTTACCAAGCTGATGACGGTCTATGTGACCATGCAGGCAATCCGTTCAGGCGAGATTGCTCCCGGCTCCCCGGTTACCATGAGCAAATTGGCTGCCTCGCAGCCCCCTTCAAAAATGGGTTTTGCCCCTGGTATCAGGCTTCGGGTCGACACAGCATTGCAGATTCTGGTGGTCAAGAGCGCCAATGACGTGGCCATTGCTCTCGCCGAATCGGTGGCAGGTTCAGTTCCGCTTTTCGTCGAGCGCATGAACGCGGCAGCAAAATCCCTCGGCATGGCAGACAGTCATTTCGCCAATCCCAACGGACTGCATTCTGCGGAACAATATTCAAGTGCGCGCGATCTTGCAGTTCTTTCACGCCGGATATTTTCTGAGTTCCCGCAATTTTCGAAGATCTTTTCAGTCCCCGCCATCCGTTATGGCGATGAGGTTGACTATTCCTACAACCTGCTGCTCGAGCGTTTTGATGGTGCCGACGGCATGAAAACTGGCTTCATCTGTGCTTCCGGTTACAACATGGTGGCGAGTGCGACCCGCAACGGCCGTCATCTGATTGCAGTGGTTCTGGGTGCCTTTTCGCAGACGGACCGTGCGGTGGAGGCAGCCAGACTGCTTTTGGCGGGCTTCGAGGCGAATGGCGGCGAGCCGGTGGACAGTTACATCAACAGTGGCGCAGCCGTTCAACCAGTAAGCAAGCGCGCGACCATCTGCAGCAAGAGTGCTTATGAAACCCGCTACGATCCGGGTGCCGGGGCCGCGAAGATTGATTCGCCCCTGCTTGGCCCAAGGCGCAATGTCGGCTCTCCGCTCGTGGTCACGACCGGCGGCATCGATGCACCGCCAAGCGAGGCATTCCTGACTGCAGCCCTTGCACCGAAAAGCAAGGTTCCGGTTCCGCAACCGCGCCCGGGCAGCCGCGACATCGATGGCGAAAGAGTGACTTCGCTGCCGGCAATCCGCGGCTCCATTCCACTTCCCGTAAAAAGGCCGGACCGCTGAAAGCGGGTTGGAAAAACCATGGCATCCAAATCTGATAACGGCAGGAAACCGCTCCCGGTAATCATCCTTACCGGCTTTTTGGGAGCAGGAAAGACAAGCTTGCTGAACCGCCTGCATGCCGCGGGCCTTCTCCAGCGAACCGCGATCATCATCAATGAATTCGGTGAAGTCGGTCTGGACCGCCAACTGTTTGGCGCAACCAGCGACGAGGTGGTGGAGCTCGGCAATGGTTGCATCTGCTGCACGGTTCGCGGTGCGCTGGTTGATACGCTGAGCGACATTGCAGCGCGCGACGTCGACAAGATCGTTATCGAGACGACGGGACTTGCGGATCCCGGACCCGTTATCCAGGCGATCATCGGCCATCCGGAATTGTCAAATCGGTTGCACCTTGAAGCCGTGCTGACACTCATTGATCTCGTCAATGGCGAAGCCGCGCTTGCTGAATTTCCCGAGGCGCAAACCCAGGCCGCTCTCGCCGACCGCATCCTTTTCACCAAATCCGACATCGCCCATTTGACCGATGCCGCAACAGGCAGGCTGTGCGCAGCAATATCCGGGACAAATCCTGCGGTTGATTTCATTGTTCTGACGGATGAAACCGACCTGCCGTCGCTGCTGCGCAAACCTGCATTTACTCCATCACGGGAAGTTGTTTCCCATACCGACCATTGCTCACACGAACATGGTCCGGATGGCCATGATCATGCACATGATCATCATCACGCTGACCCCAGAACAGCCCATTCCGGCATATCTTCACTGGTACTGGTCCATGACACCCCATTGCCAATCCTGGCCGTCGAAACGTTCTGCGAATTGCTCGCATCAGCCTATGGCTCGCAGGTCTTGCGGCTGAAGGGAATCGTGGCCGTCGCCGAAAATCCGCTTCCCCTGGTTGTCCATGGTGTGCGGGGCACGTTCCATGAGCCTGAATTCCTGAGGCAATGGCCGGACGATGACCGCTCGACAAGGATTGTGGTAATCCTGAAGGGCATGGATCCGGAATTCGTTCGCCGCCTGTTTGACGGCTTTGCCAACAGGATGGCCAGCGATACGCCTGATCGCACAGCGCTGATGGACAACCCGCTGGCGATTGGCGGAATGAAATTCTAGGCAGCTTGAGTGTCAGGACACGGGCTTGATGGCAGGTCCGTGCTCTATCAGGAACCGGTGTATCCTGCCTTCCTCCTGCATCTCTATCAGCACATGCCCGTCCTCACGACAGAAATTCGGCACATCGATGACTGCCAACGGATCGCTGGTTTCGACCCGGAGCCTTTCTCCCGGATGCATCGAACGCATCGCCTTCCTGGTCTTGAGCACCGGGAGCGGGCAATTCAGTCCTTTGAGGTCAAGCAACACGATTTCCATGGCTGTTCCTTCGCTTTCCAATTTAAAACCCGTATAGTCCTGCCAATACCGCTGGCAAGCCTTGATCCCCCAGCCGCAGACTATATGGAGAAATTACCATGATGGACCACCAGCAAGTCCTCGATTTTTGGCGTTCCATTGGGCCGGAAGGCTGGTTCAGACGTAACGACGTCGTCGATGAAGCCATCAGGACGAAATTCGGAGCACTCCATCAACAGGCTGCCGCAGGAGGCCTCGCCAGTTGGGGAAATGAAGCAAGCCCGGCACTTGCCCTGGTAATTGTACTCGACCAGTTCTCCCGAAACATGTTTCGCAATGACCCAAGGGCGTTCGCACAGGATGAACTCGCCTGCGAGATTGCCTCAGCAGCGCTGGCTGCCGGATACGACAGGGAAGTGGCCCCTGATCTCGGCACGTTTTTCTTCATGCCGTTCATGCACTCCGAGAGGATTGCCGAGCAGGAGCGTTGCGTCAGGCTGTTCCACGCGGCTAATGAACCCGAGTCGCTGAAATACGCAAAAACTCATCGCGACGTCGTCCGGCGTTTCGGGCGTTTTCCGCATCGAAATCCGGCGCTGGGACGCCACACGACCGATGCTGAACGAGCATTTCTGGACGGCGGCGGGTTCTCGGCTTGAACTCCCCGTCAGCAGACATGGTTTACAAACCATTGAAAAATTGGATTGTTTACGCTTTTTTCTGGCACCTCCGAACGGTTTTTTAAAGCATTTGTGGAATGCTTCGGCGCAATCGTGACCCGGAGCAGACCTTGCATATTGATCTTGTAACCCCGTTGAAATGGCTTCCCGGGCGGCTCTCAGACCGTCTTTTGCCGCATGCACAGCGCGCTGATTCAATCATAAACGCACTGATTAATGGCAAGAGTGACAGCTCCGTTTCGCAACGAACCGCATTGATTGCCTTTTCGATCCGCGTGGCAAGTGCTGCCATCGCCTACTTCTCGCAGGTTCTCATGGCCCGCTGGATGGGTGACTTCGAATACGGGATATTTGTTGCGGTTTGGGTAGCGGCCGTCATCCTGGGCGGCATTGCATGCCTTGGCTTTCAGACTGGCATCATTCGCTTCATCTCCGAATACAAGGCCGCTGGCGACATGGACCATCTGCGCGGTGCCATTCGCGGCAGCCTGATCTGGTCGTTGATCGGCTCGACAATGCTGGCAGCAATGGGCGGATTGATAACCTGGGAATTTTCCGAACATCTCACCAGCTATTTTGTGATTCCAATCGTCCTCGCTGCTGTCTGCCTGCCCATGATGTCGCTGCAGGAAGTGCAGGACGGTGTCGCGCGGGCTTTCAACTGGCCGGGCGTGGCACTTTTTCCAACCTTCATCATGCGCCCATTGCTCATTCTGGCTGTCATGGCTGTCGCGATTGTCGTCGGCTACCCCGCCGATGCCCTGACCGCCATGACCTCAGCGATCATAGCAACCTACATTGCCTCGATAAGTCAGGCGATCGCACTGTGGCTGAACTTGCGCCGCGAAGTACCAAAGGGCAAGCGCTCCTACAAACCGAACCAATGGCTGGTGGTTGCCGCACCCATTTTCCTTGTCGAGGGTTTCTATAATCTCCTGACAAACACAGACATCCTGTTCGTGGGCTATTATCTGCCGCCGGACCAGGTCGGCATCTATTTTGCCGCGGTCAAGACCTTGTCTCTGGTCCATTTTGTCTATTTTGCCGTCAAGGCAGGCTCTGCCCATCGCTTCGCCACCTACAAGGCTGCCGGCGACCATCGGCGATATGAGGAATTCATCCAGGAGACCGTGCGCTGGACATTCTGGCCATCGCTGGCGCTTGCCGCAGTGATGGTGGTTCTGGGCAAATATTTCCTGATGCTGTTCGGCCCGAGCTTTGCCGCTGGCGAAAGCCTGTTGTGGATACTGGCCGCAGGCGTTGTCATCCGTTCAACTGTCGGCGCTGCCGAAAGTGTTCTTACCATGTCCGGTGAACAGGGCACCTGCGCCGCGGTCTACGCTGCGAGCCTCTCGGTCAACCTGGTTCTCAACTTCGCGCTTATTCCGGCTTACGGCCTCAAGGGTGCAGCCATTGCAACCACCTGCGCGATGGTTTTCGAGGCCGGAGCCTTGTATGCAGCAGCCCGCAGGCGCCTCGGCATCCATATCTTCATCATTCCCGCACGTTCGCCCCTGCCGGTCGAAAACGGATCAGCTGGATGATGCGCGATGGAGCGGAGCAGGAAAGGAAGGGCATATCGCAGGGCTGGATCCGCGATCTGCCATCGCCCGCCATCAAACCGGACATCCTGGCCCGCGAGGTTACAATCGGCTCCAGCGCCTGGCAGCTTGAACTGTGGCCTCTTGGGCCGAAAACACTTTCAGACGGCTTTCTGAGCCAACTTTCACAACGTGCAGCGGGTTTGAACCCGTTCTTTTCGCCCGCATTCCTTTCAGCGTCAGCCGGACGGTTGGGGATTTCGGATTCGCATCTTCTGGCACTGGTAGAAACAGTCGGGGAAAGCCGCGAGGCAAGGCTGGCATTCCCCGTTGGTCTTTCCCGTGCAGGCTTGCCGCCAACTCGGGTGATGCGGGTGGCAAGTCATCCCTTTGCTCCACTTTCATTTCCGCTGGTAGATCCCGATGATCTTGCCGAGAGTTGCGAACGCTTTGCCGGGCTTCTGGCCAAGGCGCCACCGCTTGTCACGCACGGCATCGTGTTTGATGATTTTCCTGCAGACGAGCCATCGGCCCGCATCCTGATCGACGCATTGAACCGCCATGGCCTGTCGACAAGACACCAGGCTTCTGCCCGGCGCGCCTCGCTCCTTCCCGGCCAGGACCCGGAAAAATCACTTTCCACCAAGCGCCGCCGTGAACACAAACGCCAGTTCCGCAAACTGTCGGAAATGGGCGATGTCACGATGACTGTGGCGACCGACTTCTGGGATGTCCTGGTACGCTTCGAGGAATTTCTGCTGCTTGAAACGCGCGGCTGGAAGGGACGAAAAGGCACCTCAATCCACATCATCCGCAAAACCGCTGCCTTCGCACGCCAGGCAGTCGCGGCCTTTGCCGAGAAGGGCCATGCCTCGATCCACACCGTGCGCATTGACAACCGCGCGATTGCATCGCTGATCATCCTGGAAGCCAATGGACGCTATTTCCCCTGGAAAACCGCGTTCGACGAACATTACCGGACCTATTCCCCGGGAACGCATCTGATGCTGTCGGCCTCGAAATGGATGCTGGAACAGCCCGGCTTTGCCTTTGCCGATTCACTGGCTGCCGAAAACGGCTGGATGGACCGGCTCTGGACGGAACGCCATGCACTTGAGACGCTGGTGATAGCCAAAAGCAACAAACGCGCCGACACGATCATCACGGCCATTGCCAATCGTCAGAAACTGCGTCACATGGCCAAGAGTGCCATCAGGCGGGACTGGAAATCTGTGCTTCGGCCTCCAGCCGGGCCATTTCGCGAAACACCCGCCGTATGACCTTGCCCGTTGTGGTGAGCGGAATTTCGTCTACAAAATCTAGTTCGCGCGGATAGATATTGGCAGCCATGCGCGCCTTCACATGCTGGCGGATTTCCTGCGCCAGCGCATCCGAGGGCCTGTAGCCTGCTGCAAGCACCACATAAGCCTTGATGATTTCCGTCCGCAACGGGTCAGGTTTGCCAACAGCAGCAGCAAGCCGCACCGCGGGATGCGACACCAGACAATCCTCTATTTCACCCGGACCAACGCGATAACCGGCTGAATTGATGATGTCATCATCGCGCCCGACAAAATGGAAATAGCCGTCCTCGTCGACGACACATTGATCCCCTGTCAGCATCCAGTCACCGACAAACTTTTTCGCCGTTGCCGCGGGATCATCCCAATATTCCAGAAACATCACCGGATCAGGACGCAGCACAGCCACTTCGCCACGTTCACCCGGTTTGCAGACCACACCTTCTGGCGAAACAACGGCAACCTTGTGACCCGGCACCGGCTTGCCGATGGCTCC
Organism: Nitratireductor sp.; assembly: GCA_041397525.1. Taxonomy (GTDB): domain Bacteria; phylum Pseudomonadota; class Alphaproteobacteria; order Rhizobiales; family Rhizobiaceae; genus BOKV01. Next base: position 409,012 of record JAWKWL010000002.1, read on the forward strand.
GGCCCGACTGACACCGAGGCTGCTGCAGGAACTCAGCACCAGATTGCATTCTGTCTGGCCGTAGAATTCGTTGACGCTGAGACCAAGCGCGCGTTGCGCCCATTCATATGTGTCACGTCCCAGGCTTTCGCCTCCCGAACCCACTGTTCGCAGTTTGAGGTCGTAATGTTCGCGCGGGTTTTCCACCGTTTTCATCAACCGCAACGCAGTTGGCGGAATGAAAGCATTTCGCACCTTCATCTGCGACAGCAACCGAAAGGCCTTTTCAGGTTCGAAACGCTCCAATCCGCCATGGACTACCGGAACTCCCAGATGCAGGCATGGGAGCAGCACGTTCAACAATCCGCCCGCCCAAGCCCAGTCTGCTGGGGTCCAGGCAATATCTCCGTCTTTCGGCATGAACTCGTGGTGGATCTGCACGCCGGGAAGGTGTCCGGCAAGGACCCTGTGCCCATGCAGTGCGCCCTTCGGCGGCCCGGTTGTCCCTGAGGTGAATATGATCAGCGCCGCAGTGTCGGGACCAGTGTCCTCGCACGTGAAATCCGGATCACTGGCAGCAAGCGCAGCGTGGAAGTCGATGCTGTCTCCGCCGGCATTGCCATCCGTTGAAATCAAATGGCGCAGCTCACTGAGCCTTTCCCGTACTGAACTGATCTTGGCCAAGCCATCTGCGTTGGAAATGACTGCCGAGACACCTGCCCGCTTCAATCGATATTCGATCGCGTCCGCTGCAAACAGTCGCGCCAGCGGAACCGCAACCAGTCCTGCTTTGTAGATGGCGATATGGCTGACCGCTGCCTCAACGCTTTGTGGCAGGATGATCGCGACGCGGTCGCCCCGCGAAAGTCCCAGCGAAACGAGATGGTTGGCCAGCCGGTTCGATGCGTCGCGCAGTTCACCGTAAGTGGTTGCTACGGGCTCTTCGCCGTCGTTCCAGCGCATGAGGGCGATCCGTTCGGGCATCAGTGCTGCATGACGGTCACAGACCTCATGCCCGATATTATAGGCCGCAGGCAGTTCCCAGTGGAATGCCTCGGTGATTTCCTCCAGCGTATCCTTTTCGATCAGCATGTCTCATTGCTTTTTGTCGGTTTTGCTTGCCGGTGCATCCATGACCCTGGCCCGAGGCTGCGAAGGAACTGCGGTTTTCGCCTTTTGCTTTGGCGGTTGCAATGCCTCAAGGCCGGACCTTATGTGGATATCGCGCTGTGCGAAAGGTATCTCGATTCCCTCCGCGCGCAGGGCGGCCAAAATGGCAAATCGGAGATCGCTCTTCACCATCAGTCCGTCACCAATATCGGAAAGCCAGGCCCGAAGTTCGAACATCAGCGCGTCGGCCCCGAAATCGGTAAAGACGACCACTGGCGCTGGCTTGGCCAACAGGCCGAGATGCGCCCTGGCACATTCCAGCAATATTTCGCGAACCTGGTGCGGATCGCTCGAATACCCTACGCCAATTGAAATGATGATACGACCAAGCTTGTTTCGGTGTGTCCAGTTGATGACAGGGTCGGTTATCAGTGTCTGGTTCGGCAAGATGATCGTTGCGTTGTCGAAGGTCTCGATTTCTGTGGAGCGGACCGAAATACGGCGCACCGTGCCTTCCCCTCCACCGGTCACCACCCAGTCGCCAGCCTTGATCGGGCGTTCGGCCAGGAGAATGAGCCCCGACACAAAATTGCCGACGATGCTCTGCAGGCCGAAACCGATACCAACTGACAAGGCACCTGCAACAATCGCTAGGTTCGACAGGTCGAGTCCGGCGGCGCTGATTGCGACAAGGCCGGCCACCACCAGTCCGACATAGCCGAACACCGTGATGAGCGAATTCTGCAATCCCTTGTCCATGCGTGTCGTGGGAAGAAACTGGTTGCCAACCCAGTTCTGCACAGTGCGCGTGAACAATACCCCGATCGTGAACAGCGTCAGCGCCATCAGGATTGCCGAAATCGAAACCGTCAATCCGCCAAGCTGAAACCCGAAAAAAGCCCGGTTGATGAGCGCAAACCAGTCCTGCGTCTGTATACCCCACGGCAGCAGCAGCGAAAACGCAGCAACCAGCACGACAGCAAGACGCAGGAAGCCAAAGCCCAGGATCGTCATCTGTTGCACTGATTTGGGTTGCATCCCGATAGTCGCGGAAACACGCTGCAACAAATCACTGTCATGGCTGGCGAGATTGTCACGTACCTCGTCGAACACCCGCAGCACCAGCCATGCCAGTGTGAGAACCAGAATTGCCGCGATGATCTGGTATGCGATGAATTCAGACAATGCGATATAGCCTGTCAGCAACCCGACCGCCGAAAACGCGACTGCGATCCAGATGATCGGGCGCAGGTGGCGCCAGCGAACCAGCCGCGAAGGGGTAAGCACCTTTTGCGGTCGGGACGCCCGGTCCTCTGTCACTGCCAAAAGCATCCAGACACAGCCGGTTATGGCAAACACGGCAAGCAGGCCGCTCAGCACGATCGAGATTTCAAAAGGTGCCAGCAAATTGACTGCGAACACATTCAGCAGCCTTGTTCCCGAAACGAGGCCAAGTGCTGCAACGCCGACGGAAAACACGCGTCGCGCCGCAAGATCCGAAAGGTCCGCAATTCGCAATGCCGGGCGCAACGGACGCAGGAATATCCGCAGCAGTGCCACCGAGGTCAGATAAACCGCCAGTGTATTGATCGCGGAAGTTCCAAGCTGCACGAATCTGTCAGCGAAGAACCCGCTCGTGATGAGTATCTCCTTGAGCACGAGGAGAAACAGCGCCGGGAGCATGCCGGAGCGGATGAATTCAAGAAGATGCCTTGCATAGAAAAATCCGGGCTGCGTCTGGCCCGCAACTGCTTCACCGGGAGAGAGAAACGTAAGCCGGCGCAGAAATGAAAACACGCCGAATGCAATGAATGCCTGCAATAGCATCATCACCACGCCACCGGGCCGGCCCGCCATGCGCGACATGCTCGCGCGAAACGATTCGGTGGTGACAATGGCAATGCTGTGGATGAAGGCTGGCACACCCGCAATCGAACGTTGCCACAGATCGGGCTCAAGAATGCTGTTGGAACGCACTGACAGCGAACTCACGAACCGCGCCCGCCTTTTTGCCAGTACTGAACTTTCAACCTGCTGCGCGCGAAGCAATACCAGGCGCGCCTCCTTGAGCGCTGCATCGGCTGCACCCAGCCTCGTCTGGAGTTGATCACGTCGGCTTTTGAGATCGTCTGATTCGGTTTCGCCATCCTTTGCGGCATCGCCCAATTGCGATAATTGCGAAGTCAGCCTGTCCGCGATTGGCGCAACAGCGGTAATCGTTTCCGAAACCTCGCTTTGTGTCTTACCACTTTCATCTATGAAGGAGATCAGTTCGCTGTCGCTGACGCCCTCGCGCTCAAGCGCCTGCAGCATGGTGTCGAGCGAACTGGTCCACCGCTTGATGTCGGCTTTTGCCGCTTCAACAATCGGGGTCTCCGGGAAACTGGGCGCAGGAACATCCCTTTTGCCGGCTTCCTGCGGTTCGACAGGCGCCGGTTGTGCTTGTGCGGGCTGGGACTGCACATTCGCACCTTTGTTTTGGGTGCCGTCCTGCGCATTGGTCTGCGCGACGGCATACGCAACCACCCAGTCTGACGGGGCAAACAGTACTGAGGCGATCGCGATGACCGCCAACTTCGAAAACAGCCATCGAGCCGGATTGGTCACCTCATCCCCTTCCTCAGCCGCGGAAATCCACCAGCAAATTGTCTCGCATGTTCCAGCGTGCATGCTGAATGCCCGGGCGACAACAATTGGCGGTTAAGTAATGGACGGCGGCATCCAGCCTGTCCATGGCTTTTGATGCACTAGGTCTTGTATGGTGCCCCTGGCCGGGATCGAACCAGCACGCCCGTAAAGGCAACAGATTTTGAGTCTGCCGCGTCTACCAATTCCGCCACAGGGGCCCGGAGAAGCGAACTAGCGGTTTCGCTGCAATACGTCAATTGCCAGTTGCGATTTGCTTTTGTCGTTTGCCGGTTCAGGGGTATTTCGACTGTCGGTGGACTATTCACATGCTTGGCGCTAAAAGCCGGTCAAACCTGACCGTGTGTTACAGCAGCACAAACGCCACCAAGATGCGGGCTCACCAATGATTCGCCACCTCTATGACTGGGTCTTCTCACTGGCACGTCACCGCAATGCCAACTGGGCGCTCTCTGGTGTTTCCTTCATCGAGAGCTCGGTATTTCCCATTCCACCCGATGTGCTGCTGATCCCGATGGTGCTGGCCGAACGGCGCAAGTGGATTTTCTACGCCCTCATTTGCACCTTGTCGTCCGTGGCCGGTGCCTTTCTCGGCTATTTCATCGGTGCTTTCCTGTTTGACAGGATCGGGCAACCGATCTTGGCATTCTACGGCAAGGAAGATTCATTCGAACAGGTCAGGCAGTGGTACAACACCTGGGGCGGCTGGGGGGTACTCTTCGCAGCCGTTACGCCGTTTCCCTACAAGGTGTTGACCATATTTTCCGGCGCCACTGGCCTCAATTTCCTCGTGTTCACGCTGGTAAGCATTGTGGGAAGGGGATTGCGCTTCTTTCTCGTCTCCTGGTTGCTTTATCATTTTGGAGATCCGATCCGGATTTTCATTGAGAAACGGCTGGGCCTGATGTTCACCCTGGCGATGGTTCTGCTGATCGGCGGCTTCGTCGCCGTGAAATATGTCTTTTGAGGTATTCGCACCATGGACAAGCTGATCTTGGGCAGGCATCTGCAAACCGCCTTGCTGCTTCTCGCCGGCGCGATTGCAGTGATCGCTACCGTATTGGGGTTCCAGCATATTGGCGGTTACATCCCCTGCAAATTATGCCTTGCGCAACGCGAACCCTATTATGTCGCCATTGTGGTCGCTGCCATCGCAGCCCTTGCAGCCTGGCGCGGCTGGCCCGAATGCGTCACCCGCGGTGCTTTGGCTATCACCGGCCTGCTGATCTTCTACTCGATGGCACTCGCTGCCTATCATTCCGGCATTGAATGGCGCTGGTGGGAGGGTCCGGGAGATTGCGGAGCAACCGCGGGAAACATCTCGGCCAATGTCAATGACCTGCTCGGTGACCTGACCGCAAAACGCCCGCCATCCTGTGACGAGGCAGCAGGCCGGTTCCTGGGATTGTCTTTTGCTGGCTGGAATGTCCTGGCAAGCCTGGCGCTGGGCGCAATTGCATTGCGCAGTGCCTGGAAGAAACAGGCGCAAGCCTGACTACGGCTCCAGTTCGCTGTCCCAGTACAGATAATCCATCCAGCTTTCATGCAGGAAATTCGGCGGAAACCGCCGGCCATTCCTGTGCAGGTCCTCGAGTTTGGGAATGAAGGGCATCTGGCTCGGCCACATCTTGGCTTCGCGCGGCAATTTGTTTCCCTTGCGCAGGTTGCACGGAGAACAGGCAGCGCAGACATTTTCCCAGGTCGTCTGTCCACCCTTCGACCGCGGAATGACGTGGTCAAAAGTGAGATCATGTCCACTGCCGCAATACTGGCATTCGAAGCGATCGCGAAGGAACACGTTGAAGCGGGTAAAGGCGGGATTGCGGCTGGGCTTGATATAGGTTTTCAGGCACACAACACTTGGCAGCCGCATCGAGAAGGACGGGCTTCTGACGGCCGATTCATATTCGGCCACGATGTTCACCCTGTCCAGGAAGACTGCCTTGATGGCATCCTGCCAGGACCAGAGTGACAACGGATAATAACTCAAGGGCCGATAGTCGGCATTGAGCACCAGCGCCGGATGCGCATCCGGCGAAACTGCAATCGTCAAGGTGTCCTCCTTGTGGCGATTCAGTCCGTTTCGTCTGCGTTACCATCTAAGTCGGTTGTGTCAGGCTTGTGAAGTACCCACAACAAAAAAGCGACGAGAGATGCGTCCATTCCTGATCTCGGACTGGCCGGATTTCAGACTGGCCGGATTTCAGACTGGAATGACGTCACGTCCGCCTTTGAGCGCAGCGTAATACGCCCAAAGCAGCCGCGCTGCGACCCCGCGCCATGGTGACCATTGTTCGGCAATTCGCCGCAATTCCTTGTCACCTGGTCTCTCGTCGAGACCATGCGAGACCCGCACTGCCTCTTGAAGCGCCAGATCGCCAGCGGGAAAAATGTCGGGATGCCCGGCGCAGAAAAGCAGGTAGATTTCACCCGTCCATGGCCCAATGCCCTTGACCCTGGTCATCGTTGCAAGTGCCTCATCAGCGCTGCAGTCGCAGAGCCTGCCGAAATGCAGCTCTCCACACTCGACTGCCTGCGCTACAGCGAGCAGTGTCCGCTGTTTCGGCCTCGAAAGACCTGCCTCGCGGAACGTCTCTTCGCCGCATGCCAGTATTGTCTTGGCATCCAGCGGTACAACGAGCCGCGACAACCTGCCGAAAATTGCTTCCGCGCTGGCTTTTGACACCTGCTGCGAAACTATGATGGAGGCAAGTCCGGCAAAGTCGGGCCGTGCCAGGCGAAGCGGAATCTTTCCCGACATTTCAATTACTGGCACCAGCCGATGGTCGGCCTTGGCGAGAGCGGCAAGACCCTCGGCAATATCCTCTTCATTTTGTATGATGCGCATCGCCAAACCGGTTCCCTGAAACCTCAATCTTGAATAACAAGTCGGCATGACACAACCCGTTTTCCGTTTTGCACCGAGCCCGAATGGATTGCTGCATCTTGGCCACGCCTATTCGGCGCTGGTCAACCTGGAAATGGCGCGCGCCGCACACGGCACGATATTGCTCCGCGTCGAGGATATCGACACCATTCGCTGTACGCCATCGCGCCTTTCGATGATGCTGGAAGACCTCGAATGGATCGGCTTTGAATGGGACGGCCCGGTACGCCGACAGTCAGAGCACTTTGATATCTATCGCGATGCGATCGACGACCTGTTGCGGCAAGGACTTGCCTATCCGGCCCTCCTGAGCCGCGCCCAGATCCGCGACGCGGTGGCGACGCAGGAAGCCGACGGATTGGCCTGGCCGCGCGATCCCGACGGCGCGCCGCATTATCCGGGAAACGAACGGAACATGTCCGCGGATGAGCGCAATGAAATACTTGCCGGAGACCGGGACCATGCCATCCGCCTAGACATGAAAATGGCCTTGAACCGGATGCCAGCTGCGCTTGTCTGGCATGAGTCAGGATCTGGACCGGACGGGCAGAGTGGCCTCACGACAGCGAAGCCTGACTGCTGGGGGGATTTCATTCTTGGGCGCAAGGATGCTCCGGCGAGCTATCATCTGGCATGCGTCCTTGATGACGCCCTGCAAGGGGTCACCCATGTGGTACGCGGCCTCGACCTGTTCCATGCAACATCTGCGCATCGGCTGCTGCAAAGCCTGTTTGGCCTGCCGGAACCCGACTATCATCATCACAGGTTGTTGGTGGATTCACAGGGACGAAAGCTCTCGAAATCTCTCGAAAGCACTGCATTGCGACATTTGCGCGAAACTGGTGCCACGCCGGCAGACATTCGCCGGATGATTGGATTGCCGGTTCTTTGAAATACCGGTTGGTCAGGTGTTCGTTGCGGCCTTGATACTCGCCAATGTAAGCAACAGGAATGTTCCCGCACCAAAGGCAACGCCGACCGACACCATCGGATTCCAATCGATCCGGTAGCCTGCAAGGTTGTAGGCGAACGATCCTGCAATGCAGCCAACCAGGATCAGCATCCAGTTGCCGATAACGCCAAAACCTGAATAGGCCAGAATCCTGTCAGCAAGCCAGCCGCAGACAAATGTCGCCGCACACATGAATGCGAACAATATGAACAGATCGTTTTGTCTGATTTCCCACAACACGGCATTTCTCCTGTATTGCAGTGAAACTAGCCAGGAATCCTGCAGCCTTGGTTAATTTCGCCACGTCATGCCGGGAAATGGTAAATCATTCTTTCATACCTTGCTGGAGTGCGGCATTGTATTCCGCTCCGACAAGAAAAATAACGGACATGATATAAACGAAGACAATCGCGATCATGATACCGGCAAGTCCAGCATAAGTGCCAACATAATTGGCGAACTGCTCAAGCCATGTGGCAAAGCCCAGCGAGGCCACAAACCACACCGCCAGGGTCAGCAGGGCTCCCGGCAGAATGCTGGCAAAACTGCGTTTTCCTGCCGCCAACCATTTGTGGCAGGCAATCAGAGCCAGCACCAGAACAAGCGCGGAAGCTGCGACCCGCCAGAAAGCCACTGTGCTTTCATAATCGTCCAGCCAGGGCAGCATCTTGCGGGCGATCGCCCAGGCGACCGGCAGCAACACCAGCACGAACGCAATGGTTGCAACCATCAGCGATGAGAGCAGGACGAAAACAATGCTCTGAATGCGCAGTGCGGCAACATTCCTGTGCTCCTTACCGCCATAGGCCCGATTGAGACCAAGACGCAATGCCTCAACCCCGCTCGAAGCAAAGAACAAGGCCACTACTGCGCCCAGCGTCAGCACATCGCCGCGCGGCTGCGTCAACACTGAACGGATTTCTCCAGAGATCGCCGAGGCAGCCGCTTCCGGCCAGATGTCGAACATCAGGTGCACGGCCGTCTCCGGGAAATCGCCAAGGTCGAAAAAGGCCACCAGTGAAGTGCAGAATATCAGGAACGGGAACAGCGCCATGATGCCCGAGAGCGTGATGTGGCTGGCGATCGCCCATCCGTCATCCTGGTTGAAATGGAAAACCGCGTTGCGCAAAGCCGATGCATGGCGCATTGCAAACGACCATGGTGTACTTTGATTCGCTTTGCTTTCCGGCAATTTCTGCACTCTTTCGGGTTGCAGGCAAAATGGGGGTTCAGGCCAGCAATGTCCAGATCGATTCTCGTCACTGGCTGCTCATCGGGCATCGGCCGTCATTGTGCCATCCGCCTCAAGGAAGAGGGCTGGCGGGTCTTTGCAACGGCAAGGAAGGATGACGACCTTGCAGTTCTCGCTGAGCTTGGCCTTGAGCCGGTTTATCTCGAACTTGCGGACGGAAACTCGATAGAGGCAGCGGTTGATACGGTCCTTGCCGCCACCAATGGCAAGCTCGATGCGGTATTCAACAACGCCGCCTATGGCCAGCCTGGTGCAATTGAGGATCTCAAACCCGACGTCCTGCGCGAACAGTTTGAGGTCAATCTTTTCGGTCCGCATCAGCTCATCCGCCGCATTGTTCCTGTCATGCGCCAGCAGGGCCACGGACGCATTATCCACTGTTCCTCCATTCTCGGCATCGTCCCCTACCGCTGGCGCGGAGCCTACAATTCTTCGAAACATGCGCTGGAAGGCCTGTTCCTGACCCATCGGCTTGAACTCATGGGAACCGGAATTCATGTGTCCATGATCGAGCCCGGCCCCATCGTGTCCCGCTTCGGGGCCAATGCGCTCGAAAAGGCGCGTGCCAATATTGACGTGGAGAACAGCGTGCATCGTGAGATCTACCGCCATCATCTTGGCAAGCTCGAATCGGGTGGCGGTGTGAACCGTTTCCGGCTGGAGCCAGAGGCCGTGTACCAAAAGCTGGTTCACGCACTGACAGCAAACCGGCCCCGTGCGCAATATCCCGTCACTTTTCCTGCTGCGCTCATGTTGCTTGTCCGCAGCATCACTCCACAATGGCTTATGGACCGGATATTGATGGGAAATGACTGAGGATTGCATCTGGCTGCTGCCGGTGGGTGCATGTGGGAATTTGCCCCATGGCACCAGGGAATTGCCCGTCCTAGAATCAAGGCAACATTTTTCGGAAAAGAACCAATGAACATTTTTGCCTCTCTCATTCCCGTTGCGCTGGCCGCGGTCGTCATCGTGCTCGCACTGGGACTATGGAACATGAAGCGCGGTGGCAGCGCCAACCGCTCGCAGAATCTCATGCGCTTGCGCATCCTGTTCCAGTTCATCGCTGTCGTTATCGTTATGACAGCACTATTCTTGTCAGGTCGCGGCTGATTGGCGATCCAGACCGCATTTTGAAAAGAACCGCTGTCCTGGAGATTTTCCATGGTGATCCTCAACAAGATCTACACGAAAACCGGAGATGACGGCACCACCGGCCTTGGCAATGGCGAGCGCCGCAGCAAAGCCGACTTGCGCATCAATGCCTATGGCACGGTTGACGAAACCAATTCCTGCATCGGCCTTTGCCGCCTGCATACCGCACCGCAATTTCCCGATCTTGATCGCGCACTTTCCGCAATCCAGAACGACCTGTTTGATCTGGGAGCCGATCTGGCAACGCCGGATACCGGCGAAAAGCTTGACTATGAGCCATTGCGCATAACTCCTGGCCAGGTGGAACGGATCGAGCGCGAGATCGACAAGTTCAATTCCGGACTGGCACCGCTGCGGTCATTCGTGTTGCCGGGCGGGTCGCCCGCGGCGGCTCATCTGCATCTGGCGCGGACAGTGGCCCGTCGCGCCGAAAGGCTGATGGTTGAACTGTCAGCCGTTGAAACGATCTCCGAGGCAGCCATTCGCTATATAAATCGTGTCTCGGATTTTCTTTTTGTTGCAAGCCGCGTTGTCAATTCCGGCGGAACAGGCGATGTTCTGTGGGTGCCGGGCAAGAACCGGCAGGAGTAACGGTCGGGCATCAAAATTGGGATGACCGCCACCTCTGCCTTCTGCCAAGCCGAAACAGCACGGAGATTGCGGCCCGATGTTCATACCGCTTCATGACGCCAATCACCTGCGCCATATCCGCGTGCAGTGGGTCACACTCGCCATAATAGTTGCCAATGTCGCGATCTGGTTCTTCTTCACAAGCGGCATCATCGCCAGTGCGACCAGTGCCCGCGTCGCCTATTTTTCCTTCGGATTGATCCCGGCTGTCGCCTCGGGCGCCCGTGAATTGCCGGAACTTTACGCCGTCATGCCCGAATATACCCGCTATGTGACCTATGCTTTCCTGCATGGGGACTTCATGCATCTGGCAGGCAACATGCTTTTCATCTGGGTGTTCGGCGACAACGTCGAAGACGCCATGGGTCATTTGCGTTTCCTCCTTTTTTTCTGCATTTGCGCAATTGCCGGCGCGATGCTGCATGCCTTCGTACAGCCGCTTTCAGAGTCGCCCCTGATCGGCGCATCGGGCGCAGCGGCAGGCATCATCACCGCCTATGTCATGCTGCATCCCAATGTGAAAATCTGGATACTGGCACTTGGCCGTATTCCCCTGCGCATTTCAGCCCTTTGGGTAGTCGGCGCGTGGATACTCTTCCAGCTCGCCAATTTCCTCTATGCCGGCGATGACCAGGTTTCATGGGCCGCCCATGTCGGAGGTATTGTCGCTGGCGCGATCCTGCTGCCGCTGTTCAAGCGGCGGAATGTTCCCCTGTTTGACAGGGCTGCGGTGGACGAAGTGCTTCCGCCAGTGCCGCCTCCAGCCGTTGCGGAGGAAGGCTATCCCTTGCCCGGTCAGCCTGAGCGCCAACCGGAAAGCGATGCGGATCACATTTCTGGTGACAGGGAACCCGATCATGGCCGCTCCCGGCCAATGCCCTGGGGAAGACCAAGGGGAAGGGAGGACACCGACAGATAGCTGCCAGCCAGGCTGCGACCTCGCGGCAACTTCTGCGACGCGACAGGATATTGACGTCAACGTAAATTGAAGTTAGTCCGGCCAGCAACAAACAAACTTGGCCATCAGGCAGGCTCAGTCAAATGGATGCGCGTCCATTTTGACAGCTATGGGTCGGTTTTGGCGAAGAAAACACGTTGAAGTTTCGGTATTTCGACCATTGAGACATTCCAGGGTCAATTGGGCCCGACCAATCCGGAATGAAGAGAGGTAAGTCATGAAAATCATCGTCCCGGTAAAGCGGGTTGTGGACTACAACGTCAAGATTCGCGTCAAGGCTGACGGATCGGGTGTCGAACTCGCTAACGTCAAGATGTCGATGAACCCCTTTGACGAGATCGCCATCGAGGAAGCCCTGCGCCTGAAAGAGGCCGGCAAGGCAACAGAGGTTGTCGCTGTTTCCATCGGACCTGCGCAGGCCCAGGAAACCATCCGTACCGCGCTTGCCATGGGTGCAGACCGCGGCATTCTCGTAAAGGTTGACGGCATCGTTGAACCGCTTGCCGTCGCCAAGATACTCAAGGGTGTCGTGGAAGCCGAAGAACCGGGCATTGTCATTCTCGGCAAGCAGGCGATCGACGATGATGCCAACCAGACCGGCCAGATGCTTTCCGCCCTTCTCGGCTGGAGCCAGGCAACCTTTGCCTCGAAGGTTGAGATCGGTGACGGCAATGCAAAAATCACACGTGAAGTCGACGGCGGCCTCCAGACCATCGAAGCGAAAATGCCGTTGATCATCACAACGGACCTGCGCTTGAATGAACCGCGCTACGCCTCCCTGCCAAACATCATGAAAGCAAAGAAAAAGCCGCTCGACGAGAAGTCTGCAGCGGATTTTGGCGTAGATACCGCACCACGCCTCAAGGTGCTTTCAACGGTTGAGCCGGACACCCGCAAGGCTGGCGTCAAGGTCGGCTCTGTTGCCGAACTCGTCGACAAGCTGAAAAACGAAGCTGGCGTATTGTAAGCCAAACGGAAAGGAAACCAGATCATGGCAATTCTTCTTCTTGCTGATCACGACAACAAGGCGCTTTCCGACCAGACAGCCAAGGCACTTTCCGCCGCTTCTGAAATCGGTGGCGATGTCCACATCCTCGTTGCGGGCAAAGGCTGCGCATCTGTCGCGGGCGAAGCGGCAAAACTCGCGGGCGTATCAAAGGTGCTTGTTGCAGATTCCGCGGAATATGAGCACATGCTGGCCGAATCGACGGCAAAGCTGATCGTTTCACTGGCTGGTGGCTATGACACCATCATGGCGGCAGCAACCTCGACAGGCAAGAATGTCATGCCGCGTGTTGCGGCCCTGCTCGACGTGATGCAGATTTCCGACATCACCGCAGTTAAATCGGCAGATACGTTCGAGCGTCCCATCTATGCCGGCAACGCCATCCAGACTGTTCAGTCAACGGATGCCAAGCGCGTCATCACGGTACGTACCGCCGGATTCCAGGCTGCAGGTGAAGGTGGTTCGGCAGCGACGGAAAACGTCGCGGCGGCCGGTGATGCTGGCCTTTCGAAATTTCTTGAGGCAGCACTCTCCAAGAGCGACCGGCCCGAGCTCACTTCGGCCCGCATCGTCATTTCCGGCGGCCGTGCGCTTGGCTCCAAGGAAAAATTCATGGAAGTCATGTTACCGGTTGCCGACAAGCTCGGCGCTGCAGTTGGCGCATCACGCGCAGCCGTGGATGCAGGCTATGCCCCCAATGACTGGCAGGTTGGCCAAACCGGCAAGGTAGTGGCACCGGATCTCTATATTGCCTGCGGCATTTCTGGGGCGATTCAGCATCTGGCGGGCATGAAGGATTCAAAAGTCATCGTCGCCATCAACAAGGATGATGAGGCTCCGATCTTCCAGGTTGCAGATTACGGACTGGTAGCGGACCTGTTCACAGCACTGCCGGAGCTGCAAAAAGCGCTGGACTGAAATGCGACTTGCCAGATAGTTTCATGAACAACGCCGGGCCCCAACGAATCTGTTGCAGAAATTGTTGAGGTCCGGCGAATTCAAATCCGGCCAGGGCAGAAAATGACTAGACGTATTGGCAAGGTTGGCATTGTCGGCGCAGGACAGATGGGCAGCGGCATAGCCCATGTTTGTGCGCTGGCCGGTTATGATGTCGTCCTGAACGACATGGCTGCCGAAAAACTCGAATCCGGCCTCGCCACCATCAACGGCAATCTCGCCCGCCAGGTGTCCTCCGGCAAGATAGCTGAGGGCGAGCGGGCGAAAGCGGTGGAGCATCTCAGCGGCGCGACTTCGCTTGAAGCGCTGGCCAGCTGTGACCTTGTCATTGAAGCCGCCACGGAAAACGAGGCAATCAAGCGCAAGATCTATTCGGAGCTTTGCCGCAGCCTCAACCCAAATGCCATCGTCGCAACCAACACCTCTTCAATATCAATCACCCGACTTGCGGCCTCGACTGATCGCCCGGAGCGTTTCATCGGCATCCACTTCATGAATCCAGTGCCGGTGATGAAGCTCGTTGAACTGGTGCGCGGCATCGCTACCGACGATAACACCTTCAACACGGCGCGCGATTTCGTCTCAAGCCTCGACAAGACGATTGCCGTTTCCGAGGATTTTCCTGCATTCATGGTCAACCGCATCCTGCTGCCGATGATCAATGAGGCAATCTACACATTGTATGAGGGCGTCGGCTCGGTCGATGCCATCGATACGGCGATGCGGCTTGGCGCCAACCATCCTATGGGGCCGTTGCAGCTGGCCGATTTCATCGGCCTCGACACCTGCCTTTCGATCATGCAGGTACTGCATGATGGTCTGGCGGATTCGAAATACCGCCCCTGCCCGCTGCTCGTGAAATATGTCGAAGCGGGATGGCTCGGCCGCAAATCAGGACGCGGCTTTTACGACTATCGCGGCGAAACACCGGTTCCGACCCGTTAGGGCGGAAGTTATTCGACTCCGCCCACCGCCGCGCGGATTAGCGCCTTGGCGTCTTCACCCGCCCAGTTTGCCGGTCCGTTCATGACGCCGAGCGCACAGCCCTCCCCGTCAACGATGAGCGTGGTCGGCATTCCAAAGGCCAGGCCCATCTTTTTCAGACGGTTGAACACGCCAAGCGTGACATCATGGCGGAACGCCAGATGCTTCACCCCGATTTCGGAGAAAAACGCCTTTGGCTTGGCGTCGTCCTTCAAATCTATACTGACCGCTACCACCTCGAACCTGTCACTGCCCATTTCAGATTGCAGCGCGTCAAGCGACGGCATTTCCTCGCGGCAGGGTGCGCACCAGGTAGCCCAGAGATTGAGCAGAACCGTCTTCCCGCTGGATGCAGCAAGTCCGGTGGCCGCACCTGTCTCGTTGTTGAAAGTGAGATCGCCAATGAATTTCGGTTCGTCAGCAATTGCAAAGGCGGCGACATCGCCGGTATTCAATCCGGATAGCTTCGCAGCTTTTTCAGCTGAACCTTCACAAGAAGCGACGCCGCCAACATTGCCATCCGGCACCAATTTCCCGTATACCGCCCACAAGCCAGCCGCTGCCAGAAACAGCGCAAGTCCCAATATCACTTTCCTGTTTCTGTTGCCGGCAGCAAACTTGTTTTCCATGGGTATCTCCCGGAGTTGAACATGACCAAGGCCGAAAGCGGCAACAAGATGTGGGGAGGACGTTTTGCTTCCGGCCCCGACGCAATCATGGAAGCCATCAACGCCTCCATTGATTTTGACCGCAAGCTCTATGCCCAGGACATACAAGGCTCAAGAGCGCATGCGTCAATGCTTGCCCGCCAGGGCATCATCACTGACAGCGATGCCGCTGCAATCGATCAAGGTCTAGTCACGATTCTGTCAGAAATCGAGGCGGGCAGTTTCAAATTCTCGAAAAAGCTCGAAGACATTCACATGAATGTCGAGGCGCGGCTGGCCGAGCTGATTGGCCCGGCGGCTGGTCGTTTGCATACAGCCCGTTCGCGCAACGACCAGGTGGCGCTCGATTTCCGCCTCTGGGTCAAGCAGGCAGCATTGAACACGCACGCACTTCTGGCGCATCTGCTCCTGGCCTTTCTCGACAAGGCCGAGGCCCATGCGGAAACGGTGATGCCCGGCTTCACCCATCTGCAAACGGCACAGCCGGTGACTTTCGGCCATCACTGCATGGCATATGTCGAAATGGTTTCCCGGGACATGTCCCGTTTCGCCGATGCCGTCACCCGCATGGATGAATGTCCGTTGGGTGCTGCCGCACTTGCGGGTACCGGCTTTGCGCTCGACCGGCACATGACCGCAAAGGCACTGGACTTCCGCGAACCTACCCGCAATTCGCTTGATTCTGTCTCGGACCGCGACTTTGCCCTGGACTTCCTGTCTGCAGCATCAATCTGCGCCATGCATCTGTCACGCTTTGCTGAGGAAATCGTCATCTGGTCCACCCCACAATTCGGATTTGTCAGGCTTTCCGACCGCTATTCGACCGGCTCTTCCATCATGCCGCAAAAGCGCAATCCCGATGCTGCCGAACTGGTGCGCGCCAAGACCGGCCGCATCAACGGAGACCTTGTCGCATTGCTGACCGTGATGAAGGGACTTCCACTGACCTATTCCAAGGACATGCAGGAAGACAAGGAGGCCGTATTTGATGCGGCGGAAAACCTGGAACTCGCCATTCGCGCCATGACCGGAATGGTCACCGACATGGAGCCCCGTCCGCAGGCAATGGCACGGGCGGCGGGTTCCGGCTATTCGATCGCCACTGATCTCGCCGACTGGCTGGTCCGCGAGACCGGCCTTCCATTCCGTGATGCGCACCATGTCACCGGACGCGCCGTCGCATTGGCAGAGAGCCGTGGTTGCGGACTTGAGGAGCTGTCGCTGGAAGACATGCAGTCGCTTGACCCGAATATCACAAAGGCTGTTTTTGATGTGCTGTCGGTCGAAAAATCGGTGGCGAGCCGCAAGAGCTTTGGCGGCACGGCACCCGACAACGTCCGCGAGCAGGTGGCATTTTGGCGCAAGCGGCTGCAAACCGCTTGAACAGTTCGGTTTGACTTTCGCCTCGCCTTGTCGAATAACACAAGCCAGTCCGCACCCCTGCACCGGCAGTCGGGGGATGACGTCAGAAACCGTGGAGTTCCGAGATGCGCCCGGCAAATATCAGGCAGGCCATATTCATCGTCCTGATGCTCGCAACTGCAGCCAGTGTGTCGGCATGCGGACGACGCGGCGCGCCCGAAGCGCCGCCATCAGCCGCAGTACTGACGACTGATGAAACCGGTGCCGCAGTCAAGCAAACAGTTGATCGCCCCTTCATTCTGGATGGACTTCTCTGACCATTCCCCCAATCATCCGGGCCTGACAAGTGAACCACTTCAACTACCGCAATGGCGTGCTTCACGCCGAGGATGTGCCGGTTTCCGAAATTGCTGCGGCAGTCGGAACCCCTTTCTATTGCTATTCAACGGCAACGCTGGAGCGCCATTACACGGTGTTTTCCGGGGCGTTCGACGATATTCCCTCACTTGTCTGCTATGCCATGAAGGCCAATTCCAACCAGGCAGTTCTTGCAACACTGGCGAGGCTTGGATGCGGCGCGGATGTGGTTTCGGGCGGCGAATTGCGCCGAGCGCTTGAGGCGGGCATTCCGGCTGAAAAGATCATGTTCTCCGGCGTAGGCAAGACCGTCAGCGAACTTGATGCCGGTCTCGAAGCGGGAATACTCTGTTTCAATGTTGAGTCGGTTCCCGAACTGCACATGCTTTCTGCGCGCGCAACCGCACTTGGCAGGACCGCGCATGTATCTTTCCGCATCAATCCCGATGTTGACGCTGGTACCCACGCGAAGATTTCCACCGGCAAGAAGGAAGACAAGTTCGGCATTCCCTGGTCAGACGCAATCGCCATCTATGACGAGGCAGCAAGGCTTCCTGGAATCGCAGTCAGCGGCATTGACATGCATATCGGCAGCCAGATCACCGATCTTGCCCCATTTGACCGGGCCTTTGCACGCCTCGAAGGCCTCATTCGTGAATTGCGCAACCATGGCCACAAGATCGAACATGTCGATCTTGGCGGCGGACTGGGAATTCCCTATCGAAAGGACAATATTCCGCCGCCGGAGCCGGGTGCCTATGCCGATGTCGTCAAGAAGCATGTTCGCGCGCTCGATTGCCGCATCATTTTCGAACCAGGCAGGCTGATTGCCGGCAATGCCGGAA
Organism: Nitratireductor sp.; assembly: GCA_041397525.1. Lineage (GTDB taxonomy): Bacteria > Pseudomonadota > Alphaproteobacteria > Rhizobiales > Rhizobiaceae > BOKV01. Next base: position 426,760 of record JAWKWL010000002.1, read on the forward strand.
TTCTCGTTGGATCCGTAATTTATGTGAAGGAAACCGGCCACAAGCGTTTCGTCATTGCAGACACCGCCATGAACGACCTCATTCGCCCGACATTGTATGAGGCATGGCATGAAATCATTCCGGTGAAGGAACCAGCTCCTGGCGCGTTGCATGTGAGGGCTGACCTCGTCGGGCCGGTCTGTGAGACGGGAGATTACATTGCCAGGGATCGTGACATGGCCGAAATGCAGGCCGGTGATCTTTTCGCCATCGGCTCAGCCGGAGCCTACGGCGCTGTCCAGGCAGGAACCTACAATACAAGACCGCTGGTTCCGGAAGTCCTCGTATCCGGCGATCGCTTCCATGTAGTCAGGCCGCGCGTCAGCTTGGAGGAGTTGATTGCCCTCGACCGGCTTCCGCCATGGCTCGAGCGCTGAACCAGTCGGAAACCTTCTTTTTCACTTTTTCATGATGATCGGACTTGCGGTCTCGAAATTGCCCGCTTGTGTGCTACCTTCCTGCGATGTCCGCCATTCGGGCCGTTTCGGGCGTTTGCCATTTCAGGAGAACGAATGACGAAAAGCGCAGCAAGACCGGTAGATGCCCCGACAGGTTGGCGAATGCCGGCCATGGTGCGCGCCAAGGCCTATGCAGCGATCCTGTGGGAGCGGTTCATTCCGCTGGCAGTTCCTTTTGTCTGCGTTTTGCTGGTATTCTTGTCGACGAGCTGGTTTGGCCTGTGGCGCATTCTTCCCGTCTGGGCACACTACATTGTGCTTGTCGGGTTTGCGGCAGCAGCCATTGCCGCCCTGTGGCAATTCCGCCTGTTCTCGCTTCCCTCTCAATCCGAAACGACGCGCCGCATCGAGCATGCCTCTGGCCTTGTTGACCGCCCGGTAACTGCCCAGCTTGACGCGATGGCCATGGGCGCTGAAGACGATTTTGCCCGCGCCCTTTGGCACGAACACCGTGAGCGCATGGCCAAACGCCTCGGCGAGCTTTCGGCAGGAATTCCGTCCCCCGATACCGACCGGCTCGACCCTTGGGCAATGCGGGCCTTTCTGGCGATTATCGCCTTTGTTGCTTACGGTTTCTCACAGGCCCCGCAGGGTGGAAGCATTGCCGACATTCTTCACCCGCCATCAAATGCCGCAACAATCCTCACGCGCACCGATGCCTGGATCAATCCGCCTCCCTATACCCGCAAGCCACCGGTCTATCTGCGTACGCCTTCGCAACGTGCCGAGATGGCAACAACCGCCGGCTCTGTTGTTGAAAACCCCTCTGTTGATGAAGCCGTAGACCCGGGCATTGTTTCAGTTCCGGCTGGCAGCGAATTGTTCTTGCGCGTTGTCGGCGCCAGCGACATTGGCCTGACCTTCACTGACGCTGAAGGCACGCAGGAAATTCTACCTGATACCGGAGAAGATGCCGGTAACCCATCAGCCACTCCCGCTGCAACTGCTTCTGAAAACGCCACCAGCAAACCGGTTGCCGGGCGTGAGGGAGAAACGACATTCAGCTCCATCCTGCAAAAGGACGGCACCTTGAAATTGTATTCCGGCAGCGCAGAAATCGCCAATTGGGAGATCGGCGTTGTCGCAGATGAAACGCCGAAAATTGCTTTCACCGGGAAACCCGATGCCGCCCTGTCCGGCTCACTGCAACTTTCCTATTCCGTTGAAGACGACTATGGCGTGACCTCCGCCCGGGCGGAAATAAGCCCGGCGGAAAAGCAGGACGACGGTGCCCGCCCATTGGTGGAAGCGCCCCAAATGCCGCTGCCATTACCGCGCCAAAGGGCGAAAAGCGGCGAGGCCAAGACCACCCGTGACCTGACCAGCCACCCATGGGCCGGGAGCAAGGTGAAAATCACGCTGGCAGCCGAAGACGACGCCAAGCAGACCGGACGCAGCGAGCCGCATGAGATGATCCTGCCTGGTCGGCGCTTCTCCAACCCGTTGGCGCTGGCGCTGGTTGAGCAGCGTCGCATTCTGGCAATGGACGCCAACAAGGCCCCTCATGTAGCGAACCTCCTCGATGCCGTGACCACCGCGCCAGAGATTTTTATCGACAATGCAGCCGCCTTCATCGCCATGAAGGTCGCCTATCGTCGCACGCTGGACGCACGCAATGATGATGAATTGCGGGACGTGCTGGACCTGCTTTGGGATACGGCACTTGCTGTCGAATTCGGTGACCTGTCAGAAGCGGAACGCAAATTGCGCGACGCGCAGGACGCACTTTCCAAGGCGCTCGAAGAAAATGCGAGCGACGAGGAGATCGCCAAGCTCATGGAAGAGCTGCGCAAGGCCATGGATGAGTTCATGCAGATGCTGGCACAGCAGTCGCTGCAAAATCCGCAACTGCAAAACCCGATGAACCAGAACGACATGTCCCGCATGTTGCGCCAGCGCGACCTCGAAAAGATGATGGATCGCATCGAGGATCTCGCGCGTTCCGGTTCGAAGGATGCTGCACGCCAGCTTCTCAGCGAAATGCAGCGGATGATGGAGAACCTGCGCGCGGGCCGCCACCAGCAACAGCGCCAGATGGAAGGCAACCGAACCAACCAGGCTCTGGACAAGCTCAGCGAATTGATGCGCAAGCAGCAGGAGCTGATGGACCAGACATTCCAGATGCAGCAAAAGGATCCCAATTCGCGCGAGCAGAACGGCGAACAGCAACAAGGTGAAAACCGGAATGGCGATCAGCAGGATCAGCAGCAGGGCGACCAGGGATCACAAAAGCCTATGACAGCTGAAGAATTTGCCGAGGCGATGAAGCAATTGCAGGAACAGCAGGAAGCGCTCGAAAAACAGTTGGGCGAGCTTGGTGACCAGTTGAAGGAACTGGGCCTCGATCCTTCGGAAGCCTTTGGCGAGGCGCAGCAGGAAATGGGCGAGGCCGGAAAGAACCTCGGCAAGTCACAGCCTGGCGACGCCGCAGGCAACCAGGGCCAGGCGCTGGAAGCGTTGCGTCGCGGCGCACAACAGATGATGCAGCAAATGGCCGGCGACCGGCAAAAGGGTGGCCAGCAGCGGGGTGAAGGTCAGCAGGCCGGTCAGGACCGGCAGCGCTCGGATCCGCTTGGTCGCCGTGAGGGCTCTGACGGACTGGTATCAAATGAGGACACCAAGGTTCCGGGCGAAATCGACGCCCAGCGCGCCAGGGAAATCATGGAAGCGATTCGCAAGCGCCTGTCACAGCCGCTTTCACCGCGCATCGAGAAGGATTACCTGGAGCGCCTGCTCAAGACCGACTGACCTGCAAGGCGATGTCGTCATGCGTTGCCGGTGACGACGCCCACGAATGGCAGCTCGCGAAATGCATGGGCCACATCCATGCCATAGCCGACCACGAATTGGTCAGGGCATTCGAAACCGGTATAGTCTGCCGTCAGATCAGTCTTGCGCTTCATTGACTTGTCGAGGAGCACGGCAATGGCGACCCTGCGTGCGCCGCGTGAAAGCATCAGTTCGCGGGTGTATTTCAGCGTGTTGCCTGATTCCAGAATATCGTCGATCAGCAACACATCCCGACCCGCAACATCTGTATCGACGTCGCGCAGCAACCGAACCTCGCCAGCTTCCGTGCCCGCTCCATAGCTCGAAATCGAAATGAACTCGACCTCTGGTGCAAGGCCCGCACCATGCAGGGCTCGTATCAGGTCCGCTGCAAAGACGAACGAACCTTTCAGGATGGAGATCACCAGAATGTTGGACAGGTCCCCGAGCGCAATTTGTTCCGCCAATTCGCGGTTTCGCGCAGCAATCTGCTCCGCACTGAACAACACTTCGATCTTCTTGTGGCGTACGATCGGCATGGCTACATTCCTGTCTTGCGAGTGGTTCCACCAATCGTTGCTGCAATTGCGGAATGATTTCCGCCGGTATTGCCCTTGGCCGTTGAGAAGCGGAACGAGCTTCCCGGTTCCAGATACCGTATTGCTGGATGGAATATCCAGCCCGTAGAGGCTTTTCCCTCGCTGTCTAGCAGCGATATGGCAATTGTTTCCACAGGCAATCGCGATGAACCGCGATTCGTGATCCGGCCTTTGATCTGAACCGCAGATTCGCCGTTTCTGTTGAGTTGCCGCGCTTCCAGGGAGGTGATTGCAATTCCCGAAACGCTGCCCGTGGTCAACCGGTCAATCGCAGGCAACCGGTTTACAATCAACTCGCTGGCAAGCCAGCCGCAGGTTGCCGCCAGAAGAAGCACGGCAAGATAGGGTCGTATCCGCTTGAGCATGTCACTCCCGCCAGTACCAGCAGCAACATCATCCTGGCGCGGCACGAAACCGCGCCGCAGCACATGCAACGGATCGGGAGCAATCTCCTCCAACATTTCGGGAACAGGCCGCGAAGTCCCTTCGCTGCCCGGTTTGCAATTCTCGCAGGTGAACCGGCTTCCGAATGTTCGCTGGCTCCTGATTGGCATCCCACAGCCGGGACAATCGCGCACAATGAATTCTGCGACGGTCCTCGTTGCGTTTACGGGTGGCAAAATCTCGATTGCCCCTGCCTCAATCGGCGTTCTGGATTGCATGATTCACACTCCTGCCCAAATCAACTATGACAAAGCAGTTAATGCACTGTTAACCATGTTTAACGCAGGGTGTCCTGACGGTCGTTCTGTCTGCAGACTGGCGGCAAACCCGGCAAGGGCGTCCGCAAGACCAACCTGAAAAGACAAGGCGACGGGCCAGACCCGCTGGGGCTTCAATTGATCAGATTCGAGAATGTCGGCCTTCGATATGGTCTTGGTCCTGAAATCCTCAGTGACCTCACCTTTGGCATCGAGCCGAATTCCTTCCAGTTCCTGACAGGACCATCCGGTGCCGGCAAGACCAGCCTGCTGCGCCTGATGCTGCTGTCGCTCAAGCCGACACGCGGCCTGGTGAAACTTTTCGGCAAGGACGCCAACCTCATCCAGCGCTCGGAAATGCCGCACCTGCGGCGCAAGATTGGCGTAGTGTTCCAGGATTTCAGGCTGCTCGACCATCTCACAACCTATGAAAACGTTGCGCTGCCGCTCAGGGTTCGCGGCAAGATGGAAAGTGACTACCGCACCGATGTCACCGACCTGCTGAAATGGGTTGGCCTTGGCGAGCGCATGCATGTTCTTCCGCCAGTGCTTTCTGGTGGCGAGAAGCAGCGCGCAGCGATTGCCCGGGCCTTGATCGACCAGCCTTCGATCCTGCTGGCCGATGAGCCGACGGGCAATGTCGATCCGCCGCTGGCCCGACGTTTGCTGCGGCTCTTCATCGAATTGCACCGGTCCGGCACCACTGTTGTTATTGCGACTCACGATCTTGGACTGATGGATCAATATGGGGCCCGTCGCATCGTGCTCAACGAAGGCAGGGTACAAATCTATGACTAAGGTCCCCGCAAACGCCGGCAAGAACCCCGTCAAGACCCCCACCAAGGGGACTGCTGGCGATGTCGCACTCGCCAATCCGCCCACCCGGCCCCAGGCAGGCAAATACAACCTGCATAGTGGAAACCACATCGTGCCACGCGAAGGCATTGCCGGCCAGGCGCTTGCCGTCGTTATCGGCATCATGGCATTCCTTGCCTGCCTTGCCGCCGGGGCATTGGCAATTGTCAACGACACCTCGACAAAATGGCAAAGCGACATTTCACGCGAAGTCACAATCCAGATCCGCCCTTCTGACAACGCGGAAATGGACGAGGCAATTCGCGAGGCAAGCCGGCTAGTGCTGAAATTCGACGGCATAGCGCGTGTCACCACCATGGATGATGCAGCAACCGCCCGCCTCCTGGAACCATGGCTCGGCAGCGGCCTCGACCTTTCCGAATTGCCGGTTCCACGCTTGCTGACCGTTACCGTCAAGGATGGGGCAAGTCCCGATTTTGCCGAGATCCGCAAGACACTTGCCGAAAAGGTGCCCGGCGCTTCGCTGGACGATCACCGCGCATGGGTCGATCGCCTCACCCGCATGGCCTGGACCATGGTTGCTTTCGGCGTTGGCATCCTTGGGCTCGTGATGACAGCGATGGTCCTGACGGTCGTGTTTGCTACGCGCGGTGCCATGACCGGCAACCGCGAGATCGTCGATGTCCTGCATTTCGTGGGCGCTGACGCTGCCTTCATCGCCGGTGAATTCCAGCGCCACATCCTGGTTCTGGCGCTTCGCGGTGCAGTCGCAGGCGGCTTTGCCGCCGCACTCATCTTCATCGCTCTGGGGTTTTGGTCGTCCTGGAGCCTTGCCACCCCGCAAGGTGACCAGATTGCCGCCTTGTTCGGAGAATTTGCACTGGGATGGGCCGGATATCTGGGTATCGGCGCTATCATCATTGCGGTCTCGTTACTGGCCGCTGCGACCACACGGTTTACCGTGCTGCGCCATGTCGGCTCGCTGGAGACCTATTCCGGCCGCGAATGACGCCTGAACCGGCCTTGTATCGGGGCTGGCGCAAAATTGTTGGTAATTGACGACGCTTTTGCAACCCTGACGCAGCATTTCCTGTCCATAGACCCTTGGGTGGCTTGCCACGGCACAGCCTTAATCGCCTAATATCATGTATAAAACAGTGATCGAACGTCCTGCGTCTCGACGAGGCAGACGAACAAAAGGTGCTCCAAGGCCGCATGGTGGATTGCGCAAACGACAATGGCGATACGACCGTTGCAGGTTCCCCGCCGGGAAAGGGTGCCCTTCAGCGCATGGCCAAGCGTGCGTCGCAACTTCTGCTGATTGCAATGATCATGGCAAGTGCCGCGCTGCTCGCCGGTTTCGTGCAGTTCTATCGTGGCATATCAGACCAGGGGATTGCGCTCGTCGTTCCCGGTCCGGATGCTGGAACCGCAGCTGCCGTCAAACACGCCGATGGCATCGTGGTGCTGACCGGCGGTTCGGCTCGAATCGCTACCGCGCTTGAACTGCTGGAGAACGGCACCGGCAGGCGGCTGCTGATCAGCGGTGTTCATCCCTCCACGTCGCTCAACGCCATTCGCGCTGCAGTCAAGGGTAAGAGCGAAACCTTCGACTGCTGCATCGATATCGACCGTGCGGCACTTGATACCTATGGCAATGCCGAAGAAACCCGCAAGTGGGCTGAGCAATACGGTTTTCGCTCGCTGATAGTCGTGACCAGTGATTACCACATGCCGCGCAGTCTCGTCGAAATGCGCAGGACAATGCCACGGATAGAGTTCATTCCGCATGCGGTGAATTATGGTCCGCTAAAGGCAGAGGGATGGTTTTCAAATCCGGGAACACTCAGGATCGTCGCATCGGAATATTTGAAATATCTCGCGGCACGGCTGCGAAAGGAAATGTCAGGCTACAATGGGGGCACGGCCTTCGCGAATGCCTCGGGCTACTGACCCACTTCCGTTTTCCCTTCGATGTGTTTATCCGGTAGTGTGACGCGATACTGGCTTATTGGAGACGGTTCTTGCTTTTCCTGCGTTCCCTGGTTTTCAACCTTGCATTCTATCTTGCAACCGCGATCCAGCTGATTTTCTGGACACCAATCTTCTTTTTCCTGCCCCGCAAGATGGGGTGGAAAGTCGTGCGGCTCTGGGGCAAGATCAATCTCTGGCTGCAGCACCATATTGTCGGCACCCGCTTCGAATTCCGTGGTGTGGAAAATATTCCCCTTGAACGCCATTTCATCGTTGCGGCCAAGCACCAGTCATCCTGGGAAACCTACACCATTTTGCTGTTCCTGAAGGACCCAAGTTACATTCTGAAGCGGGAACTGATGTTTATTCCCCTGTTTGGCTGGTTCATGGCGAAGATGAACGTCATACCTGTGCGCAGGGGCCGCGGCGCAGTGGCACTGGCTGGCATGACCGCGGCCGCACGCCAGCAATATGACACCGGACGCGAGATCATCATCTATCCCGAAGGCACCCGAAAAGCGTCCGGTGCCGAACCCGCCTACAAATACGGGATTGCGCATCTTTATTCCGAACTGAACGCAACCATTCTGCCTGTGGCGCTCAACTCCGGCCTGTTCTGGCCAAGGCAGTCCTTCCTGCGCCATCCAGGCACAATCGTGATGGAATTCCTGCCATTGATTGAATCCGGATTGCCGAAGGACGCTTTTGCGAAAGAACTGGAAAACCGCATCGAAACTGCGACAGCGAGACTCAATTGGGAAGCTGCAAACAGTGCGCTGCCGCCCCCTTTGGCGCAACAATTGCTCGAGGCAGGCAGAATTGCAAAATTCTAGCTGCCCTCCGCGCCCAGCGCGCGGATAACGGCTTCAAGATGTGGATCGTGCACACCTTCGTCACGAAGATGCGCCACTGTGTTTCGGACATAGTCGATATTGGCGCCGGATTTGCCTTTCGAGCGTTTCACGATGGCAGCAATTTCATGGTCCTCCATCCTGCCTGCATATTGTTCATGCGCCGGGTCAGCCACATAGGTGAGAACCGGGGTTTCCTCGCCATTTTCAAGCCGCGCCCGTCGCCAGCATTCGAGATAGACGCTGGTCACAAGTTCGCGTTCCCGCAGATATCCGATGACACTTTCGCGATTGGCTGCGGCAACCCTGAACGCTACACCGGTGCAGGAGCCACCGCGCGCAAGCCCCAATACAAGTCCCGGCTCCTGTTGCGTTCCGCGGTGCACCCAGGAATGAATGCACAATGCGCGGTGCACGCCATGCATGCGCGCCCTCTGGCGTGCCTCGACGGCGAAGCCCGGATTCCACATCAGCGAACCATAGCCAAACACCCAGAAATCGCCCATATGAACCCTGTTGTCCCCGTTCCATCCAAGAAGCCCGGTTACCTATCATGAGCAAGCAGCAATCGCAAAACGAGCATTCGGGCGCGCGAACCAGAAAAGGTTCCGGCATTTTCAGGATCGTCGCCCTGATTGCCGTGATAGTGTCAATCGGCTTTGCCTGGAACTGGGCATGGCAGCAGGCTGCGCAAAAACTTGACGCAGCAGCAACCGTGCAGATCGAAAAATGGAACGACGCCGGGATCGAGATCACCTGCCCTAACCGCTTGGTAATTGGCTTTCCGTTCCGCATCGGCATTCACTGTGATTCCCTTTCGGTGTTTGACACTGTCCGCAGCCTGAAGATCGAAGCTGGCGAGTTGCGCTCGGCAGCCCAGTTCTACAAACCCGGCCATGCCATTGCAGAACTCGACGGCCCGTTGCTCTCGGAATTTCCCGGCGGTGAAAAGACCGTCACGACCTGGGAAAACCTGAAAGCCAGCATTGTCGTGGGGCTGGGCGGCTGGCAGCGCATCTCGGTTGAGGCCTCCGCCCCCAAGGGCAGCGGCACGCTCCCTGGTCCCCAGCCCTTTGACCTTTGGGCTGACAACATCCAGTTGCACGCCCGCATTCCCGATGATGGCAGCGATACCAACAGTCTCGATGTGGCATTTTCTGCAAGCAATCTGAGCCTGGAAAGCCGGGTGAGAATACCAACGGTCGGCATGGCCGGAAATCTGCGCCTGGACCAGATCGCCAACCAGTTGCACCCCGGTTTCAAGGTTGAGCCATTCCTGCGGCAATCGGGTTTGTCAGGCAAAATAGGCGAACTCGCACTGGAACCAGCCGCTGGTGGACGCTTCTCTGTCTCGGGACCGTTTTCGGTTTCCGCAACCGGTTTGCTGAGCGGCAAGCTCACCCTTGCTTTCACTGACGCTGCGCAATTGATGGCTTTTGCTACCGCTGCTGGCGGCGACGACAATCTCATCGCACAGGCGGGTCAGATATTGGCCATGATCCCCGCTTCCGGCAATGGCGGCGCACGCAAGATCACCCTGGTCATCGAAGACGGCGTGGTCAGCGCAGGCTTTTTCAAGCTCGGTGAAATTCCACCGCTATTTTGAGGATTTTTCCTCACGCGACAGCGCGGCATCATCGCGGCCGAAGTTGGGTATTGCCGTCTCCTGTCCGATATCGATGATCGAACGACGGATCGCCCTTGTCCGGGTAAACAGATCAAACAGCGCATCCCCGTCACCCCAGCGGATCGCCCTTTGTAGCATCGACAGGTCCTCGGAAAACCGCCCCAGCGTTTCCAGAACCGCATCCTTGTTATGCAGGAAAACATCACGCCACATGGTCGGATCTGACGCGGCAATTCGCGTGAAATCACGAAAGCCGCCAGCTGAAAACTTGATGACCTCCGATTCGGTCACGCTTTCAAGGTCTGCCGCCGTACCCACAATGTTGTAGGCAATGAGGTGTGGAATGTGCGAGGTGATCGCCAGAACCAGGTCGTGATGTTCCGGTGTCATGATCTCAACATTCGATCCGCACGCCTTCCAGAATTCGCAGACCGCTTCCACCGCCTTGCTGTCCGCTCCTTCCGGGGGCGTGACAATCGACCAGCGATTGGTGAAGAGGGCCGCAAAACCGGCATCGGGCCCTGAATATTCCGTCCCGGCCACAGGATGTGCCGGGACCAGATGGACATTTTCAGGCATGTGCGGAGCCACCTGCCTGACGACTGATCCCTTTACCGAGCCGACATCGCTTACAATCGCGCCGGATTTGAGCACTGCTGCAATGTCTTCGGCAACCTTCGCATAGCTGCCGACAGGCGTACACAGGATGACCAGATCAGCGTCCCGCGCAGCATCGGCAGATGCCTGGTGATAGCTGTCGCCCAGTTGCAATTCACGTGCGCGCTGCAGCGTGTCTGCACTGCGGGTGGCAATGGCGACATGATCAGCCAACCTTTCCCTGCGAATGACACGCGCCAGCGAGGAGCCGATAAGCCCGATCCCGATCAGCGCAATGCGAGCGAAACGCGGTTCACCCTGTTTGGAATTTTCACTCATGCCTTGCCCAGGAATTCTGCAAGTGTCTGAACCACGCCACGATTGGCTTCTTCGGAGCCGATCGTCATGCGCAGCGAATTGGGAAGTCCATACCCCTTCACCGCACGCAGCACAAAACCGCGCCCGACCAGGAATTCATCGGCATCACCTGCCCTTTTGCCATCTTCATCCGGGAAATGGATCAGGATGAAATTGCCGACCGAGGGCGTCACTTCAAGCCCCAGTCTGCTGATTTCGGCTGTCGTCCATGCGAGCCATTGTTCGTTGTGACGAACGGAATTCTCGACATGTGCCTTGTCGCCGATCGCAGCCACACCAGCCGCAATGGCCGCTGAATTGACATTGAACGGACCCCGGACCCGGTTCAGCACATCGACCACATGCGAAGGCGCGTAGCACCAGCCAATGCGCAACGCCGCCAACCCGAAAATCTTCGAGAACGTCCGCGTCATCACGACATTCTGCGAGGATGAAACCAGCTCGATACCTGACTCATAATCGTTGCGGCGAACATATTCGGCATAGGCCGCATCCAGTATGAGCAGTACGTTCGATGGCAGGTTTGCATGCAGGCGGCGAACTTCACTGATTGGCAGATAGGTGCCGGTCGGATTGTTCGGATTGGCGACAAACACGATCCTGGTACGCGGCGTAACCGCCGCAAGGATCGCATCAACATCACCGACGAGATCACGCTCCGGCACGACCACCGGATTTGCGCCTGCTGAAAGCGTTGCGATCCGGTAGACCAGAAAACCGTGCTCGGTATAGATCGCCTCGTCGCCGGGTGCGAGATAGGCCTTGGCGAGGATTTCGAGGATCTCGTCCGAACCATTGCCGCACACAATATTCGCAGGGTTGAGGCCATGCGCCGCGCCAATGGCCTCCCGCAGGGCGGTCGAGGAGCCATCAGGATAGTCCTCAAGCTTGGCCGAGGCCTTTGCATAGGCTTCACGCGCGGCCTGGCTCGGCCCCAGCGGTGATTCATTGGATGACAATTTGTGGAGTTTCACGCCGGGTGCCGCCTTGCTGCGGCCAGGTACATACATGGCAATGTCCATGATGCCGGGTTTCGGCTGCGGAATGCCTGTTTGGTTGGACATCGGATTACTCCACAAGACACGGGATTGGCGAATGGTCTGCGCAAGGTCAGTCGGCCTGGCCACGGCGCCTTCTAAAGCAATTTCCGGCTTGACGGAATGGGAAAATCAGGCGATCCGCCTGCTGCCAGGCAGGTTGGGAGGCACCAGCACTTGGCGCGATGTCTCGCGAGTGGCGCCGGCAGCCCCTTGGGGCGAAAGTGCTGGCACGAACACGCGCCTTGATTGCCGAGCCCGGGCCGGAAGTCCCTGATACAGCCGTTTCGTTGCTTCCACCATGATGACACCGGAGAAGATTGGCCACATGCGTCGACCGAGCCGCTCCATGCCACTCGACATCCCCAGCCGGACCCACCGCCGTGACGGAGGAAAATGCAGTGCATCGGACCACGCCGTGGGCAGAAACAACGATTCGCGCAACAAATGCGAAAGCTGACTTCGGCTGAACGGCCTGCCGGTTCCGAACGGCGTATGCTCGAACCGCGCCCAAACTCCGCGCCGATTGGGAACCACGATGAAGATCTTGCCGCCAGGCGCCAGCACCCGCCAGGCTTCCTTCAGCGTATCAAGCGGGCTCTCGCTATGCTCCAGCAGGTGCACCATCAGGATGCGGTCAATGCTTTGATCCATCAGCGGCAATTGTTCATCATGCACCAGTACAGTGGCGGATGCCTCTCCCATCGGCCATTCGACCGCCCCTTGCGCAGCAGGCATCAATGCCAGCGTGCGCTCGGTATCCGGCCTGAACCGGTCGAGCCATGGCACACAGTAGCCAAGGCCGGCCAACCGCTCGCCCTTGGCATCACCCCACATCGCCGATAGCGCCATGGCAATTGAACCGGACGCGACCCTGCCCAGCGGAGTGCGGTAGAATTCCCTCAGATCAACGACATCACCATACATGCCGGCAGCCTATGCCAAACTGCATTCTGTTTGAAGCAAAACCGCCTCTGGCCATGCGGGTTTGTGGCAAGTATGGTGCGCGCAATTCCAAAACGGCGAAAGGAACGCGATACCATGGCAAGCACAATCGAGATTCACCAGTTCCCGTGCCTGAGTGACAATTATGGCGTGCTTCTGCATCACACCAACACCGGCCACACCATCTCGATTGATGCTCCTGACGCTGGCGCTGTGTTGGCTGCCCTTGATGAAACAGGCTGGAAGCTGACCCATGTGCTGGTTACCCATCACCATGCGGACCATGTGCAGGGTCTTGCCGAGTTGAAGCAAAAGACCGGCTGCAAGGCGATTGGCCCGGCAAATCCCGCCATCGCCGGACTGGACATGACCGTTGGCGATGGCGACACTGTGGAACTCGCTGGCGAGAAGATCGCGGTGATCGCTACACCCGGCCACACACTCGACATGATCAATTATCACTTCCCTGATGCAGGGCTTGTGTTTGCCGGGGACACTTTGTTTGCCATGGGCTGTGGCCGTGTTTTCGAGGGCACGCCGGAAATGATGTGGAACTCGCTGACACGGCTCATGAAACTGCCAGCGGACACGCAGGTCTATTGCGGGCACGAATACACTTTGGCCAATGCCCGCTTTGCAATCGGCATTGATGGCACCAATGCGGCCCTGCAGGCACGGTTGAGCGAGGTCGAGGCGGCGCGCGCCCGAAACGAGCCGACCATCCCGACAACGCTCGCTCTGGAGCTTGAGACTAACCCGTTCCTGCGTGCCGCCGATCCGGCGATCCGCGCCAATCTCGGCATGCAAGATGCCAGCGATGCCGAAGTGTTCACGGAAATCCGCGAACGCAAGAACCGGGGTTGATCGGGTATCAAAGCAGAAATGCCGCCGCAATCAGGACTTGGGCTGCCAGATAACTGAGCCAGATAAAGGGCGAAGTTATCCGGCGCGCCGGACTGTCTTCATCAAGGACAAAAACCTCATGCGCCAACACCATGTCTGATGCCATGAACAGGACCGCGCCGGATATGAGCACGGGATCCGGCCCCCGGCTCAGCGCCGCGACCGCCATCGCGGCAATCGCCGCCGTGTAGATTGCCACCGGAAGTTTCATCGGTCCCAGCCGGTTACGCAAGCGCCGGTATATGCCAAGTGCAATGGCGAAGATGATGACGGTACCCGCAAGGAACCACGGCCCCGCCGCCCATGCCTCGTCCTGCCCCGCAAAGAACAGGACGCAATAGACAAGATGCGCAACCAGGAAGGAGACGAGACCCGCGAGAAACGCCCTTTCTCCCTTGAAAGCCAGGAACCAGTCCCCGGCTGCACTGAGAACCAGCGCAATCGTCAACAGCCACGCGCCACCTGCCAGCCAGCTCGTCAGCGCGATCAGTGCCACCGGCAGGGTCTTCACCAAGGCACGCAACAGGCTGTGCGGCGCGGAAAGCAGCGTAAGCCAATAGCCGATGCCTGCCAGGCCGGCACATGTCAACAGAACGGAAGTCATGCGGTGGCCTTTGCCAATTGCTTGCGTCTCCCCGGTAACCGTCCTGACGCAACTATGGCACCCAGCGTAATCAGCAAGGCCGCACCACCGAGCCGCCAGTCAGGGTCGGCCAATCCCGCCAACACCAGAATGATTGTCGAAAGCAGCGGAGCAAGATAGGCCGCACTGCCAAGCAACTGAATATTGCCATGTTTGACGCCGTGATCCCATGCATAAAAGGCGAGACCAACCGGCATGACACCGAGCCCGAGCACGGCAAGCCACTGTGTGATGTCCGATGGCCAGACCGTCGTCTCGAAAACGATATGACACAGAGCCGAAAGCAAGGCGGTTGCGAGGCAGAATATCGCCACAGCATCCGTTGGTGCGGATTTCAAGGCGCGTGACAGGATCGAATATCCTGACCAGATGAAGGCACAGGCAAATGCCGACAGATATCCCGTCGCACTGCCATTGAATCCGAAACCGCTGCGGGTGACGAGAAGGGCAGCACCAGCAAAGCCGAACATTCCGCCAAGCACATGAAACCAGCGCAGCCGCTCACCTGGCAGCAATGCCGAACCCAGCACGATCAGCATCGGCCACAGATAGGCGATCAGGCTGGCTTCCGCTACCGGCGCATTGCGCAGCGCTGTGTAGTAGAAGAAGTGATAACCGAACAATCCGCCAATACCGACAAGCCAGACCTGCGGTGGCAAGCGCAGGGAATCCGGAACTGGTCTGCGCCAAGTCCAGCTGCCCATGCCACACAACGCGCCAATGGCAAAAGTCATCGCGAGGAGCTGAAACGGTGGCACGCCGCCGCTGGCAGCAGTCAGCAGGGCAAGCAATGCCCACATGGCAATGGCGGAAAATCCGGCAAGGGTTGGCGACATTCAGGCGTTCCGGGTCATGACATCAAAGGCCAGAGGTGCTGATTGCCGCATTCTTGTCAACTTGTCACTTCGCAACGACGCCAGATTTCACCATCTTTGCGCTCGCTGTCACGCCCGCGAAACAAGGTCATTTCCTCTTCCGAGCGAAGCATCATGAAGATTTCGGTGCCCGCATCAGGTTCGCCTGCAGGGGCTACATAGTGAAATGAATGCCGGTCATAATCGCCCGGAACCACACTGCCGCCGGTCGTGCGCACTTTCGGGCCATCAACAATGAGATGCCCGCCCTTCCCGTCGCACCAGCCACCGTCAATACGGTCTGCCAAGGCAGGTCCTGCGGCAAGCAGGAGCAATGAAAATGCGGTTGTTGCACCAATGCGCTTCATGACGGCACCTCCGTGGACAGGAAGGATAGCCGCATGATTGCCAAACGCCAAAATGAATTCGGCGCGATCACCCGTTCGAAACGGACAACCGCGCCGATCCGATTACAGCAGCAGGCAAGGCCTAGCTGAAATACTGGCCGCCATTGGCTGAGATTGTCGAGCCGGTGATGAAGCCCGCCTCTTCCGAGGCCAGGAACACCACGCAACGCGCAATTTCTTCCGGCTCACCAAGACGACCTACCGGGATTTGCGGAATGATACGCTCGTTGAGAACCTTTTCGTCGATTGCGCGAACCATTTCGGTACCGATATAACCCGGGCAAATCGCATTGACTGTAATTCCGGCCCGCGCGCCTTCTTGCGCCAGCGCCCTGGTGAAGCCGATATCACCTGCCTTGGCTGCGGAATAGTTGGCCTGACCAGCCTGGCCCTTCTGGCCATTGATCGAGGAAATGTTGATCACCCGGCCAAACTTGCGGTCACGCATGCCGCTCCAAAGCGGATGGGTCATGTTGAACAGCCCGTTGAGATTGGTGTTGATCACCTCTCCCCATTGTTCTGGCGTCATGCGATGAAACATCGCGTCACGGGTGATGCCGGCATTGTTGACCAACACATCAATCGGGCCGAGTTCCGCCTCGACCTTGGCAATGCCGTCGACACAGGCCTGGTAATCGGCGACCGACCACTTGAAAGTCTTTATGCCGGTCTCGGCGGTGAATTTCGCGGCTGCTTCATCATTGCCTGCATAATTGGCAGCAACGGTATAGCCGGCATTCTTCAGCGCAACCGAAATGGCGGCGCCGATACCGCGTGAACCGCCGGTGACGAGTGCAATTTTGGACATGGTTTTCTCCCTGGGGAATTGATTGCTTTCGCCCTGCCGGTTGACCACTTCTGGTCATGATCAACCGCGCAGGAGTCTGGTTCACATGGCTTCAACGCAAAGTGCCACGCCCATGCCCCCACCGATGCAGAGTGTGGCGAGGCCCTTGTTCGCATTGCGACGACGCATTTCAAACAGGAGCGTGTTAAGGACACGGGCGCCGGAAGCGCCGATCGGATGGCCGATCGCAATCGCACCGCCATTGACGTTGACGATATCGGTATTCCAGCCCATGTCCTTGTTGACGGCACATGCCTGTGCCGCAAATGCTTCATTGGCTTCCACCAGATCAAGGTCAGCAGCACTCCAGCCGGCCTTTTCCAGCGCCTTGCGCGAGGAAGGGATCGGGCCAGTGCCCATGATCTGCGGATCAACACCGGCAGTAGCCCATGAAACAATCCGCGCCATTGGTGTGATGCCGCGACGCGCAGCTTCCGCCTCGCTCATCAATATTGTTGCCGCAGCACCGTCATTGATACCGGAAGCATTCGCCGCAGTCACCGTGCCTTCCTTGTCAAAGGCCGGGCGCAATTTGCCTACGCCATCCATCGTAACGCCATGCTTGATATATTCGTCGCTGTCCACGATCACGTCGCCCTTGCGGGTCTTCAACGTGACTGGCGCGATTTCGTCCTTGAACTTGCCGGCCTTTTGCGCGGCTTCCGCCTTGTTCTGCGATGAAACGGCAAAGGCATCCTGCTCTTCGCGGGTCAACTGCCACTGGCGCGCTACATTCTCGGCGGTATTGCCCATGTGGTAGCCGTAAAATGCGTCCGTCAATCCGTCCTTGATCATGGTGTCGACCATCTTCAGGTCGCCCATCTTGACGCCGGAGCGCAGATGCGCGCAATGCGGAGCCATGGACATGGATTCCTGGCCACCTGCGACGATGATTTTCGCATCCCCCGTCAGTATCTGCTGCATGCCGATGGCAACAGCACGAAGTCCCGATCCACAAAGCTGGTTCAGGCCCCAGGCCGTTGCTTCCTGTGGAATGCCTGCTGCCATGGCTGCCTGGCGTGCCGGGTTCTGTCCGCCGCCGGCAGAAAGGATCTGCCCGAGAATGACTTCGTCCACTTCCCTGGGATCAACGCCGGCGCGCTCCAGCGCTGCCTTGATGGCAACGGAACCCAATACATGCGCCGGAGTATCGGCAAATGATCCGTTGAACGCCCCAACCGGGGTGCGCGCGGCACTGGCAATTACGACTGATTCCTTGCTGCTCATGGAAATCTCCTCCTGATGGCTGGCACAGTTCTAGGCGCTTCTTCGCACCTGCACAATTCGACTATCGTCATTTTCCATACCGGCGCAAATCAGGATTGTCACCGATTCATCTTGCACATCTGCCATGCTTCGGGCGAAAAACCGTGATATCCGCCCGGTCATTGCGGAACCGAACCTTGCCAAACCCGCCCCATCTTGCAGCTTGCATCAGAAAAAGCGAACCAGACAGCGATGAACCAGAGTTACCTCTCATCTCCCCTGCCCAGAAAGCAAACCGTTGGCGTTGACGTCGGCGGGGTAAAGGTTGGCGGCGGCGCACCGGTCGTTGTCCAGTCGATGACCAACACCGACACGGCAGACATCACTGCCACCGTCCGGCAGGTGGCTGCCCTTGCACGCGCGGGGTCGGAACTGGTGCGCATTACCGTCGACCGTGACGAGTCGGCGGCTGCTGTTCCCCATATCCGCGACCGGCTTGCCGCGATGAACGTCCGGGTTCCGCTGATCGGCGATTTTCATTACATCGGTCACAAGCTGCTTGCTGATCATCCGGCATGCGCCGAAGCCCTCGACAAATACCGCATCAATCCCGGCAATGTCGGTTTCCGCGAAAAACGGGACCGGCAGTTTGCCGAAATCGTCGAAATGGCGATCCGTCACGACAAGCCGGTACGCATCGGCGTCAACTGGGGTTCGCTTGACCAGGAATTGCTGACACGGTTGATGAACAAGAACCAGGAAGAGGGTTTCCCGCTGACGGCGCAACAGGTCACGCGCGAAGCAATAGTGCAGTCGGCGCTAATCTCTGCCTCCCTTGCCGAGGAGATCGGCCTGCCGCGCAACCGCATCATCCTGTCGGCCAAGGTCAGCCAGGTCCAGGACCTCATCGCAGTCTATACCGAACTCGCCCGGCGCTCGGACCATGCGCTCCATCTGGGGCTCACCGAAGCCGGCATGGATACCAAGGGAATTGTCGCGTCATCCGCCTCGATGGGCATCCTGCTGCAGCAGGGCATCGGCGACACCATCCGCATATCGCTGACGCCCGAACCCAATGGCGACCGAACCCGCGAGGTCAAGGTGTCGCAGGAACTGCTGCAAACCATGGGATTTCGTTCATTCGTGCCAATTGTTGCGGCTTGTCCCGGCTGTGGCAGGACCACATCCACCGTCTTCCAGGAGCTGGCACAAACCATCCAGGAGCATCTGCGTGAGCAAATGCCGATCTGGCGCGAGAAATATCCAGGCGTCGAGGAGCTCAACGTCGCGGTCATGGGTTGCATCGTCAACGGCCCCGGCGAATCGAAGCACGCCCATATCGGCATCTCGCTTCCGGGGACCGGCGAGACACCGGCAGCGCCCGTCTTCATCGACGGCAAGAAGGCCGTGACCCTGCGCGGTCCCACAATTGCGCAGGATTTCCAGAAGCTGGTTCTCGATTATGTCGAAAACCGCTACGGCACGGGATCTCAAAAGAGCGCCTGAACTGTGGTCAGGTCCTGTGCCGCCGCAACCATGTTGCCGCGACAAACACCAGCATCATCACAACGCCAAACCCGGCATAGACCGGACGAAAGCCGTATGCCTCACCGACTCTGCCCAGGAGAGCCGGAGCACAAAGCAGGCCGAAATAGCCAAACATGGTGGCAATGGCGATACCCGTACCCGGTTTGACGCCGGGAACATTGGAGGCTGCGGAAAATGCAATCGGCACGATATTGGCGCAGCCAAGACCAGCGATGAGAAAGCCTGCAACGACCACTGCAAGCGAAGTACCCAGTCCTGCCACAAGGAACCCGGCAATCGCCAGAAGCGACGACCATTGCAGCAGTCGAAACGCACCGAATCGCCGGTTGATTGCATCTCCGCTGAAGCGCGACAACATCATCGCCGTGGAAAATCCGGCAAAGGCAAAACCGGAAAATTCGACATCGGCCTGCATCTCCTTGCGCAGGAACAACGCTCCCCAGTCGATGACCGAACCTTCCGCGGTGAAAGCCGCCAGCGCAAACAGGCCGAAAATGTAGATCATCCCGTTGCCGGGCAACCGGAACCTTCGAATTCCGCCCAGGCCAGGCATCACCGTTGCGGGCGCATTGCTGCTTTCCGCATCACGTATCAGGAACGGAAAGGCAAGAAGCGTGAGGAAAAGGCAGGCTGCCATGCTTGCGGTCGTCACGCCGGACTGGCCAAAACCGGCAAGCAGAAAGCCACCGCTGGCAGCTCCCAGCATTCCTCCCATGGACCAGAAGCCATGAAAGGATGACATGACGGCTTTGCCAATCAGTCTTTCGGCTTCAGCCCCGTTCGCATTCATCGCCACATCCATCACCGACAATGCGATGAAGAACAGCACAAAAATGGCTACGGCCACCTCGAACTCGCTGGCAAGCGACAGCAGCAGCAGGCCAGGCGCCAGAATAATGCCGGAAACGGTTGCTACGACACGCGATCCCATCCGCCCGACCAGCAGACCAGACAGCATCAGCCCGACGAAGCCTGCCGAGGCGCCGATCAGGATCAGAAGGCCCATATCCGATTCGCCAATGCCCAGATTGCGCTGCACCACGGGCACGAAAACCGACCACAGGCCGGCCGTGAAGCCATTGGCAAGAAACAGCGCACATACGCCCAGCCTTGCGCCGCCATGCCGGTTGTCAATGGCGGCATTGTCGGTGTCAGCCATAAACCACCAGCAAGTCCTTCGCATCAATCTGGTCGCCGGCCTTCACAAGAACTTCGGCTATCTTGCCGTCGCGCTCGGCATGGATCGCGGTTTCCATCTTCATGGCCTCGATCGAAACCAGAACGTCACCAGCCTTGATTTCCTGCCCTGCAGAAATTGCCACGGTTGAAATCACACCCGGCATCGGTGCTCCGACCTGGCCTTCATTGCCAGGCTCGGCCTTGCGCCTGGCAGCTGCTCCGCTTGCCCCGTGTGCCCGGTCCGGCACCTTGGTGCGGCGCGGCTGGCCATTCAGTTCGAAATAGACCGTCGCCATGCCCTGGTCATCCACTTCGCCGATAGCCAGACAGCGAATGACAAGCGTCTTTCCCTTTTCCAGTTCGACATGGATTTCTTCACCGGGATTGAGACCGTAGAAATAGGTGCCCGTCGGCAGGATCGCGGTCGGCCCGTAGATCTCGCGCGCAGCTGCATAATCTGAAAATACCTTCGGATACATCAGCCAGGAAGCGAAATCGCGATCCGAAAGGACCGCACCCGTTTTCTCGTTTGCCTTCTTGCGTTCGGCGTCGAGATCAAGGGCCTCCAACAGCGCGCCGGGCCGCTCGACATAGGGCTTTTCACCCTTGAGCGCGCGCATCTGGATGTTGGCGGGCCACCCGCCCTCGGGCTGACCCAGATCGCCGCGCATCATCGAGACAACCGATTCGGGGAACGAAATCTCGCGGCTTCCCGTTTCAACATCGCCGACTGTCAGATCCTGACTGACCATCATCAGCGCCATGTCACCAACAACTTTCGAAGATGGTGTCACCTTGACGATATCGCCGAACATGACATTGACGTCGGCATAGGCCTGGGCAACTTCGTGCCAGCGCGATTCCAGCCCGAGCGACCGCGCCTGTTCCTTGAGATTGGTGAATTGCCCTCCCGGCATTTCATGCAGATAGACTTCGGAGGCAGGACCCTTCAGATCGCTTTCAAAGGCCGCATATTTGAAGCGCACCGCCTCCCAGTAGAACGAAATCCGCCTGATCGCGGCTGCATCAAGCCCTGTATCGCGCTCACTGCCATGCAATGCCTGCACGATGGAACCGAGGCACGGCTGTGACGTATTGCCGGACAGCGCATCCATCGCCCCGTCAACAATATCCGCTCCTGCCTCCGCGGCTGCCAACACGCTGGCTGCGGAAATGCCCGACGTGTCATGCGTATGGAAATGCAGTGGCAGATCGGTTTCCTGTCGCAGCGTTGAGAACAGCAACCTTGCCGCAGCCGGTTTCAATAGGCCCGCCATGTCCTTGATCGCAATCATGTGCGCACCGCCAGCTTCAAGCTGGTGCAGCAATTTCACATAATAGGCAAGATCATATTTCGGCCGCGCCGAATTGCCGAGGTCACCCGTATAGCAGATCGTGCCTTCGCAGATCTTGCCGCTTTCGACCACGGCATCCATGGAGACCCGCATGTTGTCGACCCAGTTCAGGCAGTCGAAGACACGGAACACGTCGACGCCATTCTCAGCTGCCTGCCGTACGAAATACTTGACCACATTGTCGGGATAGTTGGTGTAGCCAACCCCGTTCGATCCCCGCAGCAACATTTGCAACAGGATGTTCGGCACCCGCTCGCGGATTTGCTGCAAGCGTTCCCACGGGTCCTCGGTCAGAAATCGCATCGCCACATCAAATGTCGCGCCACCCCAGCATTCCAGCGAAAACAGCTGTGGCAAACCGGTTGAATAGGCTTCGGCAATGTTGACTATGTCATGGCTGCGCATGCGCGTGGCGAGCAGCGACTGGTGCCCGTCGCGCATCGTCGTGTCCGTTACCAGCAACTGCTTCTGTTCGCGCACCCAGCGTGAAAAACCGACCGGGCCCAATTCCTCGAATTTCTGGCGGGTGCCGTCCTTCGGCTTGCCGGGGAAAACCGGGATCACCGGCTTGGCAACATCGGCGGGCGGACGGCTGCGGCCACGCGCTTCGGGATGACCGTTGACCGTCACATCGGCAACATAGGTCAACAGCTTCGTGGCACGGTCCTTGCGCCGAACCTGCGCAAACAGTTCCGGTGTATTGTCGATGAACTTGGTGGTGTAGCTGTTGTCCCGAAATTTCGGATGGCCGATGATGGCTTCAAGAAAAGTCAGGTTCGTCGCAACACCGCGAATGCGAAATTCGCGCAATGCCCTGTCCATGCGAAGGATCGCTTCTTCGGGACTTGGTGCCCATGCGGTTACCTTTTCCAGCAGAGGATCATAGAAGCGGGTGATGATCGCACCGGAATAGGCAGTGCCGCCGTCAAGCCGGATACCGAAACCGGTTGCACCGCGATATGCCGTGATGCGACCATAGTCGGGAATGAAGTTCTGCTCCGGATCTTCGGTCGTTATACGGCACTGCAGCGCATGGCCATTGAGCCGGATATCTGCCTGGGCCGGAACACCGGAGGCGGGATCACCGATCCGGTTGCCTTCCAATATGCGGATCTGCGCCTTGACGATGTCAATGCCGGTTACTTCCTCGGTCACCGTATGCTCGACCTGGATGCGCGGATTGACTTCGATGAAATAGAATTTTCCGGTATCGGCATCCATCAGGAATTCGACAGTGCCAGCTCCCACATAGTTCGTCGCCCCGGCAATCCTCAATGCATAGCCGGACAACTCGCTGCGCTGCTGATTGTCAAGATAGGGTGCCGGCGCGCGTTCAACGACCTTCTGGTTGCGGCGCTGGACAGAGCAATCCCGCTCGAAAAGATGAACCACATTGCCATGCGTGTCCCCGAGCACCTGCACCTCGACATGGCGCGCGCGCTCGACCAGTTTTTCGAGGTAAACCTCGTCCTTGCCGAAGGCGGCCTTTGCCTCACGTTTGGCTTCGATAACGTCGCGCTCCAGGTCGTCTTCCGAACGGATGACGCGCATGCCACGTCCGCCGCCACCCCATGAGGCCTTCAGCATCACGGGATATCCAACCCCATTGGCCATCTTGCGGATGGTTTCCATGTCTTCCGGCAGCGGTTCGGTGGCAGGAACAACTGGTACATCAATGCTGACGGCAAGGTTGCGCGCCGCCACCTTGTTGCCCAGACGCCGCATGGTATCGGGTCTCGGTCCGATGAAGATGATCCCGCGCTCCGCGCAGGCATCGGCAAATTCAGGGCTCTCCGAAAGCAGGCCGTAGCCCGGATGAATGGCATCCGCGCCAGAGAGCTCGGCAACCCTGATCATCTCGTCGATGGACAGATAGGATTCAACCGGACCCATGTCTTTTGCCAGATGCGGGCCCTTGCCAACCTGATAGGCTTCATCCGCCTTGAAGCGGTGCAATGCGAGTTTGTCCTCCTCGGCCCACACGGCAACGGTCCTGATCCCCAACTCGTTGGCAGCACGAAAAATGCGGATCGCAATTTCTGAACGGTTGGCGACGAGAAGCTTGCGAATCTTGTTCATGAGAACCGGCCCTGTTTTGAAGAGTTATGCTGCACTGCAACAGCTATCGCCTGATCCGCCACCAAATTCAAGTCTGGCGGACCGGCGTCCGGGTGCGGCGATGGATGGCCAGTGAAGCGCTGGATTATTCGAACGCGCTCAACTATTGTGAATTTGTCACATACCGTCGCAGGAAAAGTACATGGCAGACAGCAAGCAGCCCACCGTGATCAAGAAATATGCCAATCGGCGGCTCTACAATACCGGTTCGAGCACTTATGTCACACTTGAAGACCTGGCAGTCATGGTCAAGGCAGGTGACGAGTTCGTTGTTCAGGATGCCAAGTCAGGTGAGGATATCACTCGTTCTGTGCTTGCTCAGATCATCTTTGACCAGGAGGGCAAGGAAGGGCAGAATCTGCTTCCCATTTCATTCCTGCGCCAGTTGATCCGCTTTTACGGCGACCAGATGGGAGTGATGATTCCAAGCTATCTCGAGCATTCCATGAACACGCTCGCCCAGGAGCAGGAAAAACTGCGCGAGCAGATGTCGAAGGCCTTTGGCGGCCTGGGCCAGATGGGAAACATGCCGATAAACCCGATGGGAATGCCGGGGATGTCTGCAATGCCCGGAATGGAAGAGCAGGTTCGACGCAACATGGAAATGTTCCAGAAGGCCATGGGCATGTTCATGCCGTTTGGCCAGCCATCGCAAGGTGCAGATCCGGAAGCAGATTCAAATGCCGGCAAATCAGCGGGAAAACCTGCCGCCAGCGACAAGGAGCTGAAAGACCTGAAAGACCAGTTGGGCGAACTTCAGAAGAAACTCGACAAGCTCGGTTGAGCAGGTTTCAGCCCGCCAACCTTTCAGCCTGATCTTTTGTCACTGGCCGCGCATCGCTCCATTGGTTGGCAATGGTCGCGTGGCCAAAATTGTGGCCTTGCAGGTAATCCACACCCCAGGCTGCCAGCATGGCTGCTGTTTCGTGGTCTTCGACCCACTCCACCACGGTTTTCACTTCAAATGCCCGCGCCAGCATGATCAGGCTTTGTATGAAAACCTGGTTCTGCCGGTTTGAAGGCAGGTCGGATGCGAACGACCCGTCGATCTTGATGATGTCGACCGGCAACGACTTCAGATTGGCAAACGATGTAAAGCCGGCACCAAAATCATCGATTGCCACCTTGCAACCCATGCTCTGGATGGTTGAAACAAATTTGCTGGCTTCCTCAAGATCACGCGCCGCATGCGATTCGGTAATTTCGACAATCAGTCGTGACGCCGCACCGGGAATGCGGTTCAACCCGTCGGCTAGCTTCGAAAGCCACAGCGGGTCCTCCGCCGTCTCGTTTGAAACATTGAGCGACAATTGCGCGGTGCTGTTCTGTTGCAGTGTTTCCAGCGTCAGTTCAAGCGTTCGGTGATCGACAATGCCGATAAGACCAAGTTTTTCGGCGAGCGGTACAAAATTGCCTGCGTCACCCGGCAGACCACTGTCATCTGCTATGCGGATCAGGCATTCGTGGAAGGCAACCCGGCCACTGACCGCCTCGACTACCGGCTGGAATGCCAGCCGCATCGATCCGGATTCGCAGGTCGCGATAACGCGCGCCGCCATTTCGGCATCCGCACGACGCTTGGCAGCAAGCTCGGGATCATGGTCATAAACCCTGATGCGGTAACCGCCATCAAACCGCGCCAGGTCACAGGCTGCGCTGGCAGCTGCAATCGCCGCCGTTGGCGTGCTTGCATGTTTGGGAAGGAAGCAGGCGCCGATGGTCGCATCCAGTGATACCGGACCCGCCGAGGTCTCGATGATTTCCTTGCGCAACGAATCCAGGAACCGTCTCGCAGCCACATAAATCTCGCCACCTGAACAGTTCTTCAGGATCACGCCGAATTTGGCTCCGGAAAACCGCGCAACAACATCATTGCCACGCATCCGTCCGGCAATGATGGCACCAGCTGTCTTGAGGACCTCATCGCCAATGTCAAAACCATAGATTTCATTGAACAGCGGCATGCGCTCCATGCTGACCACCAAAAGCACGGCAGAGGTTTGATCGGACATGCATTCGCTGATGGTTTCTGCCAGTTGCATTTCCAGATAGCTGCGATTGGGAAGACCGGTAAGGTCATCGAAATCCGACTTCCTGCGCAAGGTTTCCTCACGCATTCTGCGGTCATTGACGATGCGCACAATGCCTTCGGCCCGCTCTGGTCTGCCGCTGGCGTCTGGATACCAGGCACCGGTGTCTTCAATCCAGACCATCTGGCCGGATGCCACATTTTGTGCGGCTATCGCATAGATGCACTGATATGGCACAGGGCCTGCCACCGGCTTCTCTTCAGCTGCCGAGAAGACAACGCCAAAACGGCTCTGGCTGCCCTCCGCGCTGATCAGGCTTTCGAATTGGCGTCCTTGCTGTGCAGGTCCGAAATCGCGAAGACCGATGAGTCCTTGCGCATTTGCGCTCCATTCAAGCCGGTCACTGCGGATGTTCCATGCATACCGGGCCTGGCCGGTCAGGGCGAGCAGATCATCATCACGGAATGTCCCGGCGTTATGATCTGTTTGGGGGGTGGATACCATGAGTCATTCCATTCGCATTGTTCGTGGCCTTGCAGCCATGAAAGGCCATCGGCATCAGGATGCCTTGCAAGGGTTAAGAACCGACGAACACAGCGCAACGGATTGAAGCTCAGTAATGCCCTCCGATCGAGACATCGCGGGTTGCCGAGCGAAGAGCCACTGAAAATCCGGCAACAACATCAATGAAGGTGATTGCCATCAGGATAAAGAAAACCGAATGCGCCGCACTGCTCACCAGCAGGAATTCAATCAGAAAGGCGATGAACACAAAGGTGGACAGCAAATGGTCAATAACCGAACCGGCGCCGACCCGGGTCGCCTTGAGGATTTCAAAAAACAGCAGGAACAGGCCCAAAACGACCATCAGGTCACCCAGATTCATCGACCAGGCAACACCTGATACCATTGACAGTGTCATCACGGTGGCAGCCCAGGGATCAGCACCGGTGGCACCCAGAAAGCCCCAGGCAACAAGATTGTAGACGATGAACGGAACGATCATCAGCGGTACATTTGTGAGAAGGCCCATGGTGAAAACTGCACTCCGGTTTCGCGCCAGCCCTTTTGGCCAACCTCAATGGCGGCCCCGACTGTCTGATTTGGCAGCAAGCTTCTCCCCATAAGCATGCCGGTGTCAACATTGTGACACTCGAGGTTGTGGACGTGGCAGCCCAAAAAAAGAAAAAACCGGATGTTTCCACCCGGTTTTTCAAAATCAGTCATATTGTCGATGTGTTCAGACAGATTGCTTGGGCTCAAGAATCTGGCGGCCACGATACATGCCGGTCTTCAGATCAACATGGTGCGGACGGCGAAGCTCGCCCGAATCCTTGTCTTCAACATAGGCCGGCTGCTTCAGCCCGTCGGCCGAACGACGCATGCCGCGCTTCGACGGCGATGTTTTTCGCTTGGGTACAGCCATTTCATTACTCCGGAAATTTGTTCACGCCGGATAACGCTGCCTTTTGGCATCAATCCGGACTTTCGGTGCGGCGCATATACAGTGTCCTGGCTGTTTTGACCAGACCCGGCGCGGGATTTCTTTTCGCCTGCAGCCAATCAGGCCGGTTCGATCATTTCACGCAACCGACATAACCCCCGGCCTTTGCTGCCCGACGTTCGATGAGTGAAGCCAGCCTTCGCATCCCGCTTCCCGGCTTTGCCGGGTTTCGCACGAACGGATTAGGCAATGCCACCGTCAGAAGCGCAGCCTGGCGAGCGGAAAGTTGCGAAGCCGGCCGTTTGAAATATTTCTGGGCGGCGGCCTCCACACCAAACACGCCATCCCCCCATTCCGCAATGTTGAGATAGATCTCCATGATCCGCTTTTTCGGCAACACCACATCGAGATAGATGGCGATCGGTATCTCGGCAGCCTTTCGAAGGATTGAGCGGCTGTTGAAGAGAAACAGGTTCTTCGCTGTCTGCATGGTGATGGTGCTGGCACCGCGCGGCTTTTCACCATCAAGGGCATCGCTGATCACAGCATTGAGTTCCTTGAAGTCAACGCCATGATGGCCGCAGAACTGCCCGTCCTCCGACATGATCACCGAATGAACCAGTACCGGCGCCACATCGTCAATTTCCACCCAGCGCCTGTCGACCGATCCGCCCGAAAGCCACTGGCCCAGCATCAGCGTGGAAACCGGGCGCACCGGCTCAATGCGGTAAATTACGCCAAGAACCGCAGGCAACATGACAACAATGGCCAATGCGACCATGAGATAGCGCGCCAACCGGTAGCGCCAAAGTCGCCGGATCAGGCCAGGTATCATTCGGCTTCCAACCGGATTTTTTTCAACTGGTGCCGACTCCGGTTCACTCATGTTACGCTTCGATCTTCTTGCGGTCTATTTGGGATCATTTTTCGATGGTGCTCTCAAATTGAGGCAAGTATCACATCTTTCGCCCTGTTCAAAAGACCACTTCGAAGCGAAGTCCGCCGGGGTGCTGCGGCCCATGGAAGATCGAGCGAAACTTGTGGCCGACACTTGTGTTAGGCACAAACCCGTGCCAGTGCGACCACAACAGCGAAATGGAGTTCCGCAATGGCACAGTCGCAGCATGAGTTTCTGGACCGTCTTTCCAGCCGCGCCGGCGAGGTGACGCGCGTGCTTGAAAGCCTCCTGTCCCCAACGCCGCAGCCGGGCGAAACGAGCCGCCCCGAACGACTGCTTGCGGCAATGCAGCATGGCGTCCTGAACGGCGGAAAGCGGTTGCGACCCTTCCTGCTCGTGGAGACGGCACAGATGCTTGGTGCAACCGGCATTGGACCAATTCGCGCGGGGGCGGCTCTGGAATGCGTCCATTGCTACTCGCTCATTCACGATGATCTTCCTGCCATGGATGATGACGACCTGCGTCGCGGCCAGCCGACCGTCCACAAGGCATTTGACGAGGCAACCGCCATTCTGGCTGGCGATGCCCTGTTAACACTGGCATTCGACATATTGGCAGATGAGGCCACACATGTTGACCCGCAAATTCGATCCGCACTTGTAGTTTCACTGGCGAGATCGGCTGGGATTGGCGGCATGGCCGGAGGCCAGATGCTCGACATCGGCGGCTCCGCAGCCAATCCCGGCATTGATGAAATCCTGCTGATGCAGTCCATGAAGACCGGCGCGCTCATCCGCCACGCTTGCGAGGCAGGCGCGATCATTGCCGGCGCAGATGTGCAGACCCGTTCCCGTTTGATGACCTTCGGTGAGCTCATCGGCAAGGCATTTCAACTGGCCGACGACATTCTCGACGAGACATCCAGCACCCTGGCCATGGGCAAGGAGACCGCCAAGGACCGCGAGCAGGGCAAGGCCACATTGGTATCCATGCTTGGACTGCCTGAAGCCCGGGAAAAGGCTGCGAGCCTGCTTGAAGAAGCTGTCGAGCTACTTGAACCCTTCGGTGATCGGGCGCGGATGTTGTCGGAGGCGGCCCGTTTCACAGTGGAGCGCAGCCACTAGGGCGGTTGACAGTCGCGGGCGAATGTCTGGTGATTTTTGACCCGGAATTTCAATCCGGGAGATGCATTTTCTCAAGAAGGCTAAAAAATCGCCATTCCATGCGCATGAGCCGCAGGAAGACCTGCCTATTCTGGAACAACATTTCAGAATGGAAACGCCAATGCCCGCTCACTCATCTCCTCGCGACAATGATCGCCTGTCGGAATTTCCGATCTTCCTGAGGGTTGAAGATCGCTTTGCCGTGGTCATTGGCAATGGCGAAGAGGCACTCAACAAGTCGCGATTGCTCTTTGAAAGCCGCATCACGCAACATGTAGTGGCTGACAATCCGTCGCCGGAATTGGCGCTATGGATCAACGCATCGAAGTTGAATCACATCTGGGAAGAATTTTCTCCATCGCAACTCGATGGCGCATTGCTCGTTTTTGCTGCGACCGGCGAGGAGGCAGCGGACACAGCAATTGTCCAGGCTGCACGCCAACGCAACATTCCGGTCAATGCCGTCGACAGACCCCACCTTTGTGACTTTTACACCCCGGCGCTCATCAACCGCGCGCCAATCGCCGTGGCTATCGGCTCAAGCGGTTCAGGCCCGGTGCTGACCCAGATCCTTCGCGCCCGCATCGAAACGCTGCTGCCGCCAACAATCGGCAGTCTGGCAAGGCTCGCGCATCTCTACAGGAATGCCGCCGAGAAGTTGATCCCGCGCGGTGCTGCCCGTCGCCAATTCTGGCGCAAATTCTTCACCGGCGAGATCGCCGACGCAACAAGGCGCGGTGACATACCCGCAGCCCGCAGGCTAGCGGCCCGCCTGCTCAAGACAGGCGGAACGACAAGCGGCATTGTCTCGCTGGTCGGGGCAGGCCCGGGTGCCGAAGATCTGCTGACCTTGCGGGCGGTTAATGCCCTGCAACAGGCTGACGTGATCGTCCATGACGGCCTGGTTTCCGGGAAGGCAATTGCCATGGGCAGGCGCGATGCGAGACGCATCAATGTGGCCAAGGCCAAGGGACGGCACTCAGCTACCCAGGACGAAATCAACACCATTCTGGTTTCCGAAGCCCGCAAGGGAAACCGCGTTGTCCGCCTGAAGGGTGGCGATCCGATGGTATTTGGCCGGGCAGGCGAGGAAATCGCTGCCTTGCGCGAGCATGGACTTGATGTCGAGGTCATCCCCGGCGTCACATCTGCCCTGGCCGCAGCCGCGGCTGCGCAGATACCGCTAACCCTGCGCGGGGTGGCCTCCACCCTTGTCCTCGCTACAGGTCACGACAGGAACGGGGACGTGTTGCCGGATTGGGCTGGCCTCGCGCTATCCGGCGCAACCATCGCTGTTTACATGGGGCGAACGGTCGCCGCATCCGTCGCGAAGCAATTGATTGCTGCCGGACTTTCCGAACAAGCCCCGGTCGCGATAGCCGAGGCGGTTTCGACGCCAGCCGAGCGTATCGCAAAAGGAACGCTCGCCACGCTTTGCCAACTTCCTGCGGGTCGGCAAGGAAACCAGCCTGCCCTGATCCTGATCGGCGAAGCCATCCGCCATTCCTCCAGCCATTTCATCTCTCTTTCAAAATTGCAGGGCGAGAGCCTTGCGGCAACTTCTGCAGCCTAGGAGCACAGCCATGAAAACCATCACTGCAAACCGCCTCGACGATGGAGCCGTAGTCTGGCTGTCCGGCGCTGGCTGGGAAACCTCGATTGCACAGGCCGCAGTCCTGAGTGCACCCGACGCCATCGATGCAGGCCTTCAGGCCGCAGCCAGGGCTGTCGCCAATCGCGAGGTTGTCGAGATTGCGGCCATCGATGTCACGCTCGATCAGAACCGGCGCCCGGTTCCGGTCCGGCTGCGTGAGAGAATTCGTGCCTTTGGCCCGACAATTCCTTTCGCCAGCGACGCGCAACAAAGCCTTGTGGCTTGAAGAACTGCATTCACGCCGGAGTTGATCCATGTATCAATATGATGAATTCGATCATGCATTCGTTGCAGCGCGGATCGCACAATTTCGCGACCAGGTGGCGCGACGCATGTCGGGCGAACTGAGCGAGGACGAATTCAAGCCCCTGCGGCTGATGAACGGAGTCTACTTGCAATTGCACGCCTACATGCTGCGCGTTGCCATTCCCTATGGAACCTTGAACGCGAAGCAGATGCGAATGCTCGCCCATATCGCACGCAAATGGGACAAGGGTTACGGCCACTTCACCACCCGCCAGAACATCCAGTTCAACTGGCCCGCCCTGACCGACATCCCCGACATCCTGGAAGCGCTTGCTTCAGTGGAAATGCACGCGATCCAGACCTCCGGCAATTGCGTGCGCAATGTCACAACCGATCATTTCGCCGGTGTGGCGGCCGATGAAATTGCCGACCCGCGTGCCTATGCGGAAATCCTGCGCCAGTGGTCAAGCCTGCATCCGGAATTCAGCTTCCTCCCGCGCAAGTTCAAGATTGCCATTACCGGCGCCTGTGAGGACCGGGCCGCTATCCAGGTTCACGACATCGGTTTGCAGCTGAAGCGCAACGCAGATGGCGAGACCGGCTTTGCCGTTCACGTAGGTGGTGGCCAGGGTCGTACGCCAATGGTCGCCAAGCTGCTGCGTGATTTCCTGCCGGAGCGCGATCTGCTTTCCTATGTCGAAGCGATCCTGCGCGTTTACAATTTCCACGGCCGGCGCGACAACAAATACAAAGCCCGCATCAAGATTTTGGTGCATGAAACCGGAATTGAAAGCCTTGCCAGGGACGTGGAAGCCGAATTCGGGCGTTTGAAGCAGGGACCGCTGGCCTTACCGCAAGCCGATATCGACGCCATTTCCGCCTTCTTTGCCGCACCGGACTATCGCGAACTGCCCGACGAGACCTCGCTGATGCAGGACGCCGATCCCCTGTTCCGTCGCTGGCTGCGCCACAATACCCACGCCCACAAAAGGCCGGGCCATGCAATTGTCACTGTATCCCTGAAGCCAACTGGCAGTGCGCCAGGCGATGCCACTGCCGACCAGATGGAAACCATTGCCGATATTGCCCAACAATTCTCACGCGGCGAACTGCGGATCAGCCACGAGCAGAACGTAGTCCTGCCGCATGTCGAACAACGCAATCTCAGGAAGGTGTATCAGCTTCTCGACGAAGCCGGACTTTCAACGGCCAATGCAGGGCTTGCCTCCGACATCATTGCCTGCCCCGGCCTCGACTATTGCGCGCTCGCAAATGCCCGCTCAATCCCTGTTGCGCAACAGCTTTCGCAAAGCCTGGTCACATCAGGTCGCGAGGAAAGGGCAGGAGATATCAAGATCAAGATTTCCGGTTGCATCAATGCCTGCGGGCATCATCATGTTGGTCATATCGGCATCCTCGGCGTGGATCGAAAGGGTGAGGAATATTACCAGCTTACACTTGGCGGCTCCGCCGACAACAATACGGCCATCGGCGAAATCGTCGGGCCTGGATTCTCTCAAGGCGAGATCGTCGGCGCGGTCGAAACCGTAATCGACACCTATCTCGATCAGCGCTCATCCGAACAGGAAAGCTTTATCGAAACCTGGCGCCGCATCGGCCAGAAACCATTCCGGGAGGCGCTGTATGGACCGACTGCTTGAACGGCAATCCGTTTCCCCGCAATGGGACATCGCCAGCCTCAACGCCCGCTTCGAGACATCCGGCACCAGGCGACTTATCGAAACCGTGCTTGCCGAAAATCCGGGCGGGCGCGTCGCCACAGTTTCGAGCTTCGGCTCGAATTCGGTCGTGCTTCTGCATCTCGTTGCGAACATCGACCCGACCCTTCCGGTGTTGCTTGTCGACACCGGAAAACTTTTTCCCGCAACCTTGCAATATCGCGAAGAAATGACAGCAAGGCTTGGCTTGACCAATGTCGCCACCATCAAGGCGGATCGCGGAACTCTGTCAGCACATGATCAGCGCGGTGCGCTTTGGATGCAGAACCGCGACGCCTGCTGCGCCTTGCGCAAGGTCGCGCCTTTGGCCGATGTCTTGGAGAGTGTGGATATCTGGCTTTCAGGCAGAAAGCGTTACCAGGGTGGTTCACGCAAACAATTACCGCTGTTTGAAGCTGATGGCAGCCGCCTCAAGATCAACCCCCTGGCCGGGTGGACAAGCGGCGACATCGATATCTATCGCAATGCCTTTGGCCTGCCACAGCATCCCCTCGTCGCTGAGGGCTATCGCTCGATCGGCTGCGAACCCTGCACGACACCCGTGCTTGCGGGAGAGGATGAGCGCGCAGGCCGATGGCGCGACTCCGAAAAAAGCGAATGCGGCATTCACGGTCAGTTTGAAAATGGCGGAGGCATCTGATGAACACGGCAACACCGACCATATCCCGAATCTGGAAGCAAGGCGGCTTTGTGGCTGACTTGTACGGCCGCGAAAGCGCGGCAGTCCTTGTTTCACCGGAAGAAGCGACCGGCAGGCTGGGTGGTGGCTCGGCAGTGGTGCTGATGCTTGAAGCCGGCGACGATCCTGCAGCATGCGCCGGCCGCATTCACGAATTTGCAGCCACCCACATCCGCTTTCCTGCATTTTCCGACGGGCGTGGTTTCACGGCTGCAAGGATTCTCAGGGAGCGGCTGCATTACAAGGGTCCGGTCCGCGCCACCGGCAAATTCATTCTCGACCAGATACCCCTGATGCTGCGCACCGGCTTCGACGAATTCGAGGTGTCACACGAGCCGACCATTCGCAGGCTTGAAGCCAATGACCTTGCGGAGGTTCCATTTTGGCTGCAACCGGCATATGGCGAGGAAAAACCGGTCAATGGCAGGGCCTGGGCAAGAACGCAGCTTTAGCCGGCCAGCAGCTTTCGCATTCCGCTCACCACAGCTTCGGATATGATCCTGATCCGCTCCAGCCTGGCATAATCCTCATGGACGATGAACCAGAACGTGCGGGTAAAGGATATTTTTTCCGGCAGCACTTTCTGCAATTGCGGATACTGGTTCGCCATGAAGTCATGCAGGATACACAGACCGCCATCAGCAAGCGTGGCTTCGAGCTGCACATGGACGCTGGTTGAAGTAAGATGCGGCTTGATGTCGGGCGAAACCAACGGAATATAATCCAGTTCCTTGTCGTAAATGAATTCCGGAACATATCCGATCCCGCGCACCTTTTTCAGGTCCTCGACTGTCTCTATTCCGGGATGGCGGGCAAGATAGTCGCGCGTACCATAAAGATGCAGGGTGTAATCAGCGATCTTCCGGAACTTCAGCCGACCCGACGTGGGTGCAGACACCGCAATCGCGATATCGGCTTCACGCTTGGACAGGGAAAATGCACGTGGAAGCGTAACGAGCTGAATTTCCAGCATGGGGTGTCTGCGGCATAATTCGGTGGCGATCCTTGCCAGGACAGTCGCCGCAACGCCTTCCGGTGCGCCTATGCGGACAGTGCCTGAGATGACCGAAGCCTTGCCGCTAATGTCGGCCGCCGCACCAATGGCTGCAGTTTCCATGCTCTCGGCGACATCCACCAGCCGCAATCCGGTATCAGTAAGGGAATAGCCTTGAGGCGACTTGTCAAAGAGATTGGCTCCAAGACCTTTTTCCAGCGCCTTGATCCGCCGCCCCACCGTGGCATGGTCTACGCCGAGCTGCTTTGACGCCAGTGAGAGTCTGCCGGTTCGCGCAACAGCAAGAAAATGGCGATAGTCATCCCAGTTCATTTGCGCTCTAATCTCCCGGCGGGCAACTCAGGCTCTTGTGCAAATTTGCACAATGAAGTTGGATTTTCGGCTGTTGTCCATTGAAAAATGACAGGATATAGCCTGCACTTAGTGTTTCTGGTCTGGCAGACATGCATCAACGACATTTTGCCGGCAGGTATTAGCCATCAGGGAGAGGGCCATCATGAAGAGCTACGGACATTTTATTGGGGGCAAGCATGTTGCCGGAACCAGCGGTCGCACTGCTGATGTGTTCCAGCCAATGGACGGCACCGTCCAGGCGAAGGTCGCGCTGGCAAACAACGCCGAAATGCGCGCTGCCGTCGAGAATGCAAAGGCAGCGCAGCTTGGCTGGGCTGCAACCAATCCGCAAAAGCGGGTCCGCGTCCTGATGAAGTTCCTCGAACTCGTACAGCGCGACTATGAAAAGATGGCAGAACTGCTGGCACGCGAACATGGCAAGACCATTCCTGACGCGCGCGGCGACATCCAGCGCGGCCTCGAAGTGGTCGAAGTCTCCATCGGCGCGCCGCACATGACCAAAGGCGAATACACGGAAGGTGCCGGACCTGGCATTGACGTTTATTCGATGCGCCAGCCGCTTGGCGTGGTTGCGGGCATCACGCCCTTCAACTTCCCGGCCATGATCCCTCTTTGGAAGATCGCCCCCGCAATTGCCGCAGGCAACGCCTTCATTCTCAAACCGTCGGAACGCGATCCCGGTGTTCCGATGATGATCGCGGAACTCTTTATCGAAGCTGGTCTGCCGGCTGGCGTTCTCAACGTCGTCAATGGCGACAAGGACGCGGTTGATGCGATCCTTGATGATCCCGATATCAAGGCCATCGGCTTTGTCGGTTCCACCCCGATTGCCCACTACATCTATTCGCGCGGCTGCGCCAACGGCAAGCGCGTCCAGTGCTTCGGCGGCGCCAAGAACCACATGGTCATCATGCCGGACGCTGACATGAACCAGGCCGTCGACGCTTTGATTGGTGCCGGCTACGGCTCGGCTGGAGAACGCTGCATGGCGATCTCGGTTGCTGTACCGGTCGGGCAGGAAACGGCTGACCGCCTTGTCTCCAAACTGATCCCGCGGGTCGAAAGTCTCAAGGTCGGTCCGTCAACAGACGAAACAGCCGACTACGGCCCACTCGTCACGGCGCAGGCACTGGAACGCGTCAAAGGCTATGTTGATCTCGGCGTCGCGGAAGGTGCGAAACTCCTGGTCGATGGCCGCAGCTTCAAGATGCAGGGTTACGAGAACGGCTATTACATGGGTGGTTGCCTGTTCGACAATGTCACCACCGACATGCGCATCTACAAGGAAGAAATCTTCGGCCCCGTCCTGTCGGTCGTCCGCGCCAACACCTATGAGGAAGCGCTGAAAATGACCAATGACCACGAATACGGCAATGGTACCGCGATCTTCACCCGCGACGGCGATGCGGCACGCGATTTCGCGGCCCGAGTGCAGGTCGGCATGGTTGGCGTCAATGTGCCCATTCCGGTGCCAATCGCCTACTACACCTTTGGCGGCTGGAAGAACTCTTCCTTCGGCGATCTGAACCAGCATGGTCCCGATGCCTTCCGCTTCTACACCAAGACCAAGACCGTTACATCGCGCTGGCCATCCGGCGTGAAGGACGGGGCGGAATTCACCATTCCGACCATGAACTGACCAATTTGCGGGCTGCCTCACAAGGGCAGCCCGTTTTGTTGAACCGCAGGAGGAGCGGCGACCATGGATTTTGCACTGAGCGAAGAACACCAGGCTATCTACGACATGGCGCATGCCTTTGGTATGGAGAACATCGCACCAAAGGCAATCGAATGGGACGAGACCGGCCATTTCCCGATTGATGTGGTGCGCTCTGTAGGAGAACTCGGCCTTGCAGGAATTTACGTGCGCGAGGACGTCGGCGGCTCCGGTCTGGGGCGACTTGACGCGACCCTGATTTTTGAGGCGCTTGCCTGGTCCTGTCCTTCCATCGCTTCCTTCATCTCGATCCACAACATGTGCGCATGGATGATCGATACTTTCGGTACGGAAGAACAGCGCCAGACATGGTTGCCGAAAATGTGCACCATGGAAACCCTGTCCAGTTATTGCCTGACCGAGCCCGGTTCCGGATCGGACGCGGCAGCATTGCGCACCCGCGCTGACCGTGACGGCAACCAGTGGAAGCTCAACGGCACAAAGGCATTCATTTCCGGTGGCGGCCATTCCGATCTTTATGTTGTCATGGCCCGTACCGGTGCCGATGGCCCGAAAGGCGTTTCGGCACTGCTTGTCGAGGATGGCACACCCGGCCTTTCCTTCGGTGCCAATGAGCGCAAAATGGGCTGGAAGGCACAACCGACCGCGCAGGTCCAGTTCGATGATTGCAAGGTTCCCGCAAACCACCTTCTTGGCGAAGAAGGCAAGGGGTTCCGCTATGCCATGGCAGGCCTTGATGGTGGCAGGTTGAATATCGCCGCAAGTGCATTGGGGGCGGCCCAGTCCGCGCTCGACAAGACGCTCGCCTACATGCGCGACCGCAAGGCATTCGGCAAACCGATTTCCGAATTCCAGGCCCTGCAATTCCGGCTTGCCGACATGGAAACCGAATTGCAGGCAGCGCGCGTCTTCCTGCGCCAGGCTGCCTGGAAGCTCGACCAGAAGGCACTGGACGCCACCAAATACTGTGCCATGGCCAAGCGTTTTGTGACCGACACGGCCTTCAATGTCGCAAACCAGGCGCTGCAATTGCATGGCGGTTACGGCTATCTCGCTGATTACGGCATCGAAAAGATTGTGCGCGATCTGCGTGTCCACCAGATCTTGGAAGGCACGAACGAGATCATGCGCGTAATCATCTCAAGGCAGATGCTGGAAGCCGCGTGATGAATCCGACAGGCGAGATCAGCATTCGCCGCGAAGGCCGCGCCGGGCGTATCACACTGACCCGGCCAAAGGCACTGAATGCGCTCACCTATGCCATGGCAACTGCCATCGAGGCTGCCCTTGTTGCGTGGCGCAATGATCCTGCCATTTCACTGGTACTGATTGACGCGGAAGGCGACAAGGCTTTTTGCGCCGGAGGCGACATTCAGGACCTTTACGAAACCGGCAGGGCCGGCGACTTCGCCTTTGGCAAGAAATTCTGGCGCGATGAGTACCGTCTCAACGCCATGATTGCCACCTACCCCAAGCCCTATGTCGCCTTGATGCAGGGATTTGTGATGGGCGGCGGCGTTGGCATTTCCTGCCATGGCTCGCATCGCATCGTATGTGAGAATTCCCGTATTGCCATGCCGGAATGCGGCATTGGCCTCATCCCCGATGTTGGCGGCAGCTGGCTGCTGGCGCATGCGCCCGGCCATCTCGGTGAATATCTCGGACTGACGGGATCGCGCATGAACGCTGCCGACGCAATCCTTGCCGGATTTGCCGACAGTTTCGTGCCGCGGGAGAACTGGCCCGAACTCGCAAGGCAACTCTGCGCAACCGGTGATTCCGGTATTCTCGCTCAGTTCAGCACCGATCCGGGCACCGCTCTGCTAGCGCAGATTGCCAGTGAGGTCGACGCAGCTTTCGCCGGAGCAAGCGCCATGCAGTGCCTCGCGCACATTGAGGCCGACAGTTCGCCCTGGGCAATGGAAACCGCGAAGGCAATCCGCCGAGCCTGCCCTTTGTCGATAGCCTGCGGCTTTGAAATCATCCGCAATGCGCGCACGGCTCAGTCTCTCGTAGACGTTCTGGCGATGGAATACCGCTTCACGGCGCGCTGCATGGAGCATGGCGAATTCCTTGAAGGCATCCGTGCGGCTGTCATTGACAAGGATCGCAATCCGCAATGGCAGACGCCCATGCTCGAGGATATCAGCGGGGAGCGCATCGCATTCATGCTGTCGGACCTTGGCAGTGACGAACTCAATTTTCGGGAGGAATGACAGATGGCAGAAATCGGATTTATTGGCCTCGGCAATATGGGCCTTCCCATGGCGATCAACCTCGTCAAGGCGGGCCACAAGGTCACCGGGTTTGATCGCGTAAGCTCGGCCTGCGACCAGGCGCGGGCACAAGGTGTCGCCATCGTCGCAACCGCCGCAGAAGCCGCAACGGACCGTGATTTCGTTGTAACCATGCTTCCCAATGGAGCGATTTCTCTCAGCGTTCTCAACGAGATTGCACCCGTGGCCCGCAAGGGAACCATAATCATTGATTCTTCCACCATTGATGTCGCCAGCGCAAAGAAGGCACACGAGATTGCAAAAGCAGCCGGTCTCGGTTTTCTCGACGCACCGGTCTCGGGCGGAGTTGGGGGTGCAGCCGCAGGCACGCTGACTTTTATGATCGGTGGCAAAGCGGATGATTTCGAAAAAGCAAAGCCGGTGATCGATGTCATGGCAGGCCGCATGGTCCATTGCGGCGAAGGCGGAGCCGGGCAGTCGGCCAAGATCTGCAACAACATGCTGCTCGGCATCTCCATGATCGGCGCCTGCGAAGCATTTGCCATGGCGCAGAAGCTTGGCTTGTCTCAACAATCGCTGTTCGATGTGGTTTCGACCTCGTCGGGCTCCTGCTGGTCTGTCAATACCTATTGCCCGGTTCCAGGCATCGGGCCAAAGTCCCCAGCCGACAATGACTACAAACCGGGCTTTGCCGCCGCCTTGATGCTAAAGGACCTGGGTCTTTCACAGGAAGCAGCGCAAGGCTCCGGCGCAGCGACCCCGATGGGCGCGCGCGCAACACAAATCTACAAGGCATTCGTCGATGCAGGTGGTGCTGACACCGACTTTTCCGGCATCATCAAGTTTCTCGATCAGGTGAAGTGAGGCAGAAATGACCAGGACCGTTTTGAGCGAAAGACATGGCCGTGTCGGCCTGATCACCATCAATCGCCCGGAAGCACTCAACGCCATCAACACTGCCGTAATGCAGGAATTGATCGAGGCTGCGACGGGTTTCGACATTGATGACGGTATCGGCTGCATCGTCATTACCGGAGCCGGCGAGAAGGCCTTCATTGCCGGTGCCGACATCAAGGAAATGGCGGACAAGTCCTACATGGACATGTTCATGGCAAACGCCCAGGCAGGATGGGAACGCTTTTCCGCGATCCGCACCCCGATGATTGCCGCCGTGAACGGCTTCGCGCTCGGTGGTGGCTGCGAGATCGCGATGATGTGCGACATGATCTTCGCTTCGGAAATTGCAAGATTCGGCCAGCCCGAAATCAAGCTCGGCGTCATTCCCGGCTGGGGCGGCACCCAGCGCCTGACCCGCGCAGTTGGCAAGGCCAAGGCAATGGACCTGATCCTGACCGGACGGATGATGGATGCCCGCGAGGCGGAAAGTGCAGGCCTTGTTGCCCGCGTCCTGCCTGCTGAAAAACTGATGCAGGAGGCGATGGCGGCTGCTGAAACAATCGCGGGATATTCCAAGCCCGTGACGATCATCGCCAAGGAAGCCGTCAACCGCTCGCAGGAATCAACGCTCGCCGAGGGCGTGATGTTCGAACGCCGCGTGTTCTATTCGCTGTTCGCGACCGAGGACCAGAAGGAAGGCATGGCTGCCTTCGCGGAAAAACGCAAAGCCGAATTCAGGCACCGCTGAGGGAGTAAAGTCATGGCCGGTTCTATCGTCATCGCAGGTGCAGCCAGAACACCGATGGGCGGATTTCAGGGCGAATTGTCCTCGCTGACAGCCTCGACGCTGGGCGGCGCGGCGATTGCCGCAGCGCTTGCTGACGCCGGTGCGAAGCCGGGAGACGTTGACGAATTGCTGATGGGCAATGTGCTTCCTGCCGGGCAGGGACAGGCACCGGCGCGCCAGGCCGGTTTTCATGCCGGTCTTGGCGAGGAGGTACCTGCAACAACCCTCAACAAGATGTGCGGCTCCGGCATGAAAGCCGTGATGCTGGCACATGACCAGTTGAAGTCCGGCAATGGCAAAATGATCGTCGCGGGCGGAATGGAATCCATGTCGAACGCGCCATACCTGCTGCCCAAGATGCGCGGCGGCGCACGCCTGGGCCATTCCGAGGTCAAGGACCACATGTTTCTCGACGGCCTCGAAGACGCCTATGAACCGGGCAGGCTGATGGGCTCTTTTGCCGAGGACTGTGCTGAAAAATACCAGTTCACCCGCGAGGAGCAGGACGCCTACGCGATCCGCTCGCTTGAAGGCGCACTTGCCGCCCAGAAGGATGGGCGGTTCGCCCGCGAGATCGCACCCGTCACCATCCGTTCCCGAAACGGGGAGACCGTTGTCACCAGCGACGAGCAACCCAGAAACGCGAGACCCGACAAGATACCCAATCTGAAGCCCGCCTTCCGCAAGGATGGAACGATCACGCCAGCCAACGCCTCGTCGATCTCTGATGGAGCTGCTGCCCTGGTACTGATGCGCGAGGAGGATGCCGAACGGCAGGGCCTCACCATTCGCGCCCGCATTCTGGGCCATGCGAGTCATGCACAGGCTCCGGCCTGGTTTTCAACGGCACCGATACCGGCCATGCGCAAACTGATGGAGCGGGTCGGCTGGAACGTGAACGATGTCGATCTTTGGGAAATCAACGAGGCATTCGCTGTGGTGCCGATGGCAGCCGAGCGCGAGATGGGAATTGCGCGCGAGCGGCTCAACGTCCATGGCGGCGCCTGTGCGCTGGGGCATCCGATTGGCGCTTCAGGCGCCCGCATTCTGGTGACCCTGCTCAATGCCCTTGATAGCCACAACCTCAAGCGCGGCATGGCCGGCATCTGCATTGGCGGTGGCGAGGGAACCGCGCTCGCCATCGAACGAATCTGACACTTCGATTGCCTGACAGAACAATCGTCTAATTCAACGCATGGCTGGCATCTGATAGTGTCAGCCCAAATTCAGGACAGGATACCGGGGGCCATGCAGGACATACTCGACGAACTCGACAAACGCCGCCAGGAAGCCCGCATGGGCGGAGGCGAAAAACGGATCGACGCCCAGCACGCCAAGGGCAAGTTGACTGCACGCGAGCGCATCGAGTTGCTGCTTGATCCCGGTTCCTTCGAGGAATGGGACATGTTCGTCACCCATCGCTGCACCGATTTCGGCATGGCCGATACCAAGATGGCGGGCGACGGCGTTGTGACCGGCTGGGGCACGATCAATGGTCGCATGACCTATGTTTTTTCCCAGGATTTCACCGTCTTTGGCGGATCACTGTCGGAGACGCATGCAAAGAAGATTTGCAAGATCATGGACATGGCGATGCGCAATGGCGCGCCGGTGATCGGCATCAACGATTCAGGCGGTGCGCGCATCCAGGAAGGCGTCGCCTCGCTTGGCGGCTATGCCGACGTGTTCCAGATGAACACATTGGCCAGCGGAGTGGTGCCGCAGATTTCAATGATCATGGGACCTTGTGCCGGCGGCGCGGTCTATTCACCTGCCATGACCGACTTCATCTTCATGGTCAAGGATACGAGCTATATGTTCGTCACCGGTCCCGATGTCGTGAAGACCGTGACCAATGAGATTGTCACAGCGGAGGAACTGGGCGGAGCCAAGACCCATACAACCAAATCATCGGTTGCAGACGGAGCCTTCGACAATGACGTCGAGGCACTGGGCTCCTTGCGCCGCTTCTTCGATTTCCTTCCCCTGAACAACAGGGAGAAGCCGCCGCACCGGCCATTCTTTGACAGCGCCGACCGCATCGACCATGCGCTCGACACCCTCATCCCAGACAATCCGAACAAGCCCTATGACATGAAGGAGCTGATTACGCGGCTTGCCGATGAGGGCGACTTCTTCGAATTGCAGGAGGATTTCGCCAGGA
Source organism: Nitratireductor sp. (assembly GCA_041397525.1). Lineage (GTDB taxonomy): Bacteria > Pseudomonadota > Alphaproteobacteria > Rhizobiales > Rhizobiaceae > BOKV01. The sequence continues at coordinate 469,597 of JAWKWL010000002.1, forward strand.
ACATCGTCACCGGCTTCATCCGCATGGAAGGCTCGACCATCGGCGTCGTTGCCAACCAGCCCATGGTGCTCGCTGGTGTTCTCGACATCAATTCCTCACGCAAGGCAGCGCGTTTCGTGCGCTTCTGCGACTGCTTCAACATCCCGATCCTGACACTCGTCGATGTTCCGGGATTCCTGCCGGGAACCAGCCAGGAATTTGGCGGCGTCATCAAGCACGGCGCGAAACTGCTCTTCGCCTATGGCGAGGCTACAGTGCCGAAAGTGACGCTGATTACCCGCAAGGCCTATGGCGGTGCTTACGACGTGATGGCCTCGAAGCATCTGCGCGGCGACGTCAACTATGCCTGGCCAACAGCCGAAATCGCCGTCATGGGCGCCAAAGGCGCGACTGAAATCCTCTATCGATCGGAGCTCGGCGACAAGGACAAGATCGCAGCCCGCACCGCAGAATATGAGCGCCGCTTCGCCAATCCGTTTGTTGCGGCAGAAAAGGGCTTCATCGATGATGTGATCATGCCGCACTCCTCGCGCAAACGCATCGCCCGCGCCTTCGCCTCGCTCCGCAACAAGGATTTGCAGAACCCGTGGAAGAAGCACGACAACATTCCGTTGTGAGACCATGACCATTCTCCGTGACGAGCAGACCCCGGCAGAACATCGCGATGACCACCGTCGCATGTTGCGCTATATGGCGGTCAATGCCGCTGGCGGTGTCGTGATCGGCTTGCTGGTGACGGCGGCAATTTTCGGGTTCAATATCGCGACCCTTGGTGAGCGCGTTGCACATACGGCCAACCCCGTACTGCCGGTATTTCTTGTGGGCGCACCGCTGGCGCTGCTCTTTGGCGGTGCGGCCGCTGCATCCTCCATCATCCTCCTGCCCTACAGGAAAAGGAAATCCCGACCATGACCGACGAGCCCAAATTCCCGCCTGAACTGAACCTCCCCGCAGGCTATGTCCCGCCCAAGGTCTGGACCTGGGACAAGGCGTCAGGCGGTGCCTTTGCCAATATCAACCGGCCCATCGCAGGAGCAACGCACGACAAGTATTTGCCTGTCGGCAGGCATCCGATCCAGCTTTATTCACTCGGCACCCCCAATGGGGTCAAGGTAACGATCCTGCTGGAAGAGCTGCTCGCAGCCGGTCATTCGGGTGCCGAATATGATGCCTGGCTGATCAATATCGGCAAGGGCGACCAGTTTTCCTCAGGCTTTGTCGAGGTCAATCCGAACTCGAAGATCCCGGCCATGATGGACCATGCGCCAAGGGATGGTGGCGCTCCGGTGCGGCTGTTCGAAAGCGCGTCGATGATGGTCTATTTGGCGGAAAAATTCGGCGCCTTCCTGCCCACCGAATTGCGCGCGCGCGCCGAGGCCATGAACTGGCTTTTCTGGCAGATGGGCTCTGCCCCGTTTCTGGGTGGCGGCTTCGGCCATTTCTATGCCTATGCGCCGATGAAGATCGAATATGCGATTGACCGCTACGCCATGGAGGTGAAGCGCCAGATGGACGTGCTTGACCGGCATCTCAGGGACCATGAATTCATGGCCGGCAAGGAATACACCATTGCCGACATGGCGATCTGGCCCTGGTATGGCCGCCTTGCTGCCAAGGCCGCCTATAACGACGCCGGAGATTTCCTTTCGGTCGATGAATATGAAAACGTCCAGCGCTGGATGAAGCAGGTCGGCGAGCGCCCGGCAGCCCAGCGCGGCTCCATGGTCAACCGGACCTTCGGCGAACCGTCCAAACAATTGCATGAGCGTCATGACGCCTCCGACTTCGAACTGAGGACGCAGGACAAGATCGGGTCGCCAAGCTGATGCCAGCCCGCGACATGACCAAGCATAGGGGCTTTCCTTCCGGACTGCCCGGCACCGGCTTCCAGTTCACCATTCGCCGAGCCAATCCGCGCGGCGTCACCCCGGTAACTGCACGCCAGCGCCATGCTGACCGTGATGCGATTGATACGAAAGCCGATATCGCCTTTTTGCACTCGCTTTGGCATTATTTCGGGGAAGAACCCTTCGAGCGCGGCAATCTGGATGCCGGGCGGTTGAGCTGGCTTTTCGGTCGTGAGGTGGTTCCGGCTGAAACACCTTTTGACAACGCCTCCTATTCGGCATTGCTGCAAATCAATGTCGAAATGGCGATGAAGAACTATCCTGAAGCCTTTGCCGACGTGCTCGAGATTTGAGCACACGGATTCGGACCCCCGGCGAAGCGGAAAGGAGAAGTGCGATGCTGAAGATCGGAAAGGAAAGCGAAACCCTGTTCACGATTGATCTCGATGGCAAGATCACTGCGGCCGAGATGAATGTGGAACTCGACAAGCTTCTGGATATGTCGGCAGACGTGAAAGGTGGCAAGCTACTGTATGACGTGCGCAATTTCCAGATGCCTGAATTCGGGGCATTGGTGGTCGAATTTCGCAAATTGCCGGCGCTGCTGGGCCTGATCCGTCGTTTCGACAAGGTGGCACTTCTTGCCGAAGAGGCGTGGCTGCGAAAATTTGCCGAGTGGGAGGGCGCCCTCTTCCCCGGCCTGGAAATCAGGTCCTTCTCCCATGACGGGGAGCAGGCCGCACTGGAATGGCTGATGGCCTGAGACGAAGGCGCGGCATACGAAAAGGCCGAAAGGCGAGAATGTGGGCGGCCCTTCAGGGCCGGCCGGAACCGGGGAGTTTGAATGTTCAAGAAGATCCTGATCGCCAATCGTGGCGAAATAGCCTGCCGGGTTATCAAGACCGCCAGGAAGATGGGCATTCAAACGGTTGCGGTCTATTCCGATGCCGACCGCGATGCACTGCATGTGAAGATGGCGGACGAGGCAATCCATATTGGTCCGCCACCGGCCGCCCAGTCCTATATCATCATCGACAAGATCATGGATGCGATCCGCCAGTCGGGAGCCGAAGCGGTTCATCCGGGCTATGGCTTCCTTTCGGAGCGCGCCGAATTTGCCGAAGCACTTGAGAAGGCGGGTGTTGAGTTCATCGGCCCGCCGGTTGGTGCTATCCATGCCATGGGCGACAAGATCACATCGAAGAAGCTCGCCGCAGAGGCCGGCGTGTCCACCGTTCCCGGCTATATGGGCCTGATCAATGATGGTGATGAAGCGGTGCGCATCGCTTCGGAAATCGGCTATCCGGTCATGATCAAGGCTTCTGCCGGTGGCGGCGGCAAGGGCATGCGCATCGCCTGGAACGAAAAGGAAGCGCGTGAGGGTTTCCAGTCTTCGAAGAACGAGGCAAAGGCCTCGTTTGGCGATGACCGCATCTTCATCGAGAAATTCGTCACCCAACCGCGCCATATCGAGATCCAGGTGCTCGGCGACAAGCACGGCAACTGCATCTATCTGGGCGAACGCGAGTGCTCGATCCAGCGCCGCAACCAGAAGGTCGTCGAGGAAGCACCATCGCCTTTCCTTGATGAAAAGACCCGCAAGGCCATGGGCGAGCAGGCGGTGGCGCTCGCCAAGGCCGTCAATTACTGCTCGGCTGGCACGGTTGAGTTCATCGTCGATGGCGACCGCAATTTCTATTTCCTCGAAATGAACACACGCCTGCAGGTCGAACATCCCGTCACCGAACTGATCACCGGCATCGATCTTGTCGAACAGATGATCCGGGTTGCGGCAGGTGAGCCGCTGCCAATGACGCAAGCGGATGTGAAGCTCGACGGCTGGGCGATGGAATCGCGCCTTTATGCCGAGGACCCGTATCGCAATTTCCTGCCATCGATCGGACGGCTGGCGCGTTACAATCCGCCAGCCGAGGGAAGCCTCGCCGATGGCACGATCATTCGCAACGATACCGGCGTCTATGAAGGCGGCGAGATTTCGATGTTCTATGATCCGATGATCGCCAAGCTCTGCACCTGGGCTGACTCACGCGAAAAGGCGATTGACGCCATGTCGAATGCACTCGACGCCTTCGAGGTCGACGGCATTGGTCATAACCTGCCGTTCCTTGCTGCAGTCATGGAACATTCGCGGTTTCGCAAGGGCAACATCACCACGGCCTTCATCGCCGAGGAATGGCCGGACGGGTTCACAGGCGTGTCCCTGCCCAAGAAAACCTGTGAGGCATTGGCCTCGATTGTTGCTGCCTGCAACTTCATCATACACCAGCGCGCGACCCGCATCTCAGGCGCGATGGAAAACCATCGCCGCATTGTCGGTGCCGATTGGATGGTGACAGTAGGGGGGCATGACTTTCCGCTTGCCATCACACGCGAGGGCGAAGCCTTCCAGATCACCCATGTCGGCTCGAAGCCCGTTGTCGTTGATCTTGGCGGTTGGCGCCCTGGCCAGAGCCTCATCCGCGCCCGCATCGGCAGGAGCGCCTTTACCGTCAAGATTGACCGCAAGCCGCAAGGTTTCCGCTTGCGCTACCGTGGTGCAGACCTGCGCACCTTCTGCCGCACCCCGCGTGAGGCGGAGCTTGCCCGCCTGATGCCGGTGAAAGTCCCGCCCGACACGTCACGCCTGTTGCTTTGTCCGATGCCGGGCCTTGTGGTGTCGATTTCGGTTGCCGAGGGCGATGAGGTCGAGGAGGGCCAGACACTTGCCACAGTGGAAGCCATGAAGATGGAAAACATCCTGCGCGCCGAGAAACGCTCGAAGGTAAAGAAGATCAATGCAAAGGCCGGTGACAGCCTCGCTGTCGATGAAATCATCATGGAGTTCGAGTGATGGGAGAGGCTGCCAACTACATCTTGCATCACCTTAGCTCGGAAGGGATTGTTGGTGCAGATGACATTGATCAGGAAACAGTTGAACTACTAACTGATTTGGTTTGTGTAATGGGATCCCTGCACAGAGGAATGCCAGTTTATGGCAAGTGGTTTGAGGAACGAATACGTTCACACTTGGCTGAATTGATTCCAGATAGTTGGAGTGTTTCTGGGCCTTCTCAGATATACGATCCAAGTGTCCCAGATGTCCGTTCAAGATCTTGGGATTTGATAGTTCACCTAAAACCTGAAGTGGACTTACCGCCTATGGCGTCCGTCAATTGTGGTTTTCCACTTATACCAAAACAACTAGTTTGCATGGTGATCGATACAAAAACAATGTTTAATAACATATCCGAATATACGGATAAAACTGTTAACAATCTGCGTGCAAACAATACACAAAAACAATTAGATTTTCTCGGTCCTAATATAAAAAAAGTGATATTGGCTGCAAGTTCAACCTGCCTGCAATCTACATTGTGGGAAAAAGGTCAGAAATTTGGAATTGATGTTTATTGTCTTTCAAAATCAAAAGCAAGCAGAGTCGATAAATGGGAGAATCGGAAATGGGAATTAAGATTTCAATATCTTCAAAATGGAGATAGCCCATTCCTGACTTTTCTAAACTCTGTATCTAACACTATTTCGAGTTATAAATTCGTGGAAGGCTTGCAATCGACATGAAGAAATTCCCCGAGAATTGGGCTGATCTCGCCTCAAGGGAAATGAAGGGCAAGGACCCTGAAAGCCTCACCTGGCATACGCCCGAGGGCATTGCGGTCAAGCCGCTCTATACCGCGCAAGACCTTGAAGGCATGGAGCACCTTGGCAGTCTGCCGGGATTCGAGCCGTTTCTGCGCGGCCCCAAGGCAACCATGTATGCAGGTCGACCCTGGACGATCCGCCAATATGCCGGTTTTTCCACCGCCGAGGAGAGCAATGCCTTCTACCGCAAGGCGCTGGCTGCGGGCCAGCAGGGTGTGTCGGTCGCCTTCGACCTTGCCACCCATCGCGGTTATGACAGCGACCATCCGCGCGTTGTCGGAGATGTCGGCAAGGCGGGTGTTGCCATCGACAGCGTCGAGGACATGAAAATCCTGTTCGACGGCATCCCGCTGAAGGATGTTTCTGTTTCCATGACCATGAATGGCGCAGTCATTCCGATCCTGGCGAGCTTTGTCGTTGCCGGCGAGGAGCAGGGGGTGGACCGCTCACAACTCTCCGGCACCATCCAGAACGACATCCTCAAGGAGTTCATGGTTCGCAACACCTATATCTACCCGCCCGAACCCTCGATGCGCATCGTCGCGGACATCATCGGCTACACCGCCAGGGAAATGCCACGCTTCAACTCGATATCCATTTCCGGCTATCACATGCAGGAAGCCGGCGCGACGCTGGTGCAGGAACTGGCCTACACGCTGGCTGACGGTCGCGAATATGTCCGCGCAGCACTTGCCAAGGGGATGGATGTCGACGAATTCGCCGGACGGTTGTCGTTCTTCTTCTGCATCGGCATGAATTTCTTCATGGAGGCGGCCAAGCTGCGCGCCGCAAGGCTGCTGTGGCATCGCATCATGAGCGAATTTCAGCCAAGGAAACAGCAAAGCCTGATGCTGCGCACCCATTGCCAGACATCCGGTGTCTCACTTCAGGAGCAGGACCCCTACAACAACATCGTCCGCACGGCCTTTGAAGCCATGAGTGCCGTCCTGGGCGGCACCCAGTCGCTGCACACCAATTCCTTTGATGAGGCTATTGCACTGCCGACAGAGTTTTCAGCCCGCATCGCCCGCAATACCCAGTTGATTCTGCAGCACGAGACCGGGGTAACAAGGGTAGTCGATCCGCTTGCCGGGTCATATTATGTCGAGAGCCTCACCAATGAACTTGCCGATGAGGCATGGAAGTTGATTGAAGAGGTCGAAGCCGTTGGAGGCATGACCAGAGCGGTAGCAACAGGCCTGCCGAAACTGCGTATCGAGGAAGCCGCGGCAAGGAAACAGGCGGCCATCGATCGCGGCGAGGAGGTCATTGTCGGGGTCAACAAGTACCGCCTCAAGGTGCAGGAAGATATCGACATCCTGCGCATCGACAACAAGGCTGTTCGCGAATCCCAGATAGCCCGGCTGAACCGCACCCGCAAAACCCGTGATGAAGCGGCATGCAAGGCAGCACTTGCTGCACTCGAAACCTGTGCCCGCACGGGTGAGGGAAACATTCTTGCCGCCGCAGTTGAAGCCGCACGTGCGCGCGCAAGTGTCGGCGAAATCTCATCTGCCATGGAAAGAGCCTGGGGCCGGCATGAAGCGGAGACGAAAACGGTATCGGGCGTTTATGGCGGCGAATATGCGGGTGATGAACACTACGCCAGGGTGAGTGCAGCCATTTCTGGCACCGCGCAGTCACTCGGCAGGAAGCCGAAAATGCTGGTCGTAAAGATGGGTCAGGACGGCCACGACCGTGGCGCGAAGGTCATCGCATCCGCTTTTGCCGATCTTGGTTTTGACGTTGTTGTCGGACCGTTGTTCATGACGCCGCAGGAAGCGGCCGATCTTGCAGTCGACGAAAAGGTCGATGTCGTTGGCGTTTCATCCCATGCGGCTGGTCACCTGACCCTGGCCCCCATGCTGGTCGAGGAATTGGCTGCACGCGATGCGGCCGACAAGCTGGTGATTTGCGGTGGCGTGATACCGGCCCAGGATTATGACACTCTGCGGAAATCCGGCATTGCTGCCATTTACGGACCGGGAACCAACATTCTTGATTCTGCTGAAAACCTGCTGGCTCTTCTGAAGGAAAGGTTGCGGGGCCGGAACCGATAGGGCAGCGTGACCCAAACCTGATTCCCATCACCAGCGGAGCGGCAATTGTTCTTTGTCTTGTCAAAGATGTTCTGGGCGTTCGCCCGGCCTCTGAACTTCCTGTTTCTGCTGGCGGTGTTCGGCGCATTTCTCGCCCGCACCAGTTGGAAGCGGACCGCGCGGCTGGCAATCATGTTTTCGATTGCCATGACCGCGCTGACGGGTTTCACGCAGCTACCCGACTGGCTGATCTACCGCCTCGAAACCACTGCCAATTATTCGCCGATACCCGAACACCCTTATGGCATCATTGTGCTGGGTGGCGGGCTCGACGCCGACAGCGCGGTGCGCAAGGACGATTATCATCTGGGCGAAGCTGCTGACCGGCTTGTGCTGGCGCTTGAGCTCAAACGCCGTTATCCGCAGGCGCGACTGGTATATTCGGGCGGTCTGGCAACCATAGCCGGTGAAGGTATTCCCGAAACACGCGCTGCCGAGAAAATGATCACTGCCCTTTATGGTGACACCAGAGAAACCGAGTTCGAGCCGAATTCCCGCAACACCTGGCAAAATGCGGTTTTCACCGCCGAAATGTTGGGCGACGACCGTAACAAGACCTGGCTGCTGGTGACCTCAGCCTTCCATGTACCAAGGGCGCTTGGCTGCTTTCGCAAGGCCGGCATCAATGTCATTGCCGTGCCGACTGATTTTCGTGCCGACGAGTTTTCGTTTCCATGGCTTACCGGCGACATGGCCGGGCAATTCATCAAGATGAGCCTTTTCACCAAGGAGCTCATCGGATTGGTGGCATATCGTTTGACTGGCAAGATGGACCAGTTTCTGCCGCGATGAGGCTGGCTGGATTGCAATTGCGGCTTTCCATGACCCGACAGCCTTGTTAAAGCAGTCCGGCAAAAACTGTGAAAACCGGCATTGGGAAAGTGCATGCTGTCTGAAAAATCCATTCTGATCACCGGCGGTACCGGCTCGTTCGGCAAGCATTTCATCAGGCGTGCGCTCGTACTGTATCCTGATATCAAGCGACTGGTCGTCTATTCCCGCGATGAACTGAAGCAGTTCGACATGAGCCAGGAGTTTCCGAACAGCAGGTTTCCCGGGATCCGGTTCTTCCTTGGTGACATCCGCGATGAACACCGCCTGAAGCGCGCTCTGGAAGGCATTGACATCGTGATCCATGCTGCGGCACTCAAACAGGTGCCCGCAGCTGAATACAATCCGTTCGAATTCATCAAAACCAATGTCATTGGTGCCCAGAACCTTGTGGAGGCCTGCCTTGACGCGGGGGTGAAGACCGTGGTGGCACTTTCCACCGACAAGGCTGCCGCTCCACTCAATCTCTACGGCGCCACCAAGCTTTGCTCTGACAAGCTGTTCATTGCCGCCAACAACATTGTCGGTCGACGCCCACTTCGTTTTTCCGTGGTACGCTACGGCAATGTCATGGGCAGCCGTGGCTCGGTGATTCCGTTCTTCCTGAAAATGCGCAAGACGGGCTCACTGCCGATCACCGATGAACGCATGACGCGCTTTTCAATTACCCTGGATCAGGCAGTCGACATGGTTTTGTGGTCGATCGAGAATGCGATTGGCGGGGAAATAATTGTTCCCAAGATTCCCAGCTACCGCATAACCGATCTTGCCGAGGCTATTGCACCGGAATGTGACCGCCCGGTAGTTGGCATCCGGCCCGGCGAAAAGATCCATGAAGAAATGATCGTTCCTGCCGACAGCTTCAACACTGTTGACATAGGCGATTATTACGCAATCCTTCCACCCGACAACGACAAGACCGTAGCGAAATTTCAGGAGCGATTTGCGGTCAGGCAGGTTGAGCAAGGTTTCCATTACAATTCCGGAACCAACGACCATTTCCTGACCGTCGCCGAATTGCGTACGCTGATCCGTGACAATGTGGATGGCAGCTTCGAGGCCTGAGTCCGATCCTGTCCAGGCAGCGTTGCAATATCCGGAATGCAGGGTGATCCTTCCCGGCGCAGTGCAGCGTTTACAGGTATTTGCTCAAGGTGATCGAGAATGAAGCTGATCAGGCAATTGGTGATTTCGGCAATATTGATTGCCGTTACCGTTCCGGCAATGGCCTGGATATCTGCTGACTTCCGGCAATTCATGATCACTTACGGCATGTGGCCAAAGCCTGCAGCACCAGGCACTGATACTGCATCCGGACCGGGCCAGAAGCAGGGCCAGAAACAAGGCCAGAAACAGGGCGAGAAGCCGGGACGACCGTCACGTGCTGCCTTGGTGGTCACGGCTCCCGTGGACATGGGCACCGTCAATGATCGTCTGACAGCCATCGGAACCGGCGTCGCCATCCGCACCGTGACAGTGCGGCCGCAAGTGGCGGGACAGGTCGACAGCGTTCGTGTTGATTCGGGCTCGACCGTAAGACAGGGCGACATCATCGCAATGCTGGACGCAAGAAGCGAGACCATTGTTGTGGATCGCAGCCATGTTGCCCTGACTGCAGTCAGGGACAAGATGCATCGCTATGAAAACCTGCACAAGAACAAGACCATCAGTTCGGTTGAGGTCGACCAGGCCAGAACCGAGATGGAAAATGCAGAATTGGCGCTGAGGGAGGCCGAACTCAACCTTGATCGTCGCATGATAAAGGCGCCAATCTCGGGCTCCATTGGAATCCTGGGAATCAATGCCGGCGACTACGTCACCACCCAGACAGACGTTACAACCATCGATGACCGCTCTGAAATTCTCGTCGAGTTTTTCGTGCCGGAAAAATTCGCGGGTCTCATGGTTCCTGGAACTCCGGTTTCCGCAACTTCGGTTGCCCGTCCCGGCGAACAGTTCAGTGGCGCTGTTCACGCAATAGACAACCGGGTCGATCAAACAAGCCGGACGTTACGGGTGCAGGCGCGCATTCCCAACAACAATGATGTGCTGCGTTCGGGCATGTCATTCCAGGTCACCATGCGCTTCAAGGGTGAGAACCATCCTGCGGTGGACCCGCTTGCCATACAGTGGGATTCCAGCGGCTCCTATGTCTGGGCTGTTCGCGATGGGAAGGCAGTGCGCGTTCCAGCTGCCATCATTCAGCGCAACACAGACAGGGTTCTGGTCAATGCCGACCTGGCACCGGACGACATGGTGGTTACCGAAGGTGTACAGAATGTCCGCGCCTATGGCGAAGTCAAGATTGCAGGTGATGCCGAGCAGGACGACAAGCCGGAGAAAAACAGCGAGCAGGGTGGAAAACCGGCGAAAGGGCCGACCGGATCGTGACCATGAACAAAACCTCTGGCGACAGCCCCGGTCAGCCGGCGTCTGCGACAACGACCAGTGGCACCGCACTTTTCATTCGCCGCCCGGTGCTTTCCCTGGTTCTCAACCTGCTGATCGTCGTTGCAGGCCTCGCTGGCATGTATGCCGCCGAGATCCGCGAATTGCCGGATGTCGACCGTCCCGTTATTACCATTACAACCGATTTTGTTGGCGCGTCACCCGAAACGATTGACCGTGAACTGACGGCCGTCATCGAGGGAGCGGTTGCCCGTGTATCGGGCGTCTCATCGATATCATCGAGTTCGTCTTTCGGCAGGAGTCGCGTGACTGTGGAGTTTTCTGACAGCGCCGACTTGTCCGTAGCCGCTTCAGACATTCGCGATTCGCTTGGCCGGGTTTCCAACAACATGCCTGAGGGTGCTGATGACCCCCGGGTCGTCAAGGCAGATGCCAATGCCGATCCGGTCATGCGTCTGGCAGTCACCTCATCAGCACTCCCGGTTCAGGACATGACCATCCTGGTCGAGGACGAGATTGTCGACAGGCTTTCCGCAGTTCCCGGCGTCGCCGATGTCAACGTCTATGGCGACCGCAACAAGGTCTTCCGCATCGATGTCGACCAGGCTCGACTGGCTGCCCTCGGGCTGACCGTTGCCAGTTTGCGCGCTGCGCTTTCCAATGTTTCCTATGATGTCCCGGCTGGTTCACTAACCGCTCGAAACAACGACATCGTGGTGCGCGCCACAGCAGGTGTTTCATCGCCAGAAGACTTTGAAAACCTGTACATTGCTGACAAAACCCGGCTGCGCGATGTTGCGACCGTAACGCTGGGAGCAGACCCCGGCACCACCGAATTGCGGGCAAACGCCCGGACCGGTATCGGGCTCGGCATCGTACGGCAGGCCCGATCCAACACGCTGGAAATTTCGAAAGGGGTGCGCGCAGCAATTGAGCAGGTCCGCTCCATCCTTCCGCAGGGTGTTGATATCAGGGTAACCAGCGATGACGCCACCTTCATCAGTGGTGCAATCAGCGAGGTCGTCCGATCGCTTATTCTCGCCATAGCCATTGTCATCATCATTATCTATCTCTTCCTGCTTGACTGGCGCGCGACCCTCATTCCCGCCGCTACCCTTCCCGTTGCACTCATCGGCACCTTTGCCGCAATCTATCTGGTGGGTTTCTCGATCAATATCCTTACCCTGCTCGCACTGGTACTTGCGACGGGCATGGTGGTGGATGATGCCATCGTTGTTCTGGAAAACATCGTGCGCAGGCGCAACCAGGGTCTCGGTGTTCGTGCTGCTGCAGTGATCGGTACGAGGGAAGTCTTCTTTGCGGTCATTACCACGACCGCAACGCTCGCTGCCGTATTCGTGCCACTCTCATTCCTGCCTGGCCAGGCCGGAAGCCTTTTCCGCGAATTCGGTTTCGTGCTTGCCTTCTCGGTGCTGCTATCGAGCGTGGTTGCGCTCACACTCTGCCCCATGCTTGCTTCGCGCATGATCCGCGAGCATCGTCAACCGGACGCCGCCCACCGCAATCCGCTTCGCAAGCCAGGAAAGGCAATTGCGGATTTCTATCATCACATTCTGTGCAAGGCGCTCGACAACCCGTTGGTGGTGATCGTGGTCTCGGCCTTGTTTGCGACATTCGCAATGTCATTGCTGACCACGATCCCGCGCGAACTCACACCGCGGGAAGATCGTTCCATCGCCCTGATGCGCATCTCTGCACCGCAAGGGGTCAGCCTCGAATACACTACCGCGCAATTGCGCCAGCTCGAGCGCCTCGTTGCTCCGCTGCGCGAAAGCGGCGAGGTACGCAACATGTTCGCAATCGCAGGAATTGGTGGAAGTGCCAATTCTGCCTTCATGGTACTGACAATGGCTCCGTGGGAAGAGCGAAGCCGCAGCCAGAACGACATTGTTTCTGACATCAACCGCCTTGTCTCGACCGTACCGGGCGTGCGCGCTTTCGCAATCCAGCCAAACAGCCTGGGTATTCGCGGTGCCGGCAACGGTCTGCAATTTGCCCTTGTCGGCAATTCCTACACTGAATTGGCCGATAGCGCCGCGAAACTCGTTGAACTGATGGAAGCTGACCCGCGTTTTGGCCAGGTCCGGCTGTCCTATGAAACCACCCAGCCGCAATTGTCAGTCAGCATCAACCGTGAGCGCGCCACTGATCTTCACATCGACATCTCCGGTCTCGCCGAAACCTTGCAAGCAGTGCTCGATGGCCGCGGGGTCGCCCAGGTCTTCATTCGCGACCGCGCCTATCCGGTCAAGATTGTTTCAACCACCTCCCCGATCAACGATCCCACGGATCTTGAAAGCATCTTTCTCAGGACCGGAAATGGACGCATGGTGCCGATGTCTACCATTGCGACACTGGAGGAAAGGGCAGTTGCGCCGTCGCTAAGCCGCGAACAGCAATTGCGCGCAGTATCCATCACCGCAGGGCTCATTCCCGAATTTGCACTCGGCGACGCCTATTCCGAACTGGTGAAACTGGCCCAACCGGTATTGCTGCCGGGCATGCGCGTTATTCCCCTGGCGGAGGCAGCAACCCTTGACCAGTCCTCGCACGACATCCTTGTCACATTCGCCATCGCGATCATAGTCGTTCTCCTCGTTCTGGCCGCGCAATTCGAGAGTTTCGTCAGCGCGCTTATCATCATGGCAACGGTCCCGCTGGGCCTTGCCTGCGCGGTTGTTGCCATGAAATTCACCGGCGGCACCTTCAATGTCTATAGCCAGATCGGGCTAGTATTGCTGGTTGGGGTGATGGCAAAGAACGGCATCCTGATCGTTGAATTTGCCAACCAGCTGCGCAACCGCGGCATGGGGATCCGGGACGCAATTGCCGAGTCCTCCCGCATCCGCCTGCGCCCCGTGATGATGACCATGATCTCCACAGTGCTTGGAGCGCTGCCCCTGGTGTTTGCCTTCGGAGCCGGTGCAGAAGCCCGCGAGGCGCTTGGATGGGTAATCGTTGGCGGACTGGGTCTGGCAACCGTGGCAACCCTGTTTCTCACTCCGGTGGCTTTTCTCCTGCTTGCCCGGTTTTCCGAACCCGCCACCAGGGAAGAAGAGCGGCTGGTCCGGGAACTGGAGCACGCCGCAACCCACCTCAAACACTGACAGCGCCGCTTCATTTCGGGCCTCGACAACACTGCCTGTTCAAGACTATGGCTTGACCCTGTCAGGATGGGCAGCGACGGTTGGCAACTGCCCCATGAGGTACTTGCATGGTTTCACCTTTTACAGCTCCCAAGCATGCTAGTTATGACGTCGTCATCGTTGGCGGAGCGATGATGGGATCATCGACGGCCTGGTTCCTGGCCAGCAACCCTGACTTCAATGGCCGGGTTCTCGTCGTCGAGCGCGACCCGGGCTATGTGAACTGTTCGACCAGCCACACCAATTCCTGCATCCGTTTGCAATTTTCCGCCGAACTCAATGTCCGGATTTCACAATTCGCGGCCGGTTTCATCAAGAACATCCGCAGTCATATGGGCAATGACGAAAGGGTGCCTGAGTTGCGGATCCAGAATTTCGGCTACATGTATCTCGCTGACAATGAACGCTTTGCCCAAACCTTGCGCGAGAACCGCGAGGTGCAGGTGGCAGCGGGCGCTGGAACCCGAATACTTTCGCCCGATGAAATCCGGACTGATTACCCGTTCTACAATGTTGATGACCTCATCGCCGGCAGCATCAACACAGTCGACGAGGGCTATTGGGACGGCATCACGGTGTTTGACTGGTTTCGCCGCTCGGCCCGTGAGCGTGGCATCGAATATGTGGCCAATGAGGTTGTGGCCATGACGAAGGACAAATCAGGCAACCGCGTTCAATCAGTGACACTGGCATCCGGCGAAGTGGTTTCCTGCGGCCATGTGGTCAACGCTTCCGGTCCCAGGGCCGTCAGAACATCGCGGATGCTGGGTATTGAAATACCGGTTGAGCCGCGAAAGCGCTTCACCTGGATTTTCACGGCTGAAAATCCGCTCGACCAGGAACTGCCACTGACCATTGATCCTTCCGGAGTGCATTTCCGCCAGGATGGCAGGACAAGCTACATGGCTGGCGGCCATTCGGATCACGACCCGGCGGTCGAATATGACGATTTTGAAATGGACCATTCGCTTTGGCAGGATCATGTCTGGCCGCACATCGCAAACCGTGTACCGCAGTTCGAAGCCATCAGGGTGGTGCGCGAATGGGTGGGACACTACGCCTATAACACGCTTGACCAGAACGCCGTAATCGGGCCGCATTCTGAAATTCGCAATTTCCTGTTTCTCAATGGCTTTTCAGGCCATGGCCTGCAACAGGCGCCTGCCATGGGCAGGGCAACGGCAGAGTGGCTGACATATGGCGAATACAGGGCGCTTGACATGACACCGTTCGGTTTTGAACGCATATTGGCAAATCGGCCTTTTGGCGAAAAAGCCATTATCTGACCGGGAAAAAACGCAAGGATACCCAATGAAGAAGATCGTTTTGACGGGCGCAGCGGGCCGACTTGGCTCGTGGCTGCGCGAACCCCTGACCAGGCTCGCCGACGAACTGGTATCAACCGATATCGCAGACAATGTTGGCGCACTCTATCCCGGTGAGACCTATCAAAAGGGTGACCTTGCAAACCTTGAAGACATGCTTCGCGTTCTCGAAGGTGCAGACATGGTTGTACACATGGGTGCCTATGCCGACGAAGGTCCGTTTGAAAAACTGCTAGGCCCAAATTTTATCGGGGCTTACAATATCTGGGAAGCGGCCCATCGCCATGGCCTCAGGCGCGTAATCTATGCAAGCTCGATCCATGCTGTTGGCATGTATCCGAAAAACGAGTTCATTGGCACCGATGTGCCGCACCGACCTGACACGTTCTATGGCCTTGCCAAATGCTTCGCAGAAGATCTCGGCAGGATGTACTGGGAAAAGCGGGGCCTTGAAAGCGTTCACATGCGCATCCTTTCCTGCGCACAGGTCAACAATGCCCGCGCGCTGGGCTCCTGGCTGTCCTATGACGACCTGATCCGTCTGGTGACACGCTGCATCGAAACGCCGGTTACGGGCTTTGCCGTCATCTATGGCGTCTCCAACAATGACCGTGCTCCGGTCGACAATTCGAAAGCCGGTTTTCTGGGCTACCGTCCGCAGGACAATGCAGAGCAGTTTGCGCGGGAAATACTGGCAAACGAACCGCCAATGGACCCGCAGAACCCCTCACACATGTGCCATGGCGGCCCCTTTGCCGGGGTGGAGCTCGGCAATAGCGGTGTCGCCAGCATGAATATCGTCAACGACAAGAAGGCTACATGAAAAGACGGCGCTCCCCTTTCAGGAAGCGCCGCCGACATCGCCATTTGTCAGGACCGCCTAGCGGGCCAGGTCAAACCGGTCCGCATTCATGACCTTGGTCCAGGCGGCCACGAAGTCACTGACGAACTTCTTCTGCGCGTCATCCTGTGCATAGACTTCAGCAAGCGCACGCAGCTGGGAGTTTGAACCGAAAACAAGGTCCACGCGGGTCGCCGTCCACTTGACCTTGCCGGTCTTGCGGTCGTGTCCCTCGAACACATCAGCTGCCTTTGACACCGGCTTCCACTCGGTAGCCATGTCGAGCAGGTTGACGAAGAAGTCGGTGGTCAGCTTGCCCGGCTGCTTGGTGAGAACACCATGCTTCGAGCCGCCCGCATTAGCGTTGAGCACGCGCATGCCACCCACGAGGGCCGTCATTTCCGGCGCTGTCAATGTCAACAACTGCGCCTTGTCGATCAGCAGTGTTTCAGCTGGAACCGTGTATTCGGTCTTGAGATAGTTGCGGAAACCATCGGCAACTGGCTCGAGGACCGAGAACGAGTCGGCATCGGTCTGCTCTTTCGTGGCATCGCTGCGGCCCGGTGTGAAGGGAACCTTCACCTTGTGGCCTGCTGCCGCGGCTGCCTGCTCGACACCAACACAACCTCCAAGCACAATCAGATCCGCAAGCGATACCTGCTTGCCACCAGCGGCGCTTTCATTGAAAGCCTTCTGAATGGCAGACAACTTCTTGATCACCTTGGAAACGCGGGCTGGCTGGTTGGCCTCCCAATCCTTCTGCGGAGCGAGCCGGATGCGGGCGCCATTGGCACCGCCGCGCTTGTCCGAACCACGGAAAGTTGAAGCCGACGCCCATGCCGTGAACACCAGGTCCGAGACGGACAACCCGCTCGAAGCGATTTCCTCCTTCAGGGCTGAAATGTCCTTCGAAGATACCAGCTTGTGCGTGACAGCCGGTACCGGATCCTGCCAGATCAGGTCTTCTGCCGGAACTTCGGCACCCAGATAGCGTGACTTCGGCCCCATGTCGCGATGGGTCAGCTTGAACCATGCGCGTGCAAACGCGTCGGCAAATTCTGCCGGATTGGCATGGAAGTGCCGCGAGATCTTTTCATAGGCCGGGTCCATGCGCATCGCCATGTCGGCAGTTGACATGATGATCGGCACCCGCTTGGACGGATCTTGCGGATCTGGCGCCATGTCTTCTTTCTTCAGGTTTTTCGGCGTCCACTGCCAGGCCCCTGCCGGGCTCTTCACCAGTTCCCATTCATAGCCGAACAACACGTCGAAATAGCCCATGTCCCACTTGATCGGATTGGACGTCCACGCGCCTTCAAGGCCAGAAGTGATCGTGTCCCGGCCCTTGCCGCTCTTGTAGGTGCTGAGCCAGCCAAAGCCCATTGCCTCCAGAGGGGCCGCTTCCGGCTCCGGTCCGACATGCTTGGCGTCGCCCGCACCATGGGTCTTGCCAAACGTGTGTCCACCGGCAGTCAGTGCCACCGTCTCATAGTCATCCATCGCCATGCGGGCAAAGGTTTCACGGATGTCGCGGCCCGAGGCAATCGGATCCGGCTTGCCGTCCGGCCCTTCCGGATTGACATAGATGAGGCCCATCTGCACGGCTGCCAGCGGGTTTTCCAGTTGGCGGTCTCCCGAATAGCGGCTGTTGGCCTTGTCGCTCGTTGCCAGCCACTCGGCTTCCTCGCCCCAGTAAATGTCTTCTTCCGGCTCCCACACGTCAGCCCGGCCGCCACCGAAGCCAAAGGTCTTGAAGCCCATGGATTCAAGCGCAACATTGCCCGCCAGAATCATGAGATCAGCCCAGGAAATGCGGTTGCCGTATTTCTGCTTGATCGGCCACAGCAGGCGGCGCGCCTTGTCGAGGTTGCCGTTGTCCGGCCAGCTGTTCAGCGGGGCAAAACGCTGTGTGCCGGAACCGGCACCACCGCGACCGTCACCAGTTCGGTAGGTACCGGCACTGTGCCAGGCCATGCGGATGAACAAGCCGCCATAATGCCCATAGTCGGCTGGCCACCAGTCCTGGCTGTCGGTCATCAGCGCGGTCAGGTCTTTCTTGATCGCCTTGAGGTTCAACTTCGAAAACTCTTCGGCATAGTTGAAGACCGGCCCCATCGGATCAGAAAGTGCCGAGTTCTGGTGCAGGATTTTCAGGTTCAACTGGTTTGGCCACCAGTCACGATTGGAACGCACAGCCGCTGTGGCATGCATTACCGGACATTTGCTCATTTCGTTCATCTCTCTCTCCGATAGCTATTCTGTTTACTCGACGAACTGCGTGGAAACCGAATCGTCGAACAATATGTTCGATCTTCCCGACGCGCATTGATCAGCAGCAAATGAATGGATGCATCATGCGGTCCATTGCCTGCATCGCGGACATTGTGTGAAATTGGATAAAGCAGACCGCTCCTCAATTGTCGTAACCGACATATAGCAAAGCCCATCCATTATTTTAAGTTGGATTTTCTGATCGCACTGATAATCTGGGCTTATGATAAACCTTACTCTCAAACAGCTTCGTTACTTCGAGGCATTGGCGCGCATCGGCCATTTTGGCAGGGCTGCGGATGCGTGTTCGATATCCCAACCTGCCCTGTCGATGCAGATCAGGGAACTCGAGGAGACATTGGGGACCGGTCTCTTCGAACGCAGCGCGCGTCAGGTACGCCTGACCGGTTTCGGAGAGGAATTTGCCGTTCGGGTCCGGGAAACCCTGCGTTCGGTCGAGGAGCTTGAGGATATGGCACGCGCCTCGCGTGATCGTCTGACGGGGCGTTTGCGGATCGGCGTCATTCCAACCATAGCGCCTTATCTCCTTCCCGCAATCATCTCTGACCTCACCCGGCTGCATGACGGGCTCGACATCCATGTCCGCGAGACACTGACTTCGAAACTGGTGCAGGAACTTCTGGAAGGCAGGCTCGACACGGCAATCGTTGCACTGCCAATATCAGAACCCTCATTGAGCGAGGTAGTCCTGTTTACCGAAAACTTCGTGCTGGTTCGCCCGGGAGAAGATGCCGGAAAACCCGTACCGAATCGCGACATGTTGCGCCACATGCGCCTGTTGCTGCTTGAGGAAGGGCATTGTTTCCGCGACCAGGCACTGTCCTTCTGCAAGCTCCAGACAGCCCGCCCACGCGAATTGCTCGACGGCAGCTCGCTTTCGACGCTGGTGCAAATGGTCAGCGCGGGGATCGGTGTAACACTGATTCCGGAAATGGCGGTTCCGCTGGAAACCCGTTCGGGCAGCGTCTCAATAGCGCGTTTCAAGCCACCAAGACCGCAGCGCAGCATCGGCATGATCTGGCGAAAGACCAGTCCGCTTGGCAAACAGCTAAGCCAGATCGCGGAACTGGTCCGCCAGTCAGCCGAATCGGTCCGCGCCAACGAGTATGCAGATTATTGAGGACTTGAATGACGATTGGTCCCGGGTGTGAATTCTGTATAGGCTTTTCATTCGAATTGAAGCGTTGGGACCGGTTGGTGCGAACCAGGGGAAAGCCAGGGACGTGATATGGGGAACTGGCGGAGAGACAGGGATTCGAACCCTGGGTACGCTCACACGCACAACGGTTTTCGAGACCGCCCCGATCGACCACTCCGGCATCTCTCCATCTGATCCTTTCCCGTCCAGTCAATTCGGTCTCTGCAACCGCAGGAAAGGCGGGCGTTACATAGCCCCTAGCAGTCAGGCACACAAGCCTCGATTCGCATCAATCTCCAGGCCGGCACATATGATTGCTTGACTCGCACCATGTCCTGCGTGTATTGCCTCGCAGGATTGGCGCGCCCTGTGACGCGCCTCTCGTTTTTGTGCGCTTCCGCGAAACCGGTTTCACCATCTCGATGGGAACGTACGAAACCCACCACAATCCGACTGACAAAAAGACGGATACGGCCACCACTGGCGGTGGACCGGAAATCCGGACCGAACACCTGAGGAAGAAAACGATGTTCGCAGTCATCAAAACCGGCGGAAAGCAGTATCGCGTTTCCGCAAATGATGTACTCAGAATTGAAAAGCTCGCTGGCAATGCTGGCGACATGGTTGAATTTTCGAGCGTGATGATGGTCGGCGATGGCGCCAACGCAACCATTGGCGCTCCGCTGGTCGAAGGCGCGCTGGTTACAGCGGAAATCCTGGAACAGATGCGTGACCGGAAGGTACTCTCCTTCAAGAAGCGCCGTCGCCAGAATTCCAAGCGCATTCGCGGCCATCGCCAGAGCCTGACCGAAGTGCGGATTGCAGAAATCCTCACCGGCGGCGCGAAGCCGTCAAAGGCTGCAGCAAAGAAGGCAGCAAAGCCGGCTGAAGCTGCTCCGGCAGCAGCAAAGGCAGATGGCAAGATTGTCGACGACATCACGCTGATCGGCGGCGTTGGCCCGGCGCTGAAGAAGAAGCTCGAAGGCGCAGGCATCACGTCGCTGACGCAGATTGCAGCCATGGACGCGCAAGCGTTGGCAGCACTCGACACCGAATTGAAGCTTGGTGGTCGTACAGAGCGCGAAGAATGGGTTGAGCAGGCGAAGGAACTTCTCGCCGGCAAGCCACCGCGCGCCAAGGTCGACCAGAAGGCCGCAAAAGAATCCGAATAATTTCCTGCCCCAGTCATAGGGCAGTCTCCAGAGGAGATAGATCATGGCACACAAAAAAGCTGGTGGTTCGTCCCGCAACGGTCGCGATTCAGAATCAAAACGCCTCGGCGTGAAGAAGTTCGGTGGCGAGAACGTCATTCCGGGCAACATTCTCGTGCGTCAACGTGGCACCAAATGGCATCCAGGCGCCAATGTCGGCATCGGCAAGGATCACACCCTTTTTGCAGTCGCCAATGGCAAGGTAGCATTCCAGAAAAAGGCCAATGGCCGAACCTATGTGAATGTAATGCCGGCGGAAGCTGCTGAATAAGCCGGTTGATGATGCCGGCGTCCCATCGGACCCGGCGCAAGGCGAAAGCCAGAGCCATCACCGGAAAAACCGGATGCTAGGGGAGATGGGATGCCACCTCCCCTTTTTTCTTTTCGAGATTCCGGAAACAACGGTCATGGTTCAAGAAAGCATAGATATAAACGGGTACACGGCTGACGATGGCGATTTTCACGCCATGAAGCTCAACTGCCCTGTAATCTCCACCGAACGGCTGCTATTGCGTCCGCCGCATCCCGATGATGTCGAAGACATGGTCAAACTGGCCGACAATTACCGCGTGGCCGGCATGCTGGGCACGATGCCACATCCCTATTTTGCCGAAGATGCGATCGAGTTCATCAACAGGGCCCGCGCTGCCTCGACCAATGGCTGTGTCTATGCGATCACCGACGCAAGGACCGGGGCCTTCATGGGCATTTGCGGCCTGCATGAAGACCAGGTCCGCTTTGATCTTCCGTTTCTCGGTTATTGGCTGGGAGAGCCGTTCTGGGGTCATGGATATGCGTCGGAAGCGTCGCGCGCGATGATTGATCTTTTTTTCAAGGTCACGGCGCGCGAGGAGCTTCTGGTTTCGTGCCGCACGGACAATCATGCCTCTCGCCGCATCATCGAGAAATGCGGTGGCATTTTCTGGAAGAATGGCCAGGCCTTCAACAAGGTACTTGGCGAAATCCAGCAGCTTGAGCATTACCGGATATCCCGGGCGGACTGGATGGCCACGACACAATCATGAACCACGATTACCGGGTTCGAGGGTCTTACCCCCGTGCCCGGTTTCGGTTATTGCGGTTCGGCGAAAGGGACTGAAACGATGAAATTCCTCGATCAGGCGAAGGTGCATATCCGCTCCGGCGACGGCGGTGCGGGTTCCGTTTCGTTTCGCCGGGAGAAATTCATTGAATTCGGCGGCCCTGATGGCGGTGATGGCGGCAAGGGCGGTGATGTCTGGGTCGAGGTAGTCGGAGGATTGAACACCCTCATCGACTATCGGTACCAGCAGCATTTCAAGGCCAGGACCGGCATTCATGGCATGGGCCGCAACCGGCACGGCGCCAAGGGGGCAGATGTCGTTCTCAAGGTGCCCGAAGGCACCCAGATCTATGAGGAGGACAACGAAACCCTGATTGCCGACCTTACTGAAATCGGCCAGCGATACCTTCTGGCCAGGGGTGGTAATGGCGGCTTCGGCAACGCCCAGTTCAAGAGCTCGACCAACCAGGCACCGCGCCACGCAAATCCCGGACAGGAAGGGATCGAGCGTGTTGTCTGGCTGCGCCTGAAACTGATTGCCGATGCGGGATTGCTCGGACAGCCCAATGCAGGCAAATCGACATTTCTGGCAAGTGTCAGCGCCGCCAAGCCGAAGATAGCCGATTATCCCTTCACCACCTTGCATCCCAATCTGGGAGTTGCCCGCATCGACAACCGGGAATTTGTGATTGCCGATATTCCGGGTCTCATAGAGGGCGCGCATGAGGGTATCGGCATTGGAGACCGCTTCCTCGGTCATGTCGAACGCACAAGGGTACTGTTGCATCTGGTTTCTGCGACAGAGGAAAATGTCGCCAAGGCCTACAAGACTGTGCGCCGCGAAGTCGAAGCCTACGGACACGACCTTGCTGACAAGCCGGAAATTGTAGCCTTGTCCAAGGTTGATACACTTACGCCGGAGGAACTGAAGAAGAAGCTTGCAAGCCTCAAGCGCGCCTGTGGACGAGCACCGCTTGCACTGTCCTCGGTCAGCCGCGAAGGGGTCGAAACCGCCCTTCGCGCATTGATGGACAGGATCACCGCTGATCGTGCAGAAAGCGAGCCTGAAGAAGAAGACCAGCGCTGGAGGCCGCTTTGAAGCGATTGGCAAAATACCGCCGCATAGTCGTCAAGATCGGCTCGGCCCTGCTGGTTGACAGCAAGAGCGGCGTGAAATCCGACTGGTTGGCCTCAGTGGCCGACGACATAGCCAGATTGCGCGCGAATGGCAGCGAGGTGCTTGTCGTGTCATCTGGCGCCATTGCCCTGGGCCGCACCATCCTGGGCCTGCCCCGCAGGGCACTAAAGCTCGAGGAAAGCCAGGCAGCTGCCGCCTGCGGCCAGATTGCCCTTGCCCGTGCCTGGTCACAGGCGCTTGGCAGTCATGACATCACTTCCGGCCAGATCCTTGTCACGCTTGGCGACACCGAAGAGCGCCGCCGCTATCTCAACGCTCGCGCCACCATCAACATGCTGCTGAAGCTGGGCGCTGTCCCTGTTATCAACGAAAACGACACAGTCGCCACTTCCGAGATCCGCTATGGAGACAATGACAGGCTGGCGGCCCGTGTCGCCACCATGACCGGATCGGATCTGTTGATCCTGCTGTCGGATATTGACGGGCTGTATACTGCGCCACCGGCACTCAATCCCGATGCCGAGTTCATCAGCCATGTCCCTGAAATCACTCCGGCAATCGAGGCGATGGCGGGTGCTGCAGGCACCGAATTGTCGCGCGGCGGCATGGTGACGAAGATCGAGGCTGGCAAGATTGCAACGGCTTCGGGGACAGCCATGATCATTGCATCAGGAAAGCGCATGAACCCGGTCCTGGCTGTTGCTGCCGGTGAGCGCTCAACCTGGTTCGAACCCTCCGGCAATCCGGTCACGGCGCGCAAGCGCTGGATTTCCGGCCAATTGGGCGAGACAGGCACGGTTACGGTCGATGAAGGCGCACTCAAGGCGCTCAATTCCGGCAAGAGCCTGCTTCCAGCCGGTGTTACCAGGATTGAAGGCAGCTTCGCACGCGGGGACATTGTCTCGGTCCGCAAGTCCGACGGCACTGCTGTAGGTCGTGGCATCATTGCCTATGACGCATCAGATGCCAGCCGCATTGCCGGTTGCAAATCTGGCCAGATCGCGCAAATCCTCGGTTTTGAAGGACGCAGCGAGATGATCCACCGGGATGACCTGGTGGTGTTTGCCTCTAGCGCAAGGGAGAGGGTGGATGGCGATGCATGAAGAAAGCAGCAGGATCGCGGGCGAAGACATTCACACCGTAATGGCCGGTATGGGTCTCACGGCGCGCAAGGCCGCGCAAGAACTGGCAATCGCTTCGCCGAAAGCCAAGCAGGCGGCACTTGAGGCAATGGCTGACTGCATCTTGGCCGGTTCTGCCCGGATACTGGAAGCCAACGCTGCCGACCTGCACAATGGGCGTGAAAACAAACTTACACCGGCCCTTCTCGACCGCCTGATGCTGGATGAAAGCCGCATTCGTGCGATGGCAGACGGTATTAGCACCATCGCATCTCTGAAAGATCCCGTGGGTGAAGTGATTGCGGCATGGACACCTGCAAACGGGCTGAACATCGAAAGGGTCAGAACCCCGCTCGGCGTCATCGGCGTAATCTATGAAAGCCGCCCCAATGTAACTGCTGATGCCGGAGCCTTGTGTCTCAAGGCAGGTAACGCTGTCATCCTGCGGGGCGGCTCGGATTCATGGCATTCTTCCCGTGCCATCCATGCCTGCATGGTCGAGGGCCTGAAAAAGGCGGGGCTTACCGTGGCGGCGATCCAGATTGTGCCAACCACTGATCGTGCAGCGGTTGGCGAGATGCTTGCAGGGCTTGGTGGCACCATTGACGTCATCGTCCCGCGTGGCGGCAAGGGGCTGGTCGGCAGGGTCCAGAGCGAAGCCCGGGTTCCGGTTTTCGCCCATCTGGAGGGAATCTGCCACGTCTATGTCGACAAGAGCGCACGGCTGGACATGGCAGTTGAAGTCACGCTCAATGCAAAGATGCGTCGCACCGGCATTTGCGGCTCGGCTGAAACCCTGCTGGTTGATCGCGCTTGCGCCATGACCCATTTGAATCCGATCCTTGCGGCACTTGCCGACAAGGGGTGTGAAATCAGGGCAAGCGAAGAAATTTGCAAGGCCTTCCCGGCTGCCATCCCGGCCACTGCCGAAGATTGGGACACCGAATATCTCGCACCGGTCATATCGGTAAGGCTCGTTGATGGTGTCAGCGAAGCCATAACGCATATTGCCGAGCACTCCTCCCATCACACCGAAGCGGTCATCGCGGAAGATGGCGATGTCGTTGCACGGTTCTTCAACGAAATTGATTCTGCCATCCTCCTGCACAATGCTTCCACGCAATTCGCCGATGGCGGTGAGTTTGGCATGGGGGCAGAAATCGGCATAGCGACCGGCAAGATGCATGCACGCGGGCCCGTCGGTGTCGAGCAGCTGACCAGCTTCAAATATCTGGTGCGAGGCCATGGCGAGGTCCGTCCATGATTGCCGGAGCCTGATCCGGCAATGACAGCCAAGCCCAGCAGCGCGCGATCAACATCCCCCCTGCCAGCGCGGTTGGCGCATTACCTGCGCTTCCCCCATTGCGAGCCGGGCATGAAGATCGGTCTTTTCGGCGGATCGTTCAATCCGCCGCATGAGGGCCATGTCCATGTCAGCGATCTGGCGCTTCGTCGTGCCCGGCTGGACCGGATATGGTGGATGGTCACACCGAGAAACCCGCTGAAGGATCATTCCCAATTGGCGCCACTTGGCGAACGGCTGCAGCTTTGCAGCAGGCTTGCCCGCAATCCGGCCGTCGACGTTACCGCCTTCGAGGCCCGCTTCAATGTCCGTTTCACCGCTGACACGCTTTCGATCCTCAAGCAACGTTTCCCCCGCATCCGCTTTGTCTGGATCATGGGTGCCGACAATCTCGCCGGATTTCATCGTTGGCAGAACTGGCGCAGGATTGCGTCGATGATGCCGATCCTGGTCATAGACCGCCCCGGCTCCACCTTGTCTGTAAGGTCAGCACCCGCAGCGCTGGCACTTTCGCGATACCGCATCGCCGAGCAGCGCGCCGGTACAATCGCTGTCTGCAAACCTCCAGCCTGGGCATTTGTACATGGTCCGCGCAGCGCTCTCTCGTCAACCGCAATCCGCAATTCGATGAAATACAGACAAAGCTGACCTGCCCAGCATGAATGTTACATGCCATGAGCACTGTTGCGTTTGAAAATTCTGCTGTAGAAAAGACATCGGCAGGATCTGTTCCGGCCACCATATCAATTGAGGGTTCTGGAATTCCACTACCCCGAAACCGAACAAATGCGAGGGAAACGCTGACTACCGTCACACCAGACAGGGGCGCCCAAGGGGCGGCTGCCGAAAAAGCTCCATCTGCCGTCGAACATTCGGTGGAAGAGCTTCTCGAAACGGTTCAGGCAAGCCTTGAAGATTCCAAGGCGGAGCAACCGGTTACCATTGACATCAAGGGAAAATCGCCGATCGCCGACTTCATGGTCGTCGTGTCAGGCCGTTCACATCGCCATGTCGGGGCGATTGCCGATCACCTTTTGCGCGATCTGAAAGACAAGGGTTTTGGCAATTGCCGTGTTGACGGCCTGCCTTCTTGCGACTGGGTCCTGATCGACGCCAATGATGTCATCATTCACATTTTCCGCCCCGAAGTACGCGAGTTCTACAATATCGAGAAAATGTGGCAGGTGCCGGAATCAACGCCCGCTCCCGCAGGCTTGAACTGACGCCACACCGCGCCTGGCAATATCACGTGGAGGCAGCATGCGCCTGGTTATCAGCGCTATCGGGCGGATGAAGGCTGGCCCCGAAACTGATCTGCTCGCACGATATGCGGATCGCGCGGCAAAGACTGGCCGCCAGCTCGGCATCACTGCGCTCGACATTCGGGAATTTGCCGAATCACGCGACCGCAACGTGGAAGCAAGATGCTCTGCCGAATCCACCCAGCTGCTGAAATCGGTTTCCTCGTCCGCCCGGATCATTGCGCTGGACGAGACAGGCAGGGATGAGACCAGCCTCGGACTGTCCGGTTATGTGCGGA
Source organism: Nitratireductor sp. (assembly GCA_041397525.1). Lineage (GTDB taxonomy): Bacteria > Pseudomonadota > Alphaproteobacteria > Rhizobiales > Rhizobiaceae > BOKV01. The sequence goes on from JAWKWL010000002.1 coordinate 496,561, forward strand.
ATGCGCTGGATAGCGGAGTGAGCGAACTTGCCTTCATGATCGGCGGGCCAGACGGCCATTCGACAGAATTGATTGCCAAAGCGGACAAGGTATTGCGGTTCGGCAGCATGACATGGCCACATCAACTGGTGCGGGTCATGCTCGCCGAGCAGCTTTACCGCACGATTTCCATTCTGGCAGGCCATCCCTATCATCGGGAGGGATAGGCCTCCCGTTTTCACGCCCTGTTCGTGCCTTTGTTTACCAGTTAATGCAAGGTTAACCCGGTCCGGAATAGGGTCATCTGGCAACAACACTGCGAGGAGCACATTGGCGCGGTCAATGGCTGGAAACTCCAAAAACAGGAAGGCGCGCGGGCGCGGATCACTGCAGACCCGGCTGGCTTGCGCATGCCTTCTTGCAACCATTCCGGTATCCATCCCCGCTACAGTCCTCGTGCATTTGGCGAATGCTGAAGAGCCCGCTGAAAGACAGGCCGCAACCCGCACTGAACTTGCTGACATCAAGCAACAGATTGCATTGACCGAAAAACAGCGTCTCGATCTTGCCGATGAGATCGGTCGGCTGGAAAAGGATCGCAAGACCATCAACAAGGACCTCATCGACACTTCGAAGCGTGCCCGCGATCTCGAAACCCGGATCGCCGGAAGCGGCGTCCGCCTTGGCGAACTCGAGCAGCAGGAAAATGATGTCGGCAAGTCCTTGAAAGGGCGAAGGGCACTGCTTGGAGAGGTCATTGGCGCACTTGAGCGCATGGGTAGAAATCCGCCGCCCGCCATATTGGTGACACCCGATGATGCTTTGACGTCGGTTCGTTCAGCAATCATGCTGGGCGCTGTAGTTCCCGAATTGCGGGCGGAGACGGAAATCCTGGCTACCGAACTGGCTGAACTGAACCGTATTCGCACAGACATCGGCGCGGAGCGCGCAACCTTGACCGCGAGCCTGCAGGCGCTTGCCGGTGACGAGGAGCGTTTGAATCTGCTGCTTGCAGAAAAGAAGAACCTTACCAATGCAGCCCGCCAGCAACTGGCAGCGCAGACTGCACGATCGGCGGAACTGGCAGCGAAGGCCGGATCGCTGCAAAAACTCATCGAATCACTTGAAAGTGAAATCGCTGCCGCGCGTGAAGCAGCAGAGGAAGCCCGGCTCGCTGAAGAGGCAAGACTGGCAAAGGAAAACGAAAAACTGGCCAATGCACGCCAGGAATCGGTGCAGCCCGATTTCTCGGATACCGGCCGAATCTCACCTGCAATCGCCTTCGAGGAGGCAAAAGGGCTGCTTCCACGGCCTGTTTCAGGCGTTGAAGTGCGCAGCTACGGGCAAACCGACCGCCTTGGTGAGGTCTCCGACGGCATATCGATGGCAACGCGCGTCTCAGCAAGAGTGAGCGCTCCAGCAGATGGTTGGGTAGTCTATGCAGGCGCTTTCCGTTCTTACGGACAACTCTTGATCCTGAACGCTGGCAGCGGCTATCATGTGGTATTGGCAGGGATGGAACGCATCGACGTCCAGCTCGGCCAGTTTGTCCTGGCGGGCGAACCTGTGGGCGCGATGGGAGCGCGCAGGATCGCCAGTACCGGACTGGTTGACGTGGAGTCGTCGCGACCCGTTCTTTACGTCGAGTTCCGCAAGGATGGGAAATCAATAGATCCGTCTCAATGGTGGGCGGACAACACCCTCAAGAGAGAACCGGATGATTCGTAAATTCACATTATTGTTCGCGGGTGCAGTTTTTGGTGCATCTGCCGCTTTGGTCGTACTGGCCGGTTTCAACGGACCTGGGGCAGCCAATGCCGCCGGTTCTGCCACCTATCGTCAACTGAGCATATTCGGGGACATTTTCGAGCGTGTGCGTTCGCAATATGTCACCGAGCCAGATGACGAGAAACTGGTCGAAACCGCGATCAACGGCATGTTGAGTTCACTTGATCCGCACTCATCCTATCTCAACGCGAAAGACTTTTCCGACATGCGGGTACAGACCCGTGGTGAGTTCGGTGGCCTTGGCATTGAAGTCACCATGGAAAACGAACTGGTCAAGGTCGTGACCCCGATTGATGACACACCGGCTTCAAAGGCCGGCGTGCTTGCCGGCGACTTGATCAGCAAGATCGATGGTGAACAGGTTCGCGGTCTGACGTTGAACGATGCCGTCGAAAAGATGCGCGGACCGGTCAATACGCCGATCGTCCTGACTATCATTCGCGAGGGTGCAGACCAGCCGATCGACATCACCATCATGCGCGACGTCATCAAGGTGCGTTCGGTCAAATATCGTGTCGAAGGCGAGGATATCGGTTATCTGCGTGTGACAAGCTTCACCGAGCAGACCTACGACAACCTCGAACAGGGCATCAAGAAGATCCGCGAGCAACTGGGCGACGACAAGGTCAAGGGTTACATTCTCGACCTGCGCCTCAACCCGGGCGGGCTGCTTGACCAGGCTGTGAGCGTCTCCGATTCCTTCCTTGATCGTGGCGAGATCGTTTCGACACGCGGCCGCAACCCTGACGAAACAAGGCGTTATTCAGCCCGTCCGGGCGATCTGACCGGTGGAAAGCCGCTGATCGTGCTGATCAATGGCGGCTCGGCCAGCGCTTCCGAGATTGTTGCCGGTGCGCTGCAAGACCACAAGCGCGCAACCATCCTGGGTTCGCGTTCCTTCGGCAAGGGCTCCGTGCAGACCATCATTCCGCTCGGTGCCAATGGCGCGCTTCGCCTGACAACGGCGCTCTATTACACGCCGTCGGGCACTTCGATCCAGGCCAAGGGCATCACGCCGGATATCGATGTGGTCCAGCCATTGCCGGATGAACTCAAGGGCAAGGTTGAAAATCGTGGCGAGTCCGAACTTCGCGGACACATCACCGGCCAGCAGGAAGATTCAGAAGGCTCCGGCTCGTCCGCCTATGTTCCGCCTGAAACCAAGGATGACATCCAGCTCAATTATGCGCTTGACCTGATCCGGGGCCAGAAGGTTTCAAAGGCATATCCGCCGGATCCTGCCACTGCGGTACCAAACTGATCGCCGCCAGCGCCCCATCATCACCGATGGTTGACATTGCAAGCCGGGGAGGGTCCGCTCACCCCGGCTTTCATTTACCCGCTCGCTGATTCGGAATGCAGTTACCAGGACAGCCTTTTTCGATGCACGACGATCTTACAAAACCACTTGGCCTTTCGCGGCAGGACAAGTCGAAGGGCACTCTGGCGCGCAATCTGGGCTTGCTCGGCCTCGTAATGGCCGCAACACTCTTCGGCGCGGGGACGTTCCTTCTTCTCAACGACAGGGCGCCTCAGCAAGTACCTGAAACACAAACTGCAACCGGGCCCGGCAGTCCGGAGGCCCCCGCAACAGCGGTTCCAGGTCAGTCCGCTGCCACAACCGATGTCCCGGCTGATGCGTCAACGGATACTTCCGGTACGCTCCAGGATACCGTGGAACCAGTTGGCCAACTCGAGGATGTGAAACCCGACGGCGCGATCACGCCGGCCGTTCCCGTTCCAGTGTTCCGTCGTCAGGAAGCTGGCCTCGCCCACATGCCTGACCCGGCACTGGTTGAAAAAGGTGCCAGCGGTGTCATCCCGAAACGGGGGCCGGATGGCGAGCGAGCCATGGACGTATATTCGCGACCGCCCGATACCGAAGGCAATTTTGGTGTCGCCCGTGTCGTGATTATCGTGGGCGGTATAGGGATCAGTCAGACCAGTTCACAAGAAGCAATCCGCAAGCTTCCCGGCGCTGTCACGCTCGCATTCGCGCCCTATGGCAACAGCCTGTTTCGCTGGATGCAGGACGCCCGCAAGAGCGGCCATGAACTGCTGTTGCAGGTGCCCATGGAACCGTTTGACTACCCGCGCAACAACCCCGGTCCCAATACCCTGCTTTCCAACCGCGACAGCGATGAGAACCTGGCCAACCTGCATTGGGCCATGAGCCGGTTCACCAACTATGTTGGTGTCATGAATTTTCTCGGTGGAAAATTTGTCACAACTCCCAAGGCGCTGAAACCGGTGCTGGAGGAGTTCTCCAGGCGCGGTTTGTTGTTCGTGGATGATGGCACGGTCAACAATTCCATGACGCAAGGCGTCGCCGGGCAGGCGTTGCTCCCCTATGCAAGGGCACATATCCAGATCGACACGATCCGCACCCGCCGTGACATCGAGACACAATTGCAGAAACTGTCAGCGGAGGCCAAACGAACAGGTCTCGCCATTGGCGTTGCCAATGCTTTTTCCGATTCGATTGCCCTCATCGCCGAATATGCCAAAAACGCAGACAAGGACGGAATAGAGATCACGCCGGTCTCGGCAATTGTCAACGATCCTGAACGAAAGGGAAAGAGATGAACCCGGCTGATCTGCCATATCGCCGCTGTGTCGGCATCATGGTCCTCAACCGGGCCGGTCTGGTTTGGGCCGGTCGACGCATTGTCATCAAGAATGACGAAATGGAGGGTGCGGTGCAACTTTGGCAGATGCCGCAGGGCGGTATCGACAAGGGCGAAGAACCCGAACCTGCCGCGCGGCGCGAGCTGTGGGAAGAAACGGGAATGCGCAGCGTATCCCTGCTTGCCGAAGCACCTGACTGGATAAATTATGACTTGCCGCCGAACCTTGTTGGCAGGGCGCTCAAGGGCCGATATCGCGGCCAGACGCAGAAATGGTTTGCCTACAGGTTTGAGGGCGACGAAAACGAGATTGCCATCAATCCGCCGCCAGGCGGGCATACAGCCGAGTTCGACCAGTGGGACTGGAAACCCATGCAGGAGTTGCCGGAACTGATCGTGCCATTCAAGCGCGGGGTTTACGAGCAGGTAGTCAGCTGTTTTTCGCATCTGTCCAGTACAGGAAACGGATAGTCCAATGCTTTGCAACCGGATGAAGATCAGGGAAAGTGACATCGGCGACCAGGAGGCGATTGCCAGCGTTCAGGCAGGCGCCTTCGGGCGTGACGATGAGGCACAGCTATCGCTGGGCCTGATCTCTGCTCCCCCGCAAACAATTTCATTCGTGGCTGAGTGCAATGGTCAAGTTGTCGGCCATGTCCTGCTGACCGAGATCGGCGCACCTGTGCGGGCAATGGCGTTGGCTCCCCTAGGCGTTCTTCCCCAGTTCAGGGAAATGCAGGTCGGCTCCATGCTAGTCAGGGCAGCAGTCGAAAAAGCCAGGCAAGCAGGCTATGAAGTCATATTCGTGCTCGGCGACAACAGCTATTATGAGCGGTTCGGCTTCGTCTCGCACAAGGCGGATCCCTTTGACGTCAAATGGCAAGGCCCGCATTTCATGGCACTGGAACTGCGTGACGGTGCACTCAGCGGCAAGAGCGGAAAACTGAAGTATCCCGAGGCGTTTTTCGCCCTGTAGTCGCTGGCGCGTTACGCGGCATCACAAAAGATCCCACAAAAAAGAAAGGGCGGCCCGCAAGGAACCGCCCTTAATCAATTCTCTTATCTGATAATTCAGCGCTTGATCAGTGCAATCGCGTCGCGTGCTTCCTTGAGCTGATTCAGGGCGAGCGCTGTCTTTTCGCGTTTGCTGTCACTGTCCGCATCAGCAAGATCTTCTTCTGCATTGCGGATCTGGGCATCAAGATCGTCCGCTGCAAGGTCCTTCAAAGGCACCGCATATTCAGCGAGCAAGGTAAGGCCGGCCGGCGATACATCGGCAAACCCGCCACGCACGAAAATCTGCGTCAACCCGCCATCAGCGAGTTGTACGTCAACAACGCCCGGACGGACACTCGACATCAGCGGTGCATGATTGGCCATGACCGTGAAATAGCCATCTGATCCTGGAACAACGACCTGCATTGCCTCACCGGAAAGCACGAGCTTTTCCGGAGATACCAGTTCGAAGGTAAAGGCCTGTGCCATGGTTCAACCTCTCACGCGTTTGTTGGTGAAGCCGCTCAGGCTGCTTCAGCCGCCAGACGCTGTGCCTTTTCAACTGCTTCTTCAATCGTGCCGACCATGTAGAAGGCAACTTCCGGCAGGTGGTCATACTGACCTTCGACAAGACCCTTGAAACCCTTGATCGTGTCTTCGATTGCGACCAGCTTGCCTGGCGAACCGGTAAAGACTTCTGCGACGAAGAATGGCTGCGACAGGAAACGCTCGATCTTGCGGGCGCGGGCAACGGCGATCTTGTCTTCTTCCGACAGTTCGTCCATGCCGAGAATGGCGATGATGTCCTGCAATGACTTGTAGCGCTGCAGGATTTCCTGAACACTGCGGGCCACTGCATAATGTTCTTCACCAACAACCTGCGGGTCAAGGATGCGCGAGGTGGAATCGAGCGGGTCAACAGCTGGATAGATGCCTTTTTCCGCAATCGAGCGTGACAGAACGGTCGTGGCGTCAAGGTGGGCAAAGGTCGAGGCAGGCGCCGGATCGGTCAAGTCATCGGCAGGAACGTAAACGGCCTGAACCGAGGTAACCGAGCCCTTGGTCGTGGTGGTGATGCGTTCCTGCATCGCGCCCATGTCCGTGCCCAGTGTCGGCTGGTAACCGACGGCAGAAGGAATACGGCCAAGCAGGGCCGACACTTCAGAGCCTGCCTGCGTGAAACGGAAAATGTTGTCGACAAAGAACAGAACGTCCTGGCCCTGGTCACGGAAATGTTCCGCAATGGTCAGACCGGTCAGGGCAACACGGGCACGCGCGCCTGGCGGTTCGTTCATCTGGCCAAACACCAGGCTACACTTCGAACCGACGGTCGAACCGTTTTCATGCGGGTCCTTGTTGACGCCTGATTCGATCATTTCATGGTAAAGATCGTTGCCCTCGCGGGTACGCTCGCCAACACCGGCGAATACCGAATAACCACCATGCGCTTTCGCAATGTTGTTGATCAGTTCCTGGATCAGAACGGTCTTGCCAACGCCAGCACCGCCGAACAGGCCGATCTTGCCGCCGCGGGCATAAGGTGCGAGCAGGTCAACCACCTTGATGCCGGTGACAAGGATCTGGGCCTCGGTCGACTGTTCAACGAACTCCGGAGCCTTCTGGTGGATGGCACGGCGGGCCTTGGTCTTTACCGGGCCGGCTTCGTCGATCGGCTCACCGATAACGTTGAGAATGCGGCCAAGCGTTTCTTCACCGACCGGAACCGAAATCGGCTGGCCGAGATCGACGACCTCCTGGCCACGAACGAGGCCCTCGGTGGAGTCCATCGCAATGGTGCGAACCGTGTTTTCACCAAGATGCTGCGCAACTTCGAGAACCAGGCGTTGGCCGTTGTTGATGGTTTCCAGACCGTTGAGAATCTGTGGCAGGTGATCCGAGAAGCTAACATCGACTACCGCGCCGATAACCTGGGAGACCTTGCCTACGGCTCCCTTGCCCAGGGTAACCTTGGGTGCTTCGCTCTTCTTTGCGGCTGCCGTCTTTGCAGCACTAGCTGCCGGCTTCTTTGCCGCGGGTTTAGCCGCTGTCTTTGCTGCTGCTTTCGCCATCGTCGTGATACTCCAGCTTAGAGCGCTTCCGCGCCCGAAATGATCTCGATGAGTTCTTTGGTGATCTGGGCCTGGCGCTGCCGGTTATATGTCAGCGTCAGCTTGTTGATCATTTCGCCCGCATTGCGCGTGGCGTTATCCATTGCCGACATCTTGGCACCCATCTCGCCAGCGACGTTTTCAAGCAGTGCGCTGAAAACCTGGACGGAAATGTTGCGCGGGATCAGGTCACCAAGGATCGATCCGACATCGGGTTCGTATTCATAGGATGCATTCGACGCTTCTGCCGCGGCGTCGGCCGGCGCTTCCGCCGGGATCAGCTGCGCAGCTGTCGGGATCTGGGAAATCACCGACTTGAAGCGTGAGAAGAACAAGGTGCAGACATCAAACTCGCCAGCATCAAACATGGCGATGATCTTCTTGCCGATCGCATCCGCATGATGAAATTGCACCGTCTTGGCTTCACGCAGGTCAATGCGCTCGACAATCAGCCTGGCATATTCGCGACGCAGGGCATCGTAACCCTTTTTGCCAACAGTCATGATCTTGACCGTCTTGCCATCGGCAATCAGCTTGCGTGCATGGTCGCGCGCCGCGCGTGCGATCGAAGAGTTGAAGGCGCCGCACAGGCCGCGCTCGGCGGTGCATACGACGAGCAGGTGCACATCGGAGCGGCCATTGCCGGTCATCAGCTTTGGCGCTTCCTCACCCGAAACCATCTGTGAGGCATTCGCCAGGACCGACGCCATCCGCAACGCATAGGGACGCGCGGATTCTGCCGCTTCCTGGGCACGGCGAAGCTTTGCCGCCGCAACCATCTGCATGGCCTTGGTGATCTTCTGCGTCGCCTTGACGGAGGCGATCCGGATTTTAAGGTCCTTGAGGCTTGCCATGGCTCTCTCTTGCCTCGGGCGAGGAACGACAATCCCTCACCACGAGCAACGCTTGTTCAGTTTCAAGAACAACCAGGATTTCAACAAATCCCGATTGTAAGCTTTTGCCCGACCGTCCTGCTCACCATTGAGCCCGGACGGTCAGACGATTTCAACAACCGGCAGAACCGGATCAGGCGAAGTTCTTCGCGAAGGCGTCAATCGCCGCAACGAGCTTTTCCTTCAGGCCGTCTGTCAGCGCCTGTTCGGTACGGATACCGTCGAGTATGTCCTTGTGTTCGCTGCGAAGCGAAGCGAGAAGACCACGCTCGAACGGACCAACCTGTGCAACAGTAAGCTTGTCGAGATAGCCGTTGACGCCGGCAAAGATCACCGCGACCTGCTCTTCCGTCTTCAGCGGCGAGAACTGCGGCTGTTTCAGGAGTTCGGTCAGGCGAGCACCACGATTCAGCAGGCGCTGTGTTGCAGCGTCAAGATCCGAACCGAACTGGGCGAAGGCCGCCATTTCACGATACTGGGCAAGTTCGCCCTTGATCGAACCGGCAACCTGCTTCATCGCCTTGATCTGGGCCGATGAACCAACGCGGAAACCGACAGCCGACGTTAACCGCCGGACGTACGCCCTGATAGAACAGGTTGGTTTCCAGGAAGATCTGGCCATCAGTGATCGAGATCACGTTTGTCGGGATATAGGCAGACACGTCGTTGGCCTGGGTTTCGATGACCGGCAGAGCCGTCAGCGAGCCCGAGCCATTGTCCTCGTTCATCTTCGCAGCACGCTCCAGCAGACGTGAATGCAGATAGAAAACGTCGCCCGGATAGGCTTCACGGCCCGGAGGACGACGAAGCAGCAGCGACATCTGGCGATAAGCAACCGCCTGCTTGGACAGATCGTCGTAACCGATGAGTGCATGCTGGCCGTTGTCACGGAAATATTCGCCCATCGCGCAGGCTGCGAACGGCGCAAGAAACTGCATTGGCGCAGGATCGGATGCAGTCGCCGCGATGATGATCGAGTAGTCGAGCGCACCGCGCTCTTCAAGCACCTTGACGAACTGTGCCACTGTCGAACGCTTCTGTCCGACCGCAACATAGACGCAATACAACTTGTCCTTTTCAGGGCCGCTGTCATGAATCGGCTTCTGGTTCAGGAATGTGTCAAGAATGATCGCGGTCTTACCGGTCTGACGGTCACCGATGATCAGCTCGCGCTGGCCGCGGCCAACCGGGATGAGCGCATCGATTGCCTTGAGGCCGGTCGACATCGGTTCATGAACCGAACGGCGCGGGATGATGCCAGGCGCCTTGACGTCAACGCGGCGGCGTTCCTTTGCCTTGAGCGGGCCCTTGCCATCGATCGGATTGCCAAGGGCATCAACGACGCGACCGAGCAGTTCCGGTCCGACCGGAACGTCAACGATGGAACCGGTACGCTTGACCGTGTCGCCTTCCTTGATGTCACGGTCATCGCCGAACAGAACGACACCGGACATTGTCGGTTTCGAGGTTCAGCGCCATACCGGCAATGCCGCCTGAATTCAACCAGCTCACCGGCCTGAACATTGTCGAGGCCGTAGACGCGGGCAAATGCCGTCGCCGACAGAAAGTACCTGACCTCAACTTCCGATACCTCGGCTTCTTGCTGAAGTTCTTGATCTGGTCCTTGAGAATTGCGGAAATTTCCGCTGCACGAATATCCATTAGCCGACCTCTTTGAGCGCAAGCTTGAGGGAGGAAAGTTTTGTACGAAGCGATGTGTCGATCTGGCGTGAGCCGATCTTGACGATCATGCCACCAAGAAGCGAAGGCTCAACCTTCGCATCAATCGCGACATCCTTGCCGACAACGCTCTTCAGCGCTGCCTTCAATTCCTTGGTCTGCGCAGCCGTCAACGGGCTGGCAACAGTAACTTCCGCACTCTCCTCACCGCGATGGGCGGCAAGCAGCTTGCGGAACGCACCGAGCATGTCCGGCATTACGAACAGTCGGCGATTGCGGGCAATCACACGGATGAGGTTGGCGGCGAGACCGCTCATCTTGAGTTTTGTCAAGATGGCGTCAATCGCACGAACCTGGTCCTGTGCAGAAAATACGGGAGAGCGCACGAGGCGCATCAGCTCATCGCTGCCGGCCATCAATGCGTCGAACCGCTCGAGATCCTTCTCGACCGCATCAAGCTTCCCGGCTTCGAGGGCCACCTCGAAAAGCGATGAAGCATAACGGCCGGCGACCCCGGAAGTCAGTGAGGCAGAGTTTTGCACTTTGGTCCTGTTTCCGGCATTTCCCGGTTCAACTTGCGCCAATCCGGGATGATTCCCGCATGATGGTGCTCTGCGCTTCGATTCCCTCTTTCCTTGCGGAAATTGTGACAGCGTCAGATCGTTGAACTTGTTGATCTTTTTGCTTTGGTGATTTTTTCAGCCACATTGTTGCCGTCAAAACCGCGCTTCCCCTAGCACAGCGAATTCGGAGTCGCAACATACCAGCGTCTCATGAAAAGGTCTGATTGTCGCAGACACTGACGTTTTTTGCCCGTCCGGCGGTTCAACTGCCTTGCCTGCCACCGAATCAGGCGCCGTGTCAGCCTATGAATCCCAGCACAACACCGACCACAAGCCCGCCAAGACCAAGCTCGAACATAAGCGAGAGCCAATTGAACAGGTTGTTGGCTCGGTCCGATAACATGGCAATCATCCTGCCAAAGCCTGTCATGATCCAGCAGATACCAAGGGCTAGCGCCATCAGCACACTGCCACCGCCGACAACCACTGCACCCGTTGCAAGATAGAAGCCCGCCAATGCCCCGCGCACCTCGCCAGCCATAACCGGGCTGTCCGGCGCAAGACGCATGATCGAGAGCGCGGTTCCAGGCAATGTCAGCGAGATCAAACCGAAGATGAACGTGATTGCGCCAACCGCAGCGATCAGCCAGTCGCCCCGTGACTGGGGAGCCGCAAACTCAAATTCCGGCAAACCATACTGCCAGATGCAGGCCGCAGCCAGTGCTGCTGCGAGCACAAGCCGCGCCAGCACCAACTTGCTGCGCGCGCCATCGACAAGGATATGGATGATCTTTCCGCCGCTCGCCAACAGCCAGCTCAACCCGATTACCGCATGGATGTCCGGCTGACCAAAGAGCAGGGCGCTGATGGGCAGGCCAATCAGGAACCCGGCAAAACTGGAACGCCCCTCACCAATTGCCTCTGGATGCGATACCACCCCGGAAAGACCCATCCGGCCAAGCACCATTCGCGGAGCCAGAAATAAGCCCAGTCCTATGGCGAGCGTTGCTAGGGCGACAGCCACTGCCAGCCATTCGGCAAGGGTTGCGGGCAGGACAATATCGATCATCGGAAAACTTCCCGCTCAACATGAAAAGGGCGGACCGCCTTGCCCGCCCCTCGCTTCCGGAACCTTGTTCCTCACGCGGCCTTTTTCGTCAAGGCTTCCTGCATGTCACGCTTGTTCGCTGCGCGCTCTTTCAGGACATGCGCCTTGATGCCGGCATGCTCGTCAGCAATGATCTTCTTCATGTAGCCCATGGCCGCCAGCATGTGATCGTCAAGCACACCCTTCTGGTGCGCCACTTGCAGCATAATGAGATGCGGATCGTAGTTTGCCTCAATGATCACCGGACCGTCCGGGGATACAGCAATGTCGAACCCGATGATCAACGAGCCCTTTGTGATGGTTGCCGCGGCGATCGCGGCTTCCCGGATTGCATCCCAGTGCGGCAGCTTCACGCCTTCATCCGCTTGCCGCATCTGGATGCGCTACCTGAGCCGCTGGCCATCAATACCCATGCCGGTCAGTTCTTGCCCAGGGTACCGGTCGTTGCGTCAACTGGTGCCAGCATGTTGCCGGCGCGCCAGAAGTTGTCAGCGACATTGCCATTGCCGGTCAGCTTCGCACATACCCGGAAGATCTCCGGCCCGTTGCCGCGGTCAAGCGTCACAACGCGGATCGTTGGAACGCCACTGCCGCACATTTCCTTGAGCATCTTGTGGGTCTCGACGCATTCCTGGAACAGGTAGGCCCCGTTGAAATGGGTCTCGATCTCGCTCCACAATTCCTCGACGCCAACGCTCTTGCCGTTCGACATCGTCAGACGTCCCTGCCCCTTGTCATAGCTGTTGAAGCGAGCCGAACCCAGGCTCTGCAAGGAATTGGTCGGTTTGCCGAAAATCGGGAAACTTGCCTTTTCCAGGAATTCCTTCACCGCCTGCGGGCTCTCGAGCCGGGTCGGCCGGTCCTTCGGATAGCGCCCGCCAATGATTGCCACAGTCTTTGTGCCCTTCAGGCCGAATCCGCGAAGCAGGTTTTCATAGGCCAGCTTGTCGTCCATCACACCGGTCCAGGGATTGCGCTCGAGGAAATGCCCCCAGATATCGCGTGACTTTGTCAGGCCAACTGCCTTTTTCTTTTCCTCGTTCGTCCATACCTTGCCGTCGAAAAGACACATCGAATAATACTCGTCCACCGTCAGCTTGTTGCCACGCAGGCACCAGGTGACGAGTTCCTTCAACTGCTTTGTCAGTGGCTTGCCATATTCGGCGGCAACGCGCGGCATGACTTGCGCAAATGCCGGCATTTCCTTGACCGACATGTGGTCAAGCACGGAAGCATTGGTATCGCTCATAGGGTCCCCCGGTGGCTGTGCGCCCGCCAATGGCGAACCGGCGCAGGAATGGATTTGAGCGCGATCCTATCCCCACCCCGTAAATACAGGGTTAACCATCCCTTGGGGGCGACCCTGGCAAAGGCTACAGGAAGCTCTGCGGATCGACATCGACCTGCAGCCGGATTGAGCCGCGCTCGCGTGGCGTTGATGAAAGCCATGCCCTGAGATAGGCCTGCATGTCCGAGCGCTTTTCACCATGCACCAGCAGGCGGAACCGGTAGCGCCCCCGGATCAGCGCCATGGGTGCCTCGGCAGGCCCCAGCACCAGGATACCTTTCCCGGCAGGTGCGAGCTTGCGGACTTGCCTCGCATGGTCTTCCGCCTCCTTGCGGCTCGCAGCCGAAATGATGATGCTTGCGAGCTTGCCGAAAGGCGGCAAGCCGGCGAGCCTGCGATGGTCGCTTTCCCGCTGGTAAAACGTCTCACTGTCGCCGGCCGCCAGTGCCTGTATCACCGGATGTTGTGGCTGATAGGTTTGCAACATGCCCCGGCTCGCTTCGCCCGAGCGCCCTGCCCTGCCTGTTACCTGCGACAGAAGCTGGAACGTACGCTCCGCCGCCCTCGGGTCGCCATTGGCGAGGCCAAGGTCTGCGTCCACCACACCAACCAGTGCCATCAACGGGAAATTGTGTCCCTTGGCCACAAGTTGCGTGCCGATCACGATATCCGCCTCACCCTTGGCAATCGCTTCCAGTTCCAGCCGCAGCCGCGAAATACTGCCCAGCATGTCGGATGAAAGCACGATAATGCGCGCATCCGGGAAAAGCGTGGAGACTTCCTCTGCCAGCCGCTCGACACCGGGACCACAGGCGGCCAGGTGGTCAAGCGTTCCACAATTCGGGCAGGCCTCCGGCACCGGTTCGTTGTAACCGCAGTGATGGCATTGCAATTGCTGGCGAAAGCGGTGCTCAACCAGCCATGAAGAGCAGTTCTTGCACTCGAACCGGTGTCCGCAAACCCTGCACAGTGTCAGCGGCGCATAACCGCGCCTGTTGAGGAACAGCAAAGACTGCCTGCCCGAGGAGAGCGTTTCGCTTACCGCTGCTGCAAGGCGCGGCGAGATGAACCGTCCGGATGGCGGCGCATCGCGGCGCATGTCAATGACGCTGATATCAGGCAGCAACGCATCGCCATACCGCCCAGGCAATTGCACATGGCGATATTTGCCCGATATCGCATTCTCTCGTGTCTCGAGCGAAGGTGTCGCTGACGCAAGGATCACCGGGATGCCTGCGCCATGTGCCCTCACCACCGCCATGTCGCGGGCGTTGTAGAATACACGGTCCTCCTGCTTGTAGGCTGGGTCATGTTCCTCATCGACAATGATGAGCCCCGGATCACGAAACGGCAGGAAAAGCGCCGAGCGCGCACCGGCAACCACCCGGACCTGGCCCGTCGCCACCTGACGCCAGACCTGCTCGCGCTTCCTGGCAGCAAGTTCGCTGTGCCATTCCGCCGGGCGCGAACCGAACCGCGCCTCGAAGCGCTCCAGAAAACTGGGTGTAAGGGCAATTTCCGGCAACAGGATAAGCACCTGCCTGCCTGCCACAAGTGCTGCCGCCACTGCCTCGAAATAGACTTCGGTCTTGCCTGAACCCGTGACCCCTTCAAGAAGCGTCGCCGAAAAGCCGCCCGCGGTAATCGTCTCGCGCAATGCATCAGCCGCATCCTGCTGGCCCGACGACAAGACCGGACTGTCATAACCCGGGTCCGGCGGAGCAACGATTGGCGGAACAGCAATATCCACCGTCTCGAAAACACCCGCTTTGGCGAGACCATCAATCACGGTCGCGCTGACACCTGCTGCATGCGCAAGCCCCGACTTGGTCCAGGCCATTCCCGGCCTGGCGAGTTCAAGCACTGCTTCGCGCGGACCCGTCATGCGTTCGGGTTCACGCCCGCTGAAACGCAATCCGGCCATCGGCGCAGGCGGATCAAACGCCGCCGGTGTCCGCAAGACCATGCGCAGCACCATGCCTGGGCTGGCAATGCAATAATCGGCGACCCATCTTATGAAGGCCCGCATTTCGGTACTGAGCGGCGGACAATCAAATTTCTGTTCGACCGGGCGAAGTTTCCCCGCATCCACAGTATCGGGAAGGTCATCCCAAACCACACCAGCCACCATCCGCGGCCCAAGCGGCACCCGCACGATTTCACCGGGATGCAATTCAAGGCCCTCTGGCGCCACATAGGTATACGGACGACCAGTCGGTATCGGCAGAAGAACGGAAACAGTTTGTTGCGCCACCAGGAAAAGCACCAGAATTGCCGAATTTGAATTGAGTCGTCCCGCAGGGTAATGACCTCGCTCGGGTTTTGCTATAATGCGATGCGCAACACACAAACAAGCTCCACCCGCCGGGCCTCAACGCTGACCCAATCAGAGGAAAAGCACATGAAATTCTTTGTCGATACCGCTGACGTTGCTGACATTCGTGAACTCAACGATCTGGGACTGGTCGATGGTGTCACCACAAACCCGTCGCTGATTGCCAAATCCGGCCGTGACATCATGGAAGTGACCAGGGAAATCTGCGGTATTGTCGATGGCCCGGTTTCAGCCGAAGTGACAGCAACCGATTTTGACGGCATGATGAAGGAGGCAGCAGTCCTTGCCGCCATTGCCGAAAACATCTGCATCAAGTTGCCGCTCACCCTGCCAGGCCTCAAGGCCTGCAAGGCGCTGACAAGTGCTGGTCACCAGACCAATGTGACGCTCTGCTTCTCCTCGGCCCAGGCCCTGCTGGCAGCCAAGGCGGGCGCGACCTATATCTCGCCTTTCATCGGCCGCCTCGATGACATTGGCCTCGACGGCATGGATCTCATCCGCGAAATCCGTGCCATTTATGACAATTACGGATTTGGGACCCAGATCCTGGCGGCCTCGATCCGTTCGATCAACCATGTTCAGCAGGCCGCCATCATCGGCGCGGATGTGGCGACAATCCCGCCGGCCACAATGAAGGGTCTCGTCAAGCATCCTTTGACCGACAAGGGGCTTGATGCCTTCCTCGCTGACTGGGCCAAGACAGGCCAGAAGATTGGAAAGTAAAGACCGGGAGGTTGCGCCAAGGACGCCGGTCGCCCGATAACTCCCTGTTCACCATGCAGGACTACAATGGCGGCATGAGTGAAAACCTGCTCGTATTTTGTACACCCGAACTGGCAGAAGCCCGTAGGCAATGGCTTTCGCATCTGGCCGGCGAACGCCGTCTGGCGGCCAACACGCTGGAAGCCTATGAGCGTGACACACGACAATTCCTTGCTTTCCTGACATCCTATCTCGGCGGACCACCGACAATTGGCGATGTGGCGGACCTGCGCCCTGCAAATTTGCGTGGTTTCCTCGCGGAGCGGCGCAGGGAAGGCGCTGGTGCCCGGACGCTGGGACGCGGTCTTGCGGGGATTCGTTCGCTGATTCGTTTTCTGGAGCATCGTGGACAGGCAAGTTCTGCGGGACTGGCAATCACCCGCGCGCCGCGCCAGCCCAAGACCTTGCCCAAGCCGGTTACCGCAAGTCAGGCCATCCGGCTGACGCAAAGCGACGAGCAACTCAACGAGGAGCCCTGGATCTGCGCGCGTGACGCCGCAATCATGGCACTGCTCTATGGCTGCGGTCTTCGCCTGGGTGAGGCGTTGTCGCTCACACCCGGACAGTGGAAGCTTGCGTCGGGTGGAAGTTTGCGCATCACCGGCAAGGGAGGCAAGACGCGCATCGTGCCGTTGTTGGGGGTCGTTCGTCAGACGGTCGACGAATACCGCAAACTCTGTCCGTTCCAGCCGGACCAGGACGAACCACTGTTTCGCGGCGCACGCGGCGGCCCGCTTCAGCCGGCAATTGTTCAACGCTCAATGGCTAGATTGCGCGGCGCGCTTGGCTTGGCCGACAATGCAACACCGCACGCTTTGCGCCATTCATTCGCTACGCACTTGCTGGGCAATGGCGGCGACTTGCGCACGATCCAGGAGTTGCTGGGCCATGCCTCGCTTTCCACCACGCAAATCTACACTGCGGTTGATACGGCGCGCCTGCTCGATGTCTATGAAAGGGCACATCCGCGCGCCTGAGATCACACTGGGAAACTGGCGAAAACCCGGCTTTCTGCTTTAACCGGATATGCAGGATTTCCTCCTATCCTTGCCGTCCGGACCATCAGGCAGGAAAGCTATGCGTATCATCAGACCTCTCGTCGCCACGTCAGCCATCACCAACAGGGACCGGATGGCAAATGGCCTGCTCACACTTTTTGCTGTACTCAATCTCGTTTTCTTCCTGCTCTTCGCAATGTCGCTGGTTACTGCACGCGCAACCCTTGCCGCAGAGCAGACATGCGGTGGCGAGAACCTCGTGGAGAAGCTGAAACTTTCCGATCCGACGAAATTCGGAAAAGTCCTCGCAGAGGCAGCTGCAGTGGAAAACGGCCATTCCGTCATGTGGCGTATCACCCGTGACGGGCTCGCTCCCTCTTTCCTGCTTGGAACCATGCATTCGGCTGATCCTCGCGTAACGCTGATGCCAGCACCTGCTGATGCGGCCTTTGCGCAAGCCGAAGTTGTGCTGATCGAGAATACCGAAGTGCTTGACCGCACGAAGATGACCGAAGCGCTGATGCGCTACAAGGAAATGACCTTGCTGTTGGATGGATCTACCCTCGATCAGAAAATCGCAGAAGGATCGATCCCGACACTCCAGGCCGCTGTCACACAACGTAACATGCCCTGGGAAATTGCGCGCCATATGCAGCCCTGGATGGTTGCCGCTGCAATCGCCATTCCCATCTGTGAAGTCGTGGCGAAATCCGGCGGTGCAGAGGTGCTCGACACGACAATCGGCAATCGTGCATTGGCACAAGGAAAACGACTCATCGGTCTGGAAACCATCGAGGAACAGTTCCGGGCGGTTTCCAGCATACCGCAGGAATTCCACCTCAACGCGCTTTCGGAGACGCTGCAATTGAGCGATCTGACCGATTCGATGATGGAAACCACCAAACTGCTCTATCTCAAGGGGGAAACCGGCATGCTGTTGCCACTGGTCCGGGCCTATTCACCGCAGACCTATTCCGGCAAGGGATATGCCGAGTTCCAGGAATTGCTGGTCTCCCGCCGCAACCACACAATGGCCGAGCGTGCTCTTTCCCACCTTGAAAAGGGCAATGTTTTCATGGCAGTGGGCGCCTTGCACCTTTCCGGAGAGGAAGGACTGGTGAACCTGCTTCGCCAGCAGGGCTTCAGACTTGAAGCCGTCGAGGGCTGACCGCACTCACCGATTTGTGACCAGCCGCCCGTTTCGCAATATGTTTTGCATGTTACGCTGCCGTCCATCAATCACAGGAAGGACAGCGAAATGAAGAAAATTCTTTCAGCCCTCGCGATTGCAGCCCTTGCCGGTGCCACTTTCAGCGCTGGTGCGGCCCGTGCCGAATGCGGCGGCCATACCGCTTCAGCCTCGGTCAAGAACATGTCGGTGGCACAAGCTGATACCATCAAGGATCAGGAAGCCGTCAGCACAAATGAAGAAGTGATCGAAAAGCCGCTCATCGAAGAGAAGGCCGAATAGCCGGCAATTCCGGCACAATTACCTCCAGCTTGATGAAGAAGGCAGGGCACTGGGCACCCTGCCCGCTATTTTCAGATATGCAGTGGCTTCGCAAAAGTGGCCAGTGCCGCCTCGCGCACGGCTTCAGACATGGTCGGGTGCGCATGACAGGTTCGGCCAAGATCTTCGCTTGATCCGCCGAATTCCATCAGCACTGCGCATTCATGGATCATCTCGCCCGCGCCGAAACCGACAATGTGAACGCCCAGGACACGGTCGGTGACCTTGTCAGCCAGGAACTTCACAAAACCATCCGTCTGGTTCATGGCGCGTGCACGTCCATTGGCGGTAAACGGGAATTTCCCCGCAACATAGTCGATACCGGCTGCTTTCAGCTCTTCCTCTGTCTTTCCGACGGAGGCAATCTCGGGTTGGGTATAGACCACACCTGGTATCACGTCATAATTGACGTGCCCTGCCTGACCGGCAAGAATTTCGGCAACCGCAACGCCTTCATCTTCCGCCTTGTGCGCAAGCATCGGCCCGTCTGTCACGTCGCCGATCGCGTAGATTCCATCGATATTGGACTTGAAATGATGGGTCTTGACCTTGCCGCGTTCGATTTCCACGCCAAGCGCTTCCAGTCCCAGGCCGTCAGTGAAAGGTCTGCGGCCAGTCGAAACGAGTACGATATCGGCTTCGAGCGTTTCAGCCTCGCCACCCTTGACCGGCGAGAAAGTCACCTTGGCACCCCGGCCGGATTTCTCGACCGCCGTCACCTTCGATGACAGCTTGAACGCGAATCCCTGTTTCTGCAGGATGCGCTGGAATTGTTTCGAGACATCGGCGTCCATTGGTCCCAATATCTTGTCGAGATATTCGACCACAGTCACCTTTGCCCCAAGCCTGGACCAGACCGAACCCATTTCAAGGCCAATCACGCCGCCACCAACCACAATCATGGATTCGGGTACCTTGGTAAGCGCGATTGCACCTGTGGAAGACACAATCACCTTCTCGTCGATATTGACATCAACGCCGGGAATTCCGGCGACATCCGAACCCGTGGCAATGACGATGTTTTTCGTCTCAAGCACGGTTTCCTTGCCGTCGTCACCCTTGACCAGAACCTTGCCGGCTGCCGGTATCGATCCAGTACCGTGATACACCCCGACCTTGTTCTTTTTCATCAGGAAGGCAACGCCATCGACATTGGCTTTCACTGTCGCATCCTTGTGCGCCATCATCACTTTCAGGTCGAGCTTCGGTTTGGAGACATTGACGCCGAGCTTTTCAAGCCCGTGCCCCGCCTCGTGAAACATCTCCGATGCATGCAGCAATGCCTTGGACGGGATGCACCCGACATTGAGACAGGTGCCACCAAGTGTCGGCATCTTCTCGACAATCGCCGTCTTCAGGCCAAGTTGTGCAGCCTTGATGGCGCATACATATCCGCCCGGGCCTGATCCGATAATAACAACGTCAAATGACATTGGGTAAATCTCCGTCTTTCGTGAAACTGGTCAGCGCGCACCGGTTACGTCAACAATGGCGCCCGTTACATAGGAAGTCGCCGGCGACATCAGCCACATCACCGCCTGCGCCACCTCAAGAGCCGTTCCCTCGCGCTTCATCGGCACAGCCGAACGCATTTGTGCAACCCGGTCCGGCTCGCCGCCCGAGCATGAATATCAGTGTCGATGATGCCCGGCCGCACCACGCGCATTCACGCGGATGCCTTCTTCAGCGACTTCACGCGCAAGACCAGAGGTGAAGCTGTCAATTGCCCCCTTGACCGCATAGTCGACATATTGGCCTGGGGCGCGGTTTCGCCGCTGCCGACGACAGATTGACAATTGACCTCCCTTGCCGCCATGCCGGGTGGACATGCGTCGTACTGCTTCGCCCGCGCAAAGGATGGAGCCTGTCACGATGACCCGCATAATGCATCCATTGCTCCGCTCATTTCATCGACGCGCTGGCGCATGTCGACAATCCCGGCATTGTTGACGAGACCGGCAAGCGAGCCAAGCCGGTCGCCTGCCTGGAAAATCCGCCCGACATCGTCAGTACTGCCGCGACATCACCCTGGACAATGACGCCATCGTTTTCGCCAGCTGCCTTGACCGATCCAAGCACCGACAAGGCAGCATTTTCATTCGAAACGAAATTGATGGCCACGCGATAGCCGGCCTCTGCCGCAAGCAGGGCACAGGCAGCTCCGATACCCCGACCGCCTCCAGTGACCAGGATTGTGCCTGTCATTGTCTCAGAAGGCGAGTTTCAGCAGTTCCCAAAGGATCATCAAGAGACCCCCTGTCGAAACCAGCCAGATGATCGTGCGAATGAAGGGAATGCCGGTGAGATAGGCCGGAAAATACAGAACCCGGCCCCAGAAGAATATCTGGGCACCCAGCGCCGTGTTGGCATTGGCATTTCCGGTGTACAGAACAATCAGGACAAGTGCTGCAAAGGCTGGCATCGTCTCAAGCAGATTGAAATAGGCCCTCTCAATGCGGCCTGTCATGCCAGTCGGTGTCTTCCAGTCATCCCGGGCGCTGACTGTATAACCAATGCCGTTCTGCACCATTTCAAACACAACTTGCGCGATGAGCTGCACGAAGAACAACACGACCGTGAACAGCAGCATTTTCAATTCAATCGACATTTCCCGTCTCCCCGAGGTTTGGTTCGAACCAGACTATAGCTGATCGCAGACCCGATTCCAGCACCTGTTTCGTCGTCCCGTCCACACCGGACAATTCTGCAAATGTCACAGATCCAGTACCAGGCGTTCCGGATCCTCGAGGCTGTCCTTGACCCGCACCAGGAAGGTCACCGCTTCCTTGCCATCGACAATGCGGTGATCATAGGAAAGGGCCAGATACATCATCGGACGGATAACGACCTGACCGCCCACTGCCACGGGGCGCTCCTGGATCTTGTGCATGCCCAGAATGCCCGATTGAGGAGCATTGAGGATCGGCGTTGACATCAGCGAGCCATAGACGCCGCCATTCGAAATGGTGAATGTCCCACCCTGCATGTCCGCCATCGACAATTCGCCGTCGCGTGCTTTTCTGCCCAGATTGCCGATTTCCTGTTCGATACCCGCAATGCTCATCTGGTCCGCATCGCGTACGACCGGAACAACGAGGCCCTTTTCCGTGCCGACAGCAACACCGATATGGCAGTAGTTCTTGTAGATCAGGTCAGTGCCGTCGATCTCGGCATTGACCGCAGGAATTTCCTTGAGCGCATGGCAAACCGCCTTGGTGAAGAAGCCCATGAAGCCAAGCTTCACGCCATGCTCGAACAAGTCCTTGTAGCGGTTGCGCAGGTCCATGACTCGTACTCATGTCGACCTCGCTGAAGGTCGTCAGCATGCAGCGTGCGGTATTCTGCGCATCCTTGAGACGCCGCGCGATCGTCTGGCGCAGCCGGGCTATCTTCACCCGCTCCTCGCGCACTGAATCCGCATCGCCCGAAGGCGCACGCGCCGCAGCAGGAACCGGTACAGATGCTGGCTGTGGAGCACGCAACAAGTCCTCTTTCAGGATCTGGCCCCGCTTGCCGGACCCCTGCACGCCGGCCGGGTCAATGTTCTTTTCGCCATCATCTTCTGCGCTGGCAGGTTGCCGCTACTGCGGCCGAAGCAGCCCGCTGCGCAGCGGGTGCTTCCGCTTTCGCGACCGTCTTGGCTTGCGCATTTGCCGCAGGAACAGCTGCACCGCCCTCGCCAAATTGCGCAAGGATCGCGCCGACTTCGACCGTTTCGCCCTCCTGCACCAGAATTTCCACCAGGGTTCCCGCAGAAGGCGCCGGCACTTCGACCGAAACCTTGTCGGTTTCCAGTTCCACAAGCGGTTCGTCGGCCTTTACCGCTTCCCCGGGCTTCTTGAGCCATTTGCCAACGGTGGCTTCTGCGACTGATTCGCCAAGGGTCGGAACGCGGATTTCACTAGCCATGATCAGTTCTCTTTTCGTTGCATTCTGGTTGGTGCTGAAAACCGTGCCGGTCAGCCGCCAAGCGCGTCTTCAAGGAAAGCTTCAAGCTGCGCCATGTGCTTCGACATCAGCCCGGTAGCAGGAGACGCAGCCGCTGCCCGGCCAGCATAGCGCGCGCGCTTGTGCTTGGCTCCTATATGGGCAAACACCCATTCGAGATAAGGCTCGATGAAGCTCCACGCGCCCATGTTCTTCGGCTCTTCCTGGCACCACACGAATTCTGCGTTCTTGAAACGCGAAAGCTCGGTGATCAGCGCCTTTGCCGGGAACGGGTAGAGCTGTTCGACACGCAGGAGATAGACGTCGTTGACGCCACGCTTTTCGCGTTCCTCGTACAGATCGTAATAGACCTTGCCCGAGCACATCACCACGCGACGGATCTTTGAATCTTTCACAAGGCTGATTGGTTGGTCCTTGAGATATTCCGCATCATCCCACAGCAACCGGTGGAACGATGAGTTCCCCGAAAGCTCGGCGAGCGTCGACACACAGCGCTTGTGGCGCAGCAGCGACTTCGGCGTCATCAGGATTAGCGGCTTGCGGAAATCACGTTTCATCTGTCGGCGCAAAATGTGGAAGTAGTTCGCCGGCGTTGAGCAATAGGCGACCTGCATGTTGTCTTCCGCGCACAATTGCAGGAAGCGCTCCAGCCTTGCTGATGAATGCTCTGGACCCTGTCCCTCATAACCATGTGGCAACAGGCAGACAAGACCGGACATGCGCAGCCATTTGCGCTCACCAGAAGAGATGAACTGGTCAAACACCACCTGGGCGCCATTGGCAAAGTCGCCGAATTGCGCTTCCCAAAGGGTCAGTGCATTGGGCCGCGCAAGCGAGTAGCCATATTCGAAGCCGAGCACCGCCTCTTCCGAGAGCATGGAATTGATGACTTCGTAGCGTGCCTGTCCCGGCGCCAGATTGGCCAGTGGAATATACCTCTCCTCGGTGTCCTGGTCATACAGCACCGAATGGCGCTGCGAGAAGGTCCCGCGTTCGCAATCCTGCCCGGAAAGGCGAATCTTGTGACCATCAAGGCATAACCCGGCAAAGGCATAAGCCTCCGCCATTGCCCAGTCCACGCCTTCACCGGTCTCAACCATTTTCGCCCGGTTTTCCATGAAACGCTGAATGGTGCGATGCGCATTGAACCCTTCGGGAACGGTTGTCAGAACCTTGCCGATTTCCTTCAGCTTCTTCATCGGCAGCGCAGTCTTGCCGCGACGCTGCTCGTCGGCACTGTCCGCGACCTTCAACCCGCTCCATTCGCCATCAAGCCAGTCCGCCTTGTTGGGACGGTAATTCTGGCCAGCCTCATATTCGCCTTCCAGATGCGCGCGCCAGTCGGCCTTCATCTGGTCGACTTCATCCTGGGTCAGCAGGCCTTCGGCCACCAGACGCTGCGAATAGACTTCGACAACCGTGGGATGGCTGCGAATGTTGCGATACATCAATGGCTGGGTGAAAGACGGTTCATCACCCTCATTGTGGCCATATCGACGGTAGCAGAACATGTCGATGACCACAGGTTTGTGGAACTTCATGCGGAATTCGGTCGCCACCTTGGCCGCATAGACCACGGCTTCCGGATCATCGCCGTTGACGTGGAAAATTGGCGCTTCGATCATCTTTGCCACATCAGAGGGATAGGGCGAGGAACGAGAGAACCGCGGATTGGTGGTGAAGCCGATCTGGTTGTTGATGATGAAATGCACGGTTCCTGCAACCCGGTGACCACGCAGACCGGAAAGACCGAGGATTTCCGCGACCACGCCCTGCCCGGCAAAAGCAGCATCACCATGCAGCAGCAGCGGCATTACCTTGGAGCGTTCGGACAGCGGAATGATATCGCCTTCCCAGACCTTCGCACCGAGATCCTGCTTGGCCCGCGCTTTGCCCATCACCACCGGATCGACAATTTCCAGATGCGAGGGATTGGCAGTCAGCGACAGATGCACCTTGTTGCCGTCAAACTCGCGGTCAGACGAAGCACCCAGATGGTATTTCACATCGCCGGATCCCTCGACTTCATCCGGCGCATAGGAACCGCCCTTGAATTCGTGGAAGATCGCACGATGCGGCTTGCCCATCACCTGGGAGAGCACGTTGAGGCGACCCCGATGCGCCATGCCGAAGACGATCTCTTCGAGGCCCATGTTGCCGCCGCGCTTGATGATCTGTTCAAGTGCGGGAATGAGCGATTCGCCACCGTCAAGGCCGAAGCGCTTGGTGCCCTTGTACTTGACGTCGATGAACTGCTCGAATCCTTCTGCTTCAATCAGCTTCTGCAGGATCGCCTTCTTACCCATGTCGGTGAAGTCGATGCCCTTGTCCGGACCCTCGATGCGCTCCTGTATCCAGCCCTTTTCCTCCGGATTGGAGATATGCATGAATTCGACGCCGAGCGTGGAACAATAGGTCCGCTCCAGGATATCGACCATTTCGGGGATCGTGGCATATTCGAGACCCAGAACGTAATCGAGAAAGATCTTGCGGCCATGGTCCGCCTCGGTAAAGCCATAGGAGGTCGGCGACAACTCATTGTAGTCTTCAACCGGATCGGCAATACCGAGCGGATCAAGCTTGGCGTGGAGGTGTCCGCGCATGCGATAGGCGCGGATCATCATCAGCGCGCGAACCGAATCGCGTGTCGCCTGGTGAACTTCCGGGCCTGAAGCCTCCACGCCGACCGCCTGTGCCTTTGCCTTCAGCTTCTCGCCGACATGCTTTTCAACCGCACCCCAATTGCCATCCAGTGCCGAAACCAGTTCGCCATTGGCGGCAATCGGCCAGTTGGCCCGCTCCCAGGAAGCGCCACGTGCATTGGCGCGCACATCATCGGCGTTTTCCCTGAGTTCGGCAAAGAATGCCTGCCAGTCAGCACTTACCGAGGATGGATCATCCTGGTAACGCGCATGCATCTGTTCGATATAGTCGGCATTTCCGCCATATAGGAACGAGGTCTGTTCGAATGCTTCGTTCTGCTCCTGACGCGCCATGGTCACTTGCGGGTTTTCCCGCCTCCCTCTTGATCAATCCGGCTCATGCCGGGGACCGGCCCGCTTTGCCGCGGGCCGGCAAAGCCTCAGCCCTTCAGCACTTCCAGAAGGGTTTCGCCAAGCTTGGCCGGAGATGGCGAAACCTTGATGCCAGCCGATTCCATCGCGGCGATCTTGTCTTCAGCACCACCCTTGCCGCCGGAAATGACCGCACCGGCATGGCCCATCGTGCGCCCCGCAGGAGCCGTGCGCCCGGCAATGAAGCCAGCCATCGGCTTCTTGCGACCGCGTTTGGCCTCGTCCTTGAGGAACTGCGCCGCATCTTCTTCGGCGGAGCCGCCGATTTCACCAATCATGATGATTGACTTGGTTTCATCATCAGCAAGGAACATTTCCAGCACGTCGATGAACTCGGTTCCCTTGACCGGGTCACCGCCGATGCCAACCGCCGTTGTCTGGCCAAGCCCTGCATTGGTGGTCTGGAACACCGCCTCATAGGTCAGCGTGCCCGAGCGCGACACGACACCGACCGAACCCTTCTTGAAGATGGAGCCGGGCATGATGCCGATCTTGCATTCATCCGGCGTCAGCAGGCCCGGGCAGTTTGGCCCGACCAGTCGCGATTTCGATTTCACAAGTTGCGCCTTAACCTTGACCATGTCCATCACCGGAATGCCTTCGGTGATGCAAACGATCAGCGGAATTTCCGCTTCGATGGCCTCAAGGATTGCAGCCGCAGCACCCGCTGGCGGAACATAGATAACCGAAGCGTTCGCGCCGGTTTTTTCCCTGCCTTCGGCAACGGTTGCGAAAATCGGCAACTGCGCACCGCTTTCGACCGAACCCCAGGTCTCGCCGCCCTTCTTGGGATGGATGCCACCGACCATCTTGGTGCCGTGATAGGCAAGTGCCTGCTCGGTATGGAAGGTGCCGGTCTTGCCGGTCAGTCCCTGGACCAGAACCTTGGTGTCTTTGTTGATCAGAATGGACATTGGCTCAGGCTCCTTTTACCGCCTTGACGATCTTTTGCGCTGCATCGTCTAGATCGTCGGCCGCAATGACGTTGAGACCCGATTCGTTGATGAACTTCTTGCCAAGCTCGACATTGGTGCCTTCGAGCCGAACAACCAGCGGGACCTTTGAGCCCCACTTCCTGACGGCGGCAACCACGCCTTCTGGCGATGATGTCGCAACGCATGATGCCGCCGAAAATGTTGACGAGAATGCCTTTGACGTTCGGATCGGAGGTGATGATCTTGAAGGCTGCCGTTACCTTCTCCTTGCTGGCACCACCGCCGACATCGAGGAAGTTTGCAGGCTCCGCGCCATAAAGTTTGATGATGTCCATGGTTGCCATGGCAAGGCCTGCACCATTGACCATGCAGCCGATATCACCATCGAGTGCGACATAGGCGAGGTCGTATTTCGACGCCTCGATTTCCTTTGCGTCTTCCTCGGTGATGTCGCGCAATTCCATGATTTCGGGATGGCGGAACAGCGCATTGCCGTCGAAGGAAACCTTCGCATCAAGCACCCGCAGGTGACCGTCTTTCATCACGATCAGCGGATTTACCTCGAGCAGGCTCATGTCCTTTTCGACAAAGGCCTTGTAGAGCAGCGGAAACAGCGTTTCGCCATCCTTGGCCGCAGCACCATCAAGCTCATAGGCCGCGTTCAGTTTGGTTACATCTGCAGCGGTCACACCCGCAACCGGATCAATGCCGATGGTGTGGATCTTTTCCGGCGTGTCATGCGCGACAGCCTCGATGTCCATGCCGCCCTCTGTCGAGGCAACGAAGGACACAAGCGATGTCTCGCGGTTTACCAGGATCGAGAGGTAGAGTTCACGCGCAATATCGGCACCATCTTCAAGATAGAGACGGTTGACCTGTTTGCCGGCCGGTCCGGTTTGCTTGGTAACGAGCGTGTTGCCGAACATTTCGCCGACATGGCTCTTCACCTCGTCTGCCGAAAACGCAAGCCTGACACCACCCTTGGCGTCAGCGGACAGTTCCTTGAACTTGCCTTTGCCGCGGCCACCTGCATGGATCTGGCTCTTGACGACGTAAAGCGGGCCGGGAAGCGCTGCAATTGCCGCGTCAACGTCACCCTTCGAAAGAATCGGCACACCTTTCGCTACCGGCGCACCAAATTCCTTAAGCAGCGCCTTGGCCTGATATTCGTGAATGTTCATTCCCACTCCATTCTGCCTTTCGGCATCGGATTTGAATTACAGGAGAAAGGCGCGTCAAACCCGGGTCGTCAGACGCGCCTCAAAGCTTGGCAGCCTTACTTCAGGTTCGGTGCAATTGCCTTGCAGGCTTCACAAAGCTCGGCAACCGCCTCGACCGACTTGTCGAGCATTTTCTGCTCGCTCTTGTTGAGATCGATCTCGATGACACGCTCCACACCATTGGCACCGATCACCACGGGAACGCCGACATACATGTCCTTGACGCCATATTCACCCTTGAGCGCCGCCGCACAGGGCAGAACCCGCTTCTTGTCCTTCAGATAGCTTTCCGCCATCGTGATCGCTGAGGATGCTGGCGCATAATAGGCCGAGCCGCTCTTCAGCAGCGCAACGATTTCGCCACCGCCCTTGCGGGTGCGGTCGACGATTTCCTCAAGCCTGTCCTTGGTAAGCCAGCCCATCTTGACAAGGTCGGTAAGCGGAATGCCCGCAACCGTCGAGTAACGGGTAAGCGGAACCATACTGTCGCCATGGCCACCCAGAACGAAGGCGGTCACATCCTCGACCGACACCTTGAACTCATCAGCGAGGAAATAACGGAAGCGCGCGGAATCGAGCACGCCCGCCATGCCGACGACCATGTTCTTCGGCAGGCCGGAAAATTTCTGCAGCGCCCAGACCATCGCGTCGAGCGGGTTGGTGATACAGATGACGAATGCATTGGGTGCATATTTCTTGATTCCCGCACCAACCTGCTCCATCACCTTGAGGTTGATGCCGAGAAGGTCATCACGGCTCATGCCGGGCTTGCGGGCAATGCCAGCCGTCACGATGCAGACATCTGCTCCCTTGATCGCCTCATAGCTCTGCGTGCCTGAAAGCTTCGCGTCAAACCCTTCGACCGGCGAGGATTCGGCGATATCAAGCGCCTTGCCCTCGGGAATGCCTTCGGCAATATCGAAAAGCACGATGTCACCGAGTTCCTTCAATCCGGCAAGATGGGCGAGCGTACCGCCAATCATTCCCGAGCCGATCAGCGCGATCTTGTTGCGAGCCATGATATTCTTCCCTTTACGTAAATGGCGCAAGCCTGTTCCATTCCGGCACCACCGGATTTCGCGGATTGCCTTAGCCTAAAAACCACCCCCTTACAAGAACAAGGGAAATTTCATCGCCATTTCAAACGGTTAAAAGATTTGCCCATTACGTAAACGTAAGAATTCTTATTGAAATCAAAGCTGTTTTTCAGCTTTTTCAGTTTGCCGACCTGCATGTTTCTTGTCCCTCACTGGCCCGGATCTGGCCAGATATTCGGCGGATTGCATTTCGATCAGCCGTGATGCCGTCCGTTGAAACTCGAAAACCTCATTTCCGCTGGTGCCCTGGTATAGCGCATGCGGGTTGGCAGCAGCCGACAGGATCAGCCGGACACGGGTGTCATAAAGTGTGTCGATCAGCAGGATGAACCGCTTGGCCTGGTTGCGCATCGACTGGTCCATCATCGGTACATCATGGAGAAACAACGTATCGAACCGCGCCGCCAATGCCAGATAGTCCCCGGCACCGCGCGCTTCAACGCAAAGCTGGTCAAATCCGAGCCACGCCGTATCTCCGGCAGTCTTGCCAATTCGCAGTTTGCGACCCTTGAGCGAAAGCTCGACTTCCTCCACCTCCCGCCCGGCGGCAACCATTTGCCAAAGTCTGTCCATTCCAGCCTCGGCTTTTTGCCCTAGCGGCGAAAGGTAGCTTTTCCCGTCGCCGAGTTTCTCGAGCCGGAAATCCGTCCTTGCATCCAGTTCAAAGACATCGACACGCTGCTTCAGCAACTCAATGAAGGGCAGGAACAACTGCCGGTTCAACCCGTTGTGATACAGGCCGTCCGGCTCGATATTGGACGTGGCAACAAGGACGCAGCATTTCTCGAACAGCGCAGTGAAAAGCCGGCCAAGGATCATTGCGTCGGTAATGTCAGTGACGGTGAACTCGTCGAAACACAGAAGGCTTGCCTGATCCGCGATCTCCCTGGCAACCGGGCCGATCGGATCCTCTTCCCTGGTCTCGCCACGTTGATAGGCCTGGCGGTGTGCATGGATGCGGGAATGCACATCCTGCATGAATTCATTGAAATGTGCACGCCGCTTTGTCCGTACCTGGACCTGCGTGAAAAACAGGTCCATCAGCATCGACTTGCCGCGTCCCACCCGCCCGTGAATATACAGGCCCCTGACACCCGCCGACCCATTGCTGGTGCGGGTCCTGCGATTGAACAGCCAGCCAAGCGAGCTGGATTTTTTCGACAACTGACGGCTTTCGAGCGCTACCGCCAGTGCATCCAGCCTTTCAGCGAGTTGGATCTGGGCGCGGTCGTGCTCGACGCTGCCGCCAGCTACCAACCTGTCATAGGCCTGACGGACGCTTGCTCCGCCAGTTGTGCTGATCGAAGAACCGGGGAAAGGGGTGCCGGGGGAATGTGAGGAAGAACTGTTCATCGGGTGCCGGACAAGGGGTGCGGCAACCAACTCGCTTGCGTCTACCGCGAGAACCGGATCGGCTTGCCGCCATTCGTTGACCCGTCGTAACGCTCCGGACCGGATGAGTAAAGAGAGGCAACCTGATTGCCGTTGCTGTCAACCAGTACGACCTTGTTGTCTTTCACATCCCACGCCGTCACAGCAGCAAGTTCAGCCGTGTTGCAGCGGCGCGTTGCAGCACGGTATCCGCCCGACCATTTGGTGAAGGCAAGAATGATCCGGCAATCGGGGTTGTCTGAGGCAACCGTCCAGGTTCCGGCCATCCCCTCGCGGGTCACTGGTGCGCCCGAGGGGGCGGCAGCAGGTGTGGACGGTTGCAATGGCGCCGCATTCGGATCAAGCGATGCAACCTCCGTCTGGCCATTTGCAGCCTGCGGCTGGCCTTGTGCATCAAGCGGTGGCAACTGCCCTGTTTGTACCGGTTCAAGCGGTGCGGAGGGCAAGGGTGCTGGTGGCGCAGCCGAATCCAGCGCAGACATTCTCGAGCTTTGGCAACCCGAAACTGCCAGTCCGGCTCCCAGAACCAACAATATTGCCGCAGATGACCTGATACGCGTCATTCCCGCGTCCTCCATTACGCCCCTGAAGTGGCACCCTGCTAGCCGAGTGGGCCAACATTAGGGCACTACTATCGCGTCATATGGTAAATCAAAACTGAATGAAAGCTGAATGGCGCTCAGGCAGCCCGGCTTGTGGAAACATCGGGCAGTGCCAATTCCGGGAATCGTGGCGTGATGTCACCGGAAACAATAAGGCCGGCAATTGCATGCCCGACAAGGTCCAGCACTTTGGCATAGGCTTTCGGCGAAGGATCATCCTTCGGGTCCGGGACATGCCAGCAAAGCTTCCGATGATTTCCGGCGAGTTCAAATTCCGGCGCATTCATGTCCAGGTGAATGCAAAGGTCGATCTGTGGCGCACCGGCTAGCGCAAACAACTCTATGGATTTTGGCTGCAGCCCTTCGACCGGCAGGCGATTTTCCCGCAAAACCCTGATTGCGGACTGGTCAACCTTGTCTGCTGTTGCCCAGCCTGCAGAAAATGCCCGCCAACCCGGAATTTCGGCAGCGTTGAAGCAGGCTTCCGCGATGACGCTGCGTGCGGCATTCCGCCTGCCTGCGAACAATACTGACCTTGTTTGCATCTGTTCCTCGCCTTTTGCGAATGGAGCGCCCACCCGGGCATCCATCCTGATTCGTTCGTCATGGCGCATGTCTATCGGCATTTGCGGACAAGGATGTGACAATTGCTTGTTCGTTCCGTGGCTCGTTTCATGACCTGGTTTCAGACCTGTCTCATGACTTTGCGACATGTGCCTGGAATACTGTCGCGGGACTATGTTTTCGAAGTCGGAAGGGTCTCATCGACCAGAACAAGGAAGCGCCAAGCGGAATCTGCCCAATGGTGAATGAACGGCCGTGACAGTCTTCAGCAATTGCGTGACATGACGGTGTTCCACGAATTGCTCTACGAGAAACGCAAGCAATTCCGGGTTACTTTCGGCAGGGCGATCACGCCCGACATGCCGGATCGCGGCACCCGTCTGGTGACCTTATGGCTGCAAGTCCATTGCATTGACACTCCGGCCAGCAATCGCCGGACCGTATTAGGTAACCGACAATCGGGATCTAACTTCAACTGCCGTGGTTGATACCGGCATGGGCTTCCGCACCCCACAAGGCATCAATGCGCGCATCCCTCCCGCAGCCCTTGCGGTAGTAGTTGTAGCGTACCGGATTCTTCTTGTAATAATCCTGGTGATAACCCTCGGCATCGGTGAAGAAACTCGCAGCGACAATCGGGGTGACGACCGGCATCGGCAATTTGCCTGATGCGTCAATTTCAGCCTTCGATGCTTGCGCAAGCTTCATTTGCGCATCGTCCAGCGCAAAGATTGCCGTTGTATAGGAATGGCCACGGTCGCAGAATTGTCCACCTGCATCAGTCGGATCAACACTGCGCCAGAAGGTGTGCAACAACTGCGCATAGCTCACCCTGCTGTCATCATACTTGATCCTCACCGCCTCGACATGACCTTCATGATTGCGATAGGTCGGGTTTTCAAGCGTGCCGCCCGTATAACCGGACACCACCTCGCTCACACCATCGACATGCTCGAAATCCTTTTCCATGCACCAGAAGCAGCCACCAGCGAAGATGGCCGTTTTTTGTGCAGCACATGCCTGCACCGGATACTGCCCGGCAAGTGCCGCTGCCATGGCACCCGCCATTAAGAAAAATGTTTTCCTGTCCATGACCACGCTCCATACCGCGAAAGGCCGTCAAGGGACGACCGCTTGACGCCGTTATGGAACCAATCCCTCCGGACAGCAAATCAAGCGCATACACGCCTGCGTGATGATTGCGGAATCAGCTCAGGGCATCAAAGGCCGATAGCGCTTCGGCACCGTAAATCATCGACGGACCGCCGCCCATATAGAGCGCGACCGCGATGGTTTCTATCACTTCCTGCCGCGTCGCCCCGTATTTCCTGGCGGCCTTGGCATGGAATGCAAGACACCCATCGCAACGCGCGGTGATGCCGATGGCAAGCGCGATCAATTCCTTGGTTTTGGAATCAAGCTCACCCGGGCTGATGGCAGCGCGTGCCAGCTCGCCAAATCCCCTGGCGGCTTCTGGCATGCTTTTTCTCAGTTCCGCCATCCGCCCATTGGTTTGATCAGTGAATTCAGGCCAGTTGGTCGCAGCCATATCTATCTCCATGCAACAACAGTTATGTCACTGCGGAAATAGGCCATTGGCGCATGATGCAACTTGATGAGGATCAAGCAGCGCACGACAGGACGTGTTTTTCAGCGCCGGTCGAGCGCCTCGACACACAGGATGGTCGGCAGATGCCGGGCGATCTCGTCCCAGTGATCGCCATTGTCCTCACTGGCAAAGACCGAACCGGTATTGGTTCCGAAATAGATCCCTCCCTGTTCGCCCCGGTCGGTTGCCATCGCCTGGCGCAGAACCGTGAAATGACAATTCTTCTGCGGCAATCCCTCGCGCAAAGGCTGCCAGCTCGCACCGCCATCGCGGCTTCTCCAGACCGCCGCCGAGGCATCTGGCGGATAGCGGCCCTGCCTGTCACCATTGAGTGGAATGACCCAGACCGTTTCAGGGTCATGCGGATGAACCGCAACAGGAAAACCGAATGTGGAGGGCAGGCCATCCGTTATGTCCTGCCAGCTGCGCCCGCCATCAGGGCTGCGGAAAACGCCATGGTGATTTTGCTGGTAGAGACGATCGCCATCCTTGCCCGGCGCCCGCACCATGTTGTGCACGCATAAACCGGTCTGCCCGTCGCGCGGCGCAGCCGGATGATCGTGATGACTGCAGGTCTCTCCATTCGCAAGCCGGTTGCGCCGCTCCCAGCTCTTGCCACCATCCTCGGTAGCGAAGACACCCGCCGACGAAATGCCAAGCCAGATCTTGTCGGCTGATCCGGGATCTGGAACGATGGTGTGCAACACCAGTCCGGCAGCGCCGGCTATCCATTCCTCGCGGGTGGGGTGCTTGTTGAAACCGTTGACCGCTTCCCAGTTTACCCCGCCATCCGCGCTGGAATAGAGCTTGCCCGGCTTGCCGCCAGCGAGCAGACGGCCATGTGCATGAGCCAGCGACCAGATTGCGGTGACCTCACCATCGAATTTCGTGTCCGGTGGCGTCCAGCCGAACATCTTCGCCATTTCGGGATCGTTCGCCGCCCACTCGTCCACCTGTCCCTTCGACAGTTTGGACAATTGCCAGCTCTCGCCGCCATCGACCGAGCGCCAGATGCCGGCGCCATGCCAGTCATTGCCACCACCTGCCCAAAGATCACCGGTCTCGCGGTCGCCAATCATGTGGTTGATCGGCCAGCCGTCACAATACGGCCCGCGCACCACCCATTCGCCCGACACGCTTTCGCGTATGATGACGAAAGCGCCCTTGGTTGTGCCAACAAGAATGCTGAGATCAGCCGCCATGATACCCTCCTGACGAGATCAAGAGGATAGCATGGTTCTGCAAATCAACATATATCCGCCTGGATCAGATTGTCAGTGAACCACCAGGCCCAGTTTCTGGCGCAACCGGTCTACCCTTTGGCGGATTTGCGGGGACCGGTCACCGCTGGCCGCGCGCTGCACCATGTCCACAAGTTGTTCCCTTTCATTCTCGTTCAACCGGCTTTTCAGAAAGGGACAAACCTTGTCGATGACCACACCCGTATCGCCAATTTGTTCAAACGCCCATTTGGCATAGATAATCGCTTCATCCACTTTTGCCGGACCGGCAACCGAAGCGATGGCATTACGGATTCGCTGGTCATCGCCGGGCGTAACCGGGCGGTCTTCACACAAGATTGCTGTCATGATGGTTGCCGCAGCCACAACCGGATCGTCTATGGCGGTGAGCGGGGATAGCGCGGCCTTCTTGCGGATTGCATTGCGACGAATACTGCCCCTGACCCGACCGACTGCATCAGCAGCCTCATTTGCCGCCTGGCCAAGATATTTTAGCCGATACCACCAAAATGCAGCCGCCCCCGCAACACCAAGTATAAACAGGATTATATGCATGGGACCATTCCGGGTTTCGTGATTAAGAACGTAAAGTTGAATCTACCCTGACAACAAAAAATAGCCGGTTCAAATGAAAATTGAATCTGTTACCAAGCATGAATTTCATTGTTGCGAAATATCAGCGGCCGGGATCAGATGCCTGCCGCATTAAGCCGTGCTTTCAACGCTGCAACCTCCGCTTCCAGTTCACGTATGCGTTCCTCAAGATCTGAATGGGGAGCTGCGCTGCGACCGGAACTGGCGACCAATACCGAAACATCGACATCGCCCGACAGCAGATGCGCAAAGCGGTCATCGCGTTGTCCCGGCGCGCGGCCGATTTCCTTGATCAGGGCCGGATTTCGCCCGATCATCATGTCGAGCTCCTCGCGCACATGCTCTGCATCGCGAAAATGCGCCATCCGCTCGCTGCGTATCAGCAATTCATTCACGGTTTGCGGCCCGCGCAGCAGCAGCAGCGCAAGCAGCGCGCATTGCGATACCGTCAGGGTAAAACGCCGGTCGGCCTCCTGCGCATAACGGTCAACCCGGGCGGTCGGCATGCATTTGACCAGGCCTTTGACCTCAAGCGATTTCAGAGCGCCATGGATTTCATCGGGTTCCAACGCCATCACCGGATCGCGCGACGATTTCTGGTTGGCGGCACTTTGCAAGGCATTGGGCGTCAACGGATAAACATCCGGCGTCAGCAACTTCTTTTCCAGAAGGCAGCCGAGAATACGGGTTTCGAACGGATTGAGATGGGGCAATGAGGATTCGGTCATGGCCAAGAAATAGCGCGGCCAAACGGCCAGCGCCAGAACCATCTTTGTCTTGACGGGAATGTCCGCTGCTGCAGACCCTCGGGACAAGCCCGAGGGTGACGGTCTTTTTGATCAGACCCGCCGTTCCACCATCATCTTCTTGATCTCGGCAATCGCCTTGGCGGGGTTCAATCCCTTCGGGCAGGCTTGCGTGCAATTCATGATGGTGTGGCAGCGATAGAGACGGAACGGATCTTCCAGGTTGTCGAGCCGTTCGCCGGTTGCTTCATCGCGCGAATCGATCAGCCAGCGATAGGCCTGCAACAGCACTGCCGGTCCCAGATAGCGATCGCCATTCCACCAGTAGGACGGGCACGACGTCGAACAGCAGGCGCAAAGGATGCACTCATACAAGCCGTCGAGCTTCTGTCGGTCCTCATGGCTTTGCAGCCACTCACTCTGCGGCTCCGGTGAAACCGTCTGCAGCCAGCTCGATCGAGCGGTGCTGCGCGTAGAATTGCGTGAGATCCGGCACGAGGTCATGACGACCGGCATGTGCGGCAACGGATAGACCTTCCGCTGCGCCAGCAATTTCATCCATGCCCTTGGTGCAGGCCAGCGTATTGGTGCCGTCGATATTCATCGCGCACGAGCCGCAAATGCCCTCGCGGCAGGAGCGGCGCAATGTCAGCGTTGGATCGACATTGTTCTTGATCCACAACAGCGCGTCGAGCACCATCGGCCCGCAATCATCCATATCAACGAAATAGGTGTCGATGCGCGGATTCTCGCCATCATCCGGTGACCAGCGATAGATGCGGTATTCGCGCAGATTGGTCTTGCCCGCAGGCTTCGGCCATGTCTTGCCGGCCTTGATCTGCGAGTTTTTGGGAAGAGTCAGAGCTACCATCTCAATACACCCGTGCCTTCGGCTTGATCTGGTCGAGCGAAATGCCTTCCGCGATCAGTTCGGTATGAACCGGACGGTAGGAAAGCTTGACCTTGCCCTTCTCGTCGACTTTAGAAAGCGTGTGCTTGCGCCAGTTCTTGTCATCGCGGTTGGAGAAATCCTCGCGCGCATGCGCGCCACGGCTTTCGTGCCGGGCTTCCGCTCCCACGACAGTGGTGATCGCGCAGGCCATCAGGTTTTCCAGCTCCAGCGTCTCGACAAGATCGGAATTCCAGATCATCGAGCGGTCGTGAACCTTCAGGTCATCAAGCCCGCCCCAGATTTCACCCATGCGCTTGACGCCGGATTTGAGCGTTTCCTCGGTACGGAACACCGCTGCATCCTCCTGCATCGCCTTTTGCATCTTGAGACGCAGTTCCGCGGTTGGCGTGGAACCATTGGCGTGGCGCAACCGGTCGAAGCGGTCGATGATCTTGTCGCAGGATGCCTGGCTCGGTTTGGCAATGGCTGCCTTGCGGTCAATCACCTGCCCGGCCCGGATCGCGGCTGCACGGCCAAACACCACCAGGTCGATCAGCGAGTTCGAGCCGAGACGGTTTGCACCATGCACCGAAGCGCAACCGGCTTCACCCACCGCCATTAGGCCCGGTGTCACGCGGTTCGGGTCCTTGGCGGTCGGGTTCAGCACCTCACCCCAGTAATTGGTCGGGATGCCGCCCATGTTGTAATGGACTGTCGGCAGCACCGGGATCGGCTGGCGCGTGACGTCAACACCAGCGAAAATCTTCGCACTTTCCGAGATGCCGGGAAGCCGCTCGTTCAACACCGCCGGATCGAGGTGGTCGAGATGGAGGTAAATGTGGTCCTTGTTCGGACCAACACCGCGCCCCTCGCGGATTTCCATCGTCATGCAACGTGAAACGACATCGCGCGAGGCAAGATCCTTGGCGGAAGGTGCATAGCGCTCCATGAAGCGCTCACCTTCGGAATTGACCAGATAGCCGCCCTCGCCGCGAGCACCCTCGGTGATCAGGCAGCCAGCGCCGTAAATGCCGGTCGGGTGGAACTGGACGAACTCCATGTCCTGAAGCGGCAGCCCTGCGCGCGCAATCATGCCATTGCCGTCGCCGGTGCAGGTATGCGCGGAAGTCGCGGAGAAATAGGCGCGGCCATAGCCACCGGTCGCCAGAACCACCATCTTGGCATTGAAGCGGTGGATCGTGCCATCGTCGAGGTTCCAGGCAATGATCCCGGTACAGACCCCGTCATCCGACATGATGAGATCAATGGCGAAATATTCGATGTAAAACTCTGCATTGTGCCGCAGCGACTGGCCATAAAGCGTGTGCAGGATGGCGTGACCAGTGCGGTCAGCGGCTGCACAGGTACGCTGAACCGGCGGGCCGTCACCGAAATTCTGCATGTGCCCGCCAAACGGACGCTGATAGATCTTGCCTTCCTCGGTCCGCGAGAACGGCACCCCGTAATGCTCAAGTTCATAGACCGCCTTCGGCGCTTCCATCGCCAGATATTGCATGGCGTCAACATCGCCAAGCCAGTCTGAACCCTTGACGGTGTCATACATGTGCCACTGCCATGAATCGGGACCCATGTTCGACAACGAGGCGGCAATTCCGCCCTGTGCCGCAACCGTATGCGAGCGCGTTGGAAAGACCTTGGTTACACAGGCTGTTTTCAAGCCCTGCTCGGCCATGCCGAGCGTTGCCCGCAATCCCGAACCACCGGCACCAACCACGACAACATCATGCCAGTGATCGACGAACTTGTAGGTGCCATCCCTGGATGCCATTCGATCAGCCTCCGAATGCAATTTTGAGAACTGCAACAAGCGTGGCGACGCCCACTGCAATCGTGAAGAAGGAATTGGCCATCAACAGCAGGATTTTCATGCCCTCGCCATGGACATAGTCCTCAATGATCACCTGCATGCCGAGACGCATGTGAACGAGGCCTGAAATGAGAACCAGCAACAGGCCGGTCGCCACCAGCGGTGAGGAAAGGGTCGCCACGGTTTGCGCATGACTGGCGCCATTGAGTGAAACCACAAGCCAGACAAAGAAGATGATCAGCGGCACATTGGCCACGGCTGTGACCCGCTGCCGCCAGAAATGTTCGGTACCATCCTTGGCTGAACCAAGGCCGCGCACCTTGCCGAGAGGCGTTCGCATGCTCATCACCACCCCCTATCGCACTGCATAACCGACAATCCAGATCAGGACCGTCAGGGTCAGTGAACCGGCAAGCGTTGCCCAGGCAAGCTTCGTTGCAGTATGCTTGTCGAACAATTTGCCCATGTCCCAGGCGAAATGACGCAATCCGCCAAGCAGGTGATGCATCAACGCCCAGGTGTAGCCGAACATTACAAGCCGCCCGAACCAGCTGCCGTAAATACCGGATACGAAATCGAAATAGTCTGGTCCGCTGGCAGCCGCGATCAGCCACCATGCGACGAGCAGCGTGCCAAAATAGAGTGCGGCACCGGTGATGCGATGCAGGATCGACATGACCATGGTCGGTATGGGTTTGTAGATCTGCAAATGCGGTGAGAGCGGCCGGGAGCCGCGAATGTCTGACTGCGCCATGGCGCAAATTCTCCCAATGCCCGGGAAAACCCGGTGAAAATGATGTACCTGGCAAAATGCCCGTTGCTGGAACCGACATGTCTTGTTGCAGGTGCGAACACCATGGTTCTAGTGCGCAAACTCCGACACGTCAAAAGCTACGATAGTCAAAGGTGAGAAAAATCGATTGAAAAGCAATTGCCGCTATTGATCGAAACGGAGAACAAACGAAAGCCAGTCGGCGGGAGCAGCCACCGCCTCGAAAACCTTGCGACCCGTATCGGGTTGCCGCGGGGCATTCAGCATCAGCTTGGTCCAGCCTCGGGATGCGGCCTGGTCAGCAAGCACGTCGACCAGCGCCTTGGCAATGCCTTTGCCACGATGACCGTGATGGACAAAAACATGGTCTGCCTGGCCGGCGCGCATGCCGGTTACCGGTTCCGGCAAGTCGTAGAACATGATGAAACCCACAAGTTCCCCGTCTATGCGCGCACCCAGGAATTCCGCCGCCCGGTCCTGCAGCAATTGGCTGGCATAATACTGGTCCGGCTGGCGCGGTGCTCCACGCTTCAATGCCTGTCCATAGGCCGCAATCATCGGTGCCAGGTCATGCGCATCGCTCAGCCGCAGCACGGAAATCTCGATGGAAGTCTGTTTGTCGCTCATGCCGCATTGCTTGACCGGACGCGGCTTGCAGTCAAGCTTTTTTCGCAACTTCGAACTTCAGGAAGCAAACCAGCCGACAATGACCTTTCCCTTGCGGACTTTGTCCTGTAGGGCAGGGAAGTTCCAATCGGGATCTCAGCCTTGGCCCAGATATTCCTGACCATTCTTCCCGTCTTTCTGGTGCTCGGCACCGGCTATCTTGGCGCGCGTACCGGCTACCTCAATACCGGAATTGCTGATGCCTTGAACAATTTTGCGGTCAAGCTTGCTGTGCCCACGCTTCTCATGCGGGCGATGTACAACCTGGATTTCAGCCAGGCTTTTTATCCGCCCATGCTGGGTGCGTTTTACTGTGGAGCGCTGGCGAGCTTCGTCATTGCAATCATTGCTGCCCGCACGTTCTGGAACCGCAGGCCTGGCGAGGCTGTGGCCATCGGTTTTTGCGCAATGTTCTCCAACACAGTGCTGTTCGGCTTGCCGATCATGGAACGCGCCTTCGGAGCACAAGCCCTGCCACCTGCTTTCGGCATCATTTCACTGCATGCGCCCTGCCTTTACGCTGTCGGCATGATCACCATGGAACTCTCCCGAACGGATGGCCGGCCACTCGGCGTGGCGCTGAAGGCAGCCGCCAGGTCCATCCTCACCAATCCCTTCATGATTGGCGTCCTCCTCGGCACTTTCCTCAACCTTGCCTCGATACCGATTCCCGAGCCGCTGATGGCAGCAATCAACATGCTGGCGACCGCTGCCATTCCGGCAGCGCTCGTTGGCATTGGGGCTGCCCTCACCCGCTACAGCCTCAGGTCGGAATTTTCCGAAAGCGTGATGGTCTCGGCCCTGTCGCTGGTGGTTCACCCGGCAATCGCATTTGTGCTTTCCTGGCACGTCCTGGGATTGCCGATTGAATATGTCCGCGCTGCGGTCGTCATTGCTGCCATGCCACCGGGAATGAACGGCTACATCTTTGCGGCCATGTATGACAGGGCCATGGGCGTTGCCGCATCTTCGCTGATTGTTGCCAACCTGCTTTCGGTGTTCACGATCACCGCCTGGCTGGCACTTCTGGCGCATCTGGCGTGACGGAGACGACAGAACCCGCCTATTTCCACTCCCTGACATCGACAAAATGCCCGGCAATCGCCGCCGCGGCAGCCATGGCTGGCGAGACCAGATGCGTGCGGCCCTTGTAGCCCTGGCGGCCCTCGAAATTGCGGTTCGAGGTAGAGGCGCAGCGCTCTTCCGGCTTCAGCCGGTCATCATTCATGGCAAGGCACATCGAGCAGCCCGGTTCGCGCCAGTCGAAACCTGCCTCCCTGAAGATCACGTCAAGACCCTCGGCCTCGGCCTGTTCCTTTACGAGGCCCGAACCCGGCACGATCATCGCGCTGACCGACGGCGCCACCTTTTTGCCTTCGACCACCTTGGCTGCCGCTCGCAGGTCCTCGATACGGCCATTGGTACAGGAGCCGATGAACACACGATCAATCTTGATGTCGGTGATCTTTGTTCCCGCCTTGAGGCCCATATAGGCAAGCGCACGCTTTTTCGATTCACGCTTGTTTTCATCGGCAATGGCCTCGGGATCGGGAACCACGCCGGTGACCGAAATTACGTCTTCCGGTGACGAACCCCAGGAAACGATCGGCGGAAGATTGGCCGCGTCAAGGCGCACGATCTTGTCGAAATGCGCGCCTTCATCCGTGTACAGCGTCTTCCAGTAGTCCATCGCCATGTCGAAAGCCTTGCCGGTCGGGGCCTTCGGCTTGTCCTTGATATAGGCAAATGTGGTCTCGTCCGGCGCAATCAGCCCGGCACGCGCGCCACCCTCAATGGTCATGTTGCACACCGTCATGCGACCTTCCATCGAAAGCGAGCGGATCGCTTCGCCCGCAAACTCGATCACATGGCCGGTACCACCTGCGGTACCGATTTCTCCAATGATTGCAAGGATAATGTCCTTGGCCGTGACGCCTTCCGGCAACTGGCCATTGACCTCGACCAGCATGTTCCTGGCTTTTTTCTGGATCAGCGTCTGCGTGGCCAGCACATGCTCGACCTCCGATGTGCCGATGCCATGCGCAAGCGCTCCAAAGGCACCATGCGTCGAGGTATGGCTGTCACCACAGACAATCGTCATACCCGGCAAGGTGAAACCCTGCTCGGGTCCAATGATGTGGACGATGCCCTGCCGCTTGTCCTTCTCGGAATAGTATTCGATGTCGAATTCTGCGGCATTGGCGGCAAGTGCCTCGACCTGGATGCGGCTTTCCTCGTTCTTGATGCCTTGCGCGCGATCCGGCGATGTCGGCACATTGTGGTCGACTACAGCAAGCGTCTTTTCAGGCGCGCGAACCTTGCGTCCGGTCATCCGCAAACCTTCGAAGGCCTGCGGGCTCGTGACCTCATGCACCAGATGCCGGTCTATATAGAGGATCGAAGTCCCGTCTTCGCTTGTTGCAACCAGATGGTCGTCCCAGATTTTGTCGTAAAGCGTGCGCGTCATTTGGAAAGCATCCTTCTGGCAGAATTTCTTACCGCTGATATGCACATCGGTACATTTCCGGTCAAGCAACCTGATACGCGGATGAGGTCGCGGCAAACATTTCTTGCCTTTCTCATAAGGTTGATTAAGCTCGCCTGGACAATCAGAGGGGGTATGAATGTCACGCAGACACTTTTTTCGGCGCGCTCTGGCTTATCTGATTGATGCGCTGACGGTTGCGATACCCTTGGCGATCCTGGCGGCAGCACTGCATTCCTGGGTCGGTCTGCCGGTTCATGCACCAAGCCTGATAAATTCGAAAGACTGCGAAAATGTATCCATTGTCGCACCCGAGGAACAAGCGAGGCTGCTTCCTCCGGGTGAAGGCCAGGTCATGTTTCAGGTTCTGTGCAAGGTTCGCTACATGATGCTGACCGAGCAGCGCATACTCACCATGGGCAACAAACTCGGACCAGAATCTGGTAAAAATTCCCGTTTCATCAGTTTCCAAGTGGACGAAAACGGAAACCAGATCACCACCTGGTCCATGGACCCACTTCTGTATCTGATCCTGCCCTTCTTCCTGGCAATGCAATTGCATCGCAATGGGACAACAATGGGCAAGCGAATGCTCAATCTTCAGGTTCGAAACGACAATGGAGCCTTGCCGACACTTTCCCAAGGCCTGAAGCGGGAGTTTTTCAAGGGACTTCCGCTTGTCTTGTTAGCCCTTGTTAATATTTGGACAAACATGGCCTACGCACATCTCACCATTGAGGATATGGCTGAACTGGTACGCCAATACCCATTGGATGGCGGGCCACCAATATGGCCCTTCTTCCTGCGCCAGGCCCTGATCGGGTTGGCTGTTTTCGTTTTCCTGCTTGGTTCCTTCATTGTCTGGCGAGGCAAGACCTTCTGGGACTGGTTCGCTGGAACCCGCTGCCAGAAACCGGAAGACGAAGCAGAAGTGCAGACTTCTAACGTCCCCTGACCTTGGCCAGTGCCTCACCAAGGATCTTGTCGCGGCCATAGACATCCTCTCGGAAATTGACTGATCCGTCCTTGTTCACGAAGGAAGTGAGATAGACGATATAAACCGGTATCGGGGTCTTGAGTTTGACCACCGTGTTCTTGCCGCCTGCCACCGTGGCATCGATCCGCGCGCGGTCCCAGCCCTCCGGCCCAAGAATCACTTCCGCCATCTTGAGCGGGTCTTTCAAGCGCAGGCAGCCATGGCTGAAATAGCGCTGGGCAGAATCGAACTTGGATTTTGCCGGCGTGTCATGCATGTAGACATTGAACTGGTTGGGGAACATGAACTTGACCCGGCCAAGCGCATTGCCCGGTCCCGGTTCTTGGCGCAGCGAGAACGGGAAATTGCCCTTGCCATATTGCGACCAGTTGATCGCCGTGGCACTCACCTTCTGGCCACCGGAA
This sequence comes from Nitratireductor sp., assembly GCA_041397525.1. Taxonomy (GTDB): domain Bacteria; phylum Pseudomonadota; class Alphaproteobacteria; order Rhizobiales; family Rhizobiaceae; genus BOKV01. The sequence goes on from JAWKWL010000002.1 coordinate 540,262, forward strand.
AACACAGAAATGTTCTGGCCAGCCAAGACACCCGGATTCTTGCGCAGCTTGGGAAGATATTCGTTGACCGCGATGGAAGGCGGCACCCCCCAATAGGGATTGATTTCGACATATTCCATCACATCGGAAAAAACAGGTGTTCGGTGATAGGGCTGGCCAACCTGGATGACTTCGGCGTGAACGGTATCGTCATTGCGCACGACCTTCACCACCTGGTCGGCAAGGTTTGCAAAGATGTGATAGGATGCAAACTCGTTCTGCAGCCAGCGATTGCGCTCCATGTTGATTTCCATGGTGCGGATACGCTCGGATACAGGCGTGTTCATCGCTTCAAGCGTTTGCTTGCCAATGGTTCCAACAGACTCCAGACCCATGTTTTCCTGAAAACGGATGACTGCCTGGGCAAGCGCATTGTCATAGTTGAGACCACCGGCAGCGCTCTTGAGCGTACCCGCCTCCACCATGCGCTTGCGGATCGACGGAATGCGCGGATCGCTGGCACCAGGCTTCAGCACCGCGCCCGATGCCACAGTGGAAAAACCGCCATTGGCCTCGATCCTGCGATAGAATGCCAGTGCCTGCCGCAAGCGCTCATAGCGCTGGGTATGCGGTGCGAGCAGCCGCAGATATGCCTTGATATTCGTGGTCTTGCGCAGATTGGTCAAAAGCGCATCGGCGGAAATGGCATTGGGATAAATGACGATTTCCTTGTTGACCGAAGCCGGGTTCAACCGTCCTGCATTCATGTGCTGCGCATAGGAAACAGCCGCTGTCGTCAGATGTATCTCGAGATCCGCCAGTCCCTGCATGTTGCTGGTCCCAAGCTTCTGGAACAGGGCCAGTGCATCATAGTCTTCCGGATGAAGCCCGTCTTCATAGGCAAGGTTGAGCGCCTCGACCATGGCCTCGGCCCTCTTGGTCGGTTTGTTGCCCTCGATCCAGACCGGCTTGTAGGCAAGCTTGGCATAATGCGCGTCAATATCCTTGAGGCGCTTCTTCAGCGATTCGGATTTTGCCTGGCTGATGGAATTCGCCAATTCGGCCTTGATACCCGCTGACAGGAACTGCGCCTCTGCCGGAACTGTCCATGCGAAGGCCAGCAGGACGAAGACCAGAAGACCGACTGGTGCCAACAGGAGCCTCCCCGGGAGCGGGTAAGCTGCTGTCCTGTTCATCACAGGGGTGGCTGACGCGATCACATCCATCGAAAATCCCTCTTATTCCGGAATCCTGTCCGCAATCGCGTGGCTCCGGCTTTGCCCCTGCGCCAAGTGTAATTGAATCGCAACCGGTGCTCAACTGGAACCGCGAGCCTCCTCCGCCCGCCGCAGATGCCGCTCGAACCGGCGCAATGCCAATGACAGCCCGATGGTCAGGATCAGATAGACATAGGCGACGATGGAATAGGTTTCGAAAAACCGGAACGAACCCGAGGCGTAAACCTTGCCCATCTGCGTGAGATCGGCAACCCCAAGGACGGAAACCAGCGAGGAATCCTTGACCATCGCCACGAAATCATTGCCGAGCGGCGGCAATATCGTGCGGATTGCCTGCGGCAGGACGATCAGGCGAAAGCGCTGCAATCGGCTGAGCCCCAACGCCTTCGCCGCCTCGATCTGTCCGGAATCGACAGACTGGATTCCAGCACGAAACACCTCGGCAATGAAAGCCGAATAACCGATGGTAAGCGCCATGATCGCGCGCCATAGCAGCGGAAAATCGCGCACCGTCATTGCTTCGAAAAGGCCGATCTGCTGCAGCGGGGCAGTCAACCAGTTCCACAGCGCTACAACGGCCGGAGCGCCAACAAAGGCAATGTAAAAAAGCAGGACCAGGATCGGAACGCCACGGATGATCTCGACATAGAACCGCGCGGTCTGGCGCAGGATCACCGAGCGTGAAAGTGCCATGATGGCGATCAGCAATCCTAGGGCCGAAGCAAGCAGGAACCCGACAAGGGTCACGAAGACTGTGATGCCAATTCCGCGCGAAACAATGGTGAGAACCTGAAGATAAAGCCCGTTGGTGGCAATGACACCGGCAATGGCAATACCGAACAATCCGGCAACCAGAAGCCACCAGGGAAATTCGTCGTCACTGTCCTTGACTGGTGGCAGCATCCTCACCCCGGCATGTCGGGCAACGGCGCTGCCGCATCCAGCGGCAACGCCAATGCCATTCCGGAAAAGCCGGAGCCTATTCGCCGAACTTGTAGTCGAGGAACCACTTCTTGTTCAGCGCGTCGATGGTACCATCAGCCTTGAGTGCGGCAATTGCCGCATTGATCGGCGCTACCAGATCGGAGCCCTTCGTGAAGATGAAACCGAAATCTTCCGACCCAAGCGCATCACCGACCAGTTTCAACCCGCCATTTGACGCATCGACATAGCCCTTGCCTGCGGTACCATCCGTCAGGACAACATCGACGTCGCCCGCTTTCAGGGCCTGAACGGTCGCGCCAAAGGTTTCAAACAGTTTGATGCGCGGGTTCTGCTCATTCCCGTCGAGGACTTCGTAGACCGCCACATAGAAAGGTGTCGTACCTGCTTGCGCGCCGACAAGTCCGGTGTCGAGGGCTGCGAAACTCTTGGCGTCCGAGAAACGGCTTTCATCGCCGCGCACCAGCATGAACATTTCCGAGCGCATGTAGGCATCGGAGAAATCGACCTTCTCCTTGCGCTCTTCCTTGATGGTAATGCCGGTCATTCCGATATTGTACTGGCCGTCCGAGACTGCCTGGATCATCGCATCCCAGGACGTGTTCTGATACTCGACCTTGAAATTGAGCCGCTTGGCAATCTCGTTCATGGCGTCATATTCCCAGCCGATCTGGTTGCCGGTCTTGGGATCAACGAATTGCAGCGGCGGGTAGGCATTTTCGGTAACAACAACAACGCTCTTGCCACCAAGATCGGGCAAGTCGGCTGCTTGCGCAGCCATGGTTGCAAATATCATCGCAAGGAAAAATCCGGCAAGTCTTCTCATGTTCATCTCCGGTTGGAATTGCGCTCTGCGATCAAGTCTATCCGGTTTGCCGACCCGTGCAAGCCTGAAGGTTCGCATTCGCGCTGTGCACTACCAGATGAGCGCTTCTGCAAACAGCACAACGAGATTGAGCGTGATGAACGACAAGATGGTCGATCCGGCAAGCACCACGGAAGCCGTTTCCGCCTGCCCGTAACGCAAGGCGAGCAGCGGATAGATCCCCATGACAGAGAAGGCCCCGGATATGGTCAACGCTCTTGCGAGCTCCGGATCGGATATCGGGAATCCGGCGGCCGTGACCACCAGCATCATCACGATGATTGCCATCGGCTGCAGCAACAGCTTTCCCGCTATCGTGACAACTACCGGCCAGCCCCAGCTGCAAATCCTTGTACCGGCCAGCATTCCGCCGATCACGATGAGCGAAACTGCTCCGCTTGCCGCAGCAAGCATGTCAACGGGATGTCTGACGATGGCTGGCAATGGCAAACCGGCCAGCGACCAGATGAACCCGCTCGCCAGTCCGACGATCATCGGGTTGCGAACCAGCTCACGCAACACCGTTCGCATGGTGGCGACAACGCCGGCTCCGGCATGGCGACCGCCTTCGGCTAGAGCCAGCAGCAGCGGTATTATGACAAGGTTTTCAACGGCCATGTTGAGCGCCAGCACCTTGCCGGCAATTTCCGGAAATGTCAGCAACATCAGCGGATAGCCGACAAACCCGCTATTGGGGCATGCCATGCCCATGGTGCGCATGGCTGCAACATCGCCCGTGGCGCGTCCCACAAGGCGCCAACCGCCATAGCCAAGAGCGACCACCAGCAAGGTTCCGCCGAGATAGGCCATGACATAGCCCGGCTCGAAAACATCCCGGACCGGCAGGTCCGCCATGGTCCTGAACAACAGCGCAGGCAGCGCCAGCATGACCACAAAACGCGCGAGCGTATTGAAGTCGGTCGCAGAATACAGGCCACGACGCGCAATCGCAAAACCGATTGCCGCCAGTATGAAGATCGGAAACGTGGCTGACAACAACGCCATTGGGCCAATACCTGTGAAAAAGGGCGCCACGGGGCGCCCTTTCATCGGGATATCATATGATCGGGCAGGTGCTGCGATACGGTTTATTCGTTGCCGGCTTCGCCTGCCGCTGCTTGCGCCTCGGCAGCAGCCTTGGCCGCTTCTTCCGCCGCCTTTTCCGCCGCAAGCGCCTCTGCTGCGGCCACCTTTTCAGCTTCGAGGCGTGCCTTCTCGGCTGCCGCTGCCTGACGATCGGATTCGTTCAGCTTCTTGGCGCGGATATTGGTGTTTTCCACAATACGGGCCGATTTGCCGCGACGGTCGCGCAGGTAATACAGCTTCGCGCGACGAACGCGGCCACGACGCACGATTTCAACACCTTCAACCATTGGCGAGAACACCGGGAACACACGTTCCACGCCTTCGCCATAGGAAATCTTGCGAACCGTGAAGTTCTCATTCAAGCCGCCGCCAGAACGTGCGATGCAAACGCCTTCATAGGCCTGCACGCGGGTACGCGAACCTTCCGTCACGCGCACCATGACGCGAACCGTGTCACCTGGCTCAAAATCGGGGAATGTACGTTTTGCAGCAATGGCTGCGGCCTGCTCTGCTTCGAGCTGCTGTATGATGTTCATGTTTCCAAACCTTTTGTCGCATCATGCCGCACCCGATTGCCGGGATCAGGCATGTGTCTTTGATTGCTTTGACGGCCAGAGCGCCCGCATGACACTGCCTCGCATTGGAGGCTGGTGCTGGAATATCCGGCAGGATTTCCGGGGCGAATTCACCAGTCTCTTTCCGGTTCATGGAAAAAGTTGGCGTTCCATAGTCGAAATACCCGTCTTTGTCGAGCCTTTGCCATTCGAAAATTGCGCCATTGACTCGGGCAAACTGCTCAGGTTCCGCAGAATGTCCGGTACCGCCCACCTTCACGCGGTGCGGGCCGGGAAAATTCCTCAAAGCCTTCGCGTTCCTCGAAGGGTCTTGCCAGCACATCCATCAGCACATCCATTGGCCTCATGTCGCCTGCATAGGCTGCAGCAATGACTTCCTCGACCTTGTGGTTGCGCGGAATGTAAAGCGGGTTGGCATTGTCCATCACGGCTGCCCTTCTATCAGGCGCCATGGCCTCATCTAGCCCGATCCGCGCAAGCCATTTCTCCAGCCATGGATCGAGCAGGGTCGTTGCCTGGTACTGGGTAGCAAGCGCTTCACGATTTCCCCGCAACACATCGCCCAGATGGCGGAAGGCAAGCGTGAAATCGACTTTCTGGTTTTCCATCGTGGCAAGGAAGCCCTGCGCAAGCGCGAAATCACCTTCAGTGCAGGCAACAAGGCCAAGCTTCGCCCGCATCTTTTCGGTCCATTTCTCGCGATATTTTCCGGGAAATCCGTCAATGACCTGCATGGCCCTTTCGACCGCCCTTTCCTTGTCATCATCGAGCAAGGGCAAAAGGCATTCGGCAAAACGGGCAAGGTTCCATTGCGCCAGCAGCGGCTGGTTGCCATAGGCATAGCGCCCCGCCTGGTCGATCGAGCTGAACACGGTGTCGATGGCGTAATAGTCCATGAAGGCACAGGGACCATAGTCGATTGTCTCACCGGAGATCGCCATGTTGTCAGTGTTCATGACTCCATGGATGAAACCGATACCCATCCAGCCCGCAATGAGCCCCGCCTGGCGTTCCGCCACGGCTTGCAGCAGTGCCTGATAGCGGTCATCCCTGCCTGCAAGGTCCGGGAAATGCCGCCAGATCACATAGTCGGCCAGCTGGGCCACCTTGTCGTCTTCGCCGCGCGCCGCGAAGAACTGGAAGGTTCCGACCCTCACATGGCTGGCCGCCACGCGGGTGAGGATTGCACCCGGAAGCAATTCGTCGCGGTAAATGGTTTCGCCGGTCGTTACCGCAGCCAGCGCCCGTGTTGTCGCGATACCCAGCGCATGCATGGCTTCGCCCATGATATATTCTCGCAGCACCGGCCCGAGCGCTGCCTTGCCGTCACCTCCGCGCGAATAGGGTGTGCGGCCGGAGCCTTTCAGCTGGATGTCATATCGTTTTCCAGCCCGGTCCAACACCTCACCGATCAGCAGCGCCCGCCCGTCTCCGAGTTGCGGCGAGAAACCACCAAACTGGTGCCCGGCATAGGCCTGGGCCAGCGGAAATGCACCATCGGGAACACGATTGCCGGAAAACATCTCCGCCAACTCGTCCTCGTTTCCAGGCAGCTGCAGACCCAGTTCTTCGGCAAGCCCCGCATTGAGGCGGACAAGCCTCGGTGCTGGTACCTCAGCCGCCTGCCAGGCAGTGTAAAAGCCGGGTAGCTTCTGCGCATAGGAATTGTCGAAACGGATTGCTGTGCTCATGGGCAAAGGATAGGGCATTTGCGGCAGGAATTCATCCCGGATTTCAGCCGGCGGAATGATCGAGACGTTTCATTTGTCGGTGGCACGCGGCCTCCCGTCCAAACGATCACCAAGCAGGTCAGGGCGACGCTCCTGCGTCAGTCTTTCTGCCTGCTCCTGCCGCCATTTTTCGACGGCTGCATGATTGCCGGAAGTGAGTACTGCCGGGATCTCACGTCCCTCCCATTCGGCTGGCCTGGTATAATGCGGATGCTCCAGCATTCCGCTTTCAAAACTTTCATGCGTGCCTGACTGGTCATTGCCCATGACGCCCGGCAGCAATCTCACAATGGCGTCCAACAGCACGAGGGCGGCTGGCTCACCACCTGACAGGATGTAATCACCAATGGATACCTCGATCAGATTGCGCCCCGCAATTACCCGTTCATCCACGCCCTCGAACCTGCCGCAGACGATCACCGTGCCCGGCCCTTGCGAAAGCTCACGCACGAATTCCTGCGTCAACGGCCTGCCGCGCGGGCTCATCAGCAATCGTGGCCGCAAGTCATCGGCGGGCGAAACACTGTCGATGGCATTGGCAAGCACATCTGCGCGCAACACCATTCCCGCCCCTCCGCCTGACGGTGTATCATCGACCATGCGGTGACGCCCATTGCCGAATTCCCGCAATGCCAGTGTTTCAAGCGACCACCTGCCCTCATCCAGTGCCTTGCCTGCAAGCGACATGCCAAGCGGGCCGGGAAACATTTCCGGATAAAGCGTGATGATGGAAGCGCGAAAGGTCATTTCCGTTTTTCCGGCTCGCGCTCGCCAGTCTCAACCGGACGCACAATCTCCATGTAGCCACCGCTGACATTCACGACCGGTACATTCTCGCGGGTGAAGGCCAGCATGTAGCCGGGACCACGCAATGGCCGGATTTCCAGCAATTCCCCTGCGCCAAAATCATGTACCGCCAGTACCTTGCCTGCCGGCGCACCATTTTCGCGCACCTCGAGCCCGGTGAGTTCAGCCAGGTAAAATTCATCCTCGTCTTCGAGCTCCGGCAATTCCGAGCGCTCTATGAACAATTCAAGTCCGTTGAGAAGTTCCGCCTGGTTGCGGTCCTTGCAGCCCTCGACTCGGGCAATCAGCATCTCGCCTTGCGGGCGCAGCGATAATATCCTTACCGGCTTGCCATCGGCGAATTGCAATGTCCCGAAATCACCTACCGAAAACGGATCCTCGGTGAAACTCTTCAGCCGCACCTCACCCTTGATGCCATGCGCAGCACCGAATTTGGCAACTGTTACCACCTTGTTTCCAGAACCCGCTGTCACACCAGTTTTCCCAAGCCTGTTATACCAGTAAAAAGGGCGGCACAGAGCCGCCCTTCACAATATTGAATTTCCCGGATGACCGGAACAGCCTTATTCGGAAGCGGCTTCTTCAGCTGGTGCATTGGCTGCTGCTGCTGCCTCGGCGGCTGCCGCCGCTGCTTCCTCTTCCTTCTGCTTCTTCTCGGCAATGCGCTCCTGCGCCTTCTTGCCTGGAAGTGCCTTTTCCGGGTTGTTGCGGGCTTCACGCTTGGCAAGGCCGGCTGCATCAAGGAAGCGCATCACGCGGTCGGTTGGCTGCGCGCCGACAGAGAGCCAGTGCTTGGCGCGCTCGGCATCCATGACCACGCGCTGGTCACTATCCTTGCCAAGCAGCGGGTTGAACGTGCCGATCTTCTCGATGAAGCGGCCATCGCGCGGGCTGCGCGCATCAGCAACGACGATCGAGTAAAACGGGCGCTTTTTGGAACCGCCACGGGCGAGACGAAGTTTCAGGGACATTGTTCATTCTCCTTTGGATGTGCTTTGGCCGCTCAGCTGCGCGCCTGTTCGTGGTGACGGATGACTTCCCGAATGATGAAATTCAGGAGTTTCTCCGCGAAGTCGGGATCAAGATCGGCTTGCTGCGCCAGCGCGCGAAGCCGCTCGACCTGTCTTTTCTCCCGTTCCGGATCGGCCGGGGGAAGCTCGTGCCTGGCCTTCAGTTCGCCCACCGCCTTGGTGATGCGAAACCGCTCGGCCAGAATATGGATCAATGCCGCATCGAGATTGTCGATGGAGGCACGGAAATTCTTCAGTTCATTCATCGCTTGAGTGGTCATTCCGGCCTCACTTCTTTTTGCCAAAACCGGGCAATCCGCCCAAACCACCAGGCAATTTTGGCAAGCTACCCGGGGCACCCTGGCCACCCGGGCCACCTGCGCCCATCTGCCTGGCGAGGCGTTCGATCTCGGCCGGGTCCATCTTCGAAAGGTCAGGCATGCCGCCGCCCATCATCTTTCCCAGGCCACCCATGCCACCGAGGCCACCCATCATGCTTCCCATGCCGCCCATGAGACCGCCCTTCTGGCGACCCATCTTCTTCATCATGTCGGCCATCTGCAGATGCATTTTCAGCAGCTTGTTGATTTCCTGGACAGAAGTGCCGGAGCCACTGGCAACGCGCTGTTTGCGCTTCGCATTGAGAACCTTGGGTGCGCGGCGCTCATGCTTGGTCATCGAGGAGATGATGGCTTGCTGCCGTTTGAACATCTTGTCATCAAGGCCCGCCGCCTCGATCTGCTTTTTCATCTTTCCGATGCCGGGCAACATTCCCATGATCCCGCCCATACCGCCGAGATTTTGCATCTGCTTCAATTGCTCGGACAGGTCATTGAGATCAAACTCGCCCTTCTGCATCCGCTTGGCGATCGCAGCGGCTTTTTCCGCGTCAATCGTCTGCGCGGCCTTTTCGACCAGCGAGACGATGTCACCCATGCCCAGAATGCGGTCGGCAATGCGCGCAGGATGAAAATCCTCAAGCGCGTCCATTTTTTCACCGGTACCGATCAACTTGATCGGCTTGCCGGTTACAGCACGCATGGAAAGTGCTGCACCGCCACGACCATCGCCATCGATACGCGTCAGCACAATGCCGGTAATACCGACGCGGCTGTCGAAATTCTGTGCCAGATTGACAGCATCCTGACCGGTAAGCGCATCGGCCACCAGCAGGATTTCATGCGGATTGGCCTTGGCCCGGATATCCGCCATCTCAACCATTAGCGGCTCGTCAATATGCGTGCGGCCAGCAGTGTCGAGGATGATGACATCGAAACCGCCAAGCTTGCCTGCCTGAACGGCGCGACCGGCAATGTCGACCGGCGACTGCCCGGCAATGATCGGCAGCGTGTCGATCCCTGTCTGCTCGCCAAGCTGGCGCAATTGTTCCTGCGCAGCCGGGCGGCGGGTGTCGAGCGATGCCATCAGCACCTTCGAACGGTTGCGCTCGCCAAGGCGTTTCGCGATCTTTGCCGAGGTCGTGGTCTTGCCCGAACCCTGCAGACCCACCATCATGATGACGACCGGCGATGGTGCATTGAGATCGATTGCCTGCGCCTGCGAGCCGAGCATCGCGACCAGTTCATCATGAACGATCTTGATGACCATCTGTCCGGGTGTCACCGATTTGACCACCTCGGCACCGACGGCCTTTTCGCGGACCCGTTCGGTAAAATCCCGGACAACATCAAGCGCGACATCAGCCTCGATCAGCGCCCGGCGCACCTCACGCAGCGCTGCCTGCACGTCCTTTTCCGACAAGGCACCGCGCCGGGTGAGCCCTTCGAAAATTCCGCTGAGACGCTCTGATAGCGAATCGAACATTGCGCTTCCTTGTCACTCCGTACACCCCGCTTTGGCGCCTGGCATCCCGGATGGTGGTCGTGTCGTGAACATGAAACCGGCCCAAAAGCAAAAGGCACCCGAGGGCGCACAGCGCTGTCGGGTGTTGACCTCCGGGCTGGATCGCTCCCGCCCCGGTCGGCGTCTGGGTTCAGTCTCTGTTCTCAGATTGCGGGCGATAAACCCGAATTGGTCCGAAAAGTCAAGCCGAGACCCTATTCACGGGTGGGCATCACCAGTTTGAACAGCTGCGAACGCAATTGGGTCGGCAATGCATATGCAATCCGTTTGGCAAGCGGGCGCAGCAGGTTGAGCCAGAGCGTCTTGTGGATTTGCCCGCGCAACGTCAGCGGCATGACATGGTCACAGACCGGCACGGCTTCATTTGCCCAGGTGAACTTGTAGCGCGCGGCCGGAATCATGAAGTCGGCAGCAACCAGTCCCTCTCCATAGCAAGCCTCGATGATATTGCCGAGATGCAACTTGCCCGGGCTGGATTCCTCATAAGCCTGATCCCATCCGGCGATGAAGGCATAATAACGCCCCTTGTGGATGAACCCCCATTGGTCCGCCATCGGTTTCTCGCCATGCTGCAGCGAAAACGCGATAGTTTCGATTCCTGTCAGCTCGGGTTGCTTGAAGCGGTTGACAAATTCGGCAAACCCGCTGTCCCGGAACGCCCGCGAAGTCAGCCCTTGGCGTTCGAGCCAGGCTTCGCGCCCTTCAAAGGAACGGTCGATCACGTCGGCAAGCACCCGCCCTTCGCGGGCAACCAGATGCACAAGCTTTCCATCGCGCTCCAGCCGATTGCGCGCATTGCGCATGTTCTTGCGGGTCTTTGCCTTGACGCTCAGGAAATAACTCTCGAAATCCGGCCAGTCAGAAAGCTGGACATAAGGCGCTCCATCCGTCTCGCCAGTGGGCTTGATAATCCCGGACAGTGCCTGTCCGAGCGGGCTTGTCTGGCGCACCTGACCCAGATGCAGGTAGTCCGCCCCAGCTGTCTTGAGAAGTGGAAGCATCGCCTTGAAGATCGTTCTCGGATTCTCGTCTTTGGCAATCAGCATGTCGGTATATTGCTGGAACGGCTCTGTCATACCGGTCAGTACCCTGATTCCCTGGTTGAGCCGGATCGCCAACGGCAGCAATGCCTTCAGCTCGCCTCCGCGCCTCACAGCAAAAATGCGGAAATGTTCCTGTTCACGTCCTTTGGCGTGACGGGCAAAATTCAGGCACCAGTCATAAGACTGGAACAGACACGCGTCTCCGCTCTGATCTTCGAGCGAGCGCCACTCACCCTCAAGCTTCAGGATTTCGGCAAGCGTGCGCACCTGCGAAACCGTTGCCCTGCGCATCGTTTTCGTGGATTCGTCAGTGCCGCTTGTCTCAAAACCCGCGGTTCTTGTCATGACTGCTGGCATCTTCACGAACCTCACAAACGCATTTCATAAGGTTCGATGTCTCGCACTGCGTTTGGGGCAGCGGGATCAACCTTGAAATCGATCAGGTAAGGTTTGGTTGCCTTGTTGCGGACACCGGAGAATTTCACCATTGCAGCCAGCACAAGCTTGGCAAACATGCTCAGCCCGGCTTTCTGGCGGTCAAGATTCTTGAAACCGGATTTGCGCAGCAGGCCATTGGCATAATTCACGCCATATGAGTTGCGTATTGCTTTGGTGTAGTGCTCGGTTGTCACCGACACATTCACGCTGTCGTGGTTTTCGACGCGGTGCGGACAATTGAGCGGCCAATGTAGCATCCAGCCTGGCTCAAGATCATAAACCGTGGCGGTTTCGTCAAACCAGTCATGAAACGGCATGTCGGTTTCATGGAATTCGCCGAGAATGAGTTTTTCAATAGCCTCCTGCGGCATGAACGGCTCGTCAGCCGGATAGACCCAGACCCGCTTTCGCCCGCGAATCTGCCACAGCATCTGTCCAGGAACATCCACATGATAAGGCACATAGATGTTCGGTGACGAGATCAGGATTGTTGTCAGGTGCCGATAGGTGGAAAGACCCGGAACGCGAGCCTCGAACTCCCGGTACATTTCCTCAAGCAATTCGCCGTAGCGCTTGTCGGCAAGTTGCGGCGCGCGAAGGTTGATCCAGATGTCGCCCTTGGCGACAGCCTTGAGAATCTCTTCCCCCGACAGGTCACCGAATTCACCTTCGCGGCGCTTGCGCTTGCCGTCCGGCCCGGAACTGCGGGTGTTCACGTGATAGGTGTTGCGTGGCGAATTGTCGATCAGCTTTGCCAGTGCATCATTGGTGAACAGCTCCGAGCTGTCGAGTGAATGTCGCAAGTGGAGGGCGTGCCTACCAAACAGCTCGGCGTGATGGGGTTTCCAGTCCGTAAGAATGTTTCCGGTCGCCAAGTCGCGCATAATCGGTCCTGCCTCGCTTTTGATTCCTGTTCCAGGCGCTACATGCGGAACGCTGGCTTCGTAGGTCAGGTCACGGGTAAAGGAATTTGATGAATCTCCGGTCAATTCCGCCTATTTCATCCTGCAGACTCGAAGTTTGGTAAATTGTTTGCTACCCGACCACGGTCAGGACCCGAATATTGCGCGATACAGGGCGTCATGAGAAAAAATCCGTATTATTCAGGCCCGGCCAGTGACCATTTTGACGGCAGGGTCTTCTTCAATCCCGGTGGTGTACCGCCTGGCAGGCTTGGGGACCTGTTGCGCTGGCGGTTTTCCAACAAACCTGGCCCATGGCCAAGGCACTGGCCAAGCCCGCATCATGGCGTTAAGCCCGCCGAAAGGGTTGATGGCGAAAAAATCGCTGTAACCATGATCGGTCACGCCACCATGCTGCTGCAGACGGGAGGCATGAACCTGATCACCGATCCGGTATTTTCCCATCGCGTCAGCCCCGTTTCCTTTGCCGGCCCTGCCCGGGTCAATCCGCCCGGCATTGCCCTTGATGCCCTGCCGGCCATCGATGCGATCCTGCTTTCGCACAACCACTATGACCACATGGATATTGCCAGCCTGCGCAAACTGGTTGTTCGCGACGATCCGGTGATCGTGACGCCGCTGGGTAATGACACCATATTGAGCAAGGCGGGAATCAGGGCCCGTTTCCTGACAGGCGACTGGGGAGACAGCGCTGGACTCCCAGGCTCCATGAGAGTGCATTTCGAACCAGCCCACCACTGGTCGGCACGCGGAATGCGTGATCGCCGGATGGCATTGTGGGCAGCTTTTGTAATCGATGGTCCGGCGGGCAAGGTCTATCATGTCGGCGATACCGGCTTTCACGAGGGCCGCAATTTCGCCTTGGCGGGTGAGAAGCACGGCGGATTTCGTCTCGCCATCCTGCCAGTTGGTGCCTATGAGCCGCGCTGGTTCATGAAGGGCCAGCACATGAATCCCGAAGAAGCCGTTCTCGGCATGTTGCTTTGCGGAGCACAACATGCCGTGGGGCACCATTGGGGTACGTTCCGCCTGACGGATGAGCCGATAGATGCACCAGCCAGGGCACTCACTGAAGCCTGTATGAAACACGGTGTGGAGGCCGGGCGTTTCCGGCCATTGCGACCGGGCGAACAAATGGTCATATGAAACTGCGGCTGTTTGTTTTGCATTCCGCACTGCACCGGATTAAAACGGCGGCAAATCGACCGGATATGGGCCATGAGCACAAGACGCATACCTTTCGTCAAGATGAACGGGATCGGCAACAAGATCATTGTTGCCGACATGCGCGGCCGCACGGATGAAATCACCGCAGCTGCAGCTGTTCATCTGGCAAAGGCCGATGCAATACCCTTCGACCAGATCATGGAAGTGCGTGATCCGAAGGGCAAGGATCGCGACTTCGACATCCGCATTCTCAATTCCGACGGTTCTCAAGCTGAAGCTTGCGGCAACGGTACGCGCTGCGTCGTTGCCTGGCTGCACGGGCAGGACGGCCGCAACGCATACAAATTCGTCACAAAGGCAGGACTTGTCTCGGCGGAAATGTCCGATGACGGGCTGATTTCGGTCGATATGGGCGTTCCGCGCTTCGGCTGGCAGGACATTCCGCTTGCCGAGGAATTTTTCGACACACGCGGCATCGAGTTGCAGATCGGCCCAATCGACGCACCGGTTCTGCATACGCCAAGCGTCGCCAGCATGGGTAATCCTCATGCAGTATTCTGGGTATCGAAGGATGTCTGGGAATATGATCTCGCCCGTTTCGGCCCGATGCTCGAAAACCATCCAATTTTTCCCGAGCGCGCCAATATCACCATCGCCCAGGTCGTCGCGCGCGACCGCATCATCATGCGTACATGGGAACGCGGCGCCGGCATCACCCTTGCCTGCGGCTCGGCTGCCTGCGCGACACTTGCATGTGCGGCGCGCAAGGAACTGACGGACAACGCCGCGACAATGGTTCTCCCTGGCGGTGAATTGCGCGTCGAATGGCACGATGGCCGCCACATCATCATGAGCGGTCCTGCCGAGTTCGAATTCGCCGGCACCCTTGATCCGGCGACCGGAGAATTTGATCGCGAAGCGGAGCTGGTTTCGTGAAAACGGAGACCAGCCCGCAAAAGTCCGGCATTGAGATCCTGACCTTTGGATGCCGTCTCAATGCGTATGAATCAGAGGTCATGCGCGCCAGGGCGGAAGAAGCCGGGCTCGGCACGGTTGCCGGTGGCGCTGTCATCGTCAATACCTGTGCCGTCACTGGCGAGGCAGTGCGCCAGGCCCGACAGGCCATTCGCAAGGCTCGGCGCGAAAACCCTGGTGCCCGCATCATCGTGACCGGCTGCGCGGCCCAGACCGAGGCGCAAACCTTCGGAGCCATGAACGAGGTCGATCTCGTCATTGGCAATGACGACAAGATGCACACTGCAGCTTACCGGGCTTTGCCGGATTTCGGCATCAACAGCTTTGAAAAGGTGCGCGTCAACGACATCAAGGAAGTTCGCCAAACCGCCGCGCACATGGTTGACGGGATTGAGGGGCGCGCCCGTGCCTTCCTGCAGATACAGAACGGATGTGATCATCGCTGTACCTTCTGCATCATTCCCTATGGCAGGGGCAATTCGCGTTCAGTGCCGATGGGTGAGGTAGTCGAACAGGTTCGCCGTGTTGCCGACAATGGCTATCGGGAAGTCGTGCTGACAGGCGTCGACACCACCTCATGGGGCGGCGATCTGCCAGGAACGCCGAAACTGGGCCGACTTGTCGCAGCCATCTTGCGCCATGTGCCACAATTGCCACGGCTGCGCCTTTCATCGATTGATTCCATCGAGGTCGATGACGAACTGATGCAGGTCATCGCCAGTGAGGAACGCTTCTTGCCCTATCTGCACCTTTCGCTGCAGCACGGGGATGACATCATCCTCAAGCGCATGAAGCGGCGCCATTTGCGCGATGATGCGATCCGCTTTTGCGAAACGGTTCGCAGCCTCCGGCCGGACATGGCATTTGGCGCGGACCTGATTGCCGGCTTTCCGACCGAGGATGATGAGATGGCTGAGGCCTCGTTGTCACTTGTCGATGAATGTGGCCTGACGCATCTTCACGTCTTTCCGTTTTCGCCCCGCCCCGGCACCCCCGCGGCCAGAATGCCGCAACTCGACAAGTCAATCATTCGGAAACGCGCCGCCCGGCTGCGCGATAAGGGTGAATTGGCTTATCAGGCGCATCTACAATCCATGACCGGCAAGTCGGCACCTGTTCTGGTGGAGCGCGAGGGGCTGGCACGTATTGGCCAGTTCACCCCGGTCGAAATACGCGATGTTCCCGAAGGTGAGATTGTCTTTGCCCACATAACAGGGCATGACGGCAAGAAACTGATTGCCGAACCTGCCGGAAACCGTGCAGGAGAACCGGATCAACAGCTCGCTGGGGTGGCGTGAGCGGCACCCTTGGCCCGGGCGGCGTGATCGACGCCCAATCTGAACAGGAACAGCATGAGCGACGCCAAACCCGGATTTTTCAAACGGATTTTCTCCTTCGGCAAAGGCGCCGCAAAGGACGAGAAGCCTGTAGAGACTGAGCCGGTTGTATCAGTGCCGGAAACAGCTCAGCCGTCATCGGACAAGGCGACCACGGAACCGGCACCGGCCCCAAAACCAGCGCCAGAAGAAGAAGCGAAGCCGGCACCAAAACCTGCACCCAAAAAGGCTGCTTCGGCGGGAAACAGGAAGCGCGTTGAAAAACCTGCTCCAAAACCCGCACAACCGAAGAAATTCTCCAAACCTGCTGTGGTTGACGATCAACCGGAATCGGAATCACCACCGACGCCACCAGTCCAGGCTGCAAGCCCGGCCAGACCGTCGAGAGGCAAGGTTGGTCTTGATGGCGGTCGGCCTGAAAAACCTGCCGAAGCCGTGCCAAGCACGGAAGAAAAGACCGGCTGGTTTGCCAGATTGCGCAAGGGCCTGTCCCGTTCGTCACAGGCGTTGGGCGAAAACATCGCCTCGGTTTTCACCAAGCGAAAACTTGATGACGACACCTTGCAGGAACTCGAAGACGTACTGATCCAGGCTGACCTTGGCATGGAAACCGCCATCCGGATCACCGACGCCCTCTCCGACCAGCGATATGGCAAGGACGTCTCCGATGAGGAGGTTCGCACCATAATGGCTGGCGAGATCGAGAAGGTACTGTCACCAGTTGCCCGCTCGCTCGAGCTGGACCTCGACCATCAGCCGCATGTGATCCTGGTCGTCGGCGTGAACGGTTCCGGCAAGACCACCACCATCGGCAAATTGTCGGCAAAGCTGAAAGCGGGAGGCTTCTCCACCCTGCTTGTGGCAGGTGACACTTTCCGTGCAGCTGCAATCGAGCAGTTGAAGATTTGGGGCGAACGCACGACTTCTCCCGTGATCGCCCGTGAAATCGGCGCTGACGCCGCCGGCCTTGCCTTTGACGCCTGGACGAAAGCCCGCGATGAAGGCCATGACGTAATGTTGATGGATACCGCCGGTCGCCTTCAGAACAAGACCGAACTGATGGCGGAACTGGAAAAGATCATCCGCGTACTCAAAAAGCAGGACCCGACGGCTCCGCATACCGTTCTGCTGACGCTCGACGCCACCACTGGCCAGAACGCGCTAAACCAGGTCGAGATTTTCGGCAAGGTTTCAGGTGTCAACGGGCTGGTAATGACAAAGCTCGACGGCACAGCGCGCGGCGGCATTCTCGTGGCCATTGCAGCCCGGCACAAACTGCCGGTCTATTTTCTCGGCGTCGGCGAAGGTGTCGACGATCTGGAGCCCTTCGAAGCGCGCGATTTTGCCCGCTCCATTGCGGGACTTGCCAACACAGGAACCACACCATGAACTCTCAACCCGGCACACAAGCAGCGCCCGCGCAAAAGGCAGGCCAGATTTCACCACTGGTCAAGTTTGCGCTGGAACTCGGACCGCTGGTGGTGTTCTTCCTGGCAAATTCCTACGGCGACCATCTGGCGCAAGCCTTTCCGCTGCTGCAGGCGCTCGGCGGAAAGATCTTTATCGGCACGGCGTTCCTGATGGTGGCAATGATCGTGGCACAGGGCTTCTCGCTCTGGCTGACCCGCCATCTGGCAATCATGCCACTGGCAACCCTTTTCTTCGTGCTGGTTTTCGGCGGCTTGACACTGTGGTTGCAGGACGAAACCTTCATCAAGCTGAAGCCGACCATCGTCAACCTGATCTTTGCAAGCGTCCTGCTTGGCGGGTTGCTTTTCGGAAAATCGCTGCTCGCCTATGTTTTCGACGCGGCCTTCAACCTTGACGAAGCAGGCTGGCGCAAACTGACTTTGCGCTGGGGACTTTTCTTTGTTGCCATGGCAATCATAAACGAGATCGTCTGGCGCAATTTTTCCAATGACTTCTGGGTGAATTTCAAGGTCTGGGCGACAATGCCCATGACACTGGTCTTCATGATGACCCAATTGCCGCTTTTGCAGAAGCACATGATCCAGGAAGGCAAGGACGGCGGTCAGGCTTCCTGACGCAAATCCGTGCTCTCCCCCTCCGGATTACCGAACGGGCCGGACGCAAGTTCTTCCTCGACCATCCGGTCATGGCGGAGTGCCCAATGCACCGTCGGGAAGGCGATATCATCCCAGGGTATCCGGTCCCATTCGAACAGTTCCGCTTCCAGACTTTCCTCGCCTGCGGAAAATGCAGGGCTTGCCAGTGTGGCCCGATAGATCAGTTGAACCTGGGAAAGTCGCGGCACCGTATAAACCGCCAACAGTCCCGACAGCAGCAAATCGGCATTGGCCTCCTCGCGTGCCTCTCGCCGGGCGCCGTCTTCCGGGGTTTCGTGCAGCTCCATATAGCCAGCCGGGATTGTCCAGAAGCCGCGCCGCGGCTCGATGGCTCTTTTGCACAACAGGATCATCCCGTCATGGCGAACCACGGAACCGGTCACGATTTTCGGGTTTTGATAGTTCACGAAACCGCAATTCTCGCAAACGGCGCGCTGATGTGTGTCGCCGTCGGGAACGGTCCTGATGAAACTGGGCTGTAGTGGATAGGTCATCCGCCAATTGTAGATCGCCAATCACGAAAAGCGACAGCTACTTTCCAGCCTCAATGACCTTTTTCAATTCGGGCAGGAATTTTGTACCGAGATTTTCCGGTGTCAGTGGCCCGACATGCTTGTACGAAATCAAACCATCGCGATTGACTATGAAGGTTTCCGGCACACCATAGACACCCCAGTCAATCGCCGCTGAACCGCGCGGATCAATTCCCACCGCATCAAATGGATTGCCCAGCTGCCCCAGGAACCGCAACGCATTGGCGGTCTGGTCCTTGTAATTCAACCCCACAAGACGGATGTCCTGATTCTCCCGCAATGCCAGGATCAGGGGATGTTCAAGCCTGCAGGGCGCACACCAGCTGGCCCACACATTTACCACCGTAACCTTGCCCTTGAAGGATGCGGTGTCAAATCCCGGTACTTGGCGGCCCTCCCCGTCAAGCAGGCCTTCCAGTGGCAGTAGCGAGAATTCCGGTACCGGTTTGCCAATCAGGGCAGACGGAATGTCATGCCCTGAACCACCGGTATAGAGTTGCTTGAGAAAAATGCCCGCCAAAGCAAGAAAGATCAGCAGCGGCAAGGCCGCCAGCCATATCCGCCTGCGTGGCGCGGCCGTTTGCGAACTGTCCGGTTCAGTCATCGGATTTGCCTGCCGCCGCGCGTCGCTTGATGCCACGCCGTTCCAGTTCTTCCAGTTCACGCAGCCGCAACCGGTAATCGACAAGGCTCCACACAATCAGGCCGGCAATAACAAGCGCCGTTACCAGATAGGATGGAATGATGAACGCTGAATATTGCCCGAACATGGCTCAGCCAGCCTCGCTTTCGCGCGCGGCCATCATTCGCATGGAACGCACCCGGCGCCTCAGGATTTCGTTTCGCATGTTCATCAGGTGCAGGACCAGGAACAACAGCGTGTAGGCAAGCGCCATCAGCAGCAACGGATAAAGGAATGACGGGTCCATGGTGGGCCGTCCCAGCTTGCTGACACTCGCGGGCTGATGCAGGGTGTTCCACCAGTCCACGGAGAACTTGATGATGGGGATGTTGATGAAGCCAACCAGCGTGACAATGGCAAGCGCACGCGCGGCGGCTGACGGTTCCTCGATGGCCTTCGAAAGCGCGATCAGGCCCATATAGATTATGAACAGTACCAGGACCGAGGTGAGGCGTGCATCCCAGACCCACCAGGTTCCCCACATCGGCTTGCCCCAGAGCGAGCCGGTGACAAGCGCCAGAAAGGTGAAGGCTGCCCCAATGGGGGCAGCGGCGCGAAGCGAAACATCCGCAAGCGGATGACGCCAGACCAATGTTCCAAGCGCTGAAACACTCATGATCGAATAGCACATCATCGCAAGCCACGCCGCGGGGACATGAATGAACATGATCAGCACAGTGGAACCCTGCTGGTAATCCTCGGGCGCAGAAAAGCCCAACCACAGCGCGACTGCGAAGACCAGTGCAGTCAAGCTGCCCAGCCACGGAAGTACCGGACCGGCAATCGCCAGAAACCGGGTCGGATTTGCGAAGTCCCAAAGACTGGCACGTTTTGCTGCTGTTTCGCTCATGTCCGACATCTAGCCCGATGCACCTTGCAATTCAATGCCTCGCATTGTCACTCAGCCGATTGCGAAATGGCAAAGGCCGCAGCAAGGGGACCGAGCACTGAAAAGAACAGCGTAATAGCGCACAGGATAAGAAATGGCGGCAGGAAAGGCGCGGGATCTTCCACCGCACCATATGCTGCGGTGACACCAAAGATCAGGACAGGGATGATCAGCGGCAGGATCAGGATCGCGATCAGCAAGCCACCGCGTGCCAACGTGACGGTGACAGCTGCGCCAACCGCGCCGATGAAGGTAATTGCCGGGGTGCCGACCAGCAGGGTTGCGACCACGGCACCTATTCCATCAGCCGACATGTTCATGAACAGGCCGAAAACCGGCGTTGCAATGACGAGCGGCAAACCAGTCGCCAGCCAATGCGCAAGGCATTTGACCAGCACGACGAGTGCCAGTGGGTATTGGCCAGTCAGCAACACGACCAGCGATCCGTCCTCGCGGTCCTGCTGGAACAGCCGTTCAAGCCCGAGCAGCCCGGCAAGCAATGCGCCAATCCACAACACGGCCGGGCCAATCCGGGCCAGCAATTTGAGGTCCGGGCCTACACCAAAGGGGATGACCGTGACGACGGCCAGATAGAACAACAGCCCTGTCAGCGCGCCCCCGCCGACCCGCGATGCCAGCCGCAATTCGCGAATGAACAGCGCCCACATTACAATGCTGCCTTGTCTGAAACGCCACCAGCATGGGCCGCCATGTCGAGACGCATGGCATTTTTCAGCCCCAGTTCCTGATGCGTTGCTGCAACCAGGATGCCACCGGAGTCGACATGTTCGAGCGCCATGGCAGCAAAGCCCTTTTCAGACGCCGCATCAAGTGCTGCCGTAGGCTCATCGACAAGCCAGATGGTTCGTCTTGAAACCAGCAGCCGGGCAATGGCAATGCGTCGCTTCTGCCCGGCTGAGAGAAAGCCTGCAGGAAGATCGATGGTGTGCAGCAACCCGATCCGTTCGAGTGCAGCTTCGATCCCGTCGATTGAAGCGGGCCCGGCACCGAGATAGGATTGCCAGAAAGACAGGTTCTCGCGCACGCTGAGCGACGGCT
This sequence comes from Nitratireductor sp., assembly GCA_041397525.1. Taxonomy (GTDB): domain Bacteria; phylum Pseudomonadota; class Alphaproteobacteria; order Rhizobiales; family Rhizobiaceae; genus BOKV01. The sequence goes on from JAWKWL010000002.1 coordinate 561,490, forward strand.
TCAACGCATTGTCATGTGCCAGGTAATGGCAATGCTCGCGCAGTGAGGTTTCCTCTTGTGCGCCCTCGAGCCGGATGATGCCATCCGTTGGACGCAGAAATCCGGCAATTGTCTTGAGCAGTGTCGATTTGCCTGCGCCATTCGGCCCCGTAACAACAAGCGCCGTTCCGGCTTGCACGGTCACATTGACGCCGGAGAATATCCTGCGTTCACCGCGATCTACCGCCAGATTTTCCATGACAAGTTTCATGCCCCGGTTCTAGCCGGGTTGGCACGGCAGGGGAAGTCCGTATCTGGCGCCCGATCTGATGACTGTGTCAGGCAGCCATTGCTGCTGCCTGGCTTTCACGGTCCGCAAGAATTTCGGCGATTGGCGTCAGGTCGTAGCCCGCCGCTGCCGCAATGCGGGTCACTGTGTCGGTTCCAAGCCCTGGCGCTGCCGACTGCGCCCATAACAGGGTGCAACGCGTTCCGGTCCGGCAATAAAACAGGATTGGCCCGGGCAATTTGGCAGCGAGATCGCTGAACATGTGAACCACATCGTCTTCGCTGGTTTCGTAGCCCGCTACCGGTTGATAGCGAAACTCCAGTCCCGCCCTTTCAGCCAGTTTCTGTGCGGTTCCGCTTGGCAGCTGGTCTTCGGCTTCACCATCGGGACGGTTGCACACAACGGAGCGAAATCCCGCTGCGGCAATCATCGCAAAATCATCTGCCACCAGTTGCGGGGCAACATGGATATTGGCGTCAAGATGAATGGTCCGGGTCATGCGAATGTTTCCTCAACCAGCGGGTCAGTGGAACTTGCCGCTCTTTACAGTTGCCAATTTAGGGTGTTGTCCGCCATGGCGATAAGTGCAGGACTCCAATTTGACCTGAAAGCGGAGAAAATTTTCCTCGTGGCAGGCGATCTTGCGCAATGTGGTTGCGGCGCCGTCACGACCGTTCCCCAAAGGGGGTTATTCCACCAAACGCCTATTCACTAGCTGCGGAAAAGCTTCTATAAGGCCCGCGACCGAGCCAGCGGCCGGTAAAGTCGTGACTGGATTTCGCCACGGAAAATGGTTGCCCACAGGGGCTTCCCATCCGGGCAAGCACGCGGAAATGGCCGCACCCGCTTTCAGGCGTGTTCCTCAACTTGCGCCAGTGTTTGCCCGTTCCGCAGCGCACATGCCCAACCTATGGAACACGCAACATGATCAACTCCCTCGACAGTTTCAAATCCCGCAAGACCCTCGTCGCCAACGGCAAGGAGTATGTCTATTATTCGCTCGTCGAAGCAGAAAAGAACGGCCTTGCAGGTGTCTCCAGCCTGCCCTTCTCCCTGAAGGTTCTACTCGAAAACCTGCTGCGCTTCGAAGATGGCCGTTCGGTAACCGCGGATGATATCCGCGCTGTAGCTGCCTGGCTTGACAACCGCGGCAAGGCCGAAAAGGAAATCGCGTATCGTCCTGCCCGCGTCCTGATGCAGGACTTCACCGGCGTTCCAGCTGTTGTTGACCTGGCGGCCATGCGCGATGCCACCCTTTCACTTGGCGGATCGACAGCAGCCATCAACCCGCAGGTGCCGGTTGATCTCGTGATCGACCACTCTGTCATGGTCGATTTCTTTGGCAAGCAGGACGCGTTCAAACGCAATGTCGATCTCGAATACGAGCGCAATGGTGAACGCTACACCTTCCTGAAATGGGGCCAGCAGGCATTCGACAATTTCCGCGTCGTACCGCCTGGCACGGGCATCTGCCACCAGGTCAATCTCGAATACCTTGCCCAGACCGTCTGGACGAAGGAAATCGACGGCAAGACCGTGGCCTATCCGGATACTCTGGTTGGTACCGATTCGCACACGACCATGGTGAACGGACTTTCCGTGCTTGGCTGGGGCGTCGGCGGCATTGAGGCGGAAGCCGCGATGCTTGGCCAGCCAGTGACCATGCTGATCCCGGAGGTCATCGGCTTCCGGCTTTCCGGCAAACTGCCCGAAGGCACCACGGCAACCGACCTTGTTCTCACCGTGACGCAGATGCTGCGCAAGAAGGGCGTGGTCGGCAAGTTTGTGGAATTTTACGGTCCCGGTCTTTCCCACCTCTCACTTGAGGACCAGGCTACAATTGCCAACATGGCCCCCGAATATGGTGCAACCTGCGGCTTCTTCCCGATCGACAATGACACGATTTCCTATCTCGATGCATCCGGTCGCGACGCTGACCGCATTGCACTGGTCAAGGCCTATGCGCAGGCGCAGGGAATGTGGCGTGCCGACAACACACCGGACCCGGTTTTCACCGACACGCTGGAACTCGACCTTGCAGCTGTGGTTCCCTCGCTTGCAGGCCCCAAGCGCCCGCAGGACCGCGTTGCACTGAGCGATGCGAAGCCTGAATTTGCCAAGGCCATGGATACCGAGTTCAAGGCATTCGGCTCAAAGACCCGCGTTGCAGTCGCCAATCGTAACCATGACCTTGGCGATGGTGATGTGGTGATTGCAGCCATCACCTCCTGCACCAACACCTCCAACCCCTCGGTTCTCATTGCGGCCGGTCTTGTGGCACGCAAGGCGCGGGAGCGCGGGCTCAGTGTCAAGCCATGGGTCAAGACCTCGCTGGCACCAGGATCTCAGGTCGTCACCGACTATCTGGAAAAGGCTGGCCTGACCCCGGATCTCGATGCGATGGGCTTCAACCTTGTTGGCTATGGTTGTACCACCTGCATCGGCAATTCGGGCCCGTTGCCGGAAGAGATCTCGGAAGCCATTTCAAAGAACAATCTCGTTGCCTGCTCGGTTCTTTCCGGCAACCGCAATTTCGAGGGACGCGTCAATCCAGATGTGCGGGCAAACTATCTTGCATCGCCGCCACTGGTCGTCGCCTATGCTATTGCCGGCTCGATGAAAATCGACCTGGTGAAGGAGCCGATCGGCCAGGACAAGAACGGCAAGGATGTCTATCTCAGCGAAATCTGGCCGACGACTGCGGAGATCGCAGCCCTGATCAGGCAGTCCGTCACCCGCGAAATGTTCATGAGCCGCTATGGCGACGTGTTCAAGGGCGATGCAGGCTGGCAGGCGATCAAGGTCACCGGCGGTGACACCTATGGCTGGCAGGAGCAATCCACTTATGTCCAGAACCCTCCCTATTTCGAGGGTATCACCATGGAGCCCGAGCCGGTTACGGATATTTCGAATGCCCGCATTCTGGGGCTTTTCCTTGATTCAATCACCACCGACCATATTTCCCCGGCCGGTTCGTTCAAGGCAAACACACCCGCTGGCGGTTATCTGACAGAGCGCCAGGTACGTCCGGTGGACTTCAATTCCTACGGCTCGCGTCGTGGCAACCATGAGGTCATGATGCGGGGAACCTTCGCCAATATCCGCATCAAGAACCAGATGCTTGACGGCGTCGAAGGTGGCTTCACCCGTCACTGGCCATCCGGCGAACAGATGCCGATCTACGATGCTGCCATGCGCTACAAGCAGGAGAATGTGCCGCTGGTGATTTTTGCCGGCAAGGAATATGGCACCGGCTCTTCCCGCGACTGGGCAGCCAAAGGCACCCGTCTCCTTGGAGTTCGCGCCGTCATTTCCCAGTCATTTGAGCGTATCCACCGCTCGAACCTGGTCGGAATGGGTGTGCTGCCGCTGGTCTTCCAGGAAGACAACTCGTGGCAGAAACTCGGTCTCAAGGGTGACGAGCAGGTGTCGATTTCCGGCCTGACTGCACTGGAGCCACGCCAGACACTTGAAGCGGCAATAACCTTCGCAGATGGCCGCAAGGAAACCGTTCCACTCCTGTGCCGCATTGATACGCTGGATGAACTGGATTACTACCGCGCTGGCGGCATCCTGCATTTCGTGTTGCGCAACCTCAACCGCGCAGCCTGACAGCGACAGAAAAGAAGGCGGCCGCCGGTTGTGAAAACCGGCGGCTTTTTTGTGCCTTTTCGATCAACTTTGGCGTCACCCGAATGTGAATCGCTTGTGAAACAGGCCTTGCCTATGTTCCATTCACAACAAGATGCCCGGCTCACAGACACTGGCCGTGGCAACGAACCGGAATTGAGGCATCGCATGGCAAATTCAATGCACAGAGCCATTCTTGCAGCAGCGGCACTGACCGCCGTTTCAGGCTTTACGCCGGTATTGGCGGCCGAGGTCCGGCAGGCTGACGCAGTTGTCGAATTGTTCACCAGTCAGGGCTGCTCATCATGCCCCGCCGCGGACAACCTGCTTTCGAGGATCGGCGCGGAAGGCAAGGTCCTGACACTCGCCTGGCATGTTGACTATTGGGATTACCTTGGCTGGAAAGATACCTTTGCGTTGCACGCCAATACCGATCGCCAGAAGGGGTATGCAGTCAGTTTTGGTGAACGCCAGATCTACACGCCGCAAGCTGTAATCAATGGCAGGATGCATGTCGTCGGCTCGCGCGAGGAAGCCGTGCGCAATGCTTTGAACGAATTTTCCGGAAATGCCAATGGCCTGACAGTTCCCATCGAGGCGGTGGAGCAGGAAAACGCGCTGAAAATCAAGGTGCCGGTGACACCGGATGCCAAGGGTTCAACCCTTTGGATGATCTATTTCAACGAAGGTGCAGAAGTTGATGTGGCTCGCGGCGAGAACAGCGGACACAAGCTGAAATACACCCACATGGTCCGCGCCGTGGAGATGATCGGCATGGTGAAGGACGGTGAAATCCGGACCGAGTTCATGATCAATGACCTGGCTCGACGCGGTTATGATTCCTGTGCCCTTGTTTTGCAGAAAACAACACCGGCAGGAACACCAGGCCCGATCATCGGCGCGGCTTTCGTTTCGAAATTGAAGGGCTGAAAGCCAGGATTATCACAAGGGGTTGGTCGCAAACCCTGTCAAGGCGAAACAAGGAAGGCTGGTCGCAGACCCGGCCAAGGCGAATATAAAGAAGGCCGGTCGCAAGACCGGCCTGAGTTTTTTGGGGATTGAACCACTCTCAGAAGGGTGGTCCGGCCTGCGAGACCCTGGGGGCTGGGGGGCTGATGAACCAGAGAAGACAGGACCGGACCGTCTGAGGCAACAAATGAAGCTTCTTCGCTAATCTTGATCCTGCCATGTCCAAATTGGGGCAATAACATGGAATTTGCTGCCCGCCGCCAGGGTCTGCCCGATCCGGACCCTTGCAAAAGCGGGGGGCAATCCGCATGATGAAGCATGACAATCCAGTGAGACCAACCGATTCATGCGATCCTGCCAGCGATTTGGTCGCCAATTTGTCAGGAACCGAAATGCAGATGGAGAACTGCGCCACATGGCAGACGGCATGGATGATGAGGCGTTTGAAGACATAGTGGCCGATATTGTGCCTCTGGCACCGGGCGATATCACCGCCTCACCTGCCAAACCCGAAGCGTCAAGCCCTGGTTTTGCCAGCCAATCTTCATCAAGACCAAACATCATAGCACTGGAGCGGGATCAGGCGCGCCTCAAGCGGCCGCCCGACAATGCGCCACCCACACAGGGAAAACCGGCGGAAACAGTTTCCTTTGACCGCCGTGAACTCGACCTCATTCTCAGGCTCTACGGATACAAGGTCGCAGCCGGTGAATGGCGTGACTACGCCATTGACATGTTGCGCGAACGAGCGGTTTTTTCCGTGTTCCGGCGCACGGCAGAGGTGCCGCTCTACAGCATCGAGAAAAACCCGAAATTGGCACGCAAGCAGGGGGCGTGGTCGGTTACGGGTTCTGACGGCCAGATTTTGAAACGCGGCCATGATCTGAATACGGTCCTCAAGGTCCTCGAAAAGCGTCCGAAATTGCGGGTGGTATGATAACACTGGAAGAGCCGAACCACTTGTCAGCACGGGGAATTGCAAGGTGACAATGCAGCGCGAGGCGGCACTCGCCTTTGACCTCAACGCCATCGACCGCGATTTCATCGAAAACCCCTATCCGACCCTTGCCGGACTGCGCCAGCATGATCCCGTGCATTTCAATCCGGACGGATCGGTCTACCTCACCCGTCTTGCAGATGTACGGGCGGTCTACCAGGACAGGAGCATGCTTTCAGACAAGAAGGAAGCGTTCCGCGAGAAGTTCGGTGAGGGTCCGCTCTATACCCATCACACCACGAGCCTGATCTTCAACGATCCCCCCTACCACACTGTCGTGCGCAAGCTGCTGTCCGGTGCCTTCACCCCGCGCAAGCTCGCTGAAATGGAGCCGTTGATTTCCGGGATCGTGGAACGGTTGCTTGAAGAGGCGCTGGAGCAAAGCGACAATGGCGAAATCGATTTCATTTCAGCCTTCGCCATGCGGTTGCCGACGGAAATCATTTCCTTCATGCTCGGTGTGCCGGAAAGCCACCGTGCCAAATTGCGTTCATTCTCGCTGGCAATTCTCGGTGCGCTCGACCCGGTGATTTCTGCTGAACGGCTTCAGGCAGGCAATGATGCCGTCAGCGAGTTCAGCGAGCTTCTCCTCGACATCATCGCTCATCGCCGCAGGAACCCTGATGGTGCGGCCCAGGGTGAGGTTCTGGAAGCCCTGATCTTTGGGGAGCAGGACGGACGCAGGCTCAACGAGGTCGAACTCGTGCAGAACTGCATTTTCCTGCTGAATGCCGGGCATGAAACAACAACGAGTCTCGTGGCGAATGCCGCTGGCCTGTTTGTCGGGAACCCGGATGAATATCGCCGCCTGACACGGGATCCGGCCATGATCGATACCGCCGTCGAGGAGGTATTACGGTTCGAGAGCCCGCTGCAAATCGGCAACCGTCTCGCCAGCAAGGACACCGTCCTGTCCGGCACGTTGGTCCCGGCTGGCACTTATATTCACACCTCGATTGCCAGCGCCAACCGTGACGAGATGGCTTTCGACCAGCCGGACAAGCTTGACCTTGGCAGAGACCCGAACCGCCATATCGCTTTCATCACCGGCATTCATGTTTGCCTCGGTGCCACATTGGCGCGCTTTGAAGGTCGCATCGCTCTTGGCCAGCTTGCGAAGCGCTTTCCCGGCTTGCAGGCCTGCGGAAAGGCGGAACGGATGGGACTGGCCCGTTTTCGCGGTTACAACCGGCTGCCGGTCAAGTTGCAATAATTCAAGTTGCAATACGTCAAGCTGTAACAGGGATGTTCAAGGTTCGCTGGTCTCGCCCTCACCAAGCGGCAATTGCATGATTGCGGTATCCAGCCACCGGCCAAACTTGAAGCCGCTGCCGCGAATGCGCCCGCTATCCTCAAACCCGAGCGCCCGGTGCAACGCTATCGAGGCAGGATGCGCACCGCCAATGACCGCAACCATCTGCCTGAAACCCATTGCGGTACATTCCCGGATCAGGCTTTCCAGAAGCAGTTTGCCAATGCCCCTGCCCTGGAAACGCGGATCAAGATAGATCGAATCCTCGACCATGAAGCGATAGGCGGGGCGGGTTCGAAAGGCTGACGCATAAGCGTAACCGCAGACCACTGCACCGGCGGCGGCAACCAGATAAGGATAGGGCCTTGCCGTGATCGCTTCGTAACGCGCAGTCATTTCCATGAGGTCCGGCGGATCGGTCTCATAGGATGCCACCCCGTTCAGCACGGCTTCGGCATAGATGTCACGGATCATGGCAAGATCGGCGACCGTTGCAGCACGAATTTCGATTTCAGAGGAGGGCGAATGCATTGCGTTGGGACATTCCCGGCAGGAACAAGATGAACTGTTTCAAATCCTTGTCACCAACTGGCAGAAAAGAAAAGGGCGACCACCAGGGCCGCCCTTTTTTCATTGCGTCATGACCGTCAGCCTCAGCGGCGATCGCCAAGGAACTGCAGCAGGAACATGAACAGGTTGATGAAGTCGAGATAGAGCGACAGCGCCCCCATGATCGCAGTGCGTCCCATCATGGTTTCATCATGCGCGACATAGTCATACATGTTCTTGATCTTCTGTGTGTCCCATGCGGTCAGGCCGGCAAACACCAGCACACCCATCACCGAAATCGCAAACTGCATCGCGCTCGACTGCAGGAACAGGTTGACCAGCGAGGCAATGATCAGGCCGAACAGGCCCATGATCAGGAACGAGCCCATGGCTGAGAGGTCACGCTTTGTCGTGTAGCCATAAAGGCTGAGCGCTCCAAATGCTGCGGCGGTAACGAAGAAGGTCTGTGTGATTGAGGCTCCGGTGAACACCAGGAAAATCGACGAAAGCGAAATGCCGACCAGCGCCGAATAAATCCAGAATGTCAGCTGCGCAGCGCCCACGCTCATCGAATTGATGCGGAAGGACAGGAAGAAAACGAGTGCCAGTGGCGCAAACATCACCACCCACTTCAGTGCACTGCCATAGATCAGCTGCGCAAAGGCCGGATTGCTGGCGGCAAGTGAATAGGTACCCATCGCCGCGAGGCCGGTAAAGGCAAGCGCAAGCGCCATGTAGTTGTAGACCCTCAGCATGTAACTGCGAAGGCCCTCGTCAATGTCTGTTCCCGCGCGGCTGGCTGTCGTGCCGGAGCGCGCCATGTTGTTGCGATAGTCAGCCATTATTTTTCTCCAGATTGAAACTGATTTCGCAATCCGGACGAATTGCGAACTCACACCAATATGTGCTTTCAATCACACAGGCACAAGTGCACATGCGTCGATTCTTGCAAACCTTAGATGGAATCTCCATTAACCGGCAAATCGGGCAAGTTTCGATCGGATCAAACCGTTTGACCGAAATTTGTTCTGAACGGGGATTCACAACTCGCGCAGGTGCGGCGCCGCCTTCTGGCCGAGTATTCGCCAGGTGGCGATGAGGCCGACACCGATGGTGACTGCCAGTGCAGCGAGCAGCACCAGAACCGGTGCCATCGGGTCAATCGCCAGACGGAAATCCATGATCCGCGTTACCACGAACCAGGCCGCCAGCCCGCCCGCAAAAAGGGCAAAAAGTGCCGTCGCCGCTCCAAGCAGCGCATACTCGCTGACAAAGGCCGCCAATAGCGACGAGCGACGGGCGCCAAGCGTCTTCAGGATGACTGCATCCCGGCTGCGCGCCTGGTTTCCCGCAGCAAGCGCCCCGGCCAGAACCAGGACGGACGAAATCAGCGCCACCGCTGAAGCAGCGCGGATCGCAGCCCCCAATTGCCTGACCAGAGTATTCACGGTTTCCAGCACATCGCGCACCCTGACCGTCACGGCTGCCGGGAAATCGCTTGTGATCGCTTTCATGATCGCGCTGTCATCAGCAGTGGTGCCGGAAGTTCCTGCCTTTTCCTTGCCGGAAGTGGTGAGTGTTGCGAGGTAACCGAAGGGTGCCCCGGCGAAACTGTTTGGCGAAAACACCATGACGAAATTGATCGCCAGGCTTTCCCATTCCACGCCGCGCAGATTGGCAATCTTCGCGGTGACCGGGCGTCCAAGCACACTCACGATGATCTCATCACCCACCGTCAGGCCAAGCTCACCCGCCTCTTCTGCCGAGAAGGAAACCAGCGGCGGGCCTGAGTAATCCTTCGGCCACCATTCACCGGAGGCAAGTGTCGCATTTTCGGGAAGGCTTTCGGAAAAGGTTATTCCCCTGTCCCCGCGCAATACCCATGCACCGCCCTCTTCGACCGGATAATCCTCGGCATTGATACCGCGCAATTTGATGATCCGTCCCCGCATCATCGGAACCGCATTCAGCGTGCTGCCGGGTGCCAGTTCCTCGACTTTCGAACGGAACCGGTCGATCTCGCTGTTCTGGACATCAAGGAAAAAGAAATCTGGCGCGCGTTGCGGCAGGTTGCCGCTCACCTGCTGGCGCAGGCTGGTATCGATCATCGTCAGCGCAACAATCAGGGACAGTCCCAATCCGAGCGACAAGGTGACTGAAGGCGTGACTGACCCCGGACGATGGATATTGCCGAGCGCTAGCCGCAACTGGGTGTTTGACACGCGCGGAGCCATCCGCGCCAGCCATTGCAGGCCCCAGGCGACCACTCGAAGCAGGACGAAGGCAGCAGCAACAGAAAGCAGGAAAACAATGGCGATGAACTTGTTGGATGCGGACAGGATCGCCAAAGCCGCGACTGCGCCTACCCCGCACGAGATCATCAACAGATAGCCGGCGCGTGGAAGGCGGCGGGCGACAAATCCGGAGGAGCGAAACAGGGACGCCGCCTGGGTTTCACGTGCAACCGCGAGCGGCCAGGTGGCAAAGACGAAAGCCGTGAGCAAGCCATAGATTGCGCCCAGTCCAAGCGCTCCCGGTTGCAGAGCCGAGGCCGAGGACACTGGAAGCAGACCAGCCAGCGCCCATTTGGCGACAAGGGGCATCAACGCACCCAATGCCAGCCCGGCTGCAATGCCCACCATCGCCAGCAGCATGATCTGGATCAGATACACCATGAAGATCAGGTCACCGGATGCCCCGACGGATTTGAGCGTTGCTATCACAGGCCGCTTGCGGTCGAGAAAGGCATGAACCGAGTTTGCAACGCCAACCCCGCCGACAATCAGCGCGGTCAGGCCGACCAGGGTGAGAAATTGCGAAAACCGCTCGATATTGCGCGACAGTGACGGCGCAGCATTGTCACGGGAGCGCACACGCCAGCCGACGCTCGGTGCCTGCGCTTGCATCTTTTCGAGGAACGCGCCGAGGCCTGCCGCGCTGCCATCGTTCAGCCGTATGGCGCGACTGTCTGTGAAGAGCGAGCCAGGGCGGATCAGCCCCGCATTTTTCAAGGCAGCCGGTTTCATCAGGATTCGCGGACCGAAAATCATCCCTTCGGATATCCGGTCCGGTTCGTTGGCGATCGTTCCTGCAATCGTGAAACTGGCATCACCCAGTGCAATCTGCTCGCCGATCTTCAACTGCAACCGTTCCAGCAGCAGCGGGTCAACCAGTACGCTGTCATCTCCGAAATCTGCCCAGTCAACAACACCATCCGCACCGTCTGCGACATTGGCCCGCAATTCGCCAAACAGCGGATAGGCGTCATCGGCAGCCTTGACCTCAGCGAGAATCTGGTCGCCACCATCACTGCGCCGTGCCATTGCCCGCAAACTCGTTGAGCGGGATACCTTGCCGTTGGCGCTCAGCAGTGCCAGCGCTTCTGCAGGTGGCTCCTGCTGCACCAGTGACACGGCAACATCGCCGCCGAGAATTGCCCTTCCCTGTTCTGTGATGCCTCCGGCAATCGAGCCTGAAACGGAATTCACGCCACTGATGGCAGCAGCCCCGATCGCGATGCAGCCAAGAAAGATGTAGAAGCCGGAAAGCCCGCCGCGCAATTCACGCAATGCCAGTCGCAAGGCGAGCCTGAAACCTTGGGAGTTTCGTGAATTCGTCATTGCGCGGCCCGCCCGCCCACAAACCCGGCCGCAGCCGTTTGTGAAGGCTCGATCCTGCCCGAGCGCATTCGTACGGTTCGGCTGCACCGAGAGGCAAGCGCAGTGTCATGGGTGACGAGAAGCAGTGTTGTTCCCCTTTCACCACTTTGCGCAAATATGAGATCGGCAATCCGCTTGCCTGTTTCGCCGTCAAGATTTCCCGTTGGCTCGTCCGCCACCAGGATCGAGGGCTGCGGTGCGAGCGCCCGCGCAATTGCCACGCGCTGTTGCTCCCCTCCTGAAAGCTGCCCGGGAAAATGGCTGGCCCGAGCCCCGAGCCCGACCGCTTCCAGTTCGGCTCGTGCCTTGTCGAATGCATCACGGTCACCGGCAAGCTCGAGCGGCACGGCAACATTTTCCAACGCAGTCATATTCGGTATGAGATGAAATGACTGGAAGACAATTCCCACCTGTCGCCCACGAAAGGACGCCAGGTCGTCTTCATTCATGGAACCGAGCCTGCTTCCTGCTACGCTTACCTCTCCCTTGTCCGCGCGTTCCAGCCCTGCAACCACCATCAGCAGCGTCGACTTGCCCGAGCCAGAAGGGCCCAGAACCGCCAAAGTCTCGCCACGTTGAACATTGAGGTCCACTCCGTCGAGAACGTGGACCAGAGAAGCTCCACTGCCCAATGTCAGATGCACCTTGCTGAGTTCAACTACCGTATCTGTGATCATGTCGGAATTGCCTGAAGTTGTTATTCGGTTGCCCAAAGCCGTCCGGGCACCTAGATGGGAGTAACGAAATCAATGACCTCATATGGGCAGGCGGGTTTGTGTTTCAAACCGCTGCGCCCTGAAATATCAGGCAGGAGGACGTCAGGCATGTCCAGTGAAACATCGGTAATGCGGCGTTCCCCCGCCGGTCTGGTCCGTGGTGCCGCAGGCGCGGCGGTCATGATGACATTTGTGCTGGCAATCCTGTTTCCGCTTGCCTTGCCCAAATTGACACGCGCCGCCGAACAGACCGCAACGGCACCTGCACCCGGTGTGATCGTGGTTCTCGGCGACAGTCTGGTAGCGGGCTACGGTCTGGCGGAAAGCGATGCCTTTCCGCAGAAGCTTGAAAAGGCACTGCTGGCGCAGGACATCCCCGTCCGCGTCTTGAATGCTGGAGTTTCTGGAGACACGAGTGCAGGCGGCCTTGCCCGGCTCGACTGGTCCGTACCTCCCGAAGCTACGGCAGTGATTGTGGAACTCGGTGCCAATGATGCACTTCGCGGCCTGTCACCCAAGGCAACGATGGACAATCTCGACACGATCATCTCACGGTTGAAACAGCGCGGCATCAAGGTGCTGTTGGCCGGAATGCTGAGCCCGCCAAACATGGGCAGGGAATATGAAGACGCCTTCAATACGATTTACCCTGCCCTCGCCACGAAACATGAGGTGCCGCTCTACCCCTTCTTTCTTGATGGGGTGGCCGGCCAGCCGACTCTCAACCAGGCGGACGGCATGCATCCTACCGAAGCGGGCATTGATGAAATCGTTGCCCGTTTTCTGCCTTTCGCGATCAGGCTTGCGCAAGACATCACCGGCAACAATAGCGCCTTGCGGTGAGGCTCCGGGCATGATTCCCTGATTTCAGGATGGTTGATTCGAAAGGATCCACGCATGCCGAGACTGTTCACTGCCATAGAAATACCTGGCCAGGTGGCATTTTCTCTCGCCATGATGCGCGGCGGATTGCCGGGTGCACGCTGGATCGATCAGGAAAACTATCACGTCACCCTGCGTTTCATTGGTGATACCGATCATCGCACAGCAGACGAGATCGTCAACGCACTGGCACGCACAAGTCGCAGGCAGTTTTCATTGCGATTGAATGGACTCAATGCATTCGGGGGAAACAAGCCGCATTCAATTCATGCCTGTGTCGAACCAAGTTCGGCTTTGGTTGAATTGCAGAGTGAGCAGGAGCGCATAATGCAGCGGATCGGCCTCAAGGCCGAGAGCCGCAAATTCACACCGCATGTCACCCTTGCCCGCCTGCGCGGCACCAAGGGCAATGCCAAGGGTAGCGACGTGGCAAACTGGCTTGCGCTTCGCGGCAGTTTTTCAACCACTCCGTTTTCCGTGGACCGGTTTGTGCTGCTGTCATCCCGCGACTCGGTCGGTGGCGGGCCGTACGTCACCGAGGAAGTGTTTGACCTTGGCTTGCGCAACAATGAAACACCCAGCGTGAGAGCTCGGCTCAATCCACCCGTTTTTGTGCCTTGAGCAGGCGATCAATCAACCGTGGCATCGTGCTGTTGATCATGTCAAAGACCTTCTGATATGCCTCCATGCCTTTGCTCCAAGGGTCGGGTACATCGCATTCTTCCATCGAACCGGCATCCATGAACCGGACGATTTCTGCCCGCTTGCCATGCGTATTGCCGGCTCGCGTACTCCGCGAAAGCGCACGGATATTGGCAACATTCGAGGCGTCCATTCCGCAGATGAGTTCGAACCGCCCCAGGTCACCAGTCTGCAACTGCCTTGCGCGCTGACCTGAAATGTCGATGCCATTCCTTGCCGCAATCAGCACTGAATTGGGATGTGGCGGCTCACCGGAATGCCAATCGCCGGTTCCTGCCGAATCGGCAAACAGCCGGTCCCCGAGACCGGCCCGAGCAACATGATGGCGGAACAAACCCTCTGCGAGCGGCGAGCGACAGATGTTTCCCAGGCATACAAACAGGACGGATTGCTTCATCTGTGACATTGTCTCTCCGTATCGGGAACAAAACTGGCATTGAGGACATATCATGGTGCAGAAATTGCAGGAAGATCAACGCGATGAAGCCCTGTCGCAATTGCCGGGCTGGCAGCTTTCAGCATCAGCTGACGCGATTTCGAGGCGATATGTATTCAGGAACTTCAATGAGGCTTTCGGTTTCATGAGCCGTGTCGCAATGCAGGCTGAAAAGATCGACCACCATCCCGAATGGTCCAATGTTTACCGCACGGTCGATGTTTCCCTGACCACCCATTCGGTCAGGGGATTGAGCGAACTGGATGTCAGTATGGCGAAATTCATGGACAGGATCGCCGATACCAATTCGACACGATGACCGCCACCAAACCGGCTCCATATTGCAGCATTGGGCTCCGATACCCACCTTACCTGAAGGAAGGGAGACTGTAATGAACCCTGAAAGACATCTGGACGAAGGAATGAAAAAGGTACTTGAAGGCGAGATCCTTCTGCCTGGCGAAGCGGAGGCCAATGCCCGGCGCGAGGAATCGGTGCGCAAGGGCTTTTGGAAAACGCTGGCAAAGGCTGCCGGCAAGTTGCCTTTCATGGATGATGTGGTCGCCAGCTACTATTGCGCGCTTGACCCGGCAACGCCGAACCGTACCCGGGCGATCCTGCTGGGAGCACTGGCTTATTTCGTGATGCCGCTCGACTGGATTCCGGATTTCATTTTGGGATTTGGTTTTAGCGACGACATAGCGGTCCTGACCGCAGCCTTTGCTGCCATCAAGGGCAGTATCAGGGAATCGCATTACACCGCAGCAAGGGAAGCATTGGCAAAACTTCGATCGCACGATGATCCCGACGCCAAAAAGGACAGCGAGAAGCAGGCGGCGTGAGTTGGTCGGGACCGTCAGTCGGTATCGATGGCAGGATCGGAATCGAGCACGGCGCGCAATCGCGTGAATGCGAGCCTGATCCTGGACTTGACAGTTCCAAGTGCAACACCGGTCTCCTGCGCAATCTGGCTGTGCGAATATCCAAGAAAAAATGCCATTCGGATCATTTCCACCTGTTCGGCAGGGAGCGTGGCAATGGCGGCACGAACCCGCTTTTCCCGCAGCTGCATGTCCATTCCTGCATCTGGCAACGGCTCTGCTTCAGGATGGAGGACGGGATCATCGGGATCAATGGCCGAGCCCTTGTCCCGCCTTGCAGCATCAATGCGGCGATTGCGTGCTATCTTGAACAGCCAGGTTGAGAGGCTCGACTTGCTTGCATCAAATAATTCCGCCTTGTGCCACAGCGTGATCATCACCTCCTGGGTAATTTCCTCGGCAAGACTGGGGGCAAGCCCAAGCTTTCGCAAATAGGCATTAATCCGCGGGGCAAAATGGTCAAAAAGTCGGGCAAAAGCCGCCTGGCTGCGGTCCCTTGCAACCTCGAGCGCCAGCCCGGCCATTGCTTCACTGTTCAAACCAGAGCCCTACCTCGACCCGCACACATGTTTCCGGCATTTCCAGCAACTCCCGCAACGGCCTGATTGGCCCGGCTCCCATTCGGGATAATTCGCACCAGCCTTTCGTCGACCTGATCAGCGCAATCAATCCACAAGACTGCACATGAAATCCATGCCCGACAACCGTGTTTGTCCAGCGCAATTTTTGCCGGACACACGTGAAAGCATGCCTCATTGCCTGCTTGCAGCCAAACTCTTGCCTTGTTTTTGGAAAACAACGCAATTGTCTGCTTTTGGACAGGATTGACGCCAGAATTGCGGAAACAGCGAGTGTTATGCGGAACATCGTCTGAATCTGTAAAAATCTTCACGTTTTGGTAAGGGTCCATAAAGCATTTTTACAGGGATCAACCGGCCATGCCGGAAAGTGTCCGTAAGTGGAAGACGTTATTTCCGCATCCTGGCTCGAACTCCCGGTTCGCCACGCTGGAAAATGGAAATCGGCAGGAAAAGAAGATGAAACTCGCGAAACAGATTGCAAGGCCAACGACAAATCTGGCGGCACTCGCCGTGATCCTGGCCATCGCTACCCCGGCAGCCGCACAGGCGCCAACCCGCATCAAGCAGAACAGCGCATGGGGCTCGTACAGCCATCAGGGCAATAGTGGCAAGACATGCTACATTCTCTCCATTCCCTCCCAGAAGCTTCCCGCTGACAGGGACCATGGTGATGTCTTTTTCATGCTGGCCCAGCATCCCGGCCAGAATGTAACGCTGGAACCGCAATTCACCGTCGGTTACGCATTTCAGGACAATTCCAAGGTTGTGCTCGACATAGACGGCCGCAAGTTCTCGATGTTCACCCAGGGCAACAATGCCTGGATGGAAAACCCGGCTGAAGAGCCGCTGGTCGTCGAGGCAATGCGCAAGGGCAAGGCGATGTCGCTGACCGCTGCATCACGGCGTGGCACGCAGACCCAATACACCTATTCGCTTTCAGGTGTTTCTGCCTCTCTGTCCGACATCCAGACCTGTCGCTGAGTCACTGACCGCTACCTGCGTCTGACATGGCCTCTTCGCACTGGGATGATTTGCCCTGCTGCTTGTGATAGAGCAATCCAGTTGTGACGGTAACGAATGGAACATACCGGGTCAGTGGTGGAACTGAAGCCGGGGATTTCCTGTTTCCGGCAGCAACGACTGGAAGTTTCAACACAATGCACACGCGGGAACCGGTTCATGCTGTCAAACATGGACATTTTCCTGCCTAGGACACGCACAAATGACGGCAAACACCTCCAGGTCGATCAATCTTGTCGACACCGAAACGCGTGACAAGCTGGCGCAATCGCTGCCGGGACGCGACGAACGCGGATCGCTGATTGGGCTTTTGCGCCCGGAACTGACGCAGGCGCTGGCTGAAGCAGGCGTTCCCGAACGCCAGGCCCGCATGCGCGCTTCGCAGCTTTGGCATTGGCTATATGTTCGCGGTGTTTCAGACTTTGACGTCATGTCCAACATATCGAAAGACTTGCGGGAAACCCTTTCACAGAAATTCACGATTGCCCGCCCGCAAATCATTGCCGAGCAGATTTCCGAAGACGGCACCCGCAAATGGCTGATGCGCTTCCCTTCGCGCGGTGCCGGCAAACCCGTTGAGGTAGAGACCGTCTACATTCCCGAAGAAGGTCGGGGCACGCTTTGTGTTTCCAGTCAGGTCGGCTGTACATTGACCTGTTCCTTCTGCCACACCGGAACGCAGAAATTGGTACGCAATCTCACCTCCGAGGAAATCATTGCCCAATTGCTGGTCGCACGCGACCGGCTTGGTGATTTTCCGGACGCCAACACGCCGCAGGGCGCGATCGTTCCCTCCGAAGGCCGCAAGGTTTCCAATGTCGTGATGATGGGCATGGGCGAGCCACTTTACAATTTCGATGCGGTCAGGAATGCCCTGCTGATCATTGCCGATGGTGACGGACTTGCCCTTTCCAAGCGGCGCATCACCTTGTCAACGTCAGGCGTTGTCCCCTTCATTCAGCGCACGGGTGAGGAAATCGGCTGTGGCCTCGCCATTTCCCTGCATGCTGTCAATGACGAATTGCGCAACGAACTGGTGCCGATCAACAAGAAATACCCGCTCAGGGAACTGATCGAGGCTTGCAGGAATTACCCTGGAGTATCCAATGCCCGGCGCATCACGTTCGAATATGTGATGCTGAAAGGTGTGAATGATTCGCTTGCCGATGCCCGCGAACTCGTCCGCCTGCTCAAGGGTGTTCCAGCCAAGATAAACCTGATTCCGTTCAATCCTTGGCCCGGCTCCGGCTACGAATGTTCGGACTGGGAATCGATCGAGAAATTTGCCGACTTCATCAATGACAACGGCTACGCCTCTCCGATCCGCACACCACGCGGCCGCGATATCCTGGCTGCCTGCGGCCAGTTGAAGAGCGAATCGGAACGTCTGAAGAAAACCGATCGGCTGGCGCTGGAAGCCATGATGATCGCGGGCCACGGCGAATAAGAAATGCGTTCGATCGGTGATCTCATCGTCCGGCTTTTTGCAGTGGCATTTGCTTTCGTACTCGCGACACTGGCTGCATCCATGTTCCTGTCTTTGGGTGTGGTGCATGACGTGCTTGCTCCCGCACTTCATGAGATTACCGGTGAGCGGGCGGACTCGGCCTGGCTTTCCGGCCTGTTTGGTCTGGTCTCATGGCCGTGGGTTGCGGCATCAGCCGTGTTACCGGCGGCAATTGCCATCGCCATTGCCGAACTGATGCGCTGGCGCGGCATGACCATCAACCTCGCAATGGGCGGGATTGTTGGCTTGTTTGCCGGATGGACTTGGTTCGGAAATCAGGATCCGCGCCTGCTCGACGAAGGCACGCTCCTCGTTCTGGCGTCGGCCGGATTTGTCGGTGGTTTTGTCTACTGGCTGCTGGCAGGTTGCAAGGCCGGGAAATGGCTCGCGCCCGCGAAACCCCCGTTGAACCGCATTTGAGTATCTTGCCTGTCCGCCGCAGCCTAAACGGTCGCCGGGGCAAAATCACCGGTGACCGGATCCATTAGCCACAATTCGCCTGAGGAAATGTCGAACCAGCTGCCATGCACCTGCAATTGCTGGCGTTCGACCAGGATATTGACACAGGGAAATGTTTTCAGGTTTGCAATGGAATTGCGGATCGCGGCCTCTTCCAGGGCGCGTTGGCGCGCAATCACCGAATCGGCATCCTCGCAACGGATGTCACGAGTAGCCGGTTCCAGCAATGTAATCCATTTGCCAATGAAATCGCCCGGCGACAATGGCTCGGAGGAATTGCCCTCCAACTGTTCACGAAAGGCATTCACGCCACCGCATTTGCCATGACCGATGACGACAATATGCTTGACCTTCAATACCTGCACCGCGAATTCGAGCGCTGCAGATGTCCCGTGATATTCGTCATCCGGCGCATAAGGGGGCACCATGTTTGCAACATTGCGCACAACGAATACCTCACCCGGGGCTGCATCGAAAATCAGCTCCGGCGCCGCGCGCGAATCGCAGCAGGCTATGATCATCACCTCGGGCTTCTGGCCGCTGGCGGCAAGCCGTTCGTAGCGGTCGCGCTCGTGGCGAAGGCGGCCATAGTAAAATGCCTTGTAGCCATCGCCCAGTTTTTCGGGAAAGCCCGGTTCAACCTTATCTCTCGCCATGATGCATGCCTTTCTTTCTGAGCCCTTATAAAGCGCTGCTGCTGACAGGCAAATTCTTCCGCGCCAAAATCACACAACAGGGTTCATGCCCAGATGGCAACCGTTATTCCCTCCGCTGTCCTGCCTGCCGGGTCGGGAAACGGCATAGCTACCCCGCGCGCCAGACGCTCTGCTATTGCCAGGCAGGCACAGGCATCCAGAAGATCATCCTGCGCGGCACCCCTTGGTGGCTTCGCGCCGGTCACACTGGCAGGAATGCCATGCACCTCCAGCAACTGCATTCTTTCCACCATGCCGGCCTTGTTCACCCTGCCCTTGACCTTTTTCGGCAGGCTCATCGGCCTTTCACCATTGAGCCGCCAGAACGCCACTTCCGGATGCACTTCATGCAACCTTGAGCAAAGTTGGGGCGTGACGAGATCATCGATCTCGCGGATTTTCGGAAACAGGTTGAAGGCCTGCTTGGAAACCTTGCGCGGAGGATCGGAGGTTTCAAGCGCGATTGCGCAGGCCTCGCGATAATCGCCTGCCCTTACAGCCCTGCGTGACGGAATGGCAAAAACGCTCGATTGCCTTGGCCCCAGCAAGCTGCGGACTGCGCGCTCGGGACCTCGCCCCCCAGCCTTGCTTGTTTCTGGCAATCCAATGGGCATGTCGACTGCTATGATTGCGTCTGCTGGAACGCTGCCAAGTATCTCAGCAAAACTGGAGAACACCTTTGTCTCAATCGTCGCTCCCGGCAGGACAATTGCCGCAATCCAGCCTGCCTTGCATCCGTCAACACCGGCAAGCGCAACACCCGAACGGATCATCCCGCCCCGGCCCCGTTTTCCGGCAGCAACGGTATCGTGACCCTGCGCAATGTAACCATGGCTGACGGGCGCATCAGGCTCGCCCATTCCCCTGCCAGGATCACCTCGCCTGCCCCCGCCCGCGCCGAGCGCGCCATGATTTCGAACACGGAAGAGGTCGTTGCCGAAAGCGCCTTTTCACCCTTAGTCCCGCAAAGCACATGCGCAAGAAACAGCCCCGAGAACAAATCACCCGCGCCATTTGAGGGGCCGTCGACCAGTCGATGTTCGGCCAGCACGGCCTGTCCCTTTTCCACCAGAAGGTTGCCTGTGTTGCCGCGCATGAATGCCGGCGCAGATGTTACCACCACGCGTCCCGGCCCGAGTTGTCTCGCTTGTAGTGCTGCCTGCGGCGCTGTTTCCGCTGCCGGTTGTGCGCCGAGCCATGCCAGTTCATGCAGGTTAGGCGTCGCAATATCTGCCAGTGGCAGCAGATGATCGCGAATGGCTTCCGCAGTTTGCTGTTTGACGTAAAGCCCATTGTGGTCGCCGATTACCGGATCGCAGAGATAGACCAGTCCAGGATGCCGCTGCTTCAGTTGGGTTACAAATTTCGCCACGCGAATTGCCTGGTCCTCATTGGCCATGTACCCCGAAACCAGTCCCGCAAGTTCGCCGGTCCAGGATGAATTGGCGAGATCTGAAAGCAAGCTCGAAAATTGTTCCGGGTCAGGAACGATACGGGTGGCTGGGCCATGTCCAGGGTGATACGGGAGCGTGATTGTCGGCACCGACCACACACTGAAGCCCGTGGCCTCAAGGGCCGGCACCATGGACCGGTTACCCACGCCGCCGCGCACCACATGGCTCGAAATGGCGGCAATCGCGCCGTGCTTTCGTGTTTCTTCCTGCAAGCCCGTCACGCCATCACATAGTTTTTGAACAGATAGATCACCAGAATGACAACGGCAATGAGACCAAGGCTCCTGCCGATACGTCTGCCCCAGATTTCAGCGGCATCGTCTTCCGGCGCATCTCCGCCTGCCATGTGATCCTTGATCCTGCTAGCCGTGCGCGCCAGCGATGAGGCACCAATGGTTTCTGAATCGCGCTCCACACGCTTCAGAATGCGCTGCGCCTCCCGCACCTGTTCTTCGTGGTCAGGCTTAGCCAAGACAAGTCTCCCCGTTCCCGATTCCTGCATCGATTCAGCGTCGCTATTGTGTGGCGCAACGCCCAAAAGACTGACATAGTCCGAACGGGAAATACAAGCCGGTTGCGTGCAACGAAGATCGGCACCGGGGAAAATATGGCGGGAGAGAACCATGGCAATGACGGAAGTCAGCGGTGACAGCAAGACCGGACAGGCGAGCAAGAAGGGTATTTGGGGTTGGATGCTCTTCGACTGGGCGGCTCAACCCTTCTTCACCGTCGTAACCACTTTCATCTTCGGGCCATATTTCATTTCACGCATGGTGCTTGGCCCGGACGGCAACCCGGACCCGGTGGCCGGCCAGGCAGCCTGGGGTTTTGCCATTGCCATTGGCGGGCTGATCATGGCTGTCCTTGCGCCCATTCTTGGATCGATTTCAGACCAGACGGGTCCGCGTAAACCCTGGATCGCCGGATTTGCCGTATTGCAGATCGGCGGATTGCTGGCGCTGTGGTATGGCGCACCTGGCACTAGTGTCTTCTGGATCCTGTTTGCTTACACAGTCGCGGCAATTGCAGCAGAATTCTCCACTGTCTTTAATGATTCCATGCTTCCACGATTGGTTAGCAGGGAGAAGATTGGGGAGGTATCCGGAAGCGCCTGGGGTCTCGGCTATCTCGGCGGCATGATCGTGTTGATTGTGATCCTTCTGTTTCTTGCCGGCAACCCGATTTCAGGAAAGACAATTATTGGGCTTGACCCGCTTTTTGGTCTCGATCCTGCACAAGGCGAAGATGCCCGCCAGTCAGGCCCGTTTTCTGCCATATGGTATTTCATTTTCATCCTGCCGATGTTCCTGTTCACGCCCGATGGCGGCTCCACCAAACCGCTGGGCAAGGCTGTGAGACTGGGTTTGCTGGAGCTTGGGCAAACGCTGCGGGAGTTGCGCAACCGTGTCGGACTGGTTCGCTTCCTCATTGCCCGAATGATCTATCAGGACGGCGTCGGTGCGTTGCTGACACTGGGTGGCGGATTTGCAGCCGGCATGTTCGGCTGGTCCGTCATTGAACTGGGACTTTACGGCATCATTCTGAATGTGGTTGCAATCGGCGGTTCGATCGCGGGCGGCAGGCTGGATACCCGTTTCGGTTCCAAATGGGTGGTTCTGCTCTCGGTCATCGCACTGGTGATTGCGACACTCGGGATTATTTCCACGGGTCCGGGTTACACCTTGTTCGGGCTGATCCAGTTCGGACCGGAAGCTGGCGAAGGGCTGTTTTCCACGGGTGCTGAAAAAGCCTATATCGTATTTGGCCTGTTGATCGGTCTGGTGTTCGGGCCGGTACAGGCCTCGTCCCGCGCCTATATGGCGCGCAGCGTTTCTCACGATGAGACCGGGAGATATTTCGGTATCTATGCGCTGTCAGGCAGGGCGACCAGTTTCCTTTGCCCGTTGGCAGTCGCGACTGTGACGAGCTATTTCGACAGCGCACGGTTGGGAATGACGATGATCCTGCCCTTCTTCGTCGTCGGAATGCTGATACTGCTGGTCACGCCCTATCCGGCGCACAATCCCGAAGACTGACCGGCCTAATGCCGGAAGTGCCGCATGCCGGTAAAGACCATGGCGATGCCATGCTCATCGGCAGCGGCAATGACTTCGTCGTCGCGCATGGAGCCGCCCGGCTGGATGACGGCGGTTGCACCCGCTTCGATCGCCGAGATCAGGCCATCTGCGAAAGGAAAAAACGCATCCGACGCGACGACTGAACCTTTCGTCAGAGGTTCACTCATTCCAATGGCATGCGCCGCATCCTCTGCCTTCCGTGCTGCAATTCGCGATGAATCAACCCGGCTCATCTGCCCCGCACCAATGCCGACGGTAGCGCCGTTGCGGGCATAGACGATGGCGTTCGACTTCACATGCTTGGCCACCCGAAACGCAAAGCGCAGATCATCAAGTTCATCCGCACTCGGCTGCCGCCTCGTCACGGTTTTCAAGTCGAGTTCATCTATGAGGCCATTGTCGCGCGATTGCACCAGCAAGCCACCTGCTACACTTCTCACCGTGACCCCGCCACTGGCAGGATCAGCCAATTGCCCGGTAACGAGCAGGCGCAAGTTTTTCTTGGTCGCCAGCACAGCCTCCGCCTCGTCCGAGACTGACGGTGCGATGATGACTTCAGCAAACAGGCTGGCAATCCGTTCAGCAGTTGCGCCATCCAGTTCGCGGTTCAGCGCGATAATGCCACCAAAGGCAGAAACCGGATCGCAGGCCAGCGCCTTTTCATAGGCCTCCACCAGCGATGAACCAGTGGCGACCCCGCACGGATTGGCGTGTTTGATGATTGCCACCGCAGCGCAACGATCTGGATCAAACTCGCTCGCCAGTTCAAAAGCCGCATCCGTGTCATTGATATTGTTCCACGACAACTGCTTGCCCTGCAATTGCCTGGCCGTGGCAACACCTGGTCGCTTGTTGCCGGTCAGATACAGTCCGGCGTGCTGGTGCGGATTTTCTCCATAGCGCAATTTCTCACTCAATTTGCCGGCTACTGAAAAATGTCTTGGCGTCCCGATGCCGAGTTCCTGTACAAACCAGCCGGATATTGCAGCGTCATAAGCTGTTGTCCGGCCATAGGCGCGCGCGGCAAGTTCCTTCCTGAGCGCGAGTGGCACTAAGCCATCGCCATCCCTGAGCGCCGAAATGATCTCGGCATAATCAGCCGGGTCAGTGGCGATGGTGACATAGGCGTGGTTCTTGGCTGCCGCCCTGATCATCGCAGGACCGCCAATGTCGATATTCTCGACGCTGTCCGCATATCCGGCACCCGATGCCGCGACTTCCTCGAACGGATAAAGATTGACCACTACCAGATCGATCGGCGAAATTGCATGCTGTGCCATGGCCTCTACATGCTCGGCATCGTCACGGATGGCGAGGATCCCGCCATGGATCGACGGATGCAATGTTTTTACGCGCCCGTCCATGATTTCGGGGAAGCCGGTCACCTGTGACACATCCCTCACCGCAATACCTGCCGCCTGAAGCGCGGAAGCCGTGCCGCCGGTCGACAGGATATCGATATCCATTGCCCGAAGTGCCGATGCAAATTCCAAAAGTCCGTTCTTGTCGGAGACCGAAATCAGTGCGCGCCTGATTCGGACCTGGTCGGGGGCCGGGATATGCTTGGATTGAACCGCCATCTTCTGCACCATTTCTGAATTCGGGCCGCCGGCGGCCATGCCTCGCAAAGCCGCAGTTTTTGGAGAGCGCTCTAACATAGCTTCTCCCCGGTTGGAATTGATCCAAGGTCGTGGCTGGCATTCGCCTGTGGAAACAGGCTCACGAAGAATGTTTCTCGAACCGCCAGGTGATTTCACGCAGGTCGGAAAGCCGGAAATTCAGCACCAACTGCTTGGTCCGCCGCGCTCCGCTGCTGACTGCGAAGAATATGCTTTCCTCAATCATCGGCTGCAGTACCCCGCAGGTAAACATCCAGCGTGATCCGTCAGCAGCCGACAGCAGGATCGTCCTGCCATCCCGCGACTTCCCGGCTGAAACCGAGGGATGCAGGTGAAAGCGGATCACCACATCCTCGCCATGACCTTCCTTCAATGCCCTCCCGCCAGGCGCCAGGAAACTGTCGAGGCCGTCGAGAGCCCCACCATTCTCGGAAAGAATGAGGCTGCGCTCATGAACCACGCCCATGTCGCGCAAATATCCGTCGTGACTGACGGAAACCGACTGGCTGTCCGCTGTATCGTGCCGGTTGCAGGTGACATTTCGCGGCCCGGAAATGATCCGCCCGTCCAGAACCCGTGAAAGCAACCCGTCGCCGCTGAACTTGCAACTGGAGACATCGTGAATGATCGCGGTGGAATGCGCTGCCGTAGACCGCGATGCATTGCGCAATTCACCTCTTGGATGGGGAGGCGCACCGCAATTGATCACAAGGGGTGCGGTTCCGCTCGACATTTCAAATGCCAGGCATCCGGCATGGGCATTGACGGAAAGCGCGCCGGGCGGTGGCCGGCCATAATCGAGCAGCACTGCGGTTTCACCGATCTCAAGCCGCTGAAAGCAGGAATACGGGGCTTCACCGTGGACACCGCTGCCAACATCATCATAACGCATGACCGTTGCAACAAGATCGTGCGATGTGACCGAACAGCCATTGAACCGTGCAAGTGATCCGTCACCGAGCCGGTAGAAACGGATTGCCGACATGATCCGGTCAATGGCCGAGACAAGTTCGTGCGATGGCGCCTGGCCAAGCTTTGCATGCGACTGGCGCAAAGGCAGCAACTGGGCCAGCAATTCCGGCAGGACAGCCGGGTTGCGGCTCACATGCCCGCCATCCGGCAGGATCTGCCTGGACAATTCTGCATCAAGCAGCCGCTGGGATATGGCCAGCAATTGCGCGCCAGCGGCAACACAGGTGGCAGCATAAGACAGCGCAATGGCGCAAAGAAGTCGCGGCATGCCATCTTCCGCCTTGGGCATGGAACGCCGCATGAACCGCATATGCGTTCCTATGGTCTTCAGGAATGACCGGTAGAAACCCAGTTCCGTATTCTCGATGATCAGCACCGAATGGCAAAGCAGGGAGCGCAGTCGCGCAGCCGCCACAATGGGTTCCCACACGACACTGTCATCCGGCTTGGGATTGAGACGGATCCAGTCGCGAACCAGTGCTTGCGCATTGGTGGTGGCTAGCGAATCACGTGCCGCACTGAAATGGCGCAGCCAGGTGAAGCCGTGCAGTTCCCGGCTCCATTGCTGGTCGGGAGCGGGAAGGGTGAATGGATTTTTCCCTGCCGCCTCTACGGTCCAAGTACCGAACCGGAAGATACCGGCATAGATTTCCGCGGCAACCGTCGGATCCGCTGTGTGCAAGTCGGGAGGCGCAATCACCAGCCGTTCCGGTGCCGGGCCGGACAGTCCGAGGCTCATGCCCCCCAACAGGCCACCGGATAGACGTCGCCGCGCACGTCGCCAGTTTTCGGCCAGTGCAAGGCCTATTACCCGGGGCTGATCGGCAATGGACATTTGCTGGCTTTCCCCTTTGACGGGCCTCTCATCGCTGATGCAAGCACGCTCGGCCAAGCGGCACCACAATCAACTGGCTTCCATAGCGCCTGACGCCAATCCTTAACCTTTCACCAAGGCATGGCAACAGGGTTGAATCATTGTACGTATCGATGTCAAGCAGACCGTGATCACCCGGTCATTCACCCACTACAAAACGGCAGGCAAAAAATCCGTCCATTCCCACCGATTCCGGTGTTTCATCAAAGCGGTCACCGGGCAATGTACGCAAGGCCCCCTGACCATTGATCGCAAAGTCTGCACCGGTAATTTCACCCTTTGCAAGCGGCGACAGCGTGAGTCCGTTTTCGGCTTTGCTGATCGCCGCCAGAAGGTCTTCTCCTTCCTGCTTGAGGATCGAGCAGTTGACATAGACCAGTAGCCCGCCGGGTTTCACCAGCCTGCGCGCCGCGTGGATCATGTCGGTCTGCAAAGCAACCAGCTTGGCAAGCTTTTCCGCTTCGCAATTCCAGGCAATCTCGGGATGTCGCCGCATCGTTCCCGTTGCTGAACAGGGTGCGTCGAGGATAACCGCGTCGAAGATCGCGCCGGGATTCCATTCCAGCAGATCACCGGTCACGATTTCTGCTTGGAGCTTCAGCCGCGCCAGGTTTTCGCCCAATCGCAGCAGACGGCGCTGCGAGATATCGAGTGCTGTTACCCTTGCACCGGCTGAAGCCAGTTGCGCCGTCTTGCCACCTGGTGCCGCACAAAGATCGGCAATGCTCATGCCTTCAACTTTTCCCAGAAGTTTTACCGGCAGGCTTGCAGCAGCATCCTGCACCCACCACTCTCCCTCCTCGAATCCTGGAAGTTTTCTGATATCATCGGTCTTCTCGCGCAGGCGAAACGATCCGTTTGGCAGTTCAACCGCGTCAAGCCCATCGCGCAACTGCTCCCTGCGCCGGTCTTGCACAGTTGAAGCCAGGGTCAGGTCAATGGTCGGTTCCACACGGATTGCTTCGCTGATCGCCCTGAGCCGTTCCCTCCCATGGTCGCGGGCAAGACTGTCTGCCAGGAACCTGGTAAAGCAATCACGCGGCGCAGGCAGCAATTGCGAAAGGCGAACCTTGTCGTCGCTGATCCGCCTCAGGACGGCATTGGCCAGAGGGGCAAACCGACGACTGCGTGGATCTTCCGAGACTGCAGTCACGGCAAGATTGACGGCCGCACTTTCCGGTACATTCATGAACAGGATTTGTGCTGCTGCAGCCTGCAGTGTCGAATGCAGGTGTTCGGCTTTCCTCGGCAGGGGGCGGTCGAGCAGGGTCGCAAGAGCTGCCGAGATGACTGCACGCTGCCGGATTGCTGTCACGGCAATCGCGCGCGCCAGACGCCGGTCATGCAAGGGCAATGCCTTGAGCGCCGCCAATCCTGTATCTTCATCGAACAGCGTATCGAAGGAAGCACCACGCGTTACGACCTGCTCGATCAGCCGCGCAGCCACAATACGGGCGCCCAGTCCTGCGCGTTCCTTGCCTGATGGCCTGTAGCCGGATTTGATTGCGTTCACCCGTTCATTTCCGTTCATACTGTAATGATCATGTTGCAACCCGAATGGTCACGGATCACATGTTTGCCGAATTGGCCTCCAACCCGTATATGTGGCCGTATATGTGGCCGTATATGGGGGCGAATATGGAACATGCCGCGAAAATTGTTTCCGCAAACCCTTCATTCGCGAAGACAGGCTTCGCCATCAACATGAAATGCACCGGGAGCGCAAGGACATGACGGAACCGAAATTCGCCAGCAGGGCCGGACGCCCGGTTCCTGAGGCTGGCAAACGTGCGCTCTCGGAAGCCGCAGAACGCCATCGCACCCGGCAGGCTGACGACCTGCCGAGGGAAATCAATGGAAGAAACGGGCCGGAGCCGACCCGGTTTGGCGACTGGGAAAAGGACGGGATCGTAAGCGATTTCTGAGCTGCGCCCCGGCTGACGGGCTTGCACATCCACGATTTCACAGGTATGGAATATATTCCTATAGGAATATATTCATCATATGCCGAGATTACTGCTTCTCCTGTTGATCCTGTTTCCAGGCACATCGCTTCAAGCTCAAACGCACCAGAAGCAGATGTTGCCCGGACCCATTCCTGCTGACATCATCGAGGTCATTGACGGTGACAGCATCAAGGTTGGCGCGCATGTCTGGCCCGGCCAGCAGGTTTTCGTCAGCATTCGCATTCGTGGAATTGATGCACCCGAAATGAGGTCCCGTTGCGCGCTCGAACACCGTGCGGCACTTGCAGCAAGACAGGCCGCCATGCACCTGGTTGCCGAAGGCAGAGTGGAACTCACCAATGTCAGCGGTGGCAAATATTATGGCCGCATGCTGGCCGATGTCACAACTGTCGACGGCATCAGCCTCGCCAGCCACCTCCTTGATGCCGGGCTGGTTCGTCCATATTCCGGCCGCAAGCGGAGAGACTGGTGCCATTTCGGCAATGAGTAATCTCAAAATTCCCCGTTGCCTGTCCCAAATTCTACCTGTCCCACAATGAATACCATTTCCCCCGCGTGAACTGACCAGTTGTCCCGAATTGGCGCAGGATTTTCGAAATCTTGCCAGGAGTTTAACGCATCATTTTCACGGGTTTTGCCGCATATACCATTGATTAACCATGAAACCGACATTTCCCCAATGAATTCAATTGCGCACGGCCCAAAACTCGTCCCGGCCGGCAAATCCGGACCAATTGGCTCGTCCTGTGCAACTCCTGCCGCAACACCAGCCGCAGGAGGCCAACTTGAAAACCGTATCAGCAATCAGCACCCGCTTTCGCAACGCAGTCACTTCCTTTCGATCTGATGAGCGTGGCACCTTCGCCACCATTTTCGGTGTAACTGCCGTCGCCGTGTTTCTTTCGGCCGGGGTGGCTTTTGACTATTCGCGGCTTGCGCAGTCAAAATCGGTGATCAACTCGGCTCTTGATGCAGCTATTCTCTCGGCTGGCAACCGCATGGCCGACGGTGCACCGGTCAACGGCAATTTTCGCAAGGATTTCGAGGATTTCTTCCTTGCCAATGTCGAAGGCCGGTTTGGTGTTCCGGCCAATGTGCACATCTCCAGTTTTTTCGCTGATGCGACAACCGGCAGGATTTCCGCCAGTGCCACCGCTGAAGTAACCATGGCATTCATGGGCATAGCAGGAAGTCCGACCGTTGTGACCGGCGCAAGTTCCGAAGCCGTCTTCTCGACCGATGCGGTCGAGGTCGCCATGATGCTCGATGTCACCGGCTCCATGGGTGGCTCGAAGATCCAGGACCTGAAGGCAGCCGCCGGAGAGGCCGTGGACATCCTGCTGCCGGTGAAGAACACCAGCGGCAAAACCCGTATCAGCCTTGTGCCCTATTCTTCTGCCGTCAATGTCGGCCCCTATGCGAAGAAGGTCAGCAGCAACCCGGCATTCGGTTGCGTTACTGAACGTTCGGGCTCCCAGAAATTCACCGACGCCGGCCCAAACTCC
>JAWKWL010000003.1:0-585040 GCA_041397525.1 Nitratireductor sp.
TTTTCCTTGATGTTGTACGCACATGTCATGCATCGCGCGGTCTTGCCGCGATTCCGCATTCCATGCCGGAAGGGAGATTGTCGCCCAGGGCCGGGATGTCGTCCAGCCGGGGCCTTTTGCAACAGGCAAGCCGAAGCTCTCCGGTTGCGGCGCATATAGTGGATTTTTGCGCAGATTGCCAGTGTTTTTACGGATCCGGCCTCAGCACGCGTTTTTCACATACGCATCGCCACGATAGCTGCGCCAGTGCGAGAGCGGCACTTCGGCCTTGGTGCCATAAGGCCCGTCAACTGCGCAGAACCAGCCATTGCGGAAATTGGGATACTGGTTGGTGTCAATCACATAGGTTCCAGGAGGCGCAGAAGCATTCGCATTGTCCCAGTCCTGGCTGCAACCGACTACCACGTACCAGCCACAGGCCTGGGCCATCAGGAATGGTTTGCCCGCCTCGCCCGCATTTGCAGGCAGCATATTGGAACTGGCGGCAACGACGGCTGCAACAACCGCGCATGGTATCGAACGCATGGATCGTCCTCCCGGTAACTGCCCCTGCACACAGGATAGACCTGCAATTCAAGGCATCCAAGCGAAAACAGGCGGGGAATGACGATTAGACGCCAGAGACCTTGAACACCCGTTTCGGATTGAACGATCCCTTGTCGACGCCGCCAATGGCAACAAGTTCATTGCCACAAGTGGCGAAAGCCTCGTCGGCAAAGGTGATTGCATCGCGCCCGCGCAACAGAACCGGATTGCCGGCGCGGATGCGGTTCGCCTGTTCCGCCGTCAGTTGCACTTCCGGCAGGTCATCGAGTGCTATGCCTGTTGCCAGCACTTCGGCGTCCAGCGCGTCGAGATCGCCTTCAAGCGCAGTCAGTTCCGCAAGCGGTATAAGGTCATCCTCGTTGAACGGACTGACGGAGGTTCTCCGCAAATAGCTGACATGGCCGAAGCAGCCGAGGTCGCGCCCAAGATCGCGCGCCAGCGAACGCACATAGGTGCCCTTGCCGCACTCGCATTCAAAGGTCGCGGAATTGTTTCCATCCGTTTCGATCAGTTCCAGGCGGTGGATAATGACGCTGCGCGGTTCGATCACCACATCCTCTCCACCACGTGCAAGATCATAGGCGCGCTCGCCATTGATCTTGACGGCAGAAAAGGCTGGCGGGATTTGCTCGATCTCGCCCCGGTAGTTTTCCAGCGCATCGAGGATCGCCTCGCGGTCCGGGCGAAGGTCGGAGGTCCGCGTGAATTCGCCCTCCAGATCATCGGTATTGCTTTCCGCCCCCCAGGTCACCGTGAAGCGATAGGTTTTGGCCCCGTCCATCACATACGGAACCGTCTTGGTCGCTTCGCCAAGCGCTATCGGCAACATGCCGGATGCGAGCGGATCAAGCGTCCCTGCATGGCCGCATTTTGCCGCCTGGAAAAGCCATTTGATCTTCGACACGCATTCCGTCGAGCCGATGCCGGCCGGCTTGTCGAGGATGATCCAGCCAGAGACCGGACGGCCTTTTTTCTTGCGTTGCCGGCTCATTCTTCGTCTCCGCCCTTTTCATCATCATGCCCGATGTCGCGTGCCACTTCGGGTGAGTGCAGGATACGGTCGATTCTGGCATAATTGTCGAAACTGGTATCGGCACGGAACCGGAATTCCGGCATGTATTTCATCTGCCGCAGCGCTGGCGAAATGCGTCCGCGGATGAGTTTGGCATTCTGCGCCAGCGCCTTGATGACCGGCTGCGGATCTTCGATGCCGAGCGGCGACAGGAACACCGTCGCGATCCTGAGATCGGGTGACATCGACACTTCGGTGATTGAAATCACGGTTCTTTCAATCACCGGATCGGGAATCTCACCGCGCTGCAGCAGCTGGATCAAGGCATGGCGCACCATCTCGCCGACACGCAACTGCCGTTGTGAGGGGCCTTTCGCCCCCCCTGCAAACTTGCTCATGGATATGACCTCACTAAGACCGGCCGGAATCGGACCGGTCGGCGCAGGATGAATTCAGCTGCCGCGTCTACAGCTTGCGCGTCACATGCTCGACGCGGAAGCACTCGATCTGGTCGCCCTTGCGGATGTCCTGGTAATTCTCGAAGGCCATGCCGCATTCCATGCCGGACTGAACTTCGGAAACCTCGTCCTTGAAACGCTTGAGAGTCGACAGCTTGCCTTCGTGGATGACGACATTGTCGCGCAGCAGGCGCACGCCCACTCCGCGCTCGACCTTGCCTTCGGTGATGAGACAGCCCGCGACCTTGCCGACCTTTGACACGTTGAAGACTTCGAGGATTTCCGCGTAACCAAGGAATGTCTCGCGACGTTCTGGCGAAAGCAGGCCGGACATCGCAGACTTCATGTCATCAACAAGATCGTAGATGATCGAATAATAGCGGATTTCGATGCCTTCGCGGTCGGCAGCATCACGCGCCTGTTTTGAGGCACGCACGTTGAATGCCAGGATCGGTGCATTGGATGCAGCAGCAAGCGCCACATCCGATTCCGTGATCCCGCCCACGCCCAGATGGACGATGCGCGCGCGCACTTCATCGGTGCCAAGCTTGTCGAGTGATTGTGCAATGGCTTCGGCAGAGCCTCCGACATCAGCCTTCAGGACGACGGCCGCCTCACGCAATTCGCTCGATTGCAATTGGCTCATCATCTGCTCAAGCGAACCGCGTGAACCTGCCTGCCGGGCAACCGCTTTCTCGCGGGCAAGCCGCTGGCGATAGTCCGAGATTTCACGTGCCCGTGCTTCATTCTCGACCACCGCGACACGGTCGCCGGCCATCGGGGTGCCGTTGAGGCCAAGCACTTCGACCGGCATTGAGGGCAGGGCGGCACTCAGCTGATCGCCCTTGTCGGTGACAAGCGCACGTACACGGCCCCATTCATTGCCGGCGACAATGATGTCGCCGGTTTTCAGCGTGCCGCGCTTGATCAGAACGGTGGCAACAGGACCACGACCCTTGTCGAGTTCTGCTTCGACCACAATGCCTTCGGCGGGACGGTCAGGATCAGCCTTGAGTTCCATCACTTCCGATTGCAGCAGGATGGTTTCCAGCAGCTTGTCGAGGCCCTTGCCGGTCTTTGCAGAGACTTCCACGTCCAACACTTCACCGCCCATGGATTCAACGAAAATCTCATGCTGCAACAGCGCTGTTCGAACCTTGTTCGGATCAGCGGCCGGGAGATCGATCTTGTTGATTGCCACGATCACCGGAACTTTGGCGGCCTTGGCATGGTTGATCGATTCGATCGTCTGCGGCATCACCCCGTCATTGGCTGCAACCACGAGGATCGCGATATCGGTCGCCTGCGCACCGCGTGCACGCATCGCGGTAAAGGCCTCATGGCCCGGAGTATCAATGAAAGTGATCTTCTGGCCGTTCTTCTCGACCTGGTAGGCACCGATATGCTGCGTGATACCGCCCGCTTCGCCGGATACGACATTCGCATTGCGAATGGCATCCAACAGCGATGTCTTGCCATGGTCGACATGCCCCATGATCGTGACGACCGGCGGACGGCTTTGCAGCTTCTCCGGATCATCCCCGCCATCGAACAGGCCGATTTCAACGTCCGATTCCGATACGCGGCGCACGGTATGGCCGAATTCAGAGGCAATGAGTTCCGCCGTGTCTGCGTCGATCACGTCACCGGGCTTCATCATCTGGCCCTGTTTCATCAGGAACTTGATGACATCCACCGAGCGTTCGGACATGCGGCTTGCCAGTTCCTGAAGAGTAATGGTCTCAGGCAATTGCACTTCGCGTGAAATCTTCTCGCGCGGCTGGTTGCCCATGGCTGCACGACGTGCCTTTTCCTGGCGACGACGCATGGCGGCAAGCGACGGCCCGCGTACATTGCCATCTTCATCAAGTGCGTTGGTCAGGGTCAGCTTCGTGCGGCGTCGATCATCGCCAACCTTCGGCTTGACGGCCTTTTCCGGATCCTCAACCCTTTTGCGTTCAAACGGCTTGAGTTCCTTCGGTCTTGCATCATCACGCGCTGGCTGGGCACCGCCGCCGGCTGTTGCCGACTTTTCCTTAGGCGCAGGCTTTGCCTGGGCTTGTGCGGCTTCGGCTGCGCTGCGTTCCGCTGCAATGCGCTGCAATTCCGCCTGGCGGCGTTCCTCTTCCTCGCGTTCAGCGAGGCGGCGCGCCATTTCATCTGCACGCCTTGCGCTTTCTTCCTCGCGGCGCTTGCGGTCTTCGATCTCGCGCGCCTGCGCCTCTTCCAGCGCACGCATGCGGGCATTCATTTCATTGCGAGAAAGGTTGGCCGCCGGCGCATCATTGCGCAGTGGGCGTGCCTGTTCGCGCGGTGCATCACGCCGCTGCGGCTGTGACGGGGCGGAAACCGGGCGTGCTGGCGCAGCCGCGGGCTTTGTGGCTGCGGGCGCTGATGCCAGGCTGGACGCTGCAGCTGCTGGCTTTGCTCTTTCTCCAGTCGGTGCTGCGGCAGTCGGAGCCGGCATTGGCGTTGTAGCGGGTGCCGTAGATTCCGCGGCTGGTGCAGCCGCCTGAACAGACGTTGCAACTTGCGCAGGCGCAGGAGCTTGGTTAGGCGCAGGCGCTGGTGCCTGAATTGGTGATTGTATCGGAGCAGGCGCAACCTGTGCCGCTTCTTCCGGCTTGGCTTCGCCAGGCTTTGTAAACCGGCGCTTGCGCGTTTCGACCACGACAGCCTTGCTGCGGCCATGCGAGAAGTTCTGCCGCACAGTACCCTGTGTCAGGCCTCCCGGGCGCAGTGACAGCGTTTTCTTTGGAGTAACGCTGAGCTTGTTGTCGTCGTTTTCGTTGTCAGTCATTCGTGCTCTTGGCCTTGTCTTGTTAACCTCGCCTGCCCTTCAAGGGCGGGCTGGGGCGTGGTGCTCGGCTGATATCGCCACCATGGCTTCATTGCCGATCCCGCTTGCGCACCCGATTTTGCGCTTTGTGTACCCGCAACGCCGGAAAATCCAGCCCTGTGGCAAAAAACTTTGTTCCACCGGGCCATTTGCAAACGCAACACCCGAAGGCAACCAGCCGTCAGTTTTCCCTGTAGCGTATCAGGAAGCTGGTCAGTTCGACCAGTTTCCGTGTAGCGCCACCATCTATTGCAGCAGCATGTACCACATTATGCCCCCCCAATGCCAAATCCATTTGCGCCGATGTGAATACCCTCACTGACGCAATGTCCGGACCACCGAGTTCACGTGTGGCTGTCGCCGCCTGTCGCAACTTGCGGATACCGTCCTCGGCAGCTTCCACTGCATGAAACACCAGATCCGCTGATCCGTTGCGGACTGCATGATCCACCTTGGAAAATCCCGTAACGATCAGGCCCGCTTTCTTCGCCATGCCCATCGCGCCCAGCGCCGCGCGCTCGATCAGGGCATCAGTGTCACTGCCCAGGCTCTCGGGGATCACATATTCCCCTTTCAGAGCCCGGTTGAACAGGCGCTTCTTCGCTGCCTGGTCCACCTTGCTGCGGCTTGCCGTCACCCAGCATCCGCGGCCCGGCAGATTGTGCCTGATGTCAGGCACAATCACACCGTCGGGAGAGGCGACGAAACGGATCAGCCTGTCCGCGTCGAGCGCTTCGCGGGTCACGATACAGCTGCGCGGATTCATCTCGTCCTCATCCGCGTCACCGGTCTTCTTTCCGGTTTTCCTGTGTGCCACCCGCTTTGCACCCGTTCCTGGTTCTGCCTCAGGCCTGCTGGCCTGCGCCATGTTCCTCTTCGATCCCGGCTTCCGCAGGGTGCAGGTCTTCTTCTGTCACCCAGCCCGCCGCCAGCCGCGCTGCCATTACCATGTTTTCCGCTTCGACCCGCGAAAGGTTGAACCCATCAAGGGTGCCGGCAAAACGCTTGGTTTCGCCATCCTTGCGTTCATTCCAGCCGATCAGGTCATCTGCGGCGCAGCCGGCAAAATCCTCGAGTGTCTTGATTCCGTCCTTGCCAAGCGCAACCATCATTTGCGTGGTCAGGCCATCAATGCCACGGAGGTCATCGCTGACACCAAGGGCAACACGTTCGGCATCAAGCTCGCTCTCGCGGCGCTCAAGATATTCGCTGGCGCGCGCCTGCAGTTCTTCTGCGGTACCTTCGTCAAAGCCTTCGATAGACGCGATTTCATCCTGGTCGACATAGGCGACTTCCTCGACCGATCCGAAGCCTTCCGAAGCCAGCAGCTGCGCGACCATTTCGTCGACATTGAGCGCTTCCATGAAGGTCTTGGTGTTTTCGACGAATTCGGTCTGGCGTCGCTCGCTTTCTTCCTGCTCGGTCATGATGTCGATGGCCCAGCCGGTCAACTGCGAAGCGAGGCGGACATTCTGACCGCGACGACCGATGGCCAGTGACAACTGGTCGCCCGGAACCACCACGTCAATGCGCTCTGCCTCTTCGTCAAGAACAACCTTGGCAACCTCTGCCGGCTGCAAGGCGTTGACGATAAAGCTCGCCGCATCGGGCGACCACGGAATGATATCGATCTTCTCACCCTGCAACTCGCCGACAACAGCCTGGACGCGGCTGCCACGCATGCCTACGCAGGCACCGACCGGGTCGATGGATGAATCGTTGGAAATTACCGCGATCTTTGCGCGCGAACCCGGATCACGGGCAACTGACTTGATCTGGATAACGCCGTCATAGATTTCCGGCACTTCCATGGTAAACAGCTTCGCCATGAATTCGGGATGCGTGCGTGACAGGAAAATCTGGGGCCCGCGCTGTTCCCGGCGCACGTCATAAATATAGGCGCGTACTCGGTCGCCATAGCGGAAATTTTCACGCGGGATGGTTTCATCACGGCGGATGATGGCTTCGGCGCGGCCGAGATCGACAATCACATTGCCATATTCCACACGCTTGACGGTGCCGTTGACGATCTCGCCGATGCGGTCCTTGAATTCGTCAAACTGCCTGTCACGCTCGGCTTCGCGCACCTTCTGCACGATGACCTGCTTTGCGGATTGCGCGGCAATACGGCCGAAATCCATCGGTGGCAGCGGTTCAGAGATCGTTCCGCCAAGCTGGATGTTCGGGTTCTTGTCGCGAGCCAGTTCAAGCGAAATCTGCGTCGAATAATCCTCGACGTGGTCGACAACTTCCAGCAGGCGCTGCAGCTTGATTTCACCGGTCTTGGGATCGATATCGGCCAGAACATTGGTCTCGAGGCCATAGCGGGAACGCGCAGCCTTCTGGATGGCGTCCGCCATCGCCTGGATGACGATCTCGCGGTCAATCGATTTTTCGCGCGCCACAGCATCTGCGATTTGCAGCAGTTCCAGTCTGTTTGCACTGACAGCCATTTGAGGTCTCCTCGTATTGATGGTTGCCGCACGGGCCTTTGCCCTGATTGCGGCCTAGTTGTCTTTGCGTTTTTCGTCTTCGGTGTCATCACCGTCGAATTCATCGTCGTCAGCCATCTGCCGGTTGGCCTGGCGCAACGCCTTGTCGCGGCGCAGCGCCTCGCGGATCAAGTCATCGCCCAGTACCAGCTTGGCTTCAGAAATCTCGCTGAACGGCAACACGAATTCGTCATCATCGGGCGCGGGTTCATCGCGCCGGAAGGTAACGCCGTCATCGCTGGTCGATATGATGCGGCCCTTGTAGCGTCTGCGCCCGTTGATCAGCGTGCGGGTTTCGAGCTTGGCAACATGTCCCGCCCATGTGATAAAATCCGAGCGACGCACCAGTGGCCGGTCAATGCCTGGAGAGGAAATCTCCAGATGATACTGGCCATGGATGGGATCTTCGATGTCGAGTACCGGAGATACCGCACGCGAGACTGTCTCGCAGTCGTCAATCGACATCGTGCCATCGGGCCGCTCGGCCATGATCTGAAGTGTCAGCCCGTTCATCGGCGACAGCTTCACGCGAACAAGCCTGTAGCCGATATCCGCCAAGACCGGCTCGATGATCCGTGCCACACGTGCTTCCTGACCTGTCTCGGCCACGAGCCTCGGCTCTTCCAACGGTCCCAAATCTTCTTCCTTGCCGCCAGCAACTGGTCTGGACTGTGGTTCGGGGTTGCATCCGGCAACAAAAAAGAGCGGGTCCTTGCGGGCCCACTCTCGCGATCTACCGGAGAATTTACCGACTATATAGCGATGCTTTCGGTTCAGCACAAGAGCCTGCGGCCAGGCGGCATTGCATCAACGCTTCCGGAAGATGAAATAGGCCGGGGGCCGTCCCTCACGGATGGCCTTTTGCTCATAGCGAGTGCGCACCCATCCTTCCCAGGGATCATTCCAGTCGCTGGCGCGCATGGCTGTCCATTCAAACCAGCCATTCCTTGCGACCAGTTGCAACGTCCAGTTCACATAATGTGCAATGTCCGAAGCGAAACGGAATTCACCGCCCGGCTTCAACACGCGCACAAAGCGTTTGAGATTTTCCGCGCTGACAAAGCGCCGTTTCCAGTGTCGCCGTTTCGGCCACGGGTCCGGGTAAAGCAGATCGACGCGGTCGATGCTTCCAGCCGGCAGCCAATCCAGGATGCGCGCCGCATCCTGGTCATAAACCAGGATGTTGCTGAGCTTGCCTGTATCAATGCTGACAAGTGCCTTGGCTACACCGTTGATGAAGGGTTCAACGCCGATGAATCCGCAATCGGGGAACCGGGCGGCTTCGCTCGCCAGGTGTTCGCCGCCGCCAAAACCGATTTCCAGCCGGACTGATTCTGGCTGGCGGGCAAACAGGGCCGCCGGATCGGCAGGGGCCGGCTGCGTGATATCGATCAGCAGTTCCGGCAACAACCGGTCATGCAGACCTTGCTGCAATTCCGTGAGTGGCTTTGCCTTGCGCCGACCGAAAAACGCACCAGCGCTTCTTGCCCCGCGTTCCGGCCTGTCGCCATCATTGTCCGGCATTGGTGCTGATCCTGGATCATCTCGTTTCCCGGCTTGGCCATCACGGCTGCGACCCGGGTACCACTACTCATGAAAGGCTGCGAACTGCATCCTTGAGCGGCTTGGCCAGGTCGGTCTTCTCCCAGGAAAACGAACCGTCACGACCGGCCTTGCGACCGAAATGGCCATAGGCCGCCGTTCTGGCATAGATGGGTTTGTTGAGGTCGAGATGGGTGCGGATGCCGCGCGGGGTAAGGTCCATTACCTTGCGAATGGCTCTTTCCAGAACCACCTCGGAAGCTTTGCCAGTGCCGTCCGTGTCAACATAGATCGACAATGGCTGGGCGACCCCGATTGCATAGGAGAGCTGTATCGTGCAGCGCTCGGCAAGGCCCGCTGCAACCACATTCTTGGCAAGGTAGCGCGCTGCATAGGCGGCAGACCGGTCAACCTTGGTCGTGTCCTTTCCCGAAAACGCGCCGCCACCATGGGGTGCTGCACCACCATAGGTATCAACAATGATCTTGCGACCGGTCAGGCCCGCATCACCATCGGGTCCGCCAATGACAAATGCGCCGGTTGGATTGATATACCATTCGCATTTGGCCGAAATCGGCAGGTCACCCAGTGCCTCGCGGATATAGGGCTCGACCACGCTGCGCACCTTGGCTGAATTCCAGCTTGGATCAAGATGCTGCGTTGACAGCACGATGGACACCACCTCGCTCGGCTTGCCATCAACATAGCGCACGGTAACCTGGCTCTTGGCATCAGGCCCGAGTTTGCCGGCATCGCCTTCGCCCTTCTTGCGGGCAGTGGCAAGCAATTCGAGGATCTTGTGTGAATAGTAAATCGGCGCCGGCATCAGGTCAGCCGTCTCATTGCAGGCATACCCGAACATGATGCCCTGGTCGCCAGCCCCTTCAGAGCCCTGCTGGTCGGCAGCATTGTCCACTCCCTGCGCAATATGGGCTGACTGGAAATGCAACAGCACTTCGATTTTGGCGGTTTTCCAGTGAAACCCGTCCTGCTCATAGCCAATGTCGCGGATCGCCTTGCGTGCGGCAGACTTGAACTTCGCCGGGTTGATGATGTCCTTCCCCGACTTGTCTTTCTTCACCAGTGATGGTGGAACACGCACTTCACCGGCAATCACGACGCGATTGGTGGTGGCAAGTGTCTCGGCAGCAATTCGCACTGACCAGGGATCGACACCGGTCTTCTTGGCTTCGCGATAGACCAGATCGACGATTTCGTCGGATATCCGGTCGCAAACCTTGTCGGGATGGCCTTCAGATACGGATTCACTGGTAAAAAGATAATCTGCGCGTGCCATGCCGCCTCCTGAATACGAACTGGGAGGCATCAAAGGCGCTCCCGATCTCAATCCGCCCGTCTTTTGCAGACGGGACAGATCAGGTCAAGAGCGCCTCGAAGTTCTTGTGCAGATGCTATTCGTCTTCGTCGGAAAGTGCACGCACCATCTCGACGATCTTGCGCCGGACTTTTGGGTCCTTGATCTTCACGAAAGACCGGTTGAGCTGCAGGCCTTCCGAGCTGGAAAGAAAGTCGACCACATAGTTTGCGGATTCCGTTTCTGCAAATCCGCCCTGGGCATTGCCGCCACCTGGGGAATCCTCGAAAAAGAAGGAAACCGGAGTGTTCAGCACGCGGGCAATCTCCTGCAGGCGGCTGGCGCCCACACGGTTCGCACCCTTCTCGTATTTCTGGATCTGCTGGAATGTGATGCCCAGATGCTCACCCAGTTTTTCCTGACTCATGCCCAGCATTGTGCGTCTCAGTCGCACCCTGCTGCCGACGTGTATGTCGATTGGATTAGGCTTCTTTTTTTCAGCCATTTCTTTTCTCTTCTTATTGCGCGAAGGCTGTACAGGACTGCTTCGCGATGTGGGTTTCGTCCACCTGCCGGGTGGCCGCCATTCCATTGTCAAATCGCAATGACCTTTCGGCGAGCCAAAATGGCAAGAGTCCGCGTGGGATTTGGTGCTGGTTCTCACTCCAGCACACCCCAGATTTCACTTTTTGACGGAAATACTGGAAGGCGGGACCATAATGCGCCCGACAACCAAAACGTGTCAATGCCCGGTTTTCGCGGGAGAAAACCTGCCAAGAAAAGAGAAAACGAAAAGAATCAAAAGCATGAACAGAAATGTACGGTTTCCGTAACGTGAGAAAAATGTAAGATTTCCTGCTTTTGGAAGGGTTGAATCCAGCACCTCACGGTCTCCCAGGCTCAGTCTGCCGACTATCCGGCCTTGAGCGTCGGTCACCGAACTAATGCCGTTATTGGCCGCGCGCACCAGCGGCAAACCTTCCTCGACACCACGTACCCTTGCCTGTTGCCAATGCTGGTAGGGTCCCGGAGACATGCCGAACCACGCGTCATTGGTCAGGTTTAACAACCAGTCAGGTCTGATGTCCAAAGGGACGGCATCTCCTGGAAAGATGCTCTCATAGCAAATGAGGGCAATGAACTCTCCCGAAGGCCCGCCATCCATCAACTGCCGCATCGTGCCTGCTTCGAAGCCACCTCGCAGATGGGTCAGTTGTTCAATGCCAAGGCTCGCCATCAACGGTTCCATGGGCAGGTATTCGCCAAATGGCACCAGATGCGTCTTGTCGGAAGCCCCGACAATCTCGCCATTGGCATCGATCACATAGACCGAGTTGAATACCAGTTCATGGCTTGTGCCGGGGGCAGGTTTTTCGATCCGCAACGCACCAGCAACCAGCTGGGTGCCATCCGGGATCATCGCCGCGAGTGCTGCTATGGCGTCGCGCCGCTCGGTCAGTACGAAAGGAAATGCCGATTCCGGCCAGATCAGCAGGCTGGCGCCTGGGAGGGTTTCGCCGTCCTTGCCCGTTTTGGTCGAGAGTTCGAGCAATGTCCTGAAAACTTCCGCCTCACTGTCAGGCGACCATTTCCGTGTCTGGTCAATGGCGGGCTGAACAATTCGGACACGAATGTCGCTGCCGGTTTCCATCGGGTTTGATACAAGTACCCACATGCCAAAGGCAGGATGGCCCAAAGCCATCAGCACGCACAACAACACATAGACAGGTGAGCCGCGCCCGCGCGACTGTCCTGGTGTGGCGAACAAGGCAGGGAGTGAAAACACCATCAGGGCCAGCAATCCGACGCCATATGTGCCGATAAGTGCTGCCGTCTGCATCATGGCGGGAAACGGCGTGGCAGCATAGCCGAATACATTCCAGGGAAAGCCTGTGAACAGCGTACCGCGCAGGTAATCGCTGCCGCCAAGACTGACAGCAAGAAGCACAAGTCTTCCCCAACCATCCCGCCAGAAGATGCCCGCTGCCGCCGTGGCAATGCCTGTGAAAATTGCCAATACGGCCGGCAGCCCGGCAAGCGCCAGCGGCAGCATCCAGGCAAATTGGTCGGCCTCAACCAGAAGTGCATTCGCGACCCACCACAGGCCGCCAAAGAAAAATCCGAAGCCGAACCACCAGCCGGTGCGGAAGAACCCGGTCAGGCGGGAAAGCGCCCCCCGTGAAGGATCGGCTGCGGTGGCATCCATCAGCCAGACCAGGACTGGCAGGGTCAAAAACAGGATCGGGAAAAGGTTGAAGGGTGCAAAGCCAAAAGCGGATACCGCCCCTGCAAGCCAGGCCGCGCCCGCGCGTTTCCAGCCCCACAGCAGGATGAACCGTCCCGATAGCCGTTCCAACCGGTCAGAAAATGTCACATGGGCCTCATCGGCGAATCACCCCGTCGCTTGCAGCCACAGGGATAAGCCAGCAGCCGCCAGCGTCAAGCTTTGCCGGAGGGGCAGGCGAAGTGAGGTCAGGAAGCCTGCGCTTCGATGGTCTTGCGGGTTCTGCGGCGTTTTGAAGGTGAAACCTCGACCCGCTTGATCCGGCGCGGATCGGCATCCAGTACGCGGAACTCATAGCCGAGCGCTTCGATAATTTCCCCTCGAACCGGCACGCGGCCTATGATGGAAAAGATCAGCCCGCCAATCGTGTCGACATCCTCGCCATGCTCGCCGACAACGAAATCGCTGCCCATGGCTTCGCCGACATCATCAAGCTCGGCCTTGGCATCCATCACAAAGACACCTTCGCCCTTGTCAAGGATCATCGGCGCTTCTTCGTCGTCATGCTCGTCTTCAATGTCGCCTACGATGACCTCGACAATGTCCTCAAGTGATACCAGCCCTTCCGTCCCGCCATATTCATCGATCACCAGCGCCATCTGTGTCCGGGTTGCCTGCATGCGCGCCATCAGGTCGGCAGCCAGCATCGAGGGTGGCACGAACAGCACCTTGCGGATCAGCTTGAGTGAGCCAAGCGGTTTTTCAAGTCCGACCTTCTTCAGATCGAGATTGGCGGCAACGCGACGTTTTCGCGTGGCGAGCTCGGTCTTGGAAAGAGCCGCCGTCTTGGTGATGTGGGCAACGATGTCGCGAATATGAACCATGCCTCTGGGATCATCGAGCGACTCGTCATAGACCGGCATGCGCGAATGGCCCGATTCCTCGAACAATTTCAGCAGTTCGCCGAGCGGAATGTTGATCTCAACCGCTTCGATATCCGCACGTGGAATCATCAGGTCTTCGACGCGGATATCCTGCAGCCGCAGGATGTTGTTGAGCATCTGCTTTTCCTCGGCGGAAAAGGCATGAAGCCCGCGTGCATTGCTGGACAGCGCGTCTGCAAGATCATCGCGAATGCTCGATGACACCCGGCGCTCGCGTGAG
Source organism: Nitratireductor sp. (assembly GCA_041397525.1). Taxonomy (GTDB): domain Bacteria; phylum Pseudomonadota; class Alphaproteobacteria; order Rhizobiales; family Rhizobiaceae; genus BOKV01. The sequence continues at coordinate 13,593 of JAWKWL010000003.1, forward strand.
AACAACCATTTCAGGAATCCCGGTTTGCGGGGTTCTGTCGCAACCGGGCTCACAGGCACAGGTAGATTCGGGACTGGGTTGGTGGTGGGACTGCTACTTGAAGGATCGCTGTCGCCATGGCTGTCCGGCTTTTCAGCGGCAGTGCTTTCGGAACTTGTCATACTTCCCTTGTCGATCAAACTTCACCCGTCACGCCTCGCCGGCATAGGGGTCTTCTATGCCCATGAGGGCGAGGGTGGCACGCTCAAGATCTTCCATCTTGCGCGCCTCTTCATCATTCATGTGATCATATCCGAAAAGATGCAACAGTCCATGAACGACTAGATGGCGCAAATGGTGATCGAAAGCCTTGGCTTCAAGCTCTGCCTCGCGTCTCACGGTTTCAAGCGCAAGCACGATGTCGCCCAGTACCAGCCCGCCAGACTCGCCGGGCTCGATGTCTTCTCCGGGAAATGAAAGCACATTGGTCGGCTTGTCCATTCCTCGCCATTCGCGGTTGATTACTTGCATGTCGGCATCATCGGTGAAGACCATGCTCAATTCGGCAGCATCTGGAAATTGCAACTGGGCGGCAGCAATTGCCACGGTGACGCATTGCGTCGCCATGCCCAGGAGTTGCTCTTCGTCCGGCCAGCCATGGCAGCGGACGTCAATATCGATTTGCGGATGCATCGGACCTGCCCGTTATTCCTGAAACGTCAATCCCTTGTACGCACCGGTCTGGTTGCCGGTTGCGGGCGCGGATTGGCTTCATAGGCGTTGACGATTGCCTCCACAAGCTTGTGGCGCACAACGTCCGACGATTTGAAGGTTATCTTGGAGACACCCTCGATATCATTGAGAATGGAAAGAGCCTCAACCAGGCCGGAAGTCTGTCCGGGAGGCAGATCCACCTGGCTCGGATCCCCTGTCACGATCATCCGCGAATTTTCACCAAGCCTGGTCAGGAACATTTTCATCTGCATCGACGTCGTGTTCTGCGCTTCGTCGAGAATGACCGCGGCATTGGCCAGCGTGCGCCCGCGCATGAACGCAAGCGGCGCGATCTCGATGATGTTGGAAGTGATCGCCCTTTCGACCTTGTCGCCGGGCATCATGTCATAGAGCGCGTCATAGAGCGGGCGAAGATAGGGATCGACTTTTTCCTTCATGTCGCCGGGCAGGAAGCCGAGGCGCTCTCCGGCTTCAACAGCAGGCCGCGACAGGATGATGCGGTCAACTGCGCCGCGTTCCAGCAGCGAAGCTGCAAACGCAACGGCAAGATAGGTCTTGCCGGTTCCTGCCGGCCCCGTTCCGAACACCAACTGGCTGCGATCCATGGCGCGGATATAGGCATCCTGTGTCTGGGTGCGGGCCTGGATAACCTTCTTGCGCGTGCCAATTTGCGCCATCGCGATCCGGCTGCCCTTTTCAAGCGTGGGCAGTGACAACTGGTCATCGGCCAGGGCCATGCGCGCTGCACCTTCCACATCGCCCTTTTCCAGCGTCTCACCAGCCTCAAGCCGGGCATACAAATGGTCAAGCGCGATCTTGGCCCGCCTCACTGCGCCCGAACTGCCCTTGATCTCCACGAGGTTTCCGCGTGCCGTTGCATCGACGCCGAGTTGCGTTTCGATGAGCGCAAGATGTTCGTCAAATTGGCCAAAAAGCTGGGTTGCGAGGCGATTGTTGTCAAACGACAGCACAAGATGTTCGAGGTCTGAAGCCGATGGACGGGAAATCTCAGCCTTTTCATGTGCGTTCAACAAGCAATCTCCATTTGTGCAAGTCAGGCTCCACTAAAACGCCACCACGAATCATATCCTGGGCGCGGCTCCTGATCGACCACCCCGCAAGGTGATTCGCTCGTGACTTTAGCCAAGCATATGCTGCAATGTTATGACGCGAAAGCCCGGCCTGCGGCACCCGGTTGCAGCGGCGAATTCGCGCCGCCAGTGCTGCGTATGCGCTCAGAGCGGTTCACCCGCCAGTGAGTTTGGTCCTGCCGAAACGATCCGGACATTGATGATATCGCCTATCTTTCCTGCAGTCACCGGCAGGATCACAGGCTGCAGCCATGGCGAGCGGGCCATGACCTGCCCCTCGCGCTTGGCCGGCTTCTCGACAAGGACACGCATTTCCATGCCGTGGCGCGTCTTGTTGAATTCGAACTGTTGCTCGGCAATCAGTTTCTGCAGGCGCGCCAGCCGCTCCGCACGCACTTCCTCATCCACTTGCCCCGGCAGGTCTGCTCCCGGGGTTCCAGGCCGTGGCGAATAGCGGAACGAAAACGCCGAGGCATATTTCACCCGCTGGATCAGCGACAATGTGTCTTCGAAATCCGCCTCCGTTTCGCCTGGAAAGCCGGTGATGAAATCGCCTGACAGTGCAATATCGGGATTGGCATCGCGGATTCGCTCGACCAGGTCGTAATAAAATTCGCGGTCATGCCTGCGATTCATCGCTTTCAGGATGCGATTCGAACCAGCCTGCACCGGCAAGTGAAGATAGGGCATCAGCTTTGGTAGCAGGCGATGCGCCTCGATAAGCGATTCTTCCATGTCGATGGGGTGGCTCGTGGTATAACGGAGACGCTCAATGCCTGGGATTTCGCTCAACTGTGCCAGTAGATCGCCAAGCCGCATCGCCAGACCATTGCCGTCGCTGCCGTGCCAGGCATTCACATTCTGGCCGAGCAAAGTGACTTCGCGAACACCGGAATCAGCGAGGCGGCGGGCCTCGTCCAGTATCTGGCGGGAACTGCGCGAAACCTCCGCACCCCTTGTGTAGGGAACGACACAGAATGTGCAGAACTTGTCACAGCCTTCCTGGATGGTCAGGAACGCGGCGACACCCCGGCCCCTGATCTGTGCGCTGGTGGCAGGAGGCAGTACGCCGAATTTGTCTTCGATGGCAAAATCGGTGGCGACAACCTTCTTGCCAAGAGTTGCGGTGGCGACGAATTCACCGAGGCGATGATAGCTTTGAGGCCCGACAACCAAATCAACAGCCGGCGAGCGCTTGATGATCTCATCACCCTCGGCCTGCGCGACACATCCCGCGACCGCAATCACGGTCTGGCGACCTTCACTTTCGCGACTTTCCTTGATCTGGCGCATCCGCCCAAGCCACGAATAGACCTTCTCGGCTGCCTTCTCGCGGATGTGGCAGGTATTCATCAGGATCAGGTCGGCATCGTCGGGAGTGTCGGTCGCAACAAACCCTTCGCGCGCCAGGGCGTCCCCCATACGCTCGGAATCATAGACATTCATCTGGCAGCCATGGGTCTTCACAAAGACCTTGCGCAGTGCTGCAGGTGTCGTGGCCGCCGCTGCAGGCGTTGTGCCACCCTTGACAGGAGCGTTCATGCTTTTGTCCGGTTTGGAGCAATCGGTGTTTCTCACGACACCGTGTGAAAACCTGGATTGCCCTGTTTTTGCTGGCAGCGTTCTATCGCCAGCATCAAGCCATATCAAGCTTGCACATCGTCATGTCTTTCAGCCTCCCGCATCCGCATGGCAGATGCGAAGGCGATGCGGACCCGCGCATGGGTCGCGGAAGCAATCTGCTTGCGCGCGGTTTCCTGGGTGAATTCCATCGGTGGCGCAAAAACCACCTCTACATCATACGCGCCATCAAGCAGGTATCGAAACAAATGTGGCCCAAGCGCCACATCACCGGGCCAGCTGGCCCGGTTCTGGTGAAACCTCCCAAGCGGCATGCCGAAGAGCCGGGTATAGGCAATCGCAACCGGCTGTATTGTCACCGCATTCAGGTGCTCCTCCCGCAACGCGGCCTGTGCTGCGCCAAACAGTGCGGACTTGAACACTCCGACCCTGGTACCGTCGCCCGTCGTGCCTTCTGCAAAGAGAACCATCGCATCGCCTTCACCCAGCCGGGAGGCGATCGTGTCTGCCTGGCGGGCGCTGTCATGCCTGCGTTCGCGGTCCACGAAGACCGTGCGCTGCAGGATCGCGAGCAGCGAGATGCCCGGCCAGCTTCTCACTTCCGCCTTGGCTATGAAGCAAAGTTCCATTACGCTGCCAAGCACGAGAATGTCCGACCAGGAGACATGGTTGGCAACAATCAGCAAGGGACGCCTGGTTGGTTTGACGCCGCTCACATGCACCCGCGTTCCGATCAGCCACAGCGCAATTCGATGCCAGATCACCGGCAGTTTGCGCGACAAGGGCTTGGAAAACCGTGCCGCCAGCACCTGCATGGGCGCCATGAGGATTGTCATGGAAAGGATGCAAAGCGCGACAAAACACAGGCGCATCCAGGCAATCATGGCGCTGTCCGCTGTGCCGGCCCCGATGACACGCCGGTTTGGGCAGCCTCAGGCAAGTTCCAGCTCCATCACGAGTGCATTGCTCGGTGCATTTCCCGATTTTCCAGGTGATTTGTAGTAGCCCTTGCGGGTTCCGACCTGACGGAAACCAATCGCCTTGTAGAGAGCAAGAGCCGGCCTGTTTGCTTCGTTGACCTCAAGGAACAGTTTTCTGGCGCGTTCAGCCTGCAAATGGCGCACGACATGATCCATCAATGCGCGACCGGCACCACAGCCCCGCCAGTTTGGTGATACGGCAATGGTGATGATTTCTGCCTCTTCGCCGCTGTTGCGAACCAGCACGAAAGCTGCCACCTCGCCAGTGGCCGAATAAGGGCGTGCAATCAGGCAGCTGACGCCTCTCGATGCAAGAAGTCCGGCTAGTGCATTTTCGTCCCAGGTTTCGAGGAAGCCAGCAGCATGGATTTCGGCCATGGCCTCCAGGTCGTCCTGCCTTGCAGGTTCGATGTGAAAGGTGGGCTTGCGCCAGAATTTCCAGATCATTGCAAGCTCGTCTGCCCGGTTCGGAATACTCACTCCGCGATTGGTATGAAAACCGCGCGCAAACGGCAAGCCCCACCTTTTCGCATGCAACCCGGACAGACGATTTCGTCTCAGATCCGGGGGATGGCAAAACCGTATTGTGGCTTGGCGTCTGCCGGACGCAGGTAAAGCGGTTCCGGACGCGGACCGTCATCGCTGTGATCGAGCGCAAGCCGGGCGTAGAAGGAGATGTCGGCAGCCGGCAAGTCATGGATCACCGACATGCGCCCACCTGCAGCAGCGTTCACCGCGCCGGCGCCCGAGCCGCATAGCACCGCATTTTTCCCTGTCAACGCCGCTGCCAGATCCACCGGCGTGGTAACGACCGGTTCACCGCCGAGTACCCTGCTGCCACTCGATGGCCTCGACGAAAAAAACTGGGCAAACACCTCGCCGCGCCGCGCCTCGATAACGGCAAGGATGTCGGTCTTCGACCTTTTCGGGTCACTCCCGCCCAGCATCTGCCTGGCTTGCCCGCTGGATGCCTCAAGCGCACCGATGCCGATGACGGGTACCGACAGCCCCAGCGCAATTCCGCGGGCGGTCGCAAGGCCAACCCTGACCCCGGTGAAACTGCCAGGCCCGGTGGAACATGCAATCCTGCCGATCGACGAATAATCGAGGCCGGCAGCGCTCAGCGCCTCGCCGATGACATCCATCAGTTTCTCGGAATGGCCCCGCCCGATGTCATGTACTGATTTTCCACGCAGCTTCCCCGTGGCAGTGTCAAGCACGGCTGCAGCACACAGATGCGCGGATGTGTCAATGGCAAGCAGGTTCATGCCAGCACTGTTACCGTCCCGCCGCTTCATGTCGATTAGGTAATTGGTCGGATAGGCCAGCAGGTACGGATCAGATGGCCTCGACTTCCCGCACTTCGGGAATGAAATGGCGCAACAGGTTCTGGATGCCGTATTTCAGCGTTGCCGTTGACGACGGGCAGCCCGAGCAGGCGCCGCGCATGTGCAGGTAGACAGTGCCTTCCTTGAAGCCACGGAAGGTGATGTCTCCGCCATCCTGCGCAACAGCCGGGCGAACCCTGGTTTCCAGCAATTCCTTGATGGTGTCGACAATGCCCTCGTCGCCGGCCTCGAAGAACTCCTCGTCGCTGCCCTGCGCGTCAGCGCCACTTGCCATGACCGGCTCGTCCGACATGAAGTGTTCCATGATCGCGCCAAGGATTGCAGGCTTGACATGCGCCCACTCAAAGCCCGGCTCGTCGCGCTCTTCCTTGGTGATCGTGATGAAGTCACCACCGAAAAACACGCCGCTCACACCCGGAATGGCAAACAGCCGCAATGCCAGCGGTGAATCGCTCGCGGATGCGGGGTCACGGAAATCGGCTGACCCTTCGCCCAGCACGGTGCGTCCGGGCAGGAATTTCAGGGTTGCTGGGTTTGGTGTTGCTTCGGTCTGGATGAACATGGGACTACTCCGCTGGAACAAACCCGGTTAAAGGCCGGGCCGACTGCTTGTCATTAATGCCTTTGGTTGCTGCACACAATGTCTGGCTGGTTGCCCAGTCTGTCTGGACTTATATGTGCCCTCGGGCATGGAGGATGCAAGGGCCTGATTGCCTCAGGCAACTGCCTCGATGTCTTCATCGCTCATGTCGCAGGGCACGACCGTTACCGGAATCGGGAACGCGGCCCCGCGCCCGGCGATCGAGGATACCAGCGGTCCGGGGCCTTCCTTGGCCTCACCGGCTGCCAGCACCAGGATTGCAATGTCGCTGTCTTCCTCGATCAGCTTGTGGATTTCCTCAACCGTTGTTCCCTCGCGAATCACGAGTTCGGGGTCAATATTCGCTTTTTCGCGGGCATATTGTGCAAAGCTGTGCAGCGCCGTTTCGGCTTCCTGGCGGGCCTCGGCGCGCATGATCTCTTCCACCCCGATCCAATGCTGGAAATCGCCTGGCGGGCAGACATAGACGAGTGTCAGGCCTCCGCCGGTCTTGAACGCCCTGCGACCGGCATAAAGCACCGCGCGTCCACATTCCGGTGTGGCGTCAATGACCGCAAGAAACTTGCGTTTGTGGCCTTCTTCATAGCTTTGGCGCTTGCTGACCATGCTGCATATTGCCTTTCAATTCGATAAGCGGCAAGGGACTTCTTGCTCAGCAACCCATACCCGCAGGCGAAGTCTAACCGGGCTCAGCGCGAGCGTGCCCCCAGAAATCCGACGATTTCTCGCACTTCCCTCATCGTCTGTCTCGCAATTTCACGCGCCCGCTCTGCTCCCTTGGCGAGAACCGCATCCACATGGTCGGGACTGTCCATCAAACGGCGCATTTCGCTGTTGATGGGCTCAAGCTTTGTCACTGCGAGATCGGCCAGCGCCGGTTTGAACTCCGAAAACGGCTTGCCGGCAAATTGTGAGATCACTGCCTGCTTGGAGCTGTCCTCGAGCGCTGCATAAATACCGACCAGGTTTTCGGCTTCTGGGCGAGCCTTCAGCGCTTCAAGCGAATCCGAAAGCGGATCCGGATCGGTCTTGGCCTTGCGGATTTTCTTGGCAATGTCATCCGCATTGTCCGTCAGGTTGATACGCGACAGGTCTGAGGGGTCGGATTTCGACATCTTCTTGGTTCCGTCGCGCAGGCTCATCACCCTGGTTGCCGGCCCCTCGATGACAGGCTCGGTCAGCGGAAAATACTGCTGGCCATGGCCAAATCCCGCGATCTGGCTGGAGAAATCGACGTTGAATTTCTGGGCAATGTCGCGTGTGAGTTCCAGATGCTGTTTCTGGTCGTCGCCAACCGGTACGTGGGTGGCACGATAAAGCAGGATGTCAGCAGCCATCAGAGTTGGATAGGAAAACAGCCCGACCGACGCATTTTCGCGGTCCTTGCCGGCTTTTTCCTTGAACTGAGTCATGCGGTTCAACCAGCCCATGCGGGCTACGCAATTGAATATCCAGGCAAGCTCGGCATGTTCGCCCACCTGGCTCTGGTTGAAGACGATGTGCTTTTCCGGATCTATGCCGGATGCAATGAAGGCCGCTGTCACTTCACGCGTGTTGCGGGTGAGTTCGGCCGGATCCTGCCAGACCGTGACAGCGTGCATGTCGACGACGCAATAGATGCAGTCATGGCTCGCCTGGAGCGCCACGAACTTGCGGATCGCGCCAAGATAATTGCCGAGATGCAGATTGCCGGTGGGCTGAACTCCGGAAAATACCCGATTGGATGGCTGGCTCATGGAAAGACCGTTCATTGTACCGCAAACGCGCGCGTTATGGCCGAGCCAGCCTGCAAGCGCAAGGCTCGATTGACGTCTATGGCTTGTCGTTGGCGTCCGCGGGAGCTTTTCTTTTCCGCAACATGGCAGCAAGCCGGTCGCCCTCGATGGCTCCCGTTGCAACGACAAACCCGAAATAGAAAACCATTGCGACAAGCAGCACCGCCAGCAGCAGTCCTACGCGGAGCAGCACGGCACCGTCCAGAAGCAATGTCTGCAACAGACCATGCGCAACCCACAATCCGGCTGCCAGCAGCGCGTTGGCAAGCAAGATCAGTCCCAGCCGCCGGAATGTTTCCGGTGATGGCCGGAACAGGTTTCGGTTCCACAGCGTGGCACCGAGCAGGATGGCATTCACCCAGCCGGCAATGCTGGTCGAGATTGCAATGCCCGCCACGCCCAGGATGGGGAACAGCCAGAGGCTTCCTGTGATATTGGTCAATGCATTGGCACCCGCAAACCACATCGGGGTGCGCATGTCCTCGCGTGCATAGAAGCCCGGGCGGAAAATCGAGATCAGCGTAAATGCCGGCAGGCCAACGGCAAAGGCGGCAAGCACCACACCGGCAAGCTCTGTCGTCTCGCGCGCAAAGCTGCCGCGTTCATAAACGATCGCCACAAGGACTTCCGGCATGATTATGAAGCCCATGGCTGCCGGCAGGGTCAGTCCGAGGCCGAATTCGAGGCTTCTGTTTTGCAGATGCGTTGCATCGGCGAGATCCCCGGCCTTGAGCGAACGCGACAGTTCAGGCAGCAGCACGACACCAATTGCGATGCCGATGACGCCAAGCGGCAATTGGACCAGGCGGTCGGCATAATTCATGATGGCGATCGCGCCATCCTGGGCGGAGGCAATGTTCTGCCCGACCAGCAGGTTGATCTGGGTGATGCCGCCTGTGATCGCGGCAGGAATGGCGAGCCAGAGCAGGCGCTTGACCGGAGCAGTCAGCCTCGGGCGGCGCAGAGCAATCGGGAAGCCCTCTTTCCAGACTCCGAAAACCAGCAGGCCCAGTTGCAGCATGCCCGAGCCGACGACGCCCCAGGCCAGCGCCATGCCAATGGCTTTGGCTTCGAGACCCGCCTGCCTTGCACCGAGCAGGACCGCGATCAGCACGACATTGAGCAGCACCGGCGCGAGGGCAGCAAGAAAATACCGGCGGAACGAGTTCAGGACACCTGACAGCATTGCCACCAGCGACATAGCTGTCAGGTATGGAAACATCACTTGCGCCATGACGACCGTCAGCGGGAACTTCTCCGAAGCCGGGTCAAAGCGCGAGGCGATGACAGTTTCAACGAGCAGCGGCATGAAGATCATTGCGATGGCCGAGATGGCGATCAGCACCAGCAGCAACACGGCGAGCACTTCTTCGGCAAACCGCCTTGCGGCCTCCCGGCCGCCACCTTCCAGTTCCTTCGCAAACAACGGAACGAAAGCCGAGTTGAACGCTCCTTCGGCGAACAACCGGCGAAACAGGTTCGGGAACCGGAATGCGGCATAGAAGGCGTCCGCAACCGGTCCGGCCCCAAGCGCCGATGCGATCAGCGCTTCACGCGCGAAGCCGAGAACGCGGCTTGCCAGGGTTGCGCCGCCCACGGTGGAGAATTTGGCTATGAGGCCCATCTGGAACTGGTTTCTCTTGAGAAGTTTTCACGATGCCTTGCGGCGGTTTTCGCCTGATGTGTCGACTGCCGGTTCGAGCACGGCAAGGAGCGCATTGGTGATTTTCCCTTGTCGTCCTTGCGCGGTTATTTTGTGGCCGACAAGATCTGTCACATAAAAAGAGTCGATTACCTTTTCGCCGAAAGTGGCGATATGGGCCGATCCGATATTGAGGCTGAGATCGGCAAGTGTCCTTGTGATTTCGAACAGCAGACCGGGGCGATCCAGCCCCTCGACTTCAACCACGCTGAACAGGTCGGAAAGCTCGTTGTCGATTACCACCGACGGTTTCACGCTGAAAGCCTTGTTGCTCTTGCGACTGCGATTGCGGTTCGCGATCATTTCCGGAATCCGGGTCCGTCCGGCGAGCACGTCCTCGATCATGGTTCCAACCCGCTTTGCCCGCCTGATCTCATCTTCCTCGCTTTCGAATTCGCGGTTTATCAGGATCGAATCGAGCGCCCTGCCATCGGAGGTGGTGTGAATCTTCGCGTCGACAATATTGGCACCTGCTGCGGCGCAGGCTCCGGCTATGATCGAGAGCAGGCGGGGATGGTCCGGTGCAAGCACGGTAATCTCGGTTATTGCCTCGAACTGGCGCGTATGCGCTTCGCTCGCAAAGGTGATGCCGGCCTTTGTGGCCTTGCGCAGGAAATTCATGTGCCGGACCTGGGTGTCGGCATCGGTTGCCATGAAATAGGCCGAATAGGGCAGACTGGAAAAATATTGCGCTTCCTCAATGTTCCAGCCTTCCAGCCGCGCAACCAGTTCATCGCGCGCTGCGTTCACTCTCGCACGGCGGTCAACGCGACTGTATCCACCTGTAAGCAGCGGCTCTGTCTCATAATAAAGTGTGCGCAGCAATTGGCCCTTCCAGCCGTTCCAGACGCCTGGGCCAACCGCACGGATATCGCATACAGTGATCACCAGCAGATAACGCATTCGGTCAAGCGTCTGCACGGTTTCGGCGAAATCCTGGATGGTCTTGCGGTCCGAGAGGTCGCGCGACTGCGCCACCATGCTCATCGTCAGGTGTTCCTGCACCAGCCACGACACCAGTTCGGTCTGGCTTTCGCTCATGCCCAGGCGCGGGCACAATTGCCGGGCGATACGGGCACCGGCAATCGAATGGTCTTCAAGGCGTCCCTTGGCAATGTCATGGATGAGCAGCGTTACATAAAGCACCTGCCGATCCTTGATCGAGGGCAGTATTTCGGCTGACAGCGGATGGTCGCGACCAAGCCTTCCGCTTTCAATTCCGGACAGCATGCCGACGGCACGGATCAGGTGCTCATCCACGGTATAGTGGTGATACATGTTGAACTGCATCATCGCCACGACCTTGCCGAAAGCCGGGATGAATTTTCCCAGAAGACCTGATTCGTTCATCTTGCGCAGCAAGCCTTCCGGATTGTTGCGCGAAGTCACGACATCGACAAACAGCCGGTTTGCCTCTTCACTGGCCCGCAATTCCCGATCGGCATATTTCAGTGACTTGGAAAGCAGGTGCAATGCGTCGGGATGAAAATCGAGGCCATTGTCGTCGGCGAGCTTGAACATGCGGATCATGTTTGCCCGGTCGCGCTCGAACACCTTTTCATCGGCAATGTTGATACGGCCATTGTCATTGATGAAATCAAGTGTGCCGGCAATCCGTTTTCGCCTGAATTGCATGGAGCGGATCGAGCGGATGATGCCATTGAAGCCGGTTACCGATTTGGCGTTCTGCTCCTCCAGCTCGGCACACACGATCAGCGTCAGGTCGCCGACTTCCTTGGCCATCAGGAAGTAGTGCTTCATGAAGCGCTCGACATCGAGCAATCCGCCGTGGCTGACATATTTCAGCCTTGTCGCCATTTCGCGCTGGATGTCGAAGGAAAGCCGCTCTTCCGCCTTGCCGGCTAGGAAATGCATGTGGCAGCGCACAGTCCACAGGAAGTCCTCGGCCCGTCGGAACCGGCGATATTCCTCGCGGTTGAACAGGCCTGCCGCAACAAGCTCCGAGGCACGCTGTACCTTGTAGAAATATTTCCCGATCCAGAACAGGGTATGCAGGTCGCGCAACCCTCCCTTGCCCTCCTTGACATTCGGCTCCACGACATAGCGCGAGCCGCCGCCACGCCTGTGGCGCTCGTCGCGTTCGGCGAGCTTGGCGGCGATGAATTCAGTCGCCGTTCCTTCCACCACCTCGGCCGCAAACCGCTGGGTCAGTTCCTCGAACAACTGCGCATCGCCCCAGATGAACCTGGCTTCCAGGATGGACGTCCTTACCGTTATGTCACTCATGGACTGGCGGATCGATTCGTCGACATTGCGTGTCGCGTGGCCGACCTTGAAGCCCATGTCCCACAGCATGTAGAGGATATACTCAACAACCGACTCGCCCCATGCGGTCTGCTTGTAGGGAAGCACGAACAGCAGATCGATGTCAGATCCTGGCGCAAGCGTGCCCCGGCCATATCCGCCTACCGCGACGACAGCCATGCGCTCGCCTGCCGACGGATTGGTGACGCGGTAGACATGGGTTATGGCGAAATCGTAGATGAGCCGGATCAACTCATCCTGCAGATGCGACAACCGCTCCGCGCACAAGGTTCCCTTGCCGTCCTTTTCCAGCAGGATACGCGCCTTTTCACGCCCTTCCCGATAGGCGCTCTTGAGCAGCTTGAGGACAGCGGAACGGGTATCCGGTGCTGATCCGTCATTGCCTGACGGCGTGAGCGCTGTCAGTTCGCGACGCAATGCTTCGCCGTCGATGATGTGATTCGGTGATGTCCCGTTGTCGCTCATGGCAATAGGTCTATCTTTGCCCGCCATGCCAAGGCAAGTGCAACTCGCCAGGCCCGTGTCTGTTGGCTATTGTCCATCCGACGGGCGACCGGCCCGGTGCCGGTATCCCGGCAATGTCCATCCGAATGCCAGTGCCCCGCCGCGCACCGCAAGTGCCAGCAACCCGGCCAGCCAGGCCGCAATTCCCGGATCGATACCGGAATGGCGCAGCGCCACGAAGCCGCTGGCGCCGACCAATGCTGCGGTGATGTAGATTTCACGCCGCAGCAGGACGGAGGGCTCATTGCTCACGACATCGCGCAATACGCCGCCAACAGTTGCTGTCATCATTCCCGTCACGATTGCCACCAGCGGCGAGGCACCGATCTCAAGCCCGCGTTGCGCACCCATCACACAGTAGGCCGCAAGCCCGATTGCATCGAGCCACAGCAGCAGGCGATAGCGGTATTCGACCAGCGGCGCCGTAAAATACAGCAGCGCCGCAGTCACGATGCATACTGCGAGATAAGCGGAATTGGCGACCCAGAACACTGGCGAGACGCCCAGGACGAGGTCACGGATCGTACCGCCGCCGATACCGGTAAGGCTCGCCAGAAACAGGAAGCCGATGATGTCGAGCTGTTTGCGTGACGCTGCCAATGCGCCCGTTGCGGCAAACACCGCCACACCTGCATAATCGATGATCTGGAACGGTGTCACCCTTGTCAGCCGGCAGCGTTGTCGGGATTCTCATGCGGAGTTTCGTCCGCGCCAGCACCTTCGGTTTCGCGTGGCGGTTGTTTGGGTCCACCCTTGGAGACACCGACAAGGGCTGGACGCAACACACGTGATCCGATCACGAAGCCATCCTGAACCACCTGCAGTACGGTGTTGCTGGGGACTTCGGAATCCGGAATTTCAAACATTGCCTGGTGGAAATTCGGATCGAAGCGCTCATTGACCGGGGAAATCTTCTTCACACCGTGCTTCTCGAGTGCCTGCAACATCGAGCGCTCCGTGAGTTCAACGCCTTCGATCAGTGTGTTCAACCCCGATTCGCCGTCCTGCCGTTGTTCTGTCGGCAGCGCATCGAGTGCCCGGCGCAAGTTGTCCGACACCGCGAGCATTTCGCGTGCAAATCCGGCGATCGAATATTCACGCGCATCCGAGACATCCTTCTGCGTGCGGCGGCGCAGGTTTTCCATGTCTGCCGCAAGGCGCAGCATCTTGTCCTTCAGCTCTGCATTCTCATCTTCCACACGCTGCAATTCTGCATTGAGGAATTCCAGCGGATTGGCGAAACCTTCACCGGGTTGTTCATTGGCCGCCTCCTCACCAGCCGTATGTTCTGCCCGGGCTCCGGTTTCCTTCGCGGCTTCTTCGCCGTGATGTTCGGTTTCGTCCGCCATCATCGCATCCTGTTCGGTAGTAATTGGAAATTCATGCCCGATATCGATGCTGTGACATCAAAAATCAAGCCCTGACTGCAGCAGTCGGGTCTTCAGGCACTTCTCGGTCATGCTAACGCAGCAGCTTTGACACCACTTTGGCTGTGTAGTCGACCATCGGCACGATGCGGGCATAATTGAGCCGGGTAGGGCCGATGATCCCCAGCGCCCCTATCACCTTCTGGTTCTTGTCACGATAGGGCGCCACGACCACGGACGAGCCCGAGAGCGAGAACAGCTTGTTTTCGGACCCGATGAAAATCCGCACGCCCTCGCCACCCTCGGCCAGTTCGAGAAGTTTCAGGAAATTTTGCTTTGCCTCGAATTCATCAAAAAGCTGGCGCACCCGCTCCAGATTGTCGAGCGCCGTAATGTCGCCCAGCAGATTGGCGTGACCGCTGACGATCAGCGAGCCCGGTTCCTTTTCCGCGCTTCCTGCCCATACAGCGACACCGGCCTCGACCAGTTCACCGGCAAGCGTGTCGATTTCCTGCCTGGCACGTTCACGCAGCTTTGCCATTTCTGCCATGGCCTCGGAAATGGTACGCCCGGCGATCTTGGCATTGAGATAGTTCGATGCCTCAACCAGCGTTGAGGCGGTAACGCCTATCGGCAGCGTGATGATGCGGTTTTCAACCATGCCGTTTTCACCCACGATCACCACAAGCGCGCGTGTCGGTTCCAGCCGGATGAATTCGATATGCTTGAGCCGCAGGTCCGATTTCGCCGTAACGACCAGTGCCGCACTGCGTGAAAGTCCGGACAGCAACTGGCTTGCTTCGCTGAGCACCGAATCGAGTGTGCGTCCTTGTGAGGCCTCTTGCACCTTGGCTTCAATCGAATTGCGCTCTTCAGACGACAGGTCTCCGATCTCCAGGAAGCTGTCGACAAAGAACCGCAGCCCCATGTCAGTAGGCAACCTTCCAGCGCTGGTATGGGGAGCATATATGAGCCCCAGCATTTCCAGATCCTGCATCACATTGCGAATGGTCGCAGGAGACAGCGAAATCGAAAGGGCGCGCGACAACGTGCGCGAACCCAGTGGCTCGCCTGTTTCGAGATAGGTCTCGACAATCGAACGGAAGATTTCCCGCGAGCGCTGGTCAAGCTCGGTTAACGCACCCGAACCTGCCAGAAGGTTGATGTTTGGATCGCGAGACAACATGCTCATGGCGAATGCAGGCTCTTCCTGTGGATTTGGCCTGTGGATTGGGCCTGTGGATTTGGCCAGTGAATTTGGCCACCAGTTTGAACTGTCCGAACGATACAGGAAGCGCATCCGTTTGTGCAATCTCCCTCTGTCTCCTCTCCGCTTGCACTTGATTTGACGCGTAGCCAGTGGCATTGCACCGGGCAGACGGTTTTTTGGCCACCACAGTGCCGCCGCATCCCTTTTCAGATGAGACGGGAAAGTCACACATCAAGAACGGAGAAAATCATGCGCCCTTCCCGCCGAGCACCGGACGAATTGCGTCCCGTGAGCCTTGAGCGCAGCTTCTCGAAACATGCCGAGGGCTCGTGCTTCGTCCGTTTCGGCAATACGCATGTGCTGTGCACTGCATCCCTGGAAGAGCGTGTTCCGCCATTCCTGCGTGGCGGTGGCAAGGGCTGGGTCACAGCCGAATACGGCATGCTGCCGCGTTCGACCAATGAGCGCATGCGCCGCGAGGCAGCCAGCGGCAAGCAGTCTGGCCGCACTCAGGAAATCCAGCGCCTGATCGGACGCTCACTGCGTTCGATTGTCGATCTCGAAGCGCTTGGCGAGCGCCAGATCACCATAGATTGCGATGTGATCCAGGCAGATGGCGGCACCCGGACTGCAGCGATTACCGGCGGATTTGTCGCGCTCAAGGAATGCATTGGCTGGATGAAGATGCGCGGCATGGTTACCGATGCTGTCCTCAAGGACAATGTTGCGGCCATTTCCTGCGGCATTCATCAGGGCGTTGCAGTACTTGATCTCGACTATGCCGAGGATTCGGCAGCTGAAACTGACGCCAATTTCGTTCTTACCGGCAAGGGTGGCATCGTCGAGATCCAGGGAACTGCCGAAGGGGAGCCGTTTTCTGAAGCCCAGTTCGGGGAGCTGATGGCGCTTGCACGCAAGGGCATTGCCCAGTTGGTGGACCTGCAGAACCTGGCGGTCTGACCATGGCAGTACGCAAACTTCAAGGCAAAACCCTTGTCGTGGCGACCCACAACAAGGGCAAGGTAGCCGAGATCGCCGACCTGATCGGGCCTTATGGGCTGGAAGCCAAGTCGGCGGGCGAACTGGGGCTGCCCGAGCCTGATGAAACGGGGGTGACGTTCGAGGAAAACGCCTACACCAAGGCGTTCGCGGCAGCCAGTGCCACCGGCCTTCCGGCACTTTCCGATGATTCAGGCCTTTGCGTTGATGCTCTCGATGGTGCACCCGGCGTCCATACTGCCGATTGGGCTGAAAGGCCGGACGGGTCGGGCCGTGATTTCATGATGGCGATGGAGAAAGTGGAAGCGGAACTGGAAAAACGCGGCGCATGTACAGCCGATGGAAGAAAGGGACGTTTCGTAGCGGTGTTGTGCCTTGCCTGGCCGGACGGCCATGCCGAATATTTCCGCGGCGAGGTTGAAGGCACGCTGGTCTGGCCGCCACGCGGAAACAGTGGTTTTGGCTATGATCCCGTCTTCCTTCCCGATGGCCACGAACGCACCTTCGGCGAAATGGAAGCGACGGAAAAACACGGCTGGGAAGCCGGGCGCGGCGATCTTGGCCTTTCACACCGTGCACGGGCCTTCGCAAAATTCGCCGCCGCCTGTCTGGAAAAGTGATATCCGCAAATGGATGATATCGCGCAGCAGGGCTTCGGTGTTTATGTGCATTGGCCGTTTTGCGCAGCCAAATGCCCTTACTGTGATTTTAACAGCCACGTCCGGCATAATCCGGTTGACCAGCAAGTTTTCGTCGAAGCTCATCTCAGAGAGCTCGCCCATATGGCGAGCCTTGCGCCCGCTCGCACGGTGACGAGCGTGTTCTTCGGTGGGGGAACCCCGTCACTGATGCAGCCGCAAACCGTTTCGCGCATCCTCGACGCCATCGCCTCGCACTGGACGATGGCGGAAAATGTCGAGATCACACTTGAAGCCAATCCGTCTTCGGTCGAGGCGGATCGCTTCCGTGGTTATCGCTCAGCCGGGGTGAATCGTGTTTCGCTGGGTGTGCAATCGTTGGACGACGTGCAATTGCGCTTCCTTGGTCGCCTTCACAATGCAGACGAGGCGCTTTCCGCGATTTCGCTTGCCCGCGATATTTTCCCGAGGCTTTCGTTCGACCTGATCTATTCCCGCCCTGGTCAGCAACCGGAAGACTGGAGGCGCGAATTGGCCCGGGCAATAGAATTATCCGCTGATCATCTCTCGCTTTACCAACTGACCATCGAGCAGGGGACGCCATTTTTTGATCTGCAGGCGCGCGGCAAGCTGACGATTCCCGATCAGGACCGCGCTGCCGATCTTTATGAAATCACCCGCGAAACCACGCTTGCCGCCGGACTTCCAGCCTATGAGGTGTCAAACCACGCAGCGCCCGGCGCGCAATGCCGCCACAACCTCGTCTACTGGCGTTATCAGGACTATGCAGGCATTGGTCCGGGTGCGCATGGGCGCCTGACCATTGACGGCGGGAAATGGGCAACCGCCACACATCGAAATCCGGAAAAATGGTGGCAGGAAACCATGGTGACAGGCCATGGAATGGAGAATTTCGATGCGCTCCTTCCGCAGGAGGAAGGGGACGAGATGCTGTTGATGGGCTTGCGCCTCGCCGAAGGTATTGACCTGTCCCGCTACGAGGAGAAGGCGGGGCGCAGCTGCGATCCTGCCAGTCTTGCATTCCTGCAATCGGAAGGGCTTGTCGAGATCGTCGGCAACGACCGCCTCAAGGTTACACCTGCAGGTTTTCTGGTTCTTGATGCGATCGTTGCAGACCTCGCTGCCTGATCTATTTGCATGATTTGTCAGCTGGCGTTCCGCGAAAACGAAGCGGGAGCAGGTGAAATCACCGATGCCGCTCCGTTATGCACCTGATAGATTGCCAGTCCTCGCTCAGCTGTCCCATTGGCGCGCAACCTGAAAATTCCATTGATACCAGCAAAGCCGCGACTGTTCTCGATTGTTGGAGCCTTGAAACCTTCAATGGGCCCAAGCCGTTGCACCAGATCGCTTGTGAGCGTGACTGAATCATAACCAAGCGCAGCCCAGACACTCGGCTTGGAGCCATAGGCGGTTTGGTAACGGGTGGCAAAAGACTCGAAATTCGACGTATCGCGTCCCGGATAAATCGCTCCGTCAAGCTGCGGATCGCTGATCTTTACCGTCTCCCATGTACCCGAGCCGATCAGCAGTTTTCCGGTTGTCTTGATCCCGAAGCGCCGTGCAGTCTGGATGATGACATTGGGAATTTCCCCGCCCTCGGGGATGTAGATTGAATCCACCGAAGCAAGGACTGGTTCTGCCTGTTTGACGGCAGCCTCGATTGACGGGCCGCTGCGATCATATTTGATGACCTGGACATTCGCCCCGTTCGAGCCCGCAATCTGGCGAAGCACGTTTTCGCGGATTGCGCCCTCGGCATTGTTGGGAATGAAAGCCAGGATCGAGCGTTTGCCTTGCGAAATGGCATAGGTGATGATGCGGGCGGTGTCGTCCTGCGGGATGAACGAGAGCAGGTAGACGCCCCTCCGCGCAACATTGGTGTCGTTCGAATAGGCAAACATTGTCCGCCCTGCTGGAAGTGTCACGGCGGAGGCGGCGCTCACATTCGACGAAAATACCGGACCCAGTATGGCTGTCGCGCCTTCAAGTACCGCCTCATTGGCAGCAGATTGCGCGCTTGCCGCCTGGCCTGCGGTATCCTTGATCACGATCTGGATGTTGTTTTTGCCAAAATCCTGCATGGCCAGAAGGGCCCCGTTTCGGATTTCATTGGCAACGGTTGCCCCGTTGCCGGGGGCTGTCTTCGGTATCAGGAGCGCAACCCGCACCTGGCCCTGTCCGAAGACTTCGCCTGCCGGATTGGGTGTAAGGACAGGTGCGGAGGTCTGCGGCTCCAGTTTGCCGCTGTCAATTCCCAAATTGGAAGACTGGCATGCAGCTAGAATACCAAGCGCAAGCATTCCCGCCGTTTTCAATCCGGTCTTTGCCCATGTCTGGTTCCTGACCGCCGCCAGACCAGTTTGTGCCCCATTCATCATGCCCACTGTTTCTCCGGTATTCTCACTGAAACCGGACAATCGTGTTTGCCGGTATGTTATTGCAAGGCCGTTCCCCGCCAGCGATTGTGTCCTGCTCCCGCAGGAATCCGATCTTACCTAACGTAAGAATTTCCCTGGCTGGCCTGTCTCTAGACGGACTGGGCATCACTTGTCAAAGTTTTGTTAACGATGAGTTCCCGGTTGGGATATTGTCAACCATCAACAATGCTGTTCCCGGTGCCGCCAACCATGAATAGAGTAGGCGAGCATGCCATGGTAGCCTGCTACTCAAGAAATGCGGCGAAAAGGTGCGCCGTTGCAACAAGCTTCCAGTCGTTCACAGTTGATGGCTGCCGAATTGGGATAGGGGTAAGGATTTGAGCGGCTTCGTCATTGCAGGAAACGAGTTTCAAAAGCGGGAACTGGCCCCGGGCTTGTACGTCGTCTCCACTCCCATCGGCAATCTTGGCGACATCACCATTCGCGCACTTGAAACCCTGTCATCGGTTGATCTCGTGGCCTGCGAGGACACGAGGGTCACCGCAAAACTGCTGCAGCGCTATGGTATGGACACGCGCATGATGTCCTATCATGAGCACAATTCCGACAAGGCAGGCGCCAAAATCCTCCAGAAGTTGCAGGCAGGTGCCAGGATCGCGCTTGTGAGTGACGCAGGCACGCCACTTGTGTCTGATCCCGGCTTCCGTCTGGTTCGCGATTCCCGCGTGCTCGGTGTCAATGTGGTTGCCATACCGGGCGCATCCTCACCCCTGGCTGCACTTGCCGCAAGCGGTCTTCCTGCCGAGAGCTTTCTGTTCGCAGGCTTTCTGCCGACCAGGGATACCGCGCGGCGTAACCGGCTCGCCTCACTATCGCGCATTCCCGCGACGCTTGTCTTCTTCGAAAGCCCGAACCGGCTCGGCTCAAGCCTCGCGGCGATGGTCGCCGAACTTGGCCCTGAGCGCCAAATTGCCGTATGCCGCGAACTGACGAAAATGCATGAGGAGATCGTTGGGGGAACGGCTGCAGAACTCGCGGCACGCTATGGCGATGCCCCGGTAAAGGGCGAAATCGTCATCGTCGTTGCCCCGCCCGCCGACAATGGCGCAGCGGTTGATCCTGGTTCCCTGTTGCAGGAACTGTTGGCCTCGATGAGCGTCAGCCGCGCTGCTGCAGAGGCAGCGAAACTGACCGGCATCGCCAAGCGGGACCTTTACCAGCAAGCGCTCGACCTGTCACAGGGGATGAAAGGGCAGGCCGGGCATGACGACAGGTGAGCGCCTGCGACGCAAGCGTGCCGCACTTGAGCGCGGACGCAAGGGCGAGTGGCTGGCCGCCTTCGCCCTGCAACTGCGTGGATACCGGATTGTCACCCGGAATTTTCGCTGCAAGGCAGGAGAAATCGACATCATCGCGCGGCGCAGGGACCTGGTGCTGTTCGTCGAGGTCAAGGCAAGATCAAGCATCGCCGCCGCCGTTGATGCGGTAAGTCATGATTCGCAGCGACGCATTGCCAATGCTGCGGATTTCTGGATGTCGCGCCAGCGGGACCAGTACAGGCTTTCATGGCGCTTTGACATCATCGCCGTTCTTCCACGGCGCTGGCCGGTACACCTGGAAGACGCTTTTTGATGGCGAAATTTGGCCGGTGCCATTGCCAAGCACCTTGGCCCGCCACTATGTGAGAAAGTCATGAAAGTGCCATCTGCGCATCTGCATGACATCGGGCAACAACCGCACAGGATCCTTGGCATGGCATTGAAAATCGGCTTCCAGATGGACCACATCTCAACCGTCGGCATTCGCGGCGATTCAACCTTTGCCATGGGCCTCGAAGCGCAGGCTCGCGGACACGAACTGTTCCATTACACGCCGGACCGCCTGCAGTTGAACGGAAACACGGTTTCTGCCCGCATCGAGCCGATGCAGCTGCGCGATGTCGAGGGCGATCATTTCACACTGGGCGAGGCGGTGTTGAGCGACCTTTCCAGCCTTGACGTCATCCTGCTTCGCCAGGACCCGCCCTTCGACATGTCCTATATCACCACCACCCATATCCTGGAGCGCGTCCATCCGCGCACGCTCGTCGTCAATGATCCGGTATCGGTGCGCAATTCACCGGAAAAGATATTGGTCACCGAATTTCCCGAACTGATGCCGGAAACGCTGATCACCCGCGATTTCAATGCCATTCGCGAATTTCGCCGCAAGCATGGCGATATCATCGTCAAACCGCTTTTCGGCAATGGCGGTGCCGGTGTTTTCCGTATTGCCGAGGGAGACCAGAACCTTTCATCCCTGCTGGAAATGTTTCAGGGCATGTTCCGCGAACCGCTCATCGCGCAGCGCTATCTTTCTGATGTCCGCAAGGGCGACAAGCGCATCATCCTGATTGATGGTGAACCGGTCGGTGCAATCAACCGCGTGCCAGCAGAAGGCGATGCCCGCTCCAACATGCATGTCGGGGGCCGCGCCGAGCACAGCGAACTCACGCGACGCGAAAAGGAGATTTGCGCCGCGATTGGCCCGCGTCTCAAGGAACTGGGCTTCATTCTGGTTGGCATCGATGTCATCGGAGACTACATCACCGAAATCAACGTCACCTCACCAACCGGCATTCGCGAAGTGAAACGGTTTTCGGGAACCGATATCGCTGCGCTGTTCTGGGACGCTGTGGAAAAACGCCGCTGATCCATCCCACGATCACTGTGTTCCGTTTTTGTTCTTGACACAACCCTCGTTCCGTATAAGTTGCATGACGGAATTGGCAATCCTTGGGTTGCCGTCTCCGGATTTGCCGATTTGGCTGCTTGCGGGGTTGTATCATGGTGTCGCGGATCAAGACGGTGGCGTTTCAGGGCATCGAGGCGGTGCCCGTCGATGTTCAGGTGATGATTCAGCCAGGCAAACCGGTGATCAATGTGGTGGGCCTGCCTGACAAGGCCGTCGCTGAAAGCCGCGAGCGGGTGCGCGCAGCGCTTCATGCATCTGGCCTCGCATTGCCTTCCAAGCGGATAACCGTCAATCTGGCTCCTGCTGATCTTCCCAAGGAAGGCAGCCATTACGACCTGCCCATAGCACTGGGCATGATGGCAGCGCTCGGCGCAGTGCCCTCCGATGCCCTCGACGATTTTGTGGTCATCGGTGAATTGTCGCTGGACGGGACTTTGACCCCGATCGCCGGCGCACTGCCTGCGGCCATCGGCGCCAATGCGCTTGGCAAGGGGTTGATATGCCCGGCTGAATGCGGACCGGAAGCCGCATGGGCCGGTTCTGACATCGATATACTCGCGCCACGAAGCCTTGTTTCGCTGGCCAACCACTTCTGGGGTACCCAGGTGCTGTCGCGGCCGCAAGCAACCATTCGCCAGCCAGGGTCCGCCTTGCCTGATCTTGCCGATATCCGGGGGCAGGAGACGGCCCGCCGCGCGCTTGAGATCGCCGCAGCTGGTGGTCACAACATGCTGATGGCCGGGCCTCCCGGCTCCGGCAAATCGATGCTGGCGCAGCGTCTTCCCGGCATTCTGCCGCGCCTTTCGGCCCGAGAATTGCTGGAGGTATCGATGATTGCCTCGATTGCGGGGGAGTTGGGCGGTGGCAAGCTTTCGGATCGCAGGCCGTTCCGTGCGCCGCATCATTCTGCCTCCATGGCAGCCATGGTCGGGGGTGGTCTCCGTGCGCGCCCGGGCGAGGCCGCATTGGCGCATAACGGGGTGTTGTTTCTCGATGAACTGCCTGAATTCACACCGCAAGTACTTGATTCATTGCGTCAGCCGCTGGAAGCCGGTGAGACCGTGATTGCGCGCGCCAATCACCGCGTTACTTATCCTTCCAGGTTCCAGCTTGTGGCGGCAATGAACCCGTGCCGCTGTGGCATGGCCGGAGAGCCGGGCCATGTTTGCCGTCGTGGACCCCGCTGCGTTACGGATTACCAGTCCAGATTGTCTGGTCCGTTCCTTGACCGCATAGACATTCGCATCGATGTACCGGCCGTCAGTGCAGCCGACATGTTCGCACGTGCGCCGTCGGAACCAAGTGAAGTGGTCGCGCGAAGGGTGGCTGAGGCACGGCTTATCCAGTCTGAACGCTATGCCGAAGCTGGCCTGAAGGTCGAGACCAACTCGGCTGTCTCAAACAGTGACATCGAGGCGGCTGCCCATATTGATGCAAGGGCGGTTTCCCTGTTGCGCGATGCAGCCGAGGCGATGCGCTTTTCCGCCCGTGCCTATCACCGCATCATCAAGGTTGCACGAACTATCGCTGATCTCGAAGCAGCCGACGGCATATCAAGAATCCATGTGGCTGAGGCAATTTCATACAGGGTGGTCAGTGATCGCATCGCCCAGGCTGCCTGAAGCACCGGAAATTGCCCTGCATCCCGAAAGCCTGATGACGCACTGCCCTAACGGTTTCTAAAGGCGAAACTGTTACAGGCTGGTTTCATGAATTCCGTTCGAAACCCGTCCGGTCGGAGTGGAAATGACGGTCAGAAACCACAAGAACACAGCAATGCCTGCGGAGAATCGGTTGTCGGGAAGTTCCGCGCGCGACCGTGTGTCGTTGCCATATGTATCGGCCCCGGCGCTTGAGACACCCTTGCCATCACGCAAAGTCCCGGTTCTTGCGGCCTTATGCGCTGGAGCGGGCGCTGGTTTCGCCCTTGCTTATGCTGTGTGGATAGTGCTTGTGGGTACTGCACCGTTTTCGTCGGCGCTGGCCCTTGGCGTTGCAGTGCTGGCTGTAGTGCTCGGATTCTCCGTCCACTACGTGCTCAATCCCGCAATCGCGCTGACCGAAGCGCGGTTCACGAGCCAGATAGAAGCATATCATGAGCGTGAAAAATGGGCGCAGGCAGAAAAAGACCGTTTGCGGCAACGCCTTGAAAATGCCGAAGACAAGGCCTGGGAATTGCGCGAAAGCGAGGAACGCTATCGCGCATTGGTCGAGGCCTTTGATGATCTTGTCGTGCACCGTGATCAGTCCGGGGTGATCCTGCTGGCCAATGCGGCTTTCAAGGGCGCTTTCGGAGGAGCCTCGCAGGTTTTTCCTGGTTCGGATTTCTGGCCAGAAGTGATTGAATCCACGCCGAAGGGGTCAACAGGCTCATCGATCAAGCCATTTCTGGTGCCCTATGAAATTTGCCTGAACACCAGCACCGGGCCGCGCTGGTTCAAATGGATCGACCTGCCGATCCGCGATGAACGAACCGGTCGAAACGCGATCCGTTCCGTCGCGCGCGACATTACCGATCACAAGCAGGCCGAAATTGCGCTGGAACAGGCGCGGCAAAAGGCCGAGTCAGCCAACCGCGCCAAATCGCGGTTTCTGGCAACCGTCAGCCACGAAATGCGCACCCCGCTCAATGGCATCCTGGGCATGTCGGCGCTGCTGCGCGATGGTGCCCTCACGCCCGAGCAGGCATCCTACAATGACGCTATCCGCACGTCTGGCGAAGCACTGTTCTCGCTTGTCGAGGACATGCTCGACATTACGTTGATCGAGGCCGGGCGGTTCGAACCCAGACAGGAGGAGTTTGATCCCGCACGCCTGGTCGAGGATGTTTGCGAACTGCTTTCATCACGCGCCCATGCCCGAAATATCGAGCTGGCGCCGCTGGTGGTGCCGGGAGTACCGCACCGGGTTCTGGCGGATTCGGGGCGCATTCGCCAGGTATTGGTCAACCTGGTTGGCAACGCGATCAAGTTCACGGAAAAGGGCGGTGTCACCTTGCGCATGGAAGCGCGCGTCTCTCCGCTGGGTGCTGATCACACGCAATTGCTGTGCAGCGTGAGCGATACCGGGCCCGGCATGAATTCCGCTGACGCCGCACGGATATTCGGCGAATTCGAGCAAGCCGATTCTGCGTCGACCCGAAAGCATGGTGGCGCCGGACTGGGATTGTCGATTTCGCAGGGCATTGTGCGCCGGATGGGAGGCGAGATCAGTGTGGAAACAGCCCCTGGAAAAGGCTCGGTGTTTTCCTTCACGCTTGATATCCCGGTTCGCGCTGGCGCATCCGCCATGCGCTCGCTTCACCGAGAGCGCATTCTCCTGGTATCGCCCGGCGTCGCCGAATTCAGGGCAATCGCTGAGATTCTTGATTCTTGCGGCGCAGATACCACGCTTGCCGCAACATTGGGAAAAGCCGGGTCGCTGATTCAGCACGCACAGTCACAGCGCAGGCCTTACAATGTTATCCTGATCGATCCGGCAATCTCGCGCGATCCGGCGAAATCGCTGGCGCGATTGCTGGCGCGTTGCAGCACCCCTGTCTTCCCGATCATTCTTGTCGAGCCCGCCCTTCGTGCCAACCTGGCGCACTATCTTTCGCATGGCTTCGAGGCCTACCTGGTGCGCCCGGTTCGTCGCGCGTCCCTGGTCCGGGTTATCGCCGAGCGTCAGACCGAACTGGCTGAAGCATCGGCAAATATTGCACCTCGCACAGCCTTGCTGGAACCGGGCGAAACGCTGCGTAATCGCAAGGTGCTTCTGGCCGAGGACAATGAGATCAATGCCATGTTGGTGCGCGCTGTTCTCGACAAGGCGAGCCAGTCGGTTACCGCAACCGGTGACGGACGCGAGGCGTTACGCGCCTATCGTGCAGCGCATGCAGCCGGGGAACCCTTCGAACTGGTGCTGATGGACCTGCACATGCCGGTCATGGACGGAACCGATGCCATCCGGGCCATTCGCAGATTCGAGCAGAAAAAGGGTCTTTCGCCGGCAATGATCCTGACACTTACTGCTGACGAGCAGGTTTCGGCGCGGCGCGAAAGCGAAAACGCCGGCGCGGACGGCTATCTAACAAAACCGCTGGAACCGGCAAACCTCATCGAGATACTCCGCTCCGGACAAGCTGTGCGGCATTGACGACCATTCATGTATTTGTCGTTTTGACGTGGCAGGGTTTGGCGCTAAAACCGATTGCTGCGCCATTTCAGGCGATCAAGTGAGAACAAGATGCGCGTTACCGAGCTTGTGAAACCCGCAAGACCTGAAACCCGTCCCCAGCTGGTGCCAAGGCGCTTTCCCGGAACCCGCCCTTGGCGAGCGACGCTTGACCCGGCAGCTCCGGTGCTTGGCGAAATCGGCAATCTTGAGACCAGGCTTGCCCGCACAAGGGCGGAGATCAGGGCCGCACAGGAACTGCGCTACAGGGTCTTCTACCAGGAAATGTCGGCACGGCCCGACACGCTTTCGCGCATCTTGCGCCGTGACAAAGATTCCCATGACCGCATCAGCGACCATTTGCTGGTGATTGATCGGGATGCCGGGAGGTCAGGGCTCATCGTTGGAACCTATCGTTTCGTGACCGCTGCCAATGCCAATGCCGCGCAAATGCCGTTCTATTCCCAGTCCGAATTTGATGTTGAAGCGTTGATGGCGCGCCATCACGGGCTGAATTTCATGGAGCTCGGCCGTTCCTGCGTGCTGCCGCAGTGGCGCAGCAAGCGCAGCATCGAACTGTTGTGGGCCGGAACATGGGCGCAGGTCCTGCGGCATGGCATTGATGTGATGATCGGCTGCGCCTCCTTTGAAGGCACTGACCCGGACCGGCTGGCCGAACCGCTTTCGTTCCTTCACCATCATGTTGCTGCGCGCGATGAGTGGCGGGTAGCTGCAGCGCGCGGGCGCGGAATTTCGACAGCACTACTGCCTCCAGACAGCATCGATACCAGACGCGCCATGCATGCACTGCCAGCGCTCATCAAGGGGTATCTGCGGCTCGGCGCCATGTTCAGCAATGAAGCTGTAGTCGATCACGCTTTCGGGACGACAGATGTCTTGGTCATCCTGCCGGTTGCCAATATTTCACCACGCTATATCCGCCATTACGGGACGGACGCCTCGCGCCACGCCCCGCAAAGACAGGAAGCCGGAGCTCACATCGCATTATAGGCTGCAATGACAGCCATGTTGACGATGTCTGAATCGCGCGCACCGAGCGGCACGATCTGCACCGGCTTTTCGAGGCCAACCAGGATCGGTCCGATGATCGTTGCGCCACCCAGTTCCTGCAGCATCTTGGTCGAGATCGAGGCAGAATGGAACGCCGGCATGACCAGAACATTGGCAGGTCCGGTCAGACGGCAGAACGGATAGAGCGCCATCTTCTCCATGTTGAGTGCGACATCGGCAGCCATTTCTCCATCATATTCGAAATCGACACCGCGCTGGTTCAGCAATTCCACCGCCTCGCGCACCTTTTGCGCACGTTCGCCTGGCGGATGCCCGAAAGTGGAATAGGCAAGCAACGCCACGCGCGGCTCATAGCCCATGGCGCGGGCAAAGCCGGCGGCCTCGCAAGCGATATTGGCAAGTTCCTCCGCTGTGGGCATGTCGGTGATTGCCGTATCGGCAACAATGACATTTCGCCCGCGACTGATGGCTATGGTCGCCGCCATCACCTGGTGGTTCGCCATGGGATCGATCACTTTGCGTACATCGTCCAGCACGGTCGAATAGTTGCGGGTAACGCCGGATACCATGCCGTCCGCATCACCAAGTGCCACCATGCAGGCAGAGAAATAGTTGCGGTCGGTATTGACCAGCCGCTGGCAGTCTCGTTGCAGGAAGCCCTCGCGCTGCAGGCGCGAATACAGCAATTCCGAGTAGTCGGATCCCCGGTGCGAAAGCCGTGAATTGACTACCTCGATCCCCGGTTTGCTGAGATCAATGCCGGCCTTCTGTGCGGTTTCCAGCAATTGCGCATCGCGGCCGACCAGGACAGCCGTGCCAAGCCCCTGGTTCACATATGAAACAGCAGCGCGCATGACCTGCTCTTCCTCGCCTTCGGCAAAGACGATGCGCTTGGGGTTGCGGCGCACCCGCTCGAAAATCCGTTGCAGGGTTGAGGCAATGGGATCGCGTCGCGCCGAAAGGCTGCGGGCATAGGCTTCAAGATTCACGATCGGACGCCGGGCCACGCCGCTTTCTGCCGCTGCGCGCGCAACAGCAGGCGGAATTTCAGATATCAGGCGCGGATCAAACGGGACCGGAATGATGTAGTTTGGGCCAAATTTCGGGCGTTGCCCCTGATAGGCCGATGCGACCTCATCGGGCACGTCCTCCCGCGCCAGCCGTGCCAGCGCTTCTGCGGCGGCAATCTTCATCTGTTCGTTGATGGTGGTTGCCCTGACATCCAGTGCGCCACGAAAAATGTAGGGAAACCCAAGGACATTGTTGACCTGGTTGGGGAAGTCGGACCGGCCGGTCGCCATGATCGCGTCGTCGCGGATATCCTCGACTTCCTGCGGTGTGATTTCCGGGTCGGGGTTGGCCATGGCAAAGATGATCGGGTTCTTTGCCATCGAGGCCACCATGTCCGGCGTCAGCGCTCCCTTGACGGAAAGGCCGAAGAATACGTCTGCACCCTCCATTGCTTGAGCCAGTGTTCTTGCGTCTGTTTCCACCGCATGGGCGGACTTCCACTGGTTCATGCCATCCTCGCGGCCCTTGTATATCGGCCCTTTGGTGTCGCACAGGATCACATTGGCAGGGTTGAAACCCATTGCCTTGATCAACTCTACGCAGGCGATGCCCGCAGACCCCGCACCATTGCAAACGAGTTTTGTGGTCTTCATGTCGCGACCTGTCAGCGCCATTGCGTTGATCAGGCCAGCCGTCGCAATGATGGCGGTGCCATGCTGGTCGTCGTGGAAAACGGGAATGTCCATCATCTCACGCAGGCTCTGCTCGATGATGAAGCAGTCCGGTGCCTTGATGTCCTCGAGATTGATGCCGCCGAAAGATGGCCCCAGATACCGCACGGTATTGATGACAGCGTCGATATCCTGCGAATCGATCTCAAGGTCGATTGAATCAATGTCTGCAAAGCGCTTGAAAAGCACGGACTTGCCTTCCATCACCGGTTTGGAAGCCAGTGCGCCAAGGTTGCCGAGGCCAAGGATGGCCGTGCCGTTGGTGATGACGGCCACCATGTTGCCACGCGTGGTGTAGTCGAATGCGCTGTCGGGATCTTCGGCGATCGCCCGCACGGGAACTGCAACGCCGGGCGAATAGGCCAGCGACAGGTCACGCTGGGTTGCCATCGGCTTTGTCGGATTGATCTCGAGCTTGCCCGGGCGGCCCCTGCTGTGGAATTCCAGCGCCTCCTCGTCGGAAATCATTGCCCGGCGTTGATTTCCGGATCCTGTCTTGCCGGTCTTGTTGGCATTGTCTCCTGCCATTGTCCCCTCCCGCGCCACATTGCGCTCGTGTCATTTTGTCCATCTGTGTTGCACGTTCTGTGGACTTTTCCAACACGGCGAATGTATTGCCTGCATCGCGCTTGAGTTTGCCGGTGTCTTGCTAAATGCTCTCGCCGCGTGAACGGCATGTCAGGACTGCTGGAGTTGCCGACCGACAGGGGGACAAAATTGCAGGAAACCAGTATTCCGTCCAATGATCACCCGGCGCCGATGATGAAGGCGACGCCAATGATGGAGCAGTTTGTCGAGATCAAGTCTGCCAATCCCGACTCGCTGCTGTTTTACAGGATGGGCGATTTCTACGAACTGTTTTTCGAGGACGCAGAGATAGCTTCGCGCGCACTTGGAATAACGCTTACCAAACGCGGCAAGCATCTGGGCGAGGATATCCCCATGTGCGGTGTCCCGGTGCATGCCGCCGAAGACTATCTGCAAAAGCTGATTGGTCTAGGCCACCGTGTAGCGGTTTGTGAGCAGACCGAGGATCCGGCAGAAGCACGCAAGCGTGGATCGAAATCGGTTGTCCGCCGCGATGTTACCAGACTTGTCACGCCGGGCACCATTACCGAGGAAAAGCTGCTGGATCCGGCAAGGTCGAATTTCCTTGCGAGCCTGGCGCGGGTTCGCGCGGGCGAGGGGCGCGACGAACTGGCACTGGCCTGGATTGACCTTTCGACCGGCACTTTCAGGATATCAACTTCAGCTGCGGCTACCCTGTCAACCGACCTTGCGCGAATTGAACCAAGCGAACTGGTCTGCGCTGACAGCCTGTTTGCTGATGACACCTTGCGCGCAACGCTGAACCGGTTGCCATTCGCGCTCTCGCCACAGCCTGCCGCGCTCTTTGACAGCGCGGCGTCGCTTTCGCGGCTCAAGGACTATTTCGGTGTCGGCAGCCTCGACGGTTTCGGCGACTTTTCCCGCGCCGAACTCGCGGCCGCCGGTGCAATCCTGGCCTACGTGGAAAAGACCCAGATCGGCGAAAAACCTGCCTTGCAGCCGCCGCAACGCGAAGACGCCTCCGCTGTCATGTTCATCGATGCAGCGACGCGCGCCAATCTCGAACTTGTCCGAACCCTTTCCGGGGAGCGCACTGGCAGCCTGTTGAAAGCAATCGACAGGACGGTCACCGGCCCGGGCGGAAGACTGCTTGCCGAGCGTATGATGGCACCGCTCACCCGCGTCGAGCTCATTCGCGAACGGCTGCATTCGGTGGCGTTCATGCAAGGCGGACCCGGGCTGTTGCAGGACATCCGCCAGTGCCTGAAGGCCTGTCCCGACATGCCGCGCGCGCTGTCGCGCCTGTCGCTCAATCGCGGCGGCCCGCGCGACATGGGCGCGATTGCCGCAGGTCTTACCCAGGCGCTGAACATCGCGGGCATGCTGCCGCCTGACGATTCGGGAACGGAATTGGCCGGCGCAGTTTCTGCCCTGCGCGCATCCCCGACAGACCTCGTTGCGCTGCTTCAAGCCGGACTTGCCGATGAGCTTCCGCTTCTGCGTCGCGATGGCGGTTTTATCCGCGACGGCCATGACAGTGAACTGGACGAACTTCGCCAGCTTCGTGATGAATCGCGCCGGGTGATTGCCACCATGCAGAACAGCTATGCCGAGGAAACCGGCATCCGTTCGCTCAAGATACGCTACAACAATGTGCTGGGTTATTTCATTGAAGTAACCGCGGGCAATGCCGATGCCCTTACCGGCGAGGAAAACAAGGGCCGGTTCATCCACCGCCAGACCATGGCCAACGCCATGCGCTTTACCACGGTGGAATTGTCCGAACTGGAATCACGCATCGCCAATGCAGCCGGGCGTGCGCTGGAAATTGAACAGGCGGAATTTGACCGTTTGCAATCGGCGATCCTTGCCGAGGCCGCGGCCATCGCCGCTGCAGCATCAGCACTTGCTGTGCTTGATGTGTCACAGGGATTGGCGCTGCTCGCCTCGGAACACGATTATTGCCGTCCGGAAGTGAGTGACGGATTGGAATTCGACGTCATCGCCGCGCGCCATCCGGTCGTCGAACAGGCCTTGCGCCAGCAGGGCGAGGCCCCCTTCGTTGCCAATGATTGCGATATTGGTGGCGATGTGGCGGCAGGCAGTACGCAGGGGGAGGGGCGGCTCTGGCTTCTGACGGGTCCCAACATGGGCGGCAAATCGACCTTTCTGCGCCAGAATGCGCTGATTGCGATCCTTGCCCAGATGGGTTCATTCGTGCCTGCCTCATCGGCGCGCATCGGCATTGTCGACAGGCTGTTCAGCCGTGTCGGTGCGGCGGATGATCTGGCGCGCGGACGCTCAACCTTCATGGTGGAGATGATCGAAACCGCCGCGATCCTCAACCAGGCGACCCCGCATTCGCTGGTCATCCTTGATGAGATCGGTCGCGGCACGGCGACCTTTGACGGTTTGTCGATTGCCTGGGCCACCATTGAGCACCTGCATGAGGTCAATCGCTGCCGCACGCTCTTTGCCACCCACTATCACGAGCTCACGGCCCTGTCGGACGCGCTGCCCCGGCTTGCCAATGTGACGATGAAGGTTCGCGAATGGAAGGGCGAGGTCGTCTTCCTGCATGAGGTCGGGCCGGGTGCCGCAGACGGCTCCTATGGCATCCAGGTGGCGCGGCTCGCCGGGCTTCCCGAGGCTGTCATAGCGCGCGCCCGCGACGTGCTTGAGCAACTGGAGAACAACGAGAGGGCAAGCCCGGTCTCGGCTCTGGTCGATGACCTGCCACTGTTCTCGGTCAAGGCGCGCGAACCTGTCCGCAAGGAGGGTGACAACAAATTGGCAGAGGCAATTGCCGCAATCTCGCCGGATGAATTGACGCCCCGCGAAGCGCTCGAAAAACTCTATGAATTACGCGCGCTCGCAGCAGGTCTGGGCAAGTGATTGGGTTCTGAACCTAAAGCCCTTCGGCATCCAGCAGCGGTTTCAGCGGATCCTGCGGGCGCGGCCCGACCTGCTGGATTACCTGCGAGGCGGCCAATGTGCCGATGCGTGCCGCATCGTCCAGGCTGCGGCCATTGGTGATGCCATAGAGAAAGCCGGCGGCAAACAAATCGCCCGCGCCGGTTGTATCCACGAGGCGGTCAATGGGATGGGCCGGGATTGCATGTGTGTCCGAGCGCGTGACGACAACGCAGCCTAACTCGCTGCGGGTCACGATGCCGAGGCTGCAATCATGCCGGAAAGCCTCGAGCGCCGCATCGAAGGATGACGTCTGGTACAGCGATTTGACCTCGGTTTCATTGGCAAAGACAATGTCGACAGTGCCATCGCGCATCAGTTTCAGGAACTCGTCGCGATAGCGGTCAACGCAGAACGGATCAGACAATGTCATCGAGAAATTGCGTTCATTGCGATGCGCTATTTCCGCTGCCATCAGGATTGCTTCCTTGGCCATCGGCGGGTCCCACAGATAACCTTCGAAATAGGTGATCTTGGAAGCGGCTACGATATCTGCATCGATGTCCTGCGGCCCGAGTTCAACACAGGCACCAAGATAGGTGTTCATCGAGCGTTCGCCGTCGGGAGTAACGAAAATCATGGAACGCGCTGTTGGCGGTTCGCTTTCAAGCGGCGTCGTTTCGTAGTGAACACCTATGGCGCGGATGTCGTGGCGGAAAATGCTGCCAAGATGATCGTTCGAGACCTTGCCGATATAGGCAGTGCGTCCGCCAAGGCTAGCAATTCCGGCTGCGGTATTGCCGGCACTTCCGCCCGATGCCTCGATTGCCGGCCCCATGACCGAATAGAGGTGCTCGGCACGTTCCGCATCGATGAGGTTCATGGCGCCCTTGATGATATTTTCCCGGACGAGAAAATCATCCTCGGCATGGGCTATGATATCGACAATCGCATTGCCGATCGTCAGGACGTCAAACCTGCTGTCACTCATCTTGATGCTGCTCCCGCGCTGCAATGCCTGCAGCGTGTTGAGATGAAAACCGGACTGCTCCTTAGCGGTTGCGGCAAAAAAAGGAAACCCGCCAACTGGCTTGCGGGAGGTTGATCAGGCCATATTTGCACCCCATCTGGACGGGTGGGTCGAGGGCCATTCGCGCTTTCGCCTGATAGTACAGGACACCAGTGATGAATACCGTTATCGATTCCGCTCGCAAGGCCGCCTCACAATTGCTCGAACCGCAATTTCGCTCGGTATTGGTGAAGTCGCTCGGCCTGACGATACTGTTGCTGTTTGTGGCGTGGATCGTGCTGGAATCACTGATCTCAACCTTCCTCACGCCATTTCTGGGCCCGTGGCCATGGGTCGCCACTGCCATCGTCTGGCTGATGGGAACCGGCATGTTTGTTGGAGCCGTGTTTCTCGTGGCGCCGGTATCGGCAATGTTTGCCGGGATTTTCCTCGATGATGTTGC
This sequence comes from Nitratireductor sp., assembly GCA_041397525.1. GTDB lineage: Bacteria > Pseudomonadota > Alphaproteobacteria > Rhizobiales > Rhizobiaceae > BOKV01. The sequence goes on from JAWKWL010000003.1 coordinate 47,388, forward strand.
ACTTGCAGTCGAGAACCACGACTATCCGCAGGACGCACCGGGCACTGCAATGGCAATCTTACCCTCGATCTGGCTCGCACTGAAATTCACCGTTCTGGTTGCTTTTGCAAACCTGTTTGCGCTCCTGCTGGTGCTGTTGCCGGGTATCAACTTTGCGATATTCTTCCTGGTCAACGGTTACCTGCTTGGACGTGAATATTTCCAGTTTGCAGCCATGCGCTTTCGTTCCGAAGGCGATGCTGACAGGCTGCGGCTGGCAAATTCCGGTGCGGTCTTCATGGCCGGTCTGGTGATTGCAGGTTTCATGGCAGTGCCGGTCCTGAACCTTGCCACACCGGTCTTTGCCGCAGCCATGATGGTGCATCTGCACAAGGCACTTTCCGGGCGTGGCCCCGACCGCTCGCATCCGGGCATGCGGCTTGCCGCCTGAACGGCGGGCTACTGGTTGAGGATCGTGATCGGGGCTGGAATGTCGCTGGTCTTCTCCGCTGACTTGCAGATATCGGCAATGATGCACAGTTCGCATTTCGGCTTGCGCGCGACACAGACATAACGCCCGTGCAGGATCAGCCAGTGATGTGCGTGGTAGAGATATTCCGGCGGGATGATCCTCTCGAGAATGGTTTCCACCTCGTCTGGAGTCTTGCCCGGGGCCAGCCCCAGCCGGTTGGCAATCCGGAATATGTGGGTGTCAACTGCAATGGTTGCCTGTCCGAATGCCATTGAGACCACCACATTTGCGGTCTTGCGCCCCACTCCCGGCAATGTTGTCAACAGATCGCGGTCTGCAGGGACCTCGCCACCGAACTCATCAACCAGTCTTTGTGACAGCAAGATCACGTTCTTCGCCTTGTTGCGAAACAGGCCGATCGTCTTGATGTGCTCGCGAACGGGTTCCTCGCCCAGCGCCAGCATTTTTTGCGGCGTGTCTGCGATGGCAAACAGTGCGCGCGTTGCCTTGTTGACACCCGCATCCGTCGCCTGCGCTGACAGCACCACGGCAACCAGCAGCGTAAATGGGTTGACATGCTCGAGTTCACCGCGGGGTTCGGGCCGCTGCAAGGAAAGGCGGCGAAAGATTTCCGTGATCTCCGCCCTGGTGTAGCGTGAGCGTGGCTTGCGCTTTGATGGTGTGCCGGACCGTTCTTTCGCCATGGCTTTGTGACTTCCCTTTGCTGAACGCAAACCTATAATGTTCCTGAGATGGCCTTCAACGGCTGATAATGGATTATCATGACAGACCGCAACCACCCGATTTCGCCCATGCCCCCGGTCGACGGCATTGAACCGGTTTTTGCCGCGCGCCTGTTTCCGCATCGTTCGCTCGGAAAATCCGGATTCATCATCCTGATGGCGTTCATCGGCGTGACCTGTTTCATGTCAGGCCTGTTGTTCTGGTCAATTGGCGCATGGCCGATTTTCGGCTTTCTCGGGATTGATTTCCTGGCAATCTGGATCGCGTTCAAGTTCAATTACCGGTCGGGTCGCCAGTTCGAGGAAGTCGCGATCTGGCGCGACAACCTGTTGGTCCGGCGCATTTCGCCATCCGGAAAGGTTGATGAGCAGTATTTCAACCCGTTCTGGACACGGTTTGGCGTGGATCGCCATGACGAAATTGGCATCACCAGGATGTTCCTGCGCGGCGAAGGGCGGGAAGTTTCTTTGGGTGACTTCCTCAATCCTGTAGACCGCGAGAGCTTCGCCAGGGCATTCGGCTCCGCGCTTGCGACTGTCAAATCCTGATTTTCATCACGGGTGCCGGAAATCGGGTGGCTGATGCAGCCGGTCGCCTGCTATTTCTGATGCACAACCCGTGAGCCGGATGATGAACATGTCTTTTGTCGAGCCTCAAACCGGCAGCGATTACCAGACGGTGAGACGCTGCATTGAACTGATTTCCGAAAACTGGCGTGAACAGCCGGAACTGGAAGAACTTGCCCTTGCCATGGGCATGTCACAGGAAAGGCTGCAAAAACTCTTCACACGCTGGGCCGGATTGTCGCCGAAAGCCTTTCTCCAGGCAGTGACGCTCGATCACGCCCGCCGCCTTCTGGATGAAAAGATGCCGATCCTCGATGCCAGTCATGAGCTTGGCCTTTCGGGTCCCGCACGCCTGCATGACCTGTTCGTCACACATGAAGCCATGTCACCTGGCGTATACAAGGCGCGAGGCGAAGGGTTGGAAATACGTTACGGTTTTCATGAAAGCCCGTTTGGACTTGCATTGGCAATGGTTACGGAACGCGGTCTTGCAGGCCTTGCATTCTGTGACCCTGGCGGGGAACGTGCCGCTCTTGAGGACATGACTTCACGCTGGCCACGGGCGAACTATGTCGAGGACCGCGACGCGACAGCACCTTATGCCACGCGTGCATTCGATCCACAAAAATGGAGCAGTCAGGAACCGTTGCGTGTCGTGCTGATCGGAACGGATTTCGAAGTCAGGGTCTGGGAAGGTTTGCTGCGGATACCGGTCGGGACTGCGACATTCTATTCGCAACTTGCCGGCTCAATTGGCGCTGCCCATGCGCCGCGCGCCGTCGGCCGTGCGGTCGGGCGAAACCCGATATCCTTTGTTGTTCCGTGCCACCGCGTAGTCGGCAAGAGCGGAAACCTGACAGGCTATCACTGGGGCCTGACCCGCAAGCGCGCAATGCTGGGCTGGGAGGCTGGGATCAGGTCCGGCGAGCATTAGGCGCTTTCAGTAAAGCCTCAAGGTGCAATTGCCGCGCGCAACTGGCGTATCTTCGCTGTCCTGCCAGCACCAGACCTCTGCAAAGACCAGTCTCCGGCCCTGGCGGACGAGCTTTGCACGCGCAAAAAGGTCAACGTCCTTTGTGACGCGAACATAGTCGATTGCCGACGAAACCAGTTCGACATTTTCCCCCTCGGGAGCGAGCGAGCGTACAAGCATTTCCGCGCTCATTTCCACCATTGAGCCGACCACACCGCCATGCAGGGCACGAATGAACGGATTGCCGATATGGCGGTCGTCGAACGCCATGCGGAATACATCTGCCTCACTGGTAGCGCTGAATTGCAGCCAGCGCCGCATGGGCGTATCGGGAATCTCGAATGTTTCAAGCCTTTTGGACTGCGGCAGGGATTGGTTCATAGTCTGGCTCCCAGCGGTTTCGAGCGCGTTCCCAGCATGAAAGTACCGGTGGCGGTCGAAAGGGTTTCACCGGTATCGGCATTCACCAGCATTCCGCTCATATGTGCCATGTCGCGGTGTATGCCTTCGAAGCGCGCCCTGCAAAGCAGTGGCTCTCCTTTCACCGCGCGGCGCATGTGTTGTGTTGTCAGCCCGACCGTGGCAATCGGCTGGATCTTTTCCATTTCGCCCATAACCGCACCTCCCAGAACCGTGTCGAGGATCAGGGTTGCGAGACCGCTATGCACTTCACCGGTTACCTCATTGTCAACAAAGGCTGCAGGTGCTTCCAGCGCGATTGTCAGGACATGGTTTTCAACACCGACAAACCGAACCGAGACATAGCTCGAAATCGGATGGTTGGAGGAAAAGAAGATTTCTGCGGGATGTTTCGGTTTTTCGTCTGCTGTCATTGCCATTGGCTCTCATTCCGCGCGGTTGCATCCGTCGGCTCAAAACCAGTTTGCTTTACGTTTACGAAAACGTCAATTCCTGTTCAGGCTTTCAGGATTTCCTTTGATGCGACGGTGGTGTCTGCATTGAGCCGGTAAACCATGGGAACGCCGGTATCGAGGTTGAGTCCGGTGATCTCGTCACGTGACAACCCGTCCAGTACCATCACCAGCGAGCGCAGGGAATTGCCATGCGCGGCCACCAACACGCATTCGCCGCGCATGGCGCGAGGAAGGATATGTTGCATGTAATAGGGCCAGACGCGCGCACCTGTGTCCTTCAGGCTTTCGCCACCCGGTGGTGGTACGTCATAGGAACGGCGCCACACATGCACCTGCTCTTCCCCCCAGCGCTCACGTGCATCATCCTTGTTGAGACCTGACAGGTCACCATAGTCACGCTCGTTCAGCGCTTCGTTGCGAACGGTTTCAAGCGTCGGCTGTCCAACGCCGTCCAGAATGATGGAGCAGGTCTTCTGTGCCCTGGAAAGCGCGGAGGTGAATGCGATGTCGAAATGCAGGCCACGCGCCCTGAGCAACTCGCCGGCTCTTGTCGCTTCACTGACGCCAAGCTCAGTGAGGTCAGGATCGCGCCACCCGGTGAACAGGTTCTTCAAATTCCACTCACTTTGCCCGTGGCGTACCAGGACCAGGGTTCTTTCCTTCATTTCTCGCTCCCGCTGCTGGTTCTCTGTTTGCCTCAGGCAAGGCCAAGCACATCGCGCATTGAATAGAAACCGGGCTTCTTGCCCCGGCCCCAAAGTGCAGCCTTCACCGCGCCGCTGGCAAAGATGGTCCGGTCCTGCGCGAGATGCGACAACACGATCCGTTCGCCTTCTCCCGCCAGTACCACCGAATGATCGCCCACGACAGAACCGCCGCGCATGGTGGCAAATCCTATCATGCCGGTTTCGCGTGCGCCTGTATGTCCGTCGCGCACCCTGGTCGAATGGTCCTTGAGATCAATCCCGCGCCCTGTTGCTGCGGCTTCGCCCAGCAGCAGGGCAGTGCCCGAAGGAGCGTCCACCTTGTGGCGGTGGTGCATTTCCAGCACTTCGATATCAAAATCACCGGCGGAAAGCGCACGCGCAGCTTGTTCGACCAGAACAGCCAAAAGGTTGACCCCAAGGCTCATGTTGCCGGATTTGACGATCACCGCATGACGAGCAGCAGCTTGCAGTTTTTCCTCATCCGCAACTGAGCATCCTGTCGTTCCAACCACGTGAACGATCCGGGCCTGGGCTGCCAGTGCGGCAAATTCGACGCTTGCAGCCGGAGCCGTGAAATCGAGAACACCATCTGCAGCCGCAAAGGCCGGCAGCGGATTGTCACTGACCAATACGCCGTTTTCGCTGGTGCCAGCCAGCAATCCGCTGTCCCTGCCGACGGCATTCGAGCCGGGGCGCTCGATGGCACCGCTCAGCTTTACGCCGTCGATGCGGTCAATCGCCTGGATGAGCGCATGCCCCATGCGACCTGCGGCACCTACCACTACCAGCTTCATGTCAGCCATGCGCTTCCACCTTCACATCGTCCAAGATCTCACCGTCATCCGCCCCGATATTGTGCAGGCGTGAATAAAGCCCGTTGCGCTTGCGCATCAAGGTGCCATGCGTGCCATGTTCGATCACCTGGCCCTTGTCGATGACAATGATGGAATCTGCGTTGCGAATGGTGGACAAGCGGTGTGCCACGACAACCGTCGTGCGGCCCTGCATCAGCGTATCAAGTGCTTTCTGGACCAGTTTTTCGGATTCATTGTCGAGTGCCGAGGTGGCTTCATCGAGCAGCAATATTGGTGCATTGCGCAGGATTGCCCTGGCGATGGAAAGGCGTTGCCGCTGCCCACCTGAAAAATTCTGCCCCATCTCGCCAACCGGAGTGTCGTAACCTGCCGGAAGCAAGGCGATGAAATCATGGGCCTGCGCAAGCTTCGCGGCTTCCTCGATCTCTGCGTCACTGGCACCAGGTCTGCCAAAGGCAATGTTTTCACGAACAGAGCCCTCGAACAGTATCGGCTGCTGTGAGACATAGGCGATGTTCTTGCGCAGGCTTGCTACTGTAATGTCTGCTATGTTCTGCCCGTCAATGGTAATGCTGCCCGCTACAGGATCATGGAACCGCTGGATCAGGTTGATGATGGTGGTCTTGCCACCGCCCGACGGGCCGACCAGTGCCGTTGTCTTTCCGGCCCTGGCCCGGATCGACAGCCCATCGAGAACATTCTCGCCCGGCTTGTAGCTGAAGAAGACATTGTCGAGTACGATCTCGGCGTCACTTATCTTGATTCCAGGCGCATTCGGTCGGTCTGACTGGCGGGGCGTGATATCGAGCAATTCATACAACATCCGCGCATTGACCAGCGACTTTTCAAACTGGACCCGGAAGGAAGCAAGTCTGCGGGCAGGATCATAGGCCAGCATTGCCGCGACCAGAAACGACAGCAATGCGCCCTGGTTTGCCCCCAGTTCAATGACCCGCCATCCGCCGAATGCAACCGCCCCTGCAATTGCAATCCCGCCCAGTGTTTCCGTCAGCGGGCGTGTGCGTGCATTGAGCAGTGCTATGCTGTTTGCCTGTCTTTCAGCGCTTTTCACCAGCGTATCAACCTTGGCCTGCATCTGGTCTTCCATGGTGAAGGCCTTCAGAACAGTGATGCCTTGCGCGCTTTCAACGAATGAAGAACTGACTTTGGCGTTCAGGTTCACCTCCTGGCGTGACAGCTTTTTCATGCGTTTGACGTAACGCGAGATTACATATGCTGCCGGCGGCATGACCACCAATGAACCCAGCGTCATCGCCGGATCCTGCCAGATCATGACGCAGATCAGTCCCACCAGCGTGAGGAAATCGCGCGCGACAACGGTGATCATCGTGTTGAGCAGGTTCTTGATGCCGGCAATGTTCTGGCCAATCTGGCCCACCAGATATGCCGAGCGGGTATCATTGTAGAAGCCGACACCGAGTTTCAGCAGGTGGCTGTATACCCGCGACTGGTAGCGCGCGATGATGTTGTTGCCGATACGGTTCAGGAGCACTTCCTGGCCGAAACCGGCAAATCCCTTGGTTATGAAGACACCGAGGATGATCGCCGCGACGACCCATGCCATCGACAGGTTCTTCTTGTCGAAGACCTCGTTGACGACGTCCTTGATGATATAGGCGCTATAGGACGTGGTTCCTGCAACGATCACCATGCAAAGGATGGCCAGTGCGTACGAACCGCGATAGCTCTTGAAGTTTTCTTCAAAGACACGTCTGACCACGGCCCGTGACCTTGGATCGGAGGCGACCTGCTTGATGTTGTTGATCGACAAACTGGTTCCCGTTCTTGGTTTTGGCGTTTCCAGCTTCAGGCTTCGCTTCATGCCGCGCTGATTGCCGGTTTCGGGTCTGTCATTTCAGGCCCTGATTACAGAAACCAGGCTGGTTTGGAAAGTGCTGCACTGCAACACCCGAGCCGCTACCTGTTTGGGTCAAGCCTTGAAATGCAGGGTGGCGCCTTCCAGGCTGAAACGGCCGGCGTCCCTGACACAGGCTGCCAGCCCTTCGAGTGCTGCAGTCGGGTGAGTCATCACATTGATCGGGATCGAACGCATGATTTCTCCATGCGGTGCCTTGTCCTCGAAGGTCTCGCGAAAAACCGATCCACGGATCATCGGCAGCATCTTGGCGCCAATCCCGCCGGCAATGTAGATGCCACCGCGTGCCAGCGTCAGGATGGCCATGTCTCCGGCAATTCGGGCCAGCAGGGTCAGGAAGAGCTCGACAGCCTGCCGCGCACAGACATTGGTGCCGGATTCCGCCTGGGCCGAAATGGTGGAGGCTGCCAGATTGCCGCTTTCTGCTCCTTCGACCTTGCAGATCGCTTGGTAGAGATTTTCAAGCCCCCGGCCCGAAAGTGCGTTTTCGGCGCTCATCCGGCCATTTTCCTTTTTCAGGTGTTTCCAGATTAACTCTTCGCGCTCACTTCGCGGGCCCATGTCGACATGTCCGCCTTCGCCCGGAATGACTGCCCATTTGCCGCTGACATTGATGACAAAGGCGATGCCGAGCCCGGTGCCGGGTCCGATGACCACTTTCGGATGGCCTGCTATGATGTTCGCTGAGCCAATCGGGGTCAGGTGTTCGGCTGGCAGGGCCAGCGCTGCAAGCCCTTGGGCGGCGAAATCATTCATCAGGGTCATCGAAACCAGGCCGAATTCGGCGATGGTCTTCGCCGGGACGATTGTCCAGGCACCATTGGTCAACCGGAACGAATCGCCCACCAGCGGGGTAGCTATCGCGAGAACCATGGCCTTGGGACGCAGGCCCGTCTTCGTCAGCACCGCATTGCGAATGGCCGCGCCAAGATCGGGGTAATCGGCAATGCGCACCGGATCGAAGCCCGTGGCAGGCGATTGCGCATTCTCGACCATGGCGAACCGGGCATTGGTGCCGCCAATATCGCCAACCAGCACGGGAAACGAAATATCCAACTCTTGCTCCGCTTTCAGGCAGCCCGGCCGATCCCTGTCACAGCTGCATCAATGGCGCGTCATTACCGCCATCGCTCGCCAACTTCAATCGCTACTACCGCATCACCGCCGAATTGAAAATTTACCAACGGGTCAATTTTCCGCATGCAAATTGAAAAAAACCATGCAAGAGTTGACCCAAGGGATGTGCCGGGAGGACAGGTTTCTAACGAAATTGCCAAGTCGGCTTTCACTGTATGCATCGCTGAAACGGTCACAAGGCCGGAATCCAACAGTGCATGCGACTGAAGGCATGGGGCAAATGATCGCTCGGCGACTCCTGGAATTGCCGTTTTCGGCAAGAACATACCTGCTACCAAAGATCAAAACAGGGAACAGATTCATGAAGAAACTCATTTTCGCACTGCTTGCGACAGCAGCAACTGCGGTAGCCATGCCGGCACAAGCGGCAGACTTCAAGGCCTGCCAGATTACCGACACTGGTGGTGTTGACGACAAGGGCTTCAACCAGACTGCCTGGAAGGGCGTGAAGGATGCGGAAGCCATGGGCGTTGAAGGCAAGCTTCTGGAATCCAAGGCTGAAACCGACTACGTGCCAAATATCAATTCATTTGTCGCAGAAAAATGCGACGTCATCATCACCGTCGGCTTCCTGCTCGGGGATGCCACCAAGGCTGCCGCCGAAGCCAATCCGGACGTGAAGTTCTCGATCGTCGACTATGCCTATGACCCGACCCTCCCGAATGTTCTGGGCCAGGTTTACGCGACCGACGAAGCGGCATTCCTCGCAGGTTACGTGGCGGCGAGCGTTTCCAAGACCGGGATCGTTGGCACGTTTGGTGGTATCAACATTCCGCCAGTTACCATCTTCATGGACGGTTTTGCGCATGGCGTTGCCTACTACAACAAGGAAAAAGGCAAGGACGTGAAGGTTCTGGGCTGGGATCCGGCCAAGAAGGAAGGCCTGTTCACCAACAACTTCTCCAGCCTTGACGACGGTCGTGCATTTGCCAAGAACCTTAACGAGGAAGGCGCGGACATTGTCATGCCGGTTGCAGGTCCTGTCGGTCAGGGTTCTGCCGCACTTGCCACCGAACTGGGCGCGGACACACTGAAGATCGTTGGCGTTGACGTTGACCAGTATGAGACCGATCCGGAGCACAAGGGCGTGTTCCTTACCTCCGTCCTCAAGCGCATGGATTCGACCGTGGTTGAAGCCATCAAGCAGGCCAAGGATGGTACGTTCAAGGGTGGCGTGATTGTTGGTACGCTCAAGAGCGGTGGTGTTGGCCTCGCACCATTCCATGACCTTGACGGCGCCGTTTCTGCCGAACTGAAAGCGGAAGTCGAAAAGATTTCTGCCGGCATCATGGACGGCTCGATCAACGTCAAGGGTATGTGATCCTGTTTGCAACAATGTTCCCGCCGCCCAGGTTTCTACCAGGGTGGCGGGGGCAGGTTTGAGCAGTTAACATCAGTTCGCCAGGGGGCAAGGTCTTTGGATATCGAACTACGCGCCATCACCAAGCGGTTTGGTGACCTTGTCGCAAATTCCAACGTCAATCTGTCGATTCGCGCCGGCGAAATATTGGGCCTTCTCGGCGAAAATGGCGCTGGAAAGTCGACGCTGATGAATGTGCTCTCGGGTTTCTATCGTCCAAATGAAGGCGAGATCCTGATCGATGGAAAACCGGTCCGGTTTTCGGGGCCTGGAGACGCAATTCGCGCCGGAATCGGGATGGTCCACCAGCATTTCATGCTCGTTCCGGTTTTCACAGTCGCCGAGAATGTCGTGCTGGGCGTTGAGCCTACGGGTCCCGCTGATTATCTCGACCTGAAGAAGGCGCGCGAACAGGTTCGCGCCATAAATGATGAATACGGGCTGGAAGTTGATCCTGATTCGGTCATCGAGGACCTGCCGGTTGGCATCCAGCAACGTGTGGAAATCCTCAAGGTTCTGTTCCGCTCGGCAGAAGTTCTGGTCTTTGACGAACCGACCGCGGTGCTGACGCCGCAGGAAGTCACGGATTTCTACAAGATCGTGCGGATGCTCAGGGATTCCGGCAAGGCGCTGGTTTTCATCACCCACAAGCTGCACGAAATCCACGAAGTCGCGGACCGCATCTCCGTGCTGCGCGGTGGAAAGATCGTCGGCGAGGGCATTCCGGGCAAGACTTCGGACAAGGATCTCGCAGAAATGATGGTCGGCCGCCCAGTCACCTTCAATGTCGAGAAGAGCAAGTTCTCACCCGGCGACACCCTCCTTGATGTAAAGAACATGACCGTCCTGCGAGACGATGATTCGCTCGCAGTCGATGATGTCAGCTTCTCGGTCCGCAGCGGCGAAATTGTCGGGATCGCAGGTGTTCAGGGCAATGGCCAGACCCAACTCGAGGAAGCCTTGAGCGGCCTGCGCCGGGTTGTTTCGGGAAGCGTGAGCTTTGACGGCCGCGACATCACCAACATATCTGCCCGCGCACTTCACAAGATGGGCTTTGCCCATGTTCCCGAAGACCGCCAGCACAGCGGCATGATCTCCGATTTCTCCATTGCCGAGAATATGGCGCTCAATACCTATTATCACGAGCCGTTTTCACATGGCATTGTCATGGACTGGAATGCCGTGCGCCAGACATCGGCCCGCAACGCGGCGGCATTTGATGTGCGCACATCTTCCATTCACAAGCCTGCGGGAGAGCTCTCCGGCGGCAACCAGCAGAAGATGATCATTGCCCGCGAAATGTCGCGCAACACAAGCTTCCTGCTCGCCTCCCAGCCAACGCGCGGGCTTGATGTAGGCTCCATCGAATATATCCACAAACGGATCGTTGAAGCGCGCGACGAAGGCGATGGCGTTATCATCATCTCGTCCGAACTTGACGAGATTCTTGCGCTTTCAGACCGTATCCTTGTGATGTTCAAGGGGCGAATCGTGGCCGAATTTGGCGAAGGCGCCCGCAAACCCGACAAGAATGAAATCGGTCTGGCGATGGCGGGAGCAGTGGCATGAGTGAGAAAAACCTTGATACGGTAGCTGCCAGCCTGTTGAAGCGCGCGGCACCGGGACGTGCAGAGTTCGAGGACATCGTCATCGTCCCGCTGCTCGCCGTTGTGGTCGCCATCATCATTGGCGGGCTGATCATGCTGGCAACCGGTGTTTCCCCTGGCAATATCGGCACGGCATTCGTTGCGCTGCTTGCCGGCTCACTGGGGTCAATGCACGCCATCTCGGAAACACTCACCGCAGCCGCACCACTGACGCTGGCAGGACTTGGAATCGCCATCGCCTTCCGTGCTGGCCTGTTCAACATTGGTGCGGAGGGCCAGGTGATCATGGGCGGCGTCGCAGCCGTGGTCGTGGGTTTTTCCTTTGCGGACATGCCGGCTGTGCTGCATGTTCCCCTGGCCTTGCTGGCCGGTGCGGTCGCAGGGGCGGCATGGGCCTCCATTGCTGGTTGGTTGCGGGCTTATACGGGTGCACATGAGGTCATTATCACTATCATGCTCAACCTCATCGCAATGCGCCTGCTTGATTACCTTTTGCGCAACCCGCCAATCCAGAAAGAGGGCAGGGCTGACCCGATCTCCAAGAACGTTCTGCCAAGTGCCGAGCTTCCGCAATTGCTCGACTGGTTAGACCCGCTTTTGCGGGTCCATGCCGGGATCTTTCTCGTTCTGCTGGCGGTCGCCTTCATTTGGTGGTTGCTGTTTCGCTCAACCATTGGCTTCGAGTTCCGTGCGGCCGGACTCAACCCGGCAGCGGCACGCTATGCCGGCATGCGCTCGGGCCTGATCATTGTTGTGGTCATGGCGCTTGCCGGAGCGCTTGCGGGTCTGGCCGGTGCAAACCAGGTGCTGGGTGTGCTTGGCCGTGTATCCCCGAACTTTTCCGGCGGTGTTGGCTTTGACGCGATTGCCGTAGCGCTGCTCGGGCGTTCGCATCCCCTTGGCGTATTGCTCGCAGGATTGTTGTTTGGAGCATTGCAGGCCGGAGGCCGCCAGATGCAGGTCGATGCCGGCGTCAGCCTTGATGTGATTGCCATCATTCAGGCACTGATCATCATTTTCATCGCCGCGCCCATCCTCATGCGCAGTGTGTTTTCCTTTGCTTTCAGCAAGCAGAAAAAGAAATAGGCGGAGTCGGCAAATGGCAGCCACGCAGGCATTGACATCTCCAAAGGCATCCCTCAGTCCGGCAAAACTGCGCCAGAGCAGGCTGGTTGGCGCGATCTTGCTGGCAATGTCGCTTTTTGTGGCGATGTTTTTTGCCTGGCCCGTATCAGGTGACGCCTCGTTTCGCCTTGCCTATCCCGGCGATGCCTTCGCCCTTCCAAACCTGATCATTCCCGCTGCGCCCTATGCCTGGGTGGTCGCGGCCCTGTTGGCATTTTTCGGGGTGCGCCAATTCCTTCCAGGTGCAACACGGTGGACCGGAATCCTGTTCGGCATCGGGTTGCTGCTGCTGGTGACGGCCTTTCTTACCTGGGCGACAGCTGGAAAATCGTTTTCGCTGACCGGCATGCTTCAGGCCACCATCATTCGCGCAGTGCCAATTGCGCTGGGCGGCCTTGCCGGCGTGCTGTGCGAACGCGTTGCCGTCGTCAATATCGCGATTGAAGGCATGTTGCTGGCAGGTGCCTTTACCGGAGCTGTCGTGGGTTCTTTGCTCGGTGGAACCCTGGGTATCGTGGCGGCAATGCTCGTCGGCGGTGCTTTCGGTCTGCTGCTTGCTGCCCTTGTCGTCAGCTACCGGGTTGACCAGATCATCGCGGGTGTAGCCATCAACCTGCTCGTGCTGGGGCTTACATCCTATATGAGCAGCCAGGTGCTGACCCATCACCGCGAGTTCAACAATGCACCGATCTTCAAGGCGATTGACATTCCCGTCCTCAGCGATTTGCCAATTCTGGGACCGGTCTTTTTCCAGCACAATATTTTCGTTTACGGCGCCATGATCATGGTGGCGATCGCCACCTATTACCTGTTCCATACCCGCAGCGGACTGCGCGCCCGCGCGGTTGGTGAACATCCCGAAGCTGCTGACACACTGGGTATTGACGTTTACCGGCTGCGCTACATCAATGTGACGCTTGGTGGCATGGTTGCGGGTTTCGGTGGCGCCTGGTTCACACTTGGCTCCGTCGGGCGCTTCGACGAGAACATGACCAATGGTCGCGGCTTCATCGGCCTTGCCGCCATGATTTTTGGTCGCTGGCACCCCGTAGGTGCGCTTCTGGCGGCGCTTGTCTTTGGCTTCGCTGATTCGCTGCAGCAGAAACTGGCAATCCTGCAAACGCCGATCCCGGCCGAATTTCTTGCCATGGCACCCTATATCGCGACCATCGTCCTGGTCGCAGGCCTGATCGGCAGGGCAAGACCTCCCGCCGCCGACGGGAAGCCCTATATCAAGGGGCATTGAGTTCAGGGGCAATGGGCCGGTTGTTGCTTGAAAAATTGCTCCTTGGGAACTGGCCTGGAGTTGGGTGGCGACATGCCGGCCTGTCGACGATAATGGAACAATGAACAGGAATCACATCCACTATTCGATCATCCCTTCTCCGATTGGCCCGATCATGGCGGCTGTCGGTGAGTGCGGAGTGGTCAGCGTCAATTACACCTTCGAGGACCGCATCCCGCGGCCGTCGCCCACTTGGGTCCGCGACGATGCAGCACTGGATGAAGTTCGCCGGCAGATCGATGAATGGTTCGCCGGAACCCGCACGCATTTCGACCTTGCACTTGATTATCGCGGCAACAAGTTCCAGTGCGCAGTTTGGCAGGCCTTGCTGGAAATTCCCTATGGCCAAACCCGCACCTATGGCGAAATTGCCGTCAGCATCGGTGAGGGCACTGCAGCGAGCCGTGCGGTCGGCACTGCCTGTGGCGACAACCCGCTACCGCTGATCATCCCCTGCCATCGCGTGGTGGGAGCGGGAGGGACGCTGACCGGCTTTTCGCATGGTGCAAGGGGCGGCATCGAGATGAAACGTCATCTGCTGGAGCACGAATTCCGCATTTGCCCGCCGGCAGGCACGTTGTTCGCGCTGATGTGATCTGCCGCCTACCAGTGCGGCGGCCGGGTCACCGGCACTTCGGGAGCAGCGGATTCTTCCAATGCCACAAAACGCCGGACCAGCACATCCAATCTTGTTTGCAGTGAACGCAGCGTCTCGCCCTGGGTTGCCATTTCTGCCGACATTTCCTCGATTGTCAGCGCCTGGTGTGCAACCAGTTCCTCAAGCGCGCGAAGCCGCTCCCCGCTCATCGCAGCAAATCCTCCAGCCTGTCGCGCAGCGCGAAAGGCAGCGGCACCGGCCTCCGGTTTGCGCGATCCACATGGACATGAACAAAATGCCCTTGAGCCGCAGCCCGTTCCTCGTCATTCCTGAACAGGGCTATCTCATAGCGCACTGACGAATTGCCGAGATGGGCAACACGGATTCCTGCCGCCACCGTGTCGGGAAAGGCTATTTCCGAAAAGTAGCTGCAGCCGGTTTCAACGACGAGGCCAATCACATCGCCTTTGTGCGGATCGAGCAGTCCCTCCGCCACCAGCCAGCCATTGATAGCTGTGTCAAACAGCGAGTAATGCACGACATTGTTCATGTGGCCGTAAATGTCATTGTCGGACCAGCGCGTCTGCAATTTTCGGAACAGTCCGAATTCCTCGCGCGAAAGTGGATGTACCTTTGCCATGTCAGTATGCTGCCTTGTAAATGGAGAGCGCGTCGGATTGTGTGACCTCGCGCGGATTGTTGACGAGAAGCCGCGTCTGTTTCATCGCGTCCGCAGCCATGCGTGGCAGGTCGTTCTCGCCGACACCCACCTCGCGCAGACGCGTCTTCAGGCCCAGATCAGCAGATAGTGCCGCCAGCCTTTCGATGAATTCTGCACATACGCCCTGCGCGCCAGCGGAAACGTCAATGTCAGGAAAGGCATGCGGTGCAAGTTCGGCGTATAGATGGGCAGCTTCCGGCGCGTTGAAACGCAGCACATGCGGCAGGACGAGCGCGTTCGAAAGACCGTGCGGAACATGGAAAATGCCGCCAACAGGATAGGCGAGCGCATGAACCGCGGCAACCGGCGAATTGGCGAAGGCCTGGCCGGCCAGCATCGAGCCCAGCAACATTGATGATCGGGCATTGATATCCCTGCCGTTGGTGACGGCGGTTTCGATATTGGCACCCAGCAGGCGAAGCGCTTCCACCGCCAGCATGCGCGACATCGGATTGTTGTTCGCGCTTTTCGACGCATAGGCCTCTATGGCATGCACCATGGCGTCGATGCCGGTCGCAGCGGTGATCGATGCAGGCAGGCCAAGCGTCAAGTCCGGATCAAGGATGGCCAGGTCAGGCAGGATGACCGGCGAGGACACGCCGCGTTTTTCGTCGCCCGAAACAGTGATGATGGAAACTGGCGTGACCTCCGAGCCAGTTCCCGCCGTGGTGGGAACAAGTACCAGCGGCAGGCGCGGTCCCTTTGCATTTCCAACGCCCCATGCCGCGTCGATGTCTTCTTTGGAACCGGCCAGAAGTGCCGCCAGTTTCGCCACATCCATGGAAGAGCCTCCGCCAAAGCCGACGACGCCGCTGGCGTTCACCGCGTTCGCGGTTTCCGTGGCAGTCATCAGCGTCGCGAGCGACGGATCGGCTTCCACCTGGTCGAAAACCGTGACCTTGCATCCAGCGGCTTCAAGCGAGGCAATGGCTGGCGCACAAAGCCCAATCGTAACCAGCCCGCTATCGGTGATGAACAAAACCGACTTGCCAAGCCTTCCAGCGGCAATCTCACCGAGCGTTCCTGCAATCCCGCCTCCAAAGCGCATGCCTGCCGTCGTGTTGAAGGCAAAGGGGTTCATCCGTGCCGTCCTTTCCGCCAATGTCCGTTTCATCCAATAGCGCAAGCCGGCCTTGCCGCACAACTGGTGCCGGGAAAGCATCGAACTCCGAAAAAATTTGACCAAACGGTAAAAAAATGGCAAAGCGAACACCCATCGCACTTGTGCGCACCGCAATTTTGCGCAAACTGCGACTGCAAGACTGCACAGGGAATGTTGCATGAACGACCAGCTTCCGATGCCGGCAATTTCGCTGATAACGCTCGGCGTGGAAGATCTTGCGGTTTCGCTGGCTTTTTACCGGGCACTCGGCTTCCGCGACACCACCGCAAGTCAGGACAGCGTCAAGTTCCTCAATGCCGGCAACATCGTGCTCGGCCTGTTCGCGCGCGACGAACTGGCCAGGGACGCCCATGTTGATAACCAGCCGACAGGCTTTGCGGCCCAATCGCTTGCCATGAACCTGCCGGACGAGGCGTCGACGGAAGCGATGTTTGCGCGCGCCATCGCAGCCGGTGGCACGGAGTTGAAGCAGCCGCAAAAGGTTTTCTGGGGCGGATATTCAGGTTATTTTGCCGATCCCGATGGTCATTTGTGGGAAGTTGCGCATAATCCGTTCTTCGAGATGGATGCCAACGGCACGCTGCGACTGGAATCGAAATCGCAATGAAAATTCGCCTGATCGCCCTTTACCTGTTGCTGCCCCTGATAGTGGCAGCAAATGCAACTCCGGCCTTTTCGGACGAAGTGAAACTTGACGGCCTGACCTATGACATCGGCCGCAATGGTGTACGCGCGGCCTTTGTAATCTCCGGCAATGAGAATGATGGCTACACCGCGCAGTTCACGCTTACGGAAAACGGTGGCACGGTAGCCTCGTTGGATTTCATCGACATACTTGCCGAATACACTTTGCCACAGGCGAGCTTCGTCGAGATGGACAATTCCAATGACACGATGGAAGTTTTCGTCTCTCAATTCACCGGCGGCGCGCATTGCTGCGCGGAAGCCTCCGTTTTCACCAAATCGGCGACAGGCTGGAATCAACTTGATTTTGGGGCATTTGACGGTGGGCCGGAGGGAATAGTCCCGCAGGATGTTGATTTTGATGGTGTGTCCGAGATCGTCACATATGACAATGCATTCCTGTATGCCTTCACCTCGTATGCCGGTTCGCGCGCGCCGCGCCAGATATTGGCGATCCGCAATGGTGAAGTTGCCAATGTCTCGGCTGATCCGGCTTTTGCCTCGGTTCATCGCACCTATCTCGAGGAAATGGGTACCATCCCTGATGCGGGCACCGATACCGGCAGTGACCGCAATTCCTGGCTGGCTGCCTATGCAGCGACCTTGCTGCTGCTGGGGGAGCCTGATCCCCTCGACTATGCCGACCAGTCCTTTGATCCGGATGTGGATTGGGATATGAGCGAATGCGCAGATCCGGCCCTCGAAAACGATTGCCCTGCCGACAAACAGGTCAGGATTACCTTCCCCCAGGCCCTGCGCAAATTGCTGGCAGGGTCGGGATACCCCAAACTTCCGGAGTAGACATGGCCGCTGATCTCCATCGCCTTGCTGTTACAGCCATGGCAAAAACCCATTCGCCCTATTCGAGCTTTCCGGTCGGTGCCGCGATCCTGACCGAGGATGGCCGGACCTATGCAGGGTGCAATGTCGAGAACGCGTCCTATCCCGAAGGATGGTGCGCGGAAACCACTGCCATTTCACATATGGTCATGGATGGCGGAGGCATGATCTGCGAGGTCGCCGTGGTCGCGGTCAAACATCCGGCAATCACGCCATGCGGGGGATGCCGCCAGCGTCTCGCTGAATTTGGCAAGCAATCGACACTCGTGCATCTTTGCGACATGAACGGGGTACTGGAAACCATGACCCTTGGTGAACTGCTGCCACGCGCTTTTGAACTGGATGCAAACTCATGAAACGGACAACTGCCGAACTCGTCAGACGGCTCGACGGACTGATGCCGGAAACTGCGCTGGTGCTGGGTTCCGGCCTCGGCGGTCTTGTTGCGCAGATCGAATCGCAATTGCGCATTCCCTATTCCGAGCTTGAGGGCTTTCCTGCGGGCGGCGTGTCCGGCCATGCAGGTGAGGTGGTTGCCGGCACCATAGCCGGAACCCCGATCATCGCCTTGTCAGGACGTGTTCACTATTATGAGCATGGCGATGCGGATGCCATGCGCCTGCCACTGGAAGTACTCAAAGCCGTTGGCGTCAAGCAACTGGTACTTACCAATTCCGCCGGCTCGCTTCGCGAAGACCTGCCTCCGGGATCAGTGATGTTGATCAGCGACCACATCAACTGGTCCGGCATGAACCCGCTGATCGGTGAGGCCACCGATGCACGATTTGTCGGCATGACAAGTGCCTATGACGCGGACCTTGCCTCACACTTTCGCAATATCGCCTCAAGCAGCAATATTGCGCTGGGTGAGGGCGTGTACATGTGGTTCTCCGGCCCCAGTTTCGAGACCCCGGCAGAAATCCGCGCCGCCCGCATTCTGGGAGCGGATGCCGTTGGCATGTCGACGGTCCCCGAAGTAATCCTTGCCCGGTTCCTCGGTCTCAGGGTTGCGGCATTTTCAGTCATCACGAATTTCGGTGCTGGCATGACCGGGGCCGAACTGTCGCATGGCGAAACCAAGGAAATGGCCCCGCGCGGCGGTGACTTGTTGTCCCGCCTTCTGGTGGCAGCGTTGGGAGAAAGCAGATCATGAGCGTGACATCATGAACAGCAAGTTTGGTGAAACCACTGCGACCACTGCCGGCCCACAGCACACCCGGCAGGCCAAGGGCGAGCGTAGTGAACTGGTTGCGGTTGCCCATGGCCATCCGCGCAATGACGGCATGGAACTGATGCCGGAACTGTTTGATACGGTCGAAGTGAATCTCTCCGCCGCACACCGTCGCGCCGCGACCCTGACCACGAGGCGCACCGTCAAGAAAGACTGGCAGGCCGCCTGGCTGATCAACGCGATCGGTGCCATTGATCTTACCACACTCGCCGGTGATGACACGCCCGGACGTGTCGGGCGGCTTTGCGCCAAGGCACGCAATCCGCTGCGTCATGACCTCGTCAATGCGCTTGGCTTCGAGCCCGGGGAAATCCGCACCGGGGCTGTTTGCGTTTATCCAACCATGGTCGGCACTGCGGTGTCGGCACTACGCGGTACCGGCATTCCGGTGGCTTCGGTCGCGACCGGCTTTCCGGCAGGTCTTACACCCATGCAGGACCGGCTGTCCGAAATCCGCTATGCCGTTGGCGAAGGCGCACAGGAGATCGACATCGTCATCACCCGCGCGCATGTGCTGACCGGCAATTGGGCCGCTTTGTATGATGAATTGCGCCAGATGCGCGAGGCCTGTGGCGACGCACACATGAAAGCAATCCTTGCCACAGGGGATCTGAAAACCCTGACCAATGTTTACCGGGCATCTGTGGTTGCGATGATGGCGGGCTCCGATTTCATCAAGACCTCGACAGGCATGGAAGGTGTCAATGCAACCCTTCCCGTGAGTCTGGTCATGACCCGCGCCATCCGTGATTACGAGATCATCACCGGGTTCAAGGTCGGCTTCAAGCCCGCAGGCGGCATCCGCGCCGCCAAGGACGCGATTGCATGGCAGATATTGATGAAGGAAGAACTGGGGCGTGAATGGCTGGAGCCGGACTTGTTCCGCATCGGGGCAAGCGCCTTGCTCGGCGATATCGAACGCCAGCTCGAACACCATGTGACCGGCCGTTATTCGGCCACCCATCGCCACAGCCTGGTATGAGGAAAATGCCATGAACGACATTCGCAACATCCTCAATACCATGGATTATGGTCCCGCACCCGAGGACGCTTCCATCGCCAATGACTGGCTCGACCGCCACCAGCGCCGCTTCGGCCATTTCATTGATGGCAAGTTTGTTGAAGGCACTAACCTGTTCGACACCACCAGTCCCGCCAATGGTGAAAAGCTCGCCGACATCGCTTCTGCCTCTGCCAGGGAAGTCGACAGTGCCGTTGCCGCCGCCAGGCGTGCCATGCCTGCATGGACAAAACTCGGGGGCACCGGTCGCGCGCGCCATCTGTATGCGCTGGCACGCCAGGTCCAGAAACATGCCCGCCTCCTCGCAGTGCTTGAAACCATGGACAATGGCAAGCCGATCCGCGAAAGCCGCGACATCGATATTCCTCTCGTGGCACGTCATTTCTACCACCATGCCGGATGGGCTGAATTGCTCGAAGAAGAGTTTCCCGGCCAGATTGCCGCTGGCACCTGCGGCCAGATCATTCCGTGGAATTTCCCGCTGCTGATGCTGGCCTGGAAAGTCGCGCCGGCTTTGGCGGCGGGTTGCACGGTTGTATTGAAGCCAGCAGAATATACGCCGCTCAGCGCTATGGCCTTTGCCGAGCTTGCGCGCGAGGCCGGACTGCCCAAAGGCGTTCTCAACATCGTCAATGGCGATGGCGAAACCGGCGCTGCAATCGTCGCGCATGAAGGCCTCGACAAGATAGCCTTCACCGGATCGACCGAAGTAGGGCGCATCATCCGCAGGGCAACTGCGGGGTCAGGCAAGAAACTGTCGCTGGAACTGGGCGGGAAGTCACCCTTCATCGTGTTCGCAGAAGCGGATATCGACGCTGCGGTCGAGGGCGTGGTGGACGCAATCTGGTTCAATCAGGGCGAAGTCTGCTGTGCCGGCTCCCGCGCACTGGTGCAGGAAGGAATAGCCACGAAATTCCATGACCGGCTCAAGCATCGCATGGAAACATTGCGTCTCGGCGATCCTCTCGACAAGTCGGTCGACATCGGAGCCGTTGCTGATCCTGTCCAGTTGCGCAATATCGAGGAGCGGGTCGCGGAAGGAGTAGCCTCCGGTGCGACGCTGTGGCAGCCAAGTTGGGCCACACGCCTGAAAGGCAGCAATGGCTGCTTCTACCCG
The DNA here is from genome assembly GCA_041397525.1 of Nitratireductor sp. Lineage (GTDB taxonomy): Bacteria > Pseudomonadota > Alphaproteobacteria > Rhizobiales > Rhizobiaceae > BOKV01. Next base: position 68,265 of record JAWKWL010000003.1, read on the forward strand.
CCAACCCTGCTGATGGATGTCGAGCCGTCTTCCCGGGTTGCGCAGGAAGAAATTTTCGGCCCTGTTCTCGCATCCATGACATTCCGCACTCCCGGCGAAGCCCTGCAACTTGCCAACAATTCACGCTACGGCCTTGCAGCTTCCGTATGGAGCCAGAGCCTGGACATTGCATTTGATGCTGCGCGTGGCCTGAAAGCTGGTGTCGTCTGGATCAATTCAACCAACCAGTTTGATGCGGCGGCGGGCTTTGGCGGCTATCGCGAATCCGGTTTCGGCCGCGAGGGTGGCCGTGAAGGCATGATGGAATATCTGAAACCTGCATGGCTGAAAAAGGCAAGGCCGCTGCCTGCCCCGCCTGCAATGCCAGCTCCGCTCCCGGCAGGGGAAGGTGGCGCCGCCGCCCTCGACCGCACCATGAAAAACTATGTCGGAGGCAAGCAGGCACGGCCTGACTCGGGCTATTCCTACCCGGTCCTTGATGCGAAAGGCCGGCTCGTCTCCGAGGCGGGTTTCGGCAACCGCAAGGACATCCGCAACGCCGTCGAAGCCGCCAATGCCGCATCAGGCTGGTCGTCGATGACCGGGCATGCAAGGGCGCAGGTATTGTATTTCCTGGCCGAAAACCTTGAAGCCCGCTCCCGTGATTTCTCCGAGCGGCTTGTGAGCCTCACAGGTGCCAGCGCCAAGGCTGCGGCAAGCGAGGTGACCCTCGCCGTCAACCGCATCATCCATTATGCTGCCTGGGCCGACAAACATGACGGCGCAGTGCGCGCGCCCGCCGCCAATATGCTGTCGCTGGCACTGAACGAACCTTGGGAAACGCTTGCCATTTCATGCCCGGATGAAGCACCGCTTCTGTCATTCGTTTCGCTGGTCTTGCCAGCAATCGCGATGGGAAACCGCGTCATCGTCACGCCTTCGCAATCAGCGCCGCTGATCGCCGGTGACTTCTATCAGGTGCTGGACACGTCCGATGTTCCGGGCGGCGTCGTCAATATCGTGACTGGTGAACGCGATGCCTTGGCAGCCGTGATGGCCAAGCACGACGATATCGCATGCCACTGGTATTTCGGATCGAAGGCAGGAAGTGCAGTCGTCGAGCGCGAATCGGCAGGCAATCTCAAGGCAACATGGGTCAATAACGGTCTGGCGCGTGACTGGTTCGCGGCAGAACAGGGGCAGGGCTGGGAGTTCCTGTTCCATGCCATTCGTGTAAAGACGATCTGGACACCATTCGGCGTCTGAGGAAATTGCAATGTTGCCCCAGGAAATCATCATCAAGAAACGCGATGGCGCTGCCCTTGAGGCCGGCGAGATCGCGCAGTTTGTTGCCGGTGTCAGTGACGGCTCGGTGAGCGAAGGCCAGATTGCAGCGCTTGCCATGGCTGTCTTCCTCAATGGCATGAACCGCGACGAGGCCGTGGCATTGACGCTTGCCATGCGCGATTCGGGCGATGTGCTTGATTGGTCCGATCTGGGCGATGCTGTTGTCGACAAGCATTCGACCGGTGGCGTCGGCGACAACGTATCGCTGATGCTGGCGCCCGCCGTTGCCGCCTGTGGCGCATTCGTGCCGATGATCTCGGGCCGGGGCCTCGGCCATACCGGCGGCACGCTCGACAAGTTCGATTCGATTCCCGGCTACACAACTGCGCCCGACAATGCGCTGTTCCGCTCGGTCGTCAGGGAAATCGGTTGCGCCATAATCGGTCAGACGGGGAATCTCGCACCTGCCGACAAGCGTATCTATGGCATCCGGGACGTAACCGGCACAGTGGAAAGCGTACCGCTCATCACCGCCTCGATCCTCTCGAAGAAACTGGCGGCAGGGCTGAAGGGGCTGGTCCTCGACGTCAAGGTCGGCTCGGGCGCATTCATGGATTCGATCGACAAGGCGCAGGAATTGGCAGCGAGCCTCGTTGGCGTAGCCAATGGCGCAGGCCTGAAAACCACAGCACTCCTGACCGACATGGATCACCCGCTTGCCTCGGCAGCCGGCAATGCGGTTGAGATGCAGAACGCTGTCGATTTTCTCACCGGCAAGCATGTCGACCGCACATTGTTCGATGTCACGATAGCACTGGGAGCAGAAATGCTCGTCGCAGCAGGAATTGTCACCGACACCGACGCCGGAGTCTCGAAAATGGCGCAGGCCTTCAGCTCCGGGGCTGCCGCGGAACGGTTCGCAAGAATGGTGTCGGCTCTTGGTGGGCCTTCGGATTTTGTCGACAATCCACAGAAATACCTCACCCGCCCACCGCTTGAGATCGAGGTCGAAGCGGATGTCTCCCAGATCGAAAACTGCAAGGGGAGACTGGCATTTGAAACCCGCCAGGTCGGCCTTGCCGTTATCGAACTTGGCGGCGGCAGAACCCGCCCGCAAGATCCGGTCGACCATGCTGTGGGGATCATCGATATTGCTGGTCGTGACTGGGATGGCACTTCGCCGCTGTGCCGCATTCTTGCACGCGATGAGGCAAGCGCTCAACGCGCGAAAAGGCGCGTCCTTGCGGCTGTGAGGCAAGGCACAAAACCCCCGCCAGCAATTCTGGAGCGGGTCGGATAGGATTCCGCTATTGCCGCAGGATCAGCTTGTCGGCTTCGATCTCGAACTTCTTCAACTTGTTGAGGAAGCTCATTCCCAGAAGCACCACATTGAGCGCATCGTCCCGTGAGACGCTCGCCTCGACATTCTTGACAATGACGCGGCCTACCTGGATTTCATCGATCATGGCTGCAGCGGCCTTGGTCGCTCCGTTCGCTGTGCGAACCGTGTATTTGAAGTCCGCCGCCGACAGGCGAATTCCGAGGCGGCGTGCAGTGGATTCGTTGATGGCAACCAGTGTCGCACCGGTGTCGACCAGCACCTCGGTGCTGCGGCCGTTCATTTTTACCTTGGCAACATAGTGCCCGCTTTTGTCGCGCTCGATAGCTGCCACGCGGCCAGCCAGGGGATTGAGCTTCGTGTCTTCGCTGTCATCTGTGGATGTTCGCAGGGCAAGCTGCTGCTGTTGATTCTGCTCCTGGCGCGAAGCCGTGATTTCATCGGCCTTCTTCTGGAACAGCACCGGATATTGTGTTGCTGCAGCGGCCACGGAAACCGCCATGAATAAATATCGCCACATGACTTCACCCTCTCATTCGGGCAGACCATGCCATAGAGGAGTCAAGCTTGGGTGAAGAGCGAACGATCCCCGCCGGGAATTGCCGAAAGCGTTAACGAAGCGTTTATGGTCCGTTATTTGGTGCCATACATCCGGTCGCCCGCATCGCCCAGTCCCGGAACGATATATCCTTTTTCATTGAGATGGCTGTCAATGGCGGCAGTAAATACCGGAACATCGGGATGCGCCTTGGTAAAGCGCTCAATCCCTTCAGGTGCAGCCAGCAGGCACAGGAAGCGCAGATTGGTTGCGCCGCGCCGCTTCAACCGGTCGACGGCGGCAATCGCCGAATTTGCGGTTGCCAGCATCGGGTCAACGACTATGACCAGTCGGTCGCCGATATCGGTTGGAGCCTTGAAATAATATTCCACCGCTTCCAGCGTCTCATGGTCACGGTAAAGCCCGATATGCGCAACGCGCGCTGCCGGAACCAGATCAAGCATGCCCTCAAGCAGGCCGTTTCCTGCACGCAACACGGAAGCAAAGACCAGCTTCTTGCCTTCGAGTATTGGCGCGTCCATCCGTGTCAGCGGCGTCTCGATTTCCGTGGTGGTCAGTTCCAGATCACGGGTCACCTCATAGCAAAGCAGCAGCGAAATCTCGCGCAGCAGCCGCCGGAAACTCGCGGTGGAGGTCTGCTTGTCGCGCATGATCGACAGCTTGTGCTTCACCAGCGGATGATCGACTACGTGAACCTTTTCCATGGGAACCTTCCGGATTTGTGTTTGGGCCTGAGCATAGTCAGCCCGGGCCCAGTTTCTCAAGCAGCCTGGCCTTGCTATCCCCATCTAAGAAGGCAGCTTCAATGGCTGTGCGGGTGAAACCCAGCAGATCACTGTCACCATAGCCGAATTCGTCGCGGGCAATCTGGTATTCGCGGGCAAGCGAAGTATGAAAATGTGGCGGGTCATCCGAACTCAGCGTTACCTTGCAGCCGGCGCGGTGCAGGCGGGAAAACGGATGCGAGGCGAAATCCGGGAACACTTCGAGCGAAATGTTGGAGCCCGGGCAAACTTCCAGCACGATTCCCTCTTCTGCCAGTCTCTCCACCAGTGCCGGATCCTCGATTGCCCGGACCCCGTGGCCGATACGCGACGGCTTCAAATGGTCAAGCGCATCGCGCACACTTTCGGGTCCCAGCAATTCACCGGCATGAACAGTTATTCCAAGTCCTGCTTCGCGGGCAAGGTCGAAGGCGCCGGCAAAATCGCGTGGATGGTGCATGCGTTCGTCGCCTGCCATGCCAAAGCCGGTGACAAGCGGATGCGGGTTGGTCGCAATCCACCGCGCAGCCCGTTCGACTGCTTGTGGCCCCATGTGGCGCAGACCTGTGGCAATCATCCGTGCTTCAATCCCGGTTGCCGCCTTTGCCTGTTCCATTCCCTCGGCAATCCCCGCAACATAATCTGCGGGATCAAGCCCTGCGCTGACGGCATGATCTGTCGAGATGAAAAATTCGCTGTAGATCGCGCCATCTTCAGCAAGCGAAGTCAGATAGGTCCGGGCCAGCAATGCATAATCCTCGCGCACCCGGAACAGGCTGGCCGCAAGGTCATAAGCGGCAAGGAAACTGGTAAAGTCGTGCCAGACATAAGCGCCGTCGCGAACAGCCGGCGTTATGTCGACTCCGTATTTGCGCCCCTGGGTTTCAACCAGATCAGGAAATGCCGCACCTTCGATGTGGCAGTGGATTTCAGCCTTCAATACCATTTTCAACCCTTTAGAAACGAAGTGCCGTGTTTGCCCGGCGCAAGGCCGAGATGGGCTGCCACCGTTTCGCCAATGTCTGCGAATGTGGCGCGGCTTCCGGCATTGCGTGGCGCGATTCCAGGTCCCCATATCAGAACAGGGACTTGCTCGCGCGTATGGTCATTGCCGCGCCATGTGGGATCATTGCCGTGATCGGCAGTCAGGACCATCAAGTCACCTTCACGGCATTTGGCCATCAGTGCAGGTAGCAACGCGTCAAATGCCTCCAACGCTGCAGCATAGCCCGCTACATCGCGTCGATGGCCGTAAAGCTGGTCAAAATCGACAAAATTGGTGAACAGCAACCCGCCATCGCGAAGCCCGTCCATTGCAGCCAGTGTTGCTTTGCCCAGCGCCTCATTACCATTCGCCTTGATAACCTCGGTCGGGCCGCTATGGGCATAGATGTCATCGACCTTGCCTATCGCAATTACCTCCCGGCCATTTGCCTTGGCCCGGTCGAGCAGGGTCGGCTCCGGCGGCAGCACCGCATAATCCTTGCGGTTGCCGGTGCGTTCGAAATCCTGCGGCGATTCACCAACAAACGGTCGCGCGATGACCCGACCGATATTGTACGGCTCGATCAGCTTGCGAACCAGTTCGCAAAGGACGTAGAGCCGTTGCAGCCCGAAATGGGTCTCATGCGCCGCTATCTGGTAGACGGAGTCAGCCGAGGTGTAGCAGATCGGTTTGCCAGTGCGGATATGCTCTTCGCCAAGCTCTGCAATAATCTGCGTACCCGATGCGTGCTTGTCACCGAGGATGCCGGGAAGTCCGGATTCGCGGAGGATCGCCGCAGTCAATTCGGCTGGAAAGGCAGGCTGGGTATCGGGAAAATATCCCCAGTCGAATAGCACAGGCACACCTGCAATTTCCCAGTGACCCGACGGCGTGTCTTTGCCGGTTGATACCTCGCAGGCATTGGCATGAATACCGGTTGTGCTGATTCGCGATGAAAAGCCGGCAGGCAGTTCGCCACAGGCGGATTTTGCAGCGAGGCCCAGCCCCAGCATTTCAAGATTGGGAAGCCGCAGCCTGCCGCTGCGCCCATATCCGTCCCCGGCGCCCTTTGCACAGGCTTCGGCAATATGTCCAAGCGTATTGGCACCTTTGTCACCAAAGCTTTCGGCATCCGGCGCGCCGCCAATGCCAAACGAATCCATCACGAAAATAAAGGCGCGCGCCATGCGGGTTATCCATTCCAAATCGTTACCAATGCCCAGATTAGCAGATGGAGCGCATGACGCCATTGTTTTGCTTGCTTTTTCCGTTGTCTGGATCGAAATCCGGTTCGGCGGGATTCAGAAAACGCCCTGGTGGCGCTAAGCTGTGATTCGCCAAATGTCAGGAAGGCTTGCGAGTTGCGAAAATCACCAAATCTGCTGGCTTCCCTAGCCCTCGTTTGCTGGTCTGTCTGTTTCGGCCTTGCTGGTGGGGCCGTGGCGCAGGACTGGCGTGCGGATCTGGGCGTGTTTCGCATCGGCATTGTCGGGGGCAATGATCTCAGGGAAGCCTCGGCACGAGCGGAACCCTTTCGTCTCGCCCTGGAAGAGGGCTTGTCCATGCCGGTGGAAGTCTTCGCTACCCGCGATTATCCGGCCCTGATTGATGCAGCCGCACGCTCGCGCATCGAATATGCGGTTCTCTCGCCGCTCGCCCTGGCTGCAGTGGAAAAATCCTGCGACTGTTTCGAACCCCTCGTGTCGGCACGCTCCGGCGACGGGACCGACGCATATCGCATGATCCTCATTGCGCCGGTGGACGGTGCCCAAAATCCGGCGGGGTTGAGCGGGGCGGCTGTAGGTGCGATCCGTTCCTCCGGAGCAGGCGGATTGCAGCTTTCGCTTTTGGAACTCGCCGAGATCGGCCTTGATCTCAAACAGGCGCCCAACCGGCTGGTACTGTTCGAAAACGGTGTCGACATCATGGATGCAATGCGCAAGGGCGAGATAGCAGCCATGATTGGCTGGAGCACACTTACCGGAGATCCGGCTGAAGGATATTCCAAGGGAACATTGCAGCAGATGGCTGCCGCTGGCGACGATGTGACAGCCTACCGGTCTGTCTGGCAGTCAACACCCATTCCTTACCGGGTTCATGCCGTGCGAAACAACCTCGACGCCGAAGCCAAGACCACTTTGCGTACCATTCTGCCTGAAATGTTTGCGGGCGATCCGGTAGCCTATGATTCCATAGAACCGGTCTATGGTGGCGGATTTTTTGCAGCACGCCCAAGCCAGTTCACAGGATTGCAGAAACTCCTTCCGGAAGACGAGCAGGGCAAAGCGGGCGAGAATTAGAAAAGGCCCCGGTCGGGGCCCCTTCAAAACCGTCAGTTGTTGCGCCATTTCCTACTGGCGCTCGACAGTGCCGCCGATGCGTGGCCGCAGGAACAATTGTTCCTTCATGGCGATCGGTGTGCGAGAAAAATACACACCCTTGTTGGCTTCGTAATGTGCCCAGCCGAAGGATGGTGTGTAGCTGGTCAGGACTTCGGCTGCCACAAGGAAGGTATTTGCCTTCTTGATCTTGGTTGGAACCGTATAGTTGGTACCGACAGCCTTCGCCGATCCTACCGGTTCGGACTGGCTCCATTTTACCTTGGCCTGGCCCGACGAGTTGATTTCGATGCCGGTGACGATGATTGTTACCGGGTCCTTGTACGGGTACATGATCTTGCTCGACACATCCATGATGTTGGAGATGTCGTTCGATGTCAGGGTCTGACTTTGTGTGATCAGATCGCCGACGGTGCTGGACAAGCGAGACAGCTTGCGGTTCGTGGCCACACCTGCCGAGAGCTCGATCGTACCGACGAAAAGCAGGATCATGATCGGCGCAATGAATGCGAATTCAACCGCGGCAACACCGCGTGCCTCATCACGAAAGCGGTCACCCAGGATCAGGAAGCGAGCGACCGCATCCTTGAAGAATCGTCCCTTGGCCATCTTGTTTTCCCCTGCAATGGATTTTGTGGCGTTTTCCGGAATTGCTCTTTTCATCAGCTGCATGATGCACCGCCAGTCGCCGCCGGATATGGCTCGGTGCGGAACACTGCAATGGCATTGATGAGGGCATTGCCGCTGTTCAGGTTTGATACATGCTGAGCCACATAGTTCGTGAATACCGGCCACTCATAGGTCACGGTGATCTGTGCGATCTCTTCCGGACATGGCGCCTCGAAAGTGTAGGTTGAATGATCAACCACACCATTTGTAGGAGTCGGTGGCTCGTCAAGATCGTCGAATTTGGCGGCAACTTTCAAGTCAACGGCGATCTTGTCGCATTTGAACAGCAAGGCCGTGGCGGCACAAATCTCATCCTTGAACTGCTCTTCCGTCATGGTGTTGTTGAGTTGCCCGGTACGTACCTTGCGGCCCACATCATCTACCGCGCTTTCCAGCATCTGACCGGCAAAGAACAGCAGCGAGCATTCGATGATGCCAAATAGCAGAAGGAAGAATGGAAATGCCAGCATCGCGAACTCGATTGCCGTTGTCCCTTCCTTGTCCTTGCGGAAGCGCCTTACAATTCTGGGTGCCATGAAGAAATCGCGAATGACGTGCTTATTTGGTTCGTCGGGGGAGTGCATCTTGCCACCTGTCTGTGAAATACCCTGCATGAACTCACAAGTAGCACAAGGAGATTAACCCTCCGTTTTGCCGAACCCTAAAAATGAAAGCGGTCCCGTAAAGGAACCGCTAAGCATGTCTTGGGATGCCGGGAACTTTTCGTTCCTATTTGGACTGGGCGTCAGACAATTCGTTGCGAGCCTTGATCTGGTCTGAGGCGAAGGCGAATGTCGTCACATTGTCGCCGATGGTCAGCGTTGGCTCACAGACTGGCGCGCATGCAAGCGTTTCACGTTCGGAGCGGCGATAGATGCGCACCGTGTTGGATTCGTGACCTCTGACCACCAGGGTCTCGTCCACGATCGGATTGCCTTCGGCATCCAGAACGATAAGGTTGGTAACGCCGAACGACCTTCCCGTAAGCACCAGCGTCTTCTCGTCCTCGACCGTGGCATCCGCAATGGATGGGTTGCCGACAATGACGGTGGCAGCCGGCCGCGAAATGCGGAAGACCTTGGCTCGATCCACTACCACGACAACCGGTTCGCCGGTGCCTTCCTCGGCGACAGCGACAGTCGCTGGAACGGCGATGCTCAGCGCGAGCAGTGCGACCTTGAAACGGTTCATCGAAAACTCCATGGCAGTTCAGTTTGAATGGTTCCACAATCCATTGTTTTGGTGAAGGAAAGGTAAATACCGCTGTTGTGGTCGCCATATTGCTCACCCGTTTCCTGCCCACTGCGGAAATCAGCCGCAACAGCGTATATTAATAATGCAGGATTTGCCGCCGTCGGCTGGCTGCCAACACGGGTGAGCGTTGGCAGCAGGGCGCCTGGAGATGAAGTCGAGGGCAAAACGGCGGGATAGAGGGAAGCAAGTGATTCATTTTCGCATTTTCCTCAGTAGAATATTCACCATTCTGCGATGGCCCTCACTTTTACCTTTTGTGAAGCATCAGTTTTAACCGGATGGAAAGAGGCTCGAAGTAGTGTGGCTTCATCGGCCGAGGACAAACCCGGTCGAACAACAAAACCCGCTAAAATGCGGTTACAAGGAGCACAGACCATGAAACTCGTATCCCGTTTCTTCAAGAACGAATCCGGCGCAACCGCAATCGAATACGGCCTGATTGCAGCCCTCATCTCCGTTGCCATCATCGGTGGCGCATCGGCAGTCGGCGGTGGCGTCAACACCACATTCACCAACATCAAGGCTCAGATGCCAGGCGCATAATCGCCGCATCAAGCTTGACGATCGGGGCCGTCTGCGCAAGCAGGCGGCCTCTTTCTTTGTGTAGCCTTTCAAGGACTTGCGACAAGGTAACCGGGCAAATCCACCCGATCCAAAGGATGTTCGATATCGAATTAATGAATCCTGACCCCGGGCCATGAACAACCGTTGCAATTCCGGCCTTGCAGCAGCGTTAACCCAATTTGAAGGGCGGTGCGCTATCGTGAGCCGAAAACAAACCACGAAACGGTTTCAACAATGCTCGATCTTGCCCTGATTCTTTTCTTTCCCTTCTTCATGGCGTTGGCTGGGGCCTCTGACCTCGTTTCCATGACAATTTCGAACAAGATCTCACTTGCCTTGATGGCGGGCTTCATGGTTTTCGCCTGGATGATCGGCCTGTCCATGGACGCGATAGCCTGGCACTGGGCAATGTTCGCGGTGGTTCTGTTGGTAGGCTTCGTATTGTTCGCCGGTGGTCTCATCGGCGGCGGCGACGCCAAACTGGCGGCATCAACCGCACTATGGCTCGGTTGGGAACATTCAATGAGCTATTTTGTAACGGCAGCGTTTTTCGGCGGCATTCTTACACTCGTAATCCTGCGAATTCGGGCTGTTCCCCTTCCTGACCGGATTGCCTCTGTTGGCTGGATAGCGCGGCTCTATCGTGCCGATGAGGGCATTCCCTATGGCATCGCGCTGGCCGCAGCTGCCATTTTTGTCTATCCGCAGACACCCTGGATGCAGCATGTCTTTGCGGCGGTAAATCCGTTCTGATTCGCCCCTTTGTGACCATTCCAGATTGATCCAGAGCCGGGCCCCATGGTCCGGTTTTGCTTTTCGGCACCCAATTTCAGCCCTGCCTCACATTCATTTCCCGTTAACCAGAATTATCAGCATCTTATTAACCATAATTACACCTTTGCCGGAGAAAGATGCCTGTAACGAACCGTAACAGGCAACTGGCTTGGGGTATTGAAATGAAGGCAATGCGTTTGGTGATCATGGCTGGGGCCCTTGCGGCTGCGGGTGGCGCCGGCCTGGTGGCGATGAATCTGGCGAACCGCGAACCTGAGAAAATCATCGTGGAGGCGGGTGATCCCCAGCCACGCGTTGAAACCGAACAGGTGCTGGTCGCCGGTCAGGACATTGCGGTTGGCACCAATATCAGCCCGGAAATGGTGAGCTGGCAGGAATGGCCCAAATCGGCCGTCAATGCCGGTTTCGTGACCCGTTCCGCAAAACCCGATGCAGACAGCGACATCAAGGGCGCGATTGCACGCTCCGCATTCTACCAGGGCGAACCCATCCGTGACTCCAAGTTGGTGCGTTCTGATCGCGGCTATATGTCGGCAATCTTGCCATCAGGCCAGCGCGCGATTGCAACGACGATCTCCACTGAAACCAGCGTTGGCGGATTCATCCTCCCCAATGACCGCGTCGATGTCATCATGACACGCCGCTTCAAGGGGGGCAGCGAAGACGAATTCATCACCGAGACGGTCCTCGAAAACATCCGCGTCCTGGCAATCGACCAGAGCGTTGAGGAAAAAGACGGTGAGTCGGTCGTTGTCGGCGAAACCGCAACACTCCAGCTGACGCCGCGCCAGGCCGAAGTCCTGACCGTTGCCCAACAGATGGCCGATCGCCTCGCCCTGACCCTGCGTTCGATTGAGGACAGCAAAAGCGATTCGACCAATGCAGCCTACCATCTGATCGGTGGCGAGCGCGGCGCGGGCACGGTTCGCATCATCAAATACGGCGCTTCCAAGGATCAGCTCCTGGGCAACACGGGAAGCGACCAGAAATGACCCGGAAATTGAATTGTGTGGGCAAGAAGTTGATTCAAAGAAGGAAAATACCGATGCGTCTGAAAACGGTATCCGCAGTGCTGGCGGCATCCATCGGCATCAGCCTGTTCGCATGCCTTGCTGGCGCGCCGGCAGCTTATGCAGACAGCAAGAACTATGTGAAGATTAATGCCAATGCGCTCGGTACCCACAAGCGGTTGAATGTCGGGCTGAACAAGTCCCTGGTCATCGACCTGCCTGCGGAAGCGCATGACATCCTGGTCGCGAATCCTGAAGTTGCTGATGCTATCACCCGTACCTCACAGCGCATCTATGTGTTTGCGAAGCAGGTCGGCGAGACAAATGTCTTCATTTTCGATGCCGCCGGTCGCCAGCTTCTCAGCATTGATCTCGCCATTGAGCGTGACATTGACGGCCTTGAGGCCAATATCGAGAAATATGTGCCAGGTTCCGACGTCAAGGTTGAGATGATCAACGACAACGTCATCCTGACCGGTACAGTTCCCACACCGCAGGCATCTGCCCGCGCTGTGGAACTGGCGCGCATATTCGTCACCGGCGGTGAAGCGACGACCAACAATTTCAGCCAGAACTCGTCGTCGACCAACAGCGGCAGTGGTTCAACGATCATCTTTGGCAGCGACGAAGGCCGCCAGACGAGCCAGATCGTCAACCTTCTCCAGATTGACGGCGAAGACCAGGTCAACCTGAAAGTGACGATTGCCGAAATCCAGCGCACGGTGGTCAAGCAGCTCGGCATCGACCTTACTGCTGTAGGTTCGCTCGGCAACATGGCCTTCAATGTCATCACCGACAACCCGTTCATCCTGAACAAGAACTTTTCAAACTCACAATTGCGCGCAAACGGAAGCCACGGGTCCAATTCGATCACCTCGATCATACATGCACTGGACTCAACTGGCGTGATGCGGACCCTCGCCGAACCGTCGCTGACGGCAATCTCCGGGGAAACGGCATCCTTCAAGGTTGGAGGCGAATACAACATCTCCGACGGCAAGGACGAGTCTGATGACGGCACGACCTACACCTACAAGACCGTTGAGTATGGCGTTGGTCTGACCTTCACTCCAGTCGTGCTTTCCCCTGGCCGCATCTCGCTCAAGATCCGCACGGAGGTCTCCGAACCAACCTCGGAAGGTTCCTATGTCATTCCGCGTGGTGGAAACCCCGCAGCACCGATCCCCGGCATTCGCCGCCGCCAGACCGAGACCACTGTGGAACTGCCATCGGGTGGCTCAATGGTGATCGCCGGACTTCTCAAGGACGATGTTCGCCAGACCGCCAGCGGTTTTCCGGGCCTGCGCAAGCTTCCCGTCATAGGCGCACTGTTCCGTAGCCGTGAATTCGAACGCTACGAGACCGAGCTCGTGATCATTGTGACGCCGTACCTGGTTCGTCCGGTGGCACGCCAGGATCTTGCCCGTCCCGATGACAACTTCAATCCGACTGCAGATAGCTCGGCTATCTTTCTCGGACGCTTGAACAAGATTTATGGCACCGCGCAAGGGAACCTTCCTGCCGGGCGCTATCACGGCAACCCCGGATTCATCTTCCAGTAAGATCAGGGCCACATTGGAGCGACAAGAATGTCTCGTGTATTGAACAGAACAACCGCGCCTTGCCAGGCTGAAGTGAAGGCTGGAAGGCCCATGCGCCCACTGATCGCAAGAGCGCTGGCGGCATCACTGGTTGCAACAACTGCCATAGTCGGCGGATGCGCATCCCATGAGCGTGACCAGGTCGTCGTGAGCTCAGTGCCGGATGACTATCGAACCCGTCACCCCATCATCGTATCGCAGGCGGAGACCAAGGAGGACCTGATCGTGTCAGCTTCCGCCAAGGTTCTATCCATGCGCGATCATGATGTTGTGCAGGCATTCGGATCGAGGTTCAAGCGCTCTGGCGCCTCGGCAATGGCAATCCTCATCCCTACCGGCTCGCCGAACGAGGCTGCGGCCAGGCGGATTGCACGCCAGATTGTTCCAGTGCTGTCTGAAATGGGTATCTCTAAGACACGGATACTGGTCCAGAATTACCAGGCTTCAGGGCACGGCGATGGTGCGACTGTTCGCCTGGTGTTTTCAGACATGAAAGCCGCGCTGGAAACCGAATGCGGCCAATGGAACGAGAGTCTGGTCGATACGTCGGAGAACCGCAATTACTCGAATTTCGGTTGTGCCACCCAGAAAAACCTGGCTGCCATGATTGCAGAACCTGCCGATCTTCTGGGGCCGCGTGGGGTGACCGACATCGACTCGACCCGCCGCACGACGGTCATCAACAACTGGCGTGAGAACGGTTCAGGCCAGCTTGATCCGCTGTTCTGATGAAACGACGCGCAAAAACAAAGCCACTTGGACGCTGATACTCGGTAACGGAAAGAAAAGATGTCAAACCTGTTGCACCAAAACGCTGGCGTCGGAGAGTTCGACGACCTGGATGTTGAGATCCAGACCGGAGATGTCAACGATATCAGGCCAATCCCGCGGGTAACTATCCAGGCGTTCTGCGAATCGGAAGTGATTGCCCAGACGCTGGAAATGGCATCGCGCGATCGCAGGATGGCCCGAGCCCATGTGAAGGTCCATATGGGTGGGGTTCCCGCCGCTGTCGATTTCTACAACACTGCACCGACGCCGAACCTGATCGTGGTTGAATCAAAACTCGCCGGCCGTGAAATGCTTGTCCATCTGGGCAAGCTTGCCGAGGTCTGTGATTCTGAAACCAAGGTCGTGGTGATTGGTCACTACAATGACATCACGATGTATCGTGAACTGATTGCCAATGGCATTTCGGAATATCTCGTTGCACCTATTTCCATGGCGGATGTGATGGGCGCGATTTCCGAGATTTTCGTCAATCCGGAAAACGGCCCACTCGGCAAGGTAGTGGCGTTCATTGGCGCAAAAGGTGGTGTTGGCTCGTCAACCGTCTGCCACAATGTCGCCTGGGCGATTGCATCGCATTTCCAGAATGACGTTGTCCTGACGGATCTTGATCTCGCTTTCGGAACCGCCAATATCAATCTCGACCAGGATCCGCCGCAAGGCATAGCCGAGGCCGTATTCTCGCCGGATCGCATGGATGATATCCTGCTTGATCGCTTGCTGGCAAAATGCGCTGAGCATCTCAGCCTTCTGGCCGCACCTTCAACGCTTGAGCGGACTTATGATTTCGACAAGAACGCCTTTACCCAGGTGTTGGACGTTGCACAGCGCGGGGCACCATGTGTCGCGGTTGACCTTCCGCATGCCTGGACCGGCTGGACACGCCAGATACTGGCCTCGGCGGATGAGGTGGTCATAACGGCAAGCCCGGAACTCGCGAATCTGCGCAATGCCAAGAACCTGATCGACACGCTCAAGGAAATGCGTCCCAACGACGGACCGCCACGCCTGGTAATGAACCAGGTTGGCATTCCGAAGCGTCCGGAAATTTCCGTGGCCGACTTCACCGGTGCGCTCGGGGTGGATCCCGCTGCGGTGATCGGTTTCGAACCGGCATTGTTCGGCACTGCTTCCAACAACGGGCAAATGATCGGCGAGGCCGATCCCAAAAGCTCGATAACGGAAAGCTTTGACTTCCTGGCCCAGGTCCTGACCGGCAAAGCGGAACTGCGCACCGAAAAGAAGGGTGCGATGAACCTGCTTTCAATGTTGAAGCGCAAGAAGTGAATTCGAAACAGGAGCCCGTCAGGGTTCTTTGAAAATCAAACAGGCCTGTAGAGGTAGCAATGTTCGGAAAAAGAGGCGGTAACAGTGGTGGAACGGGATTCGGTGGCGCGCCGCGCGGGCCTGCCGAAGCAGCACCTCTGCCCAAACCAGCCGAGACAGCGGCTCCTGTGGCAGCAGTGCCTGCGGCACCGCCACAGCGTGTCGAGCCGGCGCCTTCCATCCAGACGCCCGCACGTGCCACGCGTGAGCGCGATGAGGAATATTACGACACCAAATCAAGTGTTTTCTCCGCATTGATCGACACCATCGATCTTGGTCAGCTCGCCAAGATGGATTCCGAAGCGGCGCGCGAGGAAATTCGCGATATCGTCAATGACATCATTTCGCTCAAGAACCTTGCTATGTCGATCTCCGAGCAGGAAGACCTGCTGGAGGACATCTGCAATGACGTGCTGGGCTACGGCCCGCTCGAGCCACTGCTTGCGCGCGATGACATCGCCGACATCATGATAAACGGCGCCCGCAATTCGTTCATTGAAGTCAATGGCAAGGTTACACATGCCGGCATTCGCTTCCGGGACAATGCGCAGCTGATGAATATTTGCCAGCGCATCGTCAGCCAGGTCGGCCGTCGTGTCGATGAATCCAGTCCGATTTGCGATGCGCGTCTTGCAGACGGCAGCCGCGTCAACGTCATCGCACCGCCACTGGCAATTGACGGACCTGCACTCACGATCCGCAAATTCAAAAAGGACAAGCTGACCCTCGACCAGCTGGTCAAATTCGGTGCCATCACGCCAGAGGGCGCGACGCTGCTGCAGATCATCGGTCGTGTTCGCTGCAACATCGTCATCTCCGGCGGTACCGGTTCGGGCAAGACCACGCTCCTCAATTGCCTCACGCGTTATATCGACACGGATGAACGCATCATCACCTGCGAGGATTCGGCCGAATTGCAGCTGCAGCAGCCGCATGTGGTGCGCCTGGAAACCCGCCCGCCAAACCTGGAGGGCGAGGGTGAGATCACCATGCGCGAACTGGTCAAGAACTGCCTGCGCATGCGTCCTGAACGTATCATCGTCGGCGAGGTGCGCGGACCTGAGGTCTTCGATCTGTTGCAGGCCATGAACACAGGCCATGACGGCTCGATGGGCACGATCCACGCCAACTCGCCACGCGAATGCCTCAACCGTATTGAATCAATGATTGCCATGGGCGGCTATAACCTGCCGGCCAAAACGGTGCGTGAAATTATCGTCGGATCGATCGATGTCATCATTCAGGCGCAGCGCCTTCGCGATGGTTCGCGTCGCATCACGCACATTACCGAAGTTGTGGGTCTGGAAGGTGATGTCATCACCACCCAGGATGTCATGCTCTACAAGATCACGGGTGAGGACGCACAAGGGAAACTTTCCGGCCAGCACTTCACCACTGGTATAGGACGACCCGTGTTCTGGGAACGTGCGCGCTATTACAACGAGGAATCGCGTCTGGCCGCGGCCCTTGATGCCTCAGCCACCATGGACGACTAGGTAAAAGCACCATGTTCGGAATTGACATCAACATTCTTGCTTTTGTGGGTCTGGCCACCCTGGCTGCCGGTGGCATTATCTACGGCTTGCTTTTCGACAAGGTGTCGAACGAGGTCCGTCAGGAAAAGCGGGTAAAGAGCATCGGGGCGCGCCATGAAATTTCGCGATCCAAGGCTGCAGCGCGCATAAACGAAACGGCAAAGCGAAAGAAAAGCGTCCAGGACTCGCTCAAGGAGCTTGAGGCCAAACAGCGCGAGAAGCACAACAAGAGTGTTGGTCTGAAAAAGCAGATGCAACAGGCGGGTCTGAAGACGACGATGCAGCAATTCGTGATGATGTCGATCGGCTGTGGCATCTTCTTTACCATTTTCACCTTCTTCATGGGCGCTCCGTTTCTGGCCTCCATTGGTGCGGGTTTCGTTGGCGCCTTCGGCTTTCCGCGCTGGATGGTCAGTCGTTTGCGCAAGCGTCGGATGAACGCATTCCTCGCCGAATTTCCAAACGCAGTTGACGTCATTGTCCGCGGTGTGCGGGCAGGCCTTCCGCTGAATGACTGCATGGCAATCATCGCCAAGGAAGCCAAGGCGCCGGTTTCGACCGAGTTCCAGCGCATCATCGAGGGCCAGCAGATGGGCCTGCCGCTGAACGAGGCAATCATCAAGCTCTACGACAACATGCCGCTGACCGAAGCCAACTTCTTCGGCATTGTCATCGCGATCCAGCAGCAGGCCGGTGGTAATCTTTCCGAGGCCCTGTCCAACCTTTCCAATGTTCTGCGTGATCGCAAGAAGATGAAAATGAAGATCCAGGCAATGTCGGCTGAAGCAAAGGCATCTGGCGGCATCATCGGCGCATTGCCGTTCCTGGTTGCGCTCCTCGTCTATCTGACGACGCCCGACTACATCAAGATTCTCTTCACCAATCCGACCGGCAACATTGTCCTTCTTTGCGCAGGCATATGGATGACAATTGGCATTCTGGTGATGAAGAAAATGATCAACTTCGACTTTTAGGATTTCAGCGTGCTGGACATTGCATACGCGATCATCGAACCGGCCAACCTTCTGGCGCTCTTTTGTGCGCTTGCGGTTTTCGCGACGATCCTGACCATCGCCATGCCGCTGCTTTCGCGTGACGAACTGTCAGCGCGTATGAAGACCGCTGCCCTGGAGCGCGACAAGATCCGTGCCCGCGAACGCGCCCGGATGGCGTCGGAAAGCAAGCGGGGCCCTGCCGCATCGCTCAAGCAGGATACATCCGGCATGATGCGCGATCTGGTCGAGCGGCTGAACCTGCGCAAGGCGTTGGCTGACGAGAACACGTTCAACAATCTGAAAATGGCCGGCTATCGCAAGCAGTCGCACATCTATGTGTTTCTGTTTTTCCGCCTGGTGCTGCCATTCATCATGTGGGTTGTGGCCCTCATCTATGTTTTTGGCGTGCTTAACCTCGACCGTCCGTTCATGGTCAAGATGACCATCACGCTCTTCGTTGCCTTTGCCGGTTTTTACGCGCCTAACATGTTCGTGAAAAACCAGATCGGCAAACGGCAATTGTCCATTCGCCGTGCCTGGCCGGATGCGCTCGATCTGATGCTGATCTGCGTCGAGTCCGGCATGTCACTGGAAGCCGCCTTCCGCAAGGTCGCGCATGAGATTGGCATCCAGTCGCCACAACTGGCGGAAGAACTGGTTTTGACCACAGCAGAGCTTTCCTACCTTCAGGAACGCCGCAAGGCCTATGAAAACCTGGCCTCCCGCACCGGTCTCGACGGGGTCAAGGCGGTCTCCATGGCGCTGATCCAGGCCGAACGCTACGGAACGCCCCTTGGATCTGCGCTGCGTGTTCTGGCCCAGGAAAACCGTGACATGCGCATGGCGGAAGCTGAAAAGAAGGCTGCCTCGCTGCCGCCGAAACTGACAGTCCCGATGATTGTCTTCTTCCTGCCGGTGCTGTTTGCGGTCATCATGGGACCTGCAATGATCCAGATCTTCCAGAAGTTCTGATTCTGCCGCCGGTTTGCCAGGCCTCCCGCAAATCGGGTGGCTCAAGCCATGCCGGGCCGCTACCAACTCCGTGATCAACAACACGGAGAATGGCAAAATGCAGTTCAGATACATGGCAATTCCAACCCTTCAGGCGCGCAACCTGCAGTCAGGTGGGGTCGATGCCCATGGTAACAGGCCCGAGCGGACAACCAGCGATGGCTCGGGAAATCCCTGCCGCCACTGTCTTCGCGACATTGCAGGTGGCAAGGGCATGTTGATTGCCGCCTACACGCCTTTTGCTTCCCGCCAGCCTTTTGCAGAGACAGGCCCGATCTTTGTTTGCGAGAAAATGTGTGAGCGCCATGATGATACGGCCACGTTGCCGCGATTGTTTGCAAACCGGCAATCGCTTCTGATGCGCGGTTACACTGCAGATGAGAGGATATCTTATGGGACGGGCCAGATCATCGAACCGGAGCGATGCCAGGACTATCTCGAAAACACATTCGCGAATCCGCAAATAGCTTTCGTCCACATTCGCTCTGCCACCAACAACTGCTTCCAGTGCCGGGTGGAGCGCAAGCGCTGACGATTGACTTGATGCTGCGGTCAGCTATGCGCTACTGCGCCTTCTTGTCTTCCGACTTGATCTGGTTCCAGGCATTCTGCTGCGAAAGCATCTGGCGCAGATAGGAAATATTGGCCTGCGCCTCGTCGCTCGGGAGCTCTGCCGAAGCGACTTTTTCAGCCTCGTCGAAGCGGCCCTGCAGTCCTATCACAAGCGCCAGGTTCTGGCGTACCCTGCTATCCGCACCGCGCTGCTGGTTAGCCTTGCGCAGATAGGTTTCCGCAGATGCCAGATCATTGGAAAGCAGGTAGGACATGCCAAGATTGGACAGGACCGAAGGTTCGTTCGGCTGGATGTCCAGCGCCTGGCGATACATTGCCCGCGCTTCATCCGGTTGTTCGAGCTGGTCAAGGATTGCACCGCGTGCTGACAAGAGCCGCCAATCCGGATTGTCTGGCTTCTGGGCGCGTTCAATCACGCCAAGTGCCTCGGTGAAATTGCCGGTTCCCGCCAGAGCCTTGCCATAGGCGGAAAGCACGTCATTGTCCTTGGGGTGAAAGATCACGAGCTTGCGCATTACGGCAAGCGCCTGTTCGTCGCGACCGGTCATCCTCAAAAGGGAAGCGAACGCAAGACCGTTCGTCTTGTCCTGTGGATCACGCTCGTATTTCGCGCTGTATTTGCGGGCAAGATCATCAAGCTGGCCCGCAGACATCTGTGAAATCGAGCCGCTGCTGCGGCTGGAGATCGAACCCGTTGTTGTCGTGTCCCTTGCGCATCCACCCACCAGCAGCGCTGCTGCGATCACGGCTACTGCCGATGTGGAACGAAATGCGGAAACAAGCTTTGTCATGGGACCCTGCGTCAACTGAAGTTCGGCAAATCTGGTGCAACCGCGTTTTCATGGCTGCTATCCCAAGAAATAATCTGTTAACCCTAATGGATGGTTAACCGGGCTGGCAGCAGTGTCTGCGAGAAGAGCCCATTCGTTCAAGGCAGAGACCAGACATGAGCCATCCTGACTTCGCCACGCGCGCCAGCGCCTCCCTTCCCGTTCATCTTGTTGGGCGCGACGCGCTGAAGGACTCGAACAATCCGATCCCCGGATTTGCAGTGGAATGGGCTGGCAAGACCGGTTTCATCGGAAAGAAAGGAACGCTTTGCCTGGTTCCGGATGCAAGCGAAGCAGGACAACCTGTCGCCTGCGCGCTTTTTGGAATGGGCGATGATCCCCTGGCGCTTGACGTCGGCCGCCTGCCGCGTCTGCTGCCTGCAGGGAACTGGCACATTGCCTCAGGCGCGAGTGATGTGACGCTGGCAAGCCTTGGCTGGTTGCTTGGCTCTTATCGTTATGACCGCTATCGCAAGGCTCAGCCGTGGAAAGCGCAACTTGTACCGGCTGCCGATATTGACGCCGATGCCCTGTCCAGGATTGCCGGTTCGGTATTCCTCGCGCGCGACCTCATCAACACGCCTACCAATGATCTGGGCCCTGCCGAGCTGGAAGACGCGATCCGCAAACTGGCTGGCGGGTTCAAGGCCAGGGTTACCTCCATTGTTGGCGACAAGTTGCTCGAGAAGAACTTTCCGATGGTGCATGCGGTCGGGCGTGCCAGTGCCAGTGCCCCGCGCATTGTCGAATTCAAATGGGGCAGGGCATCGGACCCGAAGGTTACCCTGGTCGGAAAGGGCGTTTGCTTTGATTCAGGCGGTCTCAACATCAAGCCCGGCGACAGTATGGCGCTGATGAAAAAGGACATGGGAGGTGCTGCCAATGTGCTCGCGCTTGCCAGCATGATCATGTCAGCAAGGCTGCCCGTACGCCTGCGTGTCATCATTGCGGCGGTGGAAAATTCGATTTCAGCAAATGCCTTCCGCCCGGGCGACATTCTCAACAGCCGCAAGGGCACCACCGTCGAGATTGGCAACACCGATGCGGAGGGCAGGCTCATTCTTGGTGATGCCCTGGCCTGGGGCGACGAGGATGCGCCGGAAATCATGATCGACATGGCGACGTTGACTGGCGCTGCCCGCATCGCGCTCGGACCCGACCTGCCAGCCATGTTCACCGATGATGACAGCTTCGCGACCGACATGATGACGGCCGGTTCGGCGGTGGAAGACCCGGTCTGGCGCTTGCCGCTGTGGAAAGGCTATCGTCCCGGTCTTTCATCCAACATCGCGGACATTTCCCATATCGGCAAGGGACCACAAGGCGGGTCGATCACCGCAGCACTTTTCCTGCAGCACTTTGTTGCAAAGTCCGGAACCTGGGCCCATTTCGACATCTTCGCCTGGGCAGCTGCCGAGAAACCTTCCTGTCCGATCGGAGGCGAAGCACAGGCAGTGCGGGCAATCTTCGAGGTAATGAAAGCCAGATATCCTGCAAGCTGACCAGCCGATACTTGCACTTTCCGTTTCGCCATGGCTAAATGATACGGCTGCGAAACGAATTGGTGCGCGGGACTGGCGATGGCTATTGATCTAAAGGCCGAGCAGGCCCTCAAACTCTGGCAGGAAGTCTCCATGGCGATGGTTCACGGCAATGAGCCTGACCTGACCTTGCGCCAGTTCACCATTTTGTTGACAGTTTATCTGGAACCGCCGCCGCATACGGTGCGTGGTCTCGCAATGCGCCTGGGTGTCACCAAGCCTGTCATAACCCGTGCCCTTGACACCATGGGCGCCCTCAAACTTCTCAAGCGGCGGCGCGACGAGCGTGACCGGCGCAATGTGATCATCCAGCGTACGGTCGAAGGCTCGGTATTCCTGGAGGCCTTTGCCGACACCGTCCGCACAAAGGCCAGGGATTTGCCACGTTGACACCATCGCAGTTACCGGACCTCCATCCGCTCGACCGCAGGCTCAATGCCTGGCGAGACGATCTCGCTGACGCAAGACTTGAGGGCAGGGTGGTTTCGGCACGCTTTGTCGAGAGCGAACCCTTTTGGGTGAATGTTCCCGTAGCTGACCTGCGTCGCGAGCCGCGCCACGACTGCGGGATCGACCACCAGTTGCTGGAGGGCGAAGAGGTCGAGATGTTTGAACAATCGGGCGACTGGGCCTGGATCAGGTCCAGCATTGACGGCTATGTTGGCTGGGTCGCCGCTTCATCCCTGAAACGTGGAACATTCACCGCGACCCATGGCATTACTGCACCCCGGACTTTTGTCTATCCGGGTGCAGACCTGAAATTTCCGCACCAGCGTGCCCTGTCGATGGGAAGCCTGGTCAACGTTGTCGCAGAGGAGCAGACGCGCGGCACAAACTATCTGCAACTGGCTGACGGCGGCTTCATCATCGCCCGGCACGCGGCCCCCGCAGGGCAAATGGCTGACGACTATGTTGCGGTGGCACAGAGCCTGATCCGGACGCCTTATCTTTGGGGTGGCACTTCCGGTTTTGGCATTGATTGTTCAGGTCTTGTCCAGCTCGCCATGCGCATGTGCGGCAGGACGGTGCTGCGCGATTCAGACATGCAGGCTGCATCCATCGGCAAGGAGATTGACCCGGGAAGCAACTGGTCAAACCTGCAACGCGGCGACCTAGTGTTTTGGAAAGGGCATGTCGCGATTGTCGAAGGCGAGGGAATGTTGCTGCATGCCAACGGCAATACGATGGATGTGACCAGCGAACCGCTAGTGGCGGCAATTGAGCGGATCGAGCGGCTCTATGCTTTGCCGATCGGTTGCCGTCGGCCCTGATTTTCTGCCGGTTCTTCAGTACCCGGCCTTGCGGTCCACAACATCGCTGAAAGGTTCGCCACGCTCGTGGTTCTGCATTTGTGCCAGCATTTGTGGAACAAGATGACGCGGGTCCGACACGGCTGCCGCGTGCGGGGTTACGAACACGCGGGGATGATCCCATAGCGGACTGTCGACCGGCAATGGCTCTGTCTCGAACACATCAAGGCTTGCTGCCATCAGCTCGCCATTGCCCAGTGCTGCAAGGATGTCGCTCTCCACCTGCAATCCGCCACGCCCCGCATTGATGAGAACGGCTCCGCCAAGTGGTGTCCTGCGCTTGAGTTTTGCCAGCAGCGCAGCGTTGATGATGCCATGTGTAGCCTCCGTCAGCGGCAGCAGCACGACGACGATATCGCTCTTGCCCAGCATGTCGTTGAGGCCCATTTCACCATGATGGCAGTCAACGCCTGCCACAGACTTCGGCGAACGGCTCCAGCCGGCCACGTTGAAGCCGAGCATTTGAAGCTTTGTCGCCGCGTCGCAGCCAAGCACCCCAAGCCCCATGATCCCGACCGTCAGGTCGCGTGCTGACGGTTGCCCGCCCTCATGCCAGATTTTTGCCTTCTGTTGCGCCCGATAGATATTGCCTTGCCGCAAATGGTCCAGAACCTGCCAGACCACATATTCACTCATCCGCATGGTCAGGTCATCGGCAACAATGCGCACGATGGGTACGTCAGGCAACTTGTCGTCACGGAAGATGTGGTCGACACCGGCACCCAGAGAAAAGATTGCTTCGAGGTTTGGCAGGTTGGCCAGAATGCCGGAAGGCTGTTTCCAGACGACTGCGTAACGGATCGAGGGATCGTTGCTGCCATCGGGTTCAAGCGCCACTGCGCGTGCGGGAGCATGTGCCCTGAACTGGTCCACCCAATTTGACGGGTCCCATCCCGTCACTGACATCAGGATCCGGTTTGCCTTTGTCGAACTCATTGGCTCACGACTCCTGCTGGGGCGGTCTTAAGTTCAAATGCAGCTGCAATCAGTGCCTTGGTGTAGTCGGTCTGCGGAGCATCGAATATCTGGTCAGCAGTTCCGCTCTCCACCACCTTGCCGTTGCGCATGACGATTACCTCATTGGCAAGCGCACGCACCACCTTCAGGTCATGGCTGATGAACATGTAGGCTAGGTTATGTCGTTGCTGCAGTTCGCGCAGCAAATCGACCACCTGTGCCTGCACGCTCATGTCTAGCGCGGAAGTCGGTTCGTCGAGCATGATGAAACGCGGCTCCAGTACCAGGGCGCGGGCAATGGCAATACGCTGGCGCTGCCCCCCCGAGAACTCATGGGGATAGCGGTGCCGGGTTTCTGGGTCGAGCCCGGTTTCGGCGAGGGCTGCGCAGACTTTTGCATCCCTTTCGCTTGCAGAAATATCCGGCTGGTGAACCCGCAAGCCTTCCGCAACGATCTCGGCAATTGACATGCGTGGACTGAGTGACCCGAACGGGTCCTGAAACACCACTTGCATTTCCCGTCGCAGCGGTCGCATCTGCTTGAAGCTGTTGCCGTCAATGCGCTTGCCGCGAAACGTGATTGCACCGGTAGAAGAAATCAGCCTTGTGAGCGCCAGACCGAGCGTGGTCTTGCCGGAACCTGATTCGCCAACAATTCCGATTGTCTGGCCGGCACGAATGTTGACATCAATGCCGTCAACAGCCTTCACATGGTCAACCGTCTTGCGCAGGAAGCCGCGCTTGATTGGAAACCAGACCTTGATGTCATCGCCCTTCAGCACGACTTCCGCGCCCGGATTTAACGCCGGTGCCTTGCCTTTCGGTTCGGCTGAAAGCAGGTGGCGGGTATATTCGTGCTGCGGATCACTGAACAGCTTCTCTGTTTCGCCATGTTCAACAATCCTGCCACCCTGCATGACGCAGGTTCGATCAGCGATGCGGCGCACTATGCCGAGATCATGCGTGATGAACAGCATCGACATGCCGCGCTCGGACTGCAGCTTCTCAAGCAGTTCGAGGATTTGCGCCTGTACAGTCACATCAAGCGCCGTCGTCGGCTCGTCGGCAATGAGCAGCTCGGGATCATTGGCAAGTGCCATGGCAATCATCACGCGCTGACGCTGGCCGCCGGACAACTGGTGCGGATAGGCATCCAGGCGTTTTTCCGGATCACGAATACCGACCTGCCGCATCAGTTCGAGCGTCCGCTCGCGTGCCTTCGGACCCCGCATGCCCCGATGCACCTCAAGGATTTCACCGATCTGCCGCTCGATGGAATGCAGCGGATTGAGCGAGGTCATCGGCTCCTGGAAGATCATCGTGATGTCATTGCCGCGTACGCGCCGCAGATCGTTTTCGTCTCCGTCGAGCAGGTTTTCGCCCTTGAAGAGGATCGATCCGGACGGATGGCTCGCTGGTGGATAGGGCAGCAGTTTCAGCACGGACAGGGCAGTCACTGACTTGCCCGATCCTGACTCGCCAACGAGTGCGACCGTCTCGCCCTTGCCAATGTCGAATGAGACATGGTCAACGGCAAGATTGGTGTTGCCGCCCTGGGTGAAGGCAACCGACAGGTCTCGAATTTGGAGAATGGGTTCGCTGCTCACTTCCCCGGTCCTATTTGAATGTCTTTCGCGGATCGAAGGCATCACGCGTTGCCTCGCCTACGAAAATCAGCAGCGAGAGCATCAGCGCAATCACGAAGAATCCGCTCAGGCCCAGCCATGGTGCCTGCAGGTTGTTGCGGCCCTGCGACAGCATCTCGCCCAGTGATGGAGATCCTGGCGGCATGCCAAGCCCGAGAAAATCGAGCGAGGTCAGCGTGGTGATCGACCCGTTCAGGATAAAGGGAATGAAAGTCAGCGTTGCCACCATCGCATTGGGCAGCACATGGCGGAACATGATCGGCCAGTTGCCGACACCGAGCGCGCGCGCGGCATTGACATATTCGAAGTTCCTGGCGCGCAGGAATTCCGCCCGAACAACGCCGACGAAACCAAGCCAGCTGAACAGGAGCATGATGCCGAGTAGTACCCAGAAACCGGGTGGCAGCACGGCAGCGATGATGAGCAGGATGTAGAGCACCGGCATCGATGACCATATCTCGATGAAGCGCTGGAACAGCAGATCGACCCATCCGCCGAAATATCCCTGTATCGCACCGGCGGAAACGCCGATCAGCGCCGAGGCTGCCGTAAGGATCAGCCCGAACAGGACCGAAATCCGGAAGCCGTAGATCGAGCGGGCCAACACGTCTCGTGCCTGGTCATCTGTGCCAAGCCAGTTCCAGTTGCCGAGCGTGCAGGACGGATCGTCAACACCAAGTGCAAGGTTGCGGCAGCGGTCCTCCCTTGAATAAAGCCATGACGGTTTGGACGGTGCAGGCTCGGGTATCGCATTGTTGACGGTTCGGTAGGAGTAGCGAACCGGCGGCCACAATGCCCATCCGTTGGCAGCAATCGCTTCTGCAATTTCAGGAATCTTGTAGTCCGTCACCGGCAGGAAGCCGTCGTCGCCCAGGAAGGTTTCCTCGGGATAATCGGTGAACACCGGCAGATAATAGTCGCCCTTGAACGAAACCAGCATCGGCCGGTCATTGGCGAGGAACTCGGCGAACATCGAAAGCACAAACAGCACGAGGAATATCCACAGCGACCAGTATCCGCGCCGGTTTGCTTTGAAGTTTTCAAGGCGGCGCTGGTTGATTGCCGTCAGATTGGGCCAGCCGCCGCTCATACCTGCCTCGATTCGAAGTCGATGCGCGGGTCGATCCAAGTATATACAAGGTCGGACAAAAGCCCCACCAGCAGGCCCATCAGCGAGAAGATGTAAAGCGTGGCAAAAACCACCGGATAATCACGTTCGATGACCGAGCGGTAGCCAAGCAGCCCCAGGCCATCGAGCGAGAAGATGGTCTCGATCAGCAGCGAGCCGGTGAAGAAGGCAGAGATGAAGGCCCCGGGAAAACCTGCAATGACAATCAGCATCGCATTGCGGAACACATGACCGTAAAGCACGCGGCTTTCGGTCAGTCCCTTGGCGCGCGCTGTTTGCACATATTGCTTGCGGATTTCATCAAGAAACGAGTTCTTCGTCAGCAGCGTCGTGGTGGCGAAGGAAGAAAGCACCAGTGCTGTCAGCGGCAGGGTCAGGTGCCAGAAATAATCGGGCGCAACAACTGTTACACATCGCACCAGGTCGAACCGGCTGTCCCACGGCTTGCAGGTTGCAGATAGCAAACCTTCCGACAACAGCCCGCGCAGAGGAAACCAGTCCCAGTAAGAGCCGCCCGCGAACAGGATGACGAGCAGCACCGCGAACAGGAAACCCGGTATCGCATAGGCAACGATCACAACGCCGCTGGTCCAGACGTCGAACGAGCTGCCGTCCTTGACGGCCTTGCGGATACCAAGCGGAATGGAAATTCCGTAGGAAAGGAAGGTAATCCACAGACCAAGTGAGATCGACACCGGCATTTTCTCGATGATGAGGTCGATCACCGTCACTTTGCGGAAATAGCTCTCACCAAAATCAAAACGGATATAGTTCCAGATCATGGTGCCGAAGCGCTCAAGCGGCGGCTTGTCAAAACCGAACTGTTTTTCGAGCTTGGCAATGAATTCCGGATCAAGGCCCTGTGCACCGCGATATTTGCCCGCGCTTTCGCCTGCATTGTCGAAGCTGTTGTCGCGCGCCATGTCAGAACCGCCACCCGATACCCTGTCGGTTGCAGACCCCGCCTGGCCGGAAAGCTGGGCAATCACCTGCTCGATCGGACCACCTGGCGCAAACTGGATCACGGCGAACGAAATGGCCATGATGCCGAGCATTGTCGGGATCATCAGCAGGATTCGTCTTAGGATATAGGCACCCATGCTGGCGGTTCAGCCCTTCTTCATTGCTTCTGGCCGAGTGCTTCGGCCTTGGCCCGGTCGTACCACCAAAGCCGCTCGACAGGAAAGGCATAGTCCGGTTTCGGTTCCTGCCAGGCAAACATGTCCCACCATGCGACCCGGTGATTCGCCGCGTGCCAATTTGGAATCCAGAATTGTCCCGCGCGCAAGACCCGGTCGAGCGCCCGCACCGCAGTGACCAGTTCATCGCGCGATTGCGCCCGCTCGACAGCACCAATCACAGCATCAACAGCGGGGTCGGAAATGCCGGGGTAATTGCTGGAGCCGTTCTGGTTCGCACTTGAAGAATGGAAATATCGTTTCAGCGCCTCCGCTGTCGGGTTAGCCTCGAACGAGAACGCGAGTCCGACCATGTCGAAATCGAAGGTTTCGATACGTGACTGGAACTGCGAGGGGTCAACAAGACGAATATCGGCTGTGATGCCCATTGTCCGCATGTTCTGTGTATAGGGTCCCAGAATGCGTTCGAAGACCTGAGAGCGGATCAGGATTTCGATTGCCAATTTCTCGCCGGCGGCATCGACCAGTGCGCCATTGTCCTTGCGCCAGCCTGCTTGCTGGAACAGGGCGTCGGCCTTGCGGAACAGGCTGCGGTCGCGGCCCGAACCATCAGTGACATTCTGCATCACCGCTTCGCCAAGAACGGCCGGATCGAGCC
Source organism: Nitratireductor sp. (assembly GCA_041397525.1). GTDB lineage: Bacteria > Pseudomonadota > Alphaproteobacteria > Rhizobiales > Rhizobiaceae > BOKV01. The sequence goes on from JAWKWL010000003.1 coordinate 96,849, forward strand.
GGGCCCGCATCGGTTCCAGCAGCGCCAGTTCGCCGGTATCCGGCAGGCCCGTGGCTGCCAGGTCAGATTTTTCGAACATCGAATGCGAGCGCGAATAGGCGTCGTAGAACAGGTTCCGATTGGTCCACTCGAAATCAAACAGGGTGGCCAGTGCCCGCCGGGTCAGCGGATTGGAAAGTTTCGCGCGGCGGGTATTGACGGCCCAGCCCTGTAGCGAGGGCAGTTTCTCCGCGCTGAATTCCGCCTGCTTCACACGGCCGTCGCTGACCGCGGGAAAGACGTATTCGGTTGCCCAGACCTTGGATGTGAACTCCTCACGCCAGCGCACTTCCCCTTTCTTGAATGCCTCGAACGCGGAAGTCCGCTCCTGAAAGAAATCCACGCGCAACTTGTCGAAATGGTCAATGCCGCTCGCCACAGCGAGGTCTGCCCCCCAGTAATCCTTGCGCCTTTCATACTCGATGAAAAGTCCTGACTGGAACTTGCCGACCTTGTAGGGACCGGAGCCCGGGATCGGCTCCAGCGCAGTGTCGTCAAATGCGCGTCCGCTGAACCACGCCTTGTTGAAGACGGGCGCGGTTGAGGCTATCGCCAGGATTGCCCGGGCCGACTGCTTGCCATTGAAACGCAGCACCACTTCATGGGCACCTGCAGTCTCTGCCGTTTCCAGATTGGTCAGGTCCAGCGCCAGTTGCGGATGTCCCTTTTCTTTCAGCTGCTGGAGCGAGAATGCCACATCATCGCTGGTCACTTCGCTGCCATCAGCAAAGCGCGCCTCTGGCCGCAACGCGAACCGGTATTCATTGCGATCCGGCGAAATCGTCACGGTCTTGGCGAGCAGACCGTAAATCGAGTCCGGCTCGTCCCATGCCTGCGCCATCAGCGTGTCGAAGCACAGTTCCATGCGGGGAGGAGCCTCGCCTTTCAGCACGAAACTGTTCAGCGTGTTGAAGGTCTGGACATTCTGGTTGAAGGACCAGTTTGAAGGGGAAAAGGCGAACTCGCCACCTTTCGGAGCATCGACGCCATAGCTGAAACGTGCAGCGTCCGGCCCGTATTTCAGATCGCCAAAGGCCGATAGTCCATGCAGCGCAACCCCGACCGGATTGGATGCCAGCGAAATCTCAGGCCAGGCACCGCCCGCCAGTGCAATTGCAGCAGTTGATGATCCCTTCAGGAATTCACGCCTGGTGAAGCGGTTGCAGACCACGCTCACCGGCTGCCCCCCATCGCCCTTTCGATTTTGGTGTCGATCCACAACGAATAGAGATCAATGCCGGTATAGAGCGGCTGTGTCGGGGGGAATTGCATTTTGCGCCACCATGAGAACCAGGCCTGCGGATTGTGCCACATCGGAATGGCATAATATCCGTTGAGCAAAATCCGATCGAGCGCACGGGTGAGCGCCACCAGTTCTGCCCGGTCAGGTGCCGCGATGATCCGCTCCACCAGTTCGTCGATGACGGGGTCCTTTATGCCTGCATAATTTCGCCCGCCCGGCTTGTCCGCTGTTTGCGAACTCCAGTATTCCCGCTGCTCATTGCCGGGTGAAAGCGATTGCGCGGTGGAGATCATCGAAATGTCGAAATCGTAATTGTCGATGCGGTTCTTGTACTGGGCACTGTCGACAATGCGGATCGTGGCCTTGATGCCGAGCGGCCGCAGATACTCAACCATCGGAATTCCCACCCGCTCATCGGTCGGATCATTGCCGAGAATTTCCAGTTCGAACTGTTTGCCAGACGGATCTAGCATCTTTCCGTCCTTGAACAAATAACCGGCCTCCTTGAACAGCCTTAAAGCCTCGCGCTGGTATTTCCGCGTGTCCGGCTGCGTTCCGTGAACCGGCAGTTCGAACGGTTGGTCAATGACGGAGTCGCCAATGCGCCCACGATATTCCTCAAGGATCTCCTTTTCTCGCCCTTTCGGCAGGTCGGGGCCGGCTTTCAATTCTCCGCCTTCGAAATAGCTGCCTGTACGGGTGTAGAGCCCGTAGAACAGGGTCTTGTTCATGCTCTCGAAATCGAACACCTGGGTAAGTGCCTTGCGAACCTTTGGATCGGCAAGCTTGTCTCGTCGTGTATTGAGGAAGTAGCCTTGGAAGGGTTCAGGCGATTCGGTGTCGAACGCGTTTCGCTTCACATCGCCACGCTCGAATGCCGGGAAATTGTATTCGGTTGCCCAGCGCTGTGAACGGTTTTCGCCTCTCGTGTCGGCAATGCCACCCTTCTTGAAAGCCTCCCAAAGTGCGTTCTCGTCGAGAAAATATGTGTAGTCGATGCGGTCGAAATTGTATCGGCCCTTGCGCACCGGCAGGTCATTGCCCCAGTAGTCGGCAACGCGCTCCCAGGTGACTGTTTTGCCAAGATCGAATTTCCCGATTTTGTAGGGACCTGAACCCAGGGGCGGCTCGCTCAGCGGGTCAGTGAAGTTGCGCCGCTTGCCGTCCGAACCGGTTCCTTCCCACCAGTGCTTGGGCAAAACAGGAAGGTCTCCCATGATCAGCGGCAATTCACGATTGCCCTTGATGTCGAAAGAGAACGTCACCTCGTGGTCGCCGGTTTTCTCGGCCTTCGTCACATTGTGATAATAATTGGCGTAAAGCGGCTGGTTGTCCTTCAATGCTGCCAGCGACCAGATCACGTCCTCCGGCGTTATTGGTGTGCCGTCATGCCAGCGCGCCTTCGGGTTCAGCCGGTATGTGGCCGACGAAAAGTCGTCGGGATGGCGATAGGCTTCCGCAATCAGCGGCAGCGATGCACTTGGCTGGTCTACCGACTGTTCAAACAGCGTGTCAAACAATAGCCCGCCGGTGTAGTTCAGCCCCGCTGCCGCACGCCCGCGAACGATGAACGGATTGAAGGAATCATAGCCTCCCGGCACCGACGCGTTGTAGGTGCCGCCCTTCGGCGCATCGACATTGACATGGTCATAATGGCTGAAATCCGCGCCATATTTCAACTTGCCAATCAATGTGCCCCCGGCTTTCCATTCGCCGTCCTGCGCCAATGCATGACTGCAAAGGCTCAAGGCGATCAACGCACCAAACCCCATCCGGGATGCGCGGCTTGCAAATGAGCGGAAAATCGGGCGGGAAACCATGGGCATAACCTCCGGATCAGATACGCGGTTTCATTCAACATAGCGCTTCAAGATTGCGGAGCAAGGGAAGATGCCAAAAACAGAACGGGCCGGAACTGGTCCGGCCCGTCGATAACAAATTGCTCTTGTCAGTCGATCATTGCGGCAGGGCAACAGGCGCATCTGCCTGGGCACGCAACCATCCTATGATGTTAGCCCGGTCTTCGGTCTTCTTCAGACCGGCAAAGCCCATCGCTGTACCCTTGATATGCTTCTTCGGGTTCCACAGGAAGCCGTTCAGTTCTTCATAGGTCCAGGTCTTGCCGGCACCATATTCGGCAAGCGCAGCCGAATAGCTGAAGCCCTCATGCGAAGCGATCGGACGTTCGACTACGCCATAGAGGCCGGGGCCCACCTTGTTGGGGCCGCCCTTTTCGAAGCTGTGGCAGGAAGCACATTTCTTGGCGACAGTCTCGCCTGCTGCAACATCGGCACTGGCCAGAAGCGGTGTGACCGGATCATAGGCAGGACCTGAACTCTCGGCACTCGCACTCTCGCCGTGGGACGCTTCCGCTGCTGCAATGGCATAGCCCGGGGTTTCTGGTGCTTCCGAGTGGAAAAGGCTCTCCGAAATCAGCGATACGCCGAACAACACGAATACGGTTCCCAGTACGGCCATCGCGATCTGGTTGAATCTGAAACTGTCCATTTGAAACTCCCGCCGGACTGCATTGGAAGGGCGATTGCCCGCATGCGCACTGTGGCTAATTGGTTTGCCAGTGCGTTACAACGCCTGTATGGCTTGATCAAGTGAGACTTTTTGACACTCGCTTGCATTTGCACCGCTAAATCACTTTCCTTCCCGCCCGGTTTGCTCAGATGACAACCCTTCCCTCGCCGCAAGAAACCCTGGTTCTCGTTCCCGCCCGCATGGCGTCAACCCGCCTGCCGGGCAAGCCGCTGGCCGATATCGCCGGCCTTCCGATGATCATCCAGGTGGTCAGGCGCGCCAGTGAGGCGGGCATTGGCCGCGTTGTGGTTGCCACGGATGATGAGCGTGTGCTCGGCGAGGTCAGGCGCCATGGTGGCGAGGCGGTGATGACCGACATCGCACACCAGTCAGGCTCCGACCGCATTTGGGAAGCGGTGACGCTGCTTGATCCGGACGGGAAATACAAGTTCATCGTCAATGTGCAGGGTGACCTGCCAACCATTGAACCGGCGCTGATTGCCGGTTGCCTTGCGACACTCGCCGAAAGTTCTGCCGACATCGCGACGCTCGCAGCTGTCATCACGGACGAGGCGGAGCGCAACAATCCCAATGTGGTAAAGGCGGTGGGAACCGGTATTGGCGACAACCGCATGCGCGCGCTCTATTTCACCCGCGCCACCGCGCCATGGGGCGAGGGGGACCTGTTCCACCATATCGGCCTCTACGCCTATCGCCGCGAGGCGCTTGAGCGGTTTGTCGGCCTGAAACCATCGCCGCTTGAAATGCGCGAGCGGCTCGAACAGCTGCGTGCACTGGAAGCGGGAATGCGTATCGATATCGCCATTGTTGACACGGTGCCGCTGGGGGTTGATACGCCGCATGATCTGGAAAAGGCGAGGGCAATGCTGGCATGAACTGCGGCATGAAGCCTGCCGACACTGATTTCAAAACACGGGAATGATGAAATGAACAAGGCCAGGACAGGCAAGATAGGGTTTCAGGGCGCGCGCGGAGCCAATTCCGAAATAGCCAGCCGCGAGGTTTTCCCCGAAATGGAGGCCGTGCCGTGCGACACATTCGAGGACGTGTTCAACGCGCTGGCCGCGGGCTTTATCGACCTGGCGATGATTCCGATCGAAAACACGCTTGCCGGCCGTGTTGCGGACATTCACCACCTGCTGCCTGCATCTGGCACTTTCATCATCGGCGAACATTTCCTGCCGATCCACTTTGACCTCATGGTACTGCCGGGGGTTGAGATCGGGGACATCAAGACCGTCTACAGCCATGTGCATGCGCTCGGCCAGTGCCGCAAGATCATCCGCCAGCATGGCTGGAAGGCAATCGTTGGCGGCGACACGGCGGGTTCTGCCAAATTCGTCTCCGAGCAGGGTGACCGCACGATAGCAGCCCTTGCCCCGGCGCTGGCCGCAGACATCTACGGCCTTGATACGCTGGCCCGCAATGTCGAGGACGCCGACCACAACACGACGCGGTTCGTCATCCTGTCGAATGAACGCAAATGGGCGCCCCGGGACGACGGCCCGGTAATGACCACTTTCCTGTTCCAGGTACGCAACCTGCCGGCAGCGCTCTACAAGGCGATGGGCGGCTTCGCCACCAATGGCGTCAACATGACCAAGCTCGAAAGCTACCAGCTTGGCGGCTCATTTTCCGCCACGCAATTCTATGCCGATATCGAGGGCCACCCGGACGACACCCCGGTGAAAAACGCCTTCGAGGAACTCGAATTCTTCTGCAAGGAATTCCGGATTCTGGGCGTCTATCCGAAGGCGCAGGAGCGATAGGGGGTATATCTTCTTACCCCACCCAGGCGCGGATCAGCGCATGCGCAATGGCGCGGCTTGGCGGGCATTTGAAGCCGTCGGGATGCGTGTCGGCAATCATCAGCCTGACATCCTCGCGCGTGAACCAGCGGCAGTCGTCCAATTCGCTTGCGTCGCGTGCGATCTCATCCGTCATCGCCTCGCAGTGCACACCGATCATCAGCGAATGCGGAAACGGCCAGGGCTGGCTGGCATAATATCCGACCCTGCCGATCACGATGCCTGACTCCTCATGTGTCTCGCGGCGCACCGCGTCCTCGATGGTTTCACCCGGCTCGACAAATCCTGCGAGCGTGGAAAACCAGCCCGGCGGAAAATGCGGGCTGCGACCCATCAGGCATTTTTCGCCCCGCGTCGTCTTGCGGATTGCCAGCATGATGACGACGGGATCGGTGCGCGGAAATATCTGGCTGCCGCAATCGGGGCAGTCGCGACGGTAGCCGCCACTGGTAGCGCTGCTCGGCGTGCCACATTTGCCGCAATGCCGGTTCATCTGGTGCCAGTGAAGCAGGCTGCCGCCCTGCGCTATGGCCCCGGTTTCGGCTTCGCTTACCGCAGAGGAATACAGAAGCGAGCGGAAGTCGTAGAGTTTGTACGGCCCGGCAATGGTCTCCTCGTTGATCTGCGCGCGCACGGCAATGCGCGGGACAGAACCATCCGTGCCAAGCAGGATGCCGTGTTCAAGCTCCGGGCGGAATTCGCGGATTTCATCAAGCGCGAAGGTTGCGCCCGGCTCCTCGCCCTTGCGCACCAGCGCCTTAGCGCCACTATAGACATGGAATTTTGCCTGCGGATGCGCGAGCGCCTTGCTGAGCGTTTCGCCGTCGCGGTGCTCCGCGTCACGCACCAGCCTGTTGCCGGAAAAGCCGACCAGCGAACTGGGTTCAGGGTGCGCCAGCCTGTCGAAATCAATTGTCATCTTGTGCCCTGCTACCACTCTTTTTCGGGAGAAAGCCTGCTCAGCAGTGCCTGTTCCAGCGAGCCATGTTCGCCGTCTCCATATTCCTCGCGCTTGCCAAAACCCCATACGGGCGCTGGCCAGTTCGCATCCCCCGGCGAACGGGCTATCACATGGATGTGCAATTGCCGAACCATGTTGCCGATTGCCGCCGTATTGATCTTCTCGCAACCCGTTGCCTGTTTCAGGGCCCTGCCGACCTCCATTGCCGTCGTGAAACTGCGCGAAGCTGTGTCAGTCCCGAGGTCATGCCATTCGCTCGCACCGGCTACCATCGGCACCAGGATCAGCCATGGCCAGCGCCTGTCATTCATCAACAACAGCTTGCAGCCATTGACCGTTCCGAGTTCGATGGTGTCAGCCGCCAGCCGTTCATCAAGTTTGAAATCAGTCATCTCATCCGCTTATCATGTTTTTTCACCGCTTCCCTTGCATTTTTTTGTTCCAGGGCTGATATGTGCGCCCGGAAGGCTGGTGGTGGACGAGCTCCTCGCCAACCTGGTCAGGTCCGGAAGGAAGCAGCCACAACGAGTTCCGGTTCGGGTCACCTCAAGCCAGCCTTCCACCCTTCCTTTTTGGCTTTGCCCTCCGTCATTGCCTGTTTATCCCGTGATGAAAACAGCTATAGTCCGCCCATGACGGAATTGAGCCAAGCAGCCGGCAGCACGCCCTACCGCGTCCTGGCACGCAAATATCGCCCGCAGAATTTTGACGACCTCATTGGCCAGGCGCCGATGGTGCGTACCTTGACGAATGCGTTTCAGACCGGGCGCATCGCGCAGGCATATATGCTGACCGGCGTGCGTGGAATTGGCAAGACCACGACTGCCCGCATCCTGGCGCGGGCGCTCAACTACCGGAAGGCAGGTGTTGAAGGTCCCACAATTGACGTTCGCGAGGAGGGTGAGGATTGCCGCGCCATCATGGAAGGCCGCCATGTCGATGTGATCGAGATGGACGCCGCTTCGCATACCGGCATTGACGACATCCGGGACATCATCGAATCGGTGCAATATGCGCCGGCCGTCGCGCGCTACAAGGTATATATCATCGACGAAGTTCACATGCTGTCGCGCAATGCCTTCAACGGCTTGCTGAAGACGCTGGAAGAACCGCCCGCGCATTTGAAATTCATCTTTGCGACCACAGAAATCCGCAAGGTGCCGGTCACAGTGCTGTCTCGCTGCCAGCGCTTTGATCTGCGCCGTATTGATGCAGGCCTGTTGTCGCAGCATCTTTCAAGGATTGCTTCTGCTGAAGGCATTGCCATCGGAGATGACGCACTTGCCATGATTTCGCGCGCGGCAGAGGGTTCGGTACGCGACGCGTTGTCGATCCTCGATCAGGCAATAGCACACAGTTCGGGAGCAGTGGCTGCAAGCGAAGTGCGTGTGATGCTCGGCCTGTCGGATCGTGCCCGTGTGATTGACCTGTTCGAGATGGTGATGAAGGGTGACATTGGTGCCGCCCTCGCGGAAATGCGCGACCAGTATGACCTTGGTGCCGATCCGCATGTGGTAATGAGCGATCTCGGCGATTTCATTCATTATGTCACCCGTCTCAAATATGTGCCCAATGCTGCCGATGATGCAGCCCTGTCGGAGGCCGAGCGTCGCCGTGGCGCTGAGTTTGCAGCAAGCCTTTCGGTTCGCGTGTTGGCAAGAGCATGGCAAATCCTGATCAAGGGGCTGACGGAAATCCAGTCAAGCGAGCGGCCACTGGCCGCAGCCGACATGGTTCTGGTCCGCCTCACGCATGCGGCTAACCTTCCCGGCCCCGAGGAACTGGCACGCATGCCTCCGGGCGATGAGGCAGCATCCGCGCCAGGTCGGCCACAAGCGTCACCGCGCTCAAATGTTGGACCAGGCACCTCGTCAGGCGCGCCAGTCTCGGCCATCTCGGGTTCGACCAGTCAGCCGCAACAGATGCGCGGAAGCACCATGCAGGCGCGCATGAGCGAGCCGAAGCCATCCGTTCCAACGCCGCAACCGGAGCCGGCTGTGGATGCGCTGGTTCTCAATAGCTTCGAGGAACTCGTCATGCTCGCCGAGGACAAGCGTGACATCCGCATCAGGACCCTGTTGCGGCGCAATGCCCGCCTGGTAAGTTTTGCCGACGGCAAGATCGAATTGAACCTCACCGAAAACACGCCTCACAATTTCATACCCGATTTGTCAAATCGCTTGCAGGAGTGGACAGGTCGCCGCTGGATGGTGATCACCAGTCGCGAGGGTGGCCAGCCCACAATCGAGGAGACTGAACAGGCGGAGGTGAGGGGACGTACAGAAGACGCATTGGCAAATCCGGCGGTCGACGCGATCCTGCAGCATTTCCCTGGTGCGAAAGTCATTGATGTGAAAATCCGCGAGGGCCGCGATGTGTTTGCGGACCCGGATTCGGGCACTGCTGACATTGAAAATGATCACGGCATGGACGAATTCTTTGACTGAACGCCAGTCAATGGCCATCTGTGTTTGGCAAAAGAGAACAGGAAAAGGGCGATGAAGGACATTTTGGGCCTGATGAAACAGGCAAAGGAAATGCAGGCCAAAATGCAGGAAATGCAGGAGAGCCTGGGCGAGTTGGAGCAGTCCGGCAGTGCTGGCGGCGGCATGGTGACAGTTACGCTCACGGGCAAGGGCGTGATGAAGTCCGTTCAGATCGATCCGTCGCTGATGCGCGAGGGTGAAGGTGATATTGTCGAGGACCTGATCGTCGCCGCCCACAATGCAGCGAAGGAAAAGGTCGAGGAGGCCATGGCCGAAAAGACCCGCCAATTGACCGCAGGTCTGCCGCTTCCCCCGGGTTTCAAGCTGCCCTTCTAGGATCGGCTGGCACCCCCTGATGTCAAAGCGCGTTGCTGGTCCCGAAATCGAGAAACTGATCCAGCTCCTGGCGAAACTGCCAGGGCTTGGTCCGCGCTCGGCGCGCCGAGCGGCATTGCACCTGATCAAGAAGCGCGAGCAATTGCTGGCACCGCTTGCCGCTGCCACTGCCGATGCGCTCGACAAGGTGGTGATTTGCCCGGTTTGCGGCAATGCAGACACGGTGGAACCCTGCACGGTATGCCGCGATCCGCGCCGCGACCGGTACACTCTGATCGTCGTTGAAGACATCTCCGATCTTTGGGCGCTGGAACGCGCCGGCGCCGCCAACTGCCTTTATCATGTGCTGGGGGGTACGCTTTCGCCGCTCGACGGAGTCGGTCCGGATGATCTCAATATTCGCAGCCTTGTCGACAGGGTGCTTGCCGGTGGCGAAGAAGGTGAAATCAGGGAAGTGATCATAGCTGTCAACGCGACCGTCGAAGGCCAGACCACCGCGCACTACATTGCCGACCAGTTGTCGGGGACAAAGGTGAAAATCAGTCGCCTCGCCCATGGCGTGCCAGTCGGTGGTGAGTTGGACTATCTTGACGAGGGTACACTTTCTGCGGCCATTCGCAGTCGCGGGCAGTTCTGAGGGGATATGGAGCGCCGGATGGCTGGCCAACGTTAACATTAGTTGACCAATTTGATTGTGCACAACCTTGACTTCGTGTTGAAGTGGCACATGTGCGATGATGACAACCACATATTTCGGGGGAGTTTGTGGCGACGATCAGAGACAAGATCTATGCGGAATTGATTTCGTCAATTCTGGGCGGGAACATGCAGGCGGGTCAGCCCTTTCCTACGGAAGCTGAACTGTGCGAGCGCTTTCAGGTCTCGCGCACCACTGTGCGTGCCGCGCTCAAGATGCTGCGAAAGGCGAACCTTCTCGATTCATTCCAGGGTTCGGGCAATTATGTGATTGGTCTCCTGCCAGGCGAGTTCGGGCGGTTTTCCGGACATTTCCAGAAAGGCAGGCTCCAGGACTGGTTCGCAATTCGCCGCGCCCTGGAGGCCGATTGGGCCTATGCAGCAGCTTTGGATCGCGACGACTCCCAACTCAAGGCCATGCGCACCATTCTGTCGAAGATGGAGGCGTTGGTTCCTGACAATCCACTGGCGATTGTTGAGTACCGCAGGCTGGATATAGACCTCCACACAACGATCTCAGCCGTTTCCGGCAATCGGCTTGCGGATGCAATGGTCCGCCTCGTATCGCCGATGATCATGAGCCCGCTACCCTACGAAATGGATCTGGTTTCGGTCTATCCCGGCGAAGCGGAAAAAGCCATGGTCCGTCACCGCGCCATCGTGGAAGCCATTGCCGAGCGGGATGCGGGGGCCGCGCATTTTCAGATGCGTGAACATGTTGACGAGGTTTTCGAAGTCGCAAAGAGCGCAATCAATGCATCCAGGCTGAAAAACAGCGGCGGGAATTGAGCCTCTATTCAACGGCCTTCAGCTTGGGCTTTCCGGCTTCCAATTGCCGTACATCCTCGAAATCAAGTTCGGCTATCCGCGTGCCGCGCCGGGTCACCTTGTCAGCCGAAGTCACGATCTGCTCGACATCCTTCTGGGCCAGGGTGAAATGCGCGGAGAGCTTGCGCACCCGCTCATCAAGCCGGGTAACATCTTCCATCAGCCGGATCACCTCGCCTTGGATGAGATGGGCCTGTTCGCGCATACGTGTATCTTTCAGCACTGACTGGATCACCTGGATTGAAAGCATCAGCAGGGACGGGGACACGATCACCACCCGCGAACGGTGCGCGCGTTGCACAATACCTTCGAAATTCTCGTGGATATCCGCAAAGATCGATTCAGACGGAACAAACATGAATGCCGTGTCCTGGGTCTCACCCTGAACCAGGTATTTCTCGGATATGGCCTTGATGTGAATTTCAACATCACGGCGGAATTGCTGTGCCGCCAGTTTCTTCTCGTCTGGCGTGTCACCGCGGCGAATGGCATTCCACGCTTCCAGCGGAAATTTTGCGTCGATCACCAGCGCTGGCGAATCATTGGGCATGAAAATAAGGCAGTCCGGGCGAGCACCATTTGAAAGCGTGGCCTGAAATGCGTAAGCGCCGCGCGGCAAGCCATCCTCGACAATTGCCGCCATCCGCGCTTCGCCAAACGCGCCGCGCGTCTGTTTGTTGGCAAGAATGTTCTGCAATTCCACCACCTGCCCGGTCAGGGCAGTGATGTTGTTTTGCGCACTGTCGATGACCGCCAGCCTCTCCTGGAGTTTTGCCAGGCTTTCTTGCGTTGATTTCGTGGTCTGCGTGATCGATTCACCGAGCCTTCCCGACATGTTGGCAAGCCGCTCGTCAACCAGCCGCATCATGTCGCCTTGCCGGGTCGAGAAAATTTCGCTCAATGTTGCCATCCGTCCGGTGAGCTCGTTCTGGCTTGCCACCAGTTCGGCCATCCGCATCTCCGCTTCGCGTTGCTGCTCCATGGCGGTGGCGCGCTCGGCGGCAAGCCTTTGCCCGTTCCGGAAAGCGACAATGATCCTGACCAGCAAGAAGGCCATGACCGCCGCGACCACGCCAAGCAGGACCATGCCAAGCGTGATGTCGCGGTTGCCAATGCGAAACATCGTATTGGCCAATAGCTGTTCTAACGGGAAAGCGGTTTGGGGCATGAGTGCACAATAGGTGATTCTCGCGTCCGACATAAGAACAAAACAGGAATAATTTCCCTGTCGGCCCGCCAGAAGGACTGCCAGCCTTGACCCGCCCCACTGCTTTTCATATCTGAAACAAGCTTCATGATTTCAAAGGCAGGACATGGCGATCAAGCCCATCATCCAGATTCCCGATCCGGTATTGCGCCAGGTATCAAAGCCGGTGGAGCGCATCGATTCCGATTTGCTCAAGCTGCTCGATAGCATGCTGGAGACGATGTATGACGCGCCGGGTATCGGGCTTGCCGGCATCCAAGTTGGAGAACCCTTGCGGATCGTGACGGTCGACGTTGCCCGTCGTTCGCGCAGGGACGAGGAAAATGACGGTAAGCCTGCACGGGGTCCCGATGACGATGACGGCAATGATGGTCGCGATCCGATATTCCTGATCAATCCGGAGGTGGTTTCACTGTCGGATGAACCATCCGTTTACGAGGAGGGCTGTCTTTCCATCCCGGAATATTACGCCGAGGTCGAGCGTCCGGCTGCCTGCGTGGTGCGTTATCTCGACCGGGACGGCAAGCAGCAGGAACTGAAGGCTGACGGCCTGCTTTCCACATGCCTCCAGCATGAGATCGATCATCTCGATGGAAAATTGTTCATCGATCACATATCCAAGCTGAAGCGGGACATGGTCATTCGCAAATTCACCAAGATCGCCCGCAACAAGCCCGCGCCAAAACGCATGGTCGGGTAATCCGCTCGGCAGAAGCATCAACCCGATCGGAACTGGAATGAGCCTGCGCATTATCTTCATGGGAACGCCTGATTTTTCCGTTCCCGCATTGCTGGCATTGGCCGGTTCCGGCCATGAGATCGTGGCCTGTTACACACAACCGCCGCGCCCGGCCGGTCGCGGAATGGAACTGCGCAAGTCGGCTGTGCAGATCGCCGCCGAGAACCTTGGCATTGCGGTTTTGCATCCGCAGTCGCTGCGCGGGCCAAACGAACAAGGCGAGTTTCGAGATTTCAACGCCGATGTCGCAGTGGTCGTTGCCTATGGCCTGATATTGCCGCAGGCGGTATTGTCTGCGCCACGACTGGGCTGTTACAACATCCACGCCTCCCTGCTGCCGCGCTGGCGCGGTGCGGCCCCGATACAGCGCGCAATCATGGCTGGCGACACTGAAACCGGCGTTACCATCATGAAGATGGATCAGGGGCTCGATACTGGCGACATGGCGATCCGTGAGGCAATGACAATCGCGCCGGACATGACCTTCAGCCAGTTGCATGACGCGCTTTCCGAACTTGGAAGCGAAATGATACTTCGCACAATGTCTGCACTTGAGACGGGTGAACTTGCACTTGAGCCGCAGCCATCGCATGGGGTGAGCTATGCAGCGAAGATCGACAAGGCAGAAAGCCGCATCGACTGGTCGCAGCCGGCTGAAACCGTCCACAATCTCATCCGTGCAATGTCGCCATTTCCGGGTGCATGGTGCGAGATGGAGTTTCAAGGCAAGCCGGAGCGGGTAAAGATGTTGGCCTCCTCGCTATGCGATATGTCAACATCTGCCTCCGCAGGAACCGTGCTTGACGAGCAACTGGCAATCGCCTGTGGCAAAGGCGCGGTGCGCATTACACGCTTGCAGCGCGCCGGAAAGCAGCCTTGTGACGCGAATGTCTTTCTCGCCGGAAACCGGATCGCGCCCGGCTCGAGCTTCACCTGATGCCGCGCTATCGCCTCACAATCGAATATGACGGCACACAATATTTCGGCTGGCAGCGCCAGGCCGGGATGATGACGGTGCAGCAGGCGATCGAGGAAGCGGTTTTCGAGTTTGCCCGCCATGAGGTCACCTTGTTCGGTGCCGGGCGGACCGACACAGGCGTTCATGCGCTGGGCCAGGTCGCCCATATTGATCTTGAACATGAATGGCGCGCCGAAAAGGTTTCCGAGGCGCTGAACGGCATTCTCAAATTCGCCGATCACCGCATCGCCGTTCTGGATTGCCAGTGGGTTGACGACAGCTTTGATGCCCGGTTTTCCGCGATCCGCAGGCACTATCGCTATCGCATTGTCAACCGCTGGGCCAATCTGACGATAGATCGCGACAGGGCCTGGCATGTGAAGAAGGAACTGGACGTGGAAGCCATGCATGAAGCTGCACAGGTTCTGGTTGGCCACTACGACTTCACCACATTCCGCTCGATCAATTGCCAGGCCAAATCACCTGTGAAAACGCTGGAAGCCCTCGATGTCAGGCGGTGCGGTCCCCAGGAAATCGAAGTCATCGCGCGCTCGCGCTCATTCCTGCATAACCAGGTCCGTTCCATGGTCGGGTCGCTGAAACTCGTGGGTGACGGAAAATGGAATGCGGGCGATCTTGAGGCAGCGCGCGATGCGCTCGACCGAAAGGCCTGTGGCCCCGTCGCTCCCGCCTGCGGATTGTATCTGACGCATGTGGATTATTCCGGCTGACCTGGTGAGAATTCGATATTGTGATCTCAACCCGCAGGCCCCACCTGCTATCAACAAGGGATTGTGGTCCTGGAGGGATTTGGATGGCATCTTCGACAAGTGCATTTGCGGGATCGCTCGACACAGCCGAAGACTTTTCGCTCGCCTTTGAGGAGGCGTCCTTCGCTCCCGTCCCCGGTGACTGGTTTGTTGCTGTTTCCGATGTGGTCGGTTCACGCAAGGCGATTGCCGCAGGGCGTTACAAGGCCGTCAACATGGCGGGCGTGGCAATGATTTCCGCAGTCATGAACGCGCTTGCCACCCGTGACATTCCATTCGTGTTTGGCGGTGATGGTGCTGCCCTCGCAATCGCTCCGCAGGAGCACGACGCAGTTGCTGAAGCGATGGCAAGAACGGCGACCTTTGCTGCAGAGGAGCTGGATCTTGACCTCCGGCTGGCAATCGTCCCGGTGTCGAAAATTCGCGCTGACGGGTTTGATGTCCGGGTAAAACCGGTTCGGCTTTCGCCCGCGGTCGTCAATTTTGCCTTCAATGGCGGCGGCGTCTCGCATGCCGAAAAACTGATGAAGGCCGGTGAGTTTCACATCGAACGGGCAGCTGCAGGTGAACGCCCCGACCTTGAAGGCCTGTCCTGCCGCTGGACACCGGTAAGCGAAGCCGGGCGCAACATTGTTTCGCTGATCGTCGAGCCAGGGCATGCGGCAGGCCCGGATGGATTTGCAATGATTGCCCGCGAATTGCTGGCCATTGGCAATGACGGCCATGAACAATCCAACCCGATGCCAAAAGACGGGCCTGGATTCACCTGGCCACCGCAGGGACTTGAATACGAAGCGCGCGCCAGCAAGGGGACCAAACCGTTGGCGGCGCAAAAGCGCCTGCTCTACATGGTCACCCTCATAGCCTGGCTGCTGGACAAGACCGGTATCCGGATCGGCGGATTTGACCCCGCTCGCTACAAGAAATTCACGTCGCTCAACACCGATTTTCGGAAGGTTCAGGACGGCTTGCGCATGACCGTTTCCTTGTCTCCAACGGGCCTGGCGCAATTGAAGGACAGGCTTGAGACTTTGCGCTCCCAAAGGCAGATCCGTTACGGCATTTGCGTTCAGGAAAGCGCGGTGCTCACCTGCTATGTGCCATCAATCCTGGAGGATTCGCACATGCATTTTCTTGATGGTGCAGGCGGCGGCTATGCAGAAGCCGCCACCAACATGCGAGATTGACCTACCACAATGTTGAAAGTGCCCGGCCTTCCCATTCGCGGTCATATTCGTCACCACCGACGCGACCTTCGCTTAGCGTTGCCAATATTTTTCCCGGGCTGGGCAGTCCGGAACTGTCGGTCCACTGTTCTGGCTCCCATAGATGCGAGCGAACGATTGCCCTGCCGCACTGGAAATAGACAGCTTCAGTCCGGATGACGATAACCGAGCGTGGTGCCTTGCCCTCCACACCGAAGCTGGCGCACAACTGCGTATCAAGTGTCACTTTCGCTGTACCATTGACCCGAAGGCAATTCTTCGACCCCGGAACCATGAACATAAGGGCTATCTGTGGGTTTCGCACGATATTGCGCAGCGAATCGGTTCGGTTGTTGCCGCGCCGGTCCGGCATCAACAAGGTCCTGTCATCAAGTACACGGACGAAGCCGGCTTTGTCGCCTCGCGGTGAGCAATCCATGCCCTCCGGACCTGTGGTTGCCAGTGCGCAAAATGGCGATGCCTCAACAAAGGCGCGGTATTGCGGGATCAGGCCAACCGTTTCCTTTGCCAGCGACGTTTCGCCCGGCTGTCCGTACACCGCCTCAAGCGCTTCAAGGCTTGCCACGTAATCCATGCTGCAGTCCCTCATTGCGTCCGGTCGAACCAGTCCCCGATAAAGCGTTCATAGATCCTCGTCAGGCTGTCGAGATCCCCAAGTTCCACATGCTCGTCTATCTGGTGCATGGTCTGGCCGACCAGACCGAACTCCACCACAGGGCAATAATCCTTGATGAAACGCGCATCCGATGTGCCGCCACCGGTGGAGAGCTCCGGATGTCTTCCTGTTTCTGCCCCGATTGCCTTGCCCAGCGCCCCGATCAGCCGGTCGTCGCGTGTGAGGAATACCGGGCTCACGCGACCGACCCATTCAACATGAAACCGGACCGGATCGGCTCGACCCGTGCGAAGCTTGCCAATGCGCGCCGCCGCATCGAGGCGGCGCACTATCTCCGCCTTGAGCGTCTCGCCACTCCACAGATCATTGAAGCGGACATTGAAGGCGGCTCCCGTTTCGCCCGGAATGACATTGGTGGCAGCATTCCCGGTATCGATCGAAGTGACTTGCAGATTGGTGGGCTGGAAGAGGTCCGTTCCCTCGTCAAAAGGTTCGCCGATCAGACCGGAGATCAAGTCGGTCATCGCATGAACCGGATTGTCCGCAAGATGTGGATAGGCCGAATGGCCCTGAACTCCGGTTACGGTGATGCGGCCCGAAAGCGAGCCGCGCCGACCGTTCTTGATGGCATCGCCAATCGCGTTCGGGTTGGATGGTTCGCCAACAATGGCTGCATCCCATTTCTCGCCCCTGTCTGCGGCCCATTGCAACAGTTTGTCGGTACCGTTGATCGACGGCCCTTCTTCGTCGCCGGTGATGAGCAGCGATATCGAGCCTGCCGGTTTGCCATGTCGGGCGATATGCGCCTCGATTGCGGCTATGAAGCAGGCAATTCCGCCTTTCATGTCCACTGCCCCCCTGCCGAAGAGCTTGCCGTCCCTGACCTCGCCCGAGAACGGCGGCAGGCTCCACGCGGTCTCCGGCCCCGGAGGAACCACGTCCGTATGGCCGGCAAACATCAGATGCGGGCCTTCGCTGCCGAGCCGCGCATAGAGGTTTTCAACGTCAGGCGTTCCGGCTTCACTGAAGACGGGACGCTCGACGGAAAAACCCAGCGGTTGCAGGATCGCCTGCAAGGTGGTGAGTGCACCGCCTTCGTCGGGCGTGACTGAAGGGCAGCGAATGAGATCGCGCAGGATTTGTGCGGGTCTGGAAAGTTCTTTGCTCATGCCACAGCAATATTGCGGCAGGCAGAGCCGGTCAATTGGCGGTCAGGCCTTCTTTCGCACAGTTGCCTTGTCTGGCTCGATCAGCATGATCTTTTGCCAGATCTTGCGGCTCAGATTGGAGCCAAGTCCCTCGACATCGTTGACCGCTTCGACCACCTGCGGGTCCGGCACGGCTTGCGCGTAGAGTGCGGCAAGCTTGCCGGTGATAGCCAGCATTTCCGAACAATAGTCGAGATAGCGCGAGAGGTCAGCCTTCGAAAGCGTACGAACCGGCGAGGAGGCTGTACGATTGATCCCGGATACGGGGTCCTTGGTCAGTTGGTGCATGTCGATGATGTGGATCAGCGAACGCAGCGGGTGCAGCCCGTCCAGGACCTTGCGTTGCTTGATGCGTTCCTCTGCCTTGTAAAGCGTGATGAACCCGATGCCTCCCAGAACCAGCATGTTGATGGAGGCTTCGATGCCTTGCACGAAATCGAAGCCGTCAGAGCCGACCCTGTCGAAGGAGAGAAAGGTTCCCACAAAGGCAAAGACCAGCGCCCCGCCGACCATGGTCGCTATCACCAGTGCCCTGAGCCACCAGATTGGCCTTGAAAGATCTTCGGCATTGGATTTGGCGTCACGGGCAATGGCCACAAGTTCGGAGCCGACCCGGGCCAGTCCTGATTGTGGAAAGCGCTCGGCAATACGCGCGGAGATCGTCTCGGCGGTCGCAATGATCTTGTCCGGATTGAGCGTACGGTATGGCATGGGCGAACCATGCACGAAAACCCTTGCAGAAAGGTTTTCAGCCGGCGTCTGGAAAGGGTGGAGGGCCATGCCGGTTCGTGCCCTGCCACGATGGGGTTGCCATCAACAGCATCACGGCAATCATGTTTATCCAGGGCGCAAACAGGAAAATGGCGAGCCAGACCGGACGGTTGATATCATTGAGCCGCTTGATGCTGAGTGCGAGCATGGACCAGGCCGAAACCGGACACAGTGCAAGAAACGCCAGCCCCCAGAATACGGTCGCCGCTTCATTGCCCTGCACCTGCAGGATCTGGGCAATCACGATGCCGAAAATCGGCAACATGAAAATCATTCCCAGAATGTAGCTCTGTCGTGCAATCCTGCCGGAAAAGCCGAACAGAGCCCACATCACGGTCGGTTTGGGCAGTTCGTCCTGGCTCATTGCAACTCAGTCCCGCAACAATTCGTTGATGCCGGTCTTCGAGCGCGTCTTCTCATCGACGGTCTTGACGATGACCGCGCAATAGAGCGACGGGCCAGGTTCGCCATTGGGGAAGGGCTTGCCGGGAAGCGAGCCTGCAACGACCACCGAATAGGGCGGCACTTCGCCATAGCTGACCTCGCCCGTTGCCCGGTTGACGATTTTCGTTGACTGGCCAATGAAGACGCCCATTCCAAGCACCGATCCTTCGCGGATGATGCAGCCCTCGACGACCTCGGAACGCGCACCAATAAAGCAGTTGTCTTCAATGATGGTGGGGCCTGCCTGCATTGGCTCCAGAACACCGCCAATGCCGACGCCGCCGGAAAGATGCACATTCTTGCCGATCTGTGCGCAGGAACCGACTGTCGCCCAGCCATCCACCATCGAGCCTTCATCGACATAGGCACCCAGATTGACGAAGGACGGCATCAGAACGACATTCTTGCCAATATACGCAGAGTGGCGGACAATCGAGCCTGGAACTGCGCGAAAGCCCGCGGCGCGGAACTGGTTTTCTCCCCAGCCCTCGAATTTTGACGGCACCTTGTCCCACCATGCCGACTTGCCATTGCCGCCGCCAATCACTGCCATGTCATTGAGCCGGAAAGACAAGAGAACAGCCTTTTTCAGCCATTGATGCACGGTCCATTTGCCATCGGCTTCGCGGCTGGCAACGCGCGCCTTTCCGCTGTCCAGCAGACCAAGTGCTGTATCAACAGCGTCGCGTATCTCGCCCTTGGTCGAGACGTTCACCGCATCGCGATTGTCAAATGCAGCTTCGATTACCTTTTCGAGATCGCCATGCGCCGTCTTGGACATTTCTTTACTCCTGCCTGTCACAACAGTTGATCTAGGGGAAGCGGTTGTTCACGTCAATTCGCTTCCGGGGCATGTTCGGCTGCCAGTGCATGCAATCAGGTGAATGGGGAAATAATGGAAAACAAGGAAGAACAGGGTTGGAAGGCGCTTGTGCGCTCACCGAGGGATATCGAGCAGGCACAGCACATTCCTCGCACACCTCAGACCCTTGCACCGGCTTACAGGTTGGCGTTCGATGACAAGGAATTTCTCTGCCGCGAGGAATTGCGCCCGGTTCGTCTCCAGCTTGAGCTCCTCAAGACCGAAATGATCCTGCAGGAGCGCGGCGTCCGCTCGACCGTCGTGATGTTTGGCGGTGCGCGCATTCCCGAACCGGGAGGCGACGCTTGGGCAGCCAAGAATGCGAAGCAGAAGAAGAACCTCGAAGCGCTTTCGAAATACTACGACGAAGCCCGCAAGTTCGCGCGGCTCGCGTCGGAATATTCCGCCACAACCTATCATCGAGAAATGGTCGTTGTCACAGGCGGAGGCCCCGGTGTAATGGAAGCGGGCAATCGTGGCGCAGATGATGTCGGCGCACCTTCGATCGGCCTCAATATCGTCTTGCCGCATGAACAGGCGCCCAACGAATTCGTGACTCCGGGACTGTGCTTCAACTTCCATTATTTTGCCATTCGCAAGATGCATTTTCTGATGCGTGCCAAGGCTATAGCGATCTTCCCGGGTGGGTTCGGGACACTCGACGAAATGTTTGAGTCATTGACCCTGATCCAGACCAAGCGCATGGAACCGGTGCCGTTCCTGCTGTTCGGCAGGAAATTCTGGTCGAAGGTCTTCAACTTCGAGGAATTGGCAGCCCAGGGGACGATCTCGCCAGACGATCTGGGGCTGTTCAACTATGTCGACACAGCTGATGAAGCCTGGGGGATCATCCGCGACCATTACGGCCTTTGATCCGGTCACGTTTATGCCTCAATCCGGCAACCAGGACCTGCCGGAATGCCCTTGCCCCACACGGGCGGAAATATTTTCGCTCTTTGCTTACCCACTGAAATAAAAGAAAAATCAACCATCTTTCGAAGCCGCAGAACCGCCTGATCACGATTTGTGTCAGATTGCACACTGTGGCCGCTTTTCATTCACTAAATAATAACTGTGAGCAGTGAAAACATCTGCCGGGAAAACAGTGAAATTCCAACCGGCAAGCAGGGAGTCCGGAACATGGCACAGGAAAATGCACGCATCGTCGCGCTTCCAGGCGCATCCGCCAACCTGCAGATGAGTGCGGTGCTTTCCTCACCCGTTAGCCGCATTGCCGCGGCGCGAAGCGGAATGCGCCTTTTCGGCGAATTCCAGTCCGGTCAGGTTCTGGCAGGCACAGGAGCGCTTGTTTTCGAGGGTGAGCTTCTCGAACAGCCAAGGTGCCACTGACACCTTTTTTGGAATTCTTGGCCGTGCAACATTCGGCCATCTCAAGGAACATGTGAAACCCGGTCAAAATCAGGCCGGGTTTTTTGTTGCCGCTTCTTCAGGTGGCGGCAATGGCCTGTGTACCAGTGTCACCAATACAAAGGATATGATCATCAACAGGTACCAGGCTCCAAGCTTGCCCGGAGAGACGGGGGTCCATCCGCCATACTGGTGTGGATAGAGCCAGGCGCCGGAGAGGGTTGCGATATTTTCCGCAAGCCAGATGAACAGCGCCACCAGCCCGAAGCCAACCAGCAACGGCATTCGATGCCGGAAGCGGAATACCCGGAAATGTACACCGCAGCGCCAGAACAACAGGACGGTCACGGCGAAAAGCAACCACCGGATATCCGGAAGGTAATGGTGCGAAAAGAAATTCACATAGATTGCAAGGGCCAGTGCCACAGTGCTCCACCGTGGCGGATAGTGATTGTAGCGCATGTCGAAAAGGCGGGTGATCCGCGCCAGATAGCTACCAACCGACGCATACATGAAGCCCGAAAACAGTGGAACAGCACCAATGCGCAACAAGCTTTCCTCAGGATAGGTCCATGATCCGGCTGATGTCTTGAAGACTTCCATCGCCGTGCCGACAATGTGGAAGATCACAATTACCCGCGCTTCGGAGGGCTGCTCCATGCCGCTGGCAATCATGGAGATCTGGATGGCGACGGCTGCCAGAAACAGGAAATCATAGCGCGAAACCGGCATGAAGTCCGGAAACCAAAGTCGGGTCACCATGATCAGCGCCAGTATTGCCCCGCCAAAAATGCATGCCCATGCCTGCTTGAGGCCAAAGACCAGGAACTCGACCGCTGCCCCACTGGCCCCGCTTGCCGGAAGCACATCCAGCAACCGGTGTGCCTGGGCGTCTATCCAGGCTTCAAGACTGGTGAAGCCGTTACGCTTCGGCTGCTTCGCCATTGGTTGATATTTCTGTCAGGAAAGAATGCAAATCATCCGTCACATGGTCGATATGCGGCTCACTGCTGCCATCGAGTTCCCATGCTTCGGCCCCGTGTTCGCTGCCAGCGCGGGGAACAATCAGCACTGTTACCATTCCCAGTTCCTTCGGAACACTTAGATTGCGCGGCATGTCCTCGAACATGGCAGCGCGTTTGGGTGCAATCCCATGCGCCTTCAGGAAGGCATCATAGGGTTCCCGCATCGGCTTGGGGTTGAAGTTGGAAGCCACGATATCGAAAAGGGAATCGAACTGGGTAACGGAAATGCCAATGGCAGCCAGGGTATTTTCTGCAT
This sequence comes from Nitratireductor sp., assembly GCA_041397525.1. Lineage (GTDB taxonomy): Bacteria > Pseudomonadota > Alphaproteobacteria > Rhizobiales > Rhizobiaceae > BOKV01. Next base: position 119,246 of record JAWKWL010000003.1, read on the forward strand.
GGCGCACATCACCATTGGTGAAGATGTGCTTGCGTCCGGGCAGTTTCGCGATTGCTTCGCCTAGTGCCGGATTGTGTTCGACCCTTGAATAGTCGATGTCATGCACTTCCGCGAGATAGCGATGCGGGTCGATGTCATATTCCCGCATCAACCCGTTGAGGGTGGTGCCGTATTCGCGATACAGGCGTTTTTGCAGGATCCTTGCCTCGCCACTGTCCAATCCCGTGAGGTTGGCTACATAGGCAGTCATCTTCAAGTCTATCTGGCTGAACAGGTCGCAATGGCGCGGGTACAAGGTGTTGTCGAGGTCGAACACCCAATCCTCAATCCCGTCAAAACCGTTCTTGTATGGCGTTGGTTTCATTCTGCCCTTCTGCCATGACAAGGCTTTTGATGGAAGCGCTGGTTTCGACTGCTTCTGGTTACCGGATTTTTACCCCTGCAAGTCAGAATTGAAACCGGATGGGGGCAATCGCATGCGCAAGATTATTTGGTATTCATTTCTGATAGGCACCGGCGCTCTGGTCATGGCTGGCCTCCAGATAGCAATTGTCACGCCATGGATGGGCGAACCGTACCAGAACTCGATGTTCGTCAACGCAGTAATCGGTTGCTACAGTATCGGCACTCCTGTCGCCTATTATTGCCTGCGTCAGGCCCATGTGATGAAGGAAGTTGTGGCCGAACTTGAAACCGCGCACAGGCAGCTTGAGCTGGCGCACAATCAGCTTTCGCTCAAGGCCCGCCGCGATGACATGACCGGTTTTCTCAACCGCGAATCATTTTTCTCGCAGATGGAAGCAGTCCGCAACACCGTTGATCATGGCGCCATGTTGATCGTCGATGCGGATCACTTCAAGAACATCAACGATACCTGGGGGCATCTCAAGGGCGACGAAGCATTGTTGCTGATCACTTCAGCCATTCGCAAATCCGTTCGCGGCGCAGACTTCGTGGGCCGGATCGGAGGCGAGGAGTTTGCTGTCTTCCTGCCAGGCGCATCGGAGCGGGATGCGACAGTCGTTGCCGAGCGTATCCGTACATCGGTTGAAAAGCTCGAGTTTAGGCCTGATGCCAGAGCCGTCCCGCTGACGGTCAGCGTTGGCGGCGCGACTGTGGGGAAGGAACCGACCACATCACAATTGATGCGTGCTGCCGACCTCCGGCTTTATGAGGCAAAACGCAGTGGCCGCAACCGTACGATCATGACCACGGAGCTCTGCGAGCCGGTCATGGAGACAAGCAAGGCCGCCTGACAATGATGTGATACGGACCTGGCCCGGGAAATGGTCGGGACATGGTCAGGATATGGCCTTGCTTTTTCCGGCCTGCCGGTGAATGTCAGGTCATGGAATCCTGGGTCCTCATTACCATCGCCGCCGCCTTTCTCCAGAACATCCGCTCAATGCTGCAAAAGCATCTCAAGGGCGCGATGAGCACGACATCGGCCACTTTCGTGCGCTTCGGTTTTGGCCTTCCATTCGCTCTGGCCTTTGTCGCCATGCTGCATTACGGCCCTGGCTACCCGATCCCGGTACCCAATCCGGAATTTGTGGGATGGGTGATACTGGGCGGTCTCACCCAGATACTGGCGACCTTCCTTCTGCTTTATATTTTCGGCTTCCGGAATTTTGTTGTCGGCACTGCGTATTCCCGCACCGAGCCTGCACAGGCTGCGCTTTTTGCGATGCTTTTCCTCGGTGAGCATTCCAGTTCCGGCACGCTTCTGGCAATCGCAATCTCGGTGGTCGGCGTCATGGTCATTTCGGTAGCCCGCTCGGCTTCCGGCGCGCGTTCGTTGCTGACTTCACTGGTGAGCCGCAGTGCGGCCGCGGGAATTGCCTCTGGAACTGCATTTGGCATTGCCGCAGTCTCCTACCGGGCTGCGTCGCTCTCGCTTGGCTATCCCGGATATCTGATGCAGGCGGCCGTCACGCTGGCCTCGACGATCAGTTTCCAGACCATCGTGATGCTCGTATGGATGCTGTGGCGTGAACGCGGAGAATTCTTGCGTATCAAGGCCGCCTGGAAAATGTCTGCGATTGTCGGAATGGTAGGTGCCACGGCCTCGTTTGGCTGGTTCACCGCCATGACACTGCAACAGGCAGCCGTTATCAAGGCACTGGCGCAGGTGGAAATCCTGTTCACCATCGCAACATCCGTGTTGTTCTTCCGTGAGAAGATCAATCGGCTCGAGCTTGCCGGATCAGGCTTGATCATTGCCGGAATCCTTGCACTGCTCTATGTGGGGTGAATATCAGCACCCACAGGCCATGCGGGCAGCCAGTTTCTTTCCGGCGAACAAGAGAAAAACACGTGACTGAGCACCAGCCTGCGCCGACTGGCGAAACGGAATATCCTGAAACACGCTGGCGCGCGCTTGCCGTATTGCTGATCGCCAGTTTCATGAACATGATTGACGTGACCATCGTCAATGTAGCACTTCCGAGCCTGCAAAAAAATCTTGGCGCATCCAGCAGTGGCATCGAATGGGTCGTGGCTGCCTATATAATGGCATTTGCGCTGGGGCTTCTGCCCTTTGGCCGGTTGGGCGACACATTCGGGCGTCGCCGGATATTCCTGTGGGGGGTTGTGGCATTTACCGTCGCATCCACCTTCTGTGGCGTGGCCCTGAGCATTGAGACCCTCATCGCAGCGCGCATCCTTCAGGGCTTTGCGGGAGCAATGATGACGCCGCAAACGCTCGCCATCGCGCAGGTCATCTTTCCACCGCGTGAGCGTGGCAGCGCCTTTGCATTGTTTGGACTTGCTGCCGGCATGGCTGCCGTTACCGGTCCCATTGCAGGTGGCCTGCTGGTGGATGCGAACCTGTTCGGCATGGAATGGCGTCCGATCTTCCTTGTAAATATTCCGGTTGGTGCTTTTGCAATCATCTCCGGTATCAAATACTTGCCTCCAATGCAGGGCGAACGCGCACTGGGCATTGATTTCGGCGGTATCATACTCGCCGGCCTCACCATGGTGCTTGCCGTTTTCCCGCTGGTCGAGGGCAGGGAAGCAGGATGGCCGCAATGGTGTTTCTGGATGCTGGCAGCGAGCATTCCGGCAGGCATTGCCTTTGTCCAGTGGCAAAAGCGCCAGAACAATCACGACCGACCGCAACTTTTCCCCGTCGTCTTGCTGGCAAATGGTCAGTTCATGTTCGGGACTTTGGTTTCCACGGTCTTTTTCTCTGCCGTGCCGAGCTTCTTCTTCGTTTTGGCAATGTTCCTTCAGGTCGGCTTCGGCCTGAGTCCGATTGAATCCGGACTGACCACGCTGCCGTTTTCCGTGGGAGTTCTGGTCAGTTCGCTGGTTTCGGGCCGCTTTTCAGGCAGATATTCGCGGGAGCGCATGATTGCCGGGGCCGCGATGCTGGTTTGTGCCATGCTCGCATTGCGATGGCAGATCACGACCATTGGCGACAATATTGCCTTCCGGCTTTTCCTGCCCCCACTGCTGCTCGGCGGGCTGGGACTTGGCACGACAATCTCGCCCTTGTTCCAGACGGTATTGTCAACAGTGCCTGGCCGTGACGCAGGCTCGGCCTCCGGTGGCTTGCAGGCCTTCCAGCAAGTGGGGGCTGCCATTGGCGTTGCGACAGTCGGCCAGATGTTCTTTTCGCGATTGGCCGAAGGCCTGGCGGCAGGCGGCAACCCGCACCCCTCCTTCATTGCAGCGCTGGAATGGTCGCTGATCTATACGATCAGCGCATTCTCGGTTGTCATCGTCGCGGCATTGTTCCTGAAGCGGCCACCGATGCATGGCGGGCCATCTGGACACCGCACGGCACCGCCAGTTGCCGACTGATACGCGATTATCGTACGATCAGCGTCCCGGCGCCGTGTTCGGTGAACAGTTCCAGCAGGACGGCATGTGCGGTCTTGCCGTTGAGGATGACGACGCCCTCGACGCCTTTCTCGATGGCCTCGATGCAGGTTTCCACTTTCGGGATCATGCCGCCTGAGATCGTGCCATCGGCAATCAGTCGCCGCGCTTCGGTGACGGAGAGTTCCTTTATCAGCTTGCCGTTCTTGTCGAGCACGCCCGGAACATCGGTCAGGAACAACAGGCGCGTCGCGTTCAGCGCACCGGCAATGGCGCCAGCGAAGGTGTCGGCATTGATATTGTAGGTATGGCCGTCGCGGCCAGGTGCCACGGGAGCGATCACCGGGATCATTTCCGACTTTGCCAGCAGGTCGATCAGCGTCCGGTCTACTTCGACGACTTCGCCAACGAAACCCAGATCGAGCACCTTCTCGATATTGGATTCAGGATCAATCATCGTCTTGTGCGCCTTTTCGGCAAACACCATGTTGCCGTCCTTGCCGCACAATCCGATCGCCCATTCGCCCTCGGCATTGATGAGCGCCACGATCTCCTTGTTGATGGAGCCGGCCAGCACCATTTCCACGACTTCGACGGTCTTCGCATCTGTAACGCGCAAGCCGCCCTCGAAGCGCGATTCGATGCCGAGCTTGGCCAGCATGGAGGCAATCTGCGGGCCGCCGCCATGAACCACGACCGGGTTGATGCCCGATTGTTTCAGCAGGGCAATGTCGCGGGCAAATGCGCGCCCAAGCTCGGGATCGCCCATCGCATGGCCGCCATATTTCACCACCACCGTGCGGTTTTCATAACGCTGCATGTAGGGCAATGCCTTTGACAGCAGCCTTGCCTGGTTTTCGCTTTCGGAAAGTTCTTCCTTGGCCATGATGAAATCCTCGGGTTATTCTTTCAGCTACCGGTTAAGGCAAGTGGCAAGGTCCGCGCAAGGGCACGCCGCACCGAACTGCCAAAATTTGTCATCCACCGGATTGGCCTGTCTTTGGCCGTTGCAGTCGAATTCATGATTCCTGACCCAGGTGTGGTCAGCCTCATGAATCAGGCAATCGGATTTGCGTCCGAGGCAACCATGATTGCAGCACGCAACTCATCCATGCCGATACCTTTCTCCGAAGAGGTCGCCAGAACCTGCGGAAATGCGGCAGGGCGCTTGCGGATGGCTTCGAGCGTCTCTGCCATCAGTCGTGGCACGCCGGCCTCCTTGATCTTGTCGATCTTTGTCAGCACGATCTGGTAGGAAACGGCGGCCTTGTCGAGCAGCGACAAGACCTCGGTGTCGTTCTTCTTGATGCCATGGCGCGCATCGATCAGCACATAGACCCGCTTCAGTGTCGACCTTCCCCGAAGATAGGAAAATACAAGGTTTGTCCACTTGTCGACCTGGGCCTTGGGCGCTTTCGCAAACCCGTATCCGGGCATGTCTACAATCGCCAGCGCAGGCAGGTCGCCGACTTGATTTTCACCAGGATCGGGGATGAAGAAATTGAGTTCCTGCGTGCGCCCCGGCGTGTTCGAGGTGCGGGCAAGTCCCTTCTGGTTGACGAGCGCATTGATCAGCGATGATTTGCCAACATTCGAACGGCCTGCAAACGCAATCTCATGCGGGCCTTCTGGCGGCAGGAAATTCATCGACGGAACGCCACGGATGAATATCCATGGCCGTGCAAACAGAAGCCGCCCCTCGCTCGAAAGGGCGGCTTCCTGGTTTCCCGGTTGGTCTGTCTCTTGTCCGGTCATTGTCCGGGCTTTGGTTTTCGCGCGAACATGCCGCGCAAATTGTCGAACAGTTCGATCTTCGTGCCGTGCCGCTTCATGATGATGGATTGCTGGATGATCGACAGCGTGTTGTTCCACGCCCAGTAGATCACCAGACCCGCCGGGAAGGTCGCGAGCATGAAGGTGAACACGATCGGCATCCACTTGAAGATCATTGCCTGGGTTGGATCCGGCGGTGCCGGGTTCATCTGCATCTGTATGAACATGGTCACGCCCATGATCAATGGCCAGACGCCCAGGTGCGGAAGCAGGTCCGGCGCGGCATAGGGCAGGAGGCCGAACAGGTTGAAGATTGATGTCGGATCGGGGGCAGCAAGGTCCTGGATCCAGCCGAAGAATGGCGCATGCCGCATTTCGATCGTGATGTACAAGACCTTGTAGAGTGCGAAGAAGATCGGAATCTGGATCAGCATCGGCCAGCAGCCTGCCGCCGGGTTGATCTTTTCGCGTTTGTAAAGCGCCATCATTTCCTGCTGTTGCGCAACCTTGTCATCCGCAAGCCGTTCACGCAGCGCAACCATTTCCGGCTGCAGCTTCTTCATCTGCGCCATCGACTTGTAGGACATGTTCGCCAGCGGGAACACGGCACCCTTGATAATGACGGTACCGAGTAGGATCGCCACGCCAAAATTACCGACCAGCTTGAACAATTGGTCGAGGAGCCAGAACATCGGCTTGGTGATGAAGTAGAACCAGCCCCAGTCGATCAGCAGGTCGAAATTGTTGATATTCTCGTTTTTTTCATAAAGATTGATCTGGTTGACTTCCTTGGCTCCAGCAAAGACTTTCTGCTCAAGCGTTGTGTTGGCGCCACTTGACAGCGTCAGTGGCGCACCAAGAAACTCGGCTTGCCAGCTTGGGCGACCCTCGCCGAAATATTTGAAGCCAGGCTTGTAGGTGCCCGAAGGAATGAGCGTCGCTGCCCAGTACTTGTCGGTAATGCCAAGCCAGCCGCCATTGGCATCTGCTCCCAGCACTTCCCTGTCTTTTTCAAGCGATTTGTATGTCGCCTGGGTCAGTCCAGCTTCACCAAAGACGCCAATTGGCCCTTCATGCAGGATATAGGTGCTTTCAACCTTGGGCTTCTCGAACCGTGTAACGCGGCCATAGGGTGAGAGCGTGATTTCGCTGCCGGAATTGTTGGTGATCGTGTCAAGCACCTTGATCATGTAATTGTCGTCGATGCTGATCTTGCGCGTGAAGGTCACACCGTGATCATTGACGTGGCTCAGTGTTACCGGGCTCGTTGGCGTCAGCACTGATCCTTCCGCGAGAGACCACACCGTATCAGGGCCGGGCACGTCGCCGCTGCTGCCCGATTTCGCATAGCCATATTCCGCAAAATATCCATCGGCCAATTGCGATGGCGAAAGCAGCGTGATCAGCGGGCTGTCGACCTTGATGGTTTCGCGATATTTCTTCAGCAGCAGATCATCAAAGCGCGCGCCTTTCAGATTGATCGAACCGGTGACAAGACTGTTCTCGATCTTCACGCGGCTGGTTTCGGCAAGGGCTGCATCGCGCGACAACGCCTTGGATTGCGGCAGGGTCTGGGAATTTCCTCCGGGTGCTGTCGTCGGCGCTGTCGGTGTACCGTCGCCTGATTGCGTCGCACCGGATCCGGGCTGCGAGTTTGCCAAATCGCCCTGCTGCGACTGGGTCTGCTCGGCAATCCGCCGTTGTGCTTCCGCCGCGCGCTTCTCCGCTTCCAGTTTCGGGCTGACATAAAGAAACTGCCAGCCTACAATCACGACAAGTGACAGCGCGATGGCCAGGAATGTGTTGCGGTTGTTATCCATGTGCAGGGGGTCCCTTGCAAGCTTTCATCCGGCAATCTTCCGGTGACCTGAGTGTCTTGCTTTTTCAGTCGGCCTCAGCGTGGTTGCTGTTTCCGGCTGCTATTGCCAGTCTTTGTTTTGTGCGGGTTTGCCCCGAACCGGTTGATGCGGTCAAGGCTTTCAGTGAGTTGTGCGACAATTGCCGTGAACGGTTCGCTCAATGCCTCACGCTTTCCGATCACCACATAGTCATGGCCCTGTGCAGCGGCAAGGTGGCCGGTCACACGCACTGCTTCCCGCAATCTGCGGCGAATGCGGTTTCGAACGACAGAATTTCCGCATTTCTTCGTGACAGTGAAGCCGAACCGAGCCGGTTGGACCTCCATTCTCACCGCCTCGTTTCCCGCTTCCGTTTTCTTTTTCAAGGCTTGTAACAAAAAAGCGCGCCCATGCAAGCGCGCACCTTTTTTCACGGCCTCGAATTCCTGGCGTTTACGGAGCCGGGGAGGGTTCTTGGAGATGGTGGTGGATTTTTCAGCCATCGCCCCGGCCATTCCCTGTTGGCAGGTCCGTTTCCCTGCCTCAGCAATCGGTTGCGCGAGGAGGGGAAACTTTATCGGACTACGCCGAAAGGCGCTTGCGACCGCGGGCGCGGCGCGCTGCGATAACCTTGCGGCCACCAGTGGTTGCCATGCGCGAGCGGAAGCCGTGGCGGCGCTTGCGGACGAGTTTGCTTGGCTGATAAGTACGCTTCATGATCCTGCAACCACGCAAAGCGCGTGGTCCCTTGTTTTCAGTGTGTCGTTCTAGTTGTTTGCAATCTTGCTGGCGTCCCGTATGAACCTGTCACTGGCAGAAGGTTTCGCACTGCGAAATCGCCACGCCAAGCGACGCCAAAGCCGGGACCCGGACGTTGCCGGGGCTTATAGAAAGAACGGGCCTTCCTGTCAATTGCGGTCACACGGACTGGTCGGGGCTTGATCGGCAGCCGATCACCTGATTGTGAATTGGTGTCCGGAGGTTGTAAACATGTGGTGAAGGTCGCATTGCAAGATTGAATATTGATCTGTGATCCCGCACTTACCCGATAAGGGCGTTATCGCAGTGGAAGGAAAGGCAATGGACACAGGCACGGAAAAGATGGCCCTGGTTGGCACCAGTAGCTGGCCCAGGCGGATCTTGCCGGTATTGGCCATTGTCGCATCATTTGCGTTCGCCTGGATTGCCGGGCTTTTTGACTATGTTTCCCTTTCCAGTCTCTTGATACACCGGGCCGGTCTGGCCGATTTTGTATCAGCCCACCAGTTTGCTTCGCTCGCCCTTTACATGATGCTCTATGCCGCGCTGGTGGCAATCTCCTTCCCAGGGGCCTCACTGCTAACCATTGCATCCGGCTTTCTGTTCGGTGGACTGGTCGGTGGCGCGGCAACTGTCATCGGCGCCACGGCTGGCGCGGCCCTGATTTTTCTTGTCGCGCGTTCTTCCTTCGGTGATTTTCTTTCGGCGCGAGCAGGCCCGTTCGTGACCCGCATGCTTGACGGTTTCAACAAGGATGCGTTCAATTATCTGCTGTCTTTGCGCCTGACGCCGGTTTTTCCGTTCTGGGTTGTCAATATCGTTCCGGCGCTTCTCAACATGCGCTTCGTCCCCTACATTCTGGCAACCTTCCTTGGCATCATTCCAGGTACTCTGGCGTACTCGTTCATTGGTGCCGGACTCGACAGCGTGATCATGGCGCAGGAAGAGGCCAATCCCGGATGCGCTGCCGCAGGAACCTGCCACATCGACCCCTCCGCCCTTGTTACCCGGCAGATCATAGTCGCGATGGTGGCAATGGCGGCCATTTCCATACTGCCTGTGCTTTACAAGAAGTTTCGCGCAAGAAATCAGAATGCCTGAAGTCACCATGGTGCGGCTGGCGACCTTTGGCAGTGCTTGACCCGGCTGCATCTTCCGGCGCATTTTGGAACCTTCGAACATCTCGGATATCCTGATGAACAACGTTCTTACCCCTGACATTTGTGTAATTGGTGCAGGTTCCGGCGGGCTCACCGTTGCCGCGGCTGCCGCGGCATTTGGCGTGTCGGTTGTCCTGATCGAAAAGGACAAGATGGGCGGGGATTGCCTGAACTATGGCTGCGTGCCTTCCAAGGCGCTCATTGCTGCTGCTAAGCACGCCCATGCCGTGCGCGAGGCTCCGGAATTCGGCGTGATGGCCGATCCTGCGTTTCCGGTCGATTTCAGGAAAGTCAACGACCATGTGCAAGCCGTTATTGCGGCCATAGAGCCCAATGATTCGCAGGAGCGTTTTACAGCGCTTGGCGTGACGGTATTGCGTGCAGCAGGGCGCTTCACTGACAGGAACACGGTAGTTGCCGGGGATCATGAAATCCGCGCACGCCGATTTGTCGTCGCGACGGGTTCGTCCGCTTTCGTGCCCCCGATTCCCGGACTGGCCGAGGTTGATTATTTCACCAACGAGACCCTGTTCGAAAACCGCGGCAAGCTGCGTCATCTCATTGTGATCGGTGGCGGTCCCATCGGTATGGAAATGGCGCAGGCCCATCATCGGCTGGGCTGCGAAGTCACGGTCATCGAGGGTCTGAATGCGCTGGGCAAGGACGACCCGGAATTGACAGCGATCGCACTCGACCGGTTGAGATCGGAAGGGTTGACCATTCTGGAGCAGACATCTGTCAGTGCCGTTGAAAAGCGTGGCAAGACCGGTGTCCGGATTTTGGCCAAGGGCGCGAATGGTGAAGTCACGGTTGATGGCTCACACATCCTGATTGCAACCGGGCGGGCCCCGAATGTGTCAGGGCTTGGCCTTGAGGAGGCCGGCATCCGCTATTCCCGCAAGGGCATAGAGGTTGACCAGGGGTTGAGAACCACAAACCGCAAGGTTTATGCCATTGGCGATGTGGCAGGCTCGCTTCAGTTCACCCATGTAGCCGGTTATCACGCCGGTCTTGCGATTCGTTCGATCCTGTTTCGCCAGCGCATCCGTCCCGATACATCGATCATACCATGGGTCACCTTCATTGATCCGGAGATTGCCCATGTCGGCATGGGGGAGGCCGAGGCAACGCAGAAATATCGCGACATTCGCATTCTGCGCTGGCCCTATGGCGAGAATGACCGCGCTCAGGCCGAGCGCAAGACCACTGGACTTGTCAAGCTGGTAACGGACCGCAAGGGACGCATCCTGGGGGCTTCGATTGTTGGAGCCAATGCGGGCGAAATGATCCATATCTGGGCACTGGCCTTGTCGAAGAAGATGAAGCTTTCCGACATGACCGCCTATGTGGCGCCTTATCCGACCATGGCCGAGATAGGCAAGCGCGCAGCAGTCACCTTCTATGCCCCGCTGGCGCGAAAGCCGCTGGTTCGCTCGCTGGTCGGCTTTCTGCGCAAATTCGGCTAGTACCTGCGGTCGCAAAATACATATTGGTGTCAGGGCCGGACCACGAGGTTCCTGACCAAGAGTTTGATGAAAAGCATGAACGATGCCGTAAAAATCTCCCGCCAGACTGAGCCGGATCTGCCGCCGGCTCTTGCACGCGGCCTTTCCGCCAAACTCCTGCTTCTGACCATCATTTTCGTGATGATCGCTGAAATCCTGATTTTTGTCCCCTCCGTCGCCAATTTCCGCAATGTCTGGCTCCAGGGCAATCTCGATACCGCCGAGGCCGCCTCCATTGTCTATCTCGACAATGCCGATGTCATGCTGTCACAGCGTGCCCAGCGCGAATTGCTGAAAGCAACCGGCGCGCTGTCTGTCGTCATTCAGGAAGGTTCGTCGCGCAGGCTCATGGCCTCCGACGACATGCCGACCGAGGTTTTCGAACATATTGACCTGCGTGTCATGCAACCCGCAGAATCGGTGATAAGTTCACTCAGAATGCTGGTATCATCCACGCCCGGCACTTACCGTGTCTTTTCCACGATGAAGTCGCGCGATGCGATGATCGAGCTTGTCCAGAGTGACACCCTCATCAAGCAGGCATTGCGCAACTATTCACGCAATGTGCTCTACCTGTCGCTGGCGATTTCGTTCATCACCGCCGGGCTGGTCTTCATGGCGTTGAACTGGCTGATTGTACGCCCGGTCCGGCATATCTCGCGCAACATGGTGGCGTTTTCGCGGGAACCGGATAACGCCGCGCTGATCTATGTGCCAACCGGACGCACAGACGAGATCGGGATCGCCGAGCAGCGCCTTGCGGCTTTCGAAAAGGACCTGCACGCCACCTTGCGCCAGCGCCAGCACCTGGCTGATCTCGGCCTTGCCGTTTCCAAGATCAACCATGACCTGCGCAATATCCTGGCGTCAGCGCAGTTGTTCTCCGACAGGCTTGCCGACTCTCCCGATCCGGTGGTGCAGCGTATTGCACCCAAATTGCTGCGGACGATCGACCGCGCTGCCAGCTATACGCAATCGGTGCTGGCCTATGGCAAGGCAGCCGAGCGCCCGCCAAGCCGGCGCAGGCACCACCTCCATGCCATTGCCGAGGATGTGGCCGAACTGCTGATGCTCGGATCTGACGGCCCGATTGAATGGTCGAATACCATTGATCCCAGGCTCGAAGTCCTCGTTGATGGCGAACATTTTTTCCGTGTCATCATGAACCTCTGCCGCAACGCCGCCCAGGCGCTTGAAGCCATGCCCGGCGACAGCGCCGTGCGCCGTATCGAGGTCACGGCTGTGCGCGTGGCAAACGGCGTTGTCATGCGTATTTCCGATACTGGCCACGGAATTGAGGAAAAGGCCCGGCCCAACCTTTTCAAGGCTTTTGCCGGCACCAGCAAATCCGGCGGCACAGGGCTTGGCCTCGTCATCGCGGCAGAACTGGTTCGCGCCCATGGCGGAGTGATCGAGCTGGAAGCTTCAACATCTGCGGGCTGCACTTTCATGATCACCATACCTGACCAGCCACAAGCCGAGGGCGCGGCAAGAGACAAGGGCAATGGCGCTGGCGCTGGCAAAGGCGGCGAAAATCGCGAACCTGCTTCGAACCGCTGATCCAACGGGTTCTCGGATGGGTAGGGGGCTTGATACCCGCCCCCGTTTCAAAACCGCATTTTAGCGCGCAAGGGGCCTTGCATTTCTTCTGCCAAGCGATTACCACGCGGCTTGCAACTGGCTACGGCGCTTTCGCGAAGCCAGTCTGTCAGCACGCACCCGTAGCTCAGCTGGATAGAGCACCAGACTACGAATCTGGGGGTCAGGAGTTCGAATCTCTTCGGGTGCGCCATTTTTCTTAAAAAGCGTCCAATTGCCGATCCGTTCTCGGGTCACTTCTGGATATCCGCCGCGATCTGCTGCGCCGGCGCGTGCAATGAGCCCCGCCCGTCACCTCGCAACTTCCCCTGCGACAAAGAATCAGGGTGGACGCTCCGTCCGGCTTGTCGCAATATCGGTACAGGAATTTCGGGCCGGTCTGCTGTCTTCACATGCGATACGCTACTTTAGACGTGGTTGTCTTATGCGCGGCTTTGGCCCAAAAAGACGATATCCGGGGTCGCTTCCGGGCAGAATGAGCAGGCTGTCAGGAGAATGGCCTGTGTGGCTCGGCACCGGCCGCAGGCACAAGGCGGGGTCGGGCCGCAAGAGCCGGGTCCCGCATCAAGGGAGGAAGACATGCCGCAAAAGGGCGCTGCAAACAGCACGCAGCCTGCAACCCTGCCGCAATATCTGTTGCTCAACGCAAAGCGTTTTGCCGGACGTCCGGCAATGCGCCAGAAGGATCTGGGCATCTGGCAGAGCTGGTCATGGGCCGGCCTGAAGGACGAGATCGCCGCATATTCGCTTGGTCTTTCCGAGCTCGGCCTGAAGCCCGGCGACAAGGTGGCCATTGTCGGCCAGAACCGTCCGCGCCTTTACTGGACCTTTGCTGCCGTGCAGGCGCTCGGCGGTATTCCCGTACCCGTCTATGCCGACTCGGTGGCCGAGGAAATGGTCTATGTCCTCAACCATGCCGGTGTCGTTTTTGCTGTCTGCCAGGACCAGGAGCAGGTCGACAAGGTTCTTTCGATGGGCGACCAGGTCGAGGGATTGCGCAAGATCGTCTATGACGAAACACGCGGTCTGCGCGACTACGATCACTCCAACCTCCACTCGATTGACGATGTGCAGGCATTAGGTCGCGAGGCATTGAAAAAGGCCGGCGACAAGGCCTGGACCGATGCGATCAATACTGGCAAGGGTGATGACATTGCCGTCATGCTTTACACTTCCGGCACCACCGGCAAGCCGAAGGGCGTGATGCTGAATTTCGACAATCTGGTTATTTCCGCGCGCAATGCCAATGTCTTCGACAAGCTTGACGAGCATGATGAGGCGCTGGCCTATCTGCCGCTTGCCTGGGTCGGTGATCACGTCTTCTCTTATGCGCAGGCGCTGATCTCGGGCTATTGCGTATGCTGCCCCGAAAGCCCTGACACGATTGACGTCGACCGGCGCGAGATCGCCCCGACTTATTTCTTTGCGCCGCCGCGCGTTTTCGAAACCATGCTGACGCAAGTCATGGTCCGCATGGAAGATGCAGGGCCGACCAAGAAGCGCATGTTCGACTATTTCATGGGCCATGCCCGCAAGGTTGGCGAGCCGATTCTCAACGGTGAGAAAGTGGGCCTTGCAGACCGGCTGCTTTATCGGCTTGGCGAGATTCTGGTTTATGGCCCGCTGAAAAACCGCATGGGTTTCAGCCGAATGAAGGTCGGCTACACGGCGGGCGAGGCGATCGGACCCGAAATCTTCCGCTTCTACCGCTCACTCGGGCTTAACCTGAAACAGCTCTACGGCCAGACCGAGGCTTCAGTCTACATCACCCAGCAGCCCGATGGAGAAATCCGCGCAGACACCGTCGGCAAGCCGTCTCCGGGCGTCGAGATCCGTATCGCCGAGAATGGCGAGGTGATGTATCGCTCGCCGGGCGTGTTCGTCGGTTATTACAAGAACGAAGAGGCGACGGCCTCCACAAAGACCAGCGATGGATGGGTCCATACCGGGGATGCCGGATTCTTCGATGGCAATGGCCATCTCAAGATCATTGATCGCGCCAAGGATGTCGGCAAACTGAAGGACAACAGCCTGTTCGCGCCAAAATATATCGAGAACAAGCTGAAATTCTTCCCCAATATCAAGGAGGCGGTTGCGTTTGGCGATGGCCGTGACTTCTGTGCGGTCTTCCTCAATATCGACCTGACTTCCGTTGGCAGCTGGGCTGAGCGCAACAATGTTTCCTACGCCAGCTATCAGGAACTCGCCGCCCATCCGCGCGTCTATTCGATGATGCAGGACCATGTGGAGCAGGTGAACCGTGACCTCGCTTCGGAGGAAATGATGGCTGGTTCGCAGGTGCGGCGCTTCCTGGTATTGCACAAGGAGCTGGATGCCGATGACGGCGAGCTGACCCGAACCCAGAAGGTCCGCCGCTCGTTCATAGCGGAGCGCTATGGCGTGCTCATCGACGCGCTTTATGACGGATCCGAAAGCAAATATGTCGAGACCGAAGTGGTCTTCGAGGACGGCCGCAAGGGCAGGATTTCGGCAACCGTGGAAATCCGTGACGTGCCGGTTTATCCCGCCAGCGCGACAATGAAGGAGGCGGCAGAATGAACGCTCCTCAAACAGCAATCGCAGCCGGAAAACCGGTTAGCGGGGAAGTCGTGCTGCAGGTCGACAATGTTTCGTTGTCCTTTGGTGGCGTCAAGGCAATCACCAATATCTCGTTCGATATTATCAAGGGCGAGATCCGCGCAATCATCGGCCCAAATGGCGCGGGCAAGACTTCGATGCTCAATGTCATAAACGGCTTTTACCATCCCCAGGAAGGCACGATCACCTTTCGCGGTGAGAAGCGCAGCCGAATGCGGCCGCATGTTGCCGCCCATCAGGGCATTGCCAGAACCTTCCAGAACATTGCTCTCTTCAAGGGCATGACGGTGCTCGACAACATCATGACCGGGCGCATCACCAAGATGCACAAGAACCTGTTCTGGCAGGCCATCTGGCGTGGCCCTGCCGAGAAGGAAGAGCTTGAACACCGCGAGGCGGTCGAGAAGATCATCGACTTTCTCGAGATCGAGGCAATCCGCAAGACGCCCGTCGGGCGTTTGCCTTACGGCCTGCAGAAGCGCGTCGAGCTTGGCCGGGCTTTGGCTGCCGAACCGTCGCTGCTGCTGCTTGACGAGCCGATGGCAGGCATGAACCTTGAAGAGAAGGAAGACATGAGCCGTTTCATACTCGACGTGAACCAGCAATTCGGCACAACGATTGCACTGATCGAGCATGACATGGGCGTCGTGATGGATCTTTCAGATCGCGTTGTCGTCCTCGACTATGGCCGCAAGATTGGTGACGGCACACCCGATGAAGTGCGCGGCAACCAGGATGTCATTGATGCCTATCTGGGAGTTTCGCATTGATAGCTCCCAATCTGTCAGCACGGATCGACCTGCCGGCGGGTAATGCCAATGTCCGCTTCGAGGGCGTTCGCGTCCTATCCCAGGAATGGTATGTGCTGCGCCAGTTCGAGCTGATGTTCCGCCGCCGCGACGGTTCCTGGAACCGGCAGTTGCGCGAGGCTTATGATCGTGGTGATGGTGCCGCAATACTGCTTTACAATCTCGACCGGAACACTGTGATCCTGACCCGCCAGTTCCGGCTGCCCGCCTATCTCAACGGTCTTGAGGACGGAATGCTGATTGAAACGGCAGCGGGCCTCCTCGACGAAATGGCGCCCGCCGACTGCATTCGCAAGGAGACTCAGGAGGAGACTGGTTACGTCATCGGCATGCCCGAACAGATCCACGACCTTTTCATGAGCCCGGGGTCGGTGACGGAGCGGCTGCACCTGTTTGTAGCACCCTACGAACCGTCCGACCGCACCACGGCTGGCGGTGGAAATCCGGCAGAGGGCGAAGACATCGAAGTGCTGGAAATTCCGTTTTCCGAAGCCCTGGCAATGTGCGGCGACGGTCGCATCCGCGATGCGAAGACGGTGATCCTGATCTACCACATGCGGGTAAGGGGAATGATGTGAGCACGACCACACCACTGGAAAATGGAGAGCGACATTGAGCCCGGCCATCCTCAATTTCATTGAAATCTTCCTCAACGGCCTGATGGCCGGGATAATGTATTCGCTGGTGGCACTCGGCTTCGTGCTGATCTTCAAGGCGTCGGGCATCTTCAATTTTGCGCAGGGCGTCATGGCCCTGTTTGCTGCCCTTACCCTTGTTGGCCTGCAGACCGGCCAGGTACCGTTTTCGCATCTCATCAACGCAATGTTCGGGACCAGCATCCACAATTGGGGTGCGGGAATGCCAACCTTCCTGGCGGTATTGCTGACCATGGCGGTGATGATCGCCATGGCATTCCTGATCGAGAAATTCGTTCTCAAGCACCTCGTCAACCAGGAGCCGATCATCCTGTTCATGGCGACAATTGGTCTTGCCTATTTCCTGGAAGGGCTGGGCGACCTGATGTGGGGCTCGGATGTGAAAGTCCTCAATGTCGGCCTGCCATCCGGCGGCTCTTTCTGGTGGGAGGACCTGACACGCACCTGGGCGGCAGAAGGCAGCGATTATTTCGGCATGTATATTGATACGCTCGACGTCAGTGCAACAATCGTTGCGGTGGTCCTTGTTGCAGCACTGACCCTGTTCAGCCAGTATACCGCTACCGGCCGGGCACTGCGTGCAGTCGCGGATGATCACCAGGCGGCCCTTTCGGTAGGCATTTCGCTGCGCTCGATCTGGGTGATCGTCTGGTCGATTGCGGGATTTGTGGCGCTGGTTGCCGGCATCATGTGGGGTTCGAAATCCGGCGTCCAGTTCTCGCTGTCGCTGATCGCCCTGAAAGCCTTGCCGGTGTTGATCCTCGGTGGCTTTACCTCAATTCCGGGCGCCATTGTCGGCGGCCTCATCATCGGTGTTGGCGAAAAACTTGCCGAAGCCTATGTCGGCCCGATGGTAGGCGGTGCGATTGAAAACTGGTTCGCCTATGTCGTGGCGCTCGCCTTCCTGCTGTTCCGGCCACAGGGCCTGTTCGGCGACAAGATCATCGAGAGGATATGATCCATGCTTTATCGTGAAGCCGGTGATTTCAAGACCACCTATTCGACTGACCAGCAGACTTTTCCGATCAAGTCTGAGCGCTGGTTGTTCTGGGCTTTCATTGCCTTTGCCTTTCTCGTAGTGCCCTTCCTCATAAATGACTACTGGAACAAGGCCGTTCTGGTACCGTTGCTGGTGTGGTCCATGGCAGCACTTGGTCTCAATATCCTGGTTGGTTATTGCGGGCAGGTTTCGCTTGGCACCGGCGGTTTCATGGCCGTCGGAGCCTTTGCCAGCTACAAGTTCATGACCGCCTTTCCGGGCCTTGACATGTTTTCCGTCGTCATCCTTTCGGGGCTGGTGACGGCAGGCGTTGGCATCCTGTTCGGGCTGCCTTCGCTGCGCATCAAGGGGTTCTATCTTGCTGTCGCAACCCTCGCCGCGCAGTTCTTCCTCGTGTGGATGTTCAACAAGTTTTCCTGGTTCTACAACTATTCCGCCTCCGGCCAGATCACCGCGCCGGAGCGGACGCTGTTCGGCATTGCGGTTACCGGACCAAGTTCCTTGCCATGGGCTACCTACCTGTTCTGCCTGACCATGGTATTCGTTTTCGCCTGGATTGCCCGCAACCTGACGCGTGGCCGCATCGGTCGCTCCTGGATGGCAATCCGTGACATGGATATTGCTGCCGAGATCATCGGCGTTTCACCGCTCAAAGCCAAACTCACTGCCTTTGCCGTGTCATCATTCTATATAGGAATGGCTGGCGCGATGTTCTTTGCCAACTATCTCGGAGCGGCTGAGGTCACCGAAGCCTTCGGCATCGACAAGTCCTTCCTCGCTTTGTTCATGGTCATCATCGGCGGACTGGGCTCGATCCTCGGCTCATTCCTGGGCGCGGGATTCCTGGTCCTGCTGCCGGTCCTGCTCAAGAACGTCATGGTCGGCTATCTTGGCTGGCCGACCGATCTCGCAGCCCATATCCAGATCATGTTGATCGGCGGGCTTATTGTTTTCTTCCTGATCGTTGAACCGCACGGGCTGGCACAGCTCTGGCGATTGACCAAGGAGAAATTGCGGCTTTGGCCCTTCCCCTATTGAGGGCCCAAGCTCAAAATGCCCCTTGGGAGAAGGGGTTCACCAATGTCTGTAAACCGTAGGAGGAGAGACATGAAACTTACCAAACTCGCAATGGCGGGTGTCCTTGCAGCCTTTGTCGGCGCTGTGCCGGCCAAGGCAGACCTGGTCTTCCCGTCGCTCAGCTACCGCACCGGGCCATATGCGGCCAACGGCATTCCCTTTGCCGATGGCTATGCGGACTACCTCACCCTCATCAATGAGCGCGATGGTGGCATTGGTGGCGTGAAGATCGCCAATCCTGAATGCGAAACCGGCTACAACACCGAAAAAGGCGTTGAATGCTATGAGTCGACCAAGGGGCAGGGCGCTCTGCTTTACCAGCCGCTGTCGACCGGTATCACCTACCAGCTCATCCCCAAGGCTACCGCTGACGGCATTCCGGTTCACTCCATGGGCTATGGCCGTACCTCTGCCGCCAACGGCAAGGTGTTTGAATGGATCTTCAACTATCCCGCCAACTACTGGGATGGTGCCTCGGTCATCATCAATGACATCCTGAAAAACAACAATGGTGACATCAAGGGCAAGAAGATCGCGCTCGTCTACCACAACTCTGCCTATGGCAAGGAGCCGATCCGCACACTTGAGGAACTGGCAAAGAAGCACGGCTACGAATTCACCGCCATTCCTGTTGACCATCCAGGTCAGGAACAGAAGTCACAATGGCTTCAGATTCTGCCGCGACCGTCCGGACTACGTCCTGATGTGGGGCTGGGGCGTGATGAATGCCGTTGCCATCCAGGAAGCGGTGAACATCCGCTATCCAATGGATCATTTCTACGGCATCTGGTGGTCAGGTTCTGAAAATGACGTGATCCCGGCTGGCGAAGGCGCAAACGGTTACAAGGCTGCCACCTTCCACGGTGTTGGTTCCAACTATCCGATCTTCGACGACATCAAGAAATATGTTGTTGATGCAGGCAAGGCAGCAGGTGCTGGCGACCAGGTTGGCACGGTTCTTTACAACCGTGGCATGTATGCAGCCATGCTCGCTGTTGAAGCCGCACGCAAGGCCCAGGAGATTGCCGGCAAGCCGGACATCACATCAGCCGACATGCGCGCTGGCATGGAAGCGCTCAAGATCGACCAGGCCCGCATGACCGAACTCGGCCTTCCAGGCTTTGGTCCGGAAATCAATGTGACCTGCGCCAGCCATGGTGGTCCGGGCCTCGGTGCAATCCAGCAATGGGATGCCGCGGCCAAGACCTGGTCGCTGGTTTCGGACTTTGGTCCTGCTGACCGCGACGTTCTTGATCCGCTGATCGAGGAAGATTCAGCGGCTTTCGCCAAGGAAAACAACATCACCCCACGTGGCTGCAACTGATCTTGCAGTGTGAACCGGGCGTCGGCATTGCGTTGCCGACGCCCTTCATCCAAGCGGAAATCCGGGATTGCGATCATGCTTCAGAAAACCGACCAGTCTGCTGCCGTGCCACCATCGGCTCTTCTGCAGGTCAACAATATCGAGGTGATCTACAATCACGTCATCCTCGTGCTGAAGGGCGTATCACTGACTGTTCCGCAAGGTGGCATCGTTGCCATTCTCGGCGCCAATGGCGCTGGAAAGACAACTACCCTAAAGGCGATATCAAATCTTCTGCATGCCGAGCGTGGTGAAGTGACCAAAGGCAATATCCTGTTCCAGGACAGGGAAATCCAGAACCTATCGCCCAGCGAACTCGTGAAGCAGGGCTGTATCCAGGTCATGGAAGGCCGTCACTGTTTCGGCCATCTGACCATTGAAGACAATCTCATGAGCGGTGCCTATACCCGGCGCGACGGCCGCGGTGCAGTGGCTGCCGATCTTGAGAAAGTCTATGAGTATTTTCCGCGCCTCAAGGTCAGGCGCAAGAGCCAGGCTGGCTATACGTCGGGCGGCGAGCAGCAGATGTGCGCCATCGGCCGCGCGCTGATGTCGAAGCCGTCGATGATCCTGCTCGATGAACCCTCCATGGGCCTTGCCCCGCAGCTGGTCGAGGAAATTTTCGAAATCGTTCGTGACCTCAACGCGAAGGAAGGTGTGTCCTTCCTGCTCGCAGAGCAGAACACCAATATTGCGCTACGTTACGCAACCTATGGCTATATCCTGGAATCCGGCCGCGTGGTCATGGATGGAGACGCCGCAGAGCTGCGCGAAAACGAGGATGTCAAGGAGTTCTATCTCGGTGTCGGTGGTGAAGGTCGCAAGTCGTTCCGCGATGTGAAGCATTACAAGCGGCGCAAACGCTGGCTGGCCTGACGGTCAGGAAACGCGGCAGAGGTTCGTGATTGAATGGCCCAGTACCGCTATTCCGATGCGCGGCTTCGCCAGACGCTGGTTGTTGCTGCCGGCCTGACTTTCATGGTGTGCTTTCTCACCTGGATGTTGCTGACTGCCTCGGGTGAACCGCGCACTTTGTTATGGACATTGGCAACCGGTTTCGTCTTTTTCGCATTCATGTCGCTGGCAACACTCATCCGCTGGCTGCGCCGCGAAACGGTTCTGGCGATCCTGCCCACGGGGTTGTTTGATGCGCGCTGGCAACCCGATCCGGTAACATGGGAGCGCATTCGCGAGGTGGTATTGCGGCGTATGGAAAACGAAATCCGTATCGACGTCTATCTGTGGCGGGGGCAGGAACCAGGCAAGGTCACAGAACTTCACGCCGGCGGGGAACTGATCCCGGATCACTCGATTGACGCCACAGCGCTGGAAGGCGATGCCGGCGAAATTGCACAGTTGATTTCACGATATGCGGTTGTGAGGGTTGAGGCCTGAGCCACTATCTGCCATCAACCGGTAAAGACGGTTTGCCTTGCACGGAGGGCGCAATGACTGCCTATTTCGATTCCCTCGACACGCTCGATCCACAAGCGCGCGAGACCATGCTGTTCTCGAAACTGCCGACATTCCTTGCGGAAATCGCGCAGGAAATTCCCGGTTGGGGCAAACGGCTTGCAGGCGTCGATACCGCAGGGATTGCCAGCCGTGAGGCGCTCACTTCCCTGCCGGTTTTGCGCAAGGGCGAACTCATGGAAGCACAGGCTGCTGAGCCGCCCTTCGGCGGTTTCGTCAACATGGCCCACCTTGATGGCAGCCGCATCTTCATGTCGCCTGGACCGGTATGGGAGTCACAGGGACTCGGCGTGGACCCATGGGGCGCTGCACGTGCCTTTCATGCCGCCGGCCTTCGCAAGGGCGACATCGTCCACAATTCGCTCGCTTATCACATGACACCCGGTGGATTCATTTTCGATGAAGGGGCAAGGGCCCTTGGCGCTCGCGTCTTTCCGGCCGGCATAGGCAATACCGAACAGCAGGTCGAAGCGGCAGCGGCCCTTCGCGCGACCGCTTATGGCGGCACGCCCGATTTCCTGAAATCCCTGCTCGACAAGGCGGCCGAAATGGGCCGCGACCTTTCCTCGATCAGGCGCGGTGTGGTTTCTGGCGGAGCATTGTTCCCTTCGATGCGGGCGGAATATGCCAGCCGGGGCGTGACGGTCATGCAGGCTTATGCGACAGCCGATCTTGGAATCGTCGCCTATGAAAGCGCGCTTGATGGCGAGATCATTCCCGGCATGATCTGCAACGAAAACATGATCATCGAGATTGTGCGTCCTGGGACCGGCGATCCCGTACCGGCTGGCGAGGTCGGCGAACTGGTTGTTACTACCTTCAACTCATCCTATCCGCTGGTGCGATTCGGCACCGGCGATCTGACCGCTATCGTCGCCGAACCTTCGCCTTGCGGGCGCACCAATATCCGCATCAGGGGCTGGATGGGTCGCGCTGACCAGCGGACCAAGGTGAAGGGCATGTTTGTCGATCCCAAGCAGATTGATGCAATCACAAAATCCGTTCCCGGTATTGCCCGCGCCCGGCTTGTAGTTGCCCGCGACGGTGCAAGCGATGCAATGACACTGATGGTGGAGCCAGTACCGGGCACAAACCCGGATGTCGAAGCGATTGCGGCAGCTCTCACTGCCAATACCAAGCTCAAGGGCAAGGTGGAGATATCGTCCAACCTTCCCAACGACGGCAAGATCATCGACGATAAACGCGACTATTCAAAGTAGGATCAAAGCAAGGCCGGGCTGACGCCGGCATTGTCAACGACTGCCTCCATCACCGCGAAAGTGTGGGTCTGGCTGACGCCGGGCAGGGCGCCTATCCGGTCGCCCAGCACCTTGCGATACTGCTTCATGTCGCGGGTACGCACTTTCAGCAGATAGTCGAAACCGCCCGCGATCATGTGGCAAGCCACCACTTCCGGTATCCGCTTCACGGCTTCGTTGAACTTGTCGAGCACCCCGGTGGTCGTCTTTTCAAGTACTACCTGCACAAAGACCAGCGTTTCATAGCCAAGCGCTTCTGCCGATATTTTCGCGTGATAGCCGGTAATGAAACCGCCGCGCTCAAGCCTCCTGATCCTTTCGGTACAAGGTGTTTTGGACAGGTTGACGGCTGCCGAAAGGTCGGTAACCGACATCCGGCCATCTGCCTGCAATGCCTTGAGGATTTTGCGGTCAATAGGATCAAGGCTGGTATATTGTTCCAAAGCGTCATCCTGACGAAGTGATTATCACTGTAAGAATTGCAAAAAACAGGAAAAAAGAAAAGGCGAAATCCGCTATTTTGGGTTATTCAACCAGTACCCGTTTCAGCGAAGGCCAGCCATGTCCCAGGATATCCGCACTCAGATCCGATTGAGAACGCATTTGCCGGAGGCGCAATGTGTTGCCGAGCTGAAGGAATTGCTGGCGCTGGATGGCGCGGCCCGCGAAGAAATCTCGGCAAAAGCGGCTGACCTGGTGCGCAAGATCCGCGAACGCGGTGATGCCGGCATGATGGAAAAATTCCTCGCCGAATACGGCCTCAACACCGATGAAGGCGTCGCGCTGATGTGCCTCGCGGAAGCATATCTGCGCACCCCGGATGCCGGCACGCTCGATGAACTGATCTCCGACAAGATCGGCGGCGGTGACTGGGCCCGCCATCTCGGAAAGGCGCAATCGGCGCTGGTCAACGCCTCCACATGGGCGCTGATGCTGACCGGCAAGGTGTTTCGCACCATCCCCGCACAAGCAGATGACCTTGCATCGGTCATGCATGGCATGGTGCAGCGCCTCGGAGAACCGGTGGCGCGCACCGCAGTGGGCGAAGCGATGAAATTGCTGGGCCGCCAGTTCGTCCTCGGCCGCAATATTGACGAGGCAATTGCCAATGGCACGGATCTGGAAAAGGACGGCTATCTCCATTCTTTCGACATGCTGGGTGAGGCAGCCCGTACTGCCCGCGACGCTGACCGGTATTTTACCTCTTATGCCAATGCAATTCTTGCTATCGGCAAGTTTGGCAAAACCGGCTGGCCGCATGCGAATTCCGGTATCTCGGTCAAGCTTTCGGCGCTGCACCCCCGCTATGAAACGGTGAATCGCACCCGGGTCCTGGCTGAACTCGCGCCTCGCATCACCGAGCTTGCACGCATGGCCAAGGCCGCCAACATTCCGCTGGCCATCGATGCGGAGGAAGCTGACCGCCTGGACCTGTCGCTCGATGTCATCGAGGCGGCTCTTTCTTCTCCATCGCTTTCAGGGTGGGACGGATTCGGCATTGTGGTGCAGGCCTATTCGCGCCGCGCGCCCGCAGTGCTGGACTGGTTGCATGACTTGGCCATTCGACTTGACCGCAGGATTTCAGTGCGTCTGGTCAAGGGGGCCTATTGGGACAGCGAAATCAAGCTGGCCCAGGTTGGGGGTCTTGATGGCTATCCGGTCTTTACCCGCAAGGAAACGACCGACCTTTCCTATCTCGCCTGCGCGCGCAAACTGCTTGGCATGACTGACCGGATCTATCCGCAATTTGCCACGCACAATGCCCATACGGTTGCAGCCATTGCAGCGATGGCCGGCAAGGACGCCCGTATTGAATTCCAGCGCCTCCACGGCATGGGTGAGGCCTTGCATGAAATCAGCCGGGCCGGGGATGGTTTCCGCCGCCGTATTTATGCACCGGTCGGCGTGCACAAGGACCTGCTGGCATATCTTGTGCGCCGCCTGTTGGAAAACGGTGCCAATTCGTCCTTCGTTCATCGCATCCTCGACAAGTCGGTGAGGCCGCAGGACATTGCCGCCGATCCGGTTGCAGCCGTTGAGTGCGCTGATCCACTGCCGCACCCGGCCATCGTCAAGCCCTCGGACATTTATCTTCCCGAACGCAGCAATTCGCGTGGCTGGAACCTCAATGATCCGGCGGAACTGGCAAGGCTCGACGCGGCGATGAAGCCGTATTCGGGCAAGGTTTGGGGGGAAGGTTCTGGCAGGGAGCTGTTCAATCCGGCCAACCGCAACGACAAGGTTGGTACCGTATCGGACGCCAGCACAGCGAATGCCCTCGCATCGATTTCAGCATCCACCAAGGCCTTCGAAAAATGGTCTGGGCTGTCGGTGAACGAGCGTGCCGACATTCTGGAAAAAACCGCCGATCTCTATGAGGAGAATGCCGCAGAACTGATGGCTCTTGCCGTGCGCGAGGCCGGCAAGACCCGCTTTGATGCGGTTGCCGAGATTCGTGAGGCAGTCGATTTCCTGCGCTACTATGCTGCAGAGGCTCGCAAGCTCCCTGTTTCAGCTACGGCAATTGGCCCGGTCCTGTGCATCTCGCCCTGGAACTTCCCGCTGGCGATTTTCACTGGACAGATTGCAGGAGCGCTGGTGACCGGCAACAGCGTCATCGCCAAGCCCGCTGAGCAGACGCCTCTGATTTCTGCCCTGGCCGCATCGCTTTTTGAACAGGCTGGCATTCCCAAAGATGTTTTGCAACTCGTCCAGGGTGACGGTGCATCGATCGGACCCGTGCTGACCGGTAGTCCGCAGATCGCAGGTGTTGCCTTCACCGGCTCGACCGAGACCGCGCGTTTGATCGAGATGTCCATGGCAGGAAGCGGCCGTGGCGATGCACCGTTCATCGCCGAGACCGGCGGTCTCAACGCGATGATTGTTGATTCGACAGCGCTTCCCGAACAGGCTGTCCGCGATATTCTGTCCTCCGCTTTTCAAAGTGCCGGCCAGCGCTGCTCGGCTCTGCGCGTGCTGTATGTTCAAAAGGATATCGCTCACTCACTGCTCGAAATGCTGGAAGGCGCAGCAAGAGAATTGTCGATTGGTGATCCGTGGAACCCGGCCACCGATGTTGGTCCGGTCATTGACGCCGAGGCCCGCAAGATCATCATCGATCATTGCGATGCGATGAAAGCCAGGGGGCAGCTGATTTTCGAAATCCCGCTTCCCGCCTCTTGCGAGAATGGTACATTCGTTTCACCCACGGCGGTTCGCATTGGCTCCATCCTTGAGCTTGAGCGCGAGATTTTCGGCCCTGTCCTGCATGTGGTGGAGTTTGAGGCTGGCCGCATCGATCAGATTGTCGACGAAATCAACAAGGCGGGATACGGGCTGACGCTGGGCATTCACAGCCGCATCGATACCCGCGTCGATCGTGTTTGCGAGACTGCCCATATTGGCAACATTTATGTCAACCGCAACCAGATCGGAGCTGTTGTCGGAGTGCAGCCCTTTGGCGGGGAGGGCCTTTCCGGCACCGGGCCGAAGGCAGGCGGGCCGTTCTACATCCGCCGCTTCACCCGCAATGCGGGCGAAGTGGAAATGCCAGGCAGGACGCTGATGCGCGGCCCGACTGGGGAATCCAATTCCTGGATATTGCGCCCGAGAGGCACGATTGCCTGCCTCGCCGACAGCGATAAAACGCGAAAGCGGCTTGTGGCTCTTGCATCCGTGGCAGGCAACAAGACGCTCTCCGCACCGCTGGATGACAGGAAAATCCGCGACGAAATCAGCGCCGACCGGATTGACGCAATCCTCGTTGAAGATGGGATTCCACCGGACCTGCGCGAACTTGTTGCAGCGAAAAAGGGACGCCGTATCCCGATCCTGCGCGCAGAAGACGCCGCCTTCATGCTATACGCCGAGACCAGCATAAGCGAGGACACGACAGCATCGGGAGGCAACGCATCGCTGCTGTCCTCTGTTGCCTGACAGGCCATGAATGTGACATCAGCTTGAAACATGACCACTTTCTTGACCAAGCTTGCCCCATTTGTCCGGCTAGTCCGGTTCCTGATCCTGTCGCTTGCGTTTCTGGGGTTGGCGGTCTGCCTTGGCGCGCAAGTAGTCGTGGTGGTGATGCGCTACGGATTTTCATCCGGCATTCCCTGGCTATCCGATCTTGCCGGATGGAGTTTCGCAACATTGGTCATGCTGGCTATCCCGGTCGCGCTGACGCTGGACGGTCATGTGCGCATTGACATCTTCCGCGAACGCCAGGCTGCGGGGGCGCGATTTCGCACAGACGCCATCGCCACCTTGCTGCTCTTCGTGCCAATGGCTGCTGCCATTGTCATCACCTGCTTTCCGCAATTTCTTGCAGCCTTTGTCCAAGGGGAGGCCTCGTCACAGGCGGGTGGATTGCCCGGACACTGGATTGTCAGGTTCTTGCCAATAGCAGGTTTTGCTCTCGCTGTGGTCATGGCGCTGGCACAACTGGTTGACAGGGCTATGCCTCACTCCAAAACGGACGAAACCCGTAAATGAGCGGTCAGGCAATCTTCTTGCTCATTTTGTTGCCTGCTGTCATGGCGGCACTTCTGTCCGGCATGAATGCCTTTGTAGCAATCGGTGGCGTCCCGGTCCTCATCGCCTTGCTCGCATCAGCCACCGGCAGCTTTGACCTTGCTTTGCTCAATGCCGTGCCCGCCCGCCTGACCGGGATCATGGAAAACACGGTGCTGACTGCTGTGCCATTGTTCGTGTTGATGGGCGCAGTCCTGGAGCGCTCCGGCATTGCAACGGCGATGATCGAGGCAATGACGCGCGCAGCTTCCGGTTCTGCACGAAAGCTGTCGCTTTCCATACTGGCATTGTCGGCGATCCTTGCCGCAGCGACAGGAGTTGTGGGCGCCACCATTGTCATGCTGGCTACCATCGCGCTCCCGGGCTTGCTCGCTGCCGGAATATCGAAGAGCCGCGCGGCGGGCCTTGTCTGCGCGTCGGGAACCCTGGGACAGATCATTCCGCCCTCGGTGCTGCTGCTGCTCTTGTCAGACCAGGTGTCAAATGCCTGGCTGCAATCGCAGCGACAATCCGGCAACTTTGCTGCTGATCCGGTCACCGCCAGCGACTTGTTCGCGGCAGCCATCATTCCCGGTCTTGTGCTCGTGGCGCTTTATGCGATCTGGCTCGTCGCCGGCCCCGTATCCAGATCAGATGAGAATATTTCCGCAAACCAATCGACCACGGCTACCAATCCATCGTCCTGGATAGTCCCGATGCTGCTGCCGGTATTGCTTGTTGTCATGGTGCTGGGTTCGATCCTCGCAGGTATCGCCACGCCAACGGAGGCAGCAAGCATTGGCGCATTTGGTACAGTGCTGATGGCAGTGTTGCGCGGCGGTCAATCCCTGTGGAACGCGCTGTGGCTCGCAGCAATTGACACAATACGTCTCACCGGCGCGATCTTTGCTATCGTCATTGCTGCTTCGCTGCTTTCTCTGGTGTTCCGGGGCCTCGATGGCGATCTTGCAGTCGATGCACTTCTGCTGCACCTGCCGGGCGGTCAAATCGCCGCGCTGGCCCTGGTCATGCTAGTGATCTTCGTCCTTGGCTTCTTTCTGGAATTCGTCGAGATCATTTATATCGTGGTCCCGGTCGCTGCTCCCGCATTGTTTGCCGCAGGTGTCGATCCGGTCTGGTTCGCGGTCCTCGTCGCCATGAACCTGCAAACATCCTTCCTCACACCGCCCTTCGGATTGTCACTGTTCTATTTCCGCTCGGCAGCACCGCAGGTCGCAACATTGGAAATCTGGCGCAGCGTTGCTCCCTATATCCTGTTGCAACTGGCAGGGCTTGCGCTTGTTGCGGCAGTTCCGGCGCTCGCCACTTTCCTGCCATCACAGCTGTAGTCTCAGCATTCGGGGATATTGACGGCCACATTGACGGCAAGTCCGCCTTCGGAGGTCTCCTTGTAGCGTTCGCTCATGTCCAGCCCGGTCTGGCGCATTGTCTCGATACAGGCGTCGAGCGGAACAAAATGCGTGCCATCGCCCTTCAGTGCCAGCGAAGCCGCCGTCACAGCCTTGACCGCACCCAGCGCATTGCGCTCGATGCATGGCACCTGCACGAGACCGGCAACCGGATCACAAGTCATGCCCAGATGGTGTTCGAGCGCGATCTCGGCTGCATTCTCGACCTGCTCGGGTGTCCCGCCCATGACGGCTGCAAGCCCGGCTGCGGCCATGGCAGATGCCGAGCCGACTTCGCCCTGGCAACCAACTTCTGCGCCTGAGATCGAGGCATTGTGCTTGATGATGCCGCCGATGGCAGCCGAGGTCAGCAGGAAGTCGCGAATGCCCTTGTCGTCGGCGTCTTCATGGAAATGCAGGTAATAGCGCAGTACCGCAGGCACCACACCAGCAGCTCCATTGGTCGGCGAAGTGACAACACGCCCGCCAGCGGCATTCTCCTCGTTCACCGCCATGGCATAGACCGCAAGCCAGTCATTGGCGAGCAGCGGATTGCGCCGGTTCTGCTTCCATTCCTCCTGCAGTTTGTCATGCATGGAACGCGCCCGGCGGCGGACTTTCAGACCGCCCGGCATGATGCCGTCCTGCGCGATGCCGCGTTCGATGCAGCCGCGCATTGCCGACCAGATGCCGTCGAGCCTGGCATCGAGTTGTTCCGGCGAAAGATGCGCTTCCTCATTGGCACGCTTCATGGCCGCAATCGACAATCCGGATCTCCGGGCCATCGTGAGCATTTCCGCAGCATTGCGGAAGGGGTAGGGCACATTCTTCTGGACAGGTGCCTTTGTCTTTTCCTTCATCGCCTGCAATTCCTGCTCGGTTACGACGAAGCCGCCGCCGATGGAGAAATAGGAACGCTTCAGCAGCAAGCGCCTTTGGGCATCATAGGCAAAGAATTGCATGCCATTGGCATGGCCCGGCAGCGGGGTCCTGCGATCAAGCACGAGATCGCTGGCGGGATCGAAGCGATAGGCGGGATGTCCGGCCGGTTGCACCTGTCGCTCGCGCCGTATGGTCTCGACCATCGTTTCCATGGCATCGGGGTTGACGTTTTCCGGGGTCTCCCCCGCAAGGCCGAGAATTACGGCACGGTCCGTTGCATGGCCGATGCCCGTATAGGCGAGCGAACCATGCAGCGAGACGGCAAGATGCGCAACTTTCGCCTCGCTTGGCCGTGGCCAGTCGCCATTGAGTATTTCGTCAAGAAAGCGCGCCGCGGCCGTCATCGGTCCCATGGTGTGGGAACTGGAAGGCCCGATACCGATCTTGTAGATGTCGAAAACCGAAAGAAACATGGTCAACCTCGCACTCAGGAGCGCAAATTATCCAAAGCGGATGCGCACCAATGCTCCAAAACCGCCATCGCAATGCGCTTCAAAGTTGGCGGGCGATTTCACAAATGACCTCGAACGCAATATCGATATCACTTTCGTCGACCTCAAACTGGCCGATCTGGAAACGGATCACAAACATCCCGACAAGCATGGTCTGGGTGACATAGATGCGCCCGTCATCATTGATCGCCTGCACCAGTTGCTGATTGAGTGCCTCGATGTCCCCGTCTCCCTTGCCGAGATACCGGAATGAAAACAGCGACAGTACAGGATCACTGGTTATCTCGAAATCCGGTTCCGCCCTGAGCCGCAGGGCGAGTTTCTCGGCCCAGGCGACATGGTTGCGGATCATGCTGCGCAGGCCATCAAGCCCGTGCGCGCGTATCAGGAACCACAATTTCAGCGCCCTGAACCGGCGGCCAAGTGGCACCGACCATTCGGAGTAATTGATGATGCCGTCCTTGCCCTGTGTCTGCAGATAGGCCGGTCGGATGGCAAGTGTGCGTACCAGGTCTTCAGGTTCACGAATGAAATGCGCTGCGCAGTCGAATTGCGCTCCAAGCCATTTGTGCGGGTTGAAGACAACCGAATTGGCGCTCTCGGTGCCTGCCCACAATTCCCGGAATTCCGGACAGATCATCGCCGAACCCGCCCAGGCAGCATCGACATGCACATATAGATCATGCTTGCGCGCCACCGCGCATATCGCTGCAACATCGTCGGTTCCGCCAACACCGGTTCCACCGACACAGGCTATAATACCCGCCGGCTTCATTCCGGCTTCCATGTCACGCTCAATGGCTGCTTCCAGTTGCGCGACATCCATCGCCCGGCGCTTGCCCCTGGCCTCTATCTTGACGAGGTTGGATTGTCCGATGCCTGCCACCCATATTGCCCGGTCGATGGAAGTGTGAACCTCGCTCGAACAGTAGATGCGCAAGGCAGGCTGGCCCGCAAGCCCGCTCTCATTGCCGTTCCAGCCGAGCATGCGTTCGCGCATGGTCAGCACTGCTGCAAGCGTTGCAGAAGAAGCAGAATCCTGGATAACTCCGGAAAATCCGTCCGGCAGGCCGAGTGCCTGACGCAGCCAGTCCAGCACCCTGGTTTCAAGTTCTGTTGCCGCAGGCGAGGTTTGCCACAGCATGCATTGCGCAGCCATTGCCGAAACGAGATATTCCGCAACCACTGAAACTGGCGCAGCATTGGCCGGGAAATAGGCAAAGAAACGCGGATGCTGCCAGTGCGTCATGCCCGGCAGGATGATCTTCTCGAAATCAGCGAAGATCGTATCCATCGCTTCGGCTGTTTCAGGCGGCGAGGAAGGCAGTTGTGCGGATATTTCGCCTGGCTCGGTTTGTGCCCTGACCGGAAGGTCACGCAAACCCGCCCGATAGTCAGCACCCCATTCGGCAGCCCGTTTCGACCACAGGCGAAACTCGTCCCCGTTCATGATTGGCGCGCTTCCTCGATATACAATTCGCGCAGCCGCAAGGTTACGCTGCCGGGATTGCCGTTGCCGATACCTTTGCCATTGATGCGCACCACCGGCATCACGAAGGTCGTGGCCGAAGTGACAAAGGCCTCATCAGCGTCCATCGCCTCAGACTCGGTGAACGGTCGCTCCTCAATGGAGAGGCCGTCTTCCGCCGCCAGCCGTAACACCGACTTGCGGGTTATCCCGTGCAGGATGTCATTCGACAATTGACGGGTAATGATCCTGCCGCCCTTGATAATCCAGGCATTGTTGGACGTGCCTTCGGTGATCATTCCGTCCTCGACCATCCAGGCGTCATCCGCGCCGGCATCCAGTGCCGCCTGCTTGGCAAGCGAGGGAGCCAGCAATTGCACTGTCTTGATATCACGCCGCCGCCAGCGGATATCCTCGAGCGTGATTACAGCCCAGCCCTTTGCGACGGCGGGATTGTCCACCAGTTTCCTCGATTGGGTGAACATCACGATGGAAGGCTTCGGCTCCTTTGGGAAGGCAAAATCACGATCGGCCACGCCACGGCTGACCTGCAGATAGAGTGCGCCTTCGACGAGACCATTGCGGCGCAGCATCTCGATCTGGGCCGCTTCGATTTCCGCATCACTCATCGCGAATTCCATCCGCAGTTCCGACAGCGAACGGCGCAGCCGCACGAGATGCGCCGCATTGTCGACAAGCCTGCCGTCGATGACGGAGCTGACTTCATAGACCCCGTCAGCAAACAGGAATCCGCGATCGAATACCGATATCTTTGCGTCTTCCTCAGCGAGGAACTCACCATTGACATAGACTGTGCGGGTCATGCTGTTTCCACCTCCCAGTGGATGTCGAACATCGGATTGAAAAGGGTGACGGGGCCTGCGCCCGTCTCGATCTTGTCAGGATACGCCACTGGCTCATTGCGCCGCACGAGGGTGGTTTTTTCGTCGTTGGGACGAAGCCCGTAAAAGTTCGGACCATTGAGCGAGGCAAACGCTTCCAGCCGGTCGAGTGCGTTTTCCTGCTCGAATATATGCGCAAGGCAGGCCATTGTGTTGGTCGCGGAAAACACTCCGGCGCAGCCACACGCGCACTCCTTGAGCGGATCGACATGGGGTGCCGAATCCGTACCGAGGAAAAACCGCTTGTCGCCCGAAGTAGCCGCCTTTCGCAAGGCGAGGCGATGGCTCTCGCGTTTGGCAACTGGCAGGCAATAATAGTGCGGGCGAATACCGCCAGCCAGGATCGCATTGCGGTTGATGATCAGGTGATGCGTGGTGATTGTCGCTCCCAGTCCGCCCGGCGCAGATTTGACATAATCGACGCCCTGGCTGGTGGTGACGTGCTCCATGACAATCCGCAATTGCGGAATGCGCCTGCGAAGTGGATCGAGCACTGTTTCGATGAACACGGCCTCACGGTCGAAAATGTCGATGCTGGCATCCGTCACCTCACCATGCACGCAAAGCGGCATGCCGATTTCCGCCATGCGCTCCAGACTTGGAGTCACCTTGGACAAGTCACGAACACCGCTGGCGGAGTTTGTGGTGGCGCCGGCAGGATAGAGCTTCACCGCTGTTGCAATCCCGTCGCGATGGGCTGCCGCGATATCGTCCGGGTCACTGCCCTCCGTCAGATACAGCGTCATCAGTGGCTGGAAGGTCATGCCTTTCGGCAAGGCGGCCATGATCCGCTCGCGATAGGCAACCGCGTCCTTTGCGGTGACGACGGGCGGCACGAGGTTCGGCATGATGATGGCGCGGGCAAAATGGGCGGCACTATGTGGCAGCACGCCCTTCAGCATTTCACCATCACGCAAATGCAGATGCCAGTCGTCCGGCCTGCGAATTTCAATTCTTTTCAAGGATTGGTTTCCGGTTTCCAGATTCGCTCGTCATAGTAGGGAAGCCCGCTTGCGGCAAGCGTTCAACCAGTTTCAAATCCCTCCAGCACATTGACTGTGTTCACGCCAATGGCGTCAATGGCATAACCGCCTTCCATGCAAAATACGGTTGGCAATCCGAGCGTGCGAATCCTGCTGCCGCAATCGGTGAAGTCTTCCGACTGGAGCTTGAAGAAACTGATTGGATCGTCCTTGAATGCATCGACACCAAGCGAAACCACCAGTGCCTCCGCACCGAAATCCCTGATCGCCTTCAGACTTGAATCCAGCGCTTCCGCCCAGACAGGATAGGCCGTACCCGGTGGCATGGGAAAGTTCAGATTGGCACCTTCACCCGCCCCTTCGCCGGTCTCGTCAGCATAACCCAGAAAATGCGGAAACGCATCCTCGGGCTGTCCGTGCAGCGAAACGAAAAGCACGTCGCCGCGCTTGTAGAAAATATCCTGTGTGCCGTTGCCGTGATGGAAATCCACATCAAGGACAGCGACTTTCGAGGCTCCGTCCATCCGGAACATTTCCGCCACCACGGCTGCATTGTTGATGAAACAGTAGCCGCCGAACCAGTCGATACCAGCGTGGTGGCCGGGCGGTCGGCACAAGGCAAACGCCGATCCGGCACCACTTGCCACATGCCGCTGGGCTGATTGCGCGCTGGCGCAGGAGGACATCACCGCCTCCCATGTTCCCGAGGTGATTGCGGTCTCTGCAGCGGCGGAATAATAACCCGCCTTCCCGTCGATATTGCGCGGTGGACGCGATTGTTGCGTGCGCCTTACGGGAAACGAGGTCGGGATGATGTCGCCCTTGTGACCCTCTGCCGTCCATTGTGACCACGCGGTTTCAAGAAATTCCAGATAGCCTGCATCATGGACACGCGCTACCGGCGCAGGATCAAAATGTCCGGGTTCGACAACATCGCCAAATCCGCGTTCCGCCAGACGCTCAAGCACATATTCCATGCGTGATGGTCGCTCGAAAGGCACAACCATTTCGCCGTTATATAACTCTCCTTTAGGGAAATGCAGGCGGTGCTTTTCGCTGTGAAACACTTTCATTGTGAAATCTCAGACCTTTCCAAACAGAATGTTGCCGACAAGCCTGTCGCGGCCATAAACATCGTTGAATCCGTAGAGCTTGCCGTCGTCCCCCATCCAGACCGTGAAATAGCCAAGATGCACCGGGATCGGCTTGCGAAACTTTGCCTGTGCGGTTTTGCCCGAAGCAATTGTTCCGTCAATCTGGTTTCGTGTGACTGAGCCGTCGAGCTTGTACAATAATGCCGCCCATTCCACCGGTTTGTCGACCCTGATGCAACCATGCGAAAGCGCCCTGTCCGACTTGTCAAAAAGCTGGCGTGAGGATGTGTCGTGCAAATATACGTTGAACTTGTTGGGGAACAGGAACTTGACTACCCCCAGCACGTTGTCCGGTCCGGCTGGCTGGACGATACGATAGGGAAAGTTTTTGCCACTGACGGATGACCAGTCAATCGAATTGGAGTTCATGGCAGGCGCATCCGCTTCCCAGCTTGTATGGATGAGATAGCCGCGTTTCGCCAGATAGTTGGCGTCCTTGCGCAGTTTCGGCAGGATTTCATTGGCAGCAATGTTGCGGCTGATCGTCCATGTCGGATTGAACTCCGCCCACTGGATATTGTCCGAGAACATGGGTGTCTTGTGAAATTCCTCGCCAACGATCACCCGGCGTTTGTCGATGGTCTTGCCGCCGTCGCGTGTATACATCAGGAAGGCCGCTGCATTGACCAGCACATGACGCTCGCCAAGGCTGCGCGGCACCCAGCGCCAGCGTTCCATGTTGACGATGATCTTGCGCTGCATGGCGGCATCACCTGTCTGAGCCAGTGCCTTTCGCAGCAGCCGGTATTGCTCATGCTGCGGGCGCAGTCGGTCCATCACCTTTGCAACACCGTTCTTGTCGAGCGATCCGAGCAGGGCAACATGATCGAGCTTTTTTCGCGCAATCACGATGTCTGGCTCACTGATTGCCGGTGTGGTGCGCCCTCCATGCAGATCGCGGGCATATTTCAGCGCTGCGTCTGAAAGAAAGAGCTCCAGTCCGGCGAGGTCGTCCCCGCGCAATGATGCTGCATTACCGGGAAATCCGGACAGATAGTCTCCCGCTGAAAGGCCGTCCGATACTGCTGCAGACAGTGCTTCCACCAGTTCCTGCCCCCGTTTGGTAAGGCCGGAATCAGTGGTCCAGATGCCCTTGAAGAATTGCCGCTTGTAGAAATCCATCAATGGCGCAGTGTCGATCGCCCTGCCGTTCCAGTTGATCGCCTGCGCGCGCGCGAATTTCAGCACATTGGCGGCTTCGACCGTTTTGGCAGGCACAATTGCGCTGACTGTGATCAGCGCCAAGGCTGCAAGTCTTCCGATCATCCTCGGCCCCTTGTCGGTTCGCATCATTTAACCAGCTTGGCGACGTTACGTTATAATGCAAGGGCATCAGGTGAATTTTTCCATGATTGTCCAGGCTTGGCCATCTTGCATCGGGGTGAGGCCGCATGCTATAAATAAACAAACGTTCATTTAATTAAACAGGCCGCGGGGAGAGCGGAATTGGCGCGCAAGACCGGATCAGTCGGGGCAGAGACGGCAAGGGATGTGCGCGATGCCGCTTTGCAGCTTTTCGCTCGTCAGGGCTATGCGGCAGTGTCAATGCGCCAGATCGCGGGCGAAGTCGGCGTCCAGGCCGGTGCACTCTATAACCATTTCCCGACCAAGCAGGACCTGCTTGCCAGTCTCATGACTGCCCACATGCAGGCGCTGTTGGCCGAATGGGAAAGCAAGCAACAGGAATTTGGCGATCCGGCGGAGGCGCTCGAGGGCTTTGTCCGGTTTCACATCCGCTACCACGCCGAACGGGCCGACGAGGTTTTCATTTCCTACATGGAGCTGCGCAACCTCGATGGCGCGAATTTCCGGACGGTGGAAAAGTTGCGGCAGAACTACGAACGCCATCTTCGCGCCATTCTCGAAGAAGGGCGCGCCAGGGCCATCTTCGCCATATCTGACAAACCGGTGACCGCCATGGCCATCATTGCCATGCTGACCGGCGTTACCACCTGGTACCGTTCCGGCGGTCGACTTTCGATCCGCGAGGTCGAGGAAATCTATGTGACAATGGTTCTGGGCAGTGTTGGAATGCACCGCCGCGAAGCCGACATTTGAGGAGAGCAGGATGTTTCACGCCAGCATGAATTTTGCACTGGGAGACGAGATCGAGGCCTTGCGCTCGATGGTGCATGACTGGGCCCAGGCTCGCGTCGCGCCGATGGCTGCTGAAATCGACAAGTCCAACAATTTCCCTTCCCTGCTGTGGAAGGAAATGGGTGAGCTTGGCCTGCTCGGCGTCACCGTGGAAGAGGAATATGGCGGGGCTGGCATGGGCTATCTCGC
Source organism: Nitratireductor sp. (assembly GCA_041397525.1). Taxonomy (GTDB): domain Bacteria; phylum Pseudomonadota; class Alphaproteobacteria; order Rhizobiales; family Rhizobiaceae; genus BOKV01. Next base: position 156,048 of record JAWKWL010000003.1, read on the forward strand.
GCATAGCGTGGTCGTCGAGGAGATCGCCCGTGCCTCTGCTTCCGTGTCGCTATCCTATGGCGCGCATTCCAATCTTTGCGTCAACCAGATCCGCCTCAACGGTTCCCCTGAGCAGAAGCGGAAATACCTGCCTGGCCTCGTTTCGGGCGAGCATGTCGGTGCGCTGGCAATGTCCGAGGCTGGTGCGGGCTCCGATGTCGTGTCCATGAAACTGCGCGCCGAGAAGCGCAATGACCATTATCGCCTTAATGGCACCAAATACTGGATCACCAACGGACCTGACGCCGATACGCTGGTGGTCTACGCCAAGACCGATCCCGATGCCGGACCGCGCGGCATGACCGCATTCCTGATCGAAAAATCGATGAAAGGCTTCTCCACCTCGACGCCGTTTCACAAACTCGGAATGCGCGGCTCCAATACCGGTGAATTGATCTTCGAGGACTGCGAAGTTCCGTTCGAGAATGTGCTGGGTGAGGAAGGCAGGGGCGTCAATGTGCTGATGTCTGGCCTAGATTATGAACGTGTCGTACTGTCCGGCATCGGCGTCGGCATCATGCATGCCTGCCTCGACCACATGATGCCCTACATGCATGAGCGCAGGCAGTTCGGGCAGAAAATCGGCGAATTCCAGCTGATGCAGGGCAAGATTGCCGACATTTACGCCGCCATGAACTCGGCGCGAGCCTATGTCTATGCCGTGGCCGCGTCTTGCGACCGGGGCGAGGTGACGCGCCAGGACGCGGCCGCCTGCGTGCTGTACGCCTCGGAAAAGGCCATGGAAGTTTCCGTTCAGGCGGTGCAGGCCTTCGGCGGTGCCGGCTATCTCGACGACAGTCCGGTTTCGCGCATCATGCGTGACGCCAAGCTGATGGAAATCGGTGCCGGCACTTCCGAAATTCGCCGCATGCTGGTCGGTCGGGAATTGATGAAGGCTACAGGTTGATCAGATGACCCGTCTCAATTCCGCAATCTCTCCCAATTCGCAGGCTTTCACAGCCAACCGTGAAGCCAATCTTGCGGCACTCGCCACGATCCGCGAGGCAGCTGAACTGGCCGCTGCCGGCGGCGGTGCCGCTTCACGTGAGCGCCATGTCTCACGTGGCAAACTGCTGCCGCGCGACCGCGTGGCTGGCCTACTCGATCCAGGCAGTGCGTTTCTCGAAGTTGGAGCCACCGCTGCGCATGGCATGTATGGCGGGGAAGCGCCTTGCGCATCCATGGTCACCGGTATTGGCACAGTCAGCGGTCGCGAGGTGATGATTGTTGCCAATGACGCCACCGTCAAGGGCGGCACTTATTATCCGATGACGGTGAAGAAGCACCTGCGTGCGCAGGAAATCGCTGCAGAGAACAACCTGCCATGTGTCTATCTTGTGGATTCAGGCGGTGCCAACCTGCCGCAGCAGGATGAGGTGTTCCCGGACCGCGACCATTTCGGGCGCATCTTCTTCAACCAGGCAAACATGAGCGCGAAGGGCATTGCCCAGATCGCGGTCGTGATGGGGTCATGCACGGCAGGCGGTGCCTATGTTCCCGCGATGAGCGATGAAACGATCATCGTCAAGAACCAGGGCACGATCTTCCTGGCGGGACCGCCGCTCGTAAAGGCGGCGACCGGAGAGATTGTCAGCGCCGAGGACCTCGGCGGCGGCGATGTCCATACGAGATTGTCAGGCGTTGCCGATCACCTGGCCGACAATGACCGCCATGCGCTCGCACTTGCTCGCCGGGCCATTGCCAATCTCAACCGGCTTAAGCCGCATGAACTCGACATGCAAAGCCCGGAAGAGCCAGCCCATGATCCCGATGAAATCCTGGGCGTCGTTCCGGCCGGGTTGCGCACTCCATACGACATCCGCGAGGTCATTGCCCGCGTCGTGGACGGCTCGCGTTTTGATGAGTTCAAGGCGCGCTATGGCGCGACGCTGGTCTGCGGCTTCGCCCACATCAAGGGAATGCCCGTCGGCATCATCGCCAACAATGGCGTGCTGTTTTCGGAAAGTGCGGTCAAGGGCGCTCATTTTGTTGAATTGAGCTCGCAGCGCAAGATACCGCTCGTCTTCCTGCAAAACATCACCGGTTTCATGGTCGGCCAGAAATATGAGGCTGGCGGCATCGCCAAGGATGGTGCCAAGCTGGTGACCGCAGTGGCGACGACCAGGGTTCCCAAGATCACCATGCTGGTTGGTGGTTCGTTTGGGGCCGGCAATTATGGCATGTCAGGGCGGGCCTATTCGCCCCGATTCCTGTGGACCTGGCCCAATTCGCGCATTTCCGTCATGGGTGGCGAGCAGGCAGCCGGTGTTCTGGCAACCGTCAGGCGCGAGGCAATTGAGCGCAAGGGCGGCACATGGTCAGCGGAGGAAGAGGCGGAATTCAAGCGCCCGACGCTCGAAAAGTTCGAGGAGCAGTCGCATCCGCTCTATGCTTCGGCGCGTCTGTGGGACGACGGCATCATCGATCCGCGCAAGACGCGCGAGGTGCTGGCGCTTTCGCTGTCAGCGGCGCTCAATGCGCCGATTGAGGAAACGAAATTCGGCCTGTTCAGGATGTGAGGAAAACAATGTTCAACAAGATCCTCATAGCCAATCGTGGCGAGATCGCCTGCCGGGTCATCAGGACTGCAAAGCGCATGGGCGTGAAAACCGTTGCGGTCTATTCCGAAGCTGACCGCAATGCGCAGCATGTCAGGCTGGCGGACCAGGCAGTGCATATCGGCGGACCGCAGGTATCTGAAAGTTATCTGCTCGGCGAGCGCATCATCGAAGCAGCGATCGCGACAGGGGCACAGGCCATCCATCCAGGCTACGGATTTCTTTCGGAAAATCCCGGGTTTGTCGAAAGCGTAGAGGCTGCCGGGCTGACCTTTATCGGGCCTTCCTCGTCCTCAATTCGCGCCATGGGCCTGAAGGATGCCGCCAAGCGGCTGATGGAAAAAGCGAGCGTTCCCGTCGTCCCCGGCTATCACGGCGAGGCACAGGAACTGGTCATTCTGGCAGGCAAGGCCAACGAAATAGGGTATCCTGTGCTGATCAAGGCGCGGGCAGGCGGTGGTGGCAAGGGAATGCGCAAGGTCGAGCGGCCCGAGGATTTCCGCGAGGCGCTTGCCTCTGCCAAAAGGGAAGCCAAATCCTCGTTTGGCGATGATGCGGTGCTGGTCGAGAAATATGTCGAAAAGCCGCGCCATATCGAGGTCCAGGTCTTTGGCGACAAACACGGAAATGTCGTTCACCTGTATGAGCGCGACTGTTCATTGCAACGGCGCCACCAGAAGGTGATCGAGGAAGCGCCGGCTCCGGGCATGAGCGACGAAATGCGTGAAGCCATGACTTCGGCCGCCGTCAAGGCGGCTCGGGCGATCGACTATGTCGGGGCGGGAACCATCGAGTTCATCGTTGACGGGGCAGATGGCCTGCGTCCCGACGGGTTCTGGTTCATGGAAATGAACACCAGATTGCAGGTCGAACACCCTGTCACGGAAAGTGTCACGGGCCTTGATCTGGTGGAATGGCAATTGCGGGTTGCTGCTGGCGAAACCCTGCCGAAACTGCAGGACGAAATCGAACTTTGCGGCCATGCCTTTGAGGCCCGCATCTATGCCGAGGACGTACCCCGTGGCTTCCTGCCAGCAACCGGCACATTGCATCATCTGCAATTTCCGCCTTCAGTGCGCATTGATTCAGGCGTGGTTGCAGGCGATGCTATATCGCCATTCTATGATCCGATGATCGCCAAGTTGATCACAAGCGGACCAGACCGCGCGTCAGCGCTTGCCGCCCTTGGAGAGGCGCTTGGCACAAGCCGGATAGCCGGATCGGTAACCAACCTCACCTTCCTGCAGGCACTGGCGGCCCATCCCGGTTTTGGTGCGGGTGATGTCGATACAGGGCTGATTGCCCGCGACATCGACACGCTGGTGCATGAGCCGGAAGCTACGGCTGAAGTCTGGGCGGTCGCCGCTCTGCACGCTCTGGGTCTGATCGGAGCGGCACCGGCATGGTCGCTTTGGCAGCCGCTCGTCTGGCAGGTCAATCTTGTCCACAAGGGTGAGGGAAAAATGCTGGCGGCAAGCCCCGATGGACCGGGTTGGAAAGTCGAAACACCCAATGGTGCCGTGACACTCGATATCAGCCGCGATGGCGACATGCTCGAATTGCGGACCGCACAGGGGCTTTCGACGTTGACACTTGCGGCATGGCCCGGTCATGTCGCAGTGATGGGCAAACAAGGCAGCTTTGAATTCGCCATTCCTGATCCGCTCGAAGGTGAAGCGGCGGACGCCCATTCCGGTGATCACGTGATTTCGCCAATGCCGGGGCTGGTTCGACAGATCAGTGCGGTTGCAGGACAGCAGGTGAAAAGGGGAGAGCCGCTTATCGTGCTGGAAGCCATGAAGATGGAGCACAGCCTGACGGCACCGCGCGATGGTGTGGTTGCCTCCGTCGCGGTATCAACCGGCGATCAGGTCAATGAGGGCATTGTCCTGCTGCAGCTCGAAGCGGCGGACTGAACCATGACCGAACGGGTAACAATCTTTGAAATGGGACCAAGAGACGGTCTGCAAAACGAAAAGCGTTTTGTCCCGACCGCCGACAAGATTAGTCTTATTGACCTTCTGTCACGATGCGGTTTCTCCAAGATTGAAACCGCAAGTTTCGTGTCGCCCAAATGGGTGCCGCAAATGGCCGATGCTGGCGAGGTGATGGCCGGGATCACCCGCAAGCGGGGTGTTGCCTATACAGCGCTCACCCCGAACCTCAAGGGCTATGAGGCAGCGCGTGCTGCACGAGTGGATGAAGTGGCGATTTTTGGTTCGGCATCCCAAAGCTTCAGCCAGAAAAACATCAACTGTTCCATCGAGGAAAGTTTCGAGAGGTTCGAACCGGTCACGCAGGCGGCCAATGCAGACGGGATACCGGTTCGCGGTTATGTTTCCTGCGTCACGGATTGCCCCTATGAGGGACGTGTCGACCCGGAAATGGTTGCACTCGTTGCCGGGCGGCTGTTGCAAATGGGCTGCTACGAGATTTCCCTTGGCGACACCATTGGCCATGGCACACCGGACACGATCTCGGTGATGCTTGATACTGTGCTTGCACGCGTTCCGGCAGAAAGGCTTGCCGGCCACTATCACGACACCATGGGGAGAGCGCTCGACAACATTGCCGTCAGTCTCGAAAAGGGATTGCGCACCTTCGACTCGGCTGTCGGGGGGCTTGGCGGATGCCCCTATGCGCCGGGCGCAAAGGGCAATGTTGATACAATCGCTGTCAATGAACTGCTTGCCGCCAAGGGATATGTGACCGGCCTTGATGCAGCGCTTCTCGCGGAGGCCGCGCAGTTTGCACGCTCGCTCAGAAAGGACAGGGAATGAAATTCGAAACCATCCGGGTCACGGCCGCAAGCGAGGGCGTTGCAAATCTCATTCTGGCGCGCCCCGAAAAGCACAACGCGCTTTCCGCAACCATGATCAGGGAGTTGAGCGAGGCTGCGGAACTGCTGGGCAAGGACGATACGATCCGCGCGGTGGTGCTGTCAGGCGAGGGGGAGAGTTTTTGCGCCGGCGGTGACCTTGCCTGGATGAAGCAGCAATTCACCGCGTCACGGGCGGAGCGCATGAGTGAGGCGCGCAAGCTCGCCATGATGCTGAGGGCGCTCAATGAGATGCCGAAATTCCTGGTCGGCAAGGTTCACGGCAACGCCTTTGGCGGCGGCCTTGGCATGATGTCGGTCTGCGATGTGGTGATTGCCGCTCAAGGCGTAAAATTCGGCCTGACCGAAACACGGCTTGGTCTGATCCCGGCAACGATCTCGCCCTATGTGATGGCCCGTATTGGTGAAGGGCATGCAAGGCGTATATTCATGTCCGCGCGTTTCTTCGCCGCCACCGAGGCGGTGCAGCTCGGTCTTGTCGCAAGGGCGGTGGAACCCGAAGCACTGGATGGCGCGATCGAGGCTGAAATCACCCCCTGCCTTGCTGCGGCACCGGGGGCGATTGCCGCCTCCAAGCGCCTGACCCGCATGCTTGGAATGCCGATTGGCGAAGAGCAGATCGAAGCCACTATCGCAGCACTTGCCGACACCTGGGAAAACCCGGAAGCACATGAGGGCGTCAACGCCTTTTTCGACAAGCACAAGCCGAACTGGTCGCGTTGAAAAAGCATTTCTCCGCCTTAATAAACTTATTGAATTCGAAATCTTTCGAGGGCATATACCGGCTTGCCCAATCTCGCACGTGCAGAGGATGCGCACAGGCCCTTGCGGAGTAATCCGCCAGGGAGAATCTGGTGAACCCGGCTGATTTGCCTGCCCACTAGGGAGTGACAGGCAGCTTTCGAAGGCGAAATTCCAGATAGTGTCCACAAGCAACGACGGTGAGGGCTTTTTTGGTCTCACGCGGTTTTCCACCAACCGCATGTACTGAAGAGGCGCACCATCTTTGCCGGAAGTGCGGAGGTTCCATCCTTCCAATCCAAGGCAGCAATCGAACCGGCATCCGCTTTCGCGCGCGTTGCCATGAGCTTAATGCCGACCTGCCGCGGTCGCATGCGCATTGCTGCATGCTGCCGGACCGGCGCATGAGGATATGGAACGATGATTTCACCACGCATTCGCGGCTTCCTTGCCGACCGCAAACCCGACGAACCATGCCTTGTCATCGACCTCGAACAGGTCCGACGAAACTATGATGCTTTCCGACAGGCGATGCCGGAAAGTGGTATCTACTATGCCGTCAAGGCCAACCCGCATCCCGAGGTCCTGCGCCTGCTTGCAGATGCCGGTTCGAATTTCGACTGTGCTTCGGTCGCAGAAATCCACATGGCGCTCGAAGCCGGTGCAACCCCCAACCGCATATCTTTCGGCAACACCATCAAGAAGGAACGCGACATTGCGCGCGCCTTCGAGCTTGGCGTTCGCATGTTCGCGGTCGATTGCATCGAGGAAGTCGGCAAGGTATCGCGCTCCGCACCCGGCAGCCGCGTTTTCTGCCGAATCCTGACCGATGGAGCGGGTGCGGAATGGCCATTGTCGCGCAAGTTCGGTTGTGACGCCGACATGGCACTGACCGTTCTGGAAGAAGCGCACCATGTCGGCCTCAAGCCTGTCGGCATTTCCTTCCATGTCGGTTCACAGCAGACCAATCACAATGGCTGGGACGCAGCCCTTGAGACCGCATCGGGAATTTTCCGGGAGATGGAGATCCGCGGCATTCGCCTCACCATGGTCAATCTTGGTGGGGGCTTCCCGACCCGCTACCTCAAATCGGTTCCGGCGTTGACGCAATACGGCCAATCGATCTACGCGGCTGTTCGCCGCTTCTTCGGCAACCGGCTGCCCGACACTATCATCGAGCCAGGCCGTGGCATGGTCGGCGACGCCGGCGTCATCCGCTCGGAAGTCGTTCTGGTTTCGAGGAAGTCGGACCATGACGAAGTTCGCTGGGTCTATCTCGACATCGGCAAGTTTGGCGGCCTGGCAGAAACCATGGACGAGGCGATCCGCTATTCCATCGTCACCGACCGGGATCACGACACAAGAAGCCCCTGCGTTCTGGCTGGCCCGACCTGCGATTCGGCTGATGTGCTGTATGAGAAGAACCCCTATGCCTTGCCAGACACGCTGCAGGCTGGCGACGAGGTCTTCATCGAGGGAACCGGCGCCTATACCTCGACCTATTCGGCCGTCGCCTTCAACGGCTTCCCGCCGTTGCGCACCTTCGCAATCTGAAATTTCCTGATTGCAACGACATGAACTAGGGCTGTCATCCGGGTGGAACGGATGGCGGCCCTTGCCTTTTGCACCAGTATTTTTCATGAAGGGTGGTCTGCAACACACAGCCCGGGTTGAAATGAGCCATTCCAGCTATTCCCCACTGATGACGGCCGCCGAAGTGGAGAACTTCGTCATGGCCGTTTTCCCGCAATCCGACGCCTATCGCTGGTTTGCCAAGGATGTCCGACCCGGTGAGATCTCGGTCGGCATGCGCATCACCGACCAGGACTTGCGTCCGGGCGGCACAATTTCCGGGCCCACCATGTTCGCGCTTGCTGATGTCACGGCCTATCTGCTGATCCTTGCCCATATCGGCGAGGTGGCGCTCGCAGTCACGACGAGCCTGACAATCAATTTTCTCTCCAGGCCTGAACCGGGCGATCTTGTCGCCAATGGCAGACTGATCAAACTGGGCAAGCGCCTCGCGGTCTGCGAGATTCACATTGAATCCGAAGCAGGTGGCCAGATGGTGGCCCAGGCAACGGCTACCTATTCGATCCCCCCGCGCACCTGATCTGCGGAAAAACCCTCCTGATTCGTGATGGCTTCGGCGCCTGAATCGATCATTTCCTGAAAGCTGGGCGCGGCCATGCACGCACCATGCCGATTTCCCGGGGTATCTGCAAAAAAAGATACATTCACAAAAACAACAACCTTGACGTGTAATACTCGGTTAATCTATCAACGTTAAATCAGTTCAAGGGCGGATGCATCTGGTGGCCAGCCACCAAAAACACGAGGCATCCATGGGGCACGAATTACGGCAGGGATCATCATCCCCTGTTTCAACCGACGCCAACACCGCAGGCGATAGCATCGCGGACATTGCATCGCTGTTCGGTCATCAGGTTTCCGTATTGACGGGAACAAGGGTGCTTGAGCCCCGAATCCTGCTTGATGCTGCCGGGATGGATACCGTTCTTGACCTTTCTACTGAGATTTCAGGTTTCGATATTCCACAAGGTCAAATCGACCCTGAGTCCCAAGGCGGGTCACTGACTGTTCCATTCACAGGCCTGGTGGACGATACGCGGGTTGAAGCGCTGGGTGTCGAAGAACCGCACCCGATCATTTTCATTGATGGCTCATTGCCGGACATCGCAACGCTTGTGGCGGTTGCTGATCCCCGCAGCGAGATCGTCATCCTTGACACAACAAGCGATGGTGTCGAGGCAATTGCCGACTATCTGGCGGATCATGATCCCGTTAGTGCCATCCACATTGTCTCGCATGGTGGCGCGGGCGAGTTGTATCTTGGCAACGCAGTTCTCGATCTTCAGTCCATCAACCTCGGCCACGCTGGTGATCTGGCTGTCATCGGCGCTGCGCTGGCGGATGGCGGTGACATCCTGATTTACGGCTGTGATTTTGCTGCCGGGGCTTCAGGTGCAACAGCCTTGCAGGCTCTGGCCAATGCGACCGGGGCTGACATTGCCGCATCAGACGATTTGACAGGCTCGGCAGCACTTGGGGGGGACTGGGATCTGGAGGTCACAAGTGGTGGTATCGAGGCGATTGCGCTGTCACCACTGGCATGGGCGAGCACGCTGGATTTGGTGATAACGGCTGTAGGCGTGAGTGGCGCCGCTGGTGTCGGAGTGACCGGGGCCAGTGTAGATGCACTTGCAGGACAAATACTTGGCGCAGGCGTGACGATCAACTCATCCACCTATTTTGGCGGGGGGCAACAATCTGGCATATTCTCGACTGGTCCCGGCGCGTCATTTGGCGGCAACATACTTGGCTTCACGGATGGAGCGATCTTTTCGACCGGAACCGCATCCTCTGTGGCCGGACCAAACAGCGCCGCTGGCTTTACAGTCAATGCCCCCGGCATTGACGGCGATGCTGAATTCAATGCCCTTGCCGGAAATGCAACTTTCGATGCCTCCTTCATCGTGATCAATTTCACGCCTGACGTCCCGCCGGGTGCGTCGGTCGGAGACACGGGACGCATGACCATGCAGATCGTGTTCGGCTCCGACGAATACAACGAGTTTGTTTATGCGGGAGTCAACGACACACTTGCGGTCATTGTGAATGGTGTAAACCAGGCGACGGTACCAAACGGATTGGCAATTGGCATTGATACCATAAATGCCGCCGGATCGTTCAATCCAGGCTCAGGTAACCCGGCAAACGATCCCAATCCCGAGCATGTCTCTGCAGGTTTTGAAAGCGCAAATCCAAGTCTCTACATCAACAATGAGTCTGGCACCTTCAATACACAGATGGACGGGTTTACCATTACCTTGCCGGTGACGTTTGATGTCATCGTCGGTCAAGCCAACACATTGAAAATCGGAATTGCGGATACCGGGGATCCGGCCTGGGATTCCTGGATGTTCGTCAAGGCAGATTCCGGCCAGACTGTCATTGTTGCCGAGAATGACAGCGTTACAACGCCGACAAACATTCCGTTCAACATCGATGTCACCGCGAATGACTATGACCTGCAGGGTGATACCCTGACGGTTACCCACATACTTGGCCAGCCTGTTAGCCCCGGCGATACGATTACCTTGGCTTCGGGTGTGGACGTAACCCTCGAACTCGATGGTACGTTGACTGTGGAAGGCAACGGAGTTGACCCGGCCAATGACGCATTCACTTACTCGATCACAGACGGGAATGGAGGTACATCCACCGCTTTTGTGAATGTGAACATCTTGGAATTCAATACGTCACCGGTAGCCAACAACAACGGTCCGGTTGCGGTCACTGAGGACACACCTGTCTCAGGCAATCTGATCACCGATGTCCCGGGCGCCGATACTGATGCCGACGGCGACATACTCGAAGTGACAACCTTCACCATTCCCGGTGTGGGCACATTCACGGCTGGCGATACGGGCGTGATCCCGAATGTCGGTGAATTGTTCATCAATACGGATGGTAACTACACTTTCACACCTGCCCAGGATTATTTCGGACCCGTACCGACTGTCACTTACACAGTAACCGATAACAAGGGTGGCACGGACACAGCCACCCTTGAGCTCGGCCCGGTTACTTCAGTCAACGACGCACCAGTCATTGATCTCGACAATGACGACAGCAGCGACACGACCGGTGCAGGCACCGGCGCGAACTTTGAAACCACCTACATTGAGAATGCAGCCGGTATCGCCATCGTTGACAGCGATTTCACGCTGACAGACGTTGACAACCAGATTTCTGAACTGGCTGTCATTCTTACCGATGGTCAGATCGGTGATACGATGAACTTCCCGTCCGTAATGCCCGGTGGAATCACTGCATCAGTTTTTCCGACAGCGACCCTTGCAGCCCCTGGTCCCCTCACCGTGACCTTGACCGGGACTGGGGCAACGACCGAAGCTGATTGGCAGGCGGCACTCGCCTCAATCATTTTCCTGCCCTCGACCAATGACGTTCATAATCCAGATCCGGCTGATCGTCACATTACGGTTCAGGCTTCTGACGCCAATTCGGCCAATTCCAATCTGGCGACTGCAACCATACATGTGATCCCCGAGAATGACCCACCAACGCTTGATCTGGATGATTTCAACACAAGCGGCATCAACTCCGGAAATTACCAGGGCTCCTATGTGGAGAACGCCGTCGGAGCACCGATTTCCGATGGCGTTGTAATCACCGATCTCGATGATGCAAATCTCGAGGGAATGACGATTACCCTGACCAATGGCGAGGTTGGGGACATACTCAATGTTGGCGCTTTGCCAGCCGGAATAACATTGGTCGGTGCTGTCCCTGCTGAACTCGCAACCCCTGGTACCATTACTGTGGAACTGACCGGTGCAGCGACCCTTTCCGCCTATCAGAATGCGATAGCAGCAATCACTTTTGCCAATTCCGGCGATGACCCGGTGGCAGGTGTCAGGGAAATTACGGTGGTTGGCACTGATGGCACTGATCAAAGTCCAACACGTACAGCCTTCCTGACGGTTGTTCCGGTCAATGATGCGCCCCAGGTGATTGACCCACTCAATCCGGGCAGTCCTCCTGCCGATCCTGATGCTGTTGTCCCGGTGCAGTCAGGCAGTGACGGGACAGCTGTAACACCTGTGGATGCAAGCCAGTTTTTCGCCGATCCAGACGATACGGTCCTGACCTATTCATTGGGCCCGTCTGCTCCTTCATGGCTGAGCATCGACTCGAATACCGGGGTGGTGACGGGCACACCACCCTCGGATGCAAGCCAGAATACCAACAACGGAACACCGGGCGAGTATGAGGTCATCGTCATTGCCAGTGATCCAGATTTGCTGACGGCGCAGACGACCGTGACTTTCACGATCACCAATCCGGCACCAGTGGTTGATGTTCCGGTCGCCGACCAGAACTTTTCGGATAACCAGTCGGTTTCGATAACTCCTTCAATGTCCGATCCCGATGGCGACACTTTGAGTTATTCGGCGACCGGTCTTCCTGCCGGTCTTTCAATCAATCCGCTCACCGGCGAGATCAGCGGCACAGTTGACAATTCAGCTTCCCAGGGCGGCCCGCTCGGTGATGGCATCTACACGGTCACCATCACCGCAGATGATGGCCAGGGCGGTACGGTAGACGATGTGGTGACCTTCACGATCACCAATCCGGCGCCAGTCGCGGAAAATGATGCGGCAACCGGCGACGAGGACAGCATCGCCACAGGCAATCTCTTGGCAGCCAATCCTGTAACGCCGGACACTGATCCCGACGGGGACGCCATAACCGTCACCCGTGTGGCGTCAGGCAATGACGGGACCGCACTTGCCGGGTTGGCTGATGGTAGCGGCGTCGGCCCGGCCACGGTAACCGGTTCGACAGGCGGCACTTTCACCGTCAATTCGGATGGAAGCTATTCCTTTGATCCCGGAACGGATTTCCAGGACCTTGGCGACGGCGAAAGCCGCATCACCGAAATTGTCTACCAGATTGACGATGGTGAGGGCGGAACCGACACTGCCGTGGTCAGCTTCACCGTAACTGGCAGCAATGACGGACCGGTTGTGATTGATCCCAACGATCCGTTCCCGAACCCGAACGACCCCCCCGTTCCTGCTGACCCGGTCAATGTGATCCCTGACCAGTCTGGCAACGACGGTCAGGCGCTTGTGCCGCTCGATATCTCACCCTATTTCTTCGATGTTGATGGCGATGTCCTGACCTATGGTTTTGATCCGCTTGATCCTGACGTGCCCGCTTGGTTGTCGATTGATCTCGTCACAGGGATCATCACCGGCACGCCGCCAGGCGACGCCTCCCAGGGCGGGCCGTTGGGCGACGGTGTCTATACGGTCACAGTGACCGCGACCGATCCTGACGGCGAGGTGGTGACGACGACGATTGACTTCAACATCGCAAACATTGCCCCGACCGCAGTGGATGATATCGCAAATGGCGACGAGGACAACGTCCAGACCGGCAATGTGTTGAGCGACCCTGTGACGGGCGATGCCGATACCCCGCCCGACAGCGATCCACTGACGGTAACCGGTGTCAACGGAATTCCGGTCTCGACTGGCAATCCTGCGGTCCTTACTCTTGCCCATGGCGAGTTGACCCTGAACGAGGACGGCTCCTGGTCGTTTGCGCCAAATGCCCTGGCGAACCAGCTTTCCGACACCGATCCGGACGCGGTCGAGACTGTGACCTACACGATTGACGATGGCAATGGCGGCACCGACACTGCGACGCTGACCATCAACATTGCCGGGGTCAACGATCCGGTTCAGGTCGTGAACCCGAATGATCCTTCAACCGATCCGACCGATCCGTCCTATGATCCGCTCAATCCGACCGTGATCGCCGATCCGGACAATCTGATCCCGGATGTGCTGGCCAATGACGGGGATAGCCCGGCACCGCTTGACGTGTCGCCATGGTTCGGCGATGCGGAGGGCGATACGCTGACATTTTCGGCCACTGACCTGCCATCGGGACTGTCGATTGATCCGGTCACTGGCATCATCTCCGGTGTGATTGCGTCTGATGCCTCGCAGAACGGCAATACCGCAACGCCAGGCGAATATCTCGTCGTCATCACCGTTGAAGATCCGCAGGGCAATTTTGCGACTACAACGGTGAGCTATACCATCACCAACGTCCCGCCCATTGCGCGCGATGATGCGGTAAACGCAGCCGAAGACGGGGTCAGCACTGGCGATTTGTTTGCCGACAACGGTAACGGCGTTGACCAGGATACGCCGCCGGACTCGGACCCGATAGCGGTCTCCGCCGTTGGCGGCATCTCCGGCAATGTTGGACCGGCAGTTCCCGGTTCCAATGGTGGCCTCTTCACAATCAACGCGAATGGTACATACAGCTTTGATCCAGGCAGCGATTTCCAGGATCTGGATGTTGGCGAAACCAGGCAGACCTCCATCGAATATACCATCGATGACGGCAATGGTGGCACCGATACCGCAACCATAGTCGTGACAGTTGATGGCGCCAATGACGCGCCGGTGGTGATTGACCCCGATGATCCGTTCCCGAACCCGAAAGAGCCACCCGTCCCTGCCGACCCGGACAACGTGATTCCAGACCAAAACGGTGATGACAGTCTTGCGCTGACGCCGATCGATGTCTCTCCATATTTTGTGGATGTTGATGGCGAGCCACTTACCTTTGGCTTTGATCCGGCCGATCCGGATGTGCCTGCCTGGCTCTTGATTGATCCGGTCACGGGCATCATTACCGGCACCGCACCGTCCGACGCATCGATTGGCGGTCCGGCCGGCAATGGCGTCTATCCAATCACGATAACGGCCACTGATCCCGATGGTGCCATGGTGACCACCACCTTGGATTTCACAATCTTGAATATCCCGCCGGTCGTGACAGGCGTGCTGCCCGAGCAGACCGAAACGGCAGGTTACTTTTTCGAAATGCCAACTGCCGGGGTTTTCAACGATCCTGACAACGATACCCTTGCATACAGTGTCACGGGATTGCCAGCAGGCCTGGTGATTGATCCCGCCACCGGCCTGATTTCGGGAACCGTTGATCCGAATGCGGTCAACGACGCCCCAAATGGGGATGGTGTCTATTCCGTCACCGTGACCGTTGATGACGGTCAGGGTGGCTTGGTATCGACCGGCTTCACCCTTACCATTCACAATCTCCCGTTTGTCAGTCCCTTGAACGAACCAACATTGCCGCCATTGCCATATATGCCTGGCGACGGTGGCAGTGGCTTTGTTCCCCAAATGCTGATCGTTGGAAATGCGGTGGAAGATTTGGCGCCACTTGCGCAGGGGGTGGGGCTGTACTCGAACTATGTTGTCGGTGAAGCGGTGGCATCCTTGTCAGAACCCGCTGGCGACACCCAGGATCCAGGCTATGCCGGTGGCAATGCACTGGTGCTTCAGTCAAGCGGGATCGAGTACCAGTTCCGCTCGTTCCGCGACGGCGGCGTGCTGCATCTGGAATTCACCGGCAGTTGGAGTGTTTCAGGCCCGAACGGAACGGCACTTCCCGACTGGATCGACAATGTCGATGGTCAGATGTTCACGTTGAAGTTCCCGGCAGGAACCAATTCTGTCGGCCTTACACTGACCGGGTTGGACGCTGACAATCTTGGCAAGTCGATCAGGATCACCATCGACGCAGTCTCCGGTGCCATCGTCGCCACCATGAGTGAGCAATCTGCATTACTGGATGAAAATGGCAATGGCGGCCTGTCTGCACGATTGATTGGCCTGAAAAACCAGGTCTTCCCCAATGTAGCGGACATAGCCCGCCTGGCCGCGGCCCAGTGATCGCAAGGAGATGATTGCGCCATGTCAAACTTGACCAGAAATACAACCCAGACAAGAAAAATGCAAAACACAATCAACCGGGGCAATGGATTGATGACTAGAAACCTTGCAATTGCGGTCGTTGCTCTGGCGCTTGGCGCCTGTTCCGTTACGACCGAACCTCTCACCCAGGCAGAACTGGCCCAGAATGCTGAAAGCTCGTTGGCAGCCGTAACTGCAGACCAGCAACCTGTGACGAATGCAATTTCGCTTTATGAAGCGATGGCCCGGGCCTTGAAGTACAATCTCGACCACCGCGTCGAACTGATGGCAAAAGCGCTTGCAGACAGCAAGCTGGCACTGGCAACCACGGACATGTTGCCGTCCCTTGCTGCAAATGGCGGATGGTCGGGACGCCACCCCAAATCCTATTCCTATAGCGAGACATTGTCAGGTGTCCGTTCGGTTGATCCCTCAACATCCAGTGACAGTTCAAGCGTCGTCAAGGACCTGACCTTCTCCTGGAACATCCTGGATTTCGGCCTTTCCTATGTCAGGGCAAAGCAGGCCTCCGATCGCGCATTGCTGGCGGAGGAACAACGGCGCAAGGTAATAAACACCATTATCGAGGATGTCCGCACCGCCTATTGGCGTTCTGTCAGTGCTGACCGGTTGTTGGCCGGGTTCAAGAAGCTTGAAGCCAGGGTCGAACGCGCCATTGGCAATGCAAGGGCACTACGTTCCCAGGGCTATACCTCGCCTGTGGCGGCGCTGACATTCCAGCGTGAACTGGTTGAGATCAAGCGCAAGATCCAGCGGTTCGAAATCGAACTGCGAACATCGAAGATACAGCTTGCGGCCTTGATGAACCTTGACCCGTCAACGCCATACGATCTGGTCATACCCCGGCGGGATCTCAGTTCGGTTGCCCTTGCCATTCCGTCACAGGAAATGGTGCGGCTGGCATTCCTCAACAGGCCGGAATTGCGGGAAAACGCCTACAAGCAGCGTATCAACTCCCGTGAGGCCGAGGCTGCCCTACTTGAATTGCTTCCCGGTATCCAACTCTATGCCGGTGCCAATTTTGATTCAAACAGCTTCCTGCTCGACAACAATTGGGTGAGCTGGGGCGCCAAGGCTGGCTGGAATGCCATGCGCCTGTTTGCCTATCCCGCCAAGAAGCAGGTGCTGGGCTCGGAAAGTGCGCTGATTTCGCAACAAACGCTGGCAACCTCGATGGCGATCATGACGCAGGTGGAAGTTGCCCGCCTTCGTTATGCTCACCTGCGCAAGGCTGCCGCGACATCTGGCGAATATTACAAGCTCCAATCCGATATCCTGCGTCAAGTCAGGGCATCGGCCGGTGCGGATGCGGCGTCTGAACAAAGCGCAATCCGGGAAGAGATGAATACGCTCGTTGCTTCGGTGGAATATGACATGACCTATGCCGATCTGCAGAATGCATTTGCCGGGATCTATGCCTCCATCGGGGTCGATCCCTGGGGCGATTCTCTTGATACCAACCTGCCTGTCGAGGAACTGGCGGCAAATCTTCGCAAGACCTGGCGGGAGCGCGGTGATGTTGACGGTTGATCGGTTTGTAGATGACGAGTCGGACTCACCGGACGTCGGTAGTTGCACAGCGGGCGGGGGCATGAAGCGCGTTGGGCAATTATTGGCAGCAGCGGCCGCAGGCATTGTCTCGATCTTGGGGATACTGATCGTCATGCCTGCGGCTGCCGCACAGGAACGGGTAACGGCGTCGGAATTTGACATTTCAAGACTGGGCGCTGGTGCATCCCGTCAGGTAGCCAGAGGCCTGGTGAAATCAGGCTCCCGCATTGAACTGCGCTCGGTGCTGAATGTTCCGGTCCTGCAAACACCGTTTCGGGACGGGGAGGCCTTTGCCAAGGGTGACTTGCTGATCAGCTATGACTGCTCGGAATTGGCTGCAGGACGCCAGGCTGCAATGGCAAAGCAGGAGGCGGCCAGAATATCCATGAAAACCAGCCAGCGCCTGTTGCGCCATGGCGCCGCCGGAAAGGATGAAACAGACCTTGCTGTTGCCACTTTCAGACAGGCCCAAGCCGAAACAGGTGTCCACGACACCCGCCTCGAAAAATGCGAAGTTCTTGCACCTTTTGATGGCAGGGTTGTTGCACTGCAGGTGCAGCCGATGGAATTGCCGGTAACCGGTGAGCCGGTACTTACCATTGTCGATGACAGCAACCTCGAACTGGAAGCGGTTGTGCCATCACACTGGCTTGCCTGGTTGAAAAAGGGGGCGGTATTCAGCTTCACCATTGATGAGACGAGGCAGACTGTGCCTGCTCGTGTGGAGCGCGTTGGCGCAGAGATCGACCCCGTCAGCCAGACCATCCGCATCTCCGGCACATTCGGAACAAGGCCGGCCGGAATCATTGCAGGCATGAGCGGCACAATCGAATTTCCGGCGATGAACTGATGAGCCGGGGAGCTGCAGTCTCAGGCGAAGAAAACCCGAAGGTTGTTCACCTTGGCAAGCGGACGCAAACAGATGCCCGAAATGACATGGAGCAGGTTCCTGCTCTGAGGCGAAGTATTGCCTTGCTTTTGGCTTTGGCAGAAGCTGAAGCATCATTCAGGAACGAGCGGGATCAAAACCGCATCGCCCGTCTGCTTGCAAACGCCCTTGCAAGACTGCTTCTTGCCAATGCTGATGGCAATCCGGTGCCCGGCCAATGCATTGTTGCCGATTACCAAAGGGGCAAACTGGTAATTCGTGCCATATCGTCGGTTCACGAGATCAACCGTCGGGCGTCCCTGACCACCTGGCTTGCCAATGAACTCACAAGGGTAGTTTCTGGAACACGAAACCCGGAAAAGCTCTGCTTTTCCCTGGATTTGTCATCCGCACCTGAGCGTCGATACCCTTTTTCCCAGGGTCTGGGATTCCTCATCCCGTCACCTTCGAAATTCGATGACGGACAGCATTTCGTGTTCATCTTGACCTCGAAACCGATGGACGAAAATGCAGAACCCGTCACGCGTCGTCTCGGTGAGGCTGCCATGCACGCGATCAGCGCGGGCCGAAACGGGCCGGGCAACCTGGTGCGTCTCGTCAACCGCCGCAACCTTGCCATCGCAGCCATGGCCCTGCTGGCGCTGATGCTGCTACCTGTGCCGATGACGGTGCTTGCGCCGGCGGAAGTTGTTCCAAGCGAACCCTTCGTCGTTGCGGCCCCCATCTCCGGCGTGATCGAAAAGATACATGTGCGCCCTGATGCGCAGGTCGTGAAGGGCGAGCCGGTGTTCAGCTATCGCAAGACCGAGTTGCAAGGCAGGCTCGACATCGCCCGCCAGAATGCAGCCGTCGCAGCTGCCCGCCTGCGCCGGGCACAACAGGATTCGCTCGGATCAGGTGCCGGCACGCGTGACCTCGCCATTGCCGCCAGTGAGTATCAGCTGGCGCTTGCAGAGCAACAGCAGGCAGCCCGCCAACTGGCATTGGCAGATGTCACGGCGCCTGCCTCGGGCATTGCAATTCTTCCCGACCCCCAACAATTGTCCGGCAAGCCGGTCCAGACGGGTGAACGCATCATGCGCATCGCTGACCCGAAGCGAATTGAAATCCGTATCGACCTGGCGGTCTCGGATTCGATTGTGCTCGGCGATGGCAAGTCAGGGCGATTGTTCCTCGATGCCGAACCCCTCAATATTCATCACCTCACCGTGGTTGATCGCAGCTATCAGGCCATGCGTGCGGCAACGGGAAAGATGGTCTACCGGCTGACAGCTTTGGTTGATGATGCCGGTTTCACTTCCCGGATCGGAATGCGCGGCACGGCCCAGATTCATGGCAATACTACCGTACTTGGCCTGTTTCTTTTTCGGCGCCCGATCAGCGCAATCAGGCAGCGGATTGGCTGGTGAGTGTGCAGATGCGTGCCGCGCCCGGCGCAAGGATGAAAGATCCGGCAGAGGACCTGTTTCCAGGTCTGCGGGAAGATCTCGATATCTTCAGGTCAGGCACCGGCTGCATCCTGCAGGATGGATTGTCGGGAAAGAATTTCAGGATCGGAAAGGAGGCATTTGCAATCCTGTGTTGCCTGGACAGCGGTTCGTTTGAACGTATCGCAATCAGGGCAGGCAACCTGTGCGGCACTGCTGTCACCACGAACGATGTTGCCAGTCTGGCGAACTTTCTTTCAACCCATGGTTTGGTTGACAGTCGCAGGACAGGCGATCCTCCGGCAAAGCCTTCCGGCCTGATGGGCAGGCTGCCCATTCTGCGCTTGCTGTCCTCGCTGTCGTTCATCCGTGTCCCACTGTTTTGCCCGGAGCCCTTCCTGAAATTGGCCTGGCCAGTGGTTGGACCAATATTCACCCGAGCCGGGTTGTGTTCAATTCTGCTCGCAGGACTTTGCGGAACTTATCTCGCTTCAAGGCAGTGGGATGTTTTCAGCACGACCTTCATGTCTTTCCTGTCATTTGAAGGTGCCCTGGTTTTCACTGCCGGAATTGCATTGCTGATGCTGTGTCACGAAATGGGCCATGCTTTCATGGCACACAAATTCGGTGTTCGTGTCCCGGTGATCGGTCTGGCATTCATGTATTTCGTGCCGGTCCTTTATACCGATACGACCGACGCATGGCGGCTGCAGGATGAGCGGTCGCGCCGCCTCATTGATGCAGGTGGTATTATTGCCGATCTTTCTGTTGCAGCCCTTGCAACGCTGACTTGGTCCTTTTTGGAAGATGGATCTTTTCGCTCGTTGGTATTTTCACTTGCCACGATTTCCTGGATCGCCAGCCTCGCGGTCAACCTGAATCCGCTGATGCGGTTTGACGGTTACTACCTGTTCTCAAGTCTTGTCGGCGTTGAAAACCTGCATCCACGTGGCTTTGCTCTCGCGCGTTGGCATCTGCGCGAATGCCTTTTCGCGCTTGGCGATCAGCCACCCGAGCGACTGCCCGCCATGCACCATGCGATCCTCCTTGCTCATGCTTATGCAAGCTGGATTTACCGGCTGCTGCTGGCACTGGCCATTGCCACTGCTGCCTGGCACCTTGTTTCCAAGGTTGTGGGCATGGCTTTGTTCATCGGCTATCTGGCCATGATGGTGGCGCAGCCTGTAGCCAATGAACTTGCTGCCTGGCGGAAGCGTATCGGTGACATCCGGGCGTCGGGCCGCTCGCGATACACCGGTCTGGCCCTGTTGGGACTCATCCTGTTTTCCCTGATCCCACTGCCGCATTGGGTCGCTATTCCTGTCGTGGCAGGCCATGAACACGAAACTGTGTTGCACGCTCCCGCTTCTGGTTTCCTGCAACAACTCCATCTCGTTTCAGGCCAGACATTCCACTCGGGTGATGTGATGGCGGTCATCAAGTCGCCGGAAATCGAATCAGGGATGGACCTTGCGAGATTGCGCATCCAACTCCTTGAAACCCGAATTCGTCGCATAACCGCAGATGCCTCAGATCGCTCGCTGGTAACTGTGCTTGGCAATGAACTCGAAACTGAAAGACGTTCTCTCAAGAACTATGAAGACCTGCTTGCTGACATGGTCTTGCGCGCGCCGTTTGACGGCAGGGTTGGCTATGTCGATCCGGAACTCACGCACGCAATGTGGATCAATACCGAAGCGCCTCTGGCTTATCTCCACAGCGAGGATGGTGGCAGATTGCGTGGAATGGTCAGCGAGGCCGACATTCTGCAGTTGGGTCCTGGCTTCAACGGTCGTTTCATTCCGGACGATCCGCTATTGCCGTCTTGCCAGGTTGTGCTCGAACGGCTTGCTCCCATGCCTGCTGCGGGTTTCGCCCAGCCGGAGCTGGCGGACAGCGAAGACAGCATTGTGCCGGTGGAACAGCCCGGCATTGCCGATGATACCGTCGTCCCGCACGGCAACTGGTATGAAGCGGGTCTTGTGCCGCCGGGTCATGATTGCCCCGATACCTCCATCGCCAGCAAACGTGGCATTGTTCGCATCCACGCCGGTTATTCGAGCATCCTGTCCGCAGTGTTCAAGCGCATTGCCAGGGTGGTGATCCGCGAAAGCGGGTTTTGAGCAGCTTGCAGCAAACACCGGCTGCGGCTAGAGCGTAGTCGAACAACTGTTCAGACCCGGTGAAAAATCATGCCACAAGCCCTGCGCCCCAAACCGCTGACCCGTGACGCCTTCGCGCCCTTTGGCGATGTCATTGCCACCACCGGTGCCGACAGTTTCCTGATCAACAACGGCTCGACGATCCGCTTCCATGACCTTGCCAGGGTTGAGGCCGCCGGAATTGAGGCTCGAACGCTTGTCAACATATTTCGCGGGCAACCATTTGCCGCTCCCGTCACCATTGCCATGATGGAGCGTCACCCGCTGGGCAGCCAGGCATTCTTCCCACTGCAGTCCCATCCATACATGGTAGTGGTGGCTCCGGATGTGGCTGGCAAGCCGGGCGATCCGCAGGCATTTGTCGTGCGGCCCGATGCAGGCGGACTGGTCGGCGTCAACTATGCCCGCAACATCTGGCACCACCCACTGATCTCGCTGGAGGAAGTGAGCGATTTCCTCGTGGTCGACAGGGGTGGGGAGGGCGTCAATCTCGAAGAATATTTCTTCGAAACGCCTTTCGTCATCGCTTCACTTGACTGAGCTTGTCCGCAGACAAGGCCGTGAGTATTTCAGCAGCCGTAAGCGCCGCAATCACTTCCGGCCGCTTGTCACGAACCGTTGAGCCGCCGATAGGACAGGTCAGTTTTTCGCCAAGGCTCTTGTCATAGCCGTTTTCCGTGAGCCATGAGCAAAATACAGCGCGCTTTGTCGCTGAGCCGATCATGCCGCAATAGGAAGCGTCCCCTCGTGCCAAAGCCTCGGCAGTGATCAGGAAGTCGAGGCCGTGCGAATGCGTCATTGCCACAAACGCGCTGTTGGGTGGCGCCTGGCGAATTTCGGATTCGGGCATTGCGCTGATGACCATTGACCCAGGGTGATCAAAGCCCGCCAACGCTTCGGCGCGTGTATCAATCAGCATCGTTGCAAGTGGCAACGGCGCCAAAGCCCGCGCCAGCGCCTTGCCGGTATGGCCTGCGCCAAAGACCAGCACTTGCGGCAATCCATGTTGCTGTGCTTTGGCCTGGATTTCCAATTCCCCGATCAGTGCCGCATCAACCATCTGGAAATCCAGCCTCACACGCCCCCCGCAACATTGACCGATTTCCGGACCAAGCGGAACCTCCAGCGAGGCGGCCTTGCCAGAACCGGTAATGAGCGCGCGCGCCTTTTCGATGGCCAGCCATTCCAATTGGCCGCCGCCGATCGTGCCTGCCAAGGCACTGGCTGTTACACTCATCACCGCGTCATTGTCACGAGGCGCTGATCCACGAACTGCGTCGACGCGCACGACGACCACAGGCTCTCCGTGCTCAAACCACTCCCTGACTCTTACGTAATGGGAAATTTCGATTGCCAAATGCGGTTGCGCTTTCCTAATGTGGGCCCAATGGAATTCGTGGGCATTGCTGTCGCGATTCTGTATCCGGTTGTTCCGGAATACAAGCCGCCCGACACATGCCGGGAAATGCGGAGGGGAAATCATGGATCTTGAATTCAGCGATAGCGAAAATGCCTTCCGGGAGGAAGTCCGGGAGTTTTTGCGCAAGAAACTGCCGGAGCGCCTTTCCCGCAAGGTGAAACTCGGCAAGCGCCTGACCAAGGCCGATATGGAGGAATGGCACGCTGCCCTGAATTCCAACGGCTGGCTTGCGCCCAATTGGCCGGTTGAATGGGGCGGTGCCGGCTGGTCCGCAGTCCAGAACCATATCTATGACGAAGAGGCTTGGGCAGCGGGTGCGCCACGGGTCATCCCCTTTGGCTTGAACATGCTGGCGCCGGTGTTGATCAAGTTCGGTTCCGACGCGCAGAAAAGACATTACCTGCCGCGCATCCTCGATGGCACCGACTGGTGGTGCCAGGGTTATTCCGAGCCGGGTTCTGGCTCCGACCTCGCCTCGCTCAAGACCAAGGCCGAGCGCCAGGGCGACCACTACATTGTCAACGGCCAGAAGACGTGGACAACGCTCGGTCATTACGCAGACTGGATATTCTGCCTCGTGCGCACGTCCTCCGAAGGCAAGCCGCAGGAAGGCATTTCGTTCCTGCTGATCGACATGAAGACACCCGGCATTACCGTGCGGCCAATCATCCTTCTGGATGGTGAGCACGAGGTGAATGAGGTGTTCTTTGACAATGTGAAAGTGCCGGCTGAAAACCTTGTCGGTGAAGAGAACAAGGGCTGGACCTACGCCAAATACCTGCTGACGCACGAGCGTACCGGAACCGCCAATATCGGCAATTCGAATGCGGCACTCGCGCAACTCAAGGAGATTGCAAACCGCAGCATGAAAGGTGGCAAGCCGCTGGCGAAGGATCCGTATTTCGCTGCACGCATGGCCAATGTCGAGATTGACCTTGAAGCCATGAAAACCACCAATCTGCGCATATTGGTGGAAGCCGATTCCGGGGCCGCGCCGGGACCTGAAAGCTCGATGCTGAAGATCAAGGGCACTGTCATCCGCCAGGAGATCAATGATCTGGCCCGCCGCGCGCTTGGTCCCATGGCGCTGCCCTTTGTTTCCGAGGCAATGGACGACGGCTACAACGAGCCATCGATTGGCCCCGAAGACGCCAATGCGCTTGCGAGCGATTATTTCAACAACAGGAAGCTGTCGATTTTTGCCGGATCAAACGAGATCCAGCGCGGCATCATTTCCAAGACCAAACTCGGGCTTTGACACATGGATTTTCGACTGGGTGAAGACCAGCGCATGCTGGCGGAGACACTGGCACGCTTCCTCAAGGAAAATTATGCCATCGACAGGCGACATGAATTTGCCCGGATGGAGGGCGGCTTCTCACGAGACATGTGGGAGGCATTTGCTGATCTGGGTGTGATCGGCGCGCTGTTTTCCGAAGAGGCAGGCGGCTTTGGCGGATCTGGCGATGACCTGATGGTCGTGTTTGAGGCATTGGGCCGTGCCCTCGTGGTCGAGCCATTCCTGCCCACACTGCTTGCCGGCTCCGCCATTGCCGATGCCGGATCGCGGACACACACTGCCATGCTGGAATCTGTCATTGCCGGAGAAACGATGGTCGCAATGGCCCATGGCGAACAGGCGGCTCGTTATGACCTCGACCATGTTGAGACAAGGGCAACCGAAACTGGCGGCAACTGGAAGATCAACGGCGCGAAATCGGTGGTTCTCGGCGGCGGCAATGCTGACAGGCTCGTCGTTTCCGCCCGCACGTCTGGCGGCGCAACCGATGATAAGGGCATCTCGCTTTTCATCGTTGATCCCTCCGCTGGCGGAGTGATTGTTCGCGACTACGGCACGGTCGATGGTTACCCCTCAGCTGAAATCAGCTTCGAAGACGCGGTTGGCGAACCACTTGGGGTCGTCGGCAAGGCGTTGCCGGTGATCGAGAAGGCGCATGCTCGCGCCATCGTGGCATTGAGCGCTGAAGTGCTGGGCGCGATGGAAGTCGCCAAGGACATGACGGTCGAATACATGCATACCCGCAAGCAGTTTGGCGTCATCATCGGCAAGTTCCAGGCACTGCAGCACCGCATGGCCGATGTGCTGATCGAGATCGAGCAGATGCGCTCCTCGCTGATCAATGCGGCGGGCAATCTGGAAAGTGAACGCAAGCGCCGCGAGTGGGCCATCTCGGCCTGCAAGAACCTCGCGGGTCGCGCGGGCAGGCAGGTTGCCGAAGAGGCCATCCAGATCCATGGCGGCATGGGCATGACCTGGGAATATCCCGTCGGCCACTTCGCCAAGCACATCATCATGGCCGATCACCTGTTCGGCGATACGGACCACCACCTCGAACGGTTCATCAAGATGGGCTGATGGGCTTGCCCCCGCCCTGTCGTTGCGGCAGGTTTGCCGCATGACCGATTCCCTGCGCCTTGTGTCCGCCGCCCTCATGCTTTTGTTGCTGGGGGTCACACCCTCTGCCGCACTCGACAAGCAGGCAGTCGAGCGGCAGTTTCAAACCTGGCTGAAATCCGATCTTTGGCCCGAGGCAAGCCGCGCCGGCGTTTCTGCCGCCCGTTTCAACGAGGCCTTTGCCGGTATCACCCTCAATTGGAAACTGCCGGATCTGGTGCCGCCCGGTGAAAAACCGCAGCCACAGAAGAACCAGCATCAGGCCGAGTTCGGCGCGCCGTCGCGCTATTTCTCCGAAAATGTGATTGGAGCAGTTGTCGCCGGCGGGCGCAGCCGCTTGGCCAGCCTCGCTACCACGCTCGCATCGATTGAACGCAAGACCGGTGTGCCGGGTCGTTTCCTTTTGGCGATCTGGGGACGTGAATCCGGTTTTGGTCGCGCAAAAATACCCTATGATGCCTTCGAGGTTCTGGGTACCAAGGCGTTCATGGCGAGCCGCAAGGAAATGTTCCGCCGTGAACTGGTCGCAGCCCTCGTCATGCTGGAAAAGAACCTCGTCACACGCGCGATGATGAAATCGTCATGGGCGGGCGCATTGGGTCAGCCGCAATTCCTGCCAACTTCGTTTCTGGAACATGCCGCTGACGGTGATGGCGATGGCCGCGCCGATATCTGGAACTCCCAAGGCGATACGCTTGCCTCGATTGCCGGTTATCTGCGTCATCACGGCTGGCAATCCGGCCGCGACTGGGGCTTCGAGGTTACCGTCCCGGCGTCGCTGTCTTGCGCGCTGGAAGGACCCGACCAGGGGATGACAACGGCGAAATGGGCAGCACAGGGTGTAAAGCGCATTTCAGGAAAACCGTTTCCGGCAACTGAAGTGGCGCAGGAGACATTTCTCCTGATGCCGGCCGGCAGGCTTGGTCCGGCATTCCTTGTGACGCCGAATTTCTACGTCATCAAGGACTACAACGAGAGCGATCTCTATGCATTGTTCATCGGCAACGCTGCTGACCGCATCCAGTGGGGCGGCGGTCCGTTCGTTGCTGGCTGGAGCGGGATCGACAAGCTTTACCGCTCGGATATCGCTGCCATGCAGCGCGGGCTGGAGAAACTGGGCCATGATGTTGGCGGCGCAGACGGCCTGCCTGGTTTCAAAACACGCCGCTCGATTGGCAAATGGCAGGCTTCCGCCGGGCAGGAACCGGTCTGTTTTCCCTCACTGGCCGCCGTTGCCGGTCTGAAGCAGAAATAAGTTCGCCTCTTTTTCAGGCTTGCCAAATTTTTGCTCATTGCGATTCAAGGTATTTTTCTGTGCTGGCTACTTGCGGGAGGCGGGTTCCTGCGCCAAACTTTACGGCAGATGTTTTCACCCGCACTCGCCGGTTGGCCATCTTCAGGGAGGAGGGCGGCTTGAGCCGCAACAACCGGGTGCCGTGCGCCCGGAACCTTTATTCTTCCCAACCTGTTCTTTCCTGGAAACCTTGTCCGGGATGTGTGCTGTTTAATGGAGGAAATTGATGGCAACCGTAAGCATGACGGTGAATGGCAAGAAAGTCACCGGAGACGTGGAGGATCGCACCCTGCTCGTGCAGTTTCTGCGTGAGATCCTCAATCTGACGGGTACACATGTCGGTTGCGACACCTCGCAATGCGGAGCCTGCGTGGTCCATGTCGATGGCAAGGCAGTCAAATC
Source organism: Nitratireductor sp. (assembly GCA_041397525.1). GTDB lineage: Bacteria > Pseudomonadota > Alphaproteobacteria > Rhizobiales > Rhizobiaceae > BOKV01. The sequence goes on from JAWKWL010000003.1 coordinate 183,157, forward strand.
CTGCACCACGCTTGCAGTTCAGGCATCCGGTTCAGCCGTCACCACGATTGAAGGATTGGCTGATGGAGCGAACCTGCATCCGGTCCAGTCGGCATTTCGCGAGCATCACGGCCTGCAATGCGGCTTCTGCACGCCGGGCATGATCATGACCGCAGTTGACATGATCAACCGTGCCAAGGCGGATGGCCGCAAGCTCGACGAGGGCACGATCCGGGCAGAGCTTGAGGGCAATATCTGCCGCTGTACCGGCTATCACAACATTGTGCGCGCAATCGAGTCTGCCGCACAGGCCATAGCCTGATCGCATTTTGGCGCGACGTCCGGGCGATGGTGAACCATCGCAGCCCGGTTCCACTGAAATGCAGTTCGTGAATTCTGGAGGAGGATAAGATGGGAATGGAAGGTATTGGCGCACGGGTACTTCGCAAGGAAGACCAGCGCTTCATCACCGGCAAGGGCCGCTACACCGACGATTTCAAGATGGCCGGCATGCATTATGCCGCCTTTGTGCGCTCACCGCATGCTCATGCAAAGATCAAGGGCATCGACAAGTCGGCTGCCGAAGCCATGCCGGGTGTTGTTGCCGTGCTCGACGGAAAGCAGCTGACCGGAGACGGCATCGGCAACCTGATCTGCGGCTGGATGATCCACTCCAAGGACGGTTCACCCATGAACATGGGCGCCTGGTCGGCCATTGCCACCGAAAAGGTGCGCTATGTCGGTGATGCGGCTGCTGTCGTCATCGCGGATTCGCTTGCCAACGCCCGCTCGGCTGCCGAGGCAGTTGCGGTTGACTACGAAGTGCTGCCTCATGTGGTGGATGCCGTTTCCGCGCTCAAATCCGGAGCGCCGCAGCTTCACCCCGAAGCAAAGAACAACATGATCTATGACTGGGAAATCGGCGAAGCTGCTGCCACGGATGCAGCCCTTGCCAAATCGGCCCATGTCACCGAGATCGAGATATACAACAACCGTCTGGTTCCCAACCCTATGGAACCGCGTGCGGCGCTTGCCAATTACGATGTGGCCGAAGACCATTTCACCCTCTACACCACCAGCCAGAACCCGCATGTTGCCCGTCTCGTCCTGTCGGCCTTTTATCAGGTCGCGCCCGAGCACAAGCTCCGCGTCATTGCGCCGGATGTCGGCGGTGGCTTCGGTTCGAAAATCTATATCTATCCCGAGGAAATTGTCTGCCTGTGGGCATCCAAGCGCACCGGTGTTCCGGTCAAATGGACCGCGGACCGCACCGAGGCATTCCTTGCCGATGCACATGGCCGCGACCATGTAACAAAGGCCAGGATCGGGTTCGACAAGGACCACAAGATCACCGGCTTCAAGGTTGACACGATCGCCAATATTGGCGCTTACATGTCGCTGTTCTCGTCCTCGGTCCCGACCTATCTTTATGCGACGCTGTTGTCGGGCCAGTACAACATCGCCAACATCCACTGCAATGTGCGTACGGTCTACACCAATACCGCTCCCGTGGATGCCTATCGCGGTGCGGGTCGTCCGGAAGCAACCTTCCTGGTCGAGCGCATCATGGAGACGGCAGCACGCGAACTTGGCTTGGATCCTGCTGAACTGCGCCGCAAGAACTTCATCCGATCATTCCCGCACCAGACACCCGTCATCATGGCCTATGATGCGGGCGACTATGACACAACGCTGGATGCTGCACTCAAGGCAGCGGATTACGCCGGTTTCTCGGCGCGGCGTGCTGAAGCTGAGAAGCGTGGCAAGAAGCGCGGTATCGGCCTTTCCTGCTATATCGAGGCATGCGGCATCGCGCCTTCTGCGGCCGTTGGCTCGCTGGGTGCCGGCGTCGGTCTGTGGGAATCGGCGGAAGTCCGCGTGAACCCGGTCGGCACAATCGAAATCCTGACCGGCTCGCACAGCCACGGCCAGGGCCACGAGACCACTTTTGCGCAATTGATCTCGGATCGCTTCGGCCTTCCGACTGCCAATGTCCAGATCGTCCATGGCGACACCGACAAGGTGCAGTTCGGCATGGGAACCTACGGTTCGCGTTCTGGTGCGGTGGGCATGTCGGCCATCGTCAAGGCGCTCGACAAGGTCGAGGCCAAGGCCAAGAAGATTGCCGCACATCTCATGGAAGCCGACGAGGGCGACATTGTCATCGAGAATGGCGAAGTGAAAGTTGCCGGCACCGACAAGAAGCTTGGCTGGCACGAGGTCTGCCTTGCTGCCTATACCGGTCACAACCTGCCCGCCGGCATGGAACCAGGTCTCAAGGAAGGGGCATTCTACGATCCGACCAACTTCACCTTCCCCGCAGGCGCCTATGTTTGCGAGGTTGAGGTCGACCCCGAAACCGGCGTGACGCAAATCGTGCAGTTTGTGGCAGCGGACGATTTCGGCAAGATCATAAATCCGATGATCGTAGAGGGCCAGGTGCATGGCGGCATCGCCCAGGGTATTGGCCAGGCGCTTCTCGAAGGCGCAATCTACAATGCCGACGGCCAGCTGATCACGGCAAGCTTCATGGATTACACCATGCCGCGCGCCGACGATCTGCCCAGCTTCAAACTGTCGACGCATGAGACGCTGTGCCCGGGCAATCCGCTCGGCATCAAGGGCTGCGGCGAGGCAGGAGCCATCGGTTCGCCGCCCGCGCTGATCAACGCGATCACCGATGCCATCGGCAACAACAACCTGACAATGCCAGCCAGCCCGTCACGGGTCTGGGCTGCGATGAAAGCATAAGAGAGGCAAGACCATGCACAATACATCCTACCACCGCGCCTCTTCGGTAGACGATGCGGCGGCCATGATGGCCAAGGCCGAGGACGGCAAGTTCGTCTCCGGCGGCCAGACGCTCATTCCAACCATGAAGCAGCGTCTGGCAGCACCTAGCGACCTGATCGACCTGCGCCACATCGCTGCGATGAAGGGCATCTCGATCAACGGCAATCAGGTCACCATCGGTGCAGCTACCACCCATGCGGAAGTAGCTTCCAGCAAGGAATTGCGGGCAATTTGTCCAGGCATTTGCAACCTTGCCGGCCATATCGGCGATCCGGCTGTGCGCCACATGGGAACAATTGGCGGCTCCATTGCCAACAATGATCCGGCGGCAGATTACCCGTCGGCAATGATGGCGCTGAACGCGCAGATCATGACCAACAAGCGCACCATCGACACCGATGATTTCTTCACCGGCATGTTCGAAACTGCGCTGGAGGATGGTGAGATCATCACTGCCGTCAGCTTTGCGGCTCCCGCCAAGTCGGCCTATGCCAAGTTCCCGAACCCGGCTTCGCGCTACGCGATGGCAGGTGTTTTCGTTGCCAAGCTCAAGAATGGCATGGCTCGCGTGGGCGTTACCGGTGCTGGTGCCAGCGGGGTCTTCCGCCACGAGGGCATGGAAAAGGCACTGACCGACAACTGGAGTGCTGACGCTGTTGCCAATGCCAAGGTTGATGAAGGCATGATGCTTTCCGACATCCATGGCGACAGCGCCTATCGCGCCAACCTCGTGAAGGTCATGGCGAAGCGGGCAGTTGCTGCCGCAGGCTGATTGCTGCGGCTTTAATGGGATCAAGGGAAGGCGGGGCTTTGAAGCTCCGCCTTTTCCGTTTGACGGCCTCAATTTTTCACGGGGCCGATTGGCTTCCTGTCTGGCCCGTCGTATAAGCCCGGCTTCGAAGACTGGGCCGCTGCATGCGGCAAACAGGAATTGAAACCATGCAGCTTGAAAAGATTGTCTCACCGCTGGGACTGATCCTGTGTGTGGCTGGGCTTGCAATGGCACTTCCCGCACTCGTCGATCTCGCACAGGGAAACCGGGACTGGCAGGTATTCCTGGTTTCTGCCTTTGTTGCTGGTGGAGCGGGGCTTTTCCTGCATTTGGGTTTTCGTGATCGCCATTCCGGCTGGAACCGCCGCGACGGCTTCCTGTTTGTCTCGATGTCCTGGCTGGTCATGTGCTCTGCCGGTGCCTTGCCGTTCTATTTTGCCGAAGTGCAAATGAGCCCGGTTGATGCCTTTTTTGAATCGGTATCGGGGCTGACTACAACCGGCTCCACCGTCATGTCTCAACTCGACCGCCTGCCGCCCGGCATCCTGTTGTGGCGCTCGCTGCTGCAATGGATCGGCGGCGTTGGAATTGTCGTGCTTTCGGTGTTCCTCTTCCCTTTCCTCAAACTGGGCGGGCAATCGCTGTTTGCGATGGAATCATCAGACACGGCAGAAAAGAGTTTCTCTCGCTTCGAGGAATATGCTGTCCGGATCCTGTGGCTCTATGTCGGCCTGACGCTTGCCTGCATCCTCACCTATAACGCATTGGGCATGAGCTTTTTTGATGCCGCCAATCATGCCATGGCGACGCTCTCCACCGGTGGATACGGCACTTCCGATCTGTCATTCGCAAAGTTCAATTCCGTTCCAATCCTGTGGGCGGGAACGGCGTTCATGCTTTTGGGCGGCATGCCGTTCATGTTCATGCTGTTCATGTTCTCGCCAAAGCGGCGGTTCTTCGACATCCAGATCGCCTATTATTTCGGTATTGTGGCCCTGTCGGTGTTTTTCCTGCTGATCGTCCTGCAGGTGAACGGCACACCGGTCGATCCAACACTTTTTGCCAGCGTCACCTTCACCGTGGTCTCGATCCTGACCACCACCGGTTTCGTGTTCCAGGATTTCGGGATCTGGCCGACTGCTGCATTGTTCCTGGTCGGTCTGTTGATTTTCCTCGGCGCCTGCTCCGGCTCGACCGCCGGCGGCCTGAAGATGTTTCGCATCGTCGTGTTTGTTGCCGTGTGCAGATCGGCAATCGCCAGACTGCTCTCCCCCAGTTCCGTGCGCAGCATGAAATATGGCGATCACGCCATTGATGAGGACGTGGTAGTCGCGGTGTTCTCTTTTACCCTGCTGTATTTTGCCACCTTCCTGATCGGTGGCGTCATTCTCACCCTGACGGGAAATGACCTGATCACAGCCTTTTCCGGATCAGCCACCGCCCTTGCCAATGTCGGTCCCGGGCTGGGTACAAAGATCGGGCCCGCCTTCAATTTTGCCGGCATGTCGGACATCGACAAGGTGGTGCTTTCAATCGAGATGCTGCTTGGCCGTCTCGAAATCATGAGCGTGGTGGTAATGTTCGCGCCGGGGTTCTGGCGCGACTGACTGAGCGAGGCGCTTCGCCTGTCAGATGCGTATCAGGCGCAGACACGCTTTTTGGCAGCCTGGTATTCGCGTTGCAGCCGGTCCACGAGTTCCTGCGTGCTCACGACCTTGTCAACCGCGCCAATTCCCTGACCGCATCCCCAGATGTCCTTCCAGGCTTTGGCCTTGGCATCGCTGCCTGAGCCAAAACTCATCTTGCTTGGATCGCTCTCGGGCAAATTGTCGGGATCAAGACCGGCATTGACTATGGAGGAGCGCAGATAGTTGCCATTCACTCCGGTAAACAGGTTTGTATAGACGATGTCCGCTGCGCGTCCTTCGACAATCCCCTGCTTGTAGGCGTCCGTTGCACGTGCTTCGGCAGTGGCAATGAACGGCGAACCGATATAGGCAAGGTCTGCGCCCATCGCCTGGGCTGCCAGCACGGCGCCGCCATTGGCAATCGAACCTGAAAGAAGCAGAGGCCCGTCAAACCACTGCCGGATTTCCTGGATCAGGGCAAATGGCGAGAGGGTTCCGGCATGACCGCCAGCACCCGTCGCTACGGCAATCAACCCGTCCGCACCCATTTCCACGGCCTTGCGGGCATGGCGATCATGAATAATGTCATGCAGCACGATACCGCCATAGGAATGCACGGCTTCGTTGACCTCCGCGACCGCACCCAGGGACGTGATCACGATTGGTGCCTTGTACTTGACGCACAGTTCAAGGTCCTGCTGCAGCCGGTTGTTCGACTTGTGCACGATCTGGTTGACCGCAAAAGGTGCTGTTTTCGATCCCGGATTGGCTGACTGGTGCGCCGCCAGTTCCTCGGTCAATTGTGCCAGCCATTCATCAAGTTGCTCGACGGGACGGGCATTCAGCGCAGGAAACGAGCCAACGACACCTGCCTTGCACTGCGCAAGGGTCAGCTCCGGATGGGAAATGATGAAAAGTGGTGCTGCGACCACAGGAATTGTCAGTCGGTCCTTCAGGATTGCAGGTAATGTCATGAAATTTGGCGCTCCGCTAACGCGTTTCACGCTTCAGGGAAACGGGACAACGCGGCCATTCATTCGAATTTGTCTTCGCAGTTCTCATTTTTCGTTTCTGTCAAAGGGCTTCACGCTCTATTGACGCTTACGAAAACGTAAGTCTTATACGCAAACCGTTCCAGCTTATCAATCTTTCAGCAGCCAACCCATCAATTAGCCGAGGTGTTTGCCATTGATTGCAATTGAAACCGGAAAGTCCGATAAGATAAAACCGGTTTGCACCGGATCGCAGCTTGTTGTATTGCGTGACGTTACGGAAGCCTTGGCGTGTTTTGTGGTTTTTGACTGATATTGCCGAAGGCTCGGGTCTGGGGGCGCCTGTTCCACCGGAGGGTGGCGACAGGACCGGGCTTGAATTGATCAGCAAATGTTGCCATTGCCTTTTTCAAGGTTGATGCGTGACGGCTGATCGAACAGGGGTATTGGAAAGTTGGCTGATTTTGAGGGGCTCATCCGCCAGGCCTTGGCGCGACAGGATGATTCTGACCCGGTCATTCGGGAGAAGGTCTACCAGTCCTCGCGGAATGCGCTGGAGCGCATGATCGCTTCGGCAAAAGCGCAGGATCCTGCGACTTCCGATTCCCACCGCGACGCATTGGAAGTTTCGATCAGGCGCATTGAGAGCGGCTATGCCCAGTCTCCTGCGCCAGCGCCGAATGTCCAATCCCTGCCGCCGAGATTGCGACCCGCGCCGCCGCTTTCAGCTGAAACGCAGCCTGTAGCAGGCAGCGTGAATCGCGAAGTGCGGGTCGAACACGGATTTGACAGCCAGGGCAGGGCAGAGCCAGTGATGCTCGACGACCCCTATTCCGATTATCCGGATGATGACGGCTACGACGATACGCTGGATTACGGTGCTGATGAGGATGACCGCAACCATGTCAGCAAGGCAATGCTGGCACGGCGCGGTTCATCGGCGAAGCGAAATCTCGTAATTGCAGTCACATTGCTTGCGATCCTCGGTTTCGGGTGGCTCGGTTACGGCCTTTACAGCGAGATCTTCGGAGCCAGTGATTCGAGCCAGCAGGAGCAGCCCGGAACGGCTGATTCGGCAAATGCTACTGGCGGCGAAGACGTCGCCGACGCAACCTATATTGTCCTGCTGTCAGCCGCAGATTCCAGTGCGCTGGATACGAGCGGTCGCGGCACTGCTGAAATCGTCAACCAGTCCAATACCGAAATGTTGCGACTGGCTTCACTTCGCCCCGGTAATGCTAGGGAGGAGACAGCCAAACCGATCTTGCTGGCCGTGCAGCCTGGCGTGTTGTCGCGAATTGCGGGCAAAAAGGTGACGGTCGAGATTAGGGCGAAATCCGGTGGGACCGGCCCTGCCAATTTCGCAGTCAGTTGTGAATTCGACAGTCAGGAACTGTGTGGCCGCAAGCGGTTCCGAGTTGGCCTGCAGCCGGAAGTCATGATCTTCAAACTTTCGGTTCCTGCCGAAGCGGCAACAGTCCGCGACGCGCATTTCTTGCTCAACACCGATATTACCGGCGCTGCTGCGATATCGGGTCAGGGAGATCTGGTCGACATCCAGTATGCGAGATTGCGCCTCGACGAGGAATAAGCGTCAATCGCGGAAGTCGTCCGCACCGCGCACGATACTGGTATCGATTTCGCCAATGGCGGCGTCATCCTTGAACTCATAGTCCAGGCTGTGCAGCACCTTGCGAATGGCATTGACCCGGGCGCGCCGCTTGTCGTTGGAACGAATGATTGTCCAGGGCGCAGTCTTTGAATGGCTGCGCGAAAGCATGATGTCGCGGGCCTCGGTATAGTCGTGCCATTTCTCCAATGCCTTGATGTCGATCGGCGACAGCTTCCAGACCTTGAGCGGATCATGCCTGCGGTCATGGAACCGCTTCAATTGCATTTCCTGTCCGATATTGAGCCAGAATTTGAAGAAAGCTATGCCTTCGTTGACAATCATCTCCTCGAAACGCGGCACTTCCTGCAGAAATGCCTCGTGCTGCTCCGGTTTGCAAAATCCCATGACCGGTTCAACCCCGGCGCGATTGTACCACGAGCGGTCGAACATCACGAACTCGCCTGCGGTTGGAAAATTCTGGACATAGCGCTGGAAATACCATTGCCCCATTTCAACATCCGACGGCTTTGACAGTGCAACCGGACGGGCATAGCGCGGATTCAGATTTTCACGAAATGCGGCAATGGTTCCGCCCTTGCCGGCGGCATCGCGGCCTTCAAACAGGATCATCATCCTGCGACCGGTCTTCTGCAACCAGTACTGGACCTTGACCAGTTCCTTTTGCAGTGCTGTCAATTGCGCTTCATACAGATCAGACTTCAGTTTCTTTTGATATGGATAGTCACCGCTGGAAAATGCGTGCTTTTCCACCCAGTCCGGTAACTGCGGATCGTCAAGGTCAAACTTGCGCAGTTTTCCCCGTATTTCGAGTTCAACAACGGGCGCGTCGGGAATATCCATAAACGTTCAAGTCTCCACTCTGTTTGCCGGTCACAGTTCCGAATACGGATGATTATACGGCGCTGGCCACCGAAAAACAGCAATGAAAAAACAGCAATCTTTTGCAGTCTGTAATGATTCCTCCTTCATCGCGACATGCCAAGCTGTGCTAAGAAACGGATTGGGCCTTACCAGGGAGACGAAACCATGTTGTCACGGCTGTCCCAGACAAGAAGGGTTGGCATTGCCTGCGCGCTGATGGCAATTGCATGCACCGGCTTCGAGCCGACCAGTGCCCCCTACTTCTTTGGCATTGCCGTTTTGGTAGCACTCTTGTTTGCGGCGATTGCACCATCCGTCACGACGGAAACCGGAAAACAGGCAAACCAGGCCCAGCGCTCCCTTTGGCCTGACAATTCGATAAAGGCTGTGGCGGAGGCATTCGGGTATCCGGTCTATATTCTCGATCCGCAGGGCAATGTCCGCTACGCCAACCAGTTGTCAGTCCAGGTATTCTCCGCAGCACGGGTCGGTGATCCCCTGAACTACAGCTTCCGCCAGCCCGAAATCTCCAGACTGCTGCAACAGGTCATGGCCGATGGCAAGGGTTCTGTATTGCTCTATCATGAGCGTGTTCCGGCTGACCGCTGGTTTCTGGTCTCCGTGTCACCGGTTCTTTCGCAGGTCACATCCGGGGAGCCGACCTTCTTCATGGTAAGTTTCATCGACCAGTCGGAGGTGAAGCGCGCCGAGGAAATGCGCTCGGATTTCATCGCCAATGCCAGCCATGAATTGCGTACCCCGCTGGTCTCGCTTCGTGGCTTCGTCGAAACCTTGCAGGGGCCGGCAAGCGCGGATCCGCAGGCCACAAAACGCTTCCTGGCAATCATGCTTGAACAAGCCGAACGCATGTCGCGCCTGATTGACGATCTCCTGTCGCTCAGCAGGATCGAGATGAAAGCACATTTGCGCCCGCGCGACGAGGTCGAGGTCGGAGACGTCCTCAGTTCAGTGAAGCGCTCGCTCGAAAACCAGGCATCGGCGCTGGGTGTGGTTATCAATGTCGAACTGCCGGACCAACCGGCGCTGGTCCGGGGAGACCGCGATGAACTGCTTCAGGTGTTTTCCAATCTGGTCGAGAATGCCTGCAAATACGGCCAGAGCGGGAGCAAGGTCGACATCTCTGCCAAACTAGACGGCGAGGCGGGAAACGGAGGCGTCGAAGTCACGGTAAGGGACTATGGTCCAGGTATTGCGGCAGAGCATCAGCCACGCCTGACAGAGCGATTTTACCGCGTGGATATTGCTGACAGTCGCCAGAAACAGGGCACCGGACTTGGGCTCGCCATCGTCAAGCACATTCTGAGCCGCCACGGCACCAGACTCATCGTGAATTCGAAACCCGGACAGGGTGCTGCTTTTTCGGTCAAGTTCCCGCCGCTTCATGTTTCAGATTCTGGACGGTCGAAAATTTAATAACAAAAGCAATAGGTTAATCTGTCACAATAGTAACACGCAGATGACATAAAACCATTTTGCACGGTGAGTAGTTTGCTGAAGTCATCGCGGAGTAGGTACCTGCTGTCTGTGCAAACCGGCGCGGTGATTCACTCACCTGACCAAAGTCACCGAAAGGGAGATTCATCCGTGAAATTTTCATCTTACGCCAGCGCAGCAGCCTGCGTCCTCATGATGTCCGTTGCCGGCCAGGCCGAAGCACGCGACGAAATCCAGATCGCCGGTTCCTCGACCGTACTTCCTTATGCTGCGATCGTGGCTGAAGCTTTTGGCGAAAACACAGATTTCCCGACCCCGGTTGTTAACGGTGGTGGTTCGGGTGCCGGCCGCAAGGCGTTGTGCGAGGGGGTTGGAGAAAACACCATCGACATCGCCAACTCTTCTTCACGCATCAAGCAGTCCGACATCGACAACTGCGCATCCAACGGTGTCAAGGACATCCAGGAAGTCCGCATCGGTTATGATGGCATTGTCTTCGCTTCCGACATCAAGGGCAACGGTTTTGCCTTCACCCCGGCCGACTGGCACATGGCTCTTGCAGCCAAGGTCGTCAAGGACGGCAAGCTCGTCGACAATCCGAACAAGATGTGGAGCGACGTCCGCGCTGACCTGCCAGCCCAGGAAATCCTCGCATTCATCCCGGGCACCAAGCACGGCACCCGCGAAGTGTTCGACGAGAAGGTGATCAAGGCCGGTTGTGAAGCAGACGGCACGTTTGAAGCTATCATGGCTTCAAACGGTGGCGACAAGAAAGCCGCTGAAAAAGAGTGCATGGCGATCCGTACCGATGGCATGTCAACCGACATCGACGGCGACTACACCGAAACGCTTGCCCGCATCGATGCGAACAAGCAGGCAATCGGCGTATTTGGTCTTTCCTTCTACCAGAACAACACCGACAAGCTGCAGGTCGCAACCATGAGCGGCGTAACGCCATCGGTTGAAACCATTGCTTCAGGCGAATATCCGGTTTCGCGTCCGCTGTACTTCTACGTCAAGAACGCTCACCTGGACGTCATTCCCGGCCTGCAGGAATATGTCGAGTTCTTCGTTTCTGACGAAATGGCCGGTCCGGATGGTCCTCTGGCTGCATACGGCCTGGTTTCCGATCCGGAGCTTGCCAAGACCCAGGAAATGGTCAAGGCTCGCACTCCGATGGGTCCGCTGAACTAAGCCTGCAACATTGACAAGCAGGGCGGCGTACAATGCGCCGCCCTGACAATTGCGGTTGGGTGGGATTGAAATGACTCCAGGTTTGCTTTCGCTGGTCATTCTCGCGATGACGGCTGTCGGTTTCGTCCTTGGGCGCATGCGTGCTGTGGCTGCCGCGAAGCGCAATAAGACAAAGCTGCATTCGCTGCCCAATTACTATGGCCAGACGGTCGCCCTGTTTATTGCGGTTCCGGCCTTTGCGTTGCTGGCTTGCTGGCTGTTTCTCCAACCTGTTCTGGTGGAATCCCAAATCAGCGCCCAGATACCGGAAAGCGCTATCCCCGAAGGTGGTGCCAGGGGGCTTGTATTGGCGGATGTCCGGCGGATTGCAGGTGGACTGGATGCCATCATTTCCAGGGGTAACTTGTCGGAGCAGGACATTGCGACCATGCGTGCCGACACCTCCAACATTCGCAACCTTCTGGCAGGCGTGGGCATAGCACTCGGTTCGGATGTTGACCCGGTCGTTTTTGAGGCTGCGAAGAACTATCGGGCCCTTGAAAAATACGGCTCGCTGTTTCGCAACATTGCAGTCTTGCTGGCGGCAATCGGTTTCGGCTTTTGGTCCTTTTTCCGGATCGAACCCCGGATGCGCGCCAGAAATGTCAGCGAAAACTTCATCCGCGCGCTGTTGATCGCCTCCTCAATGGTGGCAATCCTGACCACCATCGGGATAGTCGTTTCGCTGCTGTTTGAGTCTGTACACTTCTTCCAGCTGTATCCTGCAAAGGACTTCTTCTTTTCGACGGTCTGGAACCCGCAATTCCGTGGCGGATCGGAGCTTGGAATCCTGCCGCTGCTTTGGGGCACCCTTTATGTTTCCTTCGTTTCGCTGGCGCTGGCAGTGCCAATCGGCCTGATGATCGCGATTTACCTGGCTGAATATGCCGGTACCAAACTCAGGGGATTTGCCAAGCCGGCCATTGAAATCCTTGCCGGTGTTCCGACCATTGTCTACGGCCTTTTCGCGCTTATTACCGTGGGTCCCTTCATGCGCGACTGGATCGCGCAGCCGTTGGGTCTTGGCAATTCGTCATCTTCCGTCATGACGGCGGGCCTTGTCATGGGCATCATGCTGATCCCCTTTGTCTCTTCGCTGTCCGATGACATCATCAACGCGGTCCCGCAATCATTGCGTGACGGATCCTACGGTCTGGGAGCCACCCAGTCCGAAACCATTCGCCAGGTCATCCTGCCAGCCGCCCTTCCCGGCATCGTCGGCGCGATACTGCTTGCCGCCAGCCGCGCCATCGGTGAAACAATGATCGTCGTCATGGGAGCGGGTGCCGCAGCCAAACTCGGTCTCAATCCGTTCGAGGCCATGACTACCGTGACGGTGAAGATCGTTAGCCAGCTGACGGGCGACACCGAGTTTGCGAGTCCGGAAACGCTCGTGGCCTTCGCGCTTGGTCTCACATTGTTCGTGTTCACGCTTGGATTGAACATTCTTGCCCTCTATATCGTCCGCAAATACCGGGAGCAGTATGAATGACCGATATCTCCAGCATTTCACCGGTCGAGCCTGCCCTCCCGTCTGGCCGGTCGCTTTATGTCAGAAGTGACCGCGCGCGGCGTCGCCAGGCCTCTGAAACCCGCTTCAGGATGATCGGCTTCGTCGCAGTCATGATCGGCATTCTCGCCGTCGGCGGCCTGCTAGCATCGATCCTCTACAATGGCCTGTCATCATTTCAGCAGACCTATGTAAAATTGGAAATCTTCCTTGATCCGGCAAAACTGGACAAGGCTGGAACCCGTGATCCCGAAGCGCTGGCCAAGGTGACCACCTTTGGTTATCAGCCGCTCATAGATACTGCTCTCAAGAAGCTGATCGAGGATCACGGTCTTCAGATCAAAGGCCTTAACCTGAAGAAGGTGGGCGACGTTATCTCCAAGGAGGCACCAGCCGAACTGCGCAGATATGTTTTGGCTGATCCTTCGAAGATCGGTGAGACAATTGAGTTTCGTCTCCTCGCTTCGGGCCGTATCGATGGCTACTACAAGGGCCGCGTCACGATGGAATCCGCAGCGCTTGACCGCAATGTTTCGCCCGAGCAATTACAACTTGCCGACAAGATGGCCAGGGCCGGTGTGTTGGAGACGAGGTTCAATCCGCAATTCTTCACCGCGCCTGACGCTTCTGACACACGTCCCGAAGCCGCCGGCCTTGGCGTAGCTATCCTGGGCTCGGCCTACATGATGATCCTGGTCCTTTGCCTGTCATTGCCCATCGGGGTTGCTGCCTCGATCTATCTTGAGGAATTCGCACCGCAGAACAAATGGACTGACCTGATCGAGGTCAACATCGCCAATCTGGCAGCAGTTCCCTCGATCGTCTTTGGTATTCTGGGCCTTGCCATCTTCATCAACTATGCCGGTCTTCCGCGCTCAGCGCCGATTGTCGGCGGCCTTGTGCTTACGCTGATGACACTGCCAACCATCATCATCGCAACCCGCGCCGCATTGAAGGCGGTCCCCCCATCGATTCGCGACGCAGCACTTGGTGTGGGCGCTTCCAAGATACAGGCAATCTTTCACCACGTTCTTCCTCTGGCTGCACCTGGCATTCTGACCGGCACGATTATCGGTCTCGCCCAGGCATTGGGAGAAACCGCGCCTCTCCTCCTGATCGGCATGGTCGCATTCGTTCGCGAATTTCCAGGACTTCCGCCCGAAGGCATATTCGACCCTGCATCGGCCCTGCCGGTTCAGGTCTACAACTGGACCCAACGCGGAGACCCGGCATTCGTTGAGCGCGCTTCTGGTGCCATCATCGTTCTGCTGGCATTCCTGATCTTGATGAATGCGGTAGCCATACTCCTGCGCCGCCGGTTCGAGCGTCGTTGGTAGCATTTACGTCGGGACGGCGGCTTGAACAGTCCGCAGCGGTGTTGGAAACTCGTGTCGCCAGTGTTGGTGCAGGTCGGGGAAAAAGGGATGAACATGATGTCCGAAACACAGACCGAAGCGCTCCTTTCGAAGTACAGCGACGGCCAGCCGGCGATCAAGATGCGCGGCAGGGACGTTGATGTATTTTACGGGACAAAACAGGCCCTGTTTGGTGTCAATCTGGATATCAACGAGAATGAAGTCACGGCACTGATCGGGCCTTCCGGGTGTGGCAAGTCAACATTTCTGCGTTGCCTCAATCGTATGAACGACACGATCGACATCTGTTCTGTCAGGGGTGAGATTACCCTCGACAATGAAGACATCTACGATCCAAAGATCGATGTGGTCGAATTGCGTGCCCGCGTCGGAATGGTGTTCCAGAAGCCAAACCCGTTTCCCAAGTCAATCTTCGAAAACGTGGCCTATGGACCGCGCATTCACGGCCTCGCCAGGAACAAATCCGCACTGGAAGAAATTGTCGTGAACAGCCTTCAGAAGGCTGGCCTTTTCGAGGAGGTCAAGGACCGGTTGAATGAACCTGGCACCGGCCTTTCCGGTGGTCAGCAGCAGCGTCTTTGCATCGCGCGTGCCATAGCGGTAAGCCCTGAAGTGATCCTGATGGACGAGCCTTGTTCTGCACTCGATCCAATTGCGACTGCCAAGGTCGAGGAACTCATCAGCGAACTTCGTGCCAACTACACGATCGTCATCGTGACACATTCCATGCAGCAGGCCGCGCGTGTGTCCCAGAAGACAGCCATGTTCCATCTCGGCAACCTGATCGAATACAACGACACCGACATCATCTTCACCAATCCGGGCAACCAGAAGACCCAGGATTATATCACCGGTCGATTTGGTTGATCGCGGCGACCTGGATGAAGAAGGGAACAAACTCATGACCGGACATACAGTCAGCGCCTTTGATGATGACCTGAAGTTCATCAAGCGCAAGATCACCGAAATGGGCGGACGCGCCGAAAGCATGGTCGAGCAGGCGATTGCCGCCCTGATCAAGGGGGATCATGCTCTGGCCGAATCCGTTATCGCCCAGGACATCATCCTCGACAATTTGCAGTTTGAGCTGGATGAGCGGGTCATAATCGTCATTGCCAAGCGACAGCCGATGGCAGCCGACCTGCGCGAGATCATTGGTGCCTTGCGCATGGGCAGTGATCTCGAACGCGTTGGCGACATGGGCAAGAACATCGCCAAGCGTGCCAAGGAAATCACCGAGTTCACCCACCCCAAAAAACTGGTTCGCGGGCTGGAGCATCTCACTTCGCTTGCGCTGGAGCAGCTCAAGGATGCGCTCGACGCTTACGTGAACAAGGACGAAGCCAAGGCCGAGCTGGTGCTTTCCCGCGACGACGCGATTGACCAGGTCTATACCTCCCTCTTCCGCGAACTGCTTACCTACATGATGGAAGATCCTCGAAACATCACATTCTGTACGCAGTTGTTGTTCTGCGCCAAGAACATTGAACGGATCGGTGATCACGCAACCAACCTTGCAGAGATCATTCGCTACATTGTCACGGGCAAGTCGGAGCTTTCAAAACATGGAACGCGTCCTGAATGACGACAGAACTGCAGCTGTTGCCGGGCGGGTGCAACAATGAATCCGGCAGTCATGGTGGTGGAAGACGAAGAGTCAATTGCATTGCTGCTTCGATACAACCTGGAAGCCGAAGGTTTTGCAGTTGAAGTTGTCACCCGCGGTGATGACGCTGAACTTAGGCTGCAAGAGCAGGTTCCCGACCTGTTGTTGCTCGACTGGATGCTCCCCGGCCTTTCCGGCATCGAACTGTGCCGACGCCTAAGGCTGCGCCCGGAAACACAGCGCCTTCCCGTCATCATGCTGACTGCGCGCGGCGAGGAAACCGAACGGGTACGTGGCATTGCCACTGGAGCAGATGACTATGTGGTCAAGCCGTTCTCGGTCCCCGAGCTTATGGCACGCGTCAAGGGAATGCTTCGTCGGACCAATCCCGAAAGCGTGTCTGCCCGCCTGGTAGCCGGTGACCTGTCGCTTGATCGCGAGTTGCACCGCGCCTATCGCAATGAGCGCGAACTGCGCCTCGGCCCAACGGAGTTCCGCCTGTTAGAATTTTTCATGCGGTCGCCAGGGCGTGTATTTTCGCGCGAGCAGCTTCTCAATGGGGTATGGGGTCGCGACATCTATGTCGACGAGCGCACGGTTGATGTCCATGTCGGCAGGCTGCGCAAGGCAATCATTCGCGGTCGGGAAAAGGACCCGATCCGCACTGTGCGCGGCGCCGGTTATTCGCTCGACGACAAGTTTCTCAATTGAATTCAGGCGGCACCGCAGTGCCTGCCGTCATGAAGATGAAACAAAAAACGGCCCACAGACTGGGGCCGTTCACATTGTTGGGTCTACCGTTTGGATATCACGCGCGCCGCTCGCGCCTCCGGTCAGCAACAGGCTGATAGGCGATGCGCGCGTGATACGCGCAATAGGGGCCTGAATCTCTTGAATTGTGACCGCAGAAATAGAAGTCATCCGTAGCCGGATCCCCGATCGGCCACTTGCAGGTGGATTCACCCAGCTGGGTGAGGTCAAGTCGCATCGGATCGGGTGCAACCAGATCCTGCGGTGCGCTCTGCGTGACGCCGTTTTCGGAGCGAATGAAAATCTGTGGTTCCGAAAGCGCGCGCTGGTTGCCGCGAGCCGGACGTACCGGCGCTGCGGCTGGTGCCGGCCTCGCAGTACGCTTCTGCCGGCTCACATTTTGCGTGGAAACGGATTTCGCACGACCCGAAAGCCCCAGCCGGTGAACCTTGCCAATAACTGCATTTCGGGTGACGCCGCCAAGTTCGGCCGCGATCTGGCTCGCACTCAACCCGTCCATCCACAATTTCCGGAGAAGTTCTACGCGTTCATCAGTCCAGGACATACTATTCCTCGCCGTTGTCGGCCAAACAGTTATAAGCCTGAATTCAGGCAAAACCACACGATCTGCCGGTTTGCGTCCGGCATTTGACATCATCTCGAAATGTCTTGCTGTCAGATTGGGTCCGCCGCGGAAGCCAGTCTGTTAACGATTTCGAAACTATCGGTGGGTGGACTCGGTGGCAAGAGTCGCGACCCGACATTGAATCATTTTTCCCGATTTTCCCCAGTTTGCGGAACCTCATTCCATATAACTGTGGATAGCCGAATCGGTTTTGCGGCAGCGATTTTTCCAGCCTGTGGAAAACCTCGGCCGGTTGGACCCGGTTCGACACACGAACGCTGGAACGCCACTTGGGCGGGCATTCCGGACCAGTGGGAATTCATTGACAATTCTGATGCAATTGATGGTATAAACATGCCCAGAGCTGCCGCCGCAAGGCGGCTTTTTCATTCCCGACAGGTTTTGCACAGTTGCAGTGTCGCACACTGCCTGTGCAGTGCCTGTTGTACGCCAAGTCTGTTGCAGATCAGGAAAACGTCATGCAGGAACCATCCAAGCAGAAACAGCGGCACATCTTTTCCACTTTCGCCCGGCCCGAAATCGAGTTCGAGCGCGGTGAAGGCGTCCGCCTGTATGACACATCTGGCGCCGATTATATTGACTGCACCGCAGGCATCGCTGTCAATGCGCTCGGGCATGCGCATCCGCACCTTGTGCAGGCTCTCACGGAGCAGGCAGGCAAGCTTTGGCACATGTCCAACATCTTCCGCATCAAGGGGCAGGAGCGCCTTGCTGACCGGCTGTGTGAAGCTACCTTCGCCGATAGGGTCTTTTTCACCAATTCAGGCGTCGAGGCAATGGAATGTGCGATCAAGACAGCCCGCCGCTATCATTACGTGAAGGGACATCCCGAACGGGTCAATATCATCACCTTTGAAGGTGCCTTTCACGGGCGGTCGCTTGCAACGATTGCAGCCGGTGGTCAGGCAAAATACCTTGAGGGTTTTGGTCCGAAGTCGCCCGGCTTCATCCAGGTTCCCTTTGGTGACCACGAGGCACTCAAGGCAGCAATCGACAGTGAAACCGCAGCAATTCTTGTTGAACCGATCCAGGGCGAGGGCGGTATTCGCCCGGTACCACCGCAGTGCCTGCGTGGCCTGCGAGAACTGTGCGACGAAAACGGCATCTTGCTGATATATGACGAGATACAAACCGGCATGGGCCGTACCGGCAAACTGTTTGCCCATGAATGGTCGGGTGCAGTGCCTGACATCATGGCAAGCGCCAAGGGACTGGGAGGCGGCTTTCCAGTCGGCGCATGCCTTGCGACCGACGAGGCGGCGAGCGGCATGACTGCCGGCACGCACGGAACCACCTTCGGCGGCAATCCGCTTGCAATGGCTGTCGGCAATGCCGTTCTCGACGTGATACTGGCCGACGGCTTCCTCGAACATGTGAGGGAGATGGGCAAGGTTCTGCGCCAGCAGCTTGCCGGCCTGGTGGACAGTTATCCCGACCTTCTGGAAACAGTGCGCGGCGACGGCCTGTTGCAGGGCATCAAGGCACGCATTCCCAATACCGAGGTCATTGCGGCATTTCGCGATGCACGCGTACTCACCGTCGCGGCCGGTGACAATGTTATCCGCTTCGCACCACCGCTTACCATCACGGCAGACGAATTGCGCGAGGCTTTCGAGCGCGCAGACACGGCGCTTGCCGATCTGCGTCAGCGGAAAAAGGGAGCGGCCTGAACATGTCAGCATCCGGCAATTCACCGAGGCACTTCCTCGATCTTTCCGCATTGGACAGCGCTACGCTGAACGGAATTCTTGACGAGGCCCAGACCATCAAGAACCGCTTGAAAAGCGAGGGAAGCCTGTCCTGGCGTCCGCTTGAGGGCAAGATTCTCGCCATGATCTTTGAGAAACCGTCGACACGGACCCGCGTATCCTTCGATGTCGGCATGCGCCAGCTCGGCGGCGAAACGCTTTTCCTTTCGGGCACGGAAATGCAGCTTGGCCGCTCCGAGACCATTGGCGACACCGCAAGGGTCCTGTCGCGTTATGTTGACGCGATCATGATCCGCACAACAGATCATTCGCGCCTTCTGGAACTTGCCGAACATGCAACCGTGCCGGTGATCAACGGCCTGACCGACGACACCCATCCCTGCCAGATCATGGCGGATGTGATGACCTTCCAGGAGAAGCGCGGATCGGTAAAGGGCAGGAAATTTGCATGGACCGGCGACGGCAACAATGTGCTGCATTCCCTGGTGGAGGCATCCGCCCGTTTTGGCTTTTCGCTCGGCGTTGCAACGCCTGAAGGTTCGGAGCCCGACCAGCGTTTCGTTGACTGGGCGCGCGCCAATGGCGGCAAGATCGAACTGGGCACGGACCCGGCGGCGGCAGTATCGGGTGCTGATTGCGTTGTCACCGACACCTGGGTTTCCATGAACCAGGAGCATCGCGCACGCGGCCACAATGTCTTCATGCCTTATCAGGTCAACGATGCACTGATGGCCAGCGCCAATGATGACGCACTTTTCATGCACTGCCTGCCGGCGCATCGCGGTGAGGAAGTTACCGACGCCGTGATCGACGGACCGCAATCGGTCGTGTTTGACGAGGCGGAAAACCGTCTTCACGCGCAAAAGGCGGTCATTGCCTGGTGTCTGGGGATCAGTTCCGGCATGGACGGAGCTGTATGAGCGGTTTCGAACAGATGACGGATGGAATGCGCCTTGCGGGTGATGATCATGTCGTGCCGTTCGAGGTGTCGCCGCTCGATATCCGCGGGCGGGCCGTGCAACTCGATGGCATGCTCAACGCTATCCTGTCGCGCCACGACTATCCTGCACCGGTCGCAAGCCTTCTTGGCGAGGCCATCGTACTCACTGTCCTTCTGGGAACATCCCTGAAATTCGACGGCAAGTTCATCGTCCAGACGCAAACCGATGGACCGGTTTCGCTGATGGTCATTGATTTCAAGACGCCAGATTCGGTGCGGGCCTATGCCCGTTTCGACGGGGCTGCGGTGGCCGCAACCATGGCAGCTGGCAAGACCTCGCCGCAGGACCTGCTTGGCGTTGGCGTCATGGCCATGACCATCGACCAGGGTGCCGACATGCAGCGCTATCAGGGCATTGTTGCGCTTGACGGCGCGAGCCTTGAGGATATTGCGCGCCAGTATTTCCGCCAGTCCGAGCAGATACCGACCGAAGTTCGCCTCGCGGTCGCAGGCATAGTGCGGCCCGGGCCGGATAGTGGGCCCTCCGTTCACGGCTGGCGCGCGGGCGGATTGATGGTGCAATTCCTGCCGGAAAGCACTGAACGGATGCGCCTTCCCGATCTTCCCGGAGGTGATGTGATCGGTGACCTGGCGGATGACAGAGGAGAGTTGCAGCCGGAAGGTGATGACGCCTGGAATGAGGCGAGGGCGCTGGTGGAAACCATCGCTGACGACGAACTGACCGACCCGCAAATCGGGGCCGAGCGGTTGCTGTTCCGCCTCTTCCATGAGCATGGCGTGCGGATATTTGAACCGGTTCCGGTTCTCGACAAGTGTTCCTGCAGTCGCGAACGGATCGTTGAGCTTATCCGTTCCTTTGCTGATGATGACCGGGAAGCTGCAGCAGAAAATGGCGTGGTGAACACCACCTGCGAATTCTGCAGCGCGTCATACAGCATTGAACTCGACGAATTGTGAGATGGCTGCGTCAGCATCTGCCCCAGTTTTTTCCATGTGACCAAGTTGTAACTTGCCCGCAAACATTTTTACTGGTCACTTGTTCATATCTTGAACCAGGGTCCGGTGATGCTGACAAAAAACTCTGATACCGAAAAGTCCGAGACAGACTTGAAATCCACCGCGGCATCGCGCGGAAGAGTCCTGGCAAGAGCGCTGTTGCAGATCATATTGATGCTCCTTGTTCTGGGCGCCGGGTTTTTCTCCATGGCACGGCTGATCTCCACCAAGCCGGAAACTGCAAAGCGCCCTCCATTCCCCACGGTCTATACCGTTGATACCGTCAAGGTCGAGCGGGCGGATCTTCGCCCGGTCTACACCGTCTATGGCGAGATTGTCTCCGGGCGCTCGGTTGACCTGCGTAGTCTGGCAGCCGGCGAGGTCATCGAGATTTCACCGGCTTTGAAGGCTGGTGCAGCCGTCAGCAAGGGTGACGCGCTCGTGCGCATCGACCCGTTTGGATATGAAGGTGCACTGCGCGAGGCAAAAGCTAATCTCGCTGAGACTGACGCCCGCATTGCTGAAATGAATGTGCGTATTCGCATCGAGGAAAGCCGCCTGAAAAGCAATGAGGAGCAGCTTGTTCTCGCGCAGCGCGACTTGCGGCGTTTCCGTGATCTCAAGGGCAGGGGTGCTGCCACCGACAAGCAATTGGAAGACCGGGAATTCATCGAAAGCCAACGGCAGGCCGCGGTGGACCAGACCCGCATCGGCATCGCTGCGGAAAAGGCAAAACTCGCGCAGCAGGAGGCCGTGCTTCAGCGCCTGCAATGGAAGGTGGACCAGGCAGAGCGCAATCTGAAAGATACGGTTCTTGTAGCGCCCTTTGACGGGATCGTGCGCAGTGCATCCGTCGAAACCGGAAAGATGCTGAACGCCAATGATATTGCAGTATCACTCTATGAGCGCGGCAACATGGAAGTCCGCTTCACTCTCACAGATGACCGGTTCGCGCGCTTGCAATCGGAGCCCGGTGGCTTCGCCGGACGGATGGTGAAAGTCATCCAGACGGCAGGGGCAACATCGCAAAGCGTGAGTGCGCGAATGGATCGCCTGGGCGCAGACATTGCCTCCAACAGGGGGGGCGTGGAAATCTATGCCTCCATTGATGCTCCTGCCTTGCCAGCCGCCATGCGGCCCGGAGCCTTTGTAGGGATCGAGGTGCCCGACCGGAATTTTCCGGATCATGTGCGTCTGCCGTCAGAAGCGCTTTTTTCGGCGGACATTGTTTACGTGGTCGTGGATGGCAGGTTGCAGTCTCGCAAGGTCAGCGTTGCCGCGTATGACGGCAACTCGGTCATAGTTGATGGAGCGCTTGCAAGCGGCGATGAAGTTCTTGCCACCCACATTGCCGAAATCAGCGATGGCCTCAAGGTAAGGACAGCCGGGAAATGAGCAATCTTCCTCTACCTGCCTTTCAGGCAGGCGGCGGCATCGTTCGCCTCTTTACCCGCCATCCCAATGCAGCCAACCTGGTGATGGTGCTGATGATCATGTTCGGGATTTTCTCGATAGGTCGCATCAATACACAGTTCTTTCCGACGTTGGAAACCAAGGTCGTCAGCGTTGTTGTTTCCTGGCCCGGCGCCAGCGCGGAGGATGTCGAAGCCAACATCTTGCAGATCATCGAACCGGAGGTCCGCTTTATCGACGGGGTGGACAAGATTTCATCCTATGCCCGCGAAGGCTCGGGAACTCTCTCGCTGGAATTCTCGCCGTCAACCGAAATGCAGAAGGCGACCTCTGATGTGGACGCGGCGGTCAAGGCACTCTCCAGTCTGCCGGAGGATTCCGAAGCGCCAAGGGTCAGCCGGATTTCCTTCTTTGACCGGGTCGCGACACTTTCCCTTTCAGGCGATGTGCCTGAATCGACGCTACGGATCCATGCCCGCAAGATCCGGGACGACCTGATTGCCCGCGGCATTGACAAGATCACTTTCCGGGGACTCAGAAACGAGGAATTGCAGGTCGACATTCCGGAGCGCGAATTGCGCCGTCTGGGCATGTCGATAGGCGAGATATCGCAACGTGTTTCCGGTAATACCCGCGACATGCCTTCCGGCCAGACCGGCGGTGCCGTAGAGCGCCAATTGCGATCCGAGGCAGAGTTCAAGAGCCCCCAGGCGCTCGCGCAGCTTGAAATCCGCTCCTTCGCCAGCGGCGAAAAGGTCCTGCTCGGCGACATTGCCGACATCAGGAATGGTTTCGAGGACGGGCAGGTGCAAGGCTTCGCGCAAGGCAGCCGTGCGATCGAGATAGCCGTGCAGCGTTCACCGACTGCCGACACTCTCGCGACAGCAAAAATCCTCGACGATTATCTTGGCGAAATCCGCAACACGCTCCCGCCCGGCCTCGAGCTTCAGAAATATGACGTGGCCTCCGACGCCTTGCTGGAGCGCATCATGCTGCTGGTTCGAAACGGCGTCAGCGGTCTGGTACTGGTTGTTGCGATCCTCTTTGTGTTTCTCAATGCCAGGATCGCCTTCTGGGTGGCAGCAGGCATTCCGGTGGCCATGCTCGCCACCATTGGCATGATGTTGCTGCTTGGCCAGACCATCAACATGATAACACTGTTCGCCCTCATCATGATGCTCGGCATCATTGTCGATGACGCCATCGTCGTCGGTGAACACACGGCGACGCGATACGCTATGGGCGATTCCCCGCTGGAAGCTGCGGAAACCGGTGCCGGTCACATGGCCATGCCGGTAATGGCAGCCATGACGACGACGGTTGCCGCATTCGCGCCGATCTTTCTGGTCCGCGATGTGATCGGCCAGATCATGGGAACCTTGCCGGTGGTGGTGATCGCAGTGATACTGGCGAGCCTGGTCGAATGTTTTCTGGTTTTGCCGGGCCATCTCGCACATGCCTTGACACCGAAGGGGCGCGGGCGCTGGTCGCATCTGCGTCATCTGGCATTTTCATTTGCTTTTGGCGCGCTGGCGCTGGCGCTTTCCGCGCGCGCCTCAAGTGATGCAGCCTCGTTGCCCATCCTTTCAGTGGCCAATCATATTGCGGCGGCGAAAGCGGAAATGCCGCTGCCGTTGTTCATCATTGTCCTTGCGGCTGCATCCTTTCTTGTCGGGGCATTGGTCGAGGCTGGCTTCGCGCTTGTTCGCCGAATGCGGAAATCCGGCAATTCGGCAAGCCAGACAGTGGACCTCGAAGCGGAGGAAGGTCCGTTCCGTCGCGGCTTTGACCGCGGCTTTGCCTGGTTCCGCGATGGTCCGTTTGCGCGCCTTGTCCAGCTTTCCTTCGAGTTTCGCTATGTGACACTGGCAGTTACCGTGAGCTGTATCATGGTGGTGGTCTTCGGCCTTCTGTTGGGCGGCCGGGTCAGTTTTGTGTTCTTTCCCTCGCCAGAATCCGAAAACCTTACAGCCCGCATTGTTTTCAATGCCGGACTGCCGGAACAAAGAACCCGCGATATCCTCGACGCCGTCGAACAGTCGCTGGACCAAGCTGTCAGGACGCTGACCACGAAAGATGAAAAGGTCGTCAGCGCCGTTTTCACAACGCTTGGCCAGGCCGGTCGCAATACCGGCGACAATCTCGCTGAAATGAATGTGCAGCTTGTGCCTTCGGAATTCCGCGACATTCGCACGCCTGATGTCCTGGCTGCCTGGCGAAAAGCCCTGCCCAGGCTTCCCGGTGTGAACAGGATTTCACTCACCGAGCGCCGCGGTGGTCCTCCTGGACGTGACGTCGATCTGGAACTGACGGGCGGAGACGTAACCACACTGAAGAAGGCTGCGGTCGAGATCATCGATGTCATGAGCGAAGTGCCCGGCCTCACCGGGGTTGCAGACGATCTGCCCTGGGGCAAGCCGGAACTGGTGATGACACTGCTGCCACGGGGCAGTGCACTGGGCTTTACACTTGAAGATGTCGGCCGGCAGGTTCGCGACGCGTTCGAAGGCGCAATTCCACGCCGTTTCGCCCGCAATGATGACGAGGTCAAGATAAGGCTTACGATGGGGATTCCCGGTGAGGGCGCTGCTGCTCTGAGAAATCTTGAACTTCGCAGTCCTTCGGGAGAATTCGTGCCGCTGACAGAGGTTGTCAACCTTTCCGACCGGCAAGGCTTTTCTTCCATCCGGCGTCAGGACGGAAAGACAATCGTTTCGGTTTCGGGCGATCTTGATACCCAGAAGACCACCACAGATGCTGCCATCAAGCTTCTCAGCGAAAACAGCGCAATGCCGCAGATTGCGGAAAAATACGGACTCGACTGGCGCTTCTCCGGCCGCGCGGAGGAGCGCGCCAGGGCGTTCGAAGATCTGCAGATCGGCGTATTCGTAGCGCTGTCGGTGATCTATATCATCCTTGCCTGGACTTTCTCCGACTATTGGCGTCCGTTTGCAATCATGCTCATTATCCCGCTTGGTATTGTCGGTGCGATCTGCGGGCACTGGCTGCTTGGATATCAACTGACGATTATGTCGATGATCAGCCTGCTTGGGCTGGCGGGCATTCTGGTCAATGACTCAATCGTGCTGGTCAGCCGGATGGATGAACGGTTGGCGGAAGGGGAAGCTCTGGAAGCGGCCGCAGTTGGCGCCAGCCGCGACCGCTTGCGGGCCGTACTTCTCACTTCGTTGACGACAATTGGCGGTCTCGTCCCGCTTATGTTTGAAAAAAGCATCCAGGCCCAGTTCATGGTGCCGATGGCGGTTACCATCATTTTCGGCCTGGGGCTTGCCACCGCAATCGTCCTGTTCCTTGTACCGGCACTGGTCGGCATCGGGGCTGACATGCGCTGGATTGCACTGAGGATTTTCGGCGGGCGGGAGCAGCAGGTTTCTGCTGCCGAATGAGCGTCAGTTGACCACGGGCCTTTCACCGGGAAGGTCCAGTGAAAATGCAGGAATGGTGGCTTCGAACTTCTCGCCGGTTTCATCAACGAATGTGTAATTGCCACGCATGAAACCGGAAGGTGTCGGCAGCGGGCATCCGCTCGTATATTCAAACCTGTCACCCGGTCCAAGCACCGGCTGTTCGCCTATCACACCTGCACCCCGGACTTCCTCAACCTTGCCAAGCGAATCAGTGATTTGCCAATATCGTGAAACCAGTTGCACGGTGTCTTCCCGCGCATTCTCGATCACAACCCGATAAGCCCAGAAGTATCTGCTTCGGGACGGATCGGAGCGACCCTCGACATATTGCGGGGTTACCTCTATGCGGATCGCATGTGTTTCTGCGTGATACATGGGTAAATGGCCTGATTCCGACGCCGGAAATCGTCATGGCAAACAAGATGGGGTGTCCAATGCTGGACGGCAAGATGCGACAGCTGATTGATCCTGTGCTCGACAGGGCAGGCAGGGCTATCGCCACCACAGGCATAAGCGCAAATACGGTTACTGTCGCGGGTTTCTTGCTGGGTCTGGCCGCTGCCACGGCAGTTGTCGAAGGCAGCTTCATTCTGGCGCTGGCGCTCATACTTGCCAGCCGCCTTGCCGATGGTCTTGATGGTGCCATTGCCAGGGCCGGCAGCAAGACCGACTTCGGCGGGTTTCTCGACATTGTGCTGGATTTCGGATTTTACGGCGTCATACCCTTGGCCTTCATCGTCCATAACCCTGCGGCCAATGCAGTGGCTGGCGCGGTGTTGCTTGTGTCGTTCTATTTCAACGGGGCGAGTTTTCTGGCCTATGCCGTAATGGCTGAAAAGCGTGCACTGGAAACGAACGCGCGCGGATCAAAATCATTGTTCTTTACCACAGGCCTTGCCGAGGCTAGCGAGACGCTGGCGGTGTTCGTGGCAATGTGTCTGTTTCCGGAATGGTTTGGGTTGATTGCCGCAGGCTTTGCGGCAGTCGTTTTCTACACGGCATTTTCCCGCATTGTTCTTGCTTCGAGAAACTTCAGGGGCTGAAACGCCGCTTCATGCTTTCGCAGCAGCAGCCAACGCACTCGCGATGTCCTCAACCAGATCTTCGCTGTCCTCCAGTCCCACGGAAAGCCTGACCAGTCCATCACTGATGCCAAGTTCATTGCGCGCATCCGCTGCAAGGTTCTTGTGCGTTGTAGTGGCGGGATGCGTGATCAGGCTCTTGGCGTCACCCAGGTTGTTCGAAATCCGGATGATCGAAAGCGCGTTTTCAAATGCAAATGCAGCCTGCTTGCCTCCGGCAAGTTCGAACGCGACAAGTGTTGATCCGCCAAGCATCTGCCGTCCGGCGATATCTGCCTGCGGGTGATCCGCGCGACCGGGATACAACACGCGACTGACCGCCCTTTCTTCGGCCAGATGGTCTGCAATCAAGGCTGCAGTTGCGCTTTGCTGCCTGACCCGCAACGGCAGGGTTTCAAGTCCCTTCAACATGACCCAGGCATTGAACGGGCTCATCGATGGCCCTGTATGACGAAAATAGTCATGCAGGTTTTCGTCAATCCAGTCCTTGCGGCCAAGAACAATGCCGCCAAGGCAACGGCCCTGACCGTCGATATGCTTGGTCGCCGAATAGACAACGATGTCCGCGCCCAGTTGCAGCGGCTTTTGCAGGATCGGCGTTGCAAAGACATTGTCGACCACCAGCACCGCACCACCATCATGCGCGATGTTTGCGATGGCCGTTATGTCACACAATTCAAGCGTCGGATTTGTCGGGCTTTCCAGGAACAACACCTTGGTGCTTGGACGCATTGCTGATTTCCAGGCTTTGAGATCACGCCCGTCAACCAATGTGCATTCCACGCCGTAGCGCGGCATCAGTGTTTCCACCACCCAGCGGCATGAGCCGAACAGTGCCTTCGCCGCCACGATGTGGTCACCCGCCCGGACCTGGCATCCTATCGCCGAGGCCACTGCCGCCATGCCCGATGCCATGGCGCGCGCATCCTCGGCACCCTCAAGCAGGCACATGCGTTTCTCGAACATGTCGACAGTCGGATTGGCGTAGCGCGAATAGATGAAACCGTCATCCTCACCCTTGAAACGGGCTTCCGCCGCCTCAGCGCTGTCATAGACAAAACCCTGAGTCAGAAACAGCGCTTCCGAGGTTTCGCCAAATGCAGAACGTTGCGTGCCGCCATGCACCATCTGCGTTGCAGGGCGCCAACTGGCCGGCTTCGCCTTTGCTCCAGCACCATTTTTCGAATTGACCATTCCAGGCTCCTGCAAAACAAAAAATCCGGCTCGCGAAGTCGCAAACCGGATTGCCCGCGACCCTTTTAGCGAATTGTTTAACGTGGCTGCAAGCCGGTCGGCCCAAATCACCACGGATCGTATTTTCATGTGGTTTACTCTGCTGCGGCGTTTGCGTCAATTGCCGTATCGTCTATTGCTGGATGGCAAACACCAACCAGACGGAAGTTTTAGCGTGAGAACCACCGGGATTTTGCCCGACTCCCAGATCAGGGAACTTCATGGCAATGGCGCCATCCTCGCGCCTCGCCCGTTTGATGGCGACCAGATCCAGCCGGCAAGCCTCGACTTGCGACTTGGCGAGGTTGCCTATCGGGTGCGTGCCTCTTTCCTTCCCGGTCCCGGCAATTCCGTCAAGAGCAAGCTTGAACGCTTGTCCCTGCATGAGATCGACCTGACCAGGGGCGCGGTGCTTGAGACAGGTTGCGTCTACATGGTGCCTCTGCTGGAAAGCCTCAACTTGCCAGCCGATGTAAGCGCATCCGCCAATCCGAAGAGCTCGACGGGCAGGCTCGATATTTTCACCCGCGTCATTACCGACAATTCGCAGGGCTTTGATCGTGTTGCAGCCGGATATTGCGGCCCTCTGTTCCTGGAAATCAGCCCAAGCACCTTTCCCGTGGTTGTTCGAACCGGCTCGCGCTTGTCACAGATACGATTTCGCAAGGGACACGCCCTGCTCGACGATGCAGCAACTGCGGCACTGCATGAGAGCGACAGGCTGGTTTCGGTTCCCGACGACGGGGCAAGCGGGCCGGTGATCCAGGATGGCGGGATCGGCGTTTCCATTGACCTCACCGGTGATGCCTCGGGCCTTGTCGGTTACCGTGGCAAGCGCCATACCGGCGTTGTCGATGTCGATAAAAAAGGCGCCTGCGAGATCCTCGATTATTGGGAACCGATTCACAACAGTCCGGGAATGAATGGTGAGCTGATCCTCGACCCGGATGAGTTCTATATCCTGGTTTCCCGTGAGGCTGTGCATGTTCCAGCACTTTTTGCCGCCGAAATGGTTCCGTTCGATCCTTTGGTTGGAGAGTTCCGTGTTCACTATGCCGGGTTCTTTGATCCCGGCTTTGGTGACGCTGATGCCGGGGGAACCGGAGCACGGGCAGTTCTCGAGGTTCGAAGCCATGAGGTGCCGTTCATTCTGGAACATGGCCAGCTGGTCGGTCGCCTGGTCTATGAGCATTTGATTGAGCGGCCCGCAACGCTTTACGGTTCCGGCCTTGGCTCAAACTACCAGGCGCAAGGGCTCAAGCTGTCAAAACACTTCCGCGCGGGATAGAGTCCGCTGCGGAGTTGGCGAATTGTCATTCGTCGTCGCAGGGCCAGCTTTCCGGCGGGATGATGCCTTCGGGGAGCAGCGTGCCTGCATTTCCGCAAGACATTTCCACCTGCCACTGGTTGAGGCCGACAGCTTTTGACAAGTCCACGTCCTCAAGCCGTGTACGGTAGAGATAGGCACCGGTGAAATCGATCGAACTCTGGTACTTCGCTTCGCGGAAATCCGCACGCGCCAGATTGGCATAGCGAAATCCGGTGCCCTCGATATTCGCCTTGGAAAATATGGCCCTTCCCAGTTCTGATTTCTGGAAATCGACATTGCTCAGATCAGCGCCGGTAAAATCTGCCCGCTGCATCTCGGATTTCACGAAAGTTGCACCAGTCAGGTTTGTGCCTGCAAAGGAGGTGCGGAAGCCGACAGCCTTCTCAAAATTGGCGCCTGCAGCCTTTGATGCATCAAGCATGGAACGGACCAGTGTGGCCTTGGAAAAATCAGTCTTTTCAAACGATGCACCGCGCAGGTCCGTTGAGGTGAAATCCGCGTCACCCAGATTTGCTCCGCTCAGATCGCTTCCCTCCAGGATGAGGTTGCGCTTGCGGCAACCACTCCAGTCAACGCCGGCACTCGGTGTGCTGTCGCATTCCGCGGCACTTGCAGCATCCGCTGAGACTGGTGCAATTGCGATCATCCCCAGACTCGCAAGGGCAAGATGCATGGCCAGTGCAGCCGTTGACGATGATGCAAGGGTGCCAAAATGTCTCACACGTCTCTCCCGTTCCTGGTTACGGGGCCATGCGTCGACTCCCGTCAATATCCTCTCCGGAAAACTCCGGATTGCCAGTATCAAGCGTTACTCCTGTGATATTGGCATGATGTGCCCAGTTTGAAAGCCCATGCGTTGTTTTTTCCCACTTGAACGGGTCTGTGGCAAGTTGAAACAGCGCCCGCCACCCCGCAATCGAGATCAGCAACCAGTATGCTGGCAGGGTCAGCAGGTAAAAACCGGATTTGCGCCAGCCGCTGCGCATGCGCACTGTCAGCACAAGTGCTGCATAAGTCGTGTATCCGGCTGCAAGGTTGAAAAATGTCAGCCAGGTAATTGCCAGTCCAAATGCGCTGAGCGGCTTTCCCTGGGCCAGGGAGAATGCCTGCCAGCATACGTGGATGAGGAAAGCGGGATGTATGAGCATCGAGATCACGATGGCAGTAATGACGAGATGGAACATTGCCGTATTCATCGGCCCCAGTTCCCGCGTCGTCCGTGCTGGATCGCGCATGTGCACGAGGACGGTCTGCAACCAGCCCTTGAGCCATCGTGTCCTCTGTTTCAGCCAGACATCAAGGACAGGAGGGGCTTCCTCAAGTGTTGGCGCGGAAATTGTACCACAGGAATAGCCAAACCTTGCCATGCGGATTCCAAGATCAGCATCCTCGGTGACATTGTACGGATCCCAACCTCCGAGCCTGCGTAGTGCCGCCATACGAAAATGGTTTGATGTTCCGCCAAGCGGGATCGGCGCATTCAGGTATTCAAGTGCTGGCAGCATGCCAAGGAATTGCGCATGATATTCGATGGCGAACATCGAGGTCAGCCAGTTCTGCCGGTGATTGTGGATGACCAGCGGCGCCTGCAGGCAGGCTAACCTTGCGTCGCCCTTGCGAAACTTCACCCAGGCCTGCTGCAATTGTTGCGGATGCGGTCTGTCTTCGGCATCATAGATCACGCAATATTCGCCGCTGCACAAGGGCAGCGCCCACGCCAGCGCCTTTGGCTTGGTCTTTGGTTGTGCTTGCGGGCAGACCAGCAGACGAAAGCCGTGAGGAAGATTTGTCCGTCGGATGGCGTTTATCGTGTCCCGATCGTCCTCCTCGCAGATCAACAGGATCTCGCGTCGCGTCCGCGGCCAGTCGATCCTGTCCAGAGCCGCGACGAGTTCATTGATCTGGCCCGCTTCCCGATACAGTGCCACCATGACCGAATAGACGGGATGTTCTTCTGGCGCGATCTTCCGACCCTGCAAGTGACCCGTGGCTGCATGCGGTGCGACATGGTCCAGTAACACGATCAGCAGTGAACGCAGCACGATAATGGCGAAATAGAATACCGATAGCAGCAGTCCGCCCACCGCCAGTGTTGACGCAGGCAGGACAGCGAGAAGTACCGCAAAGACGAAGGCCAGGGTAGCCATCCATCCGACTTGCCCTCTTGTTAGGCGAACAGCGGCTGAATACTCGGGAAACTCCCGCTGTAATCCGTGGACCGCATGATCGAGGAATGCTTCGCGGCGGTTCTCAAAAACGGCCAGGCGCAGCGTGTCGGCCGGGCAGAAGATTGTAGCACGGAATCGCCCTGGCATCTGCTGCTCTTGTTCGGCAATCTTCAGGTATCCAACGATTTGCGGAGCGATAAACAGTCTGCGCCGATTGTTCTCCAAGGCGATGATGGCCGGATTGCCAAGCCCGGCTTCCGTATCCGTCAGCCCGGCAGGATCCGGCCCGTGCGCCAAGAATTCCGCGCCGAGATGATCGGCCAGCGCGGATTCATAGGCATCACGGCTCAGAATGCCTCGTGCGATAAGTATCTCGCTGGCAATTGTTCCCGGACGCAACCGGGAGATTCTTGCTGCTGCCTCCAGAAGCTTGTCATCAATTCCAACGGCAGGCAGAAATGAAATGTCTGCTGGCAGCCTGCCTGGCGCGACAGCTGAAGACCGCACAACACGGTCAGCAAACTTGCTGCCTGCAAAATGTTCCCCGATACCCATAAACCTGCTAAACCGCCCCGGTGTTGTGGCAATTTCCTGGATTGTGGGTCCCTTGATCCTACAGGCATAACGAGCAAAATGCGAATCAAAATGGAAATGATGAAATATTCCCGTATTGCTTGTTTTTGGGCGCTGGCATTTGTCGGCTCTGCCCTGTTGCCTGCCCACGGGTCACAAGCTGCGAGCGTTACCATTCCCAACTTCTGGGATCCCGGCGAACGGCTTACCAAACCCGATATTGACGGTCTGCCCCGATTGCGTTTCCTCACAACCACGGACTTCCC
This sequence comes from Nitratireductor sp., assembly GCA_041397525.1. Taxonomy (GTDB): domain Bacteria; phylum Pseudomonadota; class Alphaproteobacteria; order Rhizobiales; family Rhizobiaceae; genus BOKV01. The sequence continues at coordinate 215,550 of JAWKWL010000003.1, forward strand.
GCCGTTCAATTTCATTGACCGCAACCGCCACCTTGCGGGTTTTCACGTTGATCTGGCCCGCGCCATCTGCGCCGAACTGGGCATACTGCCCAAATGCCAGATCCAGGCCCTGCCCTGGGATGAACTGGAGACGGCGATGAAGAAGGGCGAGGGAGAGGCAATCATCGCAGGGCTGGAGATCACTCCGGAGACTGTTTCAAAATTTGTGTTCTCAAGAACCTATCTGCGGATACCGGCAAGGTTTGTCGTGCGCCGCGACGAGACTTTCGCCGAACCGGTCACCAATGCCCTGCGCGCCCGCAAGACGGGCGTCATTGCGGGTTCGCGCCATGCGGACTGGTTTGTGAAAACCTTTCCGCGCCTGCAAAGCCTGAGCTTTCCGACCCGCAAGGACGCACTTGACGCATTGCAATCCAAAAAGGCCGACGCGGTGCTCTCAGACGCCGTCTCGCTATCATTCTGGCTGCAGTCGGAGGCATCGGCAGATTGCTGTGTCTTTGCCGGCGGTCCTTATCTGTCCGATGCAGATTTCGGCAATGGCATGGCAATAGCGTTTGCCAAGGGCAATCCCGATCTCGTCAACGCAACCAATTACGCGCTCAAGGAAATCAACGACAAGGGTATCTTCGCAGAACTCTATCTGCGCTACTTCCCGCTCGGCCTGTACTGAAGCCCTACTTGCGAAACGGTACCATCAAGGCCCAGTCGAGGCGTTCCGGACGGTGGTCCTGCCATTCCTTCAGGCCGATCTGCATGCCTTCATGGCCAAGTTTTGGCTGGTCGACATAGGTCGCGAAAATCCGGTCCCAGATCGACAGGTTGAAGCCGTAATTCGAATCGGTTTCACGCACTTCAGTGGAGTGGTGCACGCGGTGCATGTCCGGCGTCACGATCACAAGCCTGAGCCATCGATCCAGCCACAGCGGCAATTTCAGGTTTGAATGGTTGAACATGGCGCCACCATTCAGCACGATTTCAAAGATCAGCACCGCAGCGGCAGGCGCACCTATTGCCAGCACGACAGCATACTTCCAGGCCATGGACAGCACTATTTCCAGAGGGTGAAACCGCACTGCCGTAGTCACGTCAAAATCGGTGTCGGAATGGTGCATCCGGTGGATGCGCCAGAACAATGGTATCTTGTGCGATGCCAGATGTTCAAGCCAGACTGCGAAATCCAGAACCAGGAATGATACGACAATTGCCAGCCATGCCGGAGCGGACATGACGTTGAAAAGCCCGTAACCATTTTCTGCTGCCCACAACGCGCCGCCAACAGCTGCAGTCTTGAAAACCAGCCGAACCAGCAGTGAATCAAGCAATACCAGCGCCCAGTTGGTGAACCAGCGCTTCATCTTCACCGGTTTTGGATCGCGGCGCGGTGCCAGCACCTCCAGCAACGCCAGTATCAGGAAAAGGCCGACAAAAACGGCCAGCCGCGTCTGTGCTTCACTCAAGGATCCTGCCTCCGACAAATATGCAAACTTGCCGGTAAATGACTATTGGCAGGATCCTGTGAAAGCAACGACGCCAAGCGCCGCAGCCTTCAACATGTCGTCATTGTCGTGTGAGTTTCAGATCACCTGGTGGCGTGCGCGCGCTCCGCGTTCGATAGCAGCACAAGCGAGCCGGTCAAGGTTGAAGCGGTCGCGCAGCAATTGCAGCAGCCGCAATTCCTCCTGCTCGATATGGAGGTCAGCCGCAGCAACTTCCACAGCCAGCGCATAGGCTGTTTCATGTAGTTTCTTGGGCAGCACTTCAAGCGCATTGTCGAGAATCTGGTCGAGACCATCATCTTCCTGGAGGATTTCCGAGCACCGCGAGGCCGCCATCACCAGATTGTCGGTCTTGTAGCCCTCGAATACCGGCAGCGTCTTGATGATATTGCCCATCTTGGCAAGCTCGCTGTCTGTCATGGAGCGGTCGGCGGCAGACATGGTGACCATGATGTGGATCAGGGCGTCGTGAGGGGAGGGCTTGGCCATTTTTGCTGGTTTCCTTGACCGTTTGTCGTGGGAGCGTCTCATGAATCGGTTCGCGCTAACCTATGCATTTGATGTTTGGCCTGCAAGTCGCTTGGAATGGCGCCTGCTATGTTCTATTACCCCGGCTGCCATCCGGGTTTTGGTCCGGCAGGCGCATGAACGCAAAAGCATCCGGACGAAAGAAAATGACAGGCACTTCCACAGCCAGCCCTTCGCGCATTGCCAATCCGCTCGACATCACCGCGGAACTCGTGGCGGCCGCAGAAAAATGCAATGCCTGGCCATTCGAGGAAGCACGCAAGATCGTGCGCCGATATGAAAAATCCGGCTACCCCGATGAGGTCCTGTTCGAAACCGGCTACGGCCCGTCCGGCCTGCCCCATATCGGAACATTCGGCGAGGTCGCGCGCACGACCATGGTGCGCCACGCCTTCCGGGTTCTGACCGACGACAAGGTCGCGACGCGCCTGCTGTGCTTTTCCGACGACATGGACGGCATGCGCAAAATCCCGGACAATGTCCCTGATCGCGCCTTTCTCGAGCCGCATCTGCACAAGCCGCTGACATCGGTTCCAAATCCTTTTGGCGGCAATTACGAGAGTTTTGGTCACCACAACAATGCCATGCTGCGGCGGTTCCTCGACACTTTCGGATTCGACTACGAATTCGCCAGTGCCACCGACTACTACCGCTCCGGGCGGTTTGACGCGATCCTGCTGCGGGTTGCAGAGCGCTTTCAGGCGATCATGGACATCATGTTGCCGACGCTGGGTGAGGAACGCCGCGCCACCTATTCGCCCTTCCTGCCGATTTCGCCAAAGAGCGGGAGGGTGCTCTATGTTCCCTTGAAGAAAGTTGATGCCGGGAATGGCACAATAACCTTTGACGATGAGGACGGCGAGGAAACCACGCTTGCAGTAACCGGCGGCAAGGTGAAGTTGCAATGGAAGCCGGATTTTGGCGCGCGCTGGGCAGCCCTCAATGTCGACTTCGAAATGTTCGGCAAGGATCACGGTCCGAACATGGGCGTCTATGACCGCATCTGCGAAGCCCTGGGCGGCCGTGCGCCCGAGCATTTCGTCTATGAGTTGTTCCTCGATGACAAGGGCGAGAAGATTTCCAAGTCCAAGGGCAACGGTCTTACCATTGACGAGTGGCTCACCTATGCGCCGACAGAAAGCCTCGCGCTTTACATGTTCCAGAAGCCGCGCACCGCAAAGAAACTGTTCTTCGATGTGATCCCGCGCGCCGTGGATGAATATTTTGCGTTCCTCGACGCCTTCAAGCGCCAGGACACTGACCAGCGCCTAGCCAATCCGGTATGGCATATCCATTCGGGCAATCCACCCACCGAGTCGGTGCCGGTATCCTTCTCAATGCTGATGAATTTGGTCAGTGCATCGCATGCCCATGAGAAAAGCGTGCTTTGGGGCTTCATCTCGCGCTATGCGCCCGGTGCAACGCCGCAGACCAATCCAAAGCTCGATGAACTCGCAGGCTACGCCATCCGCTACTACGAGGACTTCATCAAGCCAACAAAGGTTTTCCGCAGCGCAGATGAGGAGGAGCGTCAGGCGCTCGAACGTGTTTCGCAGGCGCTTGCCGCGCTTCCAGCCTATGCCGATGGTGGCACGATCCAGGATGCTGTTCTCGATGTTGCCCGCCAGATACCGCGCTTCCAGGACATGAAGAAGAAGGGGCCAGACGGCGGCCCTGGCGTTTCGGTGAGTTTCTTCCAGATGATTTACGAAGTGCTGCTGGGGCAGGATAAGGGGCCGCGTTTCGGTTCATTCGTGGCGCTTTACGGCATCAGTGAAACCCGCCAGGCTCGTACGGATGCATTGGCGGCAAACTCGCCTGATCGGATCGGCATTTGCCTGATCAGCCCTGGCCGGGTGCCGTTTCACGCCACTGGCCGAGCCGACCCGATTTCGCCTTCTCGAGCGCCTTTTCCAACACTTCCGACCGCACTGCGCCGCCAGCCGGAACTGCCCCAGCCGCGCTCAATCAGCCATTGTGCGATATCGCGGCCCGATATCCGGCAGTCCGTGACAATGATTGCCGGACTGGCAGTTGAAGTCTCCGGGCAACGGATCGCATTCCACTGTGCGGAGCCTTATCAACCGTTGAAAAGCTGCTTTCTTAAGGAAATTCCCGCATGGCCATTCACCGCCTTCATTTGCCTTGCAAGTGGCCTCCGCTGCCAGCGGCTCTATGCCCGCAATCCGTATCATTGTGTCTCCTGATTTCAGAACCCCCCATGACGCCACTTCGCTGCGCGGCCGTTGCGGGGAGTTTTACCGGCCGTTGCGGCTGCGGTGGTGGTTCTGCGGCTGGCAAGCGGACAATCATGTCACCCTCCAGACTCGGCGGTGGAGATCATTCCCGAGCCCGTCCGCATCTCGGATGTTGCGCTGGAGAGGTTCGGAGAGCTCGCGCTTCGCGGTGACAACCGCTTCCGTTTCGATTCAGAGTTAAGGCTCCCATGACATTGGACTGATGCAGCGGCGATGGCGGCAATTCCGGTCCGCCGGCTTGCAGCCAGTAGAGCACTGCAGCGCCAGCGGTCAGAAACGAAATGCACTGATGAAAATCCGCATGCCGTTACCCGCATAAAGCCTGCCCAATTGTATCGCTACTGGCTTGCCCGATAATGCAGACCGTCACTCCAATTCTTCATTGGCAATGTTTCGGTCAGGATGCTCGGACCGAGTCGATTTCAGTTCCACACCCCTTCGCCGATTTGCGCTGCAGGGTTTCGCCATGACTTCGCCCGGACCGCGTGCGAACCACGACCCGATTACCTTTTCGCACGCTTGCTCCCGGTGCCACAATCACCACGTCACCATGCCGGTAAAAAGCGGTAACATCAGATCCCCCTGTGACCTGCAGCGCATAGACGCTGTCATGCTCAGCGGTTGGAAACTTGACTTCGTCCCAGCCCTGTCCGGCCGGAAAACCGCCATCGTCGAAAAAGCCGCCCCACGCCAGCCTGCGCCATTCCCGGCAGCGAACGCGGCCGGGCGCCTGATTGGCCTTGTATGCGCCGGGCATTGGCGATAGCGGGCGCGATTGTCCTGATGCAACCTGCCGGCGCTCATCGGTGGGGATCAGTTCCAGAAACTCGTCGATCGAGGTTCCTGTTGCTTTCAAAGCCTTCGCAATCGACTCGGTGGATGGCCAGCGCAGGCGCCCGGCACCGGAGGCAGCACCTGCTCCACTACCGGAACCGCCGCCGGCGGCGCGTTTCGATTTGTTGAAACTCTGGTCGGATCAAGCCCCGGCTGCCCCGCGCCAGTGCAGACGCTGTCATCCGTGGCGTTCAGCCAGTGCATCTATTGCGGCCAAACCCCTTCATGGGACAACGCCCAGCCGACCTCCCTTTATCCCTCCTTGTCCCGTCCAGAGAAGTATTCCTTTTCTTGTAGCGACAGGAGATGCAAGAGAGTCCAGCGTTGCGGCAAACTTAAGTTGCGCTGAAGGCCGGTCTGTCACTGCTATCATGGCGTCAAGCAATTCCAGCCAGTCCTGCCCCAGAACACTTCGCCCTTGTAGACATAGGCTGGGGCACCAGCTCATCGGCGGCGATTGCAGCTTGCGTATTTTCGACGCGTGCTGAAACGGCTTCCTCACCTCGTGAGGCTGCCAGGATATTGACCGCGTCAAAACCGCGTCCGATAGCGATTCCCCTATCACTGCTTCATCCGAAATGTCAAGATCGCCGCCCACCGCCCTTTTTGGGTTTTTCATAAAGGAAATCAGCCGGATTGGCGCCAGCCTGCCTGGGCTGCGACGCAAAGATTGCGCGCTCCGGATGCCGGAAAATGCGCCGGACGCAATTGAAGGTTTCGCCCGCGGAACTGCCTATGCGTTACAATTCAACAAGCCGGTAGCGTTGCCGGGTCTCGCTGCGCTGGCCAAGTGGCCTGGCGCTGGGCCGCTTACCGCCTGCCAGAATGAAAGGACGGAACCGCACCTGGCGCCCCTGCTGCTGGCAATTTCGAGAACAGCGATGGCCCAGATACACAAGGGCAAAGATGCCGTGAAGAAGTAGTCGATTGTGCCTGCCATGGTTCTCCTTTGAAACCCGCTGCGATGTTGCATGGCTGCCGCGAGGCCGCGCGTCAGCGGTCCGTGATATCGAACAACCATGAATGATGATCTTAACCGCGACCTGAGCCCACAAAGCCACTTCTCGCTCGCGCTTCCCTATGCGTTGAAAGACGCAGAACAGTCGCTCGCCCTGTATCGCGACTGGGCGGAGAGCTACGATGCTACAATGCTGGATGGCCTTGGCTATCTGACGCGGCTTTGACCGCCGCTCTTCTGTTGCGTTTCCTGCCGGATCAGGACACTGCAATTCTCGATGTCGGAACAGGCACCGGGCTTGCAGGTGCGAACTTGCCGCACGCGGGTTCAACTGCATTGATGGCATCGACATCTCTCCGCAAATGCTTGGCGTGGCGGGATCGTAATCTATCGCAACCTCGTCGAGCGGATCCGACCGCGGCCGTTGCCTGAAGCTACGCCGGACGCCCGCCTATGAACAACGATGATCGCGCCAGCACATTCCCCATGCCTGTCGGCGCACAATGCCTGGATGAGTTGATGCGACGCGGGCCGGGCGGCGTGCCTGCACCATTCATGGCGACGTGTATGATCCAGTGGCTTTTCGCGCTGGCTGGAGGAAACAATTCCATCCGTCACTTTACGCGGCGGAACTATCGCGACAGCGTTACGCCGGAAGGTCTCTATCTCGTCGGCGCAAGCTCTGTGAGGTCGAGGCATCATGAGGACTGCCCAGCGAAAAAGCGGTGCATTTCTGCACGGCATCGGACTGGCGGCTGCGAAAAGATTCATCGCAGAAGGGTGGCGGATCGCGATTGTCGACATCGATGCGCCGGAATTGGAAGTAGCGGCACCACCATGCGGTGCCATGATCCTGCACGGGGACGTTTCGTCCGTCCTCGTTGCCGGAGTTCATGGCCGGGATTGATGCTGGTTTCGGCCGTCTCGATGCACTGGTCAACAATGCAGGCGTTGCCGATTTCGGCCCCGGTGCCGAAACCTCGTTCGAGCGCTGGCGTCAGGTCATGGCGACCAATCTCGACGGTGTTTTCCTGACCTCGCGAACAGCCATTCCTCATGAAACGGCATTCGCGCGATGACGGTGCGGCAATCGTCGTGTCTTCTCTATTTCCGGCCTGCGTGCGTCGACCCTGCGCGTGGCTTGCTGGAACGTCCAAGGCCGGTGTCATTCAGGCTCACTGCAACAGGCAGGTGAACTGACGAATTTGGTATCCGCGCCAACGCCATCGCGCCGGGTCCCGTCCGCACGAAGCTTCGCAATGGCGGTGCATACGCAGGACATCATCGATGCCTATCGACGCCATTCCACTCAATCGGTATGGCGAGTGAGGACGAACTCGCAAATGCGATCTGGTTCCTTGCTTCACCACGCAGGCAGTTACATTACAGGTCAGCTACTGTCCGTTGATGGCAGGTTTGAGGGAACTGGAATAGGGCTGCCTTCCCTGCGCAATCGAAACCGGGAATGAATAAGCGGATCACACGCAGGCAGCGGCCTGCCTGAAGGTGACCATTTCCAAGTCGGGCATCACAGCGCAAGATTGATGCAGGACAGGCTTTCGCCAAGGTAAGGCGGCTGACATCGCGCAATTCGGATAATCGGTACAACACAGTGCAAGGCTGTAATGAGAATGCCGCTGGCAAGGTGATTACACGTGATGAATGCCAATATTGTGATGCATCCAGCGCAATACCGGCAGGAGGTCATAATGCGACGACCCGTGCAGAGCAGCCTCACGACGGTCCCATTCTCCTGCTGCATGCCAAACAGATGTCTTCGAACTGGTGCTGCACAAAGAACAGCCACACTCCGATCGAGGCTGCTATCAGCGTAGCCGGCAGGAACAACAGCACGGAAGGTTCCCGGACCGATCAGCAGGACATGGTCACTCCCATGACCAGAAGTGCCAGATTGTGCCCATGGCGCTGCCCATGGCTGCCAGCCACTGCGCATCAGGCCGGGCAAACCGGTGCTGGATCAGGAACAGCCATGCGGGCCAGGCCGGTACCGCCTCAGCGGATGCGGTAATGGTACCGCTGTTCTGCGGAGTTCAGCGGCGCTTCTCATATTCGTCTGCAAATAAACGTATCGACATCGCCATGGCCTCGATGAGTCAAAGACAACCCGATCAGCATGATGCAGTGCATGGGTGCGACACGCCACAGGCCATAGGGCGTAAGTCCAGCAGGCTGATCGTCAGCCCACTGATCATTCATCCATTGTTTCGAGAAAAAACGATCCGTGGCCGCAATCATGCTGCACCATGAACAGCCGTACCAGAAACGCGCCCGCCAGGATCGCAACCAGCATTGCCAGCGCAACATGGATCTGGCCTGAAGCACATTGCCACCCACAGATCGTAATGGAATGGTTGTGAAGGCGATCTCAAGCGCTGCTTGCCATTGTTTGCCACGATAGGAGCCAGTCTGTGCGGCCACTCTTTTTCACTTGATTCCTGTTTGTGCCTGAACGCGCGTCGTAACGGCGGCTTCATCAAAGTCGCGCTGCTGCCGGATTCGCGTGACGTTCAAACAATTATTCCTGCCGCTGGAGCAATTCTCGCTTTTTCAACAATCAAGCAAAACTGAAGGCAATTCATTCGAGGGTTGGCTGACTGACATACCGGACAGCTACGCCCGGAACAAGCCCACACACTCATCGAGGCGCTGAGCGAATCCCCACCCACTCTGCATCAGTTTTATGGCAGCACCAGTCACAAATACAAGCAAAGCTTCTGGGCAGGCGCAATGGTCACAGGCTGCCTGCTGTCGCCGGATGTCAGGTTCGGAAACATTTTGCTGTTTCCTGACAACAAAAACCCCGCCGAATTGCTCCGGCGGGGGTGAAAATATCTCTCAGGCTCTGACGGGTCACGCAGCTTTCTTCGCATCCCCAGCCGGGTTGAAGCGCACGTAGAACAACTCGTTGTTTTTCGCCATGTCGAGAAGCAACTTGTTGGGTTTGAACTGTGCGCCATATTTCTGCAACCTTTCCATGTCGACGAAGGCAGTCGTGCCCATGCCGTCGATATGGCTGAGCGCCGCCGGTAAACGGCGCAAAACGGAAACCGAGGATCGAGCCGACATCAGCTTCCCGCATGTCTGTGACCACGCCTTCCTCGGCAGCGCGCTGCCTCAAGTACGTCGTGGCATGGAACCGGTTTTTCAACTCCTGCACATCGATCTTGTCCGGGTCCTGCTGCGGATAGAGGGTCTTGAGATCAGGCCACAAATGCTTCTTGGCAGGCTTCGCCGGATAGTCGCGGCCCTTGCCATTCTTGCGCCCGAACCGGCCATGTTTTTCAACCATGGTGTTGACGAGTTCCACGTGGCGCGGATCGACCGCCTTTTCGCCCATGTCGCGGATCGTCTGGTGCAGGATCTTGTGGCTAGGTCGATGGCCGTTTCGTCATTGAGTGCGAGCGGTCCGACCGGCATGCCCGCCGCTCGCAACGTTCTCGATCATGGCCGGTGGGACGCCCTCGATGAGCATGTTGTAGGCTTCCGACATGTAGCGCAATACGCAGCGGTTGACGAAGAAGCCGCGCGTGTCATTGACGACGATTGGCGTCTTCTTGATTGCTCGCACATAGTCGAGTGCCATCGCCAACGCCCTGTCACCCGGTTTCTTGCCCATGATGATTTCGGTCAGCATCATCTTGCCGTCGACCGGCGAGAAGAGAGTGGATGCCGATGAAATCGCCCTGGCGCGGAAAGTTCTTCGCCAGTCCGGTAATCGGATGGTCGAGGTGTTGGACGCAAAGATTGCATCCTTTTTCATGTGTTTTGCGGCTTCCTCGGTGACGATCTTCTTCGTATTCTGAATCCTCGAACACCGCCTCGATCACGAGATCGCAATCGGCGAGATCGCCATAGTCTGCCGTTGGCTTGATGAGCGAGCAGCGCTGTCGCCTCTCTGGCGTCAGATAGCCGCGCCCGGACAGCCTTGTCGATGATGTCGGCGGAATGCTGGACACCCTTTTCGCTGCTTCCATGTCGCGATCGAGGAGCACGACTTCGATACCAGCCTTGGCAGTCACATAGCCGATGCCTGCCCCCATGAAGCCGCCGCCACCGAGAATGCCGACCTTGCCGATTTTCATCTCGCCAACACTTCGCCGGACGGCGAGCGCCCTTGTTCAGTTCCTGCATCGACAGGAAGAGTGAGCGGATCATCGGCTTTCAGTGTCAGCACATGTGCGAAATAGCGGCCTCCACGCGCAATGCCGCATCCATCGGCAGAAGCAGGCCCTCATAGACGCATTTCATGATCGCGCGCGCGCCTGGATAGCTGTCGAATGTCTCGCGCCGGTAAATTGCGTTCGCTGGCGGGAAGAGCCTGTGCGCCACTTCGCCGGGAATAGACCTGGCCTCCGGGAATGCGGAAGCCTGTCCCATGGCTGAACCGCTTCAACCCGCCCTGATCATCTTCTTCGCAGCAGCGATGAGATCGGCGGCAGGAACCACCTCATGCACGAGGCCCAGTTTCTTCGCCTTCGCACCGTCATAGTTCTTGCCCTGCAACAGCATCTGCAAGGCTTCCTGGGTGTGGATCAGGCGCTGCGTGCCACTGGCACCTGGGAACAGGCCGACCTTTGACTTCGAATACACAGCTTGGGATTGTCCGAAACGATCCGGCCATGGCAGGCCAGTGCCAGTTCCAGAGCACCACCCATGGCAACGCCATTGATCGGGCCACTCCACGGCTTGCCGCTGGTTTCGATACGGCGATGGGGATACCCTGCAGGCGCGAGGCACCTCGAACAGCATTTTTGCCGCTGCTTCCGGGTCCTTCTTCTTCATTTTCTGGAATGTGGCAAAGGTGCCCGCAGCATTGAAAGGTCGGCACCGCCGGAGAAGGCATCCTTGCCGGAAGTGACGACAACTCCCTTGACGCTGTCATCCGTCGAGATTGCATCAACGAGCGCGGAAAAGGTCTTCCATCACCGTTTCATCGATGACGTTCATGCTCTTGCCGGGCATGTCCCAGTGGCGAGCACCATGCCGTCAGCGTCTTTTTCTACCGTGAAGTTCTTGTAGGTCATGTCATTCATCCCGGAAATCTGTCACACGCGTTCGATGATCGCCAGGCCCATGCCCGCACCGATGCAAAGCGTCACGAGCGCAGTGTTGAGGTCGCGGCGTTCCAGTTCGTCAAGCATTGTGCCCATGATCATCGCGCCGGTCGCGCCGCTGGACAGCCCATGGCAATCGCGCCGCCGCACACATTCATCTTTTCATGCGGAAATGTCGAAAGCCTGCATGGCGCAGCACAACGGAGGCAAAGGCCTGCTGAGTTCGAACAGGTCAATGTCGGATATCTTCATTTTCGCGCGCTTCAGGAGCTTTTCAGTCACGTCAACCGGGCCGGCCAGCATGATTGCCGGTTCGGAACCGATATTGGCAAAGGCGCGAATGCGTGCCCGCGGCTTCAGCCCCATGGTTCTGTCAGGCTTTCTTTCGAACCCATAAGGATTGCTGCACCATCGACAATACCCGATGAATTGCCTGCATGGTGCACATGGTTGACAGCTTCGAGTTCAGGATACGCTGCACGGCAACGGCGTCGAAACCGCCCATCTCGCCCATCATCACGAAGGATGGGTCAAGCTTGCCGTGAGGCTCTGCATGTCGGTGCCTGGACGCATGTGCTCGTCATGGGCGAGAATGGTTAGTCCGTTGATGTCCTTGACGGGGATAACGGCGTTCTTGAAGCGGCCTTCTTCCCACGACTTGGCGGCGCGCTTCTGGCTTTCCATGGCGTAGGCGTCGACATCATCGCGTGAGAAGCCGTATTTGGTGGCGATAAGGTCCGCTGAAAATGCCCTGCGGCACGAACCAGCCGGGGACTGCGACCGAAGGTTCATGGCGCACCACCCGATGCGCCCATGCCCACACGGCTCATCGATCCAAACGCCGCCGGCAATGACGATATCGTCCGAGCCATGCGCGATCTTGGCTGCACCCAGATTGATGGCGTCAAGTCCGGATGCGCAGAAGCGCGAAATCTGGATGCCTGGTGCCTTGGTGTCGTAGCCCGCCTCGAAGGGCTGCCGCGCGGGATCACCGGAACCTGCTTCGCCGACCGGATCGACGCACCCGAAAATAATGTCATCAACCTGCCCGGTGTCGAGTTCGTTACGGTCCCGCACTGCAGACAATGTCGCTGCTGCAGCGACGTACAGCCGGCACTTCATGCAGGCTGCCATCCTTCTTGCCCTTGCCGCGCGGTGTGCACGTGATCGTAGATAAAGGCCTCGGCCATGATTGTGCTCCTTTGTTTGTTCATTCCGTCCCTGTTCGGGAACGTAGTCAGCAGTTGCGGTTGGCGTCCTGTCCTGACGGCATCAATTGTTCAGGAAGCTTGAAGCCGGGCAGGTCCCGATGCGTTCAAGCCACGCTCACGCTGTTAGGATAGTCATCGTCGGCACCGATCTGTTCGGGCCAGAACAGATAGCCGCCGCACAGCGAGAAATCGGCGATGGTCGGGCGGTCTGCCGCAACTCCAGTCACGGTTTTCAAGATGCTGGTTCTGTGAACCTATGGCGCCCGCCGCCCGCGCTGCCATGAACTGCGTGACCGGATCGTCCTTCTTCTTCATGAAATGACCCATGAAGCGGCGAATAGCTGGTCAGCTTGTGATTGTCGAACAGGATCACACATCTCGCGATGTTCCTCGTCATTGGCTGCGCCATACTGGCCAAACTGTTTGGCGAGGATAATCGAGAATGACGCCGGACTGGCTCATGGTCACGTCACCACCCTTGATGTGGTGAACGAGCACCGGCGCTTCGCCCATCACATTCTTTGGCGATAGGCAGGCGAACGTGTCTCGCCTGCGAAGAAGGCTACACGCACCAGCTCCCAGTCTGCCTTCACCAGTTCCGCATCAGCGCCGCCTTGTAGGCATTACCGCTTTCGGAAAAACAGTAGAGCTCATATTCGGCCATCATTCAGCTCCCTCTGGACAATTCAGATGACACTGGCCCTTTGACGCGGCGTTTGCGTTGCGGGCGGCCTCTGGTATATTGGGGAGTCTCCAGCAGGCGCGCGCGCCGTCGCCAGATCCTTGAACTCGATGATCACATGCCGCGCGCCGGCAATGTCGCCTTCTGAGCACCAGCTCACAACGGCGCGCGAACCTGCACCATGGTCGATGAATGCCTGCCTCGCCCTTCGACATAGAGCTTGTAGTGTTCGGGGTCGTGCACATCTACATGTGCTATCCAGTAACCTCTTCGCCATCGCCTGAACCTCTTGCCAATGACAAGCCTGCCGGTGGATGCACCAGCAGTGTTTGCGCGCCTCTCCTGATAGTGCTTGTTGTAGCAGGCCTGCGGCTTTTCCAGGCTTTCGAATCTTGATCACCACATGGCGTAGCGAATCAGGATCGTCAGCTTCAACCCGGTCTTCTGCCGCCGCGTACCACAGCGCGCGGCCATATTCCTTGTAAGCCGGTGTCGCACCCTCGACATATTTCTTGTAGGAGTTTCGGCGTCGTGTGCACCTGAACGTGCCCGATCCAGTATCCTTGGCTATGATTTCCTCCCCTATAAAGTACGTGCGATCAGCAGTTTCATGATTTTTATTGGAAAGCTGCCATAGATGCGTTGCACCCTGGCATCGCGGAACATGCGGGCAATCGGATATTCATTCATAGCCGGTAGGCCGCCGAACATTTGCAGGCATTCGTCCATCACCTTGCATTGCAGGTCTGTGGTCAGCATCTTGACCATTGATGCCGTTGCGGGATCAAGCTTGCTCGAGATGGATGCCGACGCAGTAATTGGTGAAGACCCGCGCCTGCACGGCTTCCGCCTTGAGCTGTGCCAGCTTGAACTGGGTATTCTGGAAATCGATGATGCGCTGGCCGAATGCCTTCGCTCCTTGGACAAGTCAATGGTCAGTGCCAGCGCCCGTTCGATTGCGGCAATCGCCTGATTGGCGATCAGAAGCCGCCCTGTGGCAATTGCTGCATCAACTGCAATGTAGCCCTGGCCTTCCTCGGTTCCAAGCAGGTTCGATGTCGGAACTTTCACTTCTGTTGAAGAACAGCCTGGATGTGTCATTTGCCTTGAGGCTGATCTTGTCGAGATTGCGCCCTCGTTCAAAGCCCTCGACCTCTTCTGGCTTCCACGACGATCAGGATAATTCTTCGCACCTGCCGAAATGGTCTGGGTCACGATTAATGATCAGATTTGCATTCTGCCCATTGGTGATGAAGCGCCCGGAACCATTGATACATACTGGTTGCCGCCTTTCATTGCGCTGGTCTCGACGCCCTGTGTCCGAACCGGCACCCGGCTCCGACATCGCAATGGCTCTGATCAACTCGCCACCGGCGGCCTGGCAGCCAGCGCCTTTGTTCGCGCGAGCCATAATGCTGGATATAGGGAGCAACAAATGCCGAATGTAGCGCAATGCCGAAACCATTCACTCCGGCACAACTGAGCGCCTTCTATGATGGCGGCCTCATGGCCGTAATGACCGCCCGCGCCACCCCATTCCTCGGGCACCGCAGCACAAAGCAGACTGTTTTCGCCTGCCTTTGTGCCAGACCGATGGCGGCACCAGCCCGTTTTCCTCGAAGCTTTCATAATGCGGCACGACTTCCGCCTCGACAAAGCGGTTGGCCAAAGTGTCGCGCAACATCGTCACATCTTCGCTTTCCACGCAGGGCGGGAACGCCCGGCAGAATGGCGGCTGGCTGCATGTGGTTTCCTCCCGGGCAGCTTTGGTATCAGAATGCGTCGGCGGCCAATGCCATCATGGAGTCCGACCGGTTTCGATCCGCGCCAGATGGGCCTGGGCCTCCGGCATTACCTGCTCCATGAAATATGCGCGCCGTGGCGAGCTTGTTCTCATGGAAGCTTGCCTTGCCATTGGCACCTTCTGCAAGGGCGGTCTGCGATTTTTCCGCCATCATGGCCCACATGTAGCCAAGTGCCACCAGTCCCATCAGATGGCCGTAATCCATCGATGCGGCACCCGCATTGTCCGGGTTCTTCATACCGTTCTGCATCAACCACATGGTTGCGGCCTCCAACGCCTCGGTCGCATTGCGCAGCGGCTTGGCATAGGGCTGCATGGCCTCGTTTTCGCGATGCTTACGGTGTCGTTCACTTCCTCCATGAACAGGCGAAGCGCGCGGCCGCCATCCTTTGGCGAGCTTGCGCCCGACAAGATCAAGCGCCTGGATGCCGTTTGCCCCTTCATAGATCTGTGCAATGCGCGCATCGCGCACGAACTGCTCCATGCCCCATTCCTGGATATAGCCGTGACCGCCATAGACCTGCTGGGCATTGACCGTGTTCTCGAAGCCCTTGTCCGTCAGCACGCCTTTGACGATCGGCGTGAGCAGACCCATCAGGTCATCGTAATTGCTGGCGCTCTTCTTCCGAGCCGGAACGATGCGAGATGTCGCCTTGAGTTGCCGTCCACAGCATGACGGCGCGCGCTGCCTCGTTGAAAGACTTGATGTTCATAAGCATGTGCCGCACATCGACAGTACGATGATCGGATCCGCTTTCTCCTGTCCGGTGCCTTTGGACCCGTAAGCGAGCGGCCCTGGATGCGTTCCTTCGCATAAGTCACCGCATTCTGGTAGGCGACTTCGGAGATCGCCAGGCCCTGCAGCCCGACGCCGAGACGAGCCTCGTTCATCATCACGAACATCGCGTTGAGGCCCTTGTTTTCCTGGCCGATCAGCCAGCCGGTAGCCTCGTCATAGTTGAGCACGCAGGTCGAATTGGCATGAATGCCCATCTTTTCCTCGATCGAGCCGCAGGACACGCCGTTGCGCTTGCCGGGATTGTTGTTCTCGTCAGGAATGAACTTCGGCACAATGAACAGCGAAATCGCGCCATTGCCTTCCGGAGCGCCCTCGATGCGCGCCAGTACCAGATGGATGATGTTGTTCGAAAGGTCGTGTTCGCCGGCCGAGATGAAAATCTTCTGGCCTGAAATCTTGTAGCTGCCATCACCATTGGGCACCGCCTTGGTGCGCAGCATGCTAGATCCGGTTCCGCAATGCGGCTCCGTCAGGTTCATAGTGCCGGTCCAGTCGCCTTCGATCATCTTCGGCAGGAACTGGCGCTTCTGTTCGTCGGATCCGTGAACCTGGTGCCGCGATCGCACCCTGCGTCAGGCCGGGATACATCGAAAATGCCATGTTCGAGGCAGACAGATACTCGCCGACTGCCGAATGGAGCGTGTATGGAAGACCCTGTCCGCCAAATTCCGGATCGGCAGCAAGCCCCATCCATCCGCCCTCGACATAGGCCTTGTAGGCCTCCTTGAGATCACTTGGGCGTCGTGACCGAGCCGTCATCGTGGCAGGTGCAGCCTTCCTTGTCGCCGGAATGGTTGATCGGCTGCAACACCTGCTCACGCAATTTTGCCGCTTCGCCCAGGATCGCCTCCACCATGTCAGGCGTGGCTTCATTTCCGGGAAGATTGTTGTATCGCTGAATGTTGAGAACATCGTTGAGCACATAGAGTGTGTCTTCAACGGGGGCTGTATAGCTGGGCATGTAAAATCTCCCTAGGATTCTGTTGCCAGCCGAACCTGGCGCATATCGCATCGGCAAGTCAGGCACATGGTTCTATCGCTGGCAAATCAAATGAACTTGTCACCATACATCGGCGAATGCCTGGCCAGATGGCCACACTGTCTCTGCCGCATATATGGTGTTGATCATGGCCATAGCAAACTTTTACGTTTGCGTAAACGTCAATTATTTTTCGGCCACGGTTTTTACGCAAGAAGCGCCACTTTTCGCTGCTTGCGATAACATTCCGGATTGATGTGAAGGAAACCGGGGGAGGGGAGTGCCAGGCCGGAACGGCGGCGCCAGCGTTCGGGCGCGCGAGCCATCGTGCGGATTTCGAAGTGCAACTTTGGCGGTGCAGGTTTGAAAAAGGCAGCGGGAGCATCCGTGCCCCGTGAATGCTCCCGCGATGCAACTCCCCAATTCGGCCTGGAAAGGCCTCATTCGCCCCGGAGTTGCATTTGTTTGCGCTGTGGATACCGGTCCAAAGTGACTGAAGAAAACTTGTTCGTCTGAAAAGCTTCGGTGGCCGGAGCTCAAGCCATTCGGCAAGCTGCCGACCACCTTCCTGCTGCGATTCTGTTGGCGGCGCCCCCACCGCTGGTAACAGGCAGACAGGTAACATCATCCGCCAAAACGGCAGGATGAATCAAACTCGTTCAATCTTGGCTGTGGTGCCATCCGGGCCAGCCAAAGCTGAAAGCCCGGAGAGTGCGTCAGCTCGAAGCTTTCAGCGTCCTGATGGTTTCATTCAGCTTCTCGATCGCGGCTTCGATGTCTGCTTTCTGCTTCACCAAAACAGCCATTTGCTGGCTGAAACGCTTGAGCAGGATACCTGCAGGATCATCGATATCATCACCCTGATCGTAGATGTTCATCAGTTCCTGTATCTCAACCAACGAAAATCCGACTTTCTTTGCGAGCAGTATCACCTTGAGCCGGGAACGGTCCTTTGGAGAATAAAGCCTTGTGGATCCTTCACGATCCGGGCTTATCAATCCCCGGTCTTCATAGAACCGCAGCGTTCTCAAGGTCACACCAAATTCACTGGCAAGGTCGCCAATCCTGTATACCGGTTTCTCCCCGACTTCATCGGAGGGGTAATCCTGCAGGATTTGGTCAAGGCGCGAAAATTGCTCGAATTCCGGCATGTGTTGTTACCTCTGATTCACGGACAATGGTGTTCCGCATTGTTTTCTTGCCCGCGCCCACACCTTGCTGACAAGTTGACCTATCAGAAATGCCGATTGCCTAGCTCTCCCTCCGTTTGCGACGCGCACTGGTCATTCATCAAGAATGTTTCCAGCAATACTTGTTGTCGCAGAGT
Organism: Nitratireductor sp.; assembly: GCA_041397525.1. Classification (GTDB taxonomy): domain Bacteria; phylum Pseudomonadota; class Alphaproteobacteria; order Rhizobiales; family Rhizobiaceae; genus BOKV01. The sequence continues at coordinate 233,501 of JAWKWL010000003.1, forward strand.
GAGCGCTCGTGCCCCGTCAATCAACGTAAAAGGCGTAAATCAACTTTACGTAACGGTAAACCGGGCTTCGACACTTTCCGTTTTCTAACAATAATGGCTGCGAATTTGAAAAACAATTCTCCAATTCGCCCTTTCCCTAACGTAATGAACAATTTTGGCAATTCCGTGTTTCCAGGTGATTGGTTAACGGCTTGTTTACCCTGTTTACGGAAATGTGGGCGCACGAACAGGGAATCGTTACAGCCTGATTCTCGGCTGCCATTCGTCAGACCATCAATGGGAATCGCCGGTAACCGGTGTGTGAGCGAGAAATATGAGCCGTTTGAGATCACAATTGGAAAGCCTCCGCCAATCTGAGACTGGCAGTACAGCGCGTACTCCCGGCCGAATGGTGGGTGGTGCAATTGATGCCGTTGAACGACAGTTGAAACGCGGCGGTCAGGCGGTTGACGATCATCGGTCGGGTTATCGCCACTCAGGCGGCGGTGATCAGCATTTGCAAGCCAAGCTGCAGCGAGACGACTTTCGTCGCGATGAACGCCCGGGCCGCCTGTCCCCGGCTCGTGAATCCTTGGCCCCGCGCCCGACATCCCAAACCTCTGGCAGGGATATCAGCCGCATCCGCGAAGGGATTGACGCGCTAAGCGAAAAGCTCGCCGCGCTCAACAACACGCATGCTGCGCCAACTCGTGCAGACCCTCCTGGCGTTACGCCCGATCTCATCGACGGCCTGGGCAGGGATTTGCGCAATGAATTCGCCCGCATGCGCGACGAATTGGGCAGCGCCATCCAGTCGGTTGGCCATTCGCTGAACCAGACAATCGCGAATTCCAATGCTCAAATGCGCGCAGACCCCAGGCGCGACGACATGCTGGCAGAAGAGCTGCTGCGCATCTCGGATGGCATCACGCGCCTCCAGAATGGCGGCGGCGGGGAACCGGCATTTCTTGAGGAAATCGCCGCAGAACTTCATACCATGCGCGAAGAACTCGGCATCATTGCGTCACATGGTTCGCCGCAGGTGGATCTTGGTGGCGTGGCCCGTTCCATCGAGAGCGGCTATTCCGATATTGCTGCCCGGCTTGAAGAGACTGTGGCCACGGCCATTCGCAATGGAGCGGACAGTGCACACGGCAATGAGACGATCAGCCATATCATCACGCTTTCCGATCACGTCACTGCGATTCGTGACCGTATAGAGGGCATGTCGCTTGAAGCGATCCAGTCCCATGTCGAGGAACTCAGCGGGGTTGTGAACGCGCTTTCTGGCCAGGGCGACAAGTCTCTGGCTTTCAATTTTTCCACGATCAATGATCGTCTTGACGAAATCACCCGCGCACTTGTGGCAGTTTCCATCAATCCACCCGGAGGCCTTGATGCACTCGACCGGATTGAAGCGCGGATGACCAGCCTGTCCAAGGCCATCGACAGGATCGCCGAGGAAAACACCGCGATATCGATCCCTGCGCAAGCCCTTGAAAACGGACTGGCCGAACTGGGTCAGAAGTTTGACCTGTTTGCACAACATGCGCTCCACCGGGAAGACAATGGCGGACATGATTCGCTGACTTCGCGGCTTGACGAAATTGTCCAACAGCTTGAGGCCATGGCAGATAGTGGTGCACACGCATCATCACCGGCTCTCGACGGGATCGGGCAGGGCCTGGACGCACTGTCAGCCAAACTCGACCGTCTGGCTGAGAACGGTATGCAGGCAGCTGAACTGGATGCCACTGGCATTCTGGGTTCGCGCCTCGACGAGATTGCCGACCATCTTGCCCAACTCACGGTGGCCAATGCAAATTCAAACCCGTTCTCCGTCGCACAGGAAGGCAACATTGATCACGATGGCAGCTTTCAGGCTTCCAATGTGGAGGCAGTGCTTTCGGTTATCGAATCACAGTTGATCGCCATTTTCGACCGCCTGCCCGAACCCGGCTCAGCGAATCCTGCGTTGCAGTCCGACAATTCCGAAATCATGCAAATGCTCTCGGTGCTCTCGGAACGCATCGAGCAGGCTGGCCATGCGCAGCCGGCAGCCTTGCCCGACAGTGCACAACTTGCGGCGCTCGAGCACCAGCTTGCCGGCATCGCGGCGCATTTGACCACAATTGGCGATACCGGCTTCGACCTCGCACCACTCAATGAGCGCCTGGAAAATATCGAGAGCCAGGTCGCAAACAGTCGCGACATCGTAATGGATGCAGCAGTTGCGGCGGCCGAGCGCGCGGCGTCGCTGGTGGCAGGAAACACATCCGAGACCGGTCAATCCACAAACAACGATGTTATCGATCAATTGGCTGCCGAACTTCGCAGCCTCGAGGAAAACACGCGTCACCTCACCGAGATGCATGCGCAATCCTTCGACACTGTCCGTGAAACAATGACAATGATCTCCGATCGCCTGGGAGACATTGAAAATCACCTGCAGTCGGCGTCCAATGGTTCGCCGCGTTCCTCACGGGATTATCGCGAAACACGTGTCTCGCATGAAGATGCCGGAGGCTATGCCCCGGCGGCATCGCGCCAGCCGCAGCATGAGCCGGAATATGCTTCGTCCCGTTCTTCGGTCGCAGGGCTGCAGCATGGCATGGCAGGCGGTTATCGTGGCGATGCAATGGAAGATGATCTTCCACCATCATCATATCGCTCATCTTTCGATTCAGACCGGAACGAACGGCACCCATTCCATGATGATCGCGATGATCTGCCATCAATGGATGACGCCCCGCGACTGCACATCGATGATCTTCCGGAAATGGACGGCGCCAATTCCGTCGGGCATGACGTCCCGTTGGGGGACTACGACAACCATGATTACAATTCTGGTGACGTTCAGGATCCGGCATCGGAAAGCCATTCAGTTCCCGAGGACGATGTTCCGCTGGAGCCCGGTTCCGGCGTCCCCGATCTTGAGGCGCTCATGCGCCAGGCAACCGCACGGCGTCGTGGCGGCCAACAGGCGGCAGCGCCCCAAACCGCAACCAGCGACCTCATTGCACAGAAGCGGCGCGAAGCGCAGGCAGCAGCACAAGCAGCAGCCCAGATGGCTGCGGCTGCTGCAGCTCAGGAGGCCACCAAAGGCGGCAAACCGGAAAAATCCAAAACCGGCAAGTCTGCGCTTTCCGGCGTGGGCGGTCTTGGCAAGATCGGTTCCCTTCTTGCGGGCCGCAAGAAAATGCTCATGGGGGGCGCGGCTATCCTGCTCCTTGCCGCATTGGCAGGGCCGCTTGCATCCATGTTCATTGGGTCTGGCGACCAGGAAACTGTCGTAATCGGGCAAACCGATGCCACCAGCGATCCGTTGCAGTCGCAGGAACAGGCGGCACTGGCAACCGCTGACAGCGCATCCGCAGAAAGCGACGCCTCGAAATCTGACGGCAGCTCAACCCAGGCGTCCTCAGATCCATTGCAGGCAGAGCCCCAGGTCGGACAAGACAGTGTGGCGACGGGGTCCGACCAGGCCTCCAGCGAAACCGTTTCCGTGCCGGTTGTCCCGGAAGAAGTCGGCAATTCGGTGTTGCGCCTTGCCGCGGAGGCAGGTGACCCGCAGGCACTTTTCGAAGTGGCGCGCCGCTATACTGACGGCGAGTTTGTTCAGCAGAATCTCGACACTGCCCGCCAGTGGTATGAAGTCTCGGCACGCGCCGGTTATGCTCCGGCACAATACCGTCTGGCCAACTTCATGGAGAAAGGCCATGGCGGAGCGCAGGACATGGAGAAGGCTGCGATGTGGTATCAACGCGCTGCCGAACAGGGCAATGCCCTGGCCATGCACAACCTTGCGGTTCTTTACGCTGGCGGACTGCTTTCTTCCGGCCAGGACATGGAAGCGGCGACAGAATGGTTTGCCAAGGCGGGCGAACTTGGCGTGAAGGACAGCCAGGTCAATCTCGGCATCCTTTACACCCGCGGCAAGGGTGTCGAGGAAAACCTTGTCGAAGCCTACAAGTGGTTTGCCATCGCTGCAAATGGCGGGGACGCTGACGCTGGACAGAAGCGCGACACGCTTGCCAATTCGATGCGCCCCGACCAGTTGCAGACCGCACGCGGCCTCGTGGAACTCTGGAAGCCGGCAGAACTGAGTATCGAAGCCAACTCGGTCACGCCGAACCCGGCCTGGACCACCATTCCCGGCCTTTCGACCGAAGCAAGCCCGGTCCAGCTATCCCCGAAGGAGATGGTCCGTCGTTCGCAGGAATTGCTGGCCAAACTTGGCTTTGATCCGGGACCAGCCGACGGGATGATGGGTAACAAGACACGCGATGCCATTCGCCAGTACCAGAAGCAGAAAGGTCTTCCGGTTGACGGCGAGGTAACAGCTGACCTGCTCAAGAAACTGTCAGGCCAGAGCGCCTGACAGCACTTGCGGATTTCCCGGTTTCAAGGCTCAGAACGCGGCGCGCATTGCTGAAGCAATATCATCGCGGCGCTTGGCCACCTTTTCCTTGATGACTTTTGTTGACAACATTGAGGGTGAGGCGCATTAAACGGCGCATCGTAGCGCGGTGCACACCCACGGATACCCGCGTCCATCCCGTCTTTCTGGGAGATGCAAGTGAGCATCTATCTGCCCATAGCTGAATTGTCGGTGAACGTATTCATCCTGTTCGGAATGGGAATTGCGGTCGGATTTCTTTCAGGGATGTTTGGTGTGGGTGGCGGCTTCCTGATGACGCCGTTGCTGATTTTCTACAATGTGCCCCCGGCGGTGGCGGTTGCTACCGGAGCCAACCAGATCGTCGCGTCCTCAGTGTCGGGAGCGCTGGCGCATTTGAGGCGGGGAACCATCGACATCAAGCTTGGCACGGTATTGCTTGTTGGCGGCATTGCCGGGTCCGCGTTGGGCGTTTTGATCTTCACGATGCTGCGCCAGGCTGGCCAGCTCGATCTGATGATCGCGATCCTCTACGTCTTTTTTCTCGGCACCATTGGCTCGCTGATGTTGGTTGAGAGCCTTCGTGCGCGCAAGCGGGTGAAAGCTGGTGGCAGTTCGGATACCCGTCGTCCGGGTCAACACAACTGGATCCACGGCCTGCCGTTCAAGATGCGGTTCCGCAAGTCGAAGCTTTATCTTTCCGCGATACCCGTTTTTGGCATCGGTTTTCTTGTCGGTATCCTCGTTTCCGTAATGGGTGTTGGCGGTGGGTTCATCATGGTTCCCGCCCTCATCTACCTCCTGCATGTACCCACCAGCGTCGTCATCGGAACTTCGCTTTACCAGATCATTTTCGTGACGGCCTTTACCACGGTCTTGCAGTCCACGACGAACCATACGGTCGACATGGTGCTGGCGCTGATCCTGATGGTCGGCGGTGTGATCGGTGCACAGTTTGGTGCAGCGGTTGGCCAGCGCCTTCGCGGCGACCAGTTGCGCGCCTTGCTGGGCCTGCTGGTTCTCTCCGTTGCATTGCGACTTGCCTTCGATCTGGTGATAACGCCCAAGGACATCTTCTCGCTTGCGGCCACCCTGGCGACGGGGAACTGAACGATGTTGTACAATCCAATGGCATTCCTGGCACCTGCGGCAATATCTGCGTTCATTGCCTTGCAATCAGCGCCTGCCATGGCTCAGACTGCCCAACAGACTACTGTTCAACCCGCAGCCGAGGCTACACTCGGTGATACCGGGCGGGCTGCGCCGCGTGAAGAGCTGCAGATGGGTATTTCGCTCGACACTGTATCCGTCAATTCAGATTTTTCAGGTACGGAAATTGCTGTTTTCGGTACGATCGAAAATCCGGACAAGCTGGCCCAGACCCTCAATGAATATTCCATTGTCGTTACGATCACAGGCCCCGTGGAGAATGTAACTGTTCGCCGCAAGGAACGTGTTTTCGGCATCTGGATGAACCGCCAGAACAGGGTTTATCGCAACGTGCCATCCTTTTATGCTCTTGCCACCGACCGTAATCTGGCAGCAGTGGCGCCCGAGGCGGTGCTGAAGGAATTTCGCATCGGCATCGACCGGATACCATTGAGCCTTTTCTCGACTGGTGGAGTAACTTTCACCCAGCCCGCACCCGAATTTGCGAGTTCGCTTCGCAGGGTACGCAAGGAAAAGAAACTGTTCTCCGAGGATCTGTCGGGAGTTGTGTTTCTGGGCAGCACGCTGTTTCGCGCAAATCTCCAACTCCCGTCCAACGTTCCAATTGGTAGCCATACGGTGACCGCCTACCTGTTTCGCAATGGCGAAATGCTCTCCAGCCGCCAGGGAAGCTTCAAGGTTGAAAAGGCCGGCTTCGAGAAATTCATGTATACGCTCGCCCACACCTACGGCTTCTGGTACGGAACACTGGCTGTGATTGCCGCACTGGTAACGGGATGGCTCGCCAGCGTCATATTCGGCGGCGCACGCAAGTAGAAAGGCATGTCCGGGGCACCATGGAGCAGTCTGAAAACAACAGCCGGACCGTCATGCGCTCTGCATGGCTGCTTTCGCTGGGAGGATTTCTCCCCTTTCTGTTGTTGGCGCTGGGACTGATCCTTACCGGCAAGAACGGCGTGTGGTTCTCCCTTTTTGCCGACGGCTTTAAGACCTGGTCCGCCATCATCCTTTCATTCCTCGGGGGCATTCGCTGGGGTATGGCATTGCGCGATGAACCCGTTTCGCTGTCGCGGCTGGCCTTTTCAGTCCTCGCCTCGATCGCTGGCTGGATCAGCCTGTTTCTGCCCGATGGCCTTTGTCTGATGGTCTTGCTGCTTGCTTATTGCGCGCAGGGAGCCTGGGACAGTTTTTCCATCCACGCCGGCCAGGCACCAGCGTGGTTCGCGCGCTTGCGCATAACAATGACCCTGCTTGTGGCCGCAGCACACGCATTGGCTCTTGTCGCAGTATTCTGAAGCCTTGTCCCTAGACCAGCTGGCCGCCACCGATCATGTATATGCGTTCGCGACCCATGACATGCGCGTGAAAACTGGCCTCGTCAAAAAATCCGTCAAAGGCCCTGTCCCGGATGTTGAGCCCGCCGGTAAAGGCCCCGAAAGCCGGCATGATCAACCGCGAACCGTCACTGGCAAAACAGCGCCTGCGTACCGATTTTCCGCGGCGCACGATCCTCGCTTGCGGATGCAGGTGTCCTGATATCTCACCGGCGCCGGCATTTCGAAGCGGCTCATGGCGAAAGGTGATGGCGCCGACGGCAAGAACATCTGCCGCTGTTCCACCCAATCCCTCAGGGGGGTGCGGATCATGGTTCCCCGAAATCCAGATCCAATGTCTCCCGCCCATGCAGGCGGCAAGCATTTCCCGATAAACGTCCGGAAGCCTGTCATCCGCCCGCTCATCATGGAAACTGTCGCCAAGCGATACAACGACCTCCGGCTGCCAGCGCGCGATGCACAATGCCAGCAGCTCAAGGGTTTTTGCGGTGTCATAAGGTGGGATCATCAATCCGCGTCTGGCAAGGGAAGAGCCCTTTTCAAGATGCAGGTCCGAAACAACAAGAAGCTTTTCCTGCGGCCAGTACAGGCAGCCTGCATGGTCCGCTAGCATCTGCTCCCCGGCAATGGCGACCTTGCCGGTGCCGGGGATGTGGCCCACATCGGCAAACCAATCTGCGCTGCTGTCTGCCGGCAATCTCGCCTCGGCTCCCTGCCTCACTGCATGCTTTCCTTCAACAATTCGTCTGCCGCCTCGCCAAGCAGTGCCTCACTGGCATCGCCCGCAACGCTTTCCTTGCCGATTTCCAGCATGATCGGCACTGCCAGCGGCGAGATATGCTCAAGTCTCTTATGCATGATTCGCCCGCGAATGCGCGACAGCATCTCGCCCAGCCGGTGGACATCCAGAAGCCCCTGTGCCGCATCATCGCGCGTAGCCTCCAGCAATATGTGCCCCGGATCATGGCTGCGTAAAACGTCATAGATCAGGTCAGAGGATACCGTCATCTGCCGTCCACTCTTTTCCTTGCCTGGATGGCGCTTCTCGATCAATCCCGCAATCGTTGCGCAGTGGCGGAAGGTGCGCTTGAGCAGAAAGGATTCATCGAGCCAGGTTTCCAGGTCATCGCCAAGCATGTCCTCGTCGAACAATTGCGAGAGCGGCAATTCATTCGCCTCAAACATCCGCCCGAAATCCATCAGTCCCCAAATCGCCAATGCGTAGTCGGTCGCGACAAAACCCAGCGGACGCGCGCGTGCCCGCTCAAGACGTTTGGTGAGCAGCATGCCGAGCGTCTGGTGCGCGAGACGGCCCTCGAACGGATAGGCAACCATGTAATGGCGCTCCGCACGCGGAAACGTCTCGACCAGCAATTCATCGCGTTTCGGCAGGACTGATACTGCTCTCTGTATCGACAGCCACTCACTCACCTGCTTCGGCAGCCTCTTCCAGCTGTCGGGGTCAGCCAGCATCGCCCGCACCTGATCCGCCAGATAAGTCGAAAGCGGGAACTTTCCACCAGCATAGTAGGGTATGGCAGGATCACGATCATTAGCCAGCGAAGCAAAGCATGTATTCTCGCGTATTCCTTCATATCGTAGTGTTTTGCCGGCAAATAAAAAAGTATCTCCCTGAACCAGGCTTTCCAGAAATCCCTCTTCGATCCGGCCCAGCACCGGGCCGCCTCTGGTATTGGCTCCCCTGCCGCGGCTTCGGGTCAACCGCACATCCAGCATCGGTGCCTCAATGATGGTGCCAGCATTGAGCCGGTATTGCTGGGCAAAGCGCGGATGCGTCAGCCGCCAGCTTCCATCCGCGGTCTGCCGGATGCGTGCATAGTGCTCATAGCTGCGCAGGGCATACCCGCCGGTCGCGACGAAATCGACGATCCTGTCGAAGTCCTTTCGGGAAAGGGCCGCATAGGGTGCAGCACCGGTGACTTCAGCATAGAGCGCGTCACTGTGGAACGGGCCTGCACATGCTGTTCCAGTCACATGCTGCGCCAGCACGTCCAGCGCGCCGTCCCTTAGCGGCGGAGTGTCCTGCGCGCCGAGATAATTGGCATCAAGTGCCGCCTGGCATTCCAGTACCTCGAAGCGGTTTGCTGGCACCAGAATGGCGCGCGAGGGTTCGTCCATGCGGTGGTTGGAACGACCGATGCGTTGCGCCAGGCGACTGGCACCCTTTGGTGCCCCGACATGCACGACCAGGTCAACATCGCCCCAGTCAATACCGAGATCAAGCGTCGAGGTCGCCACTACCGCGCGCAGTGAATTGGCGGCCATCGCCTGCTCCACCTTGCGCCGCTGGCTGACATCGAGCGAACCGTGATGCAGTGCAATCGGCAGGCTATCATCATTGATCTTCCACAATTCCTGGAACAGCAACTCTGCCTGGCTGCGCGTATTGACGAAGAGGAGCGTCGTGCGATGCGTGCGGATCACCTCATACACTTCCGCCATTGCATGGCGTGCGGAATGTCCGGACCATGGCACGCGTTCGCGTGATTTCAGGATGGTGATTTCCGGTTTTGCACCACCTGCCACCTCGATCAGCCCGGACATGTGTACTTCACCCATCGGACCTTGCCCGACCAGCCATTGCCGCAATTCATTGGGTTCCGCGACCGTTGCCGACAAGCCTATGGTTTTCAGTTGAGGACGAAAGCTGCGCAACCGCGCCAGCCCCAGCGCCAGCAAATGCCCGCGCTTGGATATGACCAGCGAGTGCAACTCGTCGAAGATCACCGTTTCGAGATCCTCGAAAAACCGGGGAGCATCGGGAGACGCAATCAGCAGTGCCAATTGCTCAGGCGTTGTCAGCAGTATTTCCGGTGGCGCGAGCTTCTGGCGCTGTCGCTTGTGGGGCGGCGTGTCGCCCGTCCGCGTTTCAATTCCAATCGGCAGGCCCATCTCCGAGATCGGGGTCTCCAGATTGCGCTTGATGTCCACCGCCAAAGCTTTCAGCGGGGAAATGTAGAGTGTATGCACCCCCTTGTAGGCCTCGCCCGGCCTGCGCTTTGTACGCACGGCGAGGTCAGTGAGCGTCGGCAGGAAACCGGCGAGTGTCTTGCCTGCACCCGTCGGTGCTATCAGAAGCATGGATTCGCCACCCTGCACCCTACCCAGCAATTCCAGCTGGTGGGCGCGTGGCCGCCAGCCTTTCGCCGCGAACCATTCAATGAAGGCTTTTGGCAATTGCAGGAACAGGTCAGCTTGTGCAAACGCATCTGGTCGCGGTTTTGACATGGAATGAATCTAGTGCGTATTTACGATGCAGGACAGGTGCAAGACGGGCGAATGTACTGATTTGCCACTGATTGCCCAAATTCGCATTCTGGAGCCATGACCATGCGATTGAAACTTGCGCTGATGTCTTTGCCAGCATTGGCTGTAGGGCTGACAGTGGGGCTGGCCGCCTGCAGCCCAGCCGGCAGTGCGGCGCAAAACAGCTATGTGCTTGCATTGTCCTGGCAACCGGCATTTTGTGAAACCGCAGCCCGCAAACCTGAATGCCGTACGCAAACTCCCGGACGAGCCGATGCTGCCCAGTTTTCATTGCATGGCCTTTGGCCACAACCGGGGTCGCGAGCCTATTGCGGGGTCCCCCAATCAGCTATCGATGACGACAAGTCTGGCCGCTGGCGCGAGGTTCCCATGCAGCGTCTTTCGCAAGATTTGTGGGAACGGCTGCGCATTGCCATGCCTGGCACGAAATCCGCACTGGAGCGCCATGAATGGATCAAGCATGGCAGCTGCTATACCGATGATCCCGAGACCTATTTCACTGATTCGCTGGCGCTACTCGACGAAATCAACGCCTCCGCGCTACGCGATCTGTTCCACTCCCGCATAGGCAGCAATCTCAGCGGCGCGGAAATCCGTCGCGCTTTCGAGCAGGATTTTGGCGCCGGCGCAGGTGATCGCCTGCGCATAGCCTGCCAACGCGACGGCAATCGCCAACTGATCAGCGAGATCACCATTGGTCTCAGGGGTGAGATCACCGGCAACCCGGACTTGGCAGCGCTGATTGCCGCCTCGCCGCGCACGGATCCCGGATGTCCGGGTGGAATTGTTGATCCCGCCGGTCTGCAATAGAACCTTGCCACGGGCCGGATATGCACCAGATGATCGCGATGCGTCCCGAAGAACTGCTGCACCCAACGCCCGCCGGGCTGTACTGCCCGCCCGGTGATTTCTACATCGATCCCGTGCGCCCTGTTGCGCGCGCGCTCGTCACCCATGGTCATGCAGACCATGCTCGCGCCGGTCATCATGCAGTAATGGCAACAGCGCACACGCTTTCGATCATGGCCATTCGCTATGGCGAGGATTTCTGTACCAGTCGCCAGATTGCCGAGTTCCGCCAACCCCAGTTCATCAATGGCGTATCGGTCACCTTTTTCCCTGCCGGGCATGTGCTGGGTTCTGCGCAGATACTGGTCGAGTGGAAAGGCCTTCGGATCTGTGTCTCAGGCGATTACAAGCGCATGCCCGACCCGACGGCAGAAACCTGGGAACCGGTCGCCTGCGATGTGTACATCACTGAGGCGACCTTCGGACTGCCGGTGTTCCGCCACCCTGATCCGGCGCGCGAAATTGCCCGCCTGATCCGCTCGACTGCAGACTTTCCCGACCGCACCCATCTGGTCGGGGTCTATGCGCTTGGCAAGGCGCAGCGCGTCATCCGTCTCCTGCGCGACAATGGTTTCGAAGGCCGCATCTTCATTCATGGCGCGCTCGCCGAGCTTTGCGATTTCTACGAGGCGAGCGGAATTGTACTCGGTGAATTGCATCCTGCAACCGTTGCAGCCGGCAGGGCTAGCGACTATGCCTGCAGTGTGGTGCTGGGACCGCCATCGGCCTTCAATGCGCCATGGGTCCGCCGCTTTCCCGATCCGCTGATCGTCTTTGCTTCCGGCTGGATGCGCATCCGCTCGCGCATGAAACAGCGTGGCGTCGAACTGCCTCTGGTCATTTCCGATCACTGCGACTGGGATGAACTCACCGCTTCGATCCGCGACACCGGCGCATCGGAAATCTGGGTCACGCATGGCCGTGAGGAAGCACTTGTCAGATGGTGTGAACTCAACCAGATCCGCGCCAGGCCATTGCACCTGGTTGGCTATGAAGATGAGGTGGAGTGATGCGCGCCTTTGCCGAATTGCTGGACAATCTGGTCCTCACACAATCGCGCAACCGCAAGGTCGAATTGCTGGTCCGTCATTTCCGCGACTGCCCCGATCCGGACAGGGGGCTGGCGCTCGCAGCAATTACCGGCGATCTGGAACTGCCGTCGGTAAAGCCAGCGCTCATACGTCAATTGGCTGGCGAAGTGTGCGATCCCGAACTGTTTCGCCTGTCTTATGATTTTGTTGGAGACCTCGCCGAAACCGTTTCGTTGATCTGGCCCTCGAAAAACGACGCAGGCGATCCTCCGGGCCTTGGCAGCATTGTTGCCGACCTGTCACATGCATCGCGAACGGCGGCACCGGCAATGATGCGCAGGTTGCTAGATGCAATGGATGCCTCAGAGCGTTATGCCCTGATCAAGCTTGCCACCGGTGGCCTGCGCGTCGGTGTATCAGCGCGGCTGGCAAAGCAGGCGCTTGCAGAATTTGGTAATGTCGATATCGGCGGGATCGAGGAATTGTGGCACGGGCTCAAGCCACCATACGAAGCGCTTTTCGCCTGGCTGGAGGGCAGGGCGGCAAAACCGGTCTCTGCTGCGCCTGCGCCGTTCCGGCCCGTGATGCTTTCCCATGCTGCCGAAGAGCGTGACATCGCGGCTTTCACATCAGACGAATACGTCGCCGAATGGAAATGGGACGGCATTCGGGTTCAGGCAGTCAGCGAAGCCGGCATTCGCAGGCTCTATACCCGGACCGGCGATGACATCTCGGCCGGTTTTCCTGACCTGGTGGACGCCATTCAGTTCACCGGCGCAATTGACGGCGAACTGCTGGTTCGCGATGCCGAAGGATCGGTGGCGCCATTTTCAGCCCTACAGCAAAGGTTGAACCGCAAGTCGGTAAGTAGGAAACTGATGCGCGAGTATCCTGCCTTTGTTCGCGCTTATGACATCCTGGTTGATGGCGACGATGACATCCGCAGCCTCACATGGCTTGAGCGACGGCGCAGGCTCGAAGCGCTGGTCGCGACTCTCTCGCCCGAGCGCGTTGATTTGTCCCCGCCGCTTGCCTTTGCCTCGCTCGATGAATTGCGCGGACATCGCGAAAACCCGCCCGAGACGGTCATCGAGGGACTGATGATCAAGCGTCTGGATTCCGTCTATGTAGCGGGACGGCCAAGGGGACCATGGTTCAAGTGGAAGCGTGATCCACGCCTTGTCGATGCGGTGCTGATGTATGCCCAGCGCGGTCACGGCAAACGGTCAGGCTACTATTCAGATTACACATTCGGCGTCTGGCGCGGCAGTGAACTGGTTCCCGTCGGCAAGGCCTATTTCGGCTTCACCGATGAGGAACTCAAACGCATCGACAAGTTTGTGCGTGACCACACGGTCGAGCGCTTCGGGCCGGTACGCTCGGTTCGCGCGGATGCAGGCCATGGGCTGGTCCTCGAAATTGCCTTCGAGGGCCTCAACCGGTCCACGCGCCACAAGAGCGGGGTGGCGATGCGCTTTCCGCGAATATCGCGGCTGCGCTGGGACAAGCCGCCCGCCGAGGCCGACCGTCTTGAAACGCTGGAAGCAATGCTGGATTGAACCGCTAGGCTTCCTTGAAATGCCGCCTTTGAAAGCTTAGTTTTCGCCAATCAAAACAGGAGTGTCGATTTGTCCGACCCAGTTACCCGTTTTCTCGGCGATACGCCGGGTCGCACCATCGTCAAGCTAGCGGTGATTTCGCTGATTGTCGGCATCATCATGAGCGCGCTGAATTTCACGCCAATCGAAGTCTGGTACGCTGCGCGCGACTTCGCCTATTGGCTCTATGATCTGGGCTATGAGGCCTTTGGCCGGATTGGCATCTACTTTGTCTATGGCGCGATGGTCGTCGTCCCGGTTTTCATCGTGATGCGGCTGTTGAAATTCGGACGTTAGTTCGCAAAATCCCGGGCGACGCGGTGCAGGATCGTGTGCCTGCGCGCCACGGTTTCAATGTCTGAAGAATAACCACCGCCCAGGACACCTGCGACAGCAACGCCCTTGTCCAGGAAATGCCGGATCACACGCCGGTCGCGCTCGGTCAGTCCGCTGTCGCTCAGTGCCAACCGCCCCAGCCGGTCCTCGACATGAGGATCAACCCCCGCATTGTAGAAAACCAGGTCTGGCTGCGGAAAACCCGAAAGCCGCGCCAGTGTCTCGTCCAGCGCCTCGAGATAGGCTTCATCACCTGTATTGTCCGCCAACCCTACATCAAGGTCGGATATCTCCTTGCGCACCGGATAGTTCTTTTGTGAGTGGATCGATACCGTGGTTACACGCGGGTCGGATGCAAAGATCTCGGCGGTGCCGTCGCCCTGGTGCACGTCGCAGTCAAACACCATCGCCTGGTTGATTTCGCCTTCCGCCAGCAACAGGCTCGCAGCCACCCCCACATCATTGAACACGCAGAACCCTGCGCCATGCGTTCGGCGCGCATGGTGGCTGCCGCCTGCAGTTGAACAGGCAATGCGGCATTCCAGCGCCAGTCTTGCGGTCAGGATGGTTCCGGCACTCGCATGCCTTGCGCGCGCCGCCACGCTCTCATTCACGTCAAAGCCGATCAGCCGTGTTATGGATGCCGGCACATTCGCATTGAACACCTGATCGACGTAGTTGCGATCATGGGCAAGCGCGATCCATTGTCCCGGCGCTGGTCCCGGCACATGAAAATCTCCGGGCCCGGCAATCCCGTCCTCAACCAGGATTTCCGCAACCCGCGCATATTTCTCCATCGGGAAACGATGCCCGCGACCAATATCGGCCCGGAATTTTGCGGTATGAACGATTGCAAGCGCCATGGGCCCGATATAGAGCCGAATCCTGTCAGTCCAAACAGGAATCCCGCAAGCATGCAAAAACCTGTGGCAAACCCGGTGCTCCCGCCGGTCCGCCCTTTTGATGTGACGAGTGCCACGGTGCTGAGACTGGCACTGCCAATGACGATTGCCTATCTGACGACGCCGGTTCTGGGTCTGGTTGACACGGCTGTTGTTGGCCGACTCAATGATGCTGCCCTGATGGGCGGTCTGGCCGTTGGTGCGGTGGTGATGGACCTCGTTTTCGCCACCTTCAATTTCCAGCGCTCCGGCACTACCGGTCTTGCCGCGCAAGCTGCCGGAGCGCAGGATCACGATGAAATCCGTAACGTGCTTGCGCGTGCGCTGGCAGTCTCGGTTGGGGCGGGCCTGCTTCTGCTGGCCCTGTCTCCGTTGTTGTTGTGGACGGCAATGAAACTGATGGCGCCAGGTACCGCAGTTGCTGCGGCTGCGACCAGCTATTTCATGATCCGGATCATCGGTGCACCCTTTGCGCTCTCGAACTATGCCGTACTCGGCTGGCTTACGGGCCTTGGCCGCACCGGCATTGCACTTCTCGTGCAACTCATCCTCAACGGGTTCAACATCGCACTTTCAATCTGGCTCGGCCTGACCCTTGGCTGGGGCATTGCCGGCGTTGCCTTTGCAACGGTGTTGGCAGAGATATTGGCTACGGTCATCGGCCTCGTTATCTGCCATCTTGTATTGGGCCGTTATGAATTCCCGGCCTGGCGTGCGGTCCTGGACCCGCAGCAATTGTTGCGCCTTGCCAATCTCAACGCCGATATCATGCTGCGCTCTTTCCTGTTGCTGCTCGCCTTTGCGCTTTTCACCATGCAGGGCTCGAAGTTCGGCGAGACCCAGCTCGCGGCCAACGCCGTGTTGATGCATTTCTTCCTGATTGGCGGATACTTCCTCGACGGCCTGGCAACCGCAGCCGAGCAGGTCACCGGGCGCGCCATTGGCGCCCGCTATCGCCCGGCTTTTCTGCGCGGCTTGTGGCTCACCCTGTTCTGGGATGTGCTGCTCGCCGCAGCCCTCTCGGCATTTTTCATGGTCTTTGGAAATGCACTTGTCGCACTGATCACCACACTTGACAGCGTTCGCGAGTCTGCAGCGACGTGGCTCGTCTATGCGGCACTTACGCCATTGACCGGGGTTCTGGCTTTCCTGATGGACGGGGTGTTCATCGGCTCCACCTGGTCCCGAACCATGAGCCGGATGATGGTGCTATCCTTCGCAGCCTATTGCGTTGCGCTCCAGGTCCTGATTCCGCCATTGGGCAATGCCGGACTGTGGCTGGCCCTGCATGTCTTTCTGGTCGTCCGTGGCCTGTCTCTGTCCCTGCGCGTTGCACCGCTTCTGGCCCGGACCTTCCCGCCAGTCAGATGATGGCCAGCACGGCTTCAGGTGGACGGCCAATGACAGCGGAATCCTCACTGAACACGATGGGGCGTTCGATGAGGATCGGCTCGTGGAACATGGCCTCGAAAAGATCGTCGTCACCGCGAACATTGTCGAGGTCGCGTTCTTTCCAGGCGGCTTCCTTTCGCCGCATCATGTCGCGCGGCTTGAGAGAAAGCTTGTTCGCCACTTCCCTGAGTTGGTCAACTGATGGCCGCGCTTTCAGGTATTCCACGATCTTGGGTTCCACGCCCCTCGCACGCAACAATTCGAGCGTCTGGCGCGACTTGGCGCAGCGCGGATTGTGCCAGATGGTTACGTCGCTCATGCTTCCTCCGGAAGTTTTCTTGCTGCCCAGTTTTCGGTTTCAAGCCCGCTGAATTGCGCAACATTTGACATTCCTCTTGCAGTCATTGCCGCAAGAATGCCCTTGTTGATCGTGTTCGCAATCATCGGGCCCTGATAGATCATGCCGGTGTAAAGCTGCACAAGATTGGCTCCTGCTTCGAGCTTTGCGATTGCCGTTGCAGCACTGTCGATCCCGCCGACACCGATTACCGGGATTGCGTTACCCATGGCAAGGCGCATCCGCGCAAGCACAATGGTTGAGCGCTCGAATAGCGGCTTGCCGGAAAGCCCGCCTGCCTGCGCCGCATTTTCGTGACCCTCTACACCATGGCGCGACAGGGTTGTATTGGAAATGATAATCCCGTCGAGCCCGCCTGCCTCATGGCTCTTGGCAGCAATTTCCGCGATCTCGCTGATCTGGCCGGCATCGAGGTCTGGCGCCACTTTCAGGAATACCGGACGCCGGACTTTAACCTGCTCAGCCTGCCGGTCACGCTCTTCCAAAACGAGGCCGATGAGACGCAGCAATGCTTCGCCTGCCTGCAGGTTGCGAAGGCCGGGCGTGTTGGGCGAGGAAATATTGACCGTGAAGTAGTCGGCAATTTTCGCAAATGCGGCAATTCCGGCAACATAGTCGGCTGCAAAATCGCCGCTGTCCTTGTTCGCCCCGACATTGATCCCGACAAGGCCTATGCTGCCGGACCGCTGGCGCAACCTCGCAAGTGCCGCATCATGGCCCTCATTGTTGAAGCCGAGCCGGTTGATGACGCCCTGCTTCCCGACGATCCGGAAAATGCGCGGCTTTGGATTGCCCGATTGCGGTCGCGGCGTCAGCGTTCCTACCTCGGTAAAGCCAAAGCCCACCCGCAACAGCGCATCCGGCACCTCGCCATTCTTGTCGAAACCGGCCGCCATCCCGACCGGGTTGGGGAAATCAAGCCCCGCAAGCTTCAGTCCAAGCCTGCTGTCACGCGGGGTTGGTGGCGCTGGCAGCAAACCGGACTTCAACGCCGTGATGGCGAGACCGTGTGCAGTTTCCGCGTCGAGGCAGAATATTCCCGGCCTCAAAAGGTCAAACAGGCTCACGCGGAAACTCCAGCCGGGAAGATGTGATTGCCCTTGCTATCGAGTGGAAGCGGATCGGTCCGGACCACCGCGTCAAGCGGCATCACGGCATACAGATGCGGAAACAGTGCTCCGCCCCTGGAAGGCTCATGGCGCAATTGGTCGCCAAGCTTGTCTGCATCAACCGCGACCAGCAGCAGGTCATTCTGACCGGCAAAGTGCTTCGCAGCGGTTTCACGAACCTGTCCGGCAGTCGAGAAATGGATGTAGCCGTCGGATATGTCGATGGGTGCCCCGCGAAATTCTCCCGCGGCTTCTGCGTCCTTCCACTGTGTGGTCGTGACGATCTTGTAGATGATGGCAACCATTCGGCAGTGCCCCTGACCATGGTTTGTCGGTGTCGTTTTCAGGCTCTGGAATTGGCACGGCCTGATCCGCGATGCAACAGCAATCGGATTTGAATTTCGCCCATTGCCTGACAGGTTGAAAGCCAAACCGACACAATGGTTGTGGAAGATGTTTCCAATGCCTATTTGAGAAAGGTTGCTGGAATTTCGGCTGCGCACGCCATCGTTATTCCACCAAACGGAGGGACAGTGTGATGATACAAGCCTTGCTGATTGCCGCCAATGCGAGGTCGGCTACACTCAAAACCCTCACCGCCAGCCTGCTATGGCTGGCATTTGCCGGTCTTTCCGGACATCCGGCGTTCGGTCAAACGGCGGATCCCTCACCATCGAGTGGCAAATCATCGGCTCCTACGCTGCGGTTTGAACTGCGCGATGAGCCTGGTGGTTTCGTTCGCTTGGACCTCGAATCGGGTGAATTGAGTTTTTGCAAAGTCGTTGATGCAAGACTGACCTGTCTTGTATCGGTAGAGGAACGCGAGGCCTACCAGAACGAACTGGCCCGCCTTGAAGACCGGGTGATTGCTCTGGAAAAGCGGCTTGATGCACTGGGACCGGGCGCAACGGCCGTCCCCGGTGCCAAGCTTGGTGACCGTCTGGCGGTGCCACCTGAATCAATCCCGCAACAATCGGTGCCGAAAGACGACAAACCTGAAACTGGAAAACCGCAGGATGATTCTGCGAGCGAGACGGCACGTCGAGAATTCGAGAAGGCAATGGATTTTGCCGAGCGCGCCATGCGCCGTTTCTTCGACACCGTTCAGGAGATGCGCAAGGAAATGGAAGAAGGCGAAGCCAGATAGCGCATGCAGCCTAATTGCTGTTGAAAGCCTCTCGCGCGAATTGTGGTACCGGCACTGCGCGACGCGTGGTCAGGTTCATTACCAGGCAGCGTACTTCTCCCGATGCCACCGCTTCACCGCTTTGCATGTCCTGCAACTGGTGACGGATTGAAAACGTTTTTTCCCCCATGTCGCCTACCCAGGAGACGAGTTCCAGAGCGCAGCCTGCTGCGGCTGGTGCAAGCCGCGTAAGCTTCATTTCAACCGCTACCCGACCGTGATTGGTTTGTGACAGCCACTTTGTTGCAATGCCGGCATGTGTCCATACATGCGGCGCGCCGTCGGTGAATCTGGAAATGATTGCATTGGCCAGCAGGTCTCCGTCCGGCCCCGTTTCGAAATTTCGGACAATCGCGGCATGGGTTGCCAGAGCCCGTCCGCTGGCAATCAATTCGCTGGTATCAACAGGGCCGAGCGCGCCTGATGCGATGCCGCGCGGCATGGCTTTCTCGCAATCTTGCTGGCTGGCAGGCGTGATGTCGCCGGTCTTGTAGCCTGGCTGGTCCAGCGCTGTTGCTGCCAGCATACCCGTTTCGGCATCTTCCAGCAGATGCAGGATCGAACCTGCAAATTCGCCAACGGTTACCAGGCCCGAACGCACAATGATGGGTCGGCCTTCGAGCAATTCACGATGATAGCGCACATGCCGCACGATTGCGGTTCGTGACGCCGGATTGTTGCTCCCCCGCGTCACTGCCAGCACTTCAGACGCTTGTTGAAATGCCCGGAAATAGAACTGCACGTTCATATGCCGGTTTTCATCGCATTCCCAGGTGTTGACGAAACTGCGATGGGTAACAGGGAGATCTGACAAGGGCGTTCTCATGAATTCCGGATCGATTTGCATGTCGGCACAGAACCGCCATGCGCGTAGCTGCGTAGTGCAACGGAATGCCGTTTCTGGCAAGGTCCGAAACGGTCTCGTTGAAAATGAGGTTCAAGGGGAGGGATCAATGAATGCAATTCGGGTGCTTGTGGCGCTGGGTGGTCTGGGCCTGACGGCTCTGATCGTGTTGTCGATCATGGATGGCGATTTCTGGAAAGAGGGTTCGCAGATATGGCAGATGCTTTGGGGCAAGACCACGCTCGCCGATCTCTATCTGGGCTTTTTCATCAGCGCGGTTGTCATCGGCTTGTCGGAAAAGACGGTTCCAGCCCGCCTGTTCTGGATCGTGCCGTTGTTCTTTCTGGGCAATGTCTGGTCGGCGCTTTGGCTGGTGCTTCGTTTGCCGCGCCTTGTCGCAGCGCTTTCGCGCTGCTGATTGTTCAGTTTGACGGTGCCCGCAGCAACGGTTCGGTGTCGGGCAGGCGAATGGCGTCAAGCAATGGCCGGTTCGGTTCACGACCACGCAGCATCGAGACAGCTGTCGCAACGATGACAACCGCGATCATTGCAATGAATGTGGCACCCGCTGCCAGGGGAATGCCGACGAATGGACCACCAGGCGAACCGGAAATTCCAGTCGGCATGAAAGCAAAACCCGCCAGGATTGCCATGCCGGTGAGCATCGAAATGATTGCGGCCAACCGCGAAAACCGTCCCCACCAGATTGTCATCACAACAACCGGGAAAACAGTTGCGCCGCTAGCTGCAAAGCCCCAATAGGCCGGCACTGCCGGATCGCCCGTGTGAAATCCGCCCAGCCATGCGGAAGCGCCAACAAAAAGCACCGCGAACAACCGGATGCCAAACAGCCTGCCGGTTGCGACCAGCGGGGTGGAACTGCTGGCGATTGTCGACATCCTTGCCAGTACGGCGGCGCTCGCCTGCGCCAGGGTATTTGCCAGCGCGAGCGGCAATAAGACGCTTGCGAGGCCCGTCAGCAGGCCGGCGACAGCCGGAAGCCCGAATATTTGCCCAAAGCCAAGGGTCACGGTGTCAGCTGACAGCCTGAAGTCCCCAAGCCGCAACAATTTGTCGGAATCACCACCACACGCTGCCAGCGCATCGGCAAGGTCAACAGCCTGCCTGCCGCATATGTCGGCCATTGCAGTTTGCGGATCTGAAGCCGCACTCAATGGTGTGAACGAAAACAGCCAGTTGGGGAAAGTCTCGGGATCGGCGAATGAAATGCCGAGGAAATCATCATAAAGGCCAAGTTTGGCAAAGGCAGCCATGGCAGGAACCACGCTTATCACCAATGCGCTCATCATCAGTGCATAGCCGGATGCCTTGAACGTCGACTGCATGTTTTGCATAGCCTGGGCCTGTCCGAGCACAAGGGGAGTTGCCGATATTCCCATTGCCAGAAACAGCATCATCGCTGCACTTTGCATCGACCCGGATTCAATGTCGCCCCCGGGCACCGCGACCTGGCCGCCAATCAATCCTCCACCGAAAGATCGCAACTGCCCTTCGATGTCAGCAACATCGACCAGTGCCCCGATCCCATATCCCAATTGTGTAATCGGCCAGCCATTATGGGTCAGGGAAAGCCATGTGACGGGGACGACAAAAGCGATCGCGACCGCTACATAGACAAGGGCATTGGCCCTTGTCGTGCCACGGATGCCACCCGGCAGGATGCAGACAAGCACCGTTGCCGCCATTGCGAACGCTATCCCGGTCCTGGGAATTGCCATGAAATGGCTGGCCTGGGAAATCGCCAGTGCCATGGTCGACCAGCACAGCAGGAAAGAGGACGTGACTAGCGCCAATGCAACAAGACCTCCGGCAAACCTGCTTGAATGACGCACCGCAACGAGTTCCGCCAGCGAAAGCGCGCCGCTTTTTCGCAGATAGGGCGCTATCAGGACCGAGCCGGATACCAGACCGAGGATCGGTCCTGTCATCCACGCAAGTGCGTCACCGCCACCATGGAATATCCTGCCTGCAAGCGTTGTAAGCCCACAGACGGAAAGTATGGTGGCTGCCTGTGCCAGCCCGGCAAAGGTCGGGGAACAGGCACGCTGCGCCACAGTCCATTCATTGATCGACATGGTGCGCGTCTGCACACCCACTAACAACGCCACTGGCAGAACCAGCAGACCGGTCAGCGCGAGTACAAGTGATTGCGGGGCTCCGGTCTGCTCCACCAGGATGGCAAGGATGACGTAGGTCGAGATCGCAAAGGCGGCAAGAGTCGCAAAACGCCCCGCGCTGGTCAGGAGGCTGGCGCTTGAACTGGCGGAAACGATGCCCTGGTTCATCCGTCACGATCCTGCATGGTCATATTGTTCGTGCGACTGTTTTCACCTTGCCAACCCGCGAGCGCGAACATGAGAATGCCGCCAGCAACCGGCAGGAGCAGCGCTGCCAGCAACAGGTTCGCTGGAATGCGGGCAAGAATGACCGGGGCAGAATCGCCGGCAAAAAGCGAAGCGACGCAAAGGATAGTGGCCATCGCAACGGCCAACAAGGATGTGCGCATCGTGCGTTTCCACCAGCGATGTGGATTTCGGATTGCCAACGGACCAATCTCCAGTCAGTGCCAACAGCATCGTTCCTGCATGTGCGACTGCCTTACTGGATCAGTCCGCAGGATGCCATGCATGGCTGACCCTAGCACGGATATTGATGCAGCAGAAAACCCCTGCCTGCATCCTCCGTGGTTTTCCACCAACTCATTGCAGACGGGATCGCTTGCTTTTTGTGCGCTGTACCGAAATAATCACCGCAAGTGTTGGGAAAAGTGTTCGGGGAGGAGACTTTGACAGCTGGGACAATCGCAGCCGGCACCATCATTGTAGCCGATGATCATCCTTTGTTTCGGGATGCGATGAAGCAGGCCATTGATGGCCTGGCGGAGGTTCGGCAGGTGGCAATGGCGGGTGAATTTGCCGAAGTTGAAATCCTGACTTCCGGCGGTCACGACATTGAACTCGTCTTGCTGGACCTCAATATGCCTGGCAATAACGGATTGTCCGGCCTGCTCAAATTACGCTCGGAGCATCCTGCCATCCCGGTGGTTCTGGTTTCTGCAACAGAAGATCAGGCAACCATTCGAAGGGCGCTTGATCTTGGTGCTTCCGGTTTCATTCCAAAATCATCGGCCATGCCTGAAATTCGCGAGGCCGTGGAGACTGTCCTTTCAGGCGGCGTCTGGGTTCCCGCAGGACTTGATACCCGCGAGGAAGATCCCGAATTTGCCAATCTTGCCAATCGCCTCAAGAGCCTTACACCACAGCAGGCCAAGGTGCTTTCGATGCTGGCAGAAGGCCTGCTCAACAAACAGATAGCCTATGAACTCAGCGTTTCGGAAGCCACGGTCAAAGCCCATGTATCTGCGGTTCTGCTGAAGCTTGGCGTCGACAGTCGTACCCAGGCAGTAATTGCCCTCGGCAAGCTTTCAAGCCCGGTTACCGGCCAATTGGCTGGCGAAACCGGTATCTGATCTATTCCGCTGCTTCGCGTGAAGTCCGGCACATTGCCAGGATCGCCCTCAGGCCAGCTGGGCGCACCGGCTTGTGCAGCATGAGTATTCCCTTCGCATCAGCGCTTGCCTTTACCGATTGTGTCCTGTCCGCGGTGACGAGTACCGAGGGGAAGTCACTGCCATGCAAGGCGCGAATGGCGTCTATCACGTCGATGCCGGTATCATTGTCGAGGTGATAGTCTGCGAAGACGATGTCGGGCTCGCGACCCATTTCGGCAATGGCAATCAGCGAGGCTTCGCGGTCAAGCGCGGTTCGCACTTCACAGCCCCACTGGCTGAGCAAGGTCGCCATTCCTTCCAGGATCGAAGGATCATTGTCGATGCACAGGGCAAAGACTTCCTCAAGCCGCGCTGGCGAGGGCGCAGCCGTTTCAACTGCCCTGGCAACGGTGGCGACATCTCCGGCTTCTGCTTGTTCCACCAGGAAGCTGAACCAGGTTCCCTTGCCCTGGATCGATTTCACATTGACGGAATGGCCCAGAACACCGGCAATTCTCTGCACGATCGACAATCCGAGGCCCAGGCCTGGTGCCTGCTTTACACCCGCATCAAGCCTGCGAAATTCGGTGAAGATGATTGCAAGGTCTTCCTGCGCCATGCCGATGCCGGTGTCACCAACTTCGATACTGATATTGCTGCCGCGCCTGCGGCAACCAACCAGTACCTTGCCGCCCGGCGTGTATTTGATCGCGTTCGAGATCAGGTTTTGCAACAGCCGGCGCAACAATGCAGGGTCGGATTTCAGCCACAGCGAGGAATTGACTATCCGCAATTCCAATCCCCGCTCCTGCGCTATCGGATCGAATTCGATGCGCATCTGTTCGAATATCCGGGCCACGGGAAAAGCCTGTATGCGCGTTTCCTGCTTGCCGGTATCAAGCCGCGAAATGGCGAGGACCGCCCCGAGAATGTCCTCAACCGATTCAAGCGCCTTGCCGACATTGTGCGCCAGCTGGCTGTCCTTGTGATCGCCCAGTCGTTCCAGCAGCGCCGAAGAATACAGCCGCGCGGCATTGAGCGGTTGCAAG
This sequence comes from Nitratireductor sp., assembly GCA_041397525.1. Classification (GTDB taxonomy): domain Bacteria; phylum Pseudomonadota; class Alphaproteobacteria; order Rhizobiales; family Rhizobiaceae; genus BOKV01. Next base: position 257,836 of record JAWKWL010000003.1, read on the forward strand.
ATGTCATGACCTGCCGCGGCAAGGAAACGCGTTTTCGACACATTCGCCTCGTCTGCAAGGCGCGTTGCCTTTTCCAGTTTCTGGTTCGCGCGTACCAGTTCGCTGGTGCGTTCCTCCACGCGACGCTCCAGGGTTTCATTGGCCTCCCTGAGCGCCTCTGCCACCAATATGCGTTCGGTTATGTCATGCCATGTCACGACCAGCCCGCCGCCGGGCATCGGGCTGGTGCGTATTTCCAGAATTCGTTCCGAGGCTGAAAGTGCCAGCAGCCAGACTTCTTCTTCATCAACAATCTTCGCGGCCAGTTCCTCAGCCGTGATGCCCTGGCTTGCCAGGTCATGAACGGTGAAGAGCTCGCCTACGATAACTTCCAGCGCGATTCCCGCATGGCCCATGCTCACCGGCAGACCCAGCAGTTTTCGGAACTGCCGGTTCCAGAATGCGAGCTTGTAATCGGAATCAAAAACCGAAATCCCCTGATCCATCCGGTCAAGAGCCGATTGCAGGACATCGCGATTGTACTGAAGCGCTTCGGAAGCCTGATCGAGCAGTTCCAGATTGGCAGGGGTTGTGTCCTCGAACCGCTTCAGCAGCAGCGTATGCACAAGGCGTGACGACGACGCCCCGATGGCGCTGGCCAGCAACTGCTCCGAGAATTGCAGGATGTCGGGATTGACGGTCCCGCCCGGTTCCGGCTGCTTGCCCATGGCAGTCCAATAGCTGTCAAAGGCCCGCTCGGTGCGTTTGGTTCCAAGATAACGTGAAATGGTGGTGATGAGTTCGCCAACGGTCAGCCTGCTCATTGCGCGCCGCTTGCCCGTCGATTGCTCTGTATTGAGCGCTACAAAGGTGCTTGCCTGGATTTGTTCGCTGCCCGTCGCTGTCCGCGAAAGCGAACCCAGCACATAGCAAAGCGCATTGAGTGACAGGCTCCACAGAACGCCGTTGGCCAGCGGTGTCAGCCCTGTTCCCAAAATGCCTTCTGGTCGCAGCAGGCCGTTGCCGAGCGGACCAGCCACCAGCAACCAATGGTCAGGATCCAGCAAGGTTGGCAACAAGAGCGTGTAACCCCAAACGGCGATGCCGCAGGTCATGCCGGCAATTGCTCCGCGTGAATTCCCGCGTTGCCAGAACAGGCCGCCAAAGAATGCGGGTGCCATCTGCGAGATCGCCGCAAACGATACCAGTCCGATGGAAGCGAGGGCCTGCGAATTGTCTGCCGCGCGATAATAGACATAGGCCAGGAACATCAGGACCATGATGGCGCTGCGGCGAATGTGCAGTATCAGGTTCTCCATGTTGTAGCCGCTCGGTTGAGCCCGGCCTTCCTGCCTGCGCAGGATCAACGGCAGCACGAGATCATTGGAGATCATGATCGCAAGCGCGACGCAGGCCACGACCACCATGGCTGCACCCGCTGAAAGGCCGCCGACAAAGGCGATCATCGCGACCATTTCATTGCCGCTCGACAAGGGCAGCATCAGCACGAAATCATCGGCATTGATCGCGCCGTTGAAGTGGACGTGCCCGGCAATGGCAATCGGCAGCACAAACAGGTTGATGCCGATGAGGTAAGCCGGAAACAGCCAGCGTGCCTGGCGCAATTCCTCTTCGGACCGGTTCTCGACCACGGTCACGTGGAACTGGCGAGGCAGCAAGACGAACACCAGCAAGCTCAGCAATGCCAGGATGGCAAAGCCACCCGCATCGAACCCCTTGTTGACGACGGCAGTAACTCTTTCATTGTCTGTGGCTTGGCGGGCGAGGTCACCGATCCCGTCAAACATGAACCAGGTGACGAAAACTCCCACAGTCAGGAATGCCAAGAGCTTGACGACCGATTCGACAGCTACTGCCAGAATGAGCCCGTCCTGATGCTCGGTCGCATCGGCGTGGCGCGTACCGAACAGGATGGTGAAGACTGCAAGCGTTACCGAAATCAGTACCGATATCTCGCCAAGCGCCACCATGTCCTGATTGGCCTCGAGGCTGAAATGATTGATCAGCTTTGAGACTGACACCGAGACCGCCTTCAATTGCAGCGCGATGTAGGGGACGGTGCCGATAACGGCAATCACAGCTGCAACGCCTGCAACAAGGTTGCTCTTGCCGTAGCGGGCACCGAGAAAGTCTGCAACGGAGGTAATGCGCTGTTCTTTCGACAGGCGCACGATGCGCTTGATCAGCGAATTGCCGAAGGTGATCAGCAGGATAGGGCCGATATAGATCGCAAAGAATGCCAGCCCGCTGGCCGATGCCATCCCTACTGAGCCGAAAAAGGTCCATGTGGTGCAATAAATCGCCAGCGAAAAGGCATAAATACGCGGCCTGCTGGTGCTCGCTGGCCCTTGCCGCTTGCGATCACCATAGCTTGCCACTGCAAACAGTGCCAGCAAATACAGGAATGCTGCAGCCAGAACGGCCCATCCCTGATACATGTACTCTCCTCCCTGCGCCAGGGCATGTTCGCGGGAACATGACCTCGCCTGTACCTGGCGACTGTCGAATATCGAACAGCGCAATGAAAATTTGGAACACGAAACCGCAAGGTTTGTCCAGTCCGGCTATCCTGGTGGCTGCTCCGGCCGGGCCCGGCAGCGAATTCACTTAACCTTTGGTCAACTTGGCTGTATATGCACGGCTATAGCGGAATGAATCGGGAATTGGTTCCGCTTTACTGTCCAGGCACGACGCACTGGCCACAGTGTTCAAATTTCAAGGGGAGTTATCATGATCAAGGAATTCAAGGCATTCATCATGCGCGGCAATGTCATGGACCTTGCCGTCGGTGTAATCATCGGCGCAGCGTTCAGTGCCATTGTCGGTTCACTTACCGAAGACCTCATTATGCCGATTGTCGGCCTGTTCCTGGGTGGAGCGGATTTCTCGAACTACTTTGTTGGCCTCAGCAGTGCTGTGACTGCCACAACGCTCGGCGCGGCGAGGGAACAGGGTGCGGTGTTTGCGTATGGCAAGTTCATTACCGCAGTCATCAACTTTCTCATCATCGCCTTCGTGATTTTCATGATGGTCAAGATGGTCAACCGCATTATGCCGCCTGCAGAGGCCGCAGCACCTGCTGGTCCTACAGAAGACCAGAAACTTCTGGGTGAAATACGCGACCTTCTGGCATCAGGCTCCAAGGCTGCCAAGAAGTGATCGCCTGAACATTGAAAAATCCGGACCCGGCGCGCAAGCGCCGGGTTTTTTGTCCCTCATGCGTGCATATTCATGGCAAGCAGGGTAATCCCTTCGAACCGGTCCGGTCCGTAACATGTATGGTTTTTTTGCCTGATGTCGCTGGATCAAGGAATGTTGTACGATTCGTGGTGTTGTCCTTGCAATCAGTTGCAGGAAATTAACCGGATCGGGCAATTATCCGCCGGGCCTGGAACAACTGGCTGAAGGGCGGGCTTGGTAATTGGCCCTGTGTTTGTGCGTCCTCCAATTTCACACTGGTGTGGCAGGGAAACGGTGGCAATGACGACAATCGAGAAAGTGGCACGCGACTTCAAACGGTCCATGATCATAATGGGCGTCTTTTCGCTCGTGACAAATCTGATGCTGCTGACAATCCCGCTTTACATGCTTCAGATTTATGACCGTGTCCTGCCGTCGCAAAGCACCGACACCTTGCTGTTCCTGTCGGTAATCGCGTTAGCGGCCCTTCTCGTCCTGGGCCTCCTCGAAGTGGTTCGCTCGATCATTGCCAACAGGGCTGCCGCACGCCTTGATACCGGTCTGTCTGATCTTGCAATGCGTACAGTCATTCGAAACGGAGCGATTTCCGGTGGCAATGTGCAGCCCATCCGCGACATAGGCGCACTGCGTGGGCTGCTGTCATCAAAGGTCGTGTTTGGCGTTCTTGACCTGCCATTCGCATCGATTTTCATCGCCTTCCTGTACTTCATCCACCCCGATCTGTTCTGGCTGACCCTGGCGGGTGCTGCAATCCTGACTTTCATTGCCATTCTCAACCAGATGGCAATCGCCAGCGCATCGAAGAAACATGTCGACAAGTCGCTCATTTCTGCCCAGCGCTCGGAATATCTGGCGCGCAATGCGGATTCGATCCTTGCAATGGGCATGACGACCAATGTCATCAACCATTGGGGCAATGACCATGCCGACTCGCTCTGTTCTGCTGATCACTCCGCCAAGATCAATGCCTGGTTTGCCGGCGCATCGCGCATCATTCGCCTCGGCTTGCAGATTGCCATCCTGGGTTATGGCGCGCATCTGGTTCTGGCCGGTGAAATGACCTCGGGCATGATCTTCGCCTCATCGCTCATTTCGGGTCGCGGCCTGCAGCCAATCGACCAGATCATCGGTGCATGGCGCCAGCTCAATGGTGGCTGGCAGAGCTGGAAGCGGCTCTCCACAGTGCTCGCCAAGGCCGATGCCCGCAGCGACTACACCAAACTGCCCGCTCCAAGGGGCCAGCTTGATGTGACCGACATTTTCCTGCCGAACCCCATTGATCCGGGCAAGCCACCGCTGTTGCAGCGGGTCTCGTTCTCACTGGCACCGGGCCAGTCGGTGGCAGCACTTGGACCGTCCGGTTCCGGCAAATCGACGCTGGCCCGAATTCTGGTGGGAGCCATGCGCCCTAGGGCTGGCCATGTCCGCCTGGATGGCAATGACATCTTCAATTGGGACCCGGAGGACCTCGGCAAGCACATAGGTTACCTCGCCCAGGACGTGGAACTCATTCCCGGCACCATCGCCCAGAACATTTCCCGTTTCGAGCCCGGCGCCAAGGATGAGAATATCGTAATGGCAGCACGCCTTGCCCATGTCGAGGACCTGATCCAGCGGATGCCAAAGGGCTATGACACCCCGATCGGACCGGGAGGATTGCAAATTTCGGGCGGCGAAAAACAGCGTATCGCGCTTGCCCGTGCCTTTTACGGCAAGCCGCAATTCATCGTTCTCGACGAACCCAATTCGAGTCTTGATCGCATCGGCGAAATGGCCTTGATGCGCGCCCTTGGGGCAGCGCGCAAGGTTGGCATCACGGTTTTCATCATCACCCAGCGTGAAATGGTTTTGGCTGGCGTCGACAAGATCATGCGTATGCAAAATGGTGTCGTGCTTGATTTCGATGACCGCGACGTGATCATCGCGCGATCACGGGAGGAGGCGCAAAAGGCGCAGGCCCAGAACACCACCTCCAATGCAGGCGCCGCTTCCGGCTCCAATTCGGGTGGGCGGCAACCTGATACGGGAGCTTCGCGCAGACCTCCTTCACGCCAGGCTCCGGCTGCTGCTGCAAACTCAGACCGCGTCAATGAGAGGCAGGACTGATGAACGCTCCGAAAAAACCCGGCGCGGCTATGCCCGCGGATCTTGCCATGATGTCCGGTGGCGGTGCGCCACAGCAGCCATCCTGGCAGGAAAAAGTGCCAATCCGCATGGCGACCTCGGTCCTTTTCGGCCTGCTTGTCGTAGCGGTTTTCATCGCAGGTTTTGGTGTTTGGGCAGCGACCGCGCCGCTTTCTGGCGCAGCCGTTGCTACCGGCATTGTCCAGGCCAGCGGCCAGAACCTTGTCGTTGAACACCTTGAAGGTGGCATCATCAAGGATATTCTGGTCAAGGAGGGGGATCGTATCAGGGCTGGTGACACCATCATGCTGCTTGACGATACCAGGGTGCTGGCCGAACGAAACCGGGTCAATGTTGCATTGATCGCTACGGAGGCGAGCCTGGTGCGCGCGCAGGCAGAGCGCGATGGCAAGACGGAAATCACATTTCCGGTGAAATTGCTGGCGGCAGCGCGCATCGACAACCTTGAAGCCGATATTGAGCAACAACGCGCCGAATTTGCAAACCGTGCCGAGCGTCATGTCTCGGAGCTGGCGGTTCTCGACCAGCGTGCGCAGGCATTGCGCGACGAGATTGAAGGCCTCGAAATCCAGAAGACATCGGAGAACCGCAAACTGGAAGTTACGCGCGAAGAACTGGCAGACAAGGAAAGCCTTTTGAATAAGGGGCTGACCTCGCGCAGTCAGGTCAACCAGCTTCAGCGCGCCGAGGCCGATTCGCTTGGACGCATCGGCGCACTGACTGCAACAATCGGCCAGCGCAAGACAGCCATTGCCGAGATTGAGGAACAACGCGTCGGCCTGGCGGCTACACGGCGCGAGACGGCATCGACGCAGATAAACGACATCCGTTCCAGGCTTTCCGACCTGCGCGAACAATTGCGCACCCGTGACGACATCTTGTTGCGCTCCATCATCCGCGCGCCTGCTGACGGCGTTGTCGTCAAACTCGCCAAGAACACCGTCGGCAGCGTTGTGCGCCCGGGCGAGGCTGTGGTTGAAATGCTTCCGACCGGCAATGAGCTCATCATCGATGCGCGGATATCGCCGCGTGACATCGATTCTGTGAAGGTCGGTCAGGATGCTGAGCTTCGACTGACTGCTCTCAACAACCGCACCACGCCGCAAGTGCCGGCCACCCTAATTTATGTCTCTGCCGACCGCCTGGTCGATCCCAACAGCCGCGAACCCTATTATGTGGCGCGTCTGGAGATGAGCCCGGACCTGCCTGCGGGCCTTGGCAAGGACCAGATTTACCCCGGCATGCCTGTCGAGGCTTTTATCAAGACCGGTGACCGGACATTCCTTGAATATCTGGTTCGGCCAATACAGGACAGTTTTGCAAAGGCATTCCGCGAGGAGTAGGAAGGGAAGCTGTCAGTCCCGACTGTCTGTCATTGCCAATCCGATTCGCCCGGACCCTGAAATCATGAAACGATTTCTCTTTGCCTTCTTCAATTCGCTTGCCGGCCTGCGCTGGGCTTTCCGCAACGAGGCGGCTCTGGGCGAGGAGATGGTACTGCTCGCACTGTCCATACCGGCAGGCCTGTTGCTGACTACGGACCCGTGGCGGCTTCTGGTGCTTTGGGGCGTACTGGCCCTGCTGCTGGCGATCGAACTGCTCAACACCGGCATCGAAAAACTGGCCGACCGGATAACACGCGATTCGGATGATCTGGTGCGCATAGCCAAGGATTGCGGCTCGGCAGCAGTCCTGATGCTGACGCTGATTAGCGCTGGCGCCTGGGGGATCGCGCTGTGGGAGCGGCTGTCGGAGTGATATCGCGCGGACAGCCCGCGCCATTGCAGGTGTTGAGCAAAGCGAAACTGCCGTGAGATCGAAAATGGTGCTGTGAGAGAGGATTGAACTCTCGACCTCTCCCTTACCAAGGGAGTGCTCTACCACTGAGCTACCACAGCTTTTCAAAAAGGTCTGTTGAAGACGGGTGGCTTTTGCCACATGGTAGCCCGTCTTGCAAGCAGGGATTGGAGCCTTGTTTACAGTGGTGCCTGCAAGCTGGCGGACAAACATTGATCCAGGAGCATTGTGATGGCCAGACCCACCAAAAATGCCGGAAACAACCTGCGCGCCAACCGGCTCCGCAATGCGCTTCGTGACAATCTGGCGCGGCGCAAGGAAAACCTGCCTGCCGCATCGCAAACGGGCGAGGGCGGGGAAACTGCGCGCCGCAGGGACCGGCTGGTGCCCAAACTCGCCAGGCGCAATGACACAAAGGACGGTGATACTGACAGCTGAATCGCCGGTTAGGGGCAGGTTCCGGAGATTTACCGTAAACGAAACCTTTCATCCTTTGCCTTGATGCTGCCCCTGCTTTACTCTAAACCGGCGCGAATTGTCGGCCTGCCAATTTGGGAAATTCCTCTGAGGTGCGTCTGCGGGGACCATTGCCTGCGCATCCGTCAGAAGTCAGCCAGAAATCAGAAAGCACTGCAAATGGACAAGATCGTGGTAACGGGCAATGGCCCGCTCAATGGCGTGATCCCGATTTCGGGTGCCAAGAATGCTGCCCTGCCACTGATGATTGCCTCGCTTTTGACCAGTGAAAAGCTCATTCTCGACAATCTGCCACATCTGGCAGATGTGGAATCATTGATCCGCATTCTCACCAATCACGGCGTCGACTACAAGGTCGAGGGCAAGCGCCCCGGTCAGAATGGCAGCGAAGGCCGCACCGTTCATTTCAAGGCCAGCGAGATCGTCGATACGACTGCACCTTATGAACTCGTCTCGCGCATGCGCGCCAGTTTCTGGGTTATCGGTCCGCTGCTCGCCCGCATGCATGAGGCGCGTGTGTCGCTGCCGGGCGGTTGCGCCATAGGCACGCGTCCGGTGGATCTTTTCATTGACAGCCTGCAGGCGCTGGGAGCCAGCATGGATGTCGAGGCTGGGTATGTCGTTGCATCGGCAAAAGGTGGTCTTCGCGGCGCGAAATACCGCTTCCCGAAGGTATCCGTCGGCGCAACCCATGTGGCGATGATGGCTGCAACGCTTGCCAGGGGTGAGACTGTTCTGGAAAACGCGGCGCGCGAGCCGGAGGTTGCCGATCTTGCCAAGTGCCTGATGGCGATGGGTGCGAGAATTCACGGCGCCGGAACTTCGACGATCATCATTGACGGTGTAGATGAGTTGCACGGTGCCCGCCATACAGTCCTGCCCGATCGCATCGAGACCGGCACTTATGCAATGGCTGTGGCAATGACTGGCGGCGATGTCTTGCTGCAGGGCGCGGAAGCCGGGCTGCTGGACAACGTGCTTGATGTGCTCCGGGCAACCGGAGCAAGCATCGACATTCACAATGATGGCATCCGCGTTGCCCGCAACGGCGGTGGCATTCTGCCGGTTGATGTGGTCACGGCTCCCTTTCCCGGTTTTCCAACCGATCTCCAGGCACAGTTCATGGCGCTGATGACGCGCGCCAGTGGCTCTTCACGCATCACCGAGACAATTTTCGAAAACCGTTTCATGCATGTGCAGGAGCTGGCGCGGCTGGGTGCCCGAATTGCGCTTGACGGGCAGACCGCAATCATAACCGGCGTTCCGCACCTGACGGGTGCACCGGTAATGGCAACGGATTTGCGCGCATCCGTGTCACTGGTCATTGCCGGACTTGTCGCCGAGGGGGAAACCACCGTCAACCGCGTCTACCATCTCGACCGCGGTTTTGAGCGGCTCGAAGAGAAACTCACCAATTGCGGGGCCAATATCCGCCGTGTTTCTTCCTGAGCGGAATTGGAGCATGCGGTTGCATTGGCGGCTGAAACTCAATAACACCCATGCTCGGGTGCAGCATCTGTTCCCGGTCAACCCATGCGGCCAGGTCACCAGCATCAAACAGGACTGCGCCAGCCAATACAGGTCCCTGCGATGAACCGTCTCAAACTCATTGCCCTTGACGAAGAAGACCTTTCGGTCATTTCTGCCCATGTTCAGGACGCAGTCCTGAAAGCGGGCGATATCGACTATTTTGCACGGGAAAAAAGGTTTGTGGTCGCCATGAACCGCTTTGTCTGGGAAGTCGCAGACAAGACGAAACAGTTCGAGCGCCGCCGCTCGGTGTTGCATTTCGAGCGGGTCAACAAGGTCTCTTCCATCGGCTTTAACCGCAAAGGCAAGGATCAGGTATTGTCGCTGCTGGCTGTGGTGTTCCAGCCAGGCGACCTGCCCGCCGGAACACTCGAACTGGTGTTTTCAGGCAATGCCGTCATCCGCCTGGAGGTGGAATGCGTCGAAGCACAATTGTCCGACATGGCCGCTGCATGGGAAACATCCTCACGGCCCGGCCATCCTGATCTCGAAGACAATTGCTGACAATTTTCTCCAAGGCATCCAATGGTTACACGGCTCGACAGTTCCCATCCCGGCTTTGAAACCCGTTTCAGCGAACTCCTTGGCATGAAACGGGAGATTTCCGAGGACGTTGATGCCACCGTCCGCGCCATCATTGCCGATGTGCGCATGAGGGGCGACCAGGCAGTGCTTGAATATACCGCCCGCTTTGACCGGCTGGAAATTCCTCCGGGCGAAATGGCGTTTTCAGTGGCCGAAATTGACGCGGCAATGGCCGCAGTGCCTGCCGCGACTTTGGAGGCGCTTGAACTGGCTCGCGGCCGCATCCGCTCGCATCACCAGCGCCAAATGCCATCCGATGACCGTTATGTCGACGCTGTCGGTGTTGAGCTCGGCTCGCGCTGGACGGCAGTGGAATCGGTTGGTCTATATGTGCCCGGTGGTACCGCGTCCTATCCCAGCTCCGTGCTGATGAATGCCGTCCCCGCCGTCGTTGCAGGTGTTGAGCGCATTGTCATGGTGGTGCCCACCCCCGATGGCGTCATCAATCCGCTGGTATTGGCTGCTGCCCGCCTTGCCGGCGTCCACGAAATCTATCGCATTGGCGGCGCACAGGCGATTGCCGCCCTTGCCCATGGCACGCAGACAATAGCCCCGGTTGCCAAGATTGTCGGACCGGGCAATGCCTTTGTCGCGGCTGCCAAGCGCCAGGTTTTCGGCCATGTCGGCATTGACATGATCGCCGGACCGTCCGAGGTGCTGGTGGTGGCTGACGCAGGAAACGATCCCGACTGGCTCGCTGCTGACCTTCTGGCGCAGGCCGAACATGACACATCAGCGCAATCGATCCTGATTACCGATACGCCTGAACTTGCCGACGCTGTGTGTGCAGCCGTCGAGCGCCAGTTGAAAACACTTCCGCGTGGCGAAATTGCCGGCAGGAGCTGGGAGGATCATGGCGCGGTTATCACAGTCAGGAGCATTGATGATGCTGCGCCGTTGGCTGACCGCATTGCTGCCGAGCACCTTGAAATCGCCACCGCCAACCCGGACGCATTCCTTGCCCGGATTCGCAATGCCGGAGCGGTATTCCTGGGCCGTTTCACCCCGGAAGCCGTGGGAGATTATGTTGGCGGCTCGAACCATGTGCTGCCCACAGCGCGTTCCGCCCGGTTTTCCTCGGGACTTTCCGTGCTTGACTATGTCAAACGAACCTCCATCCTGCGATTGGGGCCGGATCAGCTTGCAGCGATAGGTCCTGCTGCGGTAACGCTGGCAGAAGGCGAGGGGCTTGAGGCCCATGCGCGCTCTGTCACCATTCGTATGAACCGTGGCTGATCATCAATCAATTCCCCGAAAGGGAAACCGTGGCACAGAAATCGAACAACAGGCTGGTGGATGTGGTGCTGGACGACAAGTCCATTGGCCGCGCCACGCCTGACGTTGAGCACGAGCGTGCCGTCGCCATTTTCGACCTGATTGAGGAAAACGAGTTCCTGCCGGACGGGGATGAAGGCGGTCCTTACAAATTGACCCTGTCAGTGGTGGAATCGCGGCTCGTATTCGATATTCGCCGCGAAGACGATACGCCAGTCGTCATGCATGTCCTGTCGCTCACTCCATTCAAGCGGGTGATCAAGGACTATTTCCTGATTTGCGAAAGCTATTATGACGCAATCAGGACCTCCTCCACCAGCCAGATCGAGGCCATCGACATGGGCAGGCGCGGCCTGCACAACGAAGGCTCGCAGACATTGATGGATCGCCTGTCTGGCAAGATCGGCATGGATCTCGATACTGCCCGCCGCCTGTTCACGTTGATCTGCGTCCTGCATTGGCGTGGCTAAGCGGTCTGGGACTGGATCACAACTTGGCCAACGATAGCGAAAAAACCGGAACCGAAGGCGGGGCAGATGCGAAAAGCCCCTCTGTTCCCGGTTCTGTGCTGCCCGGTTCCGTACTTTTCGTCTGCGCCATGAATTCGATTCGTTCGCCCATGGCCGAGCATCTGATGAAAGCGGCCTTTGGATCACGCGTTTTTGTTGATTCTGCCGGCGTGCGTGCCGGAGACCCTGATGGCTTCATGATTGCGGTGATGGCGGAAAAGGGCATTGACCTGACCGGCTACCAGCCCTCGACGCTGGATGACATGGAAGACAGCTATTTCGACCTCATCGTTACGCTTGCACCCGAGGCGCACCACCGCGCTCTGGAAATGACCCGTGCCCAGGCCGTTGATATTGAATATTGGCCGACCATGGACCCTTCAACCGTGGCAGGAAATCGCGAACAGGTACTTGAGGCCTATCGCCAGACGCGGGATATGATAGACAAGCGCATCCGCAACCGGTTTGGATAGGGTTTTGCCCGGATGTTCCAGACCAATTTCAGGCAAATAGCAGGCTTGCTCAGCTTTGCGGTTCACAAACCTGCATTCCTGATATAGTTTCCCGCGACTTTCGCGACAAAGCAGAGGACGAATGGCCAAGGAAGAAGTTCTGGAGTTTCCAGGAATCGTAACCGAATTGTTGCCCAACGCAACATTCCGGGTGAAACTGGAAAACGAACATGAAATCATCGCCCACACGGCAGGACGCATGCGCAAGAACCGTATTCGGGTGCTTGCCGGTGACAAGGTTCTTGTGGAAATGACTCCCTATGACCTGACCAAGGGCCGTATCACCTATCGTTTCAAGTAAGATTTTCACGGGCAGCAAACAGGAAGCCGGTCCATGACAACCAGGCCGCAACTCGTACTTGCTTCCGGTTCGCCGAGAAGGCTCCAGCTATTGCAGCAGGCGGGGATCGAACCTGATCAGTTGTCGCCTGTGGATGCTGACGAAACGCCGCAAAAGGGTGAGGCACCACGCTCGCTGGCCAAGCGCCTGGCACGGGAAAAGGCCGAGCTCGCATTGAGGAATGCCGCGCGTTCCCCGGAATTGCAGAATTCCTTCATCCTGACTGCCGACACCGTGGTGGCACTGGGACGGCGCGTGCTGCCAAAGGCGGAAATGATGGATCAGGCCTCGATGTGCCTGCGCCTGCTTTCCGGCCGTTCGCACCGCGTTTACACCGGCGTGACGCTGGTAACGCCGAAAGGCGTGATGCGCCATCGTCTGGTCGAATCACGCGTGAGATTCAAGCGGCTCTCACGCGAGGAAATGGAAGCCTATCTGGCTTCCGGCGAATGGCGCGGCAAGGCCGGTGGCTATGCCATCCAGGGTTTGGCAGGAAGTTTCGTCGTCAAGCTGATAGGGTCCTACACCAATGTCATGGGCCTGCCATTGTACGAAACTGTCTCGCTGCTGACCGGAGAAGGCTATCCGGTTCATTTCAACTGGTTCAACCGCGTCTGAGTTGGTTGGGAAGAACGCGCTCGACATGTCAGCCAATATAGAACCATTGCGAAAGCCGCGCCCGTGCCCGCAATGCGCAAAGCCCTCGATGCGCGACACTTACCCGTTTTGCTCAAGGCGTTGTGCTGATCTTGACCTCGGCAGATGGCTTGACGGTGCCTATGCGCTTCCCGCATCCGGCGACGGCGAACCCTTTGACGGGGATGATGGCAATTGACAAGTCAAACCCGTGTTTGCGGAGGTTCACGGCTCCTTCGGCAAAGGCTTTGCATGGCGGCAGAAAAGCGTTGGTTTTTGCGCATTGCACTACTGGACAGGCAGGGGCTGACCGCCTATAAACCGCTCACTTCGGCGCAAGCAGTTCCTGCTTGGCGCTCAGCCCGGGTAGCTCAGTTGGTAGAGCAGCGGATTGAAAATCCGCGTGTCGGTGGTTCGAATCCGCCCCCGGGCACCATTTCATGAAATTTCTAGCGCGCACCCCAGGTATCCGACAGCCGGTAGCCTTGCGGCCAGGGGTCGGCAGGATCCAGCATGTGCTGGTGAATGCCGGTGATCCAGGCACGACCGGATATCTCCGGGCGAATGGCAGGCTTGCCGCCAACAAGCGTTTCCCCGAGAATCTGTCCGGAAAAGGTCGAGCCAATCAGCGAACGTGCCGTCAGTCGGTCGCCCACCTTCATCCTGCCACGTGCATGCAGCACCGCCATGCGGGCACACAACGCCGTTCCGGTCGGAGAACGGTCCACCTTGCCAGGCTGGATGGCAACTGCAGCCGCCGTTTCCAGGCCATCTGCACCTTCGCTCAGCGGACCTGCAAACAGGCAGAAGGAGAAATGTTTCCAGTCGCCATTTTCAGGGTGGTGAAACCTGAGTTGCGCATTGGCCGCATTGGTGATCTTCACACCCAGTCTTGCAATGGCATGCGCTTCATCCTCGACAAGGGAAAAGCCGAGAGCGGTAGCATCGACAATGACAAAACTGTCGCCGCCATAAGCAGTGTCCACGTCAAGCGTGCCAAGTCCTTCAACCTCCAGCCTGCAGTCAAGCTGGGCGGCAAATGACGCGACATTCTGCACGAAAATCCGCTCGGCCTTGCCATCGCGGCATTCCGCGCGAACACGTACCAGCCCGCCTGGCGCTTCCAGGATCATGTGCGTAACCGGCTCGGTCATGGGGATGATCCCGCTGTCGAGCAGCACCGTCGACACGCAAATCGAATTCGAGCCTGACATCGGCGGTGTGTGCTCCGGCTCCATGATAATCCATGCAGCCTGCGCCTCTGGATGTTTGGGCGGTACGAGCAGGTTCACATGGCGGAAGACCCCGCCGCGCGGTTCGTTGAGCACGAAATTCCGAAGTGTCTGGTCCTGCGCTATCCAGCGGCTCTGCTCCCACACCGTGTCGCCGGGAGGTGGTTGCACGCCACCCACGATGACATCGCCAACCTCACCCTCGGCATGGGCGGATATGACATGGATGGTTTTGGTGCTGCGCATTTCAAAGTGCCTTTGCCAGACGCAAGCCGTCATAAATGGCTGCGTGTGTGTTACGGGCAGCAATGGCGTCGCCAATGCGGAATAATTGATAGCTGCCACCCGGATTGCGGATGATAGCCTGCGGACGCCCTTCGACAAGGGCCTTATAATCGGCTTCACCCAGATTTGTTGAGCCGTCGCGAAGGTCAAAATACAGATCATCAAGCGGCCTTGTGCCGTGATTGACAACCACCTGGTCCACATGCCTTTCGCGCCTGACGCCGCCATAATCGCTGCCAAGGATGGCGACAAGCCCGTTGCCCTGTCGCCGCACCGCGTCAAGCTTCCAGGTCACCGTGAAGGTCACATTGCGCTTTTGCAGTTCACGCATGGAAGGTGTGAGCGACATGCCCATGACTTCCGGCGAAAATGTCCGGTCGCGTGTCATGATCTCCACCGCAGCCCCGGTCTCGGCGATTTTCTCCGCAGCCTGTAATGCCGTATAGTCACCGGCATCGTCATAGATGAGCACATTCGCACCGGGGCGCACATCACCCGACAGGATGTCCCAGGCAGAAACGACCAGCTCATTGCCTTCACTGCAAATCTCCGTATGCGGCAGGCCGCCGGTGGCCACAATCACCACATCGGGCTTTTCGCCAAGAACTGTGCCTGCATCCGCAAGACTGTTGAAATGAAATGTGGCGCCCAACCGGATCGCTTCCGAAAACCGCCACTGGATCAACTGGATCATTTCAGCCCGTCTCGGCGTCATCGCCGTCAACCGTACCTGTCCGCCCGGATCACCGGCGGCCTCGTGGACAATCACCTCGTGACCGCGTTCAGCCGCGACCCTCGCAGTTTCGAGGCCCCCCGGACCAGCGCCGATAACGACCACACGTCGCTTGTGTTCAGCCCTTTCAATGACATGCGTTTGGTACAACTCGCGACCCGTGGCCGGATTGTGCAGGCAATGTGCCGCGCCAGCCATGTAGATGCGGTCGAGGCAGTAATTCGCTCCAACGCAAGGACGGATGCGATCCTCCTCTCCACGCATGATCTTTGCCACGATATGCGGGTCGGCAATATGCGCCCGCGTCATGCCAACCATGTCGAGCTTGCCACTGGCTATGGCATGGCGCGCCGTTGCCACGTCCTGGATTTTCGCTGCATGGAAGGTAGGAAACCTGGTTGCGGCGCGGATTTCGCCGGCAAAGTCGAGATGCGGATTGGCGCGCATGCCCTGAACCGGGATCATGTTGGTCATGGCCGCATCGGTTTCGATATGCCCGCGGATCACGTTGATGAAATCGACCAGCCCGCTCGCTTTCAGCCGGTGGGAGATTTCCAGACCCTCCTCCTTGCTGATGCCGCCCTCCATGTCTTCATCGGCCACCTGGCGGATACCGACAATGAAATCCGGACCAACCCGTTTGCGGATGGCCTGAAGGACTTCCATGGAAAATCGCATGCGGTTTTCCAGGCTGCCCCCATATGCTCCATCCATGCCATTGGTCGCAGGCGACCAGAACTGGTCAAGCAAATGGCCGCAGGCCTGTATCTCGATGCCATCAAGGCCAGCCGCTTTCATTCTCTCGGCCGCGTCAGCATAGTCTTCGGTGATGCGCTCGATGTCCCAGATTTCAGCCTTTTTCGGAAATGCGCGATGCGCCGGTTCGCGCTCATGGCTTGATGATACCACCGGCAGCCAATCTTCCTTGTCCCAGCGTGTGCGGCGGCCGAGATGCGTCAACTGGATCATCACTGCGCATTCATGGTCGTGGCACTCGTCGGTGAGCTTCTTCATCCATGAAACGACTTCATCCTTCCATGCCAGAATATTGTTGAAGACCGGTGGGCTGTCGCGCGCGACACATGCCGATCCCGCCGTCATCGTCAGCGCCACACCGCCACGCGCGCGTTCAACATGATAGGCGCGGTAGCGGTTCTTGGGCATTCCGTCTTCGGGATAGGCAGGTTCATGACTGGTGATCATGATCCGGTTTTTCAGCCGCAAATGCTTGAGTTGAAATGGCTGCAACAGGGGGTCGTTTTTCATCGCGCTCTTCCGTCTTCTGGCACACTTTCATTGCATCTTGCACAGCAGACTTCAATTCACTCCCCCGGTTTTCAAGGTTATCGCGAACCAGGGGGGAACAGCCGTTGTCGTCGGCATGCGGATACTCACTCCGGAAGAAAGCCCGGGTGGTATCCGGCATGGTCCTGCGGTCGAAGGCATGAACCAATACCTGCAAATGAACGGGATGTCCGTGCTTGGTGTGCAAGTTGAAGCATGATCGATTTCAGCCGTGACTTTCAACGAAAATTCGGCAATTCGACATGCAATGAGAGTTCTGCGCAGGCCAAACGTGCGTTCAGAAATCAAAAGGTTTGGGATGCCCTCTTTGTCGATAGGCCCTGATGGAAACAGAATACTATTTGGGACGACAGGACAACACCTGTCCGCCTCCGCCAATTCCAGAGGGTGCCTTCCCGTTGGTCGTACAGCGTTCAAACGAACCACCCCACCCTGGCCCTGAGGAGCAAATGTAACAAACACGAGTGGAGAGAGATGATGCACTGCGCTGCGAATCTCTTTTATCAACCGGTGTTTGTATTCTGGTAGAACTCTGACTTCTATGATCAGGCTTCGGATCGACCTTCGCCTCCTGCTTCACCTTCACGCAGCGTCCGTTGCTTTCTTCCTGTCCCTTGCTGCAGACAAGCGGGCATACACGAACCTTGGTTGCCTTCAACCGGTCCAGCAGGTCGATTGTCGGGTCAAGTGAGGCAAGCTTGACGCCCTGCCTTCCCGCATAGTCTTTCAATGCCCTTTCGCTGCCACTGCCCCATTTGCCGTCGATCCGCCCGCTGAGGCAGCCAAGGCGTTGCAATTCGGATTGCGTTGATCGGGCAAGTTCGCCCGGGTCGATGGATCGGCTGGCGGTGTCTGGTTCAGGCTGCTCCAGTTTCGCGACCTCAACCGGTTTTTCGGCTTCACGTTGCTTCTGCGCTGCTTCCAGGTCTGCCAGACGTTTTTCTAGCGCCTTGCGTGCCTCTTCCGCGGCCAGACGTGCTTCCTCCGCCTTGCGGGCGGCCTCTTCGGCTGCTTTCAATTCGGCACTGCGCTGTGCTGCCTGTTCGGCTGCTGCGCGTTTCGAGGCTTCGTCGGATTTCTTCGCTTCTTCCGCCAGTCGTGCAGCTTCAGCCTTTTTCTGCTCATCCTTGGCCTGCGCGAGTTCTGCCGCCTTTTTCTCGCGCTCCACACGGGCATCAAGCTCGGCTATCTTGAGGCGGGCAATGGCTGCAAACCGGCCCTGCGGATATTGCCCGAGATAGGTCTCGAAATACGCTTTGCTGTCTGCATCCTTGATCGAGTTCCAGAAAGTGATTTCGAATTGTCCGGACTCGGTGACTGCTGGATTTGCGGCCGCGTCCGGGTCTGATTGCTGTGACTTCGCAGCCGGTTCCGGCTTCTCTGCTTCCTTGAGGACGACCGGTCCCGTGAGCGAGGAATTGTCCCACGGCACCTGCTTGCCATCAGTTGCCGCAAGAACGTCACGCCGGACTGCAACCAGCTCGTCGGTGATGGATTCTCCCGGTGTTCCAAGATGCTTGAGGAGTGCCGTGGTGAAGGGTGAATTCCTGCCCTTGCCATCCAGCGCAACATTGCCGGGCTGTGTTGAAAACGCAATCAGCGAACCAATGCCGGAACCAAGCTTGGCAAGCCCGCGCCCGACCGAGCCGGAGCGGGTTCCCATGGAGCGTGCAAGGTTCTCAGCCAAGGGATTGTCGCGGCAGGCGTCGAGAAAGATGAGGTTGGTTTTGGTGTTGCGCTCCATTGCCGACAAAACGAGGTCCATCGGCAGCATTTCGAAATCTAGATCATCATAGTTCGCCAATTGGGCTTCCACCGGTGCCATGTAGTTGTTCCCATTCACCTGGAGTCCATGGCCGGCGTAGAAGAAGAGCGCCAAATCCGCTCCGTCCAGCTTCTTTATGAATTCGCGAACGGTATTGCGCATACCGCGCAAATCAAGGTCCTCACCCTGCACAACGTCGAAGCCCAGTTCTGTGAGTTTTGCCGCCATATCCGATGCATCATTCTTCGGATTCGCGAGTTGCGGAACGTTTTGGTAGGCCGAATTGCCAATAACAAGCGCAACACGCTTCTCGGCCTGGGCAAGGCTCGATTGTAGCCAGCAAATCAAGACGATGGCCAGGATGCGCGTGAGCCTGAAAAGTCCTGCCATAATAATCTCCCACAGAACAGGTTCAACGGAACTACAGCAGAAAATTAGCTTCCTAACAATCCAAATATGCCATTCTTGCAGTTTCCAGTTTTCTGATCACCGTAAATCGCCGCGGCTCCGGATTCCAATATGAGATGCAAGAGATTCCGGAACTGCATTTTGGGCGCATCGCTCGGGCGTGGCTGTCCTCCGGTCAAGGAGTCGAAAATGAGGCCAAGTCTAACCGCTACAGACTGTCATTTCCTCTTTCGAGCATCGTCGCCCGGAGCCTTCCCGGTTCTTGACAAATCCCTTTTTGCGTCAAACACGTCATCCATTATAAACTCTGCAGGCCGGTCAGCCCCTGATTTGTATGTTGCGGCCTTGGTTTAAAATAGCGAGATGCCCAAGCGAGCCAGGATGTCCAGAATTTTCATTGCCATGCCCTCACTGTTTACAAACAGATATTGTGCATGAAATTTGGAAATCCGTATTGACCGAGGTTATACTGAAGCCAAATCCCGACCAATTAGTCGGCCCGGATCTCTGTCGTGATTTGTACAGGAGCAGGAATCAACGTCAGATGGGTTTGCAAGTAACGTCTGTGCTCCCGGCTGGGCGCTCACCAGGTTTGACACAGATTTTCTCTTTCAATCCGGCCCTCCAGGACGAAGTGCAAACATAGCAAATTCTGCCAGCCGCGTTCAGTTTGCCGGTCGACGGTTTGTCTTTTGAAACAGGCGTGCTCGTGGAAACACTCGGTTTTGACAAGGTTGGCTTCGGATCGACCTTCGCCTCCTGCTTCACCTTCACGCAGCGTCCGTTGCTTTCTTCCTGTCCCTTGCCGCAGACAAGCGGGCATACACGAACCTTGGTTGCCTTCAACCGGTCCAGCAGGTCGATTGTCGGGTCAAGTGAGGCAAGCTTGACGCCCTGCCTTCCCGCATAGTCTTTCAATGCCCTTTCGCTGCCACTGCCCCATTTGCCGTCGATCCGCCCGCTGAGGCAGCCAAGGCGTTGCAATTCGGATTGCGTTGATCGGGCAAGTTCGCCCGGGTCGATGGATCGGCTGGCGGTGTCTGGTTCAGGCTGCTCCAGTTTCGCGACCTCAACCGGTTTTTCGGCTTCACGTTGCTTCTGCGCTGCTTCCAGATCGGCCAGGCGCTTTTCCAGTGCCTTGCGGGCATCTTCTGCGGCCAGACGCGCTTCCTCGGCTTTTCGGGCAGCATCCTCGGCTGCTTTCAATTCGGCATTGCGTTGTGCTGCCTGTTCTGCTGCTGCGCGTTTCGAGGCTTCGTCGGATTTCTTCGCTTCTTCCACCAGTCGTGCGGCTTCAGCTTTCTTCTGTTCGTCCTGCGCCCGGGCAAGCTCGCGGGCCTTCGTTTCACGTTCCTGCCGGGCGTCCAGTTCGGCAATCTTCAGCCGTGCAATGTCTGCGAACTGCCCATTGGGATAGCGCACCAGATATGTTTCGAAATAAGCCTTGCTGTCGGCTTCCTTGATCGAGTTCCAGAACGTAATCTCAAACTGTGCCTTCGTGGCTTCGTTATGTGTTGCTACCGATGCAGATGACCCATCCGCTTCTGCTTTTGCTTCCGGTTTGGGCTTCGGTTCTTCTCTCGGCTTGTCCTTCAACACCACCGGTCCCGTGAGCGAAGAATTGTCCCACGGCACCTGCTTGCCATCAGTTGCCGCAAGAACGTCACGCCGGACTGCAACCAGCTCGTCGGTGATGGATTCTCCCGGTGTTCCAAGATGCTTGAGCAGTGCCGAGGTGAAGGGCGAATTCCTGCCCTTGCCATCCAGCGCCACATTGCCGGGCTGTGTTGAAAACGCGATCAGCGAGCCAATGCCTGAACCAAGCTTGGCAAGCCCGCGCCCGATCGAGCCGGAGCGCGTCCCCATGGAGCGCGCAAGGTTCTCAGCCAGGGGATTGTCGCGGCAGGCATCGAGAAAAATGAGATTGGTCTTAGTCGAGCGTTCCATCGCCGACAAAACGAGGTCCATCGGCATCATTTCGAAATCAAGATCATTGTAGTTAGACAGCCTGGCTTCCACCGGCGCCATGTAGTTGTTTCCATTTACCTGCAGGCCGTGACCGGCGTAGAAAAACAGCGCAAGGTCCGCGCCATCGAGGCGATTGACAAATTCGCGCACGGTTGCACGCATCCTCTGCAGGTCAAGGTCCTCACCCTGCACAACGTCGAAGCCCAGTTCTGTGAGTTTCGCTGCCATGTCCGATGCATCATTCTTCGGATTCGCGAGTTGCGGAACGTTTTGGTAGGCCGAATTGCCAATAACAAGCGCAACACGCTTCTCGGCCTGGGCTGTATTGGAGAATGCTGCAATAAAAATGGTGGTGATCAGCACCCACAGCACTTTTGAATGCTCTGTCATGATCCCTCTCAGCAACGTTGCCTGTTTCGAGGATACATCAGAAATCCCGGATGACAAACAGGCTACAGCAAAGTCTTGCCGCCATTCTCATGCAACCAGTTGCATGAGAATGGCGGCTGCCATCACCAGCAGAAACGTGACGCGGATGTCCGACAT
Source organism: Nitratireductor sp. (assembly GCA_041397525.1). Taxonomy (GTDB): domain Bacteria; phylum Pseudomonadota; class Alphaproteobacteria; order Rhizobiales; family Rhizobiaceae; genus BOKV01. The sequence goes on from JAWKWL010000003.1 coordinate 279,085, forward strand.
AGTCAGGCTTCTCGTGCGGTTCTGCAGTATTTCGCGCTCATAAAGTTCGCGTTCCATGGTCATTTCCTTTGCTCGATGTTGAGCCCCTGACCGACAGATGGCGCTCGTTGGTTCTTGCAAATGTGCAGAACGGCACGTCCGGAATGCCGCTTGCTCGAGCGATGGTCACGGGCAGGCAGATTGTCGATGAAACTACGCGTCAATCAGCCAGTGGACCAATTGCCGATCCCGGTGTAGGGGATTGCGGATCAGCGCCTGGCGCGCCCGCAACAATTCGCTCCGGATCGCCAGTTTTCCGGCCAAACATTTCAGAGGACAATATGAGCGTAAAAATCGGCATTTCCCCGATTGCATGGCAAAATGACGATCTGCCCGATCTTACGGCAGCCTTCACCATGGAACAGGCGCTGCGGGAATCGCGCGAGATTGGTTATATCGGCGTCGAACGCGGGCAGCGCATGCCGCATGATACGCAAGGCCTGCGTCAGTATCTGGAGGCCAATGACATCGCGCTTTGTGGCGGTTGGTGCTCTGGCAACCTGCTGGTCAATGATGTTGCGAGTGAGATTGCCGCGATCAGCGCCCAGGTGGAACAGTTCGTGGCGCTAGGTTCGCCCTGTCTTGTCTATGCGGAATGCTCCAATACCGTTCAGGGCGAGATTGGCACTCCGGTCAACAACCGGCCAAGGCTTTCGCGCGATGAAGTTCATGCCTATGCCGCAAAGCTTGGTGAAGTGGCGAAATGGATGGCCGGGCAGGGCATGCCGATGGCCTATCACCATCACATGGGCTCGATCATCGAAAGCGAAGATGACGTCAACTGGCTGATGGAAGGCAGTGACAAGGCGGTGAACCTGTGCTTCGACACCGGCCACCTTCTGTTTGGCGGTGGTGATGTCATGGCCACGCTGAAACGCTGGGGAGACCGTGTCCATCACGTCCATTTCAAGGACATCCGCCCACAGATCGTGCGCGACGTTCGCAACAACAACCACAGCTTCCTTGATGCTGTAATTGCCGGCGCTTTCACCGTACCGGGCGACGGCTGCATCGATTTTCTTGAAGTTGCCTGCTATTTGAAGGCAATCGGATATGAAGGCTGGATTGTTGTCGAGGCCGAGCAGGATCCCGCAAAGGCTCCTCCATATGAATATTCGAAAAAAGGCTACCGCCACATCCTCGAAGTCAGCGCAAAGGCAGGTCTGGACATAGCCGCGCGGCCCTGAACCTCAGACCAGACGGACGCATTTGGGAACCGGTGCGGAAACCTTGCCTTCCTTGGCTGTCCGCACCTGGTCCCCGACCATCAGGTCACCCAGGGCGCGTCGGCTCTATTTGTCCGCCTTCACCGTCTGGCGCTGTGAGCCAAGCTTGTCGATACCCAGTTCCATGACGTCACCTTCCTTGAGATAGACCGGAACCGGCTTGATGCCCATTCCGACACCAGGAGGTGTACCTGTGGAAATTACATCGCCCGGATAGAGGGTGAACAGCGACGAAAGATGCTCGATGACTTGCGCCACCGAGAAAATCTGCGTCGCCGTATTTCCGGTCTGCATCCGCTTGCCGTTCACATTGAGCCACATGTCGAGTTTTTGCGGGTCGCCCACCTCGTCGCGTGTGACAAGCCAAGGTCCTGTCGGGCCAAAAGTGTCGCAGGATTTGCCCTTGGTCCACTGTCCAGTCAATGCAGTCTGGTAATGCCGTTCCGAAACGTCATTGATGACGCAATATCCCGCCACATGGTTGAGCGCGTCTTTCTCCGACACATATTTTGCTTTCGTGCCGATCACCACGCCAAGTTCGACCTCCCAGTCCGTCGCCGTGGAACCTCGTGGCATGACGACGTCGTCATTGGGGCCAACGATCGCCGAATTGGCTTTCATGAACAGGATCGGATGCTGTGGAATGGCGGCCCCGGTTTCTGCAGCATGGTCTGAATAGTTGAGGCCAATGCACATGAACTTGCCAATATTGCCGACGCAGGGTCCGAACCGTGGATTTCCCTCGACCAAAGGAAGTGAATTCGGGTCTATCGCAGCAATCCTGGCGAGGCTTTCATCCGAAAGCACGTCACCCGTAATGTCGCTAACATGTGATGACAAATCGCGCAGCTTCCCGCTTGCATCGATCATGCCTGGTTTTTCTCTTCCCGGATTGCCATAGCGGACAAGTTTCATCTTGGTTTCCTTGCTCGGTTTGAAATTGGATTGTCTGGCTTGATCATACGCGCCTCAGCCCGCCCAGCCGCCATCAATGACACAGGCCTGCCCGGTGGTGAAACCGCTCTCCCGCGAAGCCAGATACACGGCCAGCGCAGCAATTTCCTCAGGCTTGCCAATGCGCCCCATCGGCTGGCGTGCAATGAATGTTTTCATCGCCGCCTCGTAGTCGCCGGTTGCGCGCAGCCTGTCATGTAGTGACGGGCTTTCAACGGTCCCGGGGCAGATTGCATTACAACGCACTCCAGTGGTGATGTAATCGCGCGATACCGATTTCGTCAGCCCCAGAACGGCAGCCTTGGTGGTTCCATAGACAAAGCGGTTGGGCGCACCGATGATCGAGGATGCCGCCGACGACATGTTGATGATGGACCCGTATCCGCGCTCCAGCATGCCGGGCAGGGCTGCGCGGATGGTGCGAAACATCGAGCGCACATTGAGATCGAAGGCAAAATCCCATTCGGCATCGCTGCAGTCGAGCACGGTGCCATGGTGCACAAAACCGGCACAATTGAACAGGATGTCGGGATTGGTCCGGGCAATACCAGCTTTCACCGCGTCGTCGGAACGCACATCCATGACGAATGTCTCGATATTGGGGTGTTTGAGACCGGCCAGTTCGCTCAGCGTCGCTTCGTTGATGTCAGTCGCAAATACATGTGCGCCTTCATCGGCCATCGCAATTGCAGTGGCCCTGCCTATTCCCTGTCCCGCTGCTGTGGCCAGTGCCGTCAGTCCTTCAAGCCTCGGTCTGCTTCCCATGTTCCGTTCTCCGTCTTGATGCGGCTGTGGCAAAGCAGCTGGTTGTGCGGTTTCGTTTCCCGTTTTTCATGCTGGCGACAGACCTGTGCCGAATTCGAAATGGCAGCTCGCTTCAAGCTGCACCGGGAAACCTTATTCGGATAGATACCCCTCCTGCAATTGTCTCCAATGGAAAATCAGGCTGAAAACCAGTTAGGCAGGAAATGGTGGAGCGGGCCCGCTTTCGCTGGGTTTCAATGAAAATATCATGACAATCGGCGAAATTCGGCGGTTAGCGCGCCGCACCACAAATGGTCCCCCTTGAAGCTGACGACTTTCGCTGTCATTTTCGAAGTTCATGATTCCAAAGGTGATTCGTCCGAAATGACAGCTGGCGTTTCAAACGCGGCGCGCCTGTTCCATTGGCTGCGCTCCAGACTTGGCGAGGTTGCCCCCACTGCAATGGATGAAAGTGGGGAAGCTGCTCGTTTTGTGCTGGAAGCCGGGCACGTCCAGGCAGCAGCATTGCCATGGCGCAAGGCCAAGTCCGGAATTGAGATCATGCTTGTCACGAGCCTCGATACAGGGCGCTGGATATTGCCGAAGGGTTGGATCGAGAAAAGCGAGACGCCACGCGAGGCGGCAATTCGTGAAGCTCGGGAAGAAGCGGGCCTGAAGGGAAAAGCGGCCCAATCCCCGATTGGAACCTATTTTTACGACAAGATTGCCAAGAATGGTGAAATCCGCCGCTGCGCGGTTGACGTTTATCCGCTTCAGGTCGAGCGCCAGGCAAAGAAATGGCCTGAAATGTCGAAACGCGAATGCATTTGGGTGGGTCCCGAAGCAGCATCAGCAATGGTAGATGAACCAGACCTTGGCGGACTGATTGCGGGTTTTGATGTCCGCAAGGCGAAGAAGTCCGCCTGAAAACCCAATTGAAACCCGGCCTTCACCTGGGCTGGTCCCCGGTTTTCCAAATGGTTTTTCCATGTGGTTTTTCATGGCTGAAAAGTGGTACGAACCACTGGATGATCCAGTGGGCCACAGATTTTGTCTGTACCTGGATCAATGGCAACAAAGGGGAATGTCATGGAACTTGCGAAGAACCGCTTCAAGCAGGGCATAGCAGATGGTGACCTGCAGATCGGCCTTTGGTCGAGCCTTTGCAGCAACATGGCTGCCGAAGGGCTGGCGCATTCCGGCTTCGACTGGATTGTCATCGACATGGAACATGCTCCAAACGAAATCCCCAATGTGATCTCGCAATTGCAGGCCATGACCGGTGGAACCGCAACCCCGCTGGTGCGCCCGCAATGGAACGACTTCGTGCTGATAAAGCGGCTTCTCGATGCTGGCGCACAAAGCCTGATCATTCCCTATGTCCAGAATCGCGAGGAAGCCGAACAGGCAGTCGCTGCAACGAGATATCCGCCCCTTGGCATCCGTGGCGTTTCAGGGTCAAGCCGCTCATCGATGTATGGCCGGGTCAAGGACTATTTCCACAAGGCCCAGGATGAATTATGCGTGATCGTGCAGGTCGAAACAGCCGAGGCACTTGAACAACTCGAAGAGATAGCTTCTGTCGACGGCGTTGACGGGGTTTTCATCGGCCCCGCTGACCTTTCTGCCTCGCTTGGCTATCTGGGCAACATGAATGCCGACGAAGTCCAGGCTGCCATAAGGGGTGCCGTCGAGCGGCTTGCGCGGATCGGCAAGCCGGCTGGCATCCTGTCGGCCTCGGAAGACGACTGCCGCCGTTATATCGAATGGGGCTTTACTTTCGTCGCGGTCGGCATCGATACAGGCCTGCTGGTTAGAACCGCTGATGCGCTGGCAAGAAAGTTCGGTCGCGGCGATTGATGCGGAGAGCGGAAGTCAAACTTGACTTTCGAGCGGGTGGAAGCAGGCAGCCTTGTGGTTGGAATTGTCGAGGACGGGCGTGTCCCGCTTGCATTTTTCGTCGGCCAGCCAGCACCTGGGATGAAATGCACAGCCTGATGGCGGGCGCAGCGGCGAGGGCAGTTCCCCGCTCAGCGTGATCCGCTTTTTCACATGGCCGGGATCGGCAACCGGCGTCGCCGAAAGCAGTGCCTGCGTATAGGGATGGCGCGGCTTTGCGAAAACTTCCTTCGCCGAACCCTGTTCCACCACCTTGCCAAGGTACATGACCATCACATCATCGGCGATGTGCCGTACAACCGAAAGGTCATGGCTGATGAACAGGTAGGCGAGTCCGAATTCACTTTGCAGGTCCATCAGGATATTGAGAACCTGCGCCTGGATGGAAAGGTCGAGTGCCGAAACCGGTTCATCGAGAACCAGTATGCGCGGGCGCAGCATCAAGGCGCGTGCGATGGCGATGCGCTGGCGTTGTCCTCCGGAAAACATGTGAGGGTAGCGGTCATAATGTTCCGGCCGCAGTCCGACCCGGACCATCATTTCCTCCGCTTTGCGGCGTCGCTCGTCGGCGCTGTCAGTGCTGTTGAGCAGCAATGGTTCTTCAAGAATGTATCCGACCTTGTGTCGCGGATTGAGCGACCCATACGGGTTCTGGAACACGATCTGGATCGCCTTGCGGCTTTCAGCTCCTGGTTCTGCCTGTTTTCCGTCGATGAACAACTGGCCTGCTGTCGGCTCCTCGATCATCGTGACAAGGCGCGCGAGCGTGGACTTGCCACATCCGGATTCGCCGACGACGGCAAGCGTCTTGCCCGCCTCCAGCTTGAAATCGGCCCCGATCAGCGCCCGCACACTGGCGGCTTCACGGAATACGCCACGCGACACGGGATAGGATTTGGAAAGTTCGCGGCCCTCAAGCACCGGTCCTGCGGAAACTGTGGTCATGCCCCGACCTTCCTTCTTGCATTAGCTGCAGGCTTGCCAAGCGGATTGTTGCAAAGTGCCTGGCCCATTGCCGCGTCCTGACGCCGGGCACCTGATCGGCACTCAGGCGTTGTGTGTGAGCAGCGCGGCTCGAACAGGCAGCCAGGAGGTCTGTCATATTGCCCGGGCACGACGCCGGGAATGGACGGCAGCTTTTTCGAGACAGCCCGCTCGGGAAGGGCCGAAAGCAATGCTGCTGTATAGGGATGATGCGGATTGCCAAACAACTCGCCCACTTCCTGCTCTTCTACCTTCTGCCCGGCATACTGGACCTGCACCCGTTCGGCCATTTCGGCGACAACGCCCATGTCATGCGTGATCAGGATCAGCCCCATGTCATGCTCGTCTCGCAGCGAGCGAAGCAAATCAAGGATCTGCGCCTGGATCGTCACGTCAAGTGCAGTCGTTGGCTCATCGGCAATCAGCAGCTTCGGGCGGCAGGCGGTTGCCATGGCAATCATCACGCGCTGGCTCATGCCGCCTGAAAGTTGGTGCGGGAACACCGAGAGCCTTTCCTGCGGCGAGGGGATGCCGACACTTTCCATCAATTCGATTGCCCGGTTGTGCCTCGCCTTGCGGTCCAGCCCGGTATGCCGGCGCAACATTTCCTTGATCTGGAAACCGACCGTGAAACACGGATTGAGGCTCGACATCGGCTCCTGGAAAATCATTGCCATGTCGCGGCCGATGATTTCGCGTCGCGCCTTCGCATCCATTGCCAGCATGTCCTTGCCGTCAAATTCCATGCGCTTGGCGCTTACCTTCGCCGTCCAGGGCAGCAAGCCCATCAAAGCCAGCATCGAAACCGACTTGCCAGACCCTGATTCACCGACGATCGACAGGATTTCGCGCTTTTCACAGACCAGCGAAACCTGGTCCACTGCCTTGAACAGGCCGCCCGCGGTCTGGAATTCGACTGTGAGGTCTTCAATTGCGAGAAGGGACATCACGACCTCTTCAGTTTCGGATCGAGCGCATCGCGCAATCCGTCGCCCATCAGGTTGATGGCAAGGACGGTGATCAGGATTGCAAGTCCGGGGAAGGTTACCACCCACCAGGCACGCAAAATGAATTCGCGTGCTTCAGCAAGCATGGTTCCCCATTCCGGCGTTGGCGGTTGTGCGCCCATGCCGAGGAAGCCGAGTGCGGCGGCATCCAGTATGGCATTCGAGAAGGAAAGCGTCGCCTGTACGATGACCGGGCCAAGGCAGTTGGGCAGAATCGTCTTCGCCATCAGGTAGAATGGCGGAGCACCGGCAACGCGGGCCGAAGTGACATATTCGCGGCTCTTTTCCGAAATTACCGATGCCCTGGTCAGCCGCACGAAATGTGGCTGCAGGACAATGGCGATGGCAATCATCGCATTGGTAAGGCCCGGCCCCAGTATGGCAACCAGTACCAGCGCCAGCAGCAATGACGGAAAGGCGAGGATGATGTCCATGACCCGCATGATCACAGTGTCGACCCAGCCCTGGAAATAGCCGGCAATCATGCCGACGATGACGCCGCCAGTCACTGCAATGGCCACGACAACGCAGCCGATGAACAGCGAGAACCGCGATCCGTAGATCAGGCGTGACAAGAGATCCCGCCCCACGGCATCCGTCCCCAGGAAAAACTCCAGCCGTCCTCCCTCCTGCCAGTAAGGCGGCAGGAGCAGGTAGTCCCTGAACTGCTCGTTCGGGGAATGCGGTGCAAACAGCGGAGCAAGAATGGCGATGATGACCAGTGCCACAAAAACCCACAGACCGATCACGGCACCACGGTTTTCGGAGAAGTAGAACCAGAATTCGTTCAGCATCCGCCGTCGCGTGGAAATTGTCTTTTCCGCAGTTTTCGTTGTTACGGCTGATGCTTGGCTCATTGCTGCGTCCCTTCTTGCCCCGGCGTCAATTGTGCCTGATCCGCGGATTGATCAGGCCGTAGGTCATGTCGACCAGCAGGTTCACGATCATGACCACGAGCGCGATCAGCAACAATCCGCCCTGCACGACCGGGTAATCACGGCGCGAGATCGAATCGACCATCCATTTGCCGATGCCGGGCCACGAAAAGATCGTCTCGGTCAGGATGGCGCCCGCAAGCAGCGTGCCGACCATCAGCCCGATCACGGTGATCACCGGTATCATTGCATTGCGAAGGGCGTGAATGCCAACCACCCTGAGTGGTGAAAGCCCTTTTGCCTTTGCGGTGCGAACATAGTCTTCGCCCAGGACTTCCAGCATGGCAGAACGTGTCTGGCGGGCGATAACCGCAAGCGGGATCGTGCCAAGCACGATGGATGGAAGTATCAGGTGACTTGCAGCAGAGGCAAATGCGCCCTTCTGGCCGGACAGCAGGCTGTCGATCAGCATGAAGCCGGTCACCTGCGGAAAGAAATAGATCAGCGATATGCGTCCCGATACCGGCGTCCATTGCAGCCAGCCGGAAAACACGATGATCATCAGCAGGCCCCACCAGAAAATCGGCATCGAATAGCCGACGAGCGCTGTTCCCATTACTGTCTGGTCAATGAATGAACCGCGCCGCGAGGCCGCAAGAATACCTGCCGGAATGCCGATCAGCACCGCCATGAACATCGCACAAAGCGCCAGTTCAACGGTCGCGGGAAAAAGGGTCAGGAATTCCGTCAGAACGGGTTTCTTGGTGGCGATGGAATTGCCGAAATCCCCTTGCAGCAGGCGGCCCAGGAAATCGAGATACTGTTCCCACAACGGCCGGTCGTAGCCGAACTGCTTCAAAAGTGCGTCATAGCGGTCCTGTGGCAGGCCGCGTTCGCCAGCCATCAGCAACACCGGGTCACCCGGCAACACCCGGATGAAACCAAATGAAATGATGGTGATGCCTATGAAGGTCGGAACCAGTAGCGCAATCTTTCGCAGCAGATAGCCCAGCATCAGTTGGTTCCCACTATTCGCAACTCCCTGGGGAAGCTGGTCAGGCATTCCATGCCGTTTTCGGTGACGACGACATCGTCCTCGATGCGCACGCCGCATTCGCCGATCCGGTAAAGCCCCGGCTCGACCGTGAATACCATGCCCGGCTCAAGCGGCGTGTCGTTGCCGCGCATGATCTGCGGTGCCTCATGTACGTCAAGGCCGAGGCCATGGCCTGTCTTGTGTCGTGCAAATTGCGCAAATTGCGAGGACTCAAGCACCTTCTGCACGCTGTCATCGACTTGCGAGGCGGTGGTTCCGGCCTTGGTCACCGCTTTGCCCCGCTCATTGGCAGCGAGCACGGTTTCATAAAAGGCACGATCAAACTCCGACACTTCGCCAACGAAAAATGTGCGCGTGATATCCGCATTGTAGCCACGCCAGCTGGCACCGAAATCAATGAGCAGCGCGTCGCCTGCCTTGATCCGGTAATCCGGTCGCGCTTTGGCGTGCGGCTGCGCCGAGTTGTCTCCTGCAGCCACGATCGGTTCGAACGACAACCCGTCCGCACCATGCGCAAACAGCTGGCGCAGGAGCATGCTTTCAATCTCGGTTTCGCTCTGGCCTATCCGCACTTCCTGCAAGGTGGCCTCAAGGGCAGCTTCCGAAATCCGGATGGCTTCCTTCAGCAGGGCAATTTCATCGCCGGTCTTGATCAGGCGTATCGAGGAGATTGCCTGGTGTGCATCGACAAAACCGGTTCCGGGAAACACCTCTGCCAGCGCCATCTGCTCGAAGACACGCATGCGCTGCGCTTCAAGACCAAATCGCTTGCTTCCTGCAAGATGGGACAACGCATCCCCGGCCTTGCGAAAGGCATCGCGATAACCAGTTTCGTCGCGCCAGTCGAATATCGCGCCGGGGAAGTCTATCGCGGAAAAGGATGCCATTTCGAGATTGGGGACAATCGCCACAGGCTCTCCCCTGGCCGGAACAATAATGATCAGCGGTCGTTCCATGAGGTGGAAATCACGCTTGAACAGTCGCCGGAAATTGGAACCGGGAACGAAGGCTATGGCATCTAGCCCGTTCGCGGAAAGCACGGGCTTCAGGACGTCCAGGCTCTTGTTGGTCACTTTGGGATATCCGAAAAATGAGGAGAGGGGCGGCCCGAAGGCCGCCCCTTGTTGCTTACTCGGAAATGTCCACGCCGTCGAAGCGGTGGCTTCCAAGCGGGTCCATCTTGTACCCGGTGACCTTCTTCGACATCGGCATGAATACAACCGAGTGGGCGATGGTTGCCCATGGTGCTTCACGCTTGAACACGACCTGAGCTTCTTCATAGAGCTTGGTGCGCTCGCCAATGTCCGAGACTGCCTTCGCCTTGTTGGTCAGGTCGTCAAACTCCTTGTTGCACCACTGTGCACGGTTGGAACCGCCAACCGAGGAGCATGACAGGAGAACAGCAAGGAAGTTGTCCGGGTCGCCATTGTCACCGGTCCAGCCGAGCAATACTGCGCCGTCGCGTTTCACGTCCTTGGAGAGCTTGAGATACTCACCCCATTCATAGGAAACCACTTCGACTTCGACGCCCACTGCAGCAAAGTCGGCCTGGATCAGTTCAGCCATGCGCTTTGCGTTCGGGTTGTACGGACGTGCCACCGGCATCGCCCATACCTTCATCTTCAGGTCCTTGACGCCAGCTTCCGCAAGCATCTTCTTGGCGGCCTCCGGATCATACGGATCGTCCTGGATCGCGTCATTGTACGACCACATTGTCGGCGGGATCGGGTTCTTGGCGGCCTTGCCTGCACCCTGGAATACTGCGTCCAGGATCGCCTGCTTGTTGATCGCCATGTTGAGCGCCTTGCGGACCATCACATTGTCGAACGGTGCCTGTTGTGTGTTGTAGGCGAGGTAACCGACATTGAGGCCTTCCTGCTCCAGAACATTAAGGTTCGGGTCAGCCTTCAGGCCTTCCAGATCCGCCGGGTTCGGGTAGGGTGCCACATGGCATTCGCCTGCCTTCAGCTTCTGCATGCGCACCGAATTGTCGGTGGTGATGGCAAAGACCAGATCGTCAATCGGCTGTTTGCCGTTCCAGTAGCCGGCATTGGCCTTGTAACGGATCACGGCATCCTTCTGATAGGCAACGAACTGGAAGGGCCCGGTGCCGACTGGCGCCTGGTTGAGATCAGCCTGCTTGCCGTCAGCAAGAAGCTTGTCGGCATATTCCTTCGATACGATCGAGGCAAAGTCCATTGCAAGGTTTGCAATCATCGGCGCTTCAGGACGGTTCAGGACGAACTTCACCGTCATGTCGTCAACCTTGACGATTTCCTTGATCAGGGAAGGCATGTCCATGCCGCCGAAATATTCCCAGGCAGCACCCTCGACATATTTGTTGAACGCGTTGTCTTCCTTGTACTGGCGCTCGAAAGTGAAGATCACATCATCGGCATTGAAGTCACGCGAAGGCGTGAAGTAGTCGGTGCTGTGGAACTTCACACCCGCACGCAGCTTGAATGTGTATTCCAGTCCGTCATCGGAAACGGTCCAGCTCTCGGCCAGGCCCGGAATGACGTTCGTGGTTCCGCGTTCGAATTCCACGAGGCGGTTGTAGACCGGACGTGACGATGCGTTGAAGGTGGTGCCGGCGGTGTAAAGTGCGGGGTCAAACCCCTCTGGCGAGCCCTCGGAGCAATAGACGAGTGTCTTGGCCTGGGCGCTTGCCGCCAGACCGGTAACGAGAACCGTTGTCGCAAGAAGTTTTGCGAACGTTTTCATTGGATACCTCCTTGTTGGTTCCGGAGCCTGACCTTCTGGCTGGCGCACATTTGTACGCCGTCATGCCGTTCCCTGAATGGCCGGCTCCTTGCCCACAGACAAATTCAAATGCTGACAAAAGGCAACAGTCTTTTTAGGGCGTGAGTGCGATTTGCCGTGAGAAGTGGATGGGGGAGGCCGACACAAGTGTCCCGAAAACCCGGGAAAGAACCGCGACAGGCTCTTCAAACTATCGAATATTGTTGCAGGAACTCGTAGTCGGCGCGCGTCTCGTCCGCGATGCGCTGAAGATGGCCGGGAAGTTCGGGCGTGCCTGTTTCAGGCGGCGCAAAGCCGGTGGATTTCCAGATCGCGTCATACCAGTGGCTGCCCCATATCCCGTCTTCGGGCGCAGGCCCGGCTTTCCAGGAAAGCATGGCCGGATCAAACCCAATGCCAACATTTTTGCAAAGGGCAGCAAGTGCCGTTTCCGGATCGGCACGAATGGCCGTGGAATCAATCACCGGCGGCGCGCTGCCGAGTCGCTGCGCCGCGCGCTCGAACAGCACGCGCTGCATTCTGAGCCCGATATCCTCCGCCCGCACATCCTCATGTTTCTTGACATAACTTGCCAGGACCCGTTCCGGCGCACGAATGAGGAACGCGTTGGTGACGTTGTCGATCCAGGAAAGGTCAAATCCGTCGACCATGTGGTGCGTCATGTGCTTCTGGTAGAATACCGAAACAGGCGGCTCCGGCGCTTTCAGGCATGCTGCGGCCACTTCCCCTGCATCACTGATGCCATCGGCTATGACCTCCTCGCGCATCGGATGGTCAAGCCCGGTAGCCCTTAGATAAGCGGCATAGAAGGGTTCGTCCCAGACCTGTGCATCGGCCCGCTGCGCAAAGCTGCGCATCATCGCTGTGGAAAGGTTCCTCGGCCCCGACCACATTGCCAGATTGACTGTCTCGCGCACCATTTTCTCCCCGTCACGCATGTTCAAAACAGAATTTTGCTACGCTTGACTGTGTTCGGCAAGTCGCTTGCCACGATAGCCACCGCAAAAAATTTTACCAATTGATAAATTTATTTTCTTGCGTTACCGTTTTGATACCGGCTCCTTGCGGGGCTGGCTGGTGTTTGGATGGAGGGAGCCAGGCATGGCGAAAGGCCAGTTGAAAGAAGGCATAGAAGCCTCGCGGCTTGATGCTCAGCAATATCGCGACAACTTCGCGGACCTGCATCCGCCGCTCGATCGCCATGAGGCACTGGTTGCAGCCGACCGCTGTTATTTCTGTCATGATGCGCCGTGCATGACTGCCTGTCCCACCGCAATTGACATCCCCATGTTCATCCGCCAGATCGCCACGGGAAATCCGCTTGGCGCCGCAAAAACGATTTTCGACCAGAATATTCTCGGCGGCATGTGCGCCCGTGTCTGTCCGACCGAAACCCTTTGTGAACAGGCCTGTGTCCGAGAAACCGCTGAAGGCAAGCCCGTCAACATAGGCTTGTTGCAACGCCATGCCACGGATGTGGCCATGGGTCAGGGCAAACAGTTCTACGAGCGTGCAACACCGACTGGCAAGCGTGTCGCGGTGATTGGTGCCGGCCCCGCTGGCCTTGCCTGCGCGCACCGCCTTGCCATGCATGGCCACGACGTCGAGATTTTCGAAGCGAAAAAGAAACCCGGTGGCCTCAATGAATATGGCATTGCCGCCTACAAGTCCGTCGATGATTTTGCCCAGGCGGAAGTTGATTACGTGACTGCCATTGGCGGGATCACCATCCACAAGGGCAAGTCGCTTGGCAGGAACTTCACGCTGGATGATCTGCGCGGCAAGTTTGATGCTGTTTTCCTCGGCATGGGTCTTGGCGGTGTCAATGCGCTGGGTGCCAAGGGTGAGAAGACAGAAGGCGTGGCCGATGCCATCGAGTTCATTGCTGGACTGAGACAGGCGAAAAACCTGGCGAAGGTGCCAGTGGGGCGTCGCGTCGTTGTCATTGGTGGCGGCATGACCGCAATCGATTGCGCCGTGCAGGCAAAATTGCTGGGCGCTGAGGAAGTGACCATCTGCTACCGCCGTGGCAAGGACGCCATGAAGGCATCGGAATTCGAACAGGATCTGGCGGCATCCAAAGGCGTGAGCATCCGTCACTGGCTGCAGCCTGTTTCGATAGTCGCCAAGTCGGGAAAGGTCACCGGCGTCAAGCTTGAATACACAGAGCTGAAGAAGGGCAGGCTTTCCGGCACGGGCGAGATGGTGACCATTGCGGCTGACCAGGTTTTCAAGGCCATCGGCCAAACCTTGTTGTCGGACGAGTTGGGCAAGGCGTCGCTGAAACTGGACAAGGGCAAGGTCAAGGTAGATGCGGAAGGTCGCACATCGCTGAAAAATGTCTGGGCGGGTGGTGATTGCGCCACAGGTGGTGATGACCTCACGGTTTCTGCCGTTGCCATGGGCCGCGATGCAGCCGAATCGATCCACAGGGCATTGGCCTGAGGCAATGGCAGGATACTCCGCCTCCCCACTTGCAAGGAAACTGGGCTATGGCGATCCTGGCCTGGTCTGGTGCGAGGGCATGCCGGATCCGGTAAGAACCGAAATTGAGCAGCAGGTGAAGCCGGTATGGTCATCACGGCCTGATGCCGGCGTTGGTGCCGCACATTTGTTTGTCACCGGACGCAAACAGCTGACGGACTATCTCAACTTGGCGCGCCGGGAACTCCGAGATGATGCGGTGGTCTGGATTTCCTGGCCCAAGAAGGCATCGGGAATACCAAGTGAAGTGACAGAAGACACGGTCAGGGAATTGGCTTTGCCGATGGGATTTGTTGATATCAAGGTTTGCGCGATTGATGAAACCTGGTCCGGTCTGAAACTTGTGGTCCGCAAGGAATTGCGAATATCCAGCAGGGAGAGCCATCATGGCTGACATCAGAAACAATTTTGTTGGCATCAAGTCACCCAATCCGTTCTGGCTGGCATCCGCTCCGCCGACCGACAAGGCCTACAATGTCGAACGCGCCTTCAAAGCCGGATGGGGTGGCGTCGTTTGGAAGACGCTTGGTGAGGAAGGACCGCCAATCGTCAATGTCAACGGCCCGCGCTATGGCGCGATCTGGGGTGCCGACAGGCGCCTGCTCGGTCTCAACAACATCGAACTGATCACGGACCGCGACCTGCAGACCAATCTGCGCGAGATCAAGCAGGTCAAGCAGAACTGGCCGGATCGTGCGATGATCGTGTCGATCATGGTCCCATGCGAGGAAGCATCCTGGAAAGCAATCCTGCCGCTGGTCGAGGAAACCGGTGCAGATGGCATCGAACTCAATTTCGGCTGCCCGCATGGCATGTCCGAGCGTGGAATGGGCGCTGCCGTAGGCCAGGTTCCCGAATATATCGAAATGGTAGCCCGCTGGTGCAAGGCGAACACCCGCATGCCGGTCATCGTCAAGTTGACCCCCAACATCACCGACATCCGCTATCCCGCACGCGCGGCCAAGGCCGGTGGTGCGGATGCGGTTTCGCTCATTAACACCATTTCCTCGATCACTTCGGTCAATCTCGACACTTTCTCGCCTGAGCCATCGATCGATGGCAAGGGCAGCCATGGCGGCTATTGCGGCCCTGCCGTCAAGCCGATTGCGCTCAACATGGTCGCCGAAATTGCACGTGATCCCCAAACCCGCGGCCTGCCGATCTCCGGTATTGGCGGTGTTACGACCTGGCGTGATGCGGCGGAATTCATGAGCCTTGGTGCTGGCAATGTGCAGGTGTGCACCGCTGCAATGACCTATGGCTTCAAGATTGTCGAGGAGATGATCGAGGGCCTCAGGAACTGGATGGACGAGAAGGGTCACACCTCGCTTGCCGACTTCCAGGGCAGGGCGGTTGGCAATGTCACTGACTGGCAGTTCCTGAACCTCAATTACGTAACCAAGGCGCATATCAACCAGGACCTGTGCATTTCCTGCGGACGTTGTCACATCGCCTGCGAAGACACCTCGCATCAGGCCATAACGTCAGTGCTGGATGGCAAGCGCCATTTCGAAGTGATCGAGGAGGAATGTGTCGGTTGCAATCTTTGCGTCAATGTCTGCCCGGTCGATGGCTGCATCACCATGGAGCCGCTGGCAGCCGGTTCCCTCGACAAGCGAACCGGCAAGAAGGTCCAGAAGAAGTATGCCAACTGGACCGAGCACCCCAATAACCCGTCGGCAAAGGCGGCAGCGGAGTAAACGGAATCTGTTCCACAACCCTCCCGGGTGGAACATGGCAACGGGGCTGACGATATCTGCGTTGGCCCCGTTGCTCCTCACTTGATCCATACCAATCGTTGCCAGGATCCGGTAATTTGACGCCTAACAGTTCTTTGCACGCCACTTCGCACGCCATCGGCAGGGAAAAGCTTCTGGGCCATCTTGCCATGTTGCTATTTGCAGCCCTAATTGCCGGCTCGTTTTCGCTCGGTCACAAGGCTGCCCCTTTCATTGGCGCATCGGCACTGAACGCGATACGTTTTGCAGTCGCCACAAGTGTAATGGCGGCTTTGTTGTTTTTCCTTCGAAAGGATGATGTCAGGCTGCCCGGAGCGCCATGGCGCTTTGCGGTGCTGGGTGGGCTGATGGCGTTCTATTTCGTCCTGATGTTTGTCGCCCTCAAGATCACCGATCCGGTCTCGACCGGGGCAGTATTCACACTGATCCCGCTGATGAGCGCCGGCTTCGGCTGGCTGTTCCTGCGCCAACAAACGCGGCCGAGCGTTCTCCTGGCATTGCTGGTGGGTGGAGCCGGAGCTGTCTGGGTGATCTTTCGAGGCGATGTGCGGGCAATCCTGTCATTCGACATCGGACAGGGGGAGGCCATCTTCTTTTTCGGCTGCATGGCGCATGCTGCCTATGCGCCACTGGTAAGGCTGCTCAATCGCGGTGAATCTGTGTTGCGTTTCACGGTGTTCACACTGGCAGCCAGTACGGTCTGGATTGCGCTTGCCGGTGCGGGGGAACTGGCTGTCACGAATTTTTCGATACTTCCCGCGGTAGTATGGATCGCAGTTCTTTACCTGGCGCTGTTCACGACAGCTGGTACCTTCTTCCTGCTGCAATTCGCTTCGCTTCGCCTGCCTGCATCGAAGGTGCTGGCTTTTGGCTACCTCACCCCAAGTTTTGTCATACTGCTCGAAGGCCTGTCCGGGCACGGCTGGGTTTCGCCAACTGTCGGACTTGGAGCACTGGTTACAACCGCAGCCTTGTTCGTCATGGCTTTGGCACCGGATTGAGGAACTGAGGAGATGAAAGGATTTTCAACAAGTCGCTTTGCCTTGTTGAAAAAATGTCATTTAATCAGTCTATCAGCCGGTGGAGCTGGCCCTGATCGCTGGTTGCCTTTCACGACTGCCGACTTTTCAACAGGAGAACTATCCAATGCGTTTATTGAACATGATGAGGACAGCGGGCGCAGCAGCAGTGCTGAGCATGGCGTTATCTGCGACAGCACTTGCCGAAAGCGTCAAGGTCACATTCGTCCTGACCAACGACACCTATGAAATGAATGAGGAGAAAGGCCGTGGCGGCTTCCCGCGCCTTGCTGCTGTCATCAAGCAGGAACGTGCGGCCAATGCCAATACGCTGTTCGTCCATGCTGGTGACCTGCTTTCCCCCTCGCTGTTTTCCGGTTTTGACCAGGGCGAACACATGATTGTTCTGACCAACATGGTCGGCATTGACGTCATGGCTCCGGGCAACCACGAATTCGACTTCGGCAAGGATGTCGCCATGAAGCGGCTTTCGGAATCGAAATATCCCTGGTTGGCTGCGAACATGACCCAGGCGGACGGCTCGCCGGTTCCAGGCATCAGCGCCACCATGATGAAGGAATATGGCGGCGTGAAGGTTGGTATCATCGGCCTTGCCGAGGAAACCACGGACGTCCTTTCCAACCCCGGCGACCTGAAGTTCACTTCCGCTATCGATGCGGCTGCCGCCAAGGCGAAGGAACTGAAGGAGGCGGGTGCCGACTTTGTTGTGGCGATCAACCACAACATCCGCGAAATCGGTCAGAAGCTGGTGGATGGCGCGGTTGTCGACCTCACGCTCAACGGTCACAACCACGACCTCTGGCTGTTCTACAATGGCCGCTCTGCTGCCATCGAATCCGGCTCTGACGCACATTATGTGACGTCGGTTGATGTGACATTCGATGTCTCCGAGAAGGATGGCAAGCGCTCGGTCAAATGGGCACCGAATTTCCGCATCACAGACACGGGATCCGTAACTCCTGACGAGGAAGTCGGCGCCAAGGTTGCTTCCTACGAAAAGGAACTCGATACCGAACTCGGTGTTGAACTGGGCTCGACCAGCGTTTCACTTGACAGCCGCAAGGCCTCGGTCCGCGGCCAGGAAACCATGATGGGCAACCTCGTTGCTGATGGCATGAAAAAGGCGGTCGGCGCCGATATTGCAATCACCAACGGCGGCGGTATCCGTGGCGACAAGGTATATGACGCTGGTGCCAAGCTGACCCGCAAGGACATCCTCACCGAACTGCCATTCGGCAACAAGACACTGATGATCGCCCTTTCCGGCGAGCAGGTGAAGGAAGCACTGGAAAATGGCGTCAGCCAGATCGAGAAGGGTGCAGGTCGCTTCCCGCAGGTTTCCGGTCTGACGTTTACCGTCGACACTTCGAAGGCTCCCGGTGAGCGCGTGTCCGATGTGATGGTCAATGGTGCGGCTCTTGACGCGGCTGCAACCTACAAGGTCGCCACCAATGACTACATGGCACGTGGTGGTGACGGCTATTCCGTGTTCAAGGGCGGCAAGCTCCTGGTCAATGCCGAATCGGCCAAGCTGATGGCCAATGACGTCATGGCTTATATCCGTGAATTGGGTGAGGTAAAAGGTTCTGATCCCCGCATCACCATCAAGTAAGGTCTGACGACCACGCGAACACAAGGGCGGCATCACACGGTGCCGCCCTTTTTCATTTCTGCCTGTCCAAGGGGGCCGGCAGGCGGAACGAAACAAACCGCCATGTCGCCCATACGCCAATGCCGGCAGGCAACAGGCTGAGCAGGAATATCGCGTGTGATGCGCTCGCCATTGCTTCACGCGAAACCAGCGAACCCTGATCACCACCTTCGCCAAAACCATGCGCATTGGCGATGATACCGGCACAGGCGGCCCCGATTGCATAACCGAAACGCTGCAGGGTGGGAATTGCGCTTGCCACCCGTTCTCCCTCACCTTGCGGTGCGAGCAGGTTGGCGCGACGGATCATGAAGGCCCATGCCGCACCGAAACCTGCGCCTTGAACCAGGGAACATGCCGCGACCAGCAGCACGGGACCTTCCACCATGGCATAAGCGAGGATGGCGAGGCTCACCAGCACCGCGCCGAAACCCGCCAGTATGGCAAAGGGCTGACGCCGGGGCGCAATTCCTGCAACAAGCACTGCCGTCACCGACCAGCCGATCGACTCCAGCATCAGGATGATGCCGACAGCTGTGGCAGACAGGCCATGCAGGCGGGTCAGGATCAGTGGACCATAGGTAATGAGACCCATCGTGCAGATTGCCATGAACAGCACAAGGATGATGACCGCGCCCTGCGGCTGGCGATAGTCAAAGGCACGGCTTGGCAGGAGCCGGTTGCGGCCACTTGCGCTGTCCAGCATCAGGAAGACTGCCAGTGCCGCAAACCCGCTTGCAGCCAGGATCAGCTGTAGCATGGGGGCTGCCACCGTTCCGGAGGCTGCCACCAGCACCACACCAGCCGCAAGAACCAATATCCGAACAATCAGCAATGGCGAGCTCCGCCCAACCGCATCGCTGCTCGGCGAAGCGGGTGCCTCATTCTTCATTCGCACCATTACAACCAGGGCAAAAAGGATGGCTTGCCCCGCAAAGAGGTAGAACGCTCCGCGCCAAATTCCATTGTCGGCAAATGCCGCACCGATCATCGGACCGGAAAATGCCGACACCCCCCATACGATGGACATCAGCGCATAGACACGGGCAGTCAGATGTTCGGGAATGAGACGGTAGACACCGACGAATGAGAGGGCGATCATGGCTCCGCCACCGAGCCCCTGGATCAACCTTCCCGCCAGCATGACCGTCATGTCCGGCGCCAGGCCACTGACGAGGCAGCCGCCAAAATAGGCAAGTGCCGCACCAGCCATTGAAAACCGGACGCCAAACCGCAGGACAATGATCGCGCTGGCGGCTCCGGACACAATCGAGCCGACTTCATAAAGTGCTATCAGCCACGCAACATAGAGTTCGCCCCCGATCGAGGCGATCATTGCGGGCGTGATCGTCGATACCATCAACTCGTCTGCCGCATGTAGCCAAACGCCGAACGAGAGCAGAAGTATCCTGCCTGTCAGGCCGGAGCTGAAGAGTTCAGACCAGCTTGCCGCTTTCGCATCCGTTTCCATTTCAATTTTTTCCCGGCGCTTTGAGACCATCGACAAATAGCTGGTCGAGAAACCGCGCGGCATCCTCGAATCGGCCATCCCCGGACATGTCTTCGCCTAGCACGGCGCGAACCTGCACATCGAAATCGGCATAATGCTGTGTTGTTGCCCAGATCGAGAAAATGAGGTGATAGGGATCGCATTTAGCCATCTTGCCCTGGCGGCCCCATTCACGGATCACCTTGGCCTTTTCATCGACGAGTTCCCGCAATTCGCCCTTCAGTACATCCTCGACACGCGGGGCTCCCTGCAAGATCTCATTGGCGAACAACCGGCTTTCGCGCGGAAAGTCCCGCGCCATCTCCAGCTTGCGGCGGATATAGTTTCGGATTTCCTGCAAGGGATTGCCATCCGGATCCATTTCCCGCAATGGATCGAGCCAATTATCCAGCAACTGCTCGATTAAAAGCCGGTGGATCGCATCCTTGGTGCGGAAATAGTAAAGCAGGTTCGGCTTTGACATGCCGGCGGCGTCGGCTATCTGGTCAATGGTCGCCCCGCGAAAACCATGCATTGAAAATACCTCGAGCGCCGCCTCAAGGATGCGCTCCTCGTTTTCCTGCTGGATACGGGTCTTGCGCCGTGTCTTCGCTGCCCTTGCCTTCACGACTTCCCTCCTCACCCGAATTTCCGGGGGAATTCCGGCAAGATTCAGCTTGTGCCGCACTGGCGAAACTGCAATCTTTACCAATCGGTAAAATTATTAGAAGCTTGCGGCGCAAAGGCAAGCAGTCAATCATCAATCCGGCCGGCAGATGTCCGGTGCAGGCCGGAAACCACACAAACACCCTGAAAACCAGGACCGGACACTTGCAACGGGATAATCCGCGATGTCAAACCGCCTTGCCGTAACTCCGAATGATCTGAGAGCCTTCTGGATGCCGTTCACGGCAAATCGCCAGTTCAAGCAGAACCCGCGCATGTTCGTTGGCGCCAAGGACATGCACTACACCACTGCGGAGGGTCGCAAGGTTCTCGACGGCACTGCCGGTCTATGGTGCGTCAATGCCGGTCACTGCCGCCCGCTGATCACCGAGGCGATCCAGAAGCAAGCGGCAGAAATGGATTACGCGCCCGCTTTCCAGATGGGGCATCCCAAGGCATTCGAGCTTGCCAACCGCCTCGTTGATATTTCACCCGACGGCATGGACCATGTGATGTTCACCAATTCGGGTTCCGAATCGGTCGACACCGCGCTGAAGACGGCAATCGCCTATCACCGGGTGCGAGGCGAAGGGCAGCGTTTCCGCCTTATCGGTCGCGAGCGCGGCTATCACGGTGTCAATTTTGGCGGCATCTCCGTTGGCGGCATTGTTGCCAACCGCAAGATGTTCGGCACATTGCTCACCGGCGTTGACCACATGCCGCACACGCATCTTCCGGGAAAGAACGCCTTCACGCGAGGCGAGCCCGAGCATGGCATGGAACTTGCGGACGAGCTGGAGCGCATCGTAACACTGCATGATGCTTCCACCATTGCCGCCGTCATTGTCGAACCGGTTGCCGGATCAACCGGCGTTCTGATCCCGCCAAAGGGCTATCTCCAGCGCCTGCGCGAGATCTGCGACAAGCACGGCATCCTGCTGATCTTCGACGAGGTCATCACCGGATATGGCCGCATGGGCACCAATTTCGCCGCCGACTATTTCGGCGTGACGCCTGACATCATCACCACCGCCAAGGGCCTGACCAATGGTGTCATCCCCATGGGCGCGGTGTTTGTGAAGAACGAGATCCATGACGCCTTCATGCAAGGCCCCGAGCACATGATCGAATTCTTCCATGGCTATACCTATTCCGGCAACCCGATCGCGTCGGCAGCGGCAATTGCGACGCTCGACACCTACAAGGAAGAGGGCCTGTTCGAGCGCGTCGCGGAAATCGCACCCTATTGGGAGGACGCGCTGCATTCGCTGAAGGATGCGCCGCATGTCATCGACATTCGCAATATCGGCCTGATTGGCGCCATCGAACTGCAACCGATTGCCGGCAACCCGACCAAGCGTGCCTTTTCCGCCTTTGTGCGTGCCTATGAAAAGGGCGTGCTCATCCGCACCACCGGCGACATCATTGCATTGTCGCCGCCACTGATTGTTGAGAAGGTCCAGATCGACGAGATCATCGACACGATCAGGACCGTGCTCGGCGAAGTGGAATGAACTGGGAGACCAACAATGGCAGGCAAACCTTCGGCACGAGGTGAAAATCTTCGCATCAACGGCGACCGGCTCTGGGACACCATCCACGAGATCGCCAAGATCGGTCCCGGCATTGCCGGTGGCTCCAACCGCCAGACCGTGACTGACGAGGACGGCGAGGGGCGCAAATTGTTCCAGCACTGGTGCGAGGAAGCAGGCTGCACGATGGGCGTTGACCAGATGGGCACCATGTTCATGACACGGCCCGGCACCGACTCCGATGCCCTGCCGGTCTATGTCGGTTCACATCTCGATACCCAGCCGACCGGTGGTCGCTATGATGGTGTTCTCGGCGTGCTTGCCGGGTTGGAAATCGTTCGCACGCTGAACGATCTCAACATCAGGACGAAACACCCGATCGTCGTCACCAACTGGACCAATGAGGAAGGCACGCGCTATGCGCCCGCCATGATGGCATCGGGCGTGTTTGCCGGTATTTTTTCAAAGGAATGGGCCTATGACAAAACTGATGCCAAGGGCCTGAAATTCGGCGACGAACTGAAACGCATCGGCTGGCTCGGCGATGAGGAAGTCGGCAGCCGCAAGATGCACGCTTTCTTTGAACTCCATATCGAGCAGGGTCCGATCCTCGAAGCCGAGGGCAAGGATATCGGTGTCGTAACCCATGGCCAGGGCCTGCGCTGGATTCAATGCACGGTGACCGGCAAGGAAAGCCATACCGGTTCAACCCCGATGCCGATGCGCAGGAATGCCGGTCGCGGCCTTGCCCAGATCACCGAGCTTGTGCACGAGATCGCGATGGCCAATGCACCCAATGCCGTGGGTGCCATCGGCCATATCGATGTCTATCCCAATTCGCGCAACATCATTCCCGGCAAGGTGGTTTTCACCGTGGATTTCCGCAGCCACGAACTCGATACGCTGAACGGCATGGTCGAGCGGCTGATGGCGGAAGCACCCGGAATCTGCGAAAAGCTGGGCGTCAGTTTCGAGGCCGAGATCGTCGGCCAGTTCGATCCGCCGGAATTCGACCATGGCTGCGTCAGGGCGATCCGTGATGCGGCGGAACGCCTTGGCTATTCGCACATGGATATAATCTCGGGTGCCGGCCACGATGCCTGCTGGATCAACCGGGTGGCACCAACTGCCATGGTGATGTGTCCCTGTGTCGATGGCCTTTCGCACAATGAGGCCGAGGAAATCTCGAAGGAATGGGCGAGCGCCGGTGCCGACGTGCTGTTCCATGCTGTGGTTGAAACTGCGGAGATAGTTACGGGAGAAGCATCATGAGCACAGTCATCAAAAACGGAACCATCGTCACCGCCGACCTCACCTACAAGGCGGATGTGAAGATCGAGGGCGGGATTATCACGGAGATCGGGCCGAACCTTTCCGGCGGCAAGGAACTTGACGCCACCGGCTGTTATGTGATGCCCGGTGGGATTGATCCGCACACCCATCTCGAAATGCCCTTCATGGGCACCTATTCCTCCGATGATTTTGAAAGTGGTACCCGCGCAGCCCTTTCCGGCGGCACGACGATGGTGGTGGATTTCGCCCTGCCATCGCCCGGCCAGTCGCTGCTCGAGGCGCTGACCATGTGGGATAACAAGTCTACCCGCGCCAATTGTGACTACTCCTTCCACATGGCGATCACCTGGTGGGGCAAGCAGGTCTTCGACGAGATGGAAACCGTCGTCCGCGAGAAGGGCATCAACACCTTCAAGCATTTCCTTGCCTACAAGGGTGCGCTGATGGTGAACGATGACGAACTGTACGCTTCATTCACCCGCTGTGCCGAACTCGGCGCCACCCCGATGGTGCATGCCGAAAACGGCGACGTGGTTGCCGAGCTTTCCGCGCGCCTGCTCGCAGCTGGCAACAACGGGCCCGAGGCGCATGCCTATTCCCGCCCGCCGCAGGTGGAAGGCGAAGCCACCAACCGCGCCATCATGATTGCTGACATGGCAGGCGCGCCGCTTTATGTGGTGCATACTTCCTGCGAGGACAGCCATGAGGCAATCCGCCGTGCCCGCGCGCAAGGAAAACGCGTTTGGGGCGAACCGCTGATCCAGCATCTGACGCTTGATGAATCGGAATATTTCAACCAGGACTGGGACCATGCCGCACGCCGCGTCATGAGCCCGCCTTTCCGCAACAAGCAGCATCAGGAT
The DNA here is from genome assembly GCA_041397525.1 of Nitratireductor sp. Classification (GTDB taxonomy): domain Bacteria; phylum Pseudomonadota; class Alphaproteobacteria; order Rhizobiales; family Rhizobiaceae; genus BOKV01. The sequence continues at coordinate 303,390 of JAWKWL010000003.1, forward strand.
TCGCTGTGGGCAGGCCTTGCCTCCGGCTCGCTGTCGGTGGTCGCGACCGATCATTGCGCCTTCACCACCGAGCAGAAGCGCTTCGGCGTTGGCGATTTCACCAAGATTCCCAACGGCACTGGCGGGCTTGAAGACCGCATGCCGATGCTGTGGACCTATGGCGTTGCGACCGGTCGCCTGACCATGAACGAGTTTGTCGCGGTAACCTCCACCAACATTGCCAAGATCATGAACATGTATCCGAAGAAGGGCGCGATCCTGGTCGGCTCCGACGCAGACATCGTGGTCTGGGATCCGAACAGGGAAAAGACGATTACCGCTGCCAGCCAGCAATCGGCCATCGACTACAATGTCTTCGAGGGCAAGCACGTCAAGGGCCTGCCGCGCTACACGCTTTCACGTGGCCATGTGTCCATCGATGATGGTGCCATCAAGACGCAGGAAGGCCATGGCAAATTCGTCAAGCGCGAGCCCAATGCCTCCGTCAACAAGGCGCTTTCAACCTGGAAGGAACTCACCAACCCGAACCCGGTCAAGCGCACCGGCATTCCGGCGACGGGGGTTTGATGTCAGGCAACAAATTGCTCAAGCTCGGGCAACAAAACGACGCTTTCCTGTTCATGCGGGTCGGTGCGCGCAATCACGGCACTCACCGGTTGGTCGCTGTTGTTGATCGGAAGGTGCGGCACATCGGCGGGAATGTAAATGAGATCACCCGCACTGGTTTCCATGCAGTTCTCCAGCTTCTCGCCCCAATACATGATGGCACTGCCGGAAAGCACATGGATGGCGGTCTCATGCGTCGCATGCTTGTGCGCTTTGGCCCTGCCTCCAGGAGGAATGGTCAGGAGATGCATGCATATCGACTGCGAACCAACAGTCTCGCGCGCGATGCCTTCAAAATAGTCGAATCCCTGCTTGCCGGAAAACGTGTTGCCCGGACGGAGTTTTTGGCAAATTGCCATGGTTGTCTTCCCTTCCCTGAGTTCATGTTGCCCAGGCAGTCACCATAGAGGAAATCAGCTTGCCGGTAATCTCCGCACACAATCTTTCCCTGACTTTCCAGACCGGCGACGGTCCCGTGCATGCGCTGTCAGACGTCAACCTGGAAATCGGCAAGGGCGAGTTCGTTTCCTTCATCGGCCCGTCGGGCTGTGGCAAGACCACTTTCCTGCGCGTGATTGCCGATCTCGAACAGCCGACCGGTGGCACGATTTCCGTCAACGGCATGACGCCTGACGAAGCGCGGATGAAACGCGCTTATGGCTATGTATTCCAGGCAGCAGCCCTCTATCCGTGGCGCACGATTGAAAAGAATGTTGCCCTGCCGCTTGAGATCATGGGCTATTCGAAGGCGGAGCAGAAGGAACGCGTCCAACGCACGCTGGAACTCGTCAACCTTGCAGGCTTCGAAAAGAAATATCCCTGGCAAATGTCCGGCGGCATGCAGCAGCGCGCCTCGATTGCCCGTGCGTTGTCCTTCGATGCCGACCTGCTTCTGATGGATGAACCTTTCGGCGCGCTCGATGAGATTGTCCGCGACCACCTCAACGAGCAATTGCTAGACCTTTGGGCGCGTACCAGCAAGACCATCTGTTTTGTCACGCATTCCATTCCCGAAGCCGTCTATCTTTCCACCAAGATCGTTGTGATGAGCCCGCGTCCCGGCCGCGTGACCGACGTGATTGAATCAACCTTGCCAAAGGAGCGCCCGCTTGAAATCCGTGAGACCCCGGAATTCCTGAAGATCGCCCATCGTGTTCGCGAGGGGCTGAGGGCAGGGCACAGCTATGACGAGTGAGCGCGAATGAAAGGATCAAGGTTCGTCCCCGTCCTGACCATCGTCGCGATCATCATGATCGCCTGGTATGTTGTGGCCTATTTCATGAACGCGCCGTTCCAGCGTGATCTGAACACGCGCGGCAAGGTCGAGGTGACCCGGTCGCAATTCATTGCCCAGACCATGGCACAACCCAAGCCGACCATGCCGGCACCACACCAGGTCGCTCAAAATCTCTGGAAGTCGGTTTTCGGCGTCAAGCCCACTTCCAAGCGCAGCCTGGTCTATCACTCAGCCGTAACGCTTTCCTCCACCCTGTTGGGATTTGCCATGGGCACCTTGCTCGGCGTCGTCATAGCCATAGGCATTGTCTATGTGCCGGTACTGGAAAAGAGCTTTCTGCCCTGGATCATCGCCAGCCAGATGATCCCGATGCTGGCGGTTGCGCCAATGATCATTGTCATCCTTGCCTCGATCAATGTTACCGGATTGCTGCCCAAGGCGCTGATCTCGACCTATCTGTCATTTTTCCCGGTTGCCGTCGGCATGGTCAAGGGCCTGCGTTCGCCCGAAGCCATGCATCTCGACCTGATGCGTACCTATCATTCCAGCAAGCCGCAGACCTTCCGGAAGTTGCGGATGCCGGCTTCCGTGCCGTTCTTCTTCACCTCGATCAAGGTGGCCGTCGCCGCAAGCCTGGTCGGCGCCATTGTCGGTGAACTGCCCACGGGTGCCGTTGCCGGCATCGGTTCGCGCTTGTTGGCTGGATCTTATTACAGCCAGACGATCGACATCTGGGCGGCACTCATCGCGGGGTCGGTCGTGGCGGTGATGCTGGTCACCGCAGTCAGCATGTTGCAGGGCCTCACCCAGAGATGGATGGGGGGAAGGCCATGAGCGGACGGCGCAACGACAGGATTGCAACAGTTCTGCTGGCCGCCGCGTCGCTCGCAGGCGTGCTGTGGGTACTGGCCAATCTGGGTCACGCATCCGGCAAGGGTTCCATGGTTCTGTTGGCGGCGGTCTTTTCCTGGCTTGCTGCCTGCTGGCTCAATGTCCGCCTGTCGGCGATTGTCATTGCCAACAGCCGCATGTCGCGCCTGCGCGACCTGCTCGTCGCAGCCATTTTCGGCGTATTCATCCTGTTCCTGTGGGAGGTGGCGGTAGCGGTTTACCAGATACCCTTCATCCTGCTGCCACCACCCTCGGCCATCGGCGCGCGCATCCTGCAATCGCTCCCGATCCTCGCTGCGGATTTCAACCAGACGGTCTTGAAGGCCGTTCTTTTCGGATTTTGCGCGGGTTCCGTCTCTGGCTTTCTGGTGGCGGTGCTGGCTGACCGGTACGGGTTTCTGGCACGCGGACTGCTACCCATCGGCAACATGGTCTCGGCACTGCCCATCATCGGCATTGCGCCGATCATGGTGATCTGGTTCGGCTTTGACTGGCAATCCAAGGCGGCTGTTGTTATTGTGATGACCTTCTTCCCGATGCTGGTAAATACACTGGCCGGGCTGGCCGCCAGCAGCCAGATGGAGCGCGACCTGATGCGCACCTATGCGTCAGACCATTGGCAGACCCTGTTCAGGCTGCGGCTTCCTGCCGCCATGCCTTTTGTCTTCAATGCGCTCAAGATCAATTCCACGCTTGCCCTGATTGGCGCCATTGTGGCCGAATTCTTCGGTACCCCGGTTGTCGGCATGGGCTTTCGAATCTCGACCGAAGTGGGTCGGATGAATCTCGACATGGTCTGGGCGGAAATCGCCGTCGCAGCCCTTGCCGGGTCACTGTTCTACGGTTTGCTTGCACTTCTCGAGCGCACCACAACTTTCTGGCATCCGTCCTATCGATGAAAGAAGGCGGAGCCCCAACACCAAGGAGTAGGGAACATGAGAAAAGCATTGGGAATTTCAATGGCGCTGGCCATGGCACTGATGGCAGGTTCGGCCTCCGCCGCTGACAAGGTTACACTGCAATTGAAATGGGTCGCGCAGGCACAGTTCGCCGGTTATTTCGTTGCCAAGGACAAGGGCTTCTATGAAGAGGCGGGTCTTGACGTCGAAATCAAGCCGGGCGGTCCCGACATTGCGCCTGAACAGGTCATTGCCGGCGGTGGCGCAGACGTCATTGTTGACTGGATGGGTGGCGCGCTCGCCGCGCGTGAAAAGGGCGTTGGCCTCGTCAACATCGCGCAGCCATTCGAAAAGGCTGGCATGGAGCTTGTTTGCCCAAAGGACGGCCCGGTCCAGGCCGAGGCCGACTTCAAGGGCCACACCCTTGGCGTCTGGTTCTATGGCAACGAATATCCGTTCTTCGCATGGATGAACAAGATCGGCCTTTCCACCGAAGGTGGTGCTGACGGCGTTACCGTCCTGAAGCAGTCCTTTGACGTTCAGCCGCTGATCCAGAAGCAGGCGGACTGCATTTCGGTCATGACCTACAATGAGTATTGGCAACTGATTGACGCGGGCTACAAGCCGGAAGACCTCATTGTTTTCAATTATTCGGCTATGGGCAATGACCTTCTCGAAGACGGCCTCTACGCCATGGAAGATAAGCTTGCCGATCCGGCATTCAAGGATGCGATGGTGCGTTTCGTCACGGCTTCCATGAAGGGCTGGAAATATGCGCTGGAGAACGTGGATGAAGCAGCAGGTATCGTCATGGACAATGGCGGCCAGGACGAAAACCACCAGAAGCGCATGATGGGCGAAGTTGCCAAGCTGATCGGCTCCGGCTCCGGCAAGCTGATCCCTGCTGCTTACGAGCGTACCGCAAAGGCGCTTCTTGACCAGAAGATCATCACCAAGGAGCCCTCTGGCGCCTGGACCTCGGAGATCACCGACGCGATGAAATAATCAAGGCGTCAGGAGACAAGGGAAGGGGCGGGCGACCGCCCCTTTCTCGTTTCACACTATCCGATGTCGCTTTTTTCATTGTTTGGTCAGGCCTTTGGAGACGAGAATCCGCTCACGAAACACTGATATGATGGTGTTGTACACTTCCTCGCCCGTTGCCTTGTCCTCGACCCCGGTATCGACATTTGGGTTATCGTTGACCTCGATGACATATGGAGTGCCGTCGATCTCCTTCAGATCCACACCGTAAAGGCTTCGGCCCATTTGCAACGATGCGCGGATCGCTGTCTTGACGATCTTTTGTGGGGCCTCCTCGACCCGCATGGTTTCGAAATCGCCCATGTCGGTCTTGCCCTTGGCCTTGTGATTGTAGATCTGCCAATGCCCGCGGGCCATGTGGTATTTGCAGGCAAACAACGGCTTGCCGTCCAGCACGCCAATTCGCCAGTCAAAAGCCGTCGGCAGGAATTCCTGCGCGAGGATGATGAAGGAATCCTCCAGCATCGCGGACGCCTTCTCGTGATACTCGTTCGCATCGCGGACCTTGATCACGCCGCGCGAGAACGAACCATCCGGAATTTTCAGCACCAGCGGAAACGAGAGATGCGCCAGCATTTCCTTCATGTTCGCGCGCGTGATGAGAATGGTCTTGGGCGTTGCGATCTTGGCCCTCGCCATCGCCTCATGCAGATAGACCTTGTTGGAGCAGCGCAGGATCGAGACCGGATCATCAATCACCGGCATGCCTTGCGCTTCGGCGGCTTTTGCGAAGGTGAAGGTGTGGTTGTCGATATTGGTGGTTTCGCGGATGAACAGTGCATCAAAGCTAGACAGCCGATCAATGTCCTTCGCCCCGATGACTTCCGCCTGGATGTTCAATTTGTCGGCAGCGCGCATGAAGTGCTTGATCGCCTGCTCGGTCGAGGGCGGAAACGCTTCTTTCGGATCGAACAATATCGCCAGGTCAAAGCTGGTCCGCTTGCGCCGCAATGACGGATTGCGCCTGTTCTGGCAGAATTCACTGAGGCCTGTCGTGAACCGGGCAATATCGGCGGGCTGCACGGAGGCAATCGAAAGCGGCCAGATATAGTCAACGCTCCAACCGCTCTTGTGACGCACCAGCAGGACCTCGAGGGTGGGGGCGGGAAACAGCCGCCATGCCCTTGCTGCCATTGGCCGTGACCACTCTTCGCCGGAACTGCCGAAGTGGATTTCGATGGCGTGCTTTTCTTCCTTGGAATTGGCAAGCTCAGCCGGTATCCGGTCCTTGACCAGGGCCGTCAGTTCACCCAGATAATCCTTGTACAATTTCTTCCAGATCAGCCCGGTCACTGTGTCGATATTCGGCATCGCGCGCTGAGCCCGCGCTTTCGCCAGCAGCGAGACATAATATCCCTGGCTGAGATAATCATCGACCGGGCAAAGGTTTATGACCTGGCGAACCCCGATTGCCACCTCCGGACGCGAGAGATATTCCGATGCGGTCGCCATGCGGATATTGAGGGACGCAACTGCTTCTTCCAGCGGTTTTCTGTCTTGTTGGCGGCCTACAACAATGAGGATGGAAGGTTGGCGTGTCACAACGACCGGAGTACCGTCCTCCCGGTGCAGTGCCTTTTCCATCTGGACAAGTTCGCCGCCCGGAGAACCCACCTCATCTCTGCGGGTCTTGATGATCTTGCGCGCCGCATAGCCCTGGCGCTGGTGGAATTCCTGTGCAGCCGTGTTGTCAATCGGGATTTCCAGCCGGATGCTTGCACAGCCACGCCTTGCTGCTTCGGCCTCTGCGCCAACGAGCAGGTCTCGTCCGATGCCGTGGCCGCGCATCGCTGGTGCAACTGCAATCGAATGCAGCCGCGCTCGCGAGACATCCTTGCGAAAGTGGATCAAGGCATATCCACTGACATCACCCTCGGGAGTGGTTGATACCAGCAGCAACTGGCTGGCGAGGCGGATAGCTTTTTTAAATGACCGACCGGAGATCCGGTCAAAAGGAAAACTCACCGCTTCGATTGCCTCGAGGACGGGTATGTCTGCCGCTTCGGCATTGCGTATCTGGGACATTTCTGTTGGGGCCCTTGGCGCCGGATTGTGTTGTTTCGTCAAGCGCCGTGATTGTGGCGGAATTGGAGCAGAAACACGCTTGCCGCAAGCGCTATTTGACTTTGGTCGCCAAGTCCAATTATCGACAAGCCGGATACAGACAAAATCTGGAAACGGAAAACCCCCATGGTTGAAATGATTGAGATACTGGCCGATCTGGTTCGCCACGGCGGTAATATTGCGATGCGCTACCATGGACGATTGTCTTCGGTAGAGCACAAGGCGGACAATTCACCGCTGACTGAAGCCGACCTTGCCGTCGATGAATTCCTGTGCCGTGAACTCGCCAGCGCCTTTCCCGATATCCCGGTGGTCACCGAAGAGCGCGCTGCGACCCATGCGTCGGGTTTTTCGGGCGACCGGTTTTTTTTGGTGGATCCCATCGACGGTACCAAGGAATTTGTCCAGAGCCGCGGCGAGTTCACGGTCAATGTCGGCTTGATCGAGAACGGCATTGCGGTCGCCGGAGCCGTTTGTGCGCCGGCTGTTGGCCGCCTGTTCGCCGGCGCTGCAGGACTTGGAGCTTTCGAGGAGCACTCAAGCGGTGGCGAGAGGCGTGTTCTGAAAGCAAAGCCGGTTGACAATAACGCACTTGTTGTCGTCGCCAGCCGTTCCCATCTGACGGCGGAAACCGAGGCCTTCATTGCAGCAAATCCGGTTGGCAAACTTGCCAATGCCGGTTCGTCACTCAAGTTCTGTCTGCTTGCGAGCGGGGAGGCGGACCTCTATCCGCGCTTCGGCCCTACCATGGAATGGGATACTGCTGCCGGTCATGCGGTTCTTTCAGCAATCGGCGGAAAGGTGGAAGAAATTTCCGGAGAACCGCTGCAATATGGCAAACCCGGCTATCGCAACCCGTTCTTCATCGCCTATACACCTGGCACGAAATTCAGGCAGGCCTGAACTCAACATTGGGGCTGAACTGCCCGCCTCAGATTACGGACATTCACGATGCTTACACATCTGCAACGCCTGGAAGCCGAGAGCATCCACATCATGCGCGAAGTTGCGGCCGAAGCGGAAAACCCGGTGATGCTGTACTCGATCGGCAAGGACAGTGCCGTGATGCTTCATATTGCCATGAAGGCATTCTATCCGGCATTGCCGCCATTTCCGTTGCTGCATGTTGATACGACATGGAAGTTCCGGGAGATGATATCCTTCCGCGACGATACTGTTGCCAAGCTTGGTCTCAAGCTGATCGTTCATATTAACCAGGAAGGTCTTGCCCAGGGCATTGGTCCCTTCTCGCACGGCTCTGCCATCCATACCGACGTCATGAAGACGCAGGCGCTGAAGCAGGCGCTTGACCAGTATGGATTTGACGCGGCTTTTGGTGGCGCGCGTCGCGATGAGGAAAAGTCCCGCGCCAAGGAACGCATTTTCTCGTTTCGCTCGAAGGAACATCGCTGGGACCCGAAGAACCAGCGCCCGGAATTGTGGAAGACCTACAACGCCCGCAAATCGACAGGCGAATCCATGCGCGTGTTTCCGCTGTCCAATTGGACCGAGCTCGACATCTGGCAATATATCTATCTGGAAAAGATACCCATCGTATCGCTGTATTTCTCTGCCGAGCGCCCGGTTGTCGAGCGTGACGGCACGCTGATCATGGTGGACGATACGCGCATGCCGCTGAAGCCGGGTGAAACCCCGCAATTGCGCAAGGTCCGGTTTCGTACGCTAGGATGTTATCCGTTGACAGGCGCAGTCGAGAGCGAGGCTGACACCCTGACTTCGATTATCCAGGAAATGCTTTTGACGACCACTTCGGAACGCCAGGGCAGGGTCATCGACCACGACCAGTCTGCTTCGATGGAAAAGAAGAAGCAGGAGGGGTATTTCTGATGGCCCACCAGTCCGACCTCATCGCAGGCGACATTCTCGCCTATCTCAAGAGCCACGAGGAAAAATCGCTTCTGCGCTTCATCACCTGCGGCAGCGTCGACGATGGCAAATCGACCCTGATCGGGCGCATGCTGTACGAATCGAAAATGATTTTCGAGGATCAGCTCACCGCATTGCAATCCGATTCCGCCCGTTTCGGAACCCAGGGCGAGGGCATTGATTTTGCGCTTCTCGTTGACGGTCTTGCCTCGGAGCGCGAGCAGGGCATCACAATTGATGTCGCATATCGCTTTTTCTCGACCGACCGGCGCAAGTTCATCGTTGCCGATACTCCAGGTCACGAGCAATACACCAGGAACATGGCCACCGGTGCCTCGACTGCCGAGCTGGCGATCATATTGATTGATGCGCGCAAGGGCATCCTCACCCAGACCCGGCGCCATTCCTACATCGTGTCACTGCTCGGCATCCGGCATGTGGTTCTGGCCGTCAACAAGATGGATGCGGTTGAATATTCCCGTAAGACCTATGAGAAAATCGTTGCCGACTATACCGAATTTGCATCCGCCCTCGGCAGGGACGGCAAGCCGCCATTCGACATCGTGCCGATCCCGGTTTCGGCGCTGAAGGGCGACAACATCGTTGAACCAAGTTCCAGAATGGACTGGTATCGCGGCCCGGTCCTGCTGTCGCATCTTGAAACCGTGAAGGTGGATGACCGGGCTGAGAGCCAGCCATTCCGTCTGCCGGTGCAATGGGTGAACCGGCCTGATAGTTCGTTTCGCGGATTTGCCGGACAGATCGCCAGCGGCTCGGTGTCACCGGGCGAGCGCATCCGTGTCCAGCCCTCCGGTCGTGAAAGCACTGTGGCGAGGATCGTGACCCAGGATGGTGATCTGGACCGAGCAGTTGCCGGCCAGTCGGTCACACTCACACTGAATGACGAGATCGACATTTCCCGCGGGGATATCATTTCAACGGCAATGTCGCCTTCGGAGGTCGCTGACCAGTTTGAAACCACGTTGTTGTGGATGGCCGACGAGCCGATGCTTCCTGGAAGGCCGTATCTCCTGAAGATCGGTCCCAAGACGGTTCTGGCAACGATCACCGCTCCCAAATACCAGGTCAATGTCAATTCTTTCGAGCATCTGGCTGCCACAAAACTCGAGCTGAACGAGATAGGGGTGTGCAATATTGCGCTTGATCGCCAAATTGCCTTTGACCCCTACGAGGCAAACCGAGAAACCGGTGGCTTCATCCTGATTGACCGCATGACCAACGCAACCGTCGGCATGGGGTTGATCCACTTCGCCTTGCGACGCTCCGCCAATATCCATTGGCAGGCCATGGAAGTTGACCGTTCGCGCCGTGCGGAACTGAAGAACCAGAAACCGGCTGTGTTGTGGTTCACGGGGCTTTCGGGTTCCGGCAAATCCACCATTGCCAACCTTGTGGAAAAGAAGCTGGCGGGGCTGGGGCACCATACCTATCTGCTTGATGGCGACAATGTCCGCCACGGGCTCAACAAGGATCTGGGTTTCACCGATGCCGACCGGGTCGAGAATATTCGTCGTGTCGCTGAAGTTGCCAGGCTGATGGCGGATGCCGGGCTCATTACCCTGGTATCGTTCATTTCACCGTTCCGCTCCGAGCGTCAAATGGCGCGCGAACTGATGCCCGATGGCGAATTCATAGAAGTGTTTGTCGATACCCCGCTCGCCCTTGCTGAACAGCGCGACGTGAAGGGCCTGTACAAGAAGGCGAGAGCCGGCCAGATCAAGAATTTCACCGGTATCGATTCGCCTTATGAGGCACCCGAAACCGCCGAAATCCATATCCACACTGCCGACATGTCCGCCGAAGATGCAGCAAGCCTGATCTTCGACCACCTTGTTGCAAACAAGATCATTTCGCATTGAACGATAGCGGGAAGGGAAGCAAAGTGTACAAATTGATCGGATCACCCAGCACCCGGGCCTTCCGGGTTCTGTGGATGCTGGAAGAACTTGGTGTTCCCTACGAATTGGAGCGTGCAGGTCCGCAATCCGAGGCAATCCTCGCTGTCAATCCCGGTGGCAAGGTTCCGGCCCTCATTGTCGATGGCGAGGTTGTCATCGACAGCGTTGCCATCATCCAGTTCCTTGCCGACCGGCATGGCAAATTCACCTTTCCCGCAGGCACGACAGAGCGTGCAAAACAGGACAGTTTCACGCAGTTTGCCTGTGATGACATGGACGGTGCCTGTTGGAACCATGCCAAGCACAGCTTTATCCTGCCGGAAGAGTTGCGGGTTCAGGAAGCAAAACCTGCTTTCGCTCATGATTTTGCAAAGGCGATGAAGGCTTTTGCCGCACGCCTTGGTGACAGGCAGTTTGTAATGGGAGACGAATTCACGGTGCCTGACCTTCTGATAGGCCATACGGCTGGATGGGCAAAGGGCTGCAAGTTCCCCTGGCCGGAAGGGCCGGTAACCGAATATTTTGAGCGGGTTCGCTCAAGACCGGCATTCCTGAAGTCGGTGGAAATCAGACAAGCGGGGGCAGCAAAGGCCTGAGTTGCGGTTCAAGGCAAGGTGCGAAGGGCATGCCCCCACATATGTCTTTCACGGCGCAAGCGCAGCGAAAGATGCCCCTCGCACCTTCCTCAAACACGGAGCCGGACAAACCGTCGCCTGGACCCCACAATCTGGCGAATGTCCGTGATGGGGCTAACTCATCACACATTCCCTAACCGCTGGTTAAGTATGGATGTTCCGGCAATTTCTTGACAAAGATACTATCGGTCGTCCGCTCCGCCAATGTCCAGCGCAGCCTCCAGTCTTGTAATTGCCGACAGCACTTGTGCGGTGTCCTTGCCGAGTGTCAACAGAATGTCTTTCTCGGCTGCCCTGACCAACGGTATGATTTCGTCATGCATCTTTGCTCCCAGCCGGGTCAGTTGAAGTTCCAGGTTTCGCCGGTCTTTTGCCTGGCGACCACGTTCTACCCAGCCCAGTTTCATCAGGTGTGACACAGCGCGGCTGATCGTTGACTTGTGCGTCCGGGTCGAGCGCACAATCTCTTGCGCGGTCGCGCCGCCGCGCGCACCCAGTGTCGCGACTACCCGCCATTCGGCGACGTCGATCCCGTAGGGTTCCCCATAGATTTCGTGCAACCGTCTTGAGACCTCCGCTGCCAGACGGTTAAGCCGGAACGGGAGGAATTGCAGAAGATCGAATGGCTCATTCATGGCATGTCCAACAATGATAATAGTCTCACTTGCAACTAATTTGGATTCACGTTAAACCTATCCTGACGGGAATACCATGGGCAAGCCGGACAGCATCACGTTGACGGGGTTTGCCTGACTGGCTTGCATCGGGAGGTCGCCAATGAAAAGCACGGACGTGAAACTTCAGTACATGCCGGGATTTGGCAATGACTTCGAAACCGAGGCGCTTCCCGGCGCCCTGCCGCAAGGCATGAACAGCCCGCAGAAATGCAACTACGGCCTTTATGGCGAGCAATTGTCGGGAACAGCCTTCACCGCGCCGAGTCACCAGAACGAGCGGACCTGGTGCTATCGGATCCGCCCTTCAGTCAAGCATTCGAGCCGCTACACCAGGATAACGCTGCCATACTGGAAAAGCGCTCCCTGCGTCGATCCCGATGTCATCTCGCTCGGCCAGTATCGCTGGGACCCGGTTCCGGTGAGCGAGGGATCTGACACTGATTGGCTGACGGGCATGCGCACAATGACAACCGCAGGTGACGTCAACACCCAGGTCGGCATGGCATCGCATGTCTACGTGGTTACAAAATCGATGGTCGACGCCTATTTCTACTCGGCTGACAGCGAATTGCTGATCGTGCCGCAGCAAGGTCGGCTGCGGTTCTGGACCGAGCTTGGTGTCATCGACATCCAGCCCGGCGAGATCGCCATCATTCCCCGCGGTCTGCTCTACCGGGTGGAATTGCTGGAAGGGCCGGCGCGCGGTTTTGTCTGCGAGAATTACGGGCAGAAGTTCGAATTGCCGGGTCGCGGCCCGATCGGCGCAAATTGCATGGCCAACCGCCGCGACTTCAAGACGCCGGTTGCCTGGTTCGAGGACCGCGAGACGCCAACGACCGTCACGGTGAAATGGTGCGGCCAGTTCCATGTCACGAATATCGGACATTCACCGCTCGACGTTGTCGCATGGCATGGAAACTACGCGCCGGTGAAATATGACCTCTCCACCTACTGCCCCGTCGGTGCCATCCTTTTCGATCATCCCGATCCGTCGATCTTCACCGTTCTCACCGCACCTTCCGGCGTTCCAGGCACTGCCAACATAGATTTCGTCCTGTTCCGTGAGCGGTGGATGGTTGCCGAAAACACTTTCCGACCGCCCTGGTATCACCGCAACATCATGTCGGAACTCATGGGCAACATTTATGGCCAGTATGATGCCAAGCCGCAGGGCTTTGTGCCGGGCGGGATGAGCCTTCACAACATGATGCTGCCACATGGCCCGGACCGGCAGGCTTTCGAGGGCGCATCCAATGCGGATTTGAAACCGGAGAAGCTCGACAACACCATGTCATTCATGTTCGAGACGCGGTTTCCCCAACACCTCACGGCGTTCGCAGCCAAAGAGGCACCCTTGCAGGACGACTACATCGATTGCTGGGACAATCTTGAAAAGAAATTTGACGGTACGCCGGGGCTAAAGTGAGGATCGCGTATTTCAGGCTTGCGCCGGGCACGATGCAACGCCCATGCTCACTTGAACCAAATCGGCGCAGGGAGGCGCATTGATCACATGAAATTGGCAACATTGAAGGACCGCACCAGGGACGGACGTCTGGTGGTCGTATCGAAGGATCTGACCCGCTATACAGAAGTAGGCCACATCGCCCGCACCATGCAGGACGCATTGGACGACTGGGCACATGCCTCTCCGCGGCTCATGGAAGTTGCCGAAGGGCTCGAGGCCGGTGCGCAGCCGTCCCAGCGGTTCCATGAGCACGATGCCATGGCGCCTGTCCCGCGGGCCCATCTGTGGGCTGACGGCTCAGCCTATGTCAATCATGTCGAACTGGTCAGGAAAGCGCGGGGCGCCGAACTGCCGGAATCCTTCTGGACCGATCCGCTGATGTATATCGGCGCGCCGGATGCGCTGCTGGGCGCTCGCGACGCCATCCCTGCGCTCAGCGAAGCCTGGGGTATCGACATGGAAGGCGAGATTGCCGTCATCACCGACGATGTGCCGATGGGCGTGACACCGCAGGCAGCACGCGACCACATCAAGCTGGTGATGATCCTCAACGACATTTCCTTCCGCAACCTCATTCCGGGCGAACTCGCCAAGGGGTTCGGTTTCTGCCAGTCGAAGGGGCCAACGGCGTTTTCTCCGGTTGCGGTGTCACCCGATGAACTGGGGGACGCCTGGGATGGCGCGAAACTGTCCCTGCCCTTGCATGTCGAGCTCAACCGCAAACCGTTCGGCGAGGCCAATGCCGGTGTCGACATGACCTTCGACTTCGGCCAGTTGATAGCGCATGCTGCCAAGACGCGGCCGCTGGGCGCCGGTGCGATCATCGGGTCGGGCACGGTTTCCAACAAGGGTGCCGATGGCACTCCTGGCAAGCCTGTCTCGCAAGGTGGCAAAGGCTATTCCTGTATCGCGGAAATCCGCATGATCGAGACCATCGCAGGCGGCAAGCCGACGACACCCTTCATGGCATTCGGCGATACAGTTCGCATCGAGATGAAGAATGCAGCCGGCCATTCGATATTCGGTGCGATTGAACAGGAAGTGAGATCAGTATGACAAAGCAGTTTGCCTCTGCAGGCGACATGACAGAAAAGCAGATCTCGTTCAGCGAGATCGGTCGTGACATCTGGGCTTTTACCGCAGAGGGTGATCCCAATTCCGGTGTGATCATCGGTGATGAAAGCGTCATGATCATTGAGGCGCAGGCAACGCCGCGCCTGGCGGGCAAGGTGATCGAGAAGGTTCGTTCGGTTACCGACAAACCGATCAGCCATCTGGTGCTGACGCATTATCACGCCGTCAGGGTATTGGGCGCATCAGCTTACAATGCGCCAACCGTGATCATGAGTGACATGGCGCGTTCCATGGTTGTCGAGCGCGGCCAGGAAGACTGGGACAGCGAGTTTCAACGTTTTCCACGTCTCTTCCAGGGGCATGAATCGATCCCAGGCCTGACCTGGCCGACCACGACATTTGATGGTTCCATGACTGTCTATCTTGGCAAGCGCCGCGTGGACCTGATGCATCTGGGTCGCGCGCACACTGCCGGTGACATTGTTGCCCATGTGCCGGATGCCAATGTCATGTTCACAGGTGACATTGTCGAGTTTCATTCCGCCTGCTATTGCGGCGACGGCCACTTCAGTGACTGGGAAGACACACTGGAAAACATCCGCTCCTTCGACGTCGACGCGATTGCGCCGGGAAGGGGTAACGCCCTTGTCGGCAAGGACATGGTCAATGCCGCACTGACCAACACTGCCGACTTTATCAATTCGACCTATCGGCCGGTGGCGCGAATCGCGCAAGGCGGCGGCAGCTTGAAACAGGCATGGGACGCATGCCGCGCTGTCTGCGATCCGAAATTCGCCGACTACGCGATCTATGAGCATTGCCTGCCGTTCAATGTTGCCCGCGCATATGATGAGGCTCTCGGCATCGATACGCCGAGAATCTGGACCGCTGAACGTGACTTGAAAATGTGGCACGACCTGCAGGGATGACGAGCGGCAGGTTGTACGACCTGCCTGCAATTGAGCAAGATCAAGGTAGCCAGGTGTCACGGTGTTAGGGTGACATCCTGACCTGCCATCCAGGGAGGGGAATTGCAGCCATGAAGGAACTCGGTTTTTCCCAATGGATGATGCTGAGCGGGCTCGGCATGTTTTTTATCGCTTATTTTGCCCAGCTTTGGCGCAAGCATCTGGCAGGACGGGACATGATCATGGCTCGCGATACAAGGCTCTATCCACCGGAATATGACTCGCTGACAAAGTCTGACCGTCGCAGGCTCCTGCGCATCCATACATGGCGCGCCGTCTGGGACACTACCGGCAAGGCGCTGACAATTGTGGCCGCTCTTGGCGTATTGCTCTTCGTCTCATCGATCTTTCTGGCAACAAGCAAGGCGTGATGGTCATGTCAAAGATTTTTGAAACTCCGCTTTATCCCTACATGCGCTCACCCGATCAGGATGCTGCAACGCCGGCACGCCATCCCGTCATCGTCATCGGCGCGGGTCCCGTGGGACTGGCGGCTGCAATTGATCTGGCGATGCGCGATGTCCCTGTGGTTGTCATTGACGAAAACGACAAGGTTTCATTCGGATCGCGCGCCATCTGCTTCTCCAAGCGCACGCTTGAAATCCTCGACCGTCTTGGAGTTGATCCCGCTCTCGCGCAAATGGGCATAACCTGGAATGCCGGACGCGTCTTTTTCGATGAGCGCGAGGTCTATGATTTCAACCTTCTGCCCGAGACCGGCCACAAGCGCCCAGCCTTCATCAACCTGCAGCAATATCATTTCGAGAAATTCCTCGTGGATCGTTGCCGCCAGTTGCAGGCTCAAGGCAAGAAACTTGAAATCCGCGGCAATTCCAAGGTCACTGGTTTTCGCGATTGCGATGATCACGTTTCGCTTGATGTGGAAACACCTGATGGACCCTATACGGTCGAGGCCGACTGGTTGATCGCCTGCGATGGTGCCAATTCCCCGGTCCGCCGCATGATGGGGCTGGATTTCGTTGGCCGGGTCTTCGAGGACAATTTCCTGATTGCTGACGTAGTCATGGAAGCGGATTTCCCAACCGAACGGTGGTTCTGGTTCGATCCTCCTTTCAACCGCGGTCAGTCCGCTCTCCTGCACAAACAGCCGGATGGCGTGTGGCGCATTGATCTCCAGCTCGGTTGGGATATCGACCGCGAAAAGGAAAAAAAGCCCGAAAATGTCATTCCCCGTTTGAAGGCGATGCTGGGGGACGACGTGAAGTTCGAGCTTGAATGGGTTTCAATCTACACATTCCAGTGCCGCCGCATGGAAAAATTCCGCCACGGCCATGTCATCTTCGCCGGCGACAGCGCCCATCAGGTCTCGCCCTTTGGTGCTCGCGGAGCCAATTCCGGCCTGCAGGACGTGGATAATCTTGGCTGGAAACTCAAGGCCGTTATTGACGGCAGGGCAGAAGAGGCACTGCTTGATACCTATGACAGCGAGCGGGTTCACGGTGCGGACGAAAACATTCTGAATTCGACGCGGTCTACGGATTTCATCACGCCGAAATCGCCGATGTCACGCATCCTGCGTGATGCCGTTCTGGACCTCGCCGAGAAGCACGAATTTGCCCGCCCACTTGTCAATTCCGGCAGGCTATCGGTGCCCTGCACTTATGAAGGCTCGGCGCTCAATGGTCCCGATGACGGCGATTTTCCTGCCCGCACACGGCCGGGTGCTCCAGCCATTGATGCCCCGATCCCGGGTGGATGGTTGCTCGATGCGCTTGACAGCCGGTTCCACCTGCTTGCGATCAACGTCAAGGATGCGGTTCCCATCGAGGAGGCCGGCTATGGAATTCCGGTGATCGAACTGTCTTCTGCCGGCGCTGGTGCCATTGGTGAGCGTTACCTGGGTAAGGAGACCCGCGCAGTCTACCTCATCCGCCCTGATCAGCATGTCGCTGCGCGCTGGCGTGACTTCAACGACAAGGCAATTCGCCGTGCGCTGCACCGCGCCTTGGGGGCGGAACTTCGCAGCGATGCCGCGTGAACGGAAGGGAGACCAAAATGACCAGACTGGTTGTGAAACCGAACATCGCCCGGGCCGATGATTTCTATGCGGCCCTCCTTGCCGAACATGAAACGCTGAGCCGCGAGGAGAGCGACGCCTATAACGCCCGCCTGTTGCTGGTTCTGGCCAACCAGATCGGCGACATGGATGTGCTGGCACAGGCCCTGGAGGCAGCCCGCAAGTGAATTGAGGTTTCAAACAGGTGTGTGACGGGAAAACAGGCCTGAAGGAGTGCCCCAATGAAAATTGAGAAAATTCATCACGTTGCCTATCGCTGCAAGGACGCGAAACAGACTGTCGAATGGTATCGCGACAATCTGAACATGGACTTTGTTCTGGCAATTGCCGAGGACCACGTCCCGTCGACGCATGAACCTGATCCCTACATGCATGTCTTCCTGGATGCCGGAGAAGGAAACATACTCGCATTCTTCGAGCTCCCCACCAAACCGGAAATGGGGCGTGACGAAAATACTCCGAAATGGGTGCAGCATATTGCTTTCAAGGTGAAGGACCGCACGGCCCTGATCGGCTTCAAGGATCAGCTTGAGGCAAACGGCGTCGAAGTGCTTGGTGTGACAGACCATACAATCTTCCATTCGATCTACTTCTTCGATCCTAACGGGCATCGCATCGAGCTTGCCTGCGATGATCCGGATGAAGAAGCGAAGATGGCAAAACTCGATGCAGTCAAATGGGACATGCTTGAGGAATGGTCGCGTACCAAGCGCGCACCCCGCCACGCCGCCTGGATGCATGAAAGGGAACTCTCTTCGGTTTGATCTGAAAAGGAGCTGATCGCCAACCCGGCGCAAATGCGTGTCCTGGTTGTCGCTTTTTGCGCGCCGGTGTTATTGGCCATTGCCTATTGTGCGCGCGACAATGCAGTCCAACCCAAGACGGGAGAAGTCGAATGGCGGCAACGGTGATCGATGGCACGCAAGTGGCCGTTGATGTGGTGGAAATCGTCAAGCGGGAAACTGCGAAGCTGAAGCAAAGCCACGCGGTGACGCCGGGCATAGCCGTCGTAATTGTCGGTGAGGATCCCGCCAGCCAGGTCTATGTGCGCTCCAAGGGCAAGCGCGCCGAGGAATGCGGCTTCAAGTCTGTGACCCACCGCCTCGATGCCGCCACTTCCCAGGCTGACCTGCTGGCGCTGATTGCACAACTCAACGCCGACAGGACCATTCACGGCATCCTCGTGCAATTGCCACTCCCGGGCCAGATCGATGAAGGCAAGGTCATCCAGGCGATTTCTCCCGAGAAGGATGTTGACGGCTTTCACTTCATCAATGTTGGCAAGCTTGGAACCGGTGAACTCGACGATGCTTTCGTTCCCTGCACACCAGCGGGTTCGATGGTTCTGATCCGGCGCGCGCTCGGCAAGTCCGACCTTTCAGGTCTCAATGCAGTGGTTGTCGGCCGGTCCAACATTGTCGGCAAGCCGATGGCAAATCTGCTCTTGGCCGCAAACGCGACCGTGACGATAGCCCATTCCCGCACGAGGGATCTTCCTGCTCTTGCCCGCACAGCCGATATCCTGGTCGCAGCTGTTGGCAGGCCGCAAATGATAACCGCCGACTGGGTCAAGCCCGGTGCCTGTGTCATCGATGTCGGGATCAACCGGATCGATGCGCCGGAGCTGGGCGACGGCAAGACGCGCATTGTCGGCGACGTCGCCTATGACCAATGCGCTGCAGTTGCAGGGTCAATCACACCGGTTCCCCGCGGTGTGGGCCCGATGACCATAGCAATGCTTATGGCAAACACGCTGGCGGGAGCCTGCCGTGCAGCGGGTGTTCAGCCTCCGGTCTACTGAGTTTTTTGAACTCTCAGCGGTCAACCCGGTTGGGCGCTGTGTTGATTGCGATCTGGCGCTTCTGTGGTTGTGTCAGATCAAGCACCAGTTTCAGGGCAACCCCGTCATAGGGCAATATCGGGCTGCGCGGAGCCCGCTCGCAAGTTACGAGTCCCGGCTTCGCTTCAAGCTGCACATTCCACTCGATGAAATGCGCGTCGAGTGCCGGGTATTTGCGATTGGCATCAGGTGCCTTCCCGATTGCCCTTCCCAGTGCGGTACAGGTTTCGAGCAGTTGCTCGTCGCGTGAAAACATGTTGCAGGACAATCGAACCGGCTTGTCGCGTTCCAGCACCGCTTCGACTGCCAGCACAATGCCCGTATTGCCAAAGCGCGCCTGTCGGAGCAGTTGGCGTTCACTAACCACCGCACCTCCACCCGGCATTTCCAGGATTGCCTTCTTGAGACTGGTCAGCCCGGCAGCGGCAAGTGCTGAATCGTCCGGCTCGCTCCAGAGCCTCTCGGTTTCGGCAGAGTTCGTATCGGCCATGAATGTGCCGGAAAGGCACAATCTCGAAAATTCCTGCGCCATGACGCTCCCGGTGATCAAGTCAGGCTTGAGGGCAGGAAAGTCGGAGCTCACAACTCCTGCTGAAGTGCAGGCCTGCAATGTGAGCAATATCGGAATGAAAAAATGGCGCATGCTACCGTCGGGTTTTGCACGAATCGGAATACCCGTATTAGTAGCATTATCAAAATTAGAGAACCATTGATTGTGCAGGCAACCCGAAACGGATCATTTCACGATGATGCGGTGCGAAACATCCTTGCCATTGGACAAGGTCAGTTCGGTGAAGCCCCCAAGTTTCAGCAGGTCCAGAAAATTGTAGTTTTCAGGCGAGCCGGAGTTTTGCAGCAGCGGTGAGAATCTCGCCTCCGATGTCAGTGCTGAAATCAGTGCCCGCAATCGGTAGATCGTGTCATAGCGGCCGTCCTCGGTGGCAACGATGATCATCTTCTCTGCTTCGAAGCCCTTGGCGAGAATGATGAAACCCGGATCATACTGCCGTTCCAACTGGCGCTTGATCAGTCCGGCAACCAGCCCGACCCGCGATTTGCGATTTACCCCGTCAAGTGTTGGCGCCGTGCTCGTATAGGTTTCCTCGCTTTTGGGTACCGGATAATAGTAACCTTCGTGGCGTCCGTTGTTTTCTTCCTGCGCGTTTCCCGCATTCGGTGCCGCCAGCGCAGTGGCGCCTGCAAGAAATGCCATGGCAATGGCCTTGATCATGAAATCTCCCATGCGGGAGCCATGCCCCCTTGCTGTATTGCCGAAGTCAGAACACCGATGCTCCGTTATCAGCGGCCCCCACATTGGCGCGGAAAGCTGCAAACAACTCCCTTCCCATCCCGCTCCGGTTATGGACAAGGTCAGGATGGACAACAGCGCGCGCATCAAAATCACCTGCATCGCCCAGAAAGTCCAGCCTTCCAGTCACAGTATCAACGCGGACCATGTCGCCATCACGCACCCGCGCGATCGGCCCGCCATCCAGTGCCTCCGGCGTCACATGAATGGCGCTGGGTACCTTGCCCGAGGCACCCGACATGCGCCCGTCCGTGACCAGCGCCACCTTGAAGCCCCGGTCCTGCAGCACACCAAGCACGGGTGTCAGGCGGTGCAATTCCGGCATGCCATTGGCCTTTGGCCCCTGATAGCAAAGCACGGCAATGAAATCGCGTTCGAGCTTGCCGGCCTTGAAGGCCGCGGTGATCTCGTTCTGGTCATGAAAAACAAGGGCCGGTGCTTCAATTACATGACGCTCTGCCTTCACGGCGGAAATCTTCGATACCGCCTTGCCAAGATTGCCCGTCAACATCTTCAGGCCGCCATTGCCCTGGAACGGTGTTGTCACCGTCGAAAGCACCTTGACATTGCCGGAGGTGTCAGCTGCCTTTTCCCAGCGGATTGAGCCGTCAGCGCCAAGTTTGGGCTCCTGCCGGTAATTCGACAGCCCTTGGCCCCAGACCGTCAGCACGTCGTCATGCAGCAATCCGTGGTCGAGCAACTGGCCGATCAGGTAACCCATCCCCCCCGCCGCATGGAAGTGGTTCACGTCCGCAAGGCCGTTCGGGTACACCCGCGCGATCAACGGTACTGCGTCTGAAATTTCCGCAATATCCTGCCATGTCAGTTGGATGCCGGCTGCTTGTGCCATCGCGATGAGATGCATGGTGTGATTGGTCGAGCCACCTGTCGCGTTCAATCCTACAATGCCGTTGATGACGGCCTTCTCATCGACGACGCGACCTGCCGGGGTGTATTCGTTGCCAAGTGCCGTAATCGCCAGTGCCCGTCGTGTTGCTTCCACGGTCAGGGCGTCACGCAGCGGAGTGTTGGGATTGACGAAACTGGAACCCGGCAGGTGCAGGCCCATGATTTCCATCAACATCTGGTTGGAGTTCGCCGTGCCGTAGAAGGTACAGGTGCCGGGCGAGTGATATGATTTCGATTCTGATTCCAGCAGTTCCGCCCGCCCTACCTTGCCTTCGGCATAGAGCTGGCGTGTCTTGGCCTTTTCGTCATTGGGAATGCCGGACGGCATCGGACCAGCAGGAACAAACACTGCCGGCAAGTGCCCGAAGGAAAGTGCTGCGATCACCAGTCCGGGTACGATCTTGTCGCACACGCCAAGAAACATCGCCGCATCGAACATGTTGTGCGACAGCCCGATGCCTGCCGCCATGGCAATGACATCGCGCGAAAACAGTGACAATTCCATGCCCGGTTCGCCCTGTGTGACACCATCGCACATGGCTGGCACACCGCCCGCGACCTGCGCGACACCGCCTGAGTCCTGGG
This sequence comes from Nitratireductor sp., assembly GCA_041397525.1. GTDB lineage: Bacteria > Pseudomonadota > Alphaproteobacteria > Rhizobiales > Rhizobiaceae > BOKV01. The sequence continues at coordinate 325,440 of JAWKWL010000003.1, forward strand.
CTGCCTTGCGGATCAGCGCAGGGAAAGCCTCATAGGGCTGGTGCGCCGAAAGCATGTCATTATAGGCCGTGATGATTCCGATGTTCGGCACCACATCGCCAGCAAGTGCCGCCTTGTCGGAAAGGCCGCAAGCGGCAAATCCGTGAGCGAGGTTTCCGCACGATAGCATCGTGCGATGCGGCCCCTTGCCCGCAGCGGCGGCCATGCGGGCCAGATAGGCCTCGCGTCCCGGCTTGCTTCTTTCAATCAGACGGGCTGTCACGGCATTGATGCGCTTGTCAGCTTGCATGGTCTTTCCCTTGTCCTGGTCGTGCAAGGGCTCCCACTCTATGGAGCCCAGAATATCTGCAGTTTTTCGCCAGCCCCGAGCAGGACTGCACGCACCGGCATTTCCTCAACTGCTCCCGCTTCGCCGGCCTCTCCGAGCGCCGTCGATTTCTCTTCACCCTCGATATGCAGCGCCAGAAAATGGGCGTCCAATAAAGCATGCAACGTCATGGTAAGCCGCGGCTCGCCTGCGCCCGGTGCGACCATCGACAGCACATGATGCGGGCATTTCGGATCAAGTGCATCCTGCAGCCGGTCACCCTGTGGAAAGAAAGAAGCCGTGTGTCCGTCATTGCCCATTCCCAGAACCGCCACATCAAGCCTGCCAAGCATGGCAATGGCGTGATCGGCAGTGGCAACCGCGTCCTCGATCCGCGCATGGCTGCCATCCGTCAGTGGGATCACATGCGCGACCGCCGCCTTGTCCCTGATCAGGTTTTCGCGCACCAACCTGAGGTTCGAACGCTCACTCTCCGGATCGACAAAGCGCTCGTCCACCAGCGTAACAGTTACCTTGCCCCATTCGATATCCGCCTGCGAAAGTCTGCGGAAAAACCGCAACGGAGTTGTTCCACCCGATACGGCAAGCCGCGCTTCCCCGCGTGTTGCAATCGCGCCGGCGAGCACGGCAGCAATGCCCGATGCCAGTGCCTCTGCCAACTGGTCGCGGTCACCATAGTGGTGAACATTGCTCATGAAGGGGTTTCCTCTTCGTGCCATGTGCGCCCGTCGCGCTCCACCAGCGCAATGGCTGCGGATGGGCCCCAGGTTCCGGATGTGTACTTCTTGCATTTCTGCCCGGTTTCGACCCAGGCGGAGATGATCGGGTCGACCCATTTCCACGCGGCCACCACTTCGTCACGGCGCATGAACAAGGTGGCATTGCCCCGTATCACATCAAGCAGCAGCCGCTCATAAGCGTCCGGCGAGCGGTTTTCAAAACTGTCGGCAAAGCTCATGTCGAGCGCCACTTCGCGCAGGCGCATGCCGCCTGGGCCCGGGTCCTTGATCATGATCATCTGGCTGACGGCTTCGTCCGGCTGCAGCCGCAATACCAGACGGTTGGCAATGGAAGTGCCCGCATCCGGCGGAAAGATGTTGTGCGGTGTCGGCTTGAACTGGATCACGATTTCCGAAACCCGCTCCGCAAGCCGCTTGCCGGTGCGCAGATAGAACGGAACACCCGCCCAGCGCCAATTGCCGATCGTCGCCTTGATCGCGACGAATGTCTCCGTGTCGGATACGCCGCCCTCGATCTCCTCAAGATAGCCAGGCACAGCACCGCCATTGGCGGCGCCTGCACCATATTGGCCGCGTACGGTACGCATCGCGACATTCGAGGCATCGATTGGTTCAAGCGCGCGCAGCACCTTGAGCTTTTCGTCGCGCACGGCATCAGCGTCTATGCTGGCTGGCGGCTCCATCGCCACCAGGCATAGCAATTGCAGCAGATGGTTCTGCACCATGTCGCGAATGGCACCTGACTTGTCATAATAACCGCCACGGCCTTCAACACCGAGTGTCTCGGCAACGGTGATCTGCACATGGTCAATATGCGCTGAATTCCAGAGCGGCTCGTACAAGGCATTGGCGAAACGCAGTGCCATCAGGTTCTGGACGGTTTCCTTGCCGAGATAGTGGTCGATCCGGTAGATCTGGTCTTCGCGGAAATGCTGGCCGATTGTTTCGTTCAGTTCAACGGCGCTCGCCAGATCCTTGCCAATCGGTTTTTCAATCACGAGCCGCGAACGCTCACGCACCATTTCATGTGCATGAAGTTTTCCGGCAATGTCGCCAAACAGCGATGGTCCGACTGCAAGATAAAATGCCCGCACCCGGTCCTCGTCGCCAAGCAGCGCCTTGAGTTCTTCCCAGCCGCGCTCGGACTTTGCGTCAACCGCGACATAGTGGAACCTCTCAATGAAGCTGTGAACCGTGTCGTCCTTGAGTTCTTCCGCCCGCACATGCTCCTTCAGGGCATTGTGGGCAAACTGGCGAAACTCGTCATCCGACATTTCCGCACGCGCTGCACCGATAATGCGCGAGCCGCCAATGATCTGGCCATCGCAGGCGCGGTGATAAAGAGCTGGTATGAGTTTGCGCTCGGCAAGGTCTCCCGTTCCGCCAAAAACGACATAGTCAAACGGATCAACGGGAATGAATTGGCTGGTCATGGTCTTGTTTCCATCAGCTGTCTGCAATTGCAATTGGTGAGACCATCCATTGCAGGATTTCATCGACCGGTGACCCGGTCCGGATCTACCGAGCTTATATTTAAATCGATTTAAATCATCAAGCCCTGCGGGTGCCCGGCAGGAAAAATGTGTCTGGGGACGGTCTTGGCCATATTTCCGCAAGCGCGATGGACTTGCCAGTCACAAAACTTTCCATATGGTCCTCACGCCGCAACTGTGATGCGGCATTTTTCTCGAACAGATGGCATCCGTCGATGAAGAACGATTTACGACCCGAATCCATTGCTGCGCAGGCGGGCGGCGTAACCGATCCGTCAACAGGCGGAATTGTGCCACCGATCCAACCATCCACCACCTTCACACGCGATCAGGACTACGCTCTTGTGAACCCTTCCTTTCTGTACGGACGGGATGACAGTGCCATCGTGCGAGATTGTGAGGCGGTCATCGCGAGGCTTGAAAATGCACAGGCTTCACTGCTGTTTCCATCAGGCATGGCAGCTACCGCGGCGCTGATGCGATCGGTGCCAAACGGCGGCACGATCTTGCTGCAATCGGGGATTTACTGGGGCACGACAAAATGGGTACGCGAATTCTGTGCCCGCCGCGGTATCCGGCTGGTCGAGACCGACGCGTCCGATGCAACACAGCTTGCCGCATCGATCATGGAAGCAAAGCCTGAGATCGTCTTCGTGGAGACACCGTCAAACCCCTGGCTCAAGACCGTCGACATCGCAGCAGCGAGTGCTGCCTGCAAACAGGCAGGTGCATTGCTTGCAGTCGACGCGACAGCAGCTACGCCTGTGCTGATGCGCCCGCTTGAGCACGGAGCCGACATTGTCATGCATGCCGCGACTAAGGCGATCAATGGACATTCGGATGTTCTTGCCGGCGTTCTTTCAACGCGGGATGCTGAACTGCCGCGCTGGAAAGCCATTCGCGTCGACCGGCATGATGCCGGTGCCGTGATCGGCAATTTCGAGGCATGGCTGCTGCTGCGCGGCATGCGCACACTGCCATTGCGGATGGAGCGGATGTCTTCGAATGCGATTGCCATCGCGCGCTGGCTCGACGCGCATGAAAAGGTCGAGCGCGTTTTCTATCCCGGTTTGCCCAGCCATCCAGGACATGAAACTGCGAGGCGGCAGATGCATGGCGGCTATGGTTCGCTGATGTCATTCCTGATCAGGGGAGGGGGGGAGGCCGCACTTCAATTTTGCGGCAAACTGCAACTCTTCCACCGCGCCACGTCATTGGGTGGAGTCGAGAGCCTGGTCGAGCACCGCCACACAATCGAAGGCGACGCCACCGGCGTTCCGCCTTCGCTGGTGCGGCTGTCCATCGGCATCGAACATGTAGACGACCTGATTGGCGACCTTGAACAGGCTCTCAACTCACTTTGAGCTGGCTGACAAAGGCCGAGGCCCGGTCAGGGCCGATGGCTGAAATCCGGATAAGTTGATCGAAGCGCATCGACAACTGCCGGATTTGCTCTACCGAATTGATGACCAGATACATGCCGCCAAGATATACAGCCGCGCGTTTTGGGCCGAAAACCGTGTAGGGCGCGGAATAGGCCTTTACTCCATCAAAAAGAAACAGCCGGAAGGTCGGATACAGTTCGTCAAGCAGATGAGCCATGTGCGCCAGCTGAGCCTGGCGCACCCCGCGTTGCAGGCCGGACCAGATACCGGAACCGGACGCGAGGCTGTAAAGCCGCTGCCACGGCATCACCACTTCCATCTCGGTCTCGGGCAGGCGGGAATAGGTCAGTTGCGCTTCCGCCTGGTCGTTCTTGGCGTCAATCAGGACCGGTTTTTCTGCCTTGAACTCATATTCGATGACCGCCCTTGTTCGCAAAAGGTCGGGTAGCGTCGATGGCACATAGCGGATCTTGTAGCCAATCGCCTCTCGATGCCACTCCGCAAGCCGGGTCTCTCCGCTATTGCCTTCCGCAGCCTCGATGCTGGTAATGCCGGCGACTTCCGCGACCGCACTTTCGCTCTGCGAAAGCCCCAATAGCCAGTCGATACTGACACTTTCGCTGGTGGCAAGTGCGACCAGCGCCTCGGCGCGCGGCAGCCTTGTGGTGCCCGGATCAAGGAACTGCGACAACGCCGAACGGTCGAGGCCGCACCGCTTGGCAAAGCCGGTCAGGGTTTCATCGCGCCTTTCGATAAGCACCTTCAGCCGCTGTTGAAACTCCGCACTCAGTTCCCGCTTGTCTTGCCTGCGAGGCATCAGATTCACTCCAAACACACCGCTTTGTGTGTATTATAACATTCTGCGTGAATTAACGTCAAATAGGGCGGTTTCGTGCGAATTGTTTCCTTGCTGACAGACGCCCATTTCGTTCACATTCTTGTGATGAAACTGCATGGGGCGTTGATGAAAAAGGGCTTTTTCAATTCTGTCGAATGGCCAACAGTTTTGTTGATTGGTTTCGTCTATGTCGCCTGGCTGGTTTTGGCCCTGCGTGGAGAACACCTCAATCCACTGCTTTGGATTTCATTGGTTGCGCTTTTGACCACATTGTACTGGTCAATCGTCCATGAGGTTGTCCATTGTCACCCGACCCGCAACGCGTTCGTGAATTACACCCTGGTCTATCTCCCGCTCGGCTGGGTCTACGCCCTTGGACGGTTTGGTGATGGCCATCTCCAGCATCACGCTACTGGTGATCTCACTGACCCGTTCGACGATCCTGAAAGCTGGTATCTGGCGCAACGCGACTGGAACTCTCTTTCGCCATTGTCGAAGGGTTTGCTCACCATCAACAACACGCTTGCTGGACGCATGATCATAGGCCCGATTATCACCCTTTGGCGCATGGTGGCCGGTGACGCGATGTTGATCCGAAAGGGCGGCCAAGCCGGACGAAGAGTGGCAATCGCCTGGCTGATCCATGTGCCGGCTCTCCTGCTGCTGGCCGGACTGCTGATCCACTATTCGCACGTTCCAGCCTGGCAATTCGTGGCGGCTGCCTATCTCGGCATTTCGGTTCTGCTGATCCGCACATTTCTGGAGCATCAGGCATCGGCAAGCCAGGGCGCGCGTACGGTGCTGATCGAGGACAACGGTATCCTGGCTTTCCTGTTCCTGTACAACAATCTGCACATTGTTCATCACACCCGCCCGGGCCTAGCCTGGTATAGGCTGCCGGGTTTCTACAAGCGGCATCGGGCCAACTTTCATCGCCGCAACAATGGCTATGTCTATGCGTCCTATTGGGAGATTTTCCGGCGCTATTTCCTTGTGGCCAAAGAGCCGGTCGCACATCCGACTGTGATATGATTTCCTGCCTTTTCCCGAAGCACTCGTGAGGGCAGTGAATTGAGCAGTTTTGCCGCTTTGCAGATGTATGACCTTCCCGAAGTCTCGAAAGCATGGGACCGGTTCTGGGCGGTTATCCGTAACGGGCTTGTACAGCGTGGCATCAGGTGCGAGCAGGAATTGCGGCGCCCGTTTGACTATCATCAACCCTGGTCGGATCCGCAACTGATCCTGGGTCAGACCTGCGGCTGGCCCTTTGTCAGTGGAGTGCGGCAGGACAACACGGTTCTGGGCGTGTTTGATTTCGGTCTCGATACGCCGCTCCCGGGCGATTATTACTCGTTCTTCATCGTCTCACCGGAACTGGCCGGAATCTCGGCCGCCGACTTGCTTGCCAATCCCCATATCACGATTGCAGTCAACAGCCTACGTTCCCAAAGCGGTTACAGGGTACTTGGAGAACTGGCCGATCAACCGCTCATCCTCACGAAAAACCGCCATTTCGACAGCGGTGGCCACCGCGCGTCACTGCGCGCGGTTGCTGCTGGCGAGGCGCAACTGGCGGCAATTGATGGCGTCACCTGGAAATTGCTGACGCGCCATGACCCCGCTGTTGAAAAGGTCGCCATACTGGGGCGCTCCCGGCCAGCCCCGGCCCTGCCGCTGATCTGCTCGAATGCACATTCCGGGCATTCAGGCCTGTTGCAGGAGATCGTGGCAGATGCGGTATCGACAATGGATGCAGATGATCGTCACGCCTTGATGTTGCGAGGTTTCATTCCTGCAACAGCGTCGCGCTATGATGAATTGCTGCTGCCACCCTACGGCAATCTCTGTTTCGCCTGAACCTCACCAGTCCAGCACCACCTTGCCGGAATTGCCCGAGCGCATCGCATCGAAGCCCTGCTGGAAGTCATCTACGGCAAGGCGATGCGTGATGATGCCCGACACGTCGAGCCCGCCTTGCACAAAGGCAATCATCTTGTACCAGGTCTCGTACATTTCCCGCCCATAGATGCCTTTCAGATTGAGCATCTTGAAGATGACCTTGTTCCAGTCGATCTCGAACCCGGTTGGCGCAATGCCGAGGATCGCGATCTTGCCGCCATTGTTCATCTTGTCGATCATGTCGCGGAAGGCGGGAGCCGCGCCCGACATTTCGAGCCCCACATCGAATCCTTCATGCATGCCGATCTTTGTCATTACTTCCGCGAGGTCTTCGTGTGCTGCATCAACAACCGTGCCGATCCCCATCTTGCGCGCCAGCTCCAGCCGCAGCGGATTTACATCGGTAATCACCACTTTTCTGGCACCGGCGCGTTGTGCAACCATGGCACCCATGATGCCGATCGGCCCAGCACCTGTAACCAGCACATCCTCGCCAACTAGGTCGAAACTCAAGGCCGTATGCACGGCATTGCCGAACGGATCGAAAATCGCTGCCACTTCGTCGGGTACATCATCGGGTATTGCGATGACATTTGATTCGGGAATGCAAAGATATTCGCCGAACGCTCCCGGGCGGTTGACGCCGACACCCTTTGTGTTGCGGCAAAGTTGGCCGCGCCCGGCCCGACAATTGCGGCAGGAGCCGCAAACGATATGCCCTTCACCGGAGACACGCTGGCCGATCCTGTAGCGCCGCGCTGCCGAGCCGTTCTCGGCAACCACTCCGACGAATTCGTGGCCCGTGACCATAGGTACCGGAATGGTTTTCCTCGCCCACTCATCCCAATTGTAGATATGCACGTCAGTGCCGCAGATCGCCGTTTTGCGCACCTTGATCAAAACGTCATTGGGGCCGGGTTCCGGTACCGGCACCCGTTCCATCCAGATGCCGGGTTCCGGCTTTGCCTTGACCAGCGCCTTCATCATGTTTGTCATCGCTTACCTCAAATCACTCCCAGCTCGCGGCTCGTTTCCACGAACGCATCAACGGCACGGCGAATATCGTCGCTGCTGTGGGCTGCTGACATCTGCGTGCGGATGCGGGCCTTGCCAACAGGAACAACCGGGAACGAGAACCCTGTGACATAGACGCCGCGTTCCAGCATTCTTGCTGCCATGTCCTGCGCCAGTTTCGCGTCTCCCAGCATGACCGGAATGATGGGGTGGTCAGCACCGGCAAGCGAAAACCCTGCCTTGGTCATTTCAGCGCGAAACAGCTTCGCATTCGAGGCAAGCTTTTCGCGCAGGTGCGCGCCCGTTTCGATGATATCGAAGACCTTGAGCGAGGCAGCAGCGATTACCGGTGCAAGCGTGTTCGAGAAAAGATAGGGCCGGGAACGCTGGCGCAGCCAGTCGACGATCTCCCGCGACGCGCTGGTATAGCCGCCCGAAGCGCCGCCCAGTGCCTTGCCAAGGGTACCAGTAATGATTGAGACCCGACCTTCCACTCCGCAATGTTCGACCGATCCGCGCCCATGTTGGCCCAGAAACCCGACTGCATGGCTGTCATCGACCATGACAATCGCATCATGCCTCTCCGCAAGATCACAGATTGCCGACAGGTTTGCGATGACACCATCCATCGAGAAGACACCGTCGGTAGCGATCAGTCTGAACCTCGCATCGGCGGCTTCGCGCAGTCGGTCCTCAAGTTCGCCCATGTCATTGTTGGCGTAGCGGTAGCGCCTTGCCTTGCACAGCCTCACGCCATCGATGATCGAGGCATGGTTGAGTGCATCGGATATGATGGCATCTTCCTCTCCGAGCAATGTCTCGAACAGGCCGGTATTGGAGTCGAAACAACTAGAATACAAGATTGTGTCCTGCATGCCGAGAAAACCGGATATCCGGCCCTCCAGCATTTTGTGCTCTTCCTGTGTTCCGCAGATGAAACGCACGGAGGCCATGCCGTAGCCATAGCGGTCGAGCGCTGCCTTTGCAGCTGCCGCAATCTCTTCATTGTCTGCGAGGCCAAGATAGTTGTTGGCGCAGAAATTGAGCAGGTTGCCACTGCCCGCAACGCTGACTTTGGCCGATTGCTTTGACGTTATCACCCGTTCCGGCTTGTACAGCCCGGCGGTTTTCAACCCGGCGATCTCATTTGCCAGATGCAATTCAAGTTTGCCCGACTTTGCCATTCAAGCCTCCGAACCGGTTGCGGTACCATAACTTGTTGGCCGGCAATGAATCCACGATTTTGCGCATCAATCTGGCATAATCCGGCGCTGGCATTTCCGACTGCTGAATACATACGCAAACGCCCTGCCCGGACAACAGGCAGGGCGTTGGAGATTTCAACGCCTTCTAGAAAGGCGGGGCTTGCCTGCGCTGCAGACGCGCAACGCTTACTTGTTCTTGACGATGATTGGTGTCAGCAGGTCGCCCCAATTGCCGTTGCCGCAATGGTGGCGCGCCGAGCGTATCAGTTCCACTGATACTCCCGCTTCCACGGCCTTCATGACCGACTGGTTGAGGCGGTGCAGGTCATTGGCAACCATGCGGATGGCGGCCTGCTCGTCGGGGTTCATGGCAGAACCCATTTCCTCGGTGCGTTCCTTGACGGGCGGCTTGGCATTCATCGTGGCACTCCTTGAAAGTGTTTCAGGCATTTCGGCCCGGATCGGTCATTCCCGTAACGGTTTGCTGCAAAACCCGCCGGACTGCAAGCCTCCCAGGCGGCAAACAGCACCAGCATGGCCAGGAACGGTCTCATTTCCCGGATTTTTTCTGTTTTCACATTTTTACATTGCGCTGCGAGAAACTCTACCGCGGCCTTTGCCCTGTTGGCCTCAAAGAGGTAATCCTGTCTTGAGCTTCACACCGGCTGGCTGTAATTTTGTAAAAATTGTAAATTCCTCGGGAGCCACCAATGGCCGAACAGAAGATATTTGCCGGACCCAGAATCCGCCGTATCCGTCATTCGCTTGAACTGACCCAGACTGCCATGGCGGAAGAACTCGGCATTTCGCCGTCCTATCTCAACCTGATTGAACGCAACCAGCGACCGCTCACGGTTCAGTTGTTGCTGAAACTGGCAAGCGTCTACAAGCTTGATCTGGAGGAACTGCGTGGCGAAGGTGGCGGCATCACGCCGGCGCTCAAGGAAGTCTTCGCCGATCCGCTTCTGGCAAGCGAATTGCCGTCACCCCAGGAACTGGTGGAAATATCGGAAGCAGCACCCAATGCCGCCAGCGGCATCGTCAAACTTTATCGCGCCTATCGCGAATCGCTCGACCGTCTGAGCGACCTGTCGGACATGCTCGCCCGCGAGGGGCATGCCACCACCACATCAGCGGCAAGGCTGCCCATTGATGAGGTTCGTGAAGCCTTTGAGCGGCGCGCCAATCACTTTCCGGAGATTGAAACTGCCGCGGAAGCCTTGCATGCGGAAATGGGAATCTCGTCGGGATCGGCAGGCGATCTTGCGCAATTGCTCAAGCGTCGGCTGCGTGACAGGCACGATATTTCCGTCCGCCTCATGCCGGTTCATGCCATGCCGATGTGGCGCAGACGTTTTGACCGCCACTCCATGCGCCTTCTGGTTTCCGAGCGGCTTTCGCCCTTTGACCAGCTTCGCGAAATCGCCATGGAAGCCTGCCTGCTTGAAATGCGCGACGCCATTGCGGCATGTATCGGCGGCCTCAACCTTGCTGGCGACGAGGCGCATCGCCTTGCCCGTTTCGAACTCGCCAGATATGCCGCCCATGCACTGATCATGCCGTATGAGGCATTCCTTCAGGCGGCCATCCGCGCTCGTTATGACGTTGACGTGCTGGCGTCTCGTTTTGGTGTCTCGTTTGAGCAGGCGGCCAATCGGCTGACCATGCTGTCGCGGCAGGGCAAGACTGGCATTCCCTTTTTCATGCTGGAGGTTGACCAGGCCGGCAACCGTTTTCGCCGCGCCGGGGCGCAGGGCTTTCCGCAGGCGCGCTTCGGTGGAGATTGCCCCAAGCTCGCCATACACGCGTCTTTCACTTTGCCGGGGCAATTATTCGTTGAACGGGTGGAAATGCCGGACAATGCGCAGTTCCTGGTCGTTGCCCGAACGCTTGAGGGGCCGCAGGCTGCCTTCAACGAGCGGGTCCGCCGAACGGCAATCCTGTTGGGCTGTGACGCCGGCTTCGCCGGTGAAACCGTCTACGGCAAGGCGGTTGAGGCAGGTGGACTGCCGGCTACACCGATTGGCCCGGCATGTCGGGTTTGCGAGCGGCAAGGTTGCCTTGCCCGCGCCGAACCGCCAATCACCCGCCCGCTCGGCCTCGATGAAATGGTGACCGGGCTGAGCGCCTTCGATTTTCAATAGGAAAGTACTTTGGAAATCAGCCGCGTGGAGGGCGGAAAAGGAATACCACCAGCCAGACCGGGACAATGACCATGGATCCGAGCACAATGTTTGGTATTGCCCACACCACACCTTTGGTGAGCCATTCCATCACCTGCTCCGGGGTAAGGCCCAACTCATTCAGCACCTGCTCGGCAGACAAATTCAACTTGGCCAGCACGATACCGGTTATCAGCGATGCAATACCGATCTTTACCAAGGTTGAAATTAGGCGAAACATGGCTGCGCCCGTGGCTCCAAATGGGTTTCAGTTGGTTCATCAAGGCAAGAACCATCTGCGCGCCAATATAAACAATTGCCACGAATTCTCAAACATCAAACGAAACGCTGCCGGAACGACCTGTTGCCTGGGTTAACGGCACTGGGCGCAGGGGACTGACCCCAACAGATATGGTTTTCAGTCGGACTGGATCTGCGCCGGGTCGCGCATGACAAGCGGCGACTTGATGGTCCCCCCGATAAACGCCAGCGCATAGGTGTCGCGCTCTCCCCCACCCTGGCTGGGTGTAAGCCTCGCCCGCAATGCCAATCCACCACTGCCCAGTTGCGCACGGCCATAGATGCCGGCCGTGGTGTCGTCGCCGATGAATGTCAGGTCACGGAACCATGCTGTCCTGCCACTGATGGCAATGCGTCCGCTCATTTGCGAATATACGCTTTTACCCGCAAGCACCGGTTCACCGCGCGGTTCACCCTTGCTGGTGAGTAGCTTGCGCAACTGGCTGAAATCCGCGCCCTCTATACTGCCGTTTGCTCCGCTAAGTTCGATGGATGCTTCGGTGCTGGCAGGAAGTTGTGCCAGTTCGCGGCCCATCGACTTCGACTGGAATTTCACGTCCGTCTTGCCGGTGAATGTGAAACCGGGGACTGGCAGCACATCTTGCAGCTCCGGCAATGAAATCGCTGCAAGTTTGCCGCTCGTGGTGATCGTTGTGATGCCATCCCTGATGCCAATACCGACTTTCCCGGTCAATCCGCCCCCCAGTACCGCCGCATTTCCGATGTCGAAGGAGAGTTCGGAATTCCGGATCGACAATGCGCCAGCGAGATCACCGGCGCTGAAACCGCCAATGATCGCTTTGGCTGCAGATATTCGCAGATCGGCATCGAAATCGTCGATCAGCGAAAATACCGAAAGCGCATTCTCGCCAGCCCGCTCATGCTGTTCTGCTATGCCTACATAAGGGGTCAGGTCGAGGGTGGAAAATGCCAGTGTTGCGCTGGTCTGAACCCGTCCGGCTTCATTTCGTGCAATCTGGAAAATTCCCTTGCAGCGGTTCCCGTCAATCACGATCAACGCATCCGACATCTGTATCTGTGTCGGGGTGGCATTGAGATTGCCCTCGGCTGAAAACGCACCAAGGTTTGATCCGCTGCCCTGCAACTCGCCGGAAAGTGCGGCCAGCCGGTTGATGGAAGGAGTGGTGAACTTCGCGGGGCCGGCAAGGTGCAATCCGGCGAGTGTGTTGGCATCGCCGGTAAAGGAAAAGGCAAGGGCAGCGGAGTTCACCCTGATCGAGGTTTTTGATGCACTGCCAGCCAGCATGTGCAACGGATTTGCTGCAGACAGGTCAAACTTGAACACTTCGCCTCGCCAGACTGTGTCGCCAATCAGGCTGCCGGCTGTGCGGGTATCCGGCCAGTCGAGGGTTGCATTCACGTTCGTCAGCTTTTCCGATGCCCCGCTGGCTGAATTTTCATAATTGATGACACCGTCTGAAATCTTGAAATTGCCGGGTTGCAATACTGTCAGGTCGGAAAAATCCGGCTTCGTACCAGCGCCGGCCTCCTGGCGTATTTTCTGTGCCTCGGCAACCAGCCTGCTGAGCGGGGCATTGGGAAAGGCCCAGTTCACTTGACCATCTTCTTTGGTGGAGAGCCTGACAACCGGTCTCAGGAAATTGAAATCCGCAAGGGTTATCCTGCCCGCCAGCAGCGGCAGCAAGGCGATACGCGCCCGCAATTTTTCGATCTCCGCGAAGGGTTGTTTGCTCGCTCCCGATCCCTCAACGATGATGTTGCTGACTTCAATACCCAGGAACGGGCTGAAACTGATTTTCGGCTTTCCGGCAATCGAAACCTGCCGCCCCGTCAGCTCCATGGCCTTCAGAATGATCCCGCTGCGAACCCGCTCGGAGGACACCAGAAATGGCAGGGCCACGACACTGGACACCACAACGATCAGGACCGCCAACACCGATATCCGGAGGGATTTTCGCAAGGGATGGTTTCCTTTACCCTTTCCGGGCTTGTTTATGCGGTTCGCTCACTACCCTAATACATTCTTGTCTTTGACAAAACATCGTGCCCTCGGCAATAAGTTTCTCGGATTGAAAGGGAATTCACTCCCGCCAGACGACAGGAACCGGACAGGTCATATGACAAACGAGAAGCCGCTTTGGACACCTTCGGCTGCGTCGGTCGCAGCAAGCCGCATGCGCGAATTCGCAAGCATGCTGGAAAGCCGAACCGGAAAGCCGATTGTGGACTATGACGAACTGCACGAGCTGTCCGTCGGCGAGCCCGAAACATTCTGGAACGCGGTCTGGGACTATTGCGGGATCATCGGCGACAAGGGCGAGACGATCATTGCTGACGGTGATCAGATGCCCGGAGCAAGATTTTTCCCGCAGGCAAGGCTTAATTTTGCTGAAAATCTCCTGCGGATGACCGGTGATGGCGATGCAATAGTCTTTCGCGCCGAGGACAAGGCGGAAAGCACGATGAGCTGGGACGAGCTTGCAGCTCTTGCTTCGCGCATCAGACAGGCAATGCAGCGCGAAGGCGTGGCCATGGGTGACCGCATAGCCGCCATGATGCCCAACATCCCTCAGACCATCGCCTTCATGCTTGCCGCCACTTCTCTCGGCGCGATCTGGTCGTCATGTTCTCCCGATTTTGGCGAGCGCGGCGTTCTGGACCGTTTCGGTCAGATCGAGCCGAAACTCTTCATCGCTTGCGACGGTTATTGGTACAACGGCAAGCAGATTGACGTCAGCGAAAAGCTGGTGCCGATCACTGCGGGTCTCAATGCACAAAAAACAGTGATTGTCCCATATGCCGGTGATGCCATTGCCCTTGCCCCGAAGTTGAACAGGGCGCTCACCATGGAGGAGTTTCTGGCCGGGGCACAGCCCTTGCCGATGGCATTTGACCGCGTGCCGTTCGATCACCCGCTCTACATCCTGTTTTCTTCGGGAACGACCGGTATTCCGAAATGTATTATTCATTCCCATGGCGGGACGCTGATCCAGCATGTCAAGGAACAGCAATTGCATTGCGGCCTGCGTTCCGGCGAACGCCTGTTCTATTTCACCACCTGCGGCTGGATGATGTGGAACTGGCTGGTCAGCGGCCTGGCAAGCGGCCTGACCTTGATGCTCTATGACGGGTCGCCGTTCCATCCTGACGGCAACGTTCTGTTTGATTATGCCGAAGCAGGACGGTTCACAGCCTTTGGAACATCGGCGAAGTTCATTGATTCCGTTCGTAAGGCAGGTCTGCGGCCCGGCGAGACGCATGACCTATCGAGCATCAAACTGATGACTTCGACGGGTTCGCCGCTGGCGCCGGAGAATTTCGACTTTGTCTATGACGCCGTCGCCAGCGACATCCATCTGGCCTCGATTTCCGGTGGCACGGATATCGTCAGCTGCTTCGTTATCGGTGTTCCGTGGAAGCCGGTCTACAAGGGCGAAATCCAGGGTGCTGCCCTTGGCATGGCGGCTGAAGTCTGGGACGATGACGGCAAGCCCGTCACCGGTGAGAAGGGAGAGCTCGTCTGCACCAGGCCGTTCCCATCCATGCCGGTCGGGTTCTGGAACGACCCCGATGACGCCAAATATTCAGCCGCCTATTTTGAGCGCTTCGACAACATCTGGTGCCATGGCGATTTTGCCGAGATAACCAGCCATGGCGGTTTTGTCATTCACGGCCGCTCGGATGCGACGCTCAATCCGGGCGGCGTGCGTATCGGAACAGCTGAGATCTACAATCAGGTGGAGCAGCTGGAAGAGGTGCTTGAAGCCCTGTGCATTGGTCAGGACTGGGACGGCGATACCCGCATCGTCTTGTTCGTGCGTCTGGCCAGCGGCGTGAATCTGGATGCCGCACTGGAAAAGACAATCCGCGACAAGATACGAACCGGAGCTTCGCCGCGCCATGTGCCTGCACGGATTATCGCCGTTGCCGACATTCCGCGAACCAAGTCGGGCAAGATCACCGAACTGGCCGTGCGTGATATCGTGCATGGCCGCAAGGTCAAGAACCAGGAGGCACTTGCAAATCCTGAGGCACTCGCCCTTTTTGCAAACCTGCCGCAACTGGGCGTTTAAAAGTTAATAAAGTCCTAAAAGGAAATTAACCGTCAAATGAATACCGGGGTGTTTTGCTAAAATTGTAGTGATATTGGCAAGAACCTGGAAAGCGGAATGATGCAAATTGTTCTCAACGCGAAATTGACATCATTCACGATCCCTACATTATGGTGTGGAAGACGAAGGTGGAGAGTACTGAGTTGGTTTGAGTGTGTGCAAAACTACTTCTTAATACGGGCCCAGTGCCCGTATTTTTTTGCCCGTATTTTTTTCTGTGTTGATGATCACCTTTGGCCCCGCTCGGGAGTCCTGCTGAGGAGGATCACCGGCAGCACCCCGACAATCACAATCACCAGCGCTGCCATCGCTGCATCCTCGAACAGCGCACGCGATGCCCGCTCATATACAAATGTCGCCAGGGTCTGGAAGTTGAACGGACGCAGCAGCACCGTGGCCGACAATTCTTTCATAGTGTCGACAAAAACCAGCAGGCCGGCAGTGGCGAGCGTTGTCTTCATCAACGGCAGCTCCACCAGCACGGCGGCACCGAACCGTGACTTGCCAAGCGTTTGCGCTGCCATCGACAGATGCGGGGAAATACGGGAATAGCCCGATTCAATGGCGCCTTGCGCTATGGCGAGGAACCGCACGCTGCACACAAAAATGATGATCGCCATGCTGCCGGAGACGAGAAGTCCGGTAGAAACGTTGAAATGCTCGCGCAGGAAACTGTCGAGGGAATTGTCAAAACCGGCAAAGGCATATAGCGCGCCCAGCGCCAGCACAGTGCCGGGGGCCGCGTAGCCAAGGCCTGCCACCCGGACACACAATCTCGTCAATGGCGAGCGATCCATGCGTTGGGCGGAGAGCAGCAGCAAGGCCGCAATGACTGTAATGATTGCAGTTGAGATGGCAACGGCCAGGCTGTTGCCCAAAGCAGACCAGAGTGCGGGGTCGGCCACCTGGTCAAGCCGCTGTGCTGCATAGCCCGCAAGCGCCAGAACGGGAATTGCAAAACCGGCCGCCGGTGGCAGGACGCAGATGGCAAAAGCCCCCGCTGCCTTCCAGCCGTGCAATTTCACCCGGCCAACCTGCGCTCTTGGCGCTGCCGCCGGGCTGCCCTTGTCATGATATTGTTTGTCGCCACGGGCCCGGCGCTCCATGGCCAGCAACATGGCAACAAGGATCAGCAGCACACAGGCAATTTGCGCCGCGCCCGCAAGGCTTGAGCGGTTGAGCCAGGTATCAAATATGGAAAATGTCAGCGTCCTGATTCCCAATATCTCGACCGCGCCAATGTCGTTCAGCGCTTCCATCATCGCAAGCGCAGAACCCGCCATGATGGCCGGTCGTGCAAGCGGCAGGGCAATCGCGAAAAACAGGCGCAATCCGCTGGCACCCAGAATGCGTGCGGATTCAATCACCCTTGCGCCCTGCATTTCGAATACCAGCCGCGCGGTCAGATAGACATAGGGGTAAAGCACCAGACTCATCACAACAATGGCGCCGGGAAGCGAGCGTATTTCAGGAAAGGCATAATCGCGCCGTGAGGCAAAGCCGCCAAGCTGGCGCAGCAGTGACTGTACCGGTCCGGTATAGTCGAGCAGTTCGACATAGCAATATGCAGCTACATAGGTCGGGATGGCGAGCGGCATCACCGCAAACCAGTGCAGCACATTGCGCCCGGTAAAAGCATGACGACTGACCAGCCAGGCGCAGGGAAGCCCGATTCCTGCCGTGACCAGGCCAACACCGATGACGAGAATGAGAGTGGTGAGCACGGAGCCGGGCAGGATGTTGGCAAATAGGTGGTGCCATGATCCCTGGTTTTCACCCAGCGCCAGCACCCCGACAGAGAGCAGGGGAATGGCGGCAAGTGCGGCTGCGCCAAGGGCTGCAATGCTCATGACCGTCAAGACCTGGCGCGGGCGAGGGTTCCTTGCAGGCTTGGCTGGATTAGCGTTCGATGCGGGATTGTCCATCATCAGCAGCCTATGGACCACCCGCCTGTTGCGATCAAGTCCGCAACCGGCTTGTGTGCAGCTGCCTTGGCATCATCAATCGGCAAGGACACGCTGGATCGGGAAATGCACATGTGCGATCGTGCCTTCGCCCGGCTTGCTTTCAATGTCGAAATAGGCGCGATTGGCTTCAACCAGTGCCTTGGTCAGCGGTAGTCCGAGCCCTGTTCCCTGGCCACGCTTTTCTTCCACTGCACCGATCTGCTGGAACGGCTTCATCGCGGTTTCGATTTCCTTTTCGCTCATGCCGCGACCAGTGTCGCGAACCCTCAATGCAACCTCGCCATTGCCCTCATAAACGGTGGACACGATCACCTGACCGTTCATCGGGGTGAACTTGATCGCGTTAGAAACGAGATTGAGAATTATCTGCCTGATTGAACGCGCATCAGCGACAACGCGCGGAACTGCTCGCGAAAGCGAGGTACGGATGATGATGCGCTCGCGATTTGCCTGCGGTTGCAACAGTGCCACCGTTTCTGAAGCGATCTGGTTCAGGTCGACCGCTTCATAGGTCAGCTCCATCTTGCCGGCCTCGATCTTGGAAATATCGAGCAGGTCATTGATGAGATCAAGCACATGCACGCCGGAGCGGTTGATGTCGCGCAGATACTCGCGATAACGCTCATTGCCGACCGGCCCGAAGCGCTCCTCGATCATGATGTCGGAAAAACCGATGATCGCGTTGAGCGGTGTGCGGATTTCATGGCTGACGCGGGCAAGGAAATCGGATTTCTGCTCGCTGGCGATTTCAGCCGAGCGCCTTGCGCCAACCAGGTCTTCCTCAGCCTTTTTCCATTGCGTCATGTCGCGCAGGACAAGGCATAGTTTGCTTTCGCTGCCCATGCGGCCAATCGTGATGAACAGCGGGATGAGCCCTCCATTGCTTTCCTTCCCAATGACCTCGCGGCCATCATTGAGAATCCCCGCCACGCCCGGCTGGGTCAGTTCGGCAATGTAGTCGTTGATGGTCTTGTGGCTTTCCTGGGCAAAGAACTCTGTTAGGTTCCGCCCTTTCGCCTTGTCGAAATCAGTGCCGAACAATGCCTCCGCGGATGCATTGACGGATTCCACCTCGCCATCGCGATCAATCAGTATGATTCCGTCGGTTGCGGTATCGAGAATGTTCTGCAGCTCGCTCACCCGCGCGATATCAAGTGCTGCCCGCTCGCTCACCGCCTCTTTCGCTTCACCGGCAACGGTTCTGAAGGTCAGCAGCAATGCCTTCCCACCATCCCAGGGAACCGATTGCAATAGCGGGTTGATCGGAACCGAACTTCCGTCCTTGCGCAGCAACCGCGAAGACTGGCCTGGTTCGTCGTCGTCTTCCGTGCCAGACAGGATCGCATCAATACCACCGGCACGCGCAAACTCGTCCCGGTCGGCATAGCCGCTCAATTTGAGCATTTCGTCATTGACGAACAGGGTTGCCCCGTTGCGATAAACAAGGACTGGCGCAGGTAACTGTTCGAGAATGGATGTGTTGACATGCCCTGGTTTGGCTACCTCGGGGTCATGGTCCCCATCATGGTCCCCATCGTGGTCTTTGTCATGATAGGTTCCACCGAGGCGGGCAGCAGTGGTATCCACCGCTTCAGCATCGTCTTCGACGATTTCATCCCCGGCCAGATCAAATTCCGGTTCCAACGGGGCAGCATCGTGGACGTTCATATCGTCGCCATTTTTCTGCATTGCCAGGTGTGTAGCGGGATCTTCGGACCCCAGTTCATCCTCGCGAAGTTTCTTGCCGATTTCGCTGAATGCCTGGCTTTCGCGACGATTGAGCGCGTCACCGCTGTCATTGCGGAAACGGCTGGTCAGTTCAACCACATTGCCTCGCGTCAGGAAGCGGTCCTGGTCGCGATCAGACACGGTGTCACGACTATCGTCCTGGCGTGCGTTGACGCTTGATGGGCCGGTCTCGCCTGTCTCGCCATCTTCGCCTGGTGACACGTCCTTGGCATCATCGTCCCAGTCGAAATAGGCTTCTTCTCCAGTCGGTGCCGACCAGCTGCGATCTTCAACCACCTTGTCTTCGCCTGGTTCGAACGCAATCACATTGTGACGCGAAGCGAGCGAGCGGCCGGTTTCTTCCGGATCGACAATGGCGTCTGACGTCCGGATGATTCCGAAACCGCGAAAGCCGTCAAAACGTCGGTTGCTGTCAAAGGCGGGCAGGGCGGCAAGATCGATCGGCACCGCAAGATCGGTTCCCTGCACTGGCCAGAATACGCTCTTGCCTGACCACGTGTCACGTTTTTCCAGAAGCCTGCCAATATCGCCACTGCGGTCAAAGCCGAACACGCGTGCAACATCGCTCCAGCGCCGGCCTATGATGTCGGAAGCATTGGGGCCAACGGTCTGGGCCAGTTCCGGTGACACGGAGCGGAAAACCTGGTCGCCATCGATGATCCAGGCAAACCGCACGGGTTGCCCGTCGGCCTGATAGACAAAATCGCCGTCATCCTGACCGCTATCCTCCGTGGCGTCTTCCGCAACCAAGTCCGCATCATCATCGACCAACGCAGTTTCGTAGCCGGAAGCCACAGCTTCCGGCACTGCCTCGTCGGAAGTCTCCTCATGAACTTCCAAATCTTCAAAGCTGTCAGAAACACTGTCGGCGTCTGGCCTGTCTGCATGCGTCGGTGTTTCTGTTGAGATTCCGGAGTACCAGCGTTCGATGAGGGACTTTGCCTGCGGTGTCGTTCTCGTCATGACAGCAGGGGCCGGGCGGGCAGTTTCGGCGATGTTTTCTTCTCCATCATCGTCTTCGGGCGCTTCTACTCCGTCCAAACGTTGCAGGTCGGCAATGTCATCCTCGTCATGCAGACGGTCTTCGTCGATGGCTTCATTCAGGGCTGCATCCCAAGGGGCGGAAAGATCACTCTCGTTATGCTGCTCACCGGGTTCAAACATGGCCGCAGCGCCCGGATGGAACAGTTGTTCCTCAACAAAATCCTCCGGCACACGATCATGTCCGGCCTCACCTGAACCGGTTTCCGGCAGATAGTCATCGTCGAAATGCGTTGCCTGAATGTCATTCTCGTTCACATCCTCACCAACGGGGAAATCCGTGGATGCATGGACTTCACCATCGCCGACTTCTCGATCATCCGCGTCATTGTCACTTCCCGTGGCGCAAACCACGAGGTACCGACCCGGCCTGTCGCCAATGCGGGCAATGCCGATGCCAAGCATGGTGCCGTCCGCCAAGGCTTGTGCCCGTTTGATCAGGCGGTCCGTCTCGTGGCTGGCTTCGCGGACCAGCACGGCGAGTTCCTCGGGATCGATTTCCAGTTCGGCAAAGCTGCTCGTTGCCGCCAGGGGCAATCCGTAATCATCGAGAATTGCGGCGGCATCGGCGAAACCGGCAAGCGAATCCACTGCGTTTTCTGCAAGTTCGTGCTCGCGCATCGGCTTTGAAATCTTGTCGTCCCGGCACGATAGCAAGATGGCTTCGTCGCCATCGGGCAGTGCGACACGCGACATTTCGCACTGGATCAGTTCGGTGCGCAGACCGCGCGCCACACGGAAGCCGCGCACAATCGGGTCCGCACTGTCGATCTGTGTGGCAGCCGCTGCCAGTTGTGAGACAAAAGCTTGCCTTGGGTTGAGCGGGCTTGCAATCATTTCTGAAATGCCTGAACCGCCAAACAGCCGTGCGCCTGCCGCATTGGCCCAAATGATGGCATGCATGTCGGACGTAAACAGGATCGTGGCATCGCCGGAAAGGACCTTGCGCCTCAGCTCAGGCAAGACTGTCAGGTCCAGATAGGAATAACTCGTTCCCGGCATGCTTTGTTGCCCCTTATACGCGGTGCTTCACACTTTTTCCTCCCGCAATGCCTCCATACGGAAAGGCCAGTCCCGACAAGGAGGGACCGGTTAATAATATGTTAATAGCCTGACGAGTGCCAAGGGTCCAGATTTTCGCGGGTTTTGCCGATTCTATCTCGCGGGAGGGTTAATTCCCTCCCCATTCCGTAACTGCCGGGCCTGGCTCGTTATTGTGCGGTGCAATATTTTGTTGCAATGCACAATAACCAGTGCTATATAGGCATCACTGGTTTCCACCGGGCTGTCAAACAGTCTCAGCCCGCAAGCCACCACCCCGATCATGCCTAGCCACTGATACCAAGGAGTATGTGATATGGCCGCTGCCAAGAAATCCGCAACAGACGCATTCCAGGTTTCACAGTTCGACTTTTCGAGCCTCAACGAAACCTACCGTGAAATGGCCGAGAAGGCCGTTGCCCAGGGCACCGAAGCCTATGACAAGTTGAAGGCAGCAGCCGAAGAAGCAACCGCTTCTGCACAGAAGTCCTTCGACGCATTCCGCGAGGGCGTCACGGAAATCTCTGCCAAGACCATGGCCAACACAAAGGCCAATGCCGATGCGGGCGTGGCCTTCTTCGAAAAGGTCTCCGCAGCCAAGACATTCGCTGAAGTACTCGAACTGCAGGGCGAATTCTTCCGCGCTTCCTTCGAAACCATCGCCAACCAGGCCAAGGAAGTTCAGGAACTGTCGATGAAGGTCGGCGAGAAGACCGCTGCACCGGCCAAAGTAGCAGTCGAAAAAGCAGCAGCGCCAATGGTTGAAGCAATCGAGAAGGTTGCACCAAAGGCCGCCTGAATTGACAGCCTGAAGTGACCAGCATGCAGGGCCGGAGGCTTGTGTCTCCGGCCTTTTTTGCGCCCGGCGAGCCGAGCCCGGAATTTTTATCGCGATCATCTTCCGCTCAGGCTTGCAAAATCGGCGTCATCACCGTATTTCACCCACTCGATTGCGCATCGCTGCGCGTCACATGCGGTTGTAGCTCAGTTGGTTAGAGCGTTGGATTGTGGCTCCAGAGGTCGGTGGTTCGAATCCACCCAACCGTACCACTCAGTCTCCCCTTTTTGTGTCTTCGATGCCCAGCGCCGGATAACTCCGTGAATTCCGGGGCTTGAAGGCGTAGTTTAGCGACCGTGTGGCAGAGACGGCATCTCCGCGGTGCTATTGGCGACCTTCAAGGACAGCTGTGACAATGTTAGGGGCCAGAAAGGTGCTTTTGGGCAGGCCGGTTTGGAACAACTGCGGTTCAGGGTCGGGTCTCAGGGCGCAGTTTCGTTAAACACCTCATCTCGGTGTCCGAAAAACCGGCAGGTAGCCAGTTGGCTGACGTTTGGCAGGTCAAATTTCAATCACCACGGTAGTTCCTGACGATTCCTGATCGTCAGTGAGTGAGGTAATAATCTCAATCAGTCCAACCAACGCACGAACATTGCCTGGTGGTTTTTAGTCGGAAAAAACTCAGGTAAGATCGCTGGAGGTCTCGTCAGCACCATGGCGCATGACCCTTCAGCCGCATGCCGATTGCAGGAGCCGGACAGGCGAGTAGCGATATGGATGCAATTTGGTGAGGTGGATGGCTTTTACACTAAGACAATTGCAGTATTTTGTAGCGGTTTGCGAGGCTGGTACCGTTTCCGGCGCGGCGCACACCCTTTCCATCTCCCAATCGGCAGCAACCGAAGCGATCAAGGAACTCGAAGCAGACCTGGGTGTGGCCCTCTTTGAGCGCCATCCACGCGGATTGAACATTACCCACAAGGGCCATCAGTTCCTGCGCCACGCCACCAATATCCTGTCTGGGGTCATGGATGCCCGCGGCGCCTTCAGAGATGAGGAAAACAAGCCTTCTGGTACGCTTCACATCGGCGTCACTTCCCTGGTTGCCGGTTACGTCCTGTCCGACATTCTCGCCCGCTACCGCCGTGCAAATCCATTGGTCGAGATTTCCGCAATTGAAGACAATGGTGAACATATTGAACACCTGCTGATCGGCGGTGAGCTGGATGTGGCGGTGATGGTCATATCCAACCTGCGCGACCGTATTGCCCTGCAGGCGGAAATCCTTGAAGTCTCCGCCTATCGGCTTTGGTTGCCCCTGGGACATCCTCTGTCAGATCGTGAAAGTATTGCCCTCTCTGATATTTCAAACGTTCCCCTGATCATGCTCACCGTCGATGAAATCGAGGAGGCTACCGTAAAACTGCTGGGAGCCTTTGGAGCAAGGCCAAACATTGCGTTTCGAACCCGCTCGGTTGAGGCGGTCCGAAGCCTGGTGGCAACGGGTGCCGGCGTCGCCCTGTTGCCAGACCTTGTCTACCGCCCGTGGTCACTGGAAGGTGACCGCATCGAGTCCAGGGATGTTTCCGCCACGCTTCCCGTGGTTCAGGTTGGAATAGTCTGGCGAAAGGGCTCCCAGTTGACCCAGGCGGCCAGGGATTTTGTCGGCGTTGCCCAGTCAAGCCGTGAAACACGACTTCGCTGACCGATAAAAATGGTATCGATTTTTCCGATATCACTATTCTGATAAATGAATTTGTGAATTCAAGGCTCCGCTGGAATGATCCGATACGCCAACAGTGAAACACCGGTTGGGATCTATCGGGAGGAAAATCATGAAAGCCGTATTGAAAACATGTACCGCATTGGCATTGGTGCTTTCTGTCACATCGCAGGCAAGCGCTGCAGAAATGCTCAAGGAACTGGGAGCAGGTGAGGGACAGGTCAGTATTGTGGCCTGGGCCGGCTATATCGAGCGTGGTGAAACCGATCCCAATTTCAACTGGGTGACCGAGTTTGAAAAGAACACCGGGTGCATGGTTTCCGTCAAAACCGCAAACACCTCGGACGAAATGGTCGCCCTCATGAACGAAGGCGGTTTTGATCTTGTGACCGCCTCGGGAGACGCATCCCTTCGTCTTATCGCCGGCAAGCGGGTCCAGCCAATCAACACGGCCCTCATTCCATCCTGGGGCACCATCGATGAGCGCCTGCAAAATGCTGCCTGGCACACGGTTGATGGTGTTCACTATGGAACGCCCTACGTTTGGGGCGCCAATGTCCTGATGTACAACACCAATGTCTTCAAGGAAGCGCCGACCAGCTGGAACGTGGTATTCGAAGAGATGCAACTGCCTGACGGGAAATCGAATTCAGGGCGGGTGCAGGCTTATGACGGCCCGATCTATATCGCCGATGCAGCCAACTATCTGATGTTTCACAAGCCCGAACTCGGCATCAAGGACCCTTATGAACTCAATGAGGACCAGTACAAGGCGGCGCTCGATCTTCTGCGCGGTCAGCGCAAGCTCGTAGGTCGCTATTGGCATGATGCATTCATCCAGATGGATGACTTCAAGAACGAGGGCGTTGTGGCTTCGGGATCCTGGCCTTTCCAGGTCAACGTTCTGCAGGCTGACGCCGAGGCAATGGCCAAGTCCCCAATTGCATCAACCTTTCCCGAAGAGGGCATAACCGGCTGGGCCGACACCACCATGCTCCATGCCGATGCCGAGCATCCCAACTGCGCCTATATGTGGATGGAGCATTCGCTGTCGCCAAAGGTCCAGGGGGATGTGTCAGCCTGGTTCGGAACAGTGCCTTCTGTTCCCGCAGCCTGCAAAGGCAATGCATTGCTGACCGATACCGGTTGTACAACCAATGGCGGCGACAAGTTCGAGAAAATCAGATTCTGGAAAACCCCGCAAACCAAATGCGCCAGCCAGAACGATCAGTGTGTGCCCTATTATCGCTGGGTATCAGACTATATCGGCGTGATTGGCGGTCGCTGATACAGCTACCGGTAAGCAAGCGTCCGCGCGCCTGGCGCGGACGTGAACTCGCGGGCCAAATTGATGAAATCAGCAGTTATCTTTCAAAATGTCTGCCGCTACTTTGGCGAGGTCAAGGCTGTTGATTCAGTCGATCTTGATGTCGGCGAAGGGGAGTTTTTTGCGATGCTGGGCCCGTCTGGCTCCGGCAAGACCACCTGCCTTCGCCTGATTGCAGGCTTTGAGCAGCCGACTTCTGGTCACATGGAGATATTTGGCGAAACCGCAGAAGGCATTCCGCCCTACCGACGCAATGTGAATACGGTCTTCCAGGACTATGCCCTGTTTCCACACCTCAATGTTTTGGACAATGTGGCTTATGGCCTGATGATCCGTGGTGTCGGGAAAGCCGAGCGCCACAAGGCTGCCAATGAGGCACTCGAGCTCGTCCAGTTGCCGGACTATGGCCTGCGTCGGCCTGGGCAATTGTCTGGCGGACAAAGACAGCGTGTCGCGCTCGCCCGTGCATTGGTCAACAAGCCTAAGGTGCTGTTGCTCGACGAGCCACTTGGGGCCCTTGATCTCAAGCTGAGGGAGCAGATGCAGGATGAATTGAAGGACCTGCAGAGGAAGCTCAACATAACGTTCATTTTTGTTACCCATGACCAGGGCGAAGCCTTGTCCATGGCCGATCGCGTCGCGGTTTTTAACAACGGCAAAATCATGCAGATCGGCACCCCCCAGGATATTTATCGCCGACCGAAATCACGCTTTGTCGCTGATTTTGTGGGCTCATCAAATGTATTGCCTCCGGAATTCACGAAATCCCACGGTGGTCCGGAACGCTGGTCCAGCCTCAGGCCGGAAGACATAAGACTGGATGCAGTCAAAGGCTATCCGGCAAAAATCATCAGTCATTCATATCTGGGAGGATCAAATCGGGTTAGCTTGCTGATGGGCGCTCAGCGCCTCAACGCTCTCGTTCCCGCGTCAGAAGCATTGCCTGCCAACGCCAGTACGATCAAGGTCCACTGGAGCGAGGAAGACCTGCATGTGATGGAAGGCGAGCAATGACGCAGCCACTTGCTCCTTCCCGACAAGGCGCGGTCCTTGCAGGCCGGGGCGGCGCCATGGGCTATTTGTCTGACCTGTTCTGGCGCAATCCGGGGCTGCTGCTGTGCATGATGCTGTTGCCGCCGGTCCTTTGGCTGGGGATCATCTATATCGGCTCGCTCGTGGCATTGCTGGTTCAGAGCTTTTTTTCCATCGATGAGTTTTCCGGCCTGGTCAGACACGAATTCACCTTGAAAACCTATGGCGAGCTTCTCGTCCCCGCCAATCTCGACATCATTTTCAGAACCGTCCTCATGGCGGTGATCGTGACACTTGCCGCCGCCGTCATTGCCTTCCCCATTGCCTACTATGCAGCGCGCTATGCCCGAGGTCGCTGGAAGGCATTTTTCTATCTGGCAGTCATGTTGCCACTCTGGTCCAGTTACCTGGTCAAGGTCTACGCCTGGAAGCTTATTCTCGCCAAGGAAGGAATCCTGAACTGGGTCTTTGCCAAGATGCACATGACCTGGCTTCTGGAGAGCTGGCTTGCCCTGCCAATTCTTGGTGGTAATTCACTTTCGGTCAGTTCAACGGGAACGTTTCTGGTGTTCCTTTATGTCTGGCTGCCATTCATGATTCTACCCGTACAGGCTTCCATCGAAAGGGTTCCCCAGTCCATGCTGGAGGCGTCCTCCGATCTGGGCGGAAACCCGGCGCAAACTTTTCGCCATGTCCTGCTGCCGCTCGCCCTTCCAGGGGTGATTGCTGGCTCCATTTTCACGTTTTCCCTCACTCTCGGGGATTACATCATTCCCCAGATTATCGGCTCTTCGAGATTGTTCATCGGACAGGCCGTCTATGCCCATCAGGGAACAGCGGGAAACATTCCACTCGCTGCCGCTTTCACCGTCGTTCCCATTTTCATCATGACCATCTATCTCTGGCTGGCCAAGCGGGCAGGAGCGTTCGATGCACTCTGACCGCGCACCATTGGGTTTGAAGATTGCTGCGGGCGCTGGTCTTCTGTTCCTTCATCTGCCGATTGCGCTGATCTTCGTCTATGCGTTCACCACAGAGGAGAGAAGCTACCAGTGGCCGCCGCCGGGGCTGACCATGAAATGGTTCGCGGTCACCTGGGGTCGCCCGGATGTCTGGGAGGCGCTAGCTCTGTCGGTCAAGGTCGCAACGATCTCCACCGCGGTAGCAATGATATTGGGAACCCTGTGTGCTGCGGCGGTATCGCGCTCGCGTTTCTTCGGCCGGGAGACGATTTCACTTCTGGTAATCCTGCCCATAGCCCTGCCGGGCATCATTACCGGCATCGCCTTGCGTTCTGCTTTCAACCTGGCGGAAATACCCTTCTCCTTTTGGACCATCGTGCTGGGCCATGCCACCTTCTGCGTGGTCGTAGTCTACAACAATGCGGTCGCGAGGTTCAGGCGAACCACCGGCTCACTGATCGAGGCCTCGATGGATCTTGGCGCAGACGGATTTCAGACTTTCCGCCATGTGGTCCTGCCGAATATCGGAACGGCATTGCTGGCTGGCGGAATGCTTGCCTTTGCCCTGTCGTTCGATGAAGTGATCGTGACGACCTTTACCGCCGGTCAACAGGCCACTTTGCCAATCTGGATGCTGGAAGAACTGGTTAGACCCCGCCAACGGCCGGTTACCAATGTGGTAGCCATGGTAGTGGTGCTGGTAACCTTCCTCCCAATTCTGGCGGCCTACTATCTTACACGCGATGGCGATCAGATCGCAGGGTCGGGAAAATGAGTTTAGCTCGGGAGAAAAATCATGCAGACTAAAATGCTTATCGGTTCATCGTTTGAGGCAGGAACGGAAACAGAGGAATCCATTCTCAATCCGCGTACTGGCGAGACGGTTGTGGCCCTTGCTGAAGCCAGCCAAAGCCAGATTGATCGGGCGGTTGCGGCAGCCACCAGGGCATTTTCTACCTGGTCGCGAACCACCCCGGCTGAACGCTCGGCCTGCCTTTTGAAGATTGCTGACCGGATTGAAGCGGAGGCCGACGAGTTTGCCCGCCTTGAAGCGCTTAATTGCGGCAAACCGATCAATGCCGCCAGAAATGACGAAATTCCGGCAATTGTCGACTGCTATCGCTTCTTTGCTGGCGCGGTCCGCTGCATGCCGGGCAATGTCGCAGGGGAATATTTGCCCGGATTTACATCGATGATCCGCAGGGATCCAATTGGCGTTGTTGGTTCCATTGCCCCCTGGAACTATCCGCTCATGATGAGTGCCTGGAAACTTGCCCCTGCCATTGCCGGGGGCAATACGGTTGTATTCAAACCATCTGAGCAGACACCGCTGACAGCGCTCAAACTTGCCGGCATCCTTGCCGACGTCCTGCCGGAGGGCGTTGTCAATATCATATTGGGGCGTGGTGAGAGCGTTGGTAACGCGCTGATCAATCATCCCGGTATCAACATGGTTTCGATCACGGGAGACGTGGCCACCGGCAAGAAGGTACTCCAGGCGGCGGCCAAGTCTGTCAAGCGCACTCACCTCGAACTGGGTGGCAAGGCTCCGGTTATTGTATTCGATGACGCCGATCTGAACGCGGTGGTACAGGGCTTGCGCGCCTTTGGCTATTACAATGCGGGCCAGGATTGCACTGCAGCCTGCCGCATCTATGCCGGAGCAAAAATCTACGACAAGCTGGTCGCAGAACTGACCTCAGCCGTTTCGACCATTCGCTATGCTGATGCGGACGACAGCAAGAACGAAATTGGCCCGCTGATAAGCCGGCGCCAGCGCGACAGGGTGGCAAGCTTTGTCCAGCGTGCATCTGAATTGAAACATATTGAGATCACCACCGGAGGGAATCTGCATTCAGGCAATGGCTTCTACTATCAGCCGACAGTGGTTGCAGGCGCGCTGCAAGGCGATGAAATCGTCAGGCGCGAGGTATTTGGCCCGGTAGTTTCCGTAACCAGGTTTGGCGATGTGGATGAGGCGGTCAACTGGGCAAATGATTCAGATTATGGTTTGGCCTCCTCGGTGTGGACCAGGGATGTTGGCAGGGCAATGCAATGCGCTGCCCGCCTGCAATACGGCTGCACCTGGATAAATACCCACTTCATGCTTTGCAATGAAATGCCCCATGGCGGCCTGAAGCAGTCTGGCTACGGCAAGGACATGTCGATTTATGCGCTGGAAGACTATACGGCTGTAAGGCATGTCATGCTGGCTCATTGATTGACCCGGCTGTGTAGCCCCTGATTTCATGGACGCCTTCTCGCCTGTTTTTGAGGCTGGGAGGCCATGACAGCAAACACCTGTTTCAGCGATGAGTTGAAACGGGCGCGGTGGCGCAATTCTCCGAGCGAGGCTATCTGGTCGCGGAGGTTTCGAAGCGTCTGGGTGTCAGCCTGAGTTTGCTCTGTGCGTGGATGAAGAAGTTCTCGCGGCCCCCTGGCGGTGTGGAAGCGGAAGCCAACCAACCGGGTGCTGATCCACCTGGATCAGGGTTCCCAGTTCGTCGGCACGGCCTCCACCTCACCCGGGACTGTCTCGAAAATCAGGGGCTGTTCATCTTTTTCGTTTCTTCGTCGGCATGAGAACCGAACACTCCTCAACACAGACACTCAATTCCATGCTGTGGGTTTATCGTTCCAGATTGCCCCGCTTAGTTGTCTATTTCAGCTCCGTGACTGTCAGTTTGCCATTGACGCGATCAGCAATGAACTCGATTTCGTCGCCCTCTTTGAGCTTGCCCAGTATTTCTTCGTTACCTGCGCGGAAGACCATGGTCATTGCAGGCATGTCGAGGTCTTTGAGTTCTTCATGAATGATTGTCACCTTGTTGGCTTTCACATCGACTTTCTTGACGATGCCTTTTGTATACTCAGCGGCCAAACCGGAGACGGTCATGGTGGCAAACAGCAATATCGCAGCCGAAAGGCTCAGGGTCTTTTTCATCGGAATTTCCTTCGTTTCTGGTGTTGGCTACTTGGCGCCGATGGTCACATCGCCGTGCATGCCGGACTCGTAGTGACCAGGGATAAGGCATGCGAATTCGAATGTGCCGGTGTTGGAAAATGTCCAGACAATCTCTCCGCTGGCACCTTCTTCAAGCCTGATCGCATTCGGGTCGTCGTGTTCCATCTCAGGAAATTTTTCCATCAAGGCCTTGTGTTCCTGGTTTTTGGCATGAGTATCGAGCACAAACTCATGTTCTGTTTCACCTGCATTCTTGATGATGAAACGGACCGTTTCACCCTTCTTGAATTTCATGGATGCGGGCTCATAGAGCATTTTGCCGTCATCGGTTTCCTTCATGGTGACTTCGACGGTCCGATTGGCTTTTTCCGGTTTTCCGGGTTTGCCAACGGCCAGGTCATCATGACCACCGGCATGGCTTCCGCTTGCATGGGCGGGGCTGGTTGCCAGGACCAGCGTGATTGCCAGGGCTGTTGTGAGTTTCATGTCTCTTCCTTTCCGGGTTGTTGGGATGTGGCGGTGTTGTTCAGCCTTTGCCGTTTCCGGTCGTGGTTGCATCTGATGGTGACCCCGGATTGGGGGAGATTTTTGTTTTGGCATCCGCAGCCTTGGCAAAGTCCGGTAGTTCGCCGGTCCATTCGTATGCCTGTGTACCCAGGGGGTTTTCGAACCAGCCGGGATCGGAGTAATCCCCGGCAGATATTCCCTCGCGGACCTTGACCACGGAAAACATGCCCCCCATTTCGATTGGTCCGTGTGGTCCCCAACCTGTCATCATCGGAACAGTATTGTCCGGCAACGGCATTTCCATTGTACCCATGTCAGCCATTCCAGCAGTACCCATTGGCATGTATTCCGGCTGAAGTTTCCTGATCTGCTTGGTAAGTCTTGTCTTGTCGACCCCAATGAAGGTCGGTACATCGTGGCCCATGGCATTCATGGTATGGTGTGACTTGTGGCAATGGATGGCCCAGTCACCGAGGTGTACGGCGTCAAACTCGAACGCACGCATTGCTCCAACCGGGATGTCAATTGAGACCTCGGGCCAACGCGCTTCCGGGCGCACCCAGCCGCCATCAGTTCCTGTAACCTCAAAATCATAACCATGCATGTGGATGGGATGATTGGTCATGGTGAGGTTGCCAACCCGAATGCGGGCGCGGTCATTTTTGGAGATGACGAGTGGGTCGATGTCAGGGAAAATCCGGCTGTTCCATGTCCACAGGTTGAAGTCTGTCATCGTCATGATCTTGGGAACATATGACCCGGGTTCGATGTCATAAGCGTTCAGCATGATAAGGAAATCCCGATCCACGCGCATGAATGCGGGGTCTTTGGGATGCACAATGAAAAAGCCCATCATACCCATGGCCATCTGTACCATTTCATCAGCATGCGGGTGGTACATGAAGGTTCCACTTTTCAGCAGATCGAACTCGTAGATGTATGTCTTTCCCGGCGGGATGGCCGGGTGTGACAGACCGCCAACGCCGTCCATGCCGGACGGCAGGATCATGCCGTGCCAGTGGACAGTTGTGTGTTCTGGCAATTTGTTGGTCACATAAATGCGGACGCGATCACCTTCGACGGCTTCGATGGTGGGGCCGATGGATTGGCCATTGTAACCCCAAAGATAAGCTGTCATGTCTTCTGCGAGCTTCCGCTCTACCGGTTCGGCGACCAGGTGAAACTCCTTCACCCCGTTGTTCATCCGGTGTGGCAGTGTCCAGCCGTTCAGCGTTACCACCGGATTGTAATCAGGCCCACTTTTTGGAGTAACGGGTGGCTGTGTTGCGGCACTTTCCATGAGCGCTGCTTCCGGTAGCCCGAGGTTTGTGGTTTTCGACCATGCCGCGGTGGAAACGAGTGCCGCTCCTGTGGCGCCAGCTCCCAGCAATTGTCTTCTGTTCAACATGTTTGTCTCCGTCGATATTGCGCTTTTTACGGATTCAGGAATCAATGTGCTGGTTGGCCACCTTCGACTGCAACAGCGGAAGCTGTCTGCGCGCTGGTGCCATCGCCTCCGCCAATTACCGCGGCAGCAAGATCGGCTTCCGCAATCCAGTAGTCCCGGAGTGCTTCGCCAGACATCAGAACGGTGGCGATCCGGGCCCTGGTGTCAGCGAGCAACTCGAAAGTGTTGGTGATCATGCCGTTATAGGTTAGCAGCCCCTCCTCCTCGATGACGACACGAAGTGGAAGAACCGAATTGCGGTAATGTCGGGCTATGTCGTGAGTTGCCTTCACCGCGAACAAGCTTGATCTGGCTTGCGACCTGATGTCGACAGCCTTTTGTGCCAATACATTTGCTGCTTGCCTGTAGGCCAATTCGGCCTTGCGCAGACGTGCCTCTCCACTGTCAAATATCGGAATTGCGAAATCCACCTCGACAATCCCGGTGTTGACCTTGCTGCGCTTCGTTGTTTCTTCAAGGTTGCCGCCAACAAGTTCGTATTCGGTGTCAATTTCCTTTTCCCTCTCGATCCCGGCCAAGAGTCCGAGATCCGTGACATAGCGTGTTGCCTGGGTAAGTCCGTAACGCTGTGCCAAAGTCTCAAGTTCCAACTTGGCTATCTGAAGATCGACCCGGTTTGCCAAGGCTACGGCTTCGATCTCTGCAGGGGTTCCTGTCTTTGGCGGAAGCTTTGGCAAATAATCGGGAACAAAAAAGTTGAGCTGATCACCCCACAATCCCATCGCACGGGCAAGTTCCTCTTTGGCGAGTTGCGCAGCAAGTCGCGCCTTGGCTTTTTGTCCGGTCAATTCAGCAAAAAAGGCGTGCTCACGTGCTTGTCCAGCTTTCGCCAGTGCTCCTGATTCGCCAAGTTTCTGTGCAAGTTCCGAGGCCGCATCGGCTGCTTGTTGCGCTTGATTGAGATGGATCACAACCTCGAATGCGGCAACAGCCTTGATCCAGGCACGGCGCGTTAAATTGGCTACCCGCAATGTCTCCTCGATCGCCCGCAATTGCGCCACCTGGAATTCGGCGTCAGCAATTGCCATTCTTTTTTCGCTGGTCAAAAGTCGGAGCAGATTGCTCGCCAACAATCCTTCAAGGCTGCGCCAGGCACCAAAGCCGGGAGCGTTGATTCCCAATACCCCGATAGAAATCTTGGGGTTCTCCGGAAGTGCTTGTTGCCAGACTTCAGCGGCTGAAATTCCGACTTGGGCATAGGCTGCCTGCAAGCCCTTGTTGTTCAGTAATGCAACCTGCACTGCAGTTTCCGCACTGATGGTTTTGCCAACTATCATTTCACGGACACGTTCTGCCAAATCAGTGGCTTGGCTGGAATCCTGCACAAAAGCAGTTTCCTTGCCCAGCTTTTCCTCAACGGCCAACCTGACTTGAAGCAAGCCAGCGTCTGGCGCGCTGTAGGTGGCAAGCTCGCTTGTCGAAAGACAACCCGACAAGACGGACCCCGAAAACAGAACGGTCAAAAACCTTCGCCCAAAGTTGGAAATGATGATCATGATCCAGCTCCCGGCGTCTGACGGCGGTTTTGATCGATCCAGGATTTGGGCGATGTCGGCTCGCGATGGGTGTACCCGGTGACAACACTTTCTCGTGGGGGCGGGCGCAGTTGCGAGGTTTCGTCAACTGGCGTCGGATAGCCGATAACGTCGGCAGGTCCTGCCAAGGAGCAAGCTGAAAGGAGCGCGGAAAAGCCGACTGCGAACAATGGCTTGTAGTTCATGAGATTAGTCCTGATCTGGGTTCATTGCAGGCCAGGCGACCGCGACTGCGGTGCGTAGGCGGCACTGTTTTCTCAGATCAGTATCTTGGTGGCCGGTTGGGAGGAATTCGGTCCAGCCCGGAGCGCGCAATTTCCGGCAGCATTTCCACGACTGCTACATGGCGCGGGTGATACAGGATACTTGAATTCTCTACCGCAAAAACTCCGCATCCCGCCAGACAGCAGGCATCACTGCAATCAGCTTTGGCAGATTTTTGGGCAGGAAAAGGAGCGCCTGTTTCTCCAACATGTCCTGTGGAAGAATGCATCATGCTGGAGTGGTCATGATCTACAACCGCTGCCATCTTGTGTGCGGCATTCATCGCCCCTTCATGCACGGCAGCGTGGTGTGCGGCCATCTCAACTGGATATGCCATTCGCTGCGCATGAGCGGCGTTTATACTGATTTGGGTCAAGACAAACACAACAGCCAAAAAGATCGAAACGATCTTCCTGACGCTGGCATGTTTGAAGACTTTGATCGGGATCATGACAATTTGATAGCCATTGTTCGTTCGATGGTCAATTCACCGTTTCGAGATTGCTGTGCCCATCCTGTGCCCAATCCACTGAGGGAAGGCAGTTGAAAGAGATGATACCAAGCAGTTTGATTGTTGGTTGCCTTCGGTCTCGACGTGGTTGTTGATGACCTCAGACCGGGTCTAACCCGGCCACGCAAGACGGCCCTCGTGTGGTTTCGGGAACATGTGCTTGATGCGGGTTAGGTGCTCGCGATCGAGCTAGAACAGATGCGACATGGACAATCCTCCTGTCGCTTTGAATCACGATGGCATGGCCAATGGAATCAGTCGATCAATGTCGGCAATCCGGGATGAAGCAGTCATCCGACTAAATCTGTTAGATGACCGCTGTAAGCTCAAATTGCCGAGTGTTATACCAAGTGCCAATGTCTGCATTACGTATGATCGACCGGAACTTGGCCGCCGAGGCCCAGACCTAATCGTGCTACACAAGGAGTAACGTCGGCCCCGGCCTTATTTGTCGTCCACATAGAGCTGAAGCGACCTTGCGAACTTTTCGGTCACCGCTTCGGAATTCGGGTGCTTGAGTGATCCGAGCTTGGCCAATCGTCCGAGGATTTCGTATCCCAAAAGCGTACTGACGATGAGGGCGGCCCTTTGCTCCGGGTATCGTCCGCCCAGCCACGATGCGATCTGGGGGATGAGCCGTTCCTCCATCATTCGCGCCAGCATCGCACCAACCGTCGGACTGGCTATCGAATTCGCTACGACCGCCGTCGGGTCCAGTGCCTGACCGCTCATGTCCTT
Source organism: Nitratireductor sp. (assembly GCA_041397525.1). Classification (GTDB taxonomy): domain Bacteria; phylum Pseudomonadota; class Alphaproteobacteria; order Rhizobiales; family Rhizobiaceae; genus BOKV01. The sequence continues at coordinate 360,506 of JAWKWL010000003.1, forward strand.
GTTCACCATGATCCCGGCGATTCTTTTGCCGAAGCTTTCCTTGTCTCCCTCCAGCAGGGCCTCAACCGTGATCTCGTTGATGACGGCCTCTTCAAACAGCCCAGTTTTCGAGCCGAAGTAGCGATTGATAAGCGCGGGATCGACTCCGGCCTCCGCGGCGATTTCGCGGACGCCGCAGGCATCAAAGCCTTTTGCGGTGAAATGGCGTTGCGCGACGATGATGATGTTCTCGCGGGTTTTTGTCGCGTCCCGTTGCCGCGTCTTGGGGTTGGCCATGATGTCTCCCTTCTAAGTCAACAGCTGTTGACAAAGAGGTCGATCTAGTCTACCCCTCATGTCAACAACCGTTGACTTGTGGAGTAAGGACAAAATGCAGGCCAATCAAGCGAAAGTTATCCTCGTGACCGGCGCCTCCTCGGGAATGGGGAAGGACGGTACCCTACGTCTGATCAGGGACAGGCATATCGTCTACGGTGTCGCACGCCGTCGCGACAGGATGCGGGACATCGTCGAAGTTGGCGGCCACGCGCTTGAGATGGATGTCACCGATCCGGCCTCCATCAACAAGGCCGTAGCTCAGGTCATCGCCGAGCAGGGCCGTATCGACGTGCTCTGGAACAATGCGGGGTTTTCCGTAACCGGCGCGGTGGAAGATGTCTCGTCCGAAGATGCCCGGCGGCAGTTCGAGGTGAACCTGTTCGGCGTGGCGGAGATCACCAAGGCCGTGCTGCCCCAGATGCGCAAGCAAAAGTCAGGGCTGATCATCAATACCTCTTCGGTCGGAGGCAAGATTTTCACGCCCCTGGGTGCCTGGTATCATGCCTCCAAGCATGCCCTCGAAGGCTGGAGTGACTGCCTTCGGCTTGAACTTGCCCCTTTCAATATCAACGTGGTGATCCTTGAGCCCGGCGGCGTTAAATCCGAGTTCGGAGACGTCATGTACGAGCCGCTGCTCGCACGGGCACGCGGTGGTGCTTACGAAGCCATGACGAAGTCTGTAGCAGCCTCGTTTTCGAAGAATTACGCACCATCGAATACGAGGCTCTCCGATCCATCCGTCGTCAGCGACGTCGTCGCGAAAGTCGTGGCCAGCCGGAAGCCGCGCACTCGATATGCGGTAGGCTATGGATCGAAGACGGTGCTGTTCATGCGATGGCTCCTGAGCGACCGGTTGTTTGGACGCCTGATTTCGAGTCAGTTTTGAAAATTCGGAAAAATGCAACACGGTCGACGTCGGTATTCAGTGACGCTACGCGCCTCCATCAAGGTTCAGAAGGTCTTGATCTGGAGCAAACTCTGCAGCGCCAAGGGCGGTGGCGGTCCCTCCGGGCCCACATCAACCCCTCCGAAGAACCTCCGGCAGACCATGGTAGCGGCCATCGGGATGGTTTCATCTTCGGAGCCCTGATCCCCGAAAAACCGGATCGCCTTTGAATTGGGTTTGCCGCGGTGCTTTCCCGGCTGGTAAAAGGAGCGGAAGCCAAATTTCGGGCCGGGCCACCGGATTGTTCTTTCGCAATAAGCTGTCGACGTCACAACTGCCATTGTGACATCATCGATCCGGGTCTGTCCTTGAGGGCGCCCGATGGTTGATTTGAAGACGATTGACGTTGCTAGGTTGGGAGGAGTGGGAACCTGTTGACGACCTGAAGGTGGTTGGATCACCCGGTTGGTTTGATGCCCAAAGCGTTTGGCTGGGCACATGTTGACCCCGTCGGCCTTTCTTTGCCTTCGATTGCCAAACCCGAAATTGGATGTTCACCAAGGTCAGGAGATATCGTGAAATTTCACCGTTTGTTTTCTTCGCCCGACGGCGAAAGTCATTGGGAAGATGTCGAGGTCTCGCTCGAAGAGCGGGTATTTGCACCGCCTGCCAAGGCCATCGAGATTTCGGATGCGGATCCGGTCAAGGGTCTGCTTTTTCTGCGTCTGAAAGCCGGCTGGGATGAGCCGCCACATCCAACGCCGGTCTCACAGAAGCTGATCTGCCTTGCTGGCTCGGTCCGTGTCACCGCCAGTGATGGTGAGGTGCGCGACATCGGCCCGGGTGACGTTTGGCATATGGAGGATACATTCGGGAAAGGCCATCACACGCTCGTCACAAGCAAAGAGCATTTCCTTTCGGTGATTGTCCAATATTGATGTAAGCTGGCCGAAAGGCCCGGCGGGAACAAGGAAGCTGACTGCAGCTTGGTCTGCGCGAGGGCGAGTGCGACAGTTACCGGGCCGACCCTCGCCGGAAGACAGGGCATGCATTGGTAGCCGGTGAGCCACGACGGACGCATGTCGCAACTGGCTGGCGGCATGGTCACACCGGACAATGAACCCAAGTTGCCGATACCCCACCCTGGTCGAACTGGCTGTTCCTGACCCGACCCTAATAGGGCAAGCCGACATAGTTTTGCGCCATCACTTTTTGTGCGTCGCTGCTGGTGCGTAGGAACTCGATCTCTGCCAGCTGCATTCGCTTGTCGAATTCTGACTGATCAGGGAATTCATGCATCAGCGAGGTGAACCACCAGCTGAATCGTTCCGCTTTCCATACCCTGGCCAAAGCCCTTTCCGAATATCGGTCAAGACCCTCCGTGTCCCTTTCCTCATGGAACTGCACCAGTGCGCGATGCAGGTAATAGACATCAGAGGCAGCCGTATTCAGTCCCTTGGCGCCGGTTGGCGGTACAATATGGGCCGCATCCCCGCACAGGAACAGGCGTCCCCAGCGCATCGGTTCTGTCACGAAGGACCGCAACGGCGCAATCGACTTTTCGATCGATGGACCCGTGACCAGCCTTTCAGCCTCGCTTTCGGGAATCCGCCGTTTCAACTCGTCCCAAAAGGCGGCGTCGCTCCAGTCTTCCGGCCTGTCATGGGCCGAGCACTGGATATAGTAGCGCGACAGGTTTGCATTGCGCATCGAGCACAGCGCAAAGCCGCGCTGTGACCCGGCATAGATCAGCTCGTGGTTGACCGGTGGTGTCTGCGACAGGATGCCGAGCCAGCCGAACGGATAAACTTTCTCATATTCGCGCCGAAGGGTTTCGGGGATCGTCTTTCGCGAAACACCGTGGAAGCCGTCGCAACCGGCAACGAAATCGCAATCGACACGATGGCCGACATCGCCAATGTCATAGGTCACATACGGCTTGTCCGTATCGGCATCATGGATGACGACATTCTCGACATTGAAGATGGTCTTCCCACCGGTCTTCTCGCGTGCATCATACAGGTCGCGGGTAACTTCCGTCTGGCCGTAGACCATTACGGTTTCGCCGACCAGCTCCTTGAAGTTCACCCCGAAAAGTGTGTTTTCGTAGGAAATGATGGTGCCGTCATGCACAAAACCCTCGCGGTCCATCCTGTCTCCGACGCCGGCTTCGCGCATCAGCTTGCACATGCCAGTTTCAAGGATGCCCGCACGAATGCGGCCGAGCACATAATCCCGCGTCTTGCGTTCCAGCACGACAGCATCGATCCCGCTCTTGTACAGCAATTGGGCCAGCAGCAGACCTGATGGACCGCCGCCGATGATGGCGACTTGCGTTCTCATGACCTGTTTTCCTCCCGAATGCCTGCCGGTTTTCAAAGGTGATATAGCCATTTTGAAAGATGCATTGCCAGCCCAAATCCTGTGCCTGCTTGTTCTACCAAAGGGTATCAGCGGAAACCGTTCCCGGCCCCTTGCCAAAATCAATCAAATGATTTAATCAAACGATTGATTAAATTTGGAGTGTCGAATGACTTCTGCCGCCAGTGCGCGAGAAGCGCCGAAGAAAACACTGCCAGGAACGCAGTCGCAGTCCGACAAACCGAACGGGCCGGAAGCGACGCGGGCAGCCCTCATTGCTGCCGCACTTGACCTTTTTGGTGCAAGGGGCTTCGAAGCGACTTCAACGCGGGAAATTGCCGGTCGGGCAGGGGCCAACATCGCTTCCATCGCCTATCACTTCGGCGGCAAGGAGGGCTTGCGACAGGCTTGCGCCGAGGCGGTTCGTACCCAGCTGGGCGCGATCGCGGCCGCGGCCTTCGCCGACACCAAGGCAGAGATCGAGGCCGCACCGGACCCGGAAATGGCCGCCAGTCTGCTTGAGGCGATCATGGGCCGGTTCATACGCACAGCTTTGGTCTCACCGCAGACGCAGCGTTTTGTGCCTTTTGTATTGCGGGAAATCAGCGGCCCGTCGCCGGTCCTGGAATTGTTGTATCGCGAGGTGATGGAACCGACCCACAAACGCCTTTGCATGTTGTGGGGAGCGGCTACTGGGCAACCGGGTGAGAGCGAAAATGTCCGGCTTTCGGTTTTTGCCTTGGTTGGTCAGGCGATCTATTTCCGCATCGGCTCCGAGATCGTGACCCGGCGGATGCAGTGGAAGAACTACACTGCTGTCGAGGCCGACCGCATAGCTCAGACAGTCTGCGCCAATCTGCGCGCCTCGATTGCAAACCAGAACGCGACGCTGACGCGAAAGGAAAAGCCATGATGGAATGGATCTGCATGTTACCGGTCTTGGCAGGGTTGCTTTCGGGCTGTGGACCAGCTGAGCCGCTGGCTGTTGGTTATGCCGAAGGTGAATATGTGCTCCTGGCACCGATTGAAACTGCAAGACTTGTATCCGTTGGTGTTCGCAAGGGCGATACAATCAAGGCAGGCGGCGTGGTGGCAAACCTTGAACGCCGGGACGCGGAAATTGCCGTCGCAGAAGCTGAAGCGGCGATGCGCAGTGCTGCGGCCGCTCTCGATAACCTGAAGAGCGGCAAGCGTCCCGAGGAAATAGCAGTAATCGAGGCATTGCTGAATTCGGCGAATGCCCAGGCCAAGGAGGCCGAGCGTGCCTATCAGCGCCAGAAGGGCCTGTCCAAGGGGGGCTTTGCCTCCCAGGCCAATATCGATGGGGCGCAGACCCAGGTTGAACAGACATCTGCCAAGGTGGCTGAACTTGAGGCAAATCTCGCTGTGGCAAAACTGCCCGCCCGCTCGGCCGAGATCGACGCAGCCGAAAGCACGCTGAAACGCGCCAGCGCCAGCCTCGAAAATGCCCAGTGGCGGTTGTCCCAGCGCGTTGTCACTGCCCCGGCCGATGGCGAGGTTGCCGACGTGATCCTGCGCAAAGGAGAATTGGCAGGCCCGCAATCCCCGATAATCTCCTTTCTTCCCGAAGGGGCGATCAAGCTCAAGCTTTACGTTCCCGAACGCGCGCTTTCAGCCATGGTCACTGGCCGCAAGCTGAAGGTCAATTGCGACGGATGCCAGTCCGGAAGCTTCGCGACGATATCCTTCGTTTCAAGGGAGCCGGAATTCACCCCGCCGGTCATTTATTCGATCAATAATCGCCAGAAGCTCGTCTATCTCGTCGAGGCCAGGCCCGATGCGGACGCACCACTTCTGCGCCCTGGCCAGATCGTCGATGTCGACCTCGATGCCGGTGCCGCGCAATGAACACGGCTGTCAGCGAAAATGCCGAGCCTCTCCTTGCCATTGATGTCAGGGGAATGACCAAGCGTTTCGGCGACAAGACGGTGGTCGACAATGTCTCCTTGCAGGTTCGCCAGGGCGAGATTGTCGGTTTTCTCGGACCCAATGGCTCCGGCAAGACCACGACCATCCGCATGATTTGCGGACTGCTCACCGCAGACGAAGGCTCTGGCACGGTCCTTGGTCATGATGTCATCGAGGACAGCCTGAAGATCAAGAACATGGTCGGCTACATGACCCAGAAGTTCTCGTTTTATGAAGACATGTCGATTGCCGAGAACCTGACTTTTGTGGCCAGGCTCTACCAGTTGCGCCCTGTAAAGCGCCATGTGGATGAAACGCTGGCAGCCCTTGGGCTGGCCAGTCGGCGCGACCAGCTTGCCGGTACATTGTCGGGCGGCTGGAAGCAGCGCCTGGCACTCGCAGCCTGCATCATGCATTCGCCCAAACTGCTGCTGCTGGATGAACCTACCGCTGGCGTTGACCCCAAGGCACGTCGCGAGTTCTGGGACGAAATCCATTCGCTTGCTGCCAATGGTCTCACGGTTCTGGTATCGACCCATTACATGGATGAGGCTGAACGCTGCCACCGCATCAGTTACATTTCCTATGGCAGGATGATCGCGGAAGGCACGGTCGATGAGGTGGTGCGCAATTCGGGCCTGGTTACCTTTGTGATTTCAGGTCCGCGTCTGGAGCGGCTGGCACCAGTCCTTGCAGCCCTTCCCGGAGTCGAGCAGGTCGCTCCGTTCGGAACCTCATTGCATGTGGTCGGCAGCGATCGGGTATTGCTCGCAAAATCGCTTGGGCCCATTGCAGAAAAGCATGGTGTTACGGTGACGCGCGGGGAGACCAGCCTTGAGGATGTGTTCATCAAGTTCATGACCGATTCCACCGACAACATGGCCCAGCCATCTCCCTCCAATGGAGGCGTTGCAGCATGAACCTCTTCCGGTTTTCCTTTTTCAGGCTCGGTGCCGTCCTGGCCAAGGAATTTATCCAGATGCGCCGTGACCGGCTGACCTTCGCCATGATGCTGGGTGTGCCGCTGATGCAGCTGGTGCTGTTCGGTTTTGCGATCAACAACGATCCAAAAGGCCTGCCTGCTGCGCTCGTCACCACAAGCGCAGACCATTACACGCGGGCTATGGTGACCGCTCTGGAGCTCACCGGATACTACCGGTTCAACCATGTCGTCGCCAGTGCTGCGGAAGGCGAGGAACTTCTCGCCAGCGGCGCTGTGGCATTCCTGGTAACGATCCCTTCCGATTTCGGTGCACGCGTTGACCGCAACGACAAGCCGACCATTCTCGTCGAGGCGGATGCCACTGATCCTGCGTCCGCCAGCGGGGCGATCAGCACGCTGAGCACCGTTGCACAAGAGGCATTGCAGCGTGAAAAGGGAGTGGACGCATTGCATTCCAGGCCCCAGCCGGGCAGCCTCAATGTGATTGTCCATCGCCGCTACAATCCCGAAGGAATTTCGCAATACAACATTGTCCCGGGACTACTCGGCGTCATCCTGCAGATGACCATGGTAATGATGACCTCGATGGCGCTTACCCGCGAAACAGAACGCGGAACCATGGAAAACCTGCTCGCAATGCCGGCAAGCCCGACCGAAATCATGATCGGCAAGATATTGCCCTATCTGGTGGTTGGCGCGGTGCAGGTGACCGTGGTTCTGGTTGCCGCAAAGACGCTGTTTTCGGTGCCGTTCTTTGGCGGCCTGCCGCTGCTGCTGTCAGGAATCCTGATCTTCGTACTTGCGCTGGTTCTGCTCGGTTATGCCATTTCGACGGCAGCCCGCACCCAGATGCAGGCCATGCAATTGACCTTCTTCTTCTTCCTTCCCTCGCTCTTGTTGTCCGGCTTCATGTTCCCGTTCCGGGGCATGCCGGATTGGGCGCAGAGACTGGGCGAACTGTTTCCGCTCACCCATTTTCTCAGGGTCATCCGGGCCGTCATGCTCAAGGGAGCAGAGTGGAATGCGGTTGCCTTTGAAATGTGGGCGCTGATTGCCTTTGTCGCTGCCTATGCCACACTGGCCTTGCTGCGATTCCGCACAACACTCGACTAATATCCCTGCCTCCGGGGCGGGAAGGCCAAAGTGGAAACTGCCATCATGGATGCTTTGTACGACACGATCGGGTTGAACTACGCTGACCTGCGAAGGCCCGATGCGCGGATTGCTCGCCAGATCAATGCCGCTTTGGGTGAAGCCCGCACAGTAGTCAATATTGGTGCGGGTGCTGGTTCCTATGAACCGGTGGACCGGCTGGTCACGGCGGTGGAGCCTTCTGCCAAGATGATTGCGCAACGCCCCCAGACGGCAGCACCCGTGATCCAGGCCAGTGCCGAATCTTTGCCTTTCCCCGACAACAGCTTTGATGCGGCCATGGCGGTGCTGACAATCCATCACTGGTCAGACAAGCAAAGGGGCGTTGCGGAAATGCGGCGGGTCACCCGCGGCAGGCTCGTTTTCCTGACCTATGATCCTGCTTTCACGACTTTCTGGCTCGCTGATTATTTCCCGGCCCTTCTGACACTCGATGAAGGGCAGATGCCGACAATTGCCGATTACGAAAAATGGCTCGGGCCAACAACGGTCAGCGTCGTGCCCGTACCGCATGATTGCACCGATGGTTTTCTGGCCGGGTACTGGCGGCGTCCAGCCGCCTATCTTGATGAACGCGTCCGCGCCGCCATGTCACCCTTCTGGAAGATTGGCGATCTGTCAAAAGGCCTTGCTCGGCTTGAAGCCGACCTTCAAAGCGGTGCCTGGGCTGAGCGCCACGCGCATCTTCTGGAACGGGAGGAAAACGATTGCGGCTATCGCCTGGTCGCAACCGCCTGACCGGCATCAGCGCGACATCAGGACCGGAACCAGCATCGAGTTCAACATGGTCTTGGTGACACCCCCAAACAGCAATTCGCTTACCCGCGAACGGCTATAGGCGCCCATTACCAGCATGTCAGCACTGGTTTCCGATATCCGGTTCTCAATCGCCTCGCCAACCGGAATGCCACCGGACGGCTGGTTGACCACTTCTGCCTTGATGCCATGGCGCTCGAGTGCCACCGCAATTTCGGCACCTGCCATCGCTGCGGAATGTTCGTCATTTTCCTGGGGGTCGATCAGCAGGATTTCGACGCTGCTGGCTTTTTTCAGGAACGGCAAGGCATCGAACACGGCTCTGGCCGCTTCCTTCTTGCCGTTCCAGGCGATGATGATCCGATCCATTTTCAAAGGCGCTTTCCAGGTATAGGGGATCATCAACACCGGACGCCCGGTTTCGAAAATCAATGCTTCGAGGTTGATGTCGCCCGATTCCGGGTGATCGGGATCGGCCTGCTGCACCACCACCATGTCGGCAGCGAAAGCGCTGCTGATTGATGTTATTGCGCTGTCACCGGAAAAGCTCTCGACGCCGCGCCATTCACCCGAGATCAGTTCTCCTTCGCAAGCCTTCTCAAAGTCATCGCCAAGTTTCTCCATGCGCTGGCGATTGGCTTCGGCAATGCCGGTGTCATAGGGAATGCCCTCCATGCCAATGGCCGGAACATAGGCAGCCGGGGAGGGTTCGGAATGGGTTCCGATAATGTGCCCCTTGTCGATGCCTGCGACACCGGCAGCCGCAGACACCACGCGTTGCAGATCGTCCTCACCCCTGATTACGGCAACAACAGTCTTGGGATCCATCACAACCTCCGTGGTTCCGAATTTCCCAAAAACATTGCTTCGTCGTGACGAAGCCCGCCTTGATCCGTATCAAGTCAGCAAAAAACCGGATCAGAAAAGGTCGCCCTGGCTTCCCGGGCTGTCCTTGCGTCTGGCCGGTTTGGGCTTGCCGACCGTGCCATCCGGCGAGACGGCCACCGCTGAAATCGAGCCATCGCGCATCTGCACGGAGAACGCGTCCCCGCCATTGATCATCGCCGCATGCGTTACCGGCGCGCCACTGGCATCGCGTACCAGCGCAAAGCCGCGCTCAAGAACCCTTTCATGCGAGAGACTTGCCATCAGCCGCCAGCCCTGGTCAAACCGAGCCCGTGCCCGCTCGACATTGGCAATGAAAGCGCGCTCATGCCGCTTGTGCAAAACGTCAAGCCGCTCACGCTGGCGCTCGCCCCGCATTCGCCTTGTGCCCTGCATGCGCAACGCCAGCGTTGCCACCCGGTCGCGACTGCGCTCAATGCCTCCCTTTATCCCGCGCCAGGAAAGCCTGCTCTCGATCCGCACCAGCCGGTCGCGTTTCATGCGCGCCGCCATCTGCAAACCGCGCACCAGTGCTGCTGCTGCTGCATCAAGACGCTGGCGTGGTCCTTCGAGCATCCGCTCGGCGCTGCCCAGACCGCGCGATGCGGCGCGAAGTTCTGTTCGCGCCTGTTCGAGCTTGCGGCTTGAGGCTGATTTCAGCCGCGAACTGATCGTCGCAATGAGCGCCTCGAGATCGGCCTTGACCGGCACCGCCAGTTCTGCGGCACCAGTCGGCGTCGGTGCACGCAGGTCTGCAGCCAGATCTATCAGCGTCCAGTCTGTCTCGTGGCCGACAGCAGAGATCAGCGGAATATCCGAAGCTGCCGCGGCACGCGCAACGGCTTCATCATTGAAGCCCCACAGATCCTCGATGGAACCGCCACCTCGCGCAACAATGATGATGTCCGGCCGCCTGACAGGGGAGGTGGCGTCCAGCATGTTGAATCCCGATATCGCAGCCGCGACTTCGCTGCCGCTGGTCTCACCCTGCACCCGCACCGGCCACACGATTACGTGCAGCGGGTAGCGGTCGGCAATCCGGTGCAACACGTCACGAATGACGGAACCTGTTGGTGAGGTCACGACGCCGATGACGGATGGCAGATAGGGCAACAATTGCTTGCGTTCGGGCGAAAACAGGCCTTCGGCGGCGAGCTTCTTCTTGCGTTGCTCCAGGAGCGCCATCAGCGCACCGGCACCGGCTGGTTCCAGGTTCTCGATCACGATCTGGTATTTGGACGAACCGGGATAGGTAGTCAGCTTTCCGGTCGCAATCACTTCCATGCCTTCTTCGGGAGAGTGCCTGAGCTTTGATGCGACACCGCGCCAGATTACCGCTTCCAGCCGGGAGCGGTCATCCTTCAGCGCGAAATAGCAATGACCCGAAGAATGCGCACCCCTAAAGCCGGAGATTTCACCGCGCACCCGCACCATCGAAAAGGTCTCCTCGACCGTGCGCTTCAGCAGGTTGGAAATCTCGCTTACCGAAAACTCGGCAACATTACTTTTCGGGGTATCAGCTGTCTCGCTGTCCATGCGCGCGATCCTCTTTCAGGTTCGCACCAGCTTAGCAGATTCGAATGCCTGTATGGCAAGCGTGGCCATATCCGCTCAACCCGCGAATTCGCTGCTTTCAGCGGGCCGCAATGCGCGGGCAATGACCAGCGTTACGAGAGCAAGTACCACACACGCAATTGCAATCCAGGAACCAGCCGCCCACAGGGCAGCGGTGCCTGCCCAAAGGATAGACGAGAACGCCTCGGCAAAGGTCGCCACGCGCGAGGATGTCTGCCTGCGCCGGAAATTGCTGCGCTTCGCCTGGCTGCGGAACCACAGCTGGATCATGGTGGCCGCGGTAGCCGCACAAATCGTCGTCACCAACGCGATGAATGCCGGCCACGCGTCGACCAGTGCCATGACCGCAATCACCGGTCCAACGGTTATGGCCAACGCGCCGAAGACTGCCTCGATCTTCGCCCGCATCACCATCCCCGGCGTCACTGGGGCAGTCGCCACGAGCTGTGGCGCGTCTTCGCCAGAAATCGCGAGCCAGGCAAGTCCGCCCGACAATTGCCCCGCGGCCATCACCAGAACCGGTACGACTACCGTTGGAACAGCGCCATTGGTTCCATAGCCATGCCACAGCATGAAGGCCGGCGGAATGAGATAGAATACCTGCATCAGTGTCTGCGAAATCAGCCAGTGATCGCGTCGCAGCAATTTCCATTCCTTGTGCCGCAATGCCGAGCGAACGGAATGAGCGGAAAATTTGCGTGAAACCTGCCTTGTCGTGCCGGAACTGGCGGCAACACCTGCAGCGGCAACAACACGCTCGGCAAAACTTCCGGAAAACGCGAATATGGCTCCACCGAATACGAGTGAAGCAAATCCCAGCACTATCAGCAATGCCAGTGGTTCACCGGTCATTGCCCGCGCAGGAAGCCAGAATGCAGATCCGATGTCCGGCAAACTGCCCTTCAGGCGGTCCGAGGTCAGAAATGCAATTCGTGAAATGGTACCCATCGAGCTGATGGCTGCGAGCTGTATGCCAATAATGAAGCTTGCGCCAACAATCGCTGCGGCAATCTGCGCCACCAGGCGGGTTCGCTTTGCCCCGATGACTGAAAACAGCAGCATCGTCAGCGACAGTGAGATGACTGTGGCAACAGCGCCGATTGCCAGCAGGACCGGGTAAGCGGCAAGCCATGCGAGCGAATCTGTCACCGCCAATACATTGATCAGCGGTGCGGCGAGCAGAAGTGACAGCAATGTCGTTGAAAACGCGATGGCGCCCATTCGGACCGTGAACAGTTTTCGCGCCGAAGCCGGCGAAGAAAGCACAAGGTCAAGGTCCGAACGTGAATAAAATACCCGCGTGACCGATTCCATTGCCTGTGAAGTCATCAGGGAGAATGGGAGGACCATCAGCGCTGAAACAAAGACCAGAAGGTCCATTTGGCTTCGTGGCTCCGCACCTCCTGGTCCCGTAAGGGTCCAGGCCAGGAAATGCAGGAAGACCGCTACCACCAGCACGAAAATGAAAACGCCAACCTCGCGGCTGCGCCTCCCCGCTGTCATCATCGCCATGACATCACGCCACGACAGACGCAGTTCATGGCGGGCAAGCCAAAGCATTCCTGATGGCGCCATCATGCGGCGTCAAGCTCCACTGCGGGGCCTGGTCCTGCCGTGTTGTCCGGAGCGGCAACAATGTCGAGAAACACTTCTTCGAGCGTTCCTTCACCCTTGCCGGCTAGTGTGCGAAGTTCTGCCAGCGTTCCTTCTGCGACCAGCCGTCCCTGCGAAATCACGCCGATGCGCTGCGCCATCCGTTCTGCGACTTCAAGGATATGCGTGGTCATGATGACGGTTGCGCCATTTCCGACACGCTGCAGCAATACATCCTTCACAAGGCGTGCGGATGCGGCATCAAGGCCGGTCAGCGGTTCGTCAAGAATGATCAGTTCCGGATCATGCACAAGGGCACCAGCGAGCGCCACCTTCTGGCGCATGCCCTTGGAAAATCCCTCGCAACGCTCATGCGCATGGGGAGCGAGTTTCAGCCACTCAAGAAGTTCCATGGAGCGTTTTTCAGCAATTGCCGCTTCAACTCCCCAAAGGCCTGCCACGAATTCCAGATATTCAAGCGGGGTGAGCCGGTCATAGATCATCGGCTCATCGGGAACCCATGCAATTGTCCTTTTCGCTTCGACCGGATCTGCCAGCACGTCGCGGCCAAACACCGAGATTGAGCCTGCATCGGGACGCAGGAGACCGGCCACCATGCGCAGCGAGGTGGTTTTGCCCGCGCCATTGGGTCCGAGCAAAGCGTAGAATTCGCCCGCCCGCACCGTGAGGTTCAGCCGGTCAACGGCAGGACGGTCGAATTTCTTGCAAAGCCCGATGATTTCGAGCGCATTGGCTGGCATCCGCAAATCTCCCCGCTTGGACCCCGACCGGGTCCTGAAATTGGTCCAATGCAGCCATTACCGGTTGGCACCGGCTGGCCACTGACACAGCACAGGATTTTGCCCCCGCCCAGCTGCTGTCTGAACTTGGCACAAACGGGTTTAGAGGCCGTAAACCGGAAATCTTGCATTGCATCTATTGGGGAACGGTGATGATTTCACCTTTTGTGCATGCCTCCAAGGAAATCGTCGAAAATTGATTCCACATTGCGCTGGTAGTCCTTCTGGACCTTTTTGCCGGTTTCGAACATGTCGCCGAAAATATCCTCGAAACCGCCTCGCCTGTCGTTCGGTTGTGCCTGTTGGCTCCGGTCTGGTTCAGGCTGGTAGCTTTCGCGCTCCTGCTCCGGTTGCGTTTGCCGTGGAATGCCGCCGCCGCGCATCATTTCCTCGAATATCTTGCCGAGTGGATTGTCGGCCTGCACGCCGCCTGGTTGTCCGGGATGCGAAGTTTGTTGTGAACCGCCACCTCCCAGCATTTCCTCGAGAATGCGGCCCCAGGGGTTGGCATTGTCTGGTTTCGGTGCGGGAGCACGACGAGGGTTCGAAGCTGGTGTCTTTCCGCCGCCCATCATTTCTTCAAGTATCTTGCCCCACGGATTGGCAGACGCTTGGCCTGCACCGGTTGAAGTGCCGCTTTTTGCAAGACCGCCCAGTCCGCCTTTCAGCATTTCCTCGAAGATACTGCCCATTGGATTGCCACTCGTATTGCCGGAGGGTGCCGGGGAAACCCTGCCACCAGCCATTGATCCGGTCATCTGCTTGAACAGCCCGCCCAGGATCACAGGTGCAAGAGCTGGCAGCAGTGACTTCAGGATGGACTGCGACAGTCCGGTCGCTTGCGCCGCATTCGCAGCTATTGCCCTGCTCAGGTCCTTGCTGCCAAAAAGCTCGCCCAAAATGGCATTGCCTTCGCTCATTCCCTGCGGTGTGAATGCCTGTGCCGGGTTTTCGTGGAATTGAGAATGATTGCCGCTCGAAAGTGCCGCGATGAATTTCAGCATCCCGCCCGGATCGGCTGCATTGCGCTTCAGACCCTGCGAGAATGCTGGCAGCAATGCCTCGATTGCCTGCTGCGCCTGTGAATTCGACAATTGATATTGCCTCGCAATCTGCTCGACCATCTGGCCATTTGCACCTTGGGTAAGCATTTCCATCAACGAAAGCATGTCGGTTTCTCCAGATATCGGGTCATGTAGCTGAGTCGGGGGCAAATGATCTGCCTACCCGCTTAAGCCGATGTTAACCATGCCCAAACTAGCATGATCGTGCTAGGGAAAACATTTGGCTGGGGCAAATTCTTGCATACACTTGAGCATTCCAATTCCGCAGACAAAACATTGACGATTACGCCAGTTGTGGCCCTGGAAGCAGGATCGCAAGCGCAAATCCGCGCCAGGCAGCGTCGCTCCAACGGTCAACGCGTGGGCTATCTTCTGGCCAGCGGTCAGACCCGGGCGGTTCCTTGTACGATAAGGGAACTCGGCGACACACATGCAGTCCTGACCATGGGCGGTTGGCTCGGTGTTCCAGAGGCTTTTTCGCTTTTCGTCGAGCCCGATGGTGTTTGTCTTGATTGTTGCCTGCTTTCCGTCAAGGGCAACTCTGTCAGGGTCTCCACCAGCAACAGTCGCCAGGAACGCCGCCCCAGGTTCAGGTCATGAACTGGTAGCGGCCTCAACTTGACGATTTGTTAACCAAGTTTGTTATTCAGGTATGTTTCTGTACAATTCAGGATGTAACCCGCGCCGGGACCGGTAAGAAATTCAGATTTGCTTAAACCGGGCAATGTTAGCATTGGTTCGCTAGGAAGATGCAGTTTGTATGGGGATATGACTGCTATCGGGATGTCTGGTATGGAGACGCAACAAGACAGCAACAACAGATATGCGCAGCGCCAAAGGGTACTGAAAACTGCTCTGGCTGCATTCAACGATCAATTCAGTGCAATTCCCTGCCTGATGCGGAACGTGAGTGAAACAGGCGCCAAACTTGTATTCGAAAACGTCGGCCTCGTGCCGCGGGTTTTCGTGCTGTTTGTTGAACTTGACGGTTACAAGGTCGAGTGTGAACGCGTCTGGCAGGAGGGCAAGGAATGCGGCGTTCGGTTCATTGGCGAGAAGCAGCCGACCCGCATGCGCAAGACCCAAATTGTTGAAAGCTCGGAAAACGCACTCAGCGAGCGCACCATGCGTGACATCGAAACCCGGGAAAAGGGCCTCGAGCCATTGCCAGACCGCTCTGGACTGGTTTTGCGCAACAAGCCCGTCAATACACAGCGTCCGGCGTTCGGGCGCCGCACCTGATCCACTGATCAATACACATATTCGTCGAACAGGCGGTGGATATCGCCCTCCCAAGGACCTTCGAAGCGGGTAAGCAGTCTTTCGGCCGGCGTTTGGCCAATCGCAACAGTCTCGTTCAACGGTGCCAGGAACAATGACTCGGTATTCCCCTCAGAGTTGACCAAGGCCCGCTCGTCAAGCCCGACCGCTGAAAGCTTCACCGCCTCTCGCGCATATTCCAGCAATCGCCGCCCACCGATCATCGCATTGAGCCCTTGCGCAGGAACATCTTCCCGCAACTGGCGTACCATGTCTGCGCTCCAGCCACGGGTCAGTTCTTCGGCGCCGTCCAGTGCAGTCGCGCTGTAGAGCAGGCCAACCCAGAATGCGGGCAACGCACAAATGTCGCGCCATGGTCCGCCATCAGCACCACGCATTTCCAGATACCGCTTCAGGCGGACATCGGGAAACAGGGTGGTCAGATGGTTGTTCCAGTCACCGACATTGGGCATCGGGTCGCTGACCCGCCCCTTCAATGCACCATCCATGAACTGGCGGAAGGTGATATCCGTGCAATCATGGTAGCGCCCTTCACGCACGACGAAATACATCGGCAGGTCAACAGCCCAGTCGACATAACGCTCGAACGAAAAGTCCCGTTCCAGCATGAAGGCATGAAAACCCGCTCGCTGGTTGTCCGTGTCGCGCCAGATATCACTGCGCCAGGACAACAGCCCGTTTGGCTTGCCCTCAGTGAAGGGAGAACGGGCAAAGAGCGCCGATGCCATGGATTGCAGTTTCAGGCTCACCTGCAATTTGCGGCGCATGTCGGCTTCGCTCTCGAAGTCGAGATTCACCTGGATCGTGGCCGTGCGATACATCATGTCAAGGCCCTGGCTGCCGACCTTGGGCATGTAGCGGCTCATGATGGCATAGCGGCTCTTGGGCATGCGCGGCGTCTCGGCTAATGTCCACAACGGACTGCCGCCAACACCGAGGAAAGATATGCCGAGCGGCTCCGCTACCGCTTTCACCGTGGCCAGATGCTTGTTGGATTCGCGGCAGGTTTCGTGGATCGAAACCAGCGGCGCTCCTGAAAGCTCGAACTGGCCGCCCGGTTCCAGCGAGATCGCGCCATTGCCCTGCGGTTCGACCAACCCGATGATGCGCCCCTCATCCAGGATCGGTTCCCAACCAAGCTTTTCCAGCATGCCTTCCAGGAGCGCGCGAATGCCATCTTCGCCGTCATATTCGATGGGAGTATAGTCGGCGGTCCGGAACCCGAATTTTTCATGCTCGGTGCCGATGCGCCATTTTTCGCGCGGCTTGTTGCCCTGCACCAGCCATTCGATTAACTGGTTCCGGTTTTCCATCGGAGTGGCATCTGTCGTATCGCGCGCCATTCTTGTCTCTTCTTCTGCTCTTCAGTCGGTCTCCTGATATGGGTGGGCACAGGATCAGGCAAGTGAAACTTTGTGGACACTTGTTCAATGAATTTGCATGGCTCGGCAAATGCCAGTGCTGCTTACGACCAGTCACCGGCGACTGCCTGGACAACCGCAAGGGCAGCTACCGCCGCCGTGTCGGCCCTGAGAATGCGAGGACCGAGCGGAATGGCAGTCACAAACGGCAAACCGCGCAGGATTTCCCGCTCCTGCTGCGAAAATCCGCCCTCCGGACCGATCAGAACCGATAGCGGCCTGCCTTTCAGCGGCTTCAGCAATTCGAGGCAGTCATTGTCGCTAGCGCTTTCATCGCAGAATACCAGCCGACGATCCGGATCATTTGCCGTTTCCCAGGCACGAAGCAGGGTTTCGAGCCGTGCCGGTTCGCGGATTTGCGGCACGGCCAAGATGCCGCATTGCTCGGCAGCCTCGAGTGCATTTGCCTGCATGCGCTCCGTGTTCACGCGGCTCGCCTGGGTGTGCTGCGTTACAACGGGTTGCAGCACCGCTGCGCCCATCTCGACAGCTTTCTGAACCATGTAGTCGAGCCGCGCATGCTTGAGCGGCGCGAACAGATAGTGAAGTGTCCCGGGTGCTGGCTGCATCCGCGTTTGCGTCGCCACTTTGAGGCTCGCAGACTTGCGGCCTTCGCCGGTGAGCGTGCACAGCCATTCGCCGTCACGCCCGTTGAAGGCGAGCACATTGGCACCGCTCTTCATCCGCAGGACATTCAAGAGATAGTTTGATTGCCCCTTGTCGAGCGCAACTGACACGCCATCGCCAAGGGGAGCATCCACAAACAGTCTCTGGGTAGTGTAATCATAGCGTTCCATCAACGAGCGATACGACCTGGCGCCAAGCCAATCAAGTCACTGCTGTGCAATGCCATTCCGGTTTGTAGCCCGCACGCAGCGTGGTGACGACGCTCTTTGGCGTGACCAGCACCAGCGGATGCCGCGCCAATTCACCGAAACCAACCGGCTTTTCATACCCGCCAAAGCTCCAGGCAAGCGCCTTGCGTTCCCTGATTGCGTGGAAGCGTTCTCCAGCCATGACCATGGTTCCGTCCGGCAGTCCGGGCAGGTCTATCGGCGACAATCTTTGCCGTGCTTGCCGGGACGAGAGCCAGCGCTCGCAATGCAATACATTGTCAGCGTCTTTCGCACTGGCAAATCCGGATGCCGCCACAAATCGCGATGCATCCTCCCTCCGGCAAAAGAAGCAAGGCCGGTGCCCGGCGGCCAATGCGCTCACCTCGTCACAAAAGAACAACTCGCTCCACCCTGCAACCGGACCTTTGCTGCCTGTGTGATTGCGGCCCCAGACTTCTCGTTTCCTGCCTTTGAATTCCGTGCTGCAACAGATCCAGGCTCTGGTTGTCCAGCGCCTGCCGTTGAGTGTCCGTCTGAGCGGATCATGGATGATACCACGATTGCCCGTCATCATGCCGCGCGCCGGATCGGCATGCAGGCTGCCATCGGGTGCAACGCGGTTTTGCAGCGTCACGTTCAGTCCCTGGCAATGATGATGTGCAACCGCACCGGTCCGTGTGCTCCCAGAATGAGGGTCTGCTCGATGTCGGCAGAGCGCGACGGCCCGGTAATCATGTTGACGGTGCGTGGCATTTCGCCTGTACCATATTTCTTGCGCAACCGGGTCCACAGGTTTTCGTAATGCGCCTCGATGTCACTTTCTTCAACGACGACGATATGGTTTTCCGGCAGGAAGTTCAGGGTGGTTGGATTGTCCGGCCCCGATACCATCACAAGGGTTCCGGTTTCCGCCGCGCCGCCCAGCGCATGGCTGAGACAGGCAAGATCGCGACCGTCGCTCGGTCCAAGATGAATTTCCGGCCCGCCGCGCTTCGGCCATGCGATCTGCCTCAGACGCTTGTCCGCACCCATCCGGATTTCCTGTGGCAGATTGTGTTCTCGCAGGAAGGCTGAAACCGCCCTGGCTATGTCCTTGCGCTTAACCCGCTCGACGCTTGCGGCAGCAGCCTCCGCCTTGTCACGGAAACGCTTGACCAGATTGTCCTGTGAAATCGTGGGCAAGGCACCTTTGGAATGACCCTTGATCCGTGCCTGCACAGCGGCCTTTCTGGCCTTTTCGCTGCTTCCCAGATTGCCGGCGATCCGTTGCAGGATCGCTTCCCTGCTTGAAACGCTCATGCCTGCACCTTCCGCTTTCCGCTTGCCCATTGCGCAACGAAACTGCCGCCCTGGGGTGCCGGCAGGTCACGATGCCTGGTCCATCCACTTGCCATTGGCAGCCAGGAAAGCCTGCCGCGCCCCATGGCCATGATCCGCATCCCGAATATTCCTGCCCGCGCAGCAGACCGGTAAAGCCCCGGCCGTTTGGCGAACCATGCCCACAGTTTCAGATTCCTGCGTTGGTGCGCTGGTGATAGGTGTTTTTCAAATTCCCGTTCGCGCCAATGCCGCATCATCTTCGGTAACGGAATATGCATCGGGCAGACCGATTCGCATCGCCCGCAAAAGGTGGAGGCATTGGGCAGGTGCCCCGCCTTGTCGATGCCGATCAGCGTCGGGGTCAGCACGGAACCCATCGGGCCGGGATAAACCCATCCATAGGCATGCCCACCCACAGACTGGTAGACAGGGCAGTGGTTCATGCACGCCCCGCACCGGATGCAGCGCAGCATGTCCTGAAACTCGCTGCCCAGCATGTTTGAGCGGCCATTGTCGAGCAGGATCACATGATACTGCTCCGGCCCGTCGGGATCCCCCTTGCGTTTGGGACCGGTCGAAAGCGTTGTATAGACGCTCATTTCCTGCCCTGTGGCTGAACGTGCCAACACGCGAACGATCTGGCTCATGTCCTCCAGCGTCGGCACGATCTTCTCGATTGAGGCGATGACAACATGCACTTTCGGCAGCAATTGCGTGAGGTCGCCATTGCCTTCATTGGTGACGATGACCGATGTCCCGGTTTCCGCCACCAGAAAATTGGCACCAGTAATCCCGATGTCGGCGGCAAGAAATTTGTCGCGCAAGATGCCCCGTGCTTCCGACAGCAGGCTTTGCGGTTCGTCCATCGGCCGGTCCGGCGGCAAATGTGTATGCACGCGGCGGAAATCCTCGCGCACCTGGTCCATGTTGAGATGTACAGCGGGTGCAATGATGTGGCTTGGATGCTCGCCTCGCAACTGGATGATGTATTCACCGAGATCTGTTTCGATTGGCACGACGCCGTTCTTTTCCAGAAACTCGTTGAGCCCGATCTCTTCCGAGATCATCGACTTGCCCTTGGTCACGGTCTTTGCGTTCACCTTGCGGCAAATGTCGAGCACGATGCCACGCGCCTCGAAAGCATCCGCTGCCCAATGCACGTTTCCGCCCTGCGCCGTGACGCGTTTCTCGAATGTCGTCAAATACTGGTCGAGATTTTCGAGAACATGGTTCTTGATGTCGCGCGCATTGGCGCGCAGCGTTTCGAATTCGGGAAGTCCAGCGGCAGCCTTTGCCCGTTTCTCGATGAAATTGACCCGCACATGCCGCATTGCCTTCTGCAGTTGCGCATCAGCGAGCGCCTCATCAACATTGTGCTTGAATTCGGGAGAAGTGATCTCGACCATCAGCGCCGCTCCCCGATCGCCGGAATATCAGTCATGCCAGCCAGAACCTCGGCAACGTGCCGCACTTCTATGGCACTTCCCTGCCGCTTCAGCTTGCCTGCCATGTTCAGCAGGCAGCCAAGATCACCGGCGAGCAGGATGTCCGGCTCGGCCGATGTGATGTTTTGCGCCTTCTCGCTGACAATCGAATTGGAAATTTCGGAATATTTGACTGCAAATGTGCCTCCGAAACCGCAGCACACATCCGATCCGTTCATTTCACGAAGCGTCAGTCCCTTGACGCTTTCCAGCAATTTGCGCGGCTGCCCCTGAATCTTCAATTCCCGCAGGCCCGAGCACGAGTCGTGATAGGTCACGATGGCGTCGATCCGGGCCTCGACTTTTTCGACACCCATCACGTCGGTGAGGAAACTGACCAGTTCATGCACCTTTTTCGAAAAGGCAACGGCTCTTGCCTCCCACTTCTGATCACCCTTGAACAGGGTTGGATAATGCTTCTTGAGCATGCCCGCGCACGAACCCGACGGTGCCACGACATATTCGAAACCCTCGAAAGCCGCGATCACCTGTTCGGCAATTTCGCGTGTATCCGCCTTGTCGCCGGAATTGTAGGCTGGTTGGCCGCAGCAGGTTTGGCTGACCGGCACATGCACCTCGCATCCCGCATCTTCGAGCAGTTTTACCGCAGCAAAGCCGACGCTGGGCCTGAACAGGTCAACCAGGCAGGTCACAAAGAGACCGGTTTGTATTTTTTCACTCATGCTGATTGATGTTCCTTGCTGTTCGTGACCGGGTTTGCCGCAATCACGCGTGTTTGCGGGTCTTGCCCCTGGTGTACGGATCTTCGCGCTGGGCGAGCCGTAACGATGATATTCGCTCGCGGTCCTCACGCAATTCCAGCTCGCGCGTTGCCTCCATCACATAATCCATGTGCTTTCTGGATGCCTCCATCGCCTTGTCGCCATCACCTGCGAGGATCGCGTTCGCAATCGCGCAATGCTGGCGATAGAGTGCATCGCGCCCTCCCGGCGCCTGGTAAAGGCGCGAGCGGTTCTGGAACACACCTTCCGACAATAGCCGGTAACACGAACGCAGCGTGTGCAGCAGGATCAGGTTGTGTGCGATCTCGCCGATCAGCGAATGAAATTCCACGTCAATCAGCGCTTCTGCCTCGAAGTCATCATTGCGCCAGGCATCTTCCATGCGCTCCATCAACTCGATCAGCAATTCCCTGTCGGCTGGCGTCGCGCGCATCGCAGCAAGCCTCGCCGTTACGCCCTCCACCTCGCGGCGATATTCCAGGTAGTCGAAAGTTGCCTTGCGATGTGAAGCAAGCAATCCGCTGACCTGCGGCGTGAACACCGTACCAATGATGTCGGCAACGAAAGTTCCCTCGCCGTGACGGCTCTCAATGATCCCCCTGGTTTCAAGAGACTTGAGCGCCTCGCGCACGATGGGTCGTGAAACGCCGGTCTCGCTTGCCAGTTCCCGTTCGCCCGGCAAGCGCTCGCCGACACGCAGCACACCCTCGAGGATCAGCGCCTCAATCTGGTGGGCCACTTCGTCGGCAGTGCGCGCGTGCTGGATTGGTCTGAAAACCTGCATCGGGTCAGACTAGACATCGAACCGGAATTGGTCAATCATTTTGACCACTGGACATTCATGGCCAATGCTGCATGCAGTGCGTAAAGCGGTCGCAGCGAAGTTTTTCGTCCGCACGGCTATACGCCGCGCAAGAAACTCGGCAAACCAAACCAGCGCTGAAGCTGCGCAAGACGTGATCGGGACAATTCACACATGACCAAGCGACCGGCTACCTCGAGGGTCAAACCAAAACCCGTGCAGAAAGAATCGGGCAGTCGCCAAGCTTCGCTGCGTTTTCTGCCGCATCACGACAGGCCATCCGCGCTTGGCGAAATTCATTCGCGGCCATTTCCGGTCATTTCGAGCAACCGGGTAATATTGCACTTCGCTTTCACCAGCGAAGGTGGGTCGCAGGTTTCGCAGGCCGTACTTGCCGAGCAATGCCGCAGCCGGGGCGCAGCTGTACCTGCCAATGGTGCCCGTTATCATGAAATCGACTGGGGGAACGGCAGGCTGCGTTGGGAGCGCCATTCCGAATTCTCCACTTTTCTGTGGGAAGGACCCTTGCCGAAGGGGTTCCTTGATCCGGTCGCGAACACGCCGTTCGGAGGAAGTTTCAGCCAGCCGGGCATGTTGATCTCGGCAAGCCGTATTGAAATCCGCCCGTACAACCAGGCCAATCTCAAACTGCTGCAGCATTTTGATCCCGAAAGCCTGTGCGTAACGCTTCTCGAGGATGGTGTTTCTTTGCTGGCAACCGATTTTCGCCAGGATGGAAATGGGATGACCATAATCCTCTTGCTGGAAAAGGCGATGCAACCCTCGCGCATCGGCTACTATGCCAAGACCGCGATAGATGTTGAGACTTACCGCACGCTTGCCCTGCTCGGACTGCCGTTGGCGCAATCGCTCTCAGCCAGGCTCACCGGCTTCGAGGCTGAACTTGCAAGACTTACTTCACACATGCGGGCAAGCGAATCCGATTCCGTGCGCGAACTGCTCGATTCCATTACCAACCTGGCGAGCGAACTCGAAGCCGATGCTGCAGCGAGCCTGTTCCGTTTTGGAGCCACGCGTGCTTATGGCGATATTGTTACGGAGCGCCTTGGTGTATTGGGACTGGCTGCGCCGGCTGGATACAAGAATATTGCCTCCTTCCTTGAATTACGGCTTGCTCCGGCCCTTCGGACCTGCCGTTCGGTGGAGGACCGGCAGGCAAACCTGTCGCGAAAACTTTCCCGCGCCGCCAATCTCCTGCGAACCCGCGTTGAGGTGGACATCGAGCACCAGAACCGCAACCTGCTGGAATCCATGAACAAGCGCGCGATGCTGCAACTGCGCCTGCAGCAAACGGTGGAAGGGCTGTCGGTCGCCGCTGTATCCTACTATATCGCCGGGCTGATCTATTACATCATGCAGGCAGCTGAGCGTCATCTGCCATTCGGCATCTCTTCGAAGGCGGCGACGGGGCTTTTCGTTCCCGTTATCATTCTTGGCGTATGGCTGACCGTTCGCCGGATTCGACGCCGCCACAGGGCTGAGTGATATCAGCCCATCCTTGAACACCTGGATTTGCACCATGATCCGCGCTGCGTGGCAGCGGGGCTGCATCCGTTTGCGATTGGCATTGCGAACGGACCCAAGCAGTGGTAAATAGTTTTTACCAGTATGCGGCGTATTTGGTTGCGCCGCCACAAACCCAGCGCCCGGGAGATAGCCATGGCCCATGTTCTGATGCCGGAACCAGACAAGCGCATCATCGCGCGCCGTGTGGAAATCATCTCAGCGCTTGAAGACGCCGCGGGGGAAGGCAATGTCATCCACGATCCGGCTGAAACCATAGCATATGAATGCGATGCGCTGGCCGCTTATCATTGCCCGCCATTGGCCGTTGTTCTTCCGCGTTCGACGCAGGAAGTGGCGGCGGTCCTGAAGACCTGCCTGCGGCTTGGCGTTCCCGTTGTGCCGCGCGGCTCGGGTACATCACTTGCTGGTGGTGCATTGCCGACTGCGGATTCGGTGGTGATTGGTGTTTCCCGTCTCAACCAGGTTTTGGAAACCGATTTTCCCAACCGCTTCATCCGCGTCCAGTCCGGCATGACCAATCTTTCTGTCAGCCAGTCCGTCGAGGCGGAAGGCTTCTTCTACGCGCCTGATCCCTCGAGCCAGCTTGCCTGCGCGATTGCCGGCAATATAGCGATGAATTCCGGCGGAGCCCATTGCCTGAAATACGGCGTTACCACCAACAATCTGATGGGTGTGACGCTGGTGACCATGGATGGCGAGATCATCGAAATCGGCGGACCGCATTGTGACCCGGCGGGCTATGATCTCCTGGGTGTGATTTGCGGTTCGGAGGGCCAGTTCGGCATTGTGACCGAAGCGGTGTTGCGTATCCTGCGCAAACCCGAAGGCGCACGGCCGATCCTGATGGGGTTTGATTCCAACGAGGTCGCAGGTGCCTGTGTTGCCGACATCATCAAGGCAGGCGTATTGCCCGTCGCCATGGAATTCATGGACAAGCCGGCAATCATTGCCTGCGAGAATTTCGCCCATGCCGGCTACCCGACGGACGTCGAGGCGCTGCTGATTGTCGAAGTCGAGGGATCACAGGAAGAGATCGCCGAGCAACTGGCGCATATCCGCAAGGTCGCGGAGCGCCATGCGCCAAAGGTCATGCGCGAAAGCGAGTCTGCCATGCAGTCCGACCTGATCTGGAAAGGCCGCAAGGCTGCCTTCGGTGCGATGGGGCAGATGGCGGACTACATGTGCATGGATGGCACCATTCCGACTTCACAATTGCCGTTTGTGCTGAAGCGCATGCAGGAAATGTCGAAGGAATACGGCCTTGGCGTCGCCAATGTTTTTCATGCCGGAGACGGCAACCTTCATCCGCTGATACTCTACAACGCCAACAAGCCGGGCGATCAGGAAAAATGCGAGGCTTTCGGCTCCGACATTCTCAAGCTTTGCGTCGAGGTTGGCGGATGCCTGACGGGCGAGCATGGCGTCGGAATCGAAAAGCGTGACCTGATGACGGTACAATACAATGAGGAGGATCTGGAAGCGCAGATGCGGGTGAAGGATGTGTTCGACCCCCATTGGCTGCTCAATCCGGCCAAGGTGTTTCCGATGGCTGTCAGCCATTCGCGCCGTCTGCGCAATCAACAGGGGGAGGCTGCGTAGTGGCAAAATCCTCCAAAATCCTGGCACCGCGCAATGAAGAGGAATTGGCGGGTATCGTAGCCAAAGCCATGCGTGAGCGTACCCCGCTCGAAATTTCCGGAGCCGGCTCGCGCAGGGGCTATGGCAACCCTGTTCAGTCGGTACTGGGAGTGAGCACAAGCGCGATGACCGGTATCACGCTGTACGAACCGGCTGCGCTGACCATCGTCGCACGAGCAGGCACCCCGCTTGACGCAATCCGTGATGCATTGGCAGCCGAAGGTCAGCATCTGCCGTTCGAGCCGGCTGATCTGTCTGCACTGCTCGGCAACAAGTCGCGCCCGACGATTGGGGGCACCGTTGCCACCGGCATTTCCGGCCCACGCCGCATTCAGGCCGGAGCCGTGCGTGACAGTCTGATCGGTGTCCGCTTTGTTGATGGCACGGGCGCTGTCATCAAGAATGGCGGCCGCGTCATGAAGAATGTGACGGGCTATGACCTCGTCAAAATGATGTGCGGCTCGAACGGTACGCTCGGCGTCCTCACGGAACTGTCTTTCAAGGTTCTGCCGAGGCCCCGGATGACGGCAACACTCAGCCTCGACGGGCTGGATGACGACAAGGCAATTGCCGCGCTGGCTGCGGCACTGGGTTCACCCTTCGACATCACGGGTGCGGCGCATGTTTCAGGGACGGCGAGCACCTTTGTGCGGATCGAGGGCTTCGGTGAATCGGTTGCCTATCGTGCTGGCCAGCTTTCGCAATTGCTGGCTCCCTTCGGAAAATGCCGGATCAATGACGATGGCAAAGCCAATACGCTGTTGTGGCAGGATATCCGCGATTGTACGGCATTTGCGGACAAGCCGGGAGCCGTATGGCGGCTTTCGGTCAAGCCATCCGATGCGCCCCGGATTGTAGCCGGATTGCGCACCGGCCCTGCAATGGATGCGGTTTACGATTGGGGAGGAGGTCTGGTCTGGCTGCTTGTGCCCGAAGAGGGCGATTGCGCGGCGGCGATGATCCGCAAGGCGGTCGCAGCCAGCGGCGGACATGCGACACTGGTTCGTGCCGGTGACGCAAACCGTGCGTCAACAGGCGTCTTCCAGCCGGAACCTGCGCCCGTTGCCGCCATCTCCGCTGCCCTGCGCGCGAAATATGATCCCGCAGGCATTCTAAATCCTGGTCGCATGGGCTTCGAAGCTCCGGCCATTCGCAAGGCAGGCTGAACATGCAAACCAGTTTTACCGAGGACCAACTCCGTGATCCTGGCGTCGCCCATGCCGAAACCATTTTGCGCAAATGCGTGCATTGCGGTTTCTGCACGGCAACCTGTCCAACCTATCTGACGCTTGGTGACGAACTCGACAGCCCGCGCGGCCGGATTTACCTCATCAAGGATGTGCTGGAAAACAACAAACCCGCCGACAGGCGTTTCGTCAAACACATCGACCGCTGCCTGTCTTGTCTCGCCTGCATGACGACCTGCCCGTCGGGTGTCAACTACATGCACCTTGTCGATCACGCGCGCGCGCATATCGAAAACACTTACAAGCGCCCGCTGATGGACCGGTTGATCCGCCGCGTTCTGGCGCTTGTCCTGCCATATCCGGGGCGCTTTCGCCTCGCATTGGCGGCCGCAAGACTCGGCAAGCCGTTTGCCGGAATTTTCAAGGCAATACCAGGCGGCGCGCCGCTTGCGGCCATGCTGGCGCTGGCCCCGCGTTCCATGCCGCGCGCAACCGGGCGGGCAACAACCGGCACCCATGCACCAACCAGGGCAAAGCGGGGCAGGGTGGCTATCCTGTCGGGTTGTGCACAACCGGTGCTCAATCCGCGAATCAACGAGGCAACCGTCGAACTTCTCAACCGTATCGGCGTCGAAGTGGTCGTGCCACAAGGAGAGGGGTGCTGCGGAGCGCTGGTTCACCACATGGGACGCGAACACGATGCATTGGCAGCAGCCCGTGCCAATGTTGATGTCTGGACGCGGGAGATGGAGAATGGCGGTCTTGATGCAATCATCATTACCACATCAGGCTGTGGCACCACGGTAAAGGACTACGGCCACATGCTGCGGCTCGACCCGCAATATGCGGACAAGGCCGCGAAAGTCTCTGCCCTTGCGAAGGACATTACCGAATATCTGGTAACGCTTGAGCTGCCGAAATCGGATGCCGGTTCCGGCTTGCGCCTTGCCTATCATTCCGCCTGCTCGATGCAGCACGGCCAGAAGATCAGGGAGCAACCGAAAACATTGTTGCGCAATGCCGGCTTCGAAGTCGCGGATGTGCCGGAAGGCCATCTGTGCTGCGGCTCGGCTGGAACCTACAACATCCTGCAATCGGAAATCGCCGGTAAGCTCAAGCAGCGCAAACTGGCAAATATCGCCAAAGTGAAGCCCGACCTCGTGGCCGCAGGCAATATCGGTTGCATGACACAACTTGGTTCGGATGCCGGCGTTCCTGTCATCCATACGGTGGAATTGCTCAACTGGGCGCATGGCGGCAAAAAGCCTGACAATCTGCCGGCGGAAGGCACGGCATTGGCGGTGGCCGCAGAATGAAAAAACCCGCCTTGCTTTCGCAAGGCGGGCTCGTTGTTTCCGATCCGGTGGTTTTTGTCAGCCGCCGAAAATTGCGCTCAGCGCCCCCAGGCCACCCTCGCTCAGGTAGCGCGCGCTCTTCTCGCCCGGTCCCACAACAATGACCTTGGTGCCGATATCGACCTTGGAATAGAGGTGCTCGACATCCTTGTTCATCATGCGGAAGCAGCCCGATGAAAGGTTGAGGCCGATCGACCACGGCTGGTTGGTGCCATGGATGCGGTAAATGGTATCGCGGCCACCCTTGTAGAGATACATGGCGCGCGCTCCGAGCGGATTTTCCGGGCCGCCCGGCATGGATGCCGGCAGGATGCGGCCATTGGCACGCTCACGTGCACGCATTTCTGCTGGTGGCGTCCAGGTCGGCCATTCCTTTTTCACACCGATGGAAACAAGTCCGCCCCAGCCGAAGCCTTCGCGGCCAACGCCAATCCCGTAGCGGATTGCCGATGTCTTGCCGGTGATGAGATACAGGAACTTGTTGTCGCTATCGATGACGATCGTGCCGGGCTCTTCCTTGGTGTTGACCAGCACCGAACGACGCTTGAACTTCGCTGGAATGCCCCGCATGCCCTGGCGACGACGCAGATCGACTTCTTCCCAGCGGCGTTCAGCCGTGTTGTAGACCATTTCAGCCAGCGCTGTTCCCGGCAGGGAAGCCGCGCTTGCGGTAGTTACAGCAGCCATGGAGGCTAGGAAAGACCTTCTTGTGATCATCAACTTTTCCTCGAAATTGGATTCGCTCCGAGCAAGTTTCCCCGCAGCATCAATTGCCGCAGATTATTTTCACTGCCCGGGAACCGCAAGCAGGAGCACGATCACAAAAACTCCATCAGTCTTTTTCTTGCCATATGTTGAAAATGAACAACAGGCAGAGCCGGATTTTTCCGTGCCCTGCCTGACATTCCGGTTTTCCAGCTTCCCATAGGGAAATTTAGTCGACGAATATCCGATTCGCTGCGATCAGCTGACTATCACGCGGGTGCCGATTTTGACCCGCTCATAGAGGTCAATCACGTCCTCGTTGCGCATCCGGATGCAACCCGACGAGACTGCCTTGCCGATTGACCAGGGCTGGTTGGTGCCGTGAATGCGGTAGAGCGTGCTGCCAAGATACATTGCCCTTGCACCCAACGGATTGTCCGGCCCGCCATCCATGGTCACCGGCAGGATTTTCCCGCGCGCTGCCTCGCGGGCGCGCATTTCCTCTGGCGGGGTCCAGCTAGGCCATTCCGACTTGCGCGAAACCTTGTGTTCGCCTGCCCATTCAAAGCCTGGTCGGCCGACGCCAATGCCATACCGCCTTGCCATGCCGTCTGATTGAACCAGATACAAGAAGCGCGCCTGGGTATCGATGACAATGGTCCCCGGTGACTGGCCGCCGTCATATGCCACCATTTGCGGTTCAAATTGCGGGTCGAATTGCGGTTCGCTTCTCGCAGCCTGTGCCGGCACTGAAACGGGCGTGGAAACGCGAACCGGTCCAGGTTCCACCCGGTTGGTGTAGCGCGGGGCATAGCCGCTGCGTTCCGGCTGAACGCTCACAGTCGGCCGCGACACCTCAACGGCATAACGGCCATCTGCTGTCGGCTTGCGCCGCAATTGCAGGATCCACGGAGACGACAAGTCCCCGCTGAGCTTGGCCGCAGGCGGCACTGAATATCGTGACTGGGCCTGACCCGCTGCAGGCAGTGCAACAAGAAACAAGGCTGCGCCAGCAGCCAGTGCAATTCCGGTTTTCATGACGTACACCTTACAATTCGTCGAAAATCGACCGCATGCATCAATGGTTTTCCCGTACATGCGTCCTTGTGAAAGCATGCACCCTCATCCGGTTTCGAATGGTGAACAAAACCGAAATCGATAAGATTGTCTGGAATCATGGTAACCAGTGCGTTTGCGGCACTGGTTAACCGGATGCTAACGCTTTGCGTCGTTCAGGAGCTTTGGCAACAATGCCTGCACGCTTTCCTTGGTTGCTCCGTTTTTCAGGCGTGGGTCATAGAGCATGTTGAGGATCAGGCGGTCAAAGCGCGTGAACTGGGTATGCCTGGTCCTGTCATTGAACATGGATTCGCGCAGCGAAGGGTGCTCGTTGAGCGGACCAAGCCCCTGCAATATTTCCTCTGCCTTGCAGCGGTCGAACAAGGCTTCGCCCTCATCGGCGACAATCACCGCATCCGACCGGCGTATGCCCGAGCGAGAAAACACGGTCCGCACCAGGCAGCGACCTGGCGTGCTGGCACTCTGGTTGCGATAGATCCTGTCCTTGACAGTCGATACATAATCCTTGCGATCAACGATGTAGACATTGAAATTGGATTGCCCGGGCGAGGAAACCACAGTTGTGGAAAGTCCCTTGATTGACCTGTTCAGCGACAGGATGAACGCCTTCACATCGCCCGCCCGGTTCCGCTTTGAAAGGTTGTAGATGTAGAAGCGAACCGTGCCGTTGAATTTGCGGATGTAGTTCGACTGGTATCCAAACGGCGAATATTCCGCACCGAATACGGTGAGATTGAACCCGTTGATTACTTCGCTATCACTTGCTGCGCGTGCCGGATGGCCGTGCACAAGGGCAAGCATCACAAGGGCCGCTGCCAGTTTGGTTATCTTCAGCATCAAGACGCTTCCACGAAAACTGGGACAAGAGGTTTTCCTGCCCGCAGCTTGCAACATACCGGCATTTCTTCAGGTTTGAAAAGGGGACATTGCCAGTACGCGGCTGTTTGACTGCGGAAGAATCAGTCTATCCTGCAACCCTTGCACACGGGAGATATTTGCATGGCCGAAATACCGGCATCCGGCCTGTTGCAGGGTGAAGACGGCAAGATGCGCTGTGCGTGGCACGCCAATCTGCCGGATTACCTTGCCTATCACGACACGGAATGGGGCAGGCCGGTGGTGAGCGACACCCGGTTGTTCGAAAAGATTTGTCTGGAAGGCTTCCAGTCCGGCCTCTCCTGGCTGACCATCCTTCGCAAGCGTGACAATTTCCGCGAGGCATTCCACGGATTCGACATCGAAAAAGTGGCCGCGATGGGTGAACAGGACGTGGAACGTTTGGTCCTCAATGCCGGCATCATCCGCCATCGTGGCAAGATTGTCTCGACAATCAACAATGCAAGGCAGGCAATCCGGCTGGCTCAGGAAAAAGGTTCGCTCGCCGAATATTTCTGGTCCCATGAACCGCAGCTGTCGGGTCGTCCAGATACCGTGACCTGGGAATGGATCAGGGCCAATCCGGTTTCACCGGTTTCGGTCGTGATCTCGAAGGATTTGAAGAAGCGCGGCTGGAGTTTTGTAGGGCCAACCACGGTTTACGCCTTCATGCAGGCGATGGGGCTCGTGAACGATCATGTCGAAGGCTGCCACTGCCGCGACGCGGTCGAAGGTGAAAGGTCCAAACTGGTTCGTCCAGGCCACTGATCTTTCCCATCTTGCCGGTCTTGCCGTGACAGTCCGGCCTTGAATGTCTTGTCTTTCTTGCATTGTCTTACTGGCGGCGGGCCTTTGCCAGAATCGCCAGGGCAACGCCCCCCAGAATCAAAACCGATGCTATGACGAAGCGGTGGTTCCAGGGTTCGCCCAGGAAAAGCAATCCGCCAAATCCGGCAATCACCGGAACCGTGAGCTGGAGGATTGCCGCTTGTGTCGAACTGATCGATTTCAACACTTCGAACCACAAGGCATAGCCAAGCGCGGATGTCAGCATGCCTGACGCCAGCGCCAGCATGACACCTTGCAATGTCAGGTGAAGCGTCCCATGATTTTCCCCTCCTGTCGCTTTGGCGATTGCGACCATGCCAACGACAAGAAGAGCCAAAGGGACGCTGCGAAGAAAATTGCCGGCCGTAGCCCGCAGCGGCTCGCCACTTCCGCGGCCACGCAGTGAATAGGCACCCCAGGATATGCCCGACAATATCATGAGGCCTGCGGCAAACGGATCCGGCGCTGCAAGTCCGGGCGAGACCAGCCAGACAAAGGCAGAAAAAGCCACAATGAGACCGGCCCATTCGGCAGCCCATGGCCTGTCGCCACGAAACAGTGCCCACCCGATCATGCTTGTCTGAACGCTGGCAAAAAGGATCAGCGCGCCAGTGCCTGCGTCCAGGGCAAGATAGGCGTGGGAAAAACTGAGGGCATAGGCAAAAAGCGCCAGTGCAGAAAGCCAGCTGCCCGCACCCGCCAGTTCCTGAAACCGCAACCCGCCATAGCGCAAAACCAGCACAGCAAGCATGGCTGCACCCGATATCAGGCGTATCGCAGTATAGCTGTCGGGATCGATTGCTGCCGAGCCCAGCGCGATGCGGCCAAACACGGAATTGGCTGCAAAGGCGACCATGGTAACGAGAATGAGCAATGCCAGTCGCAAGTCGAATAATCCCTGACCCGCTGTTTCAGTGAACCTGTGGCGCCATCCTTTTCATGCGCCTTTGTTCGATGATCTGCCACACAAGATAGGCGATCAGCGATGACAGCACCATTGTGCCCCCGACTATGGTCCGTGTGGAAGGTATCTCATTGAGGAAAACCCAGACCCATATCGGTCCAAGTATCGGCTCTGCCGTGCCAATCAGCGCAGCCAGGGCAGACGGAATACGCCGTGCCCCGGAGGTGAACAGTGCAAGGCCGAGCGCGAGCGTTGCGCCAAACACAAACAGGATCGGCATCTGCCAGGGTTCAACCATCACTCCGCCGACCGTTGCCAGGCTCATGAAAATGGAAACGACCCATGCAATGCCGACGCCGGTTGTCACCGCAGGCGTCATTCGGATATGCGAATAGCGCCGCGTGATCACCGTTGCGAGTGCAAAGGCAAAAGAAATGACCAGCGCCAATCCATCGCCAATGGGAGAGACATGGCCATTGAACGAATCCGACACCATCACCGCCACGCCGAAGATCACCGCCCCGATGGCGACCCAGGTCGAAGGCCGCAGCGGCTCGGCGAAAACGATGCGGGATATGAGCGCCGCGATCAGCGGCACACCGGCCTGCATCAGAAGGATATTGGCGACCGTGGTGAATTGCAGGGCTGCAATGAAGCTTGTTGATGCAACAGCAAAGCAAATCCCGACTGCCATGCCGGCCGGTCCCATGCCGCGAAACAATTCGATTGTCCCGCGCCGCCCGTCCCGCAACAGCATGAACGCAAGCAACAACAGCATGGCGCTGCCCGAGCGCCAGAACACCGTGTTCCACGGATTGTCGACATCCGCGAGCCGCGACAATATCCCGCCGGTGCTCCAGCTTACCGCCGATGCGAAGACAAGCCATGCGCCCAGACCGTGGCTCTCGCTTCTGATTTCGCTGCCTGCAGTCGTTGCGTTGCTCATGATGAATGCCTGGAACGGTTGGCCTGAATTGCCAATGCACTATCGCCATTGGGCAATGATACCAACAGACCGGTTTGCGACCAGATGATGTCGCTTTGGCTATTTCGCGTTTTTGGCGAGCCATTCCTTCATGAAGGCGATTTCCGTCTCCTGCGCCGCGATGACGCCCTCCGCCAGTTTGCGTAATTCCGGGTAATTCGATATCCCACCGTTGCTGGTTTCAAGTCGGAATTGTGGCAATGGCAAAGCTTGCCGCAAACTTTACCATCGGCTAGGAAGTGCGCGCGCGAATGTGATCGAATTTGCGCTGGCAAAAAGGGAAAATCGCACTCATGTCCGACAAGAAAAAGAAATCGCCGCGTCCGCGCGCCCGCCTGCCGCGCGGCTTTGTCGACCGCTCGCCTTCGGACATTCGCGCCACCGATGAAATGATTGCGAAAATCCGCGCGGTATACGAGCTTTACGGCTTTGACGCAGTCGAGACCCCGATGTTCGAATATACCGATGCGCTCGGCAAGTTCCTGCCCGATAGCGACCGCCCGAACGAGGGTGTGTTCTCGTTGCAGGACGATGACGAACAGTGGATGAGCCTGCGCTACGATTTGACTGCTGCCGCTGGCGCGCCATGTTGCCGAGAATTTCAACGACATCAATCTGCCTTATCGCACCTGGCGCGCGGGCTGGGTCTTCCGCAACGAGAAGCCTGGTCCGGGCAGGTTCCGCCAGTTCATGCAGCTTGACGCTGATACGGTTGGTGCGCCGGGCGTTCAGGCGGATGCCGAAATGTGCATGATGATGGCCGACGCCATGGAAGCGCTCGGCATCAAGCGTGGCGATTACGTGGTTCGCGTCAACAACCGCAAGGTGCTCGACGGGGTGATGGAGGCTATTGGCGTGACCGACGAGGGCCAGAAGCTTGCCGTTCTGCGCGCCATCGACAAACTCGACAAATTTGGTGTCGAAGGCGTGCGCCTGCTGCTTGGCGAAGGCCGCAAGGACGAGAGCGGCGATTTCACCAAGGGCGCGGGGTTGGATGAGGGGCAGATAGATATCGTCCTGAGCATTGTTGGTGCAGAAATTCAACACGACAGTTTGGAAAAGTTTGATGCTGGCCCAGGCAGTTATTGGCAATTTGGAGGCCCAAACGCTTTTTCAGTCCGCATACCTGATGGATTTTCCCAAGCTATTTCCGACGAAACAAATCAAACGTTGCGTGAAAAATTGAATATCGGCTTTGGGGAATTGGCCTTGATACAGAGGCTCTGCAAAAAGTCCGGCTACGGCCCTGATCGCATCAGGATCGACCCCTCCGTCGTCCGTGGCCTCGAATATTACACCGGGACCGTTTTCGAATGCGAACTCCTGTTCGAGGTGCCGAATGAAAAGGGCGAGATCGTCCGCTTCGGTTCGGTTGCCGGTGGCGGGCGCTATGACGGTCTGGTCAAGCGGTTCACCGGGCAGGATGTTCCAGCGACCGGCTTTTCCATCGGCGTGTCACGCCTGATGACGGCGCTGAAGAATCTCGGCAAGCTGGATGGCTCGGCAATTGCAGCCCCCGTTCTCGTCACCGTCATGGACCGCGACACCGAGGCGCTTGGCAAATACCAGCAACTGACCCAGACGCTGCGTCAGGCAGGCATTCGCGCCGAAATGTATCAGGGCAATCCGAAGAATTTCGGCAACCAGCTGAAATATGCCGACCGTCGCGGCTGCCCGATAGCCATCATCCAGGGGTCGGACGAGCGCGCCAGCGGCAAGCTGCAGATCAAGGACCTGATCGAGGGCAAGAAGCAGGCAGCAGCCATCGCCTCCAATGAGGAATGGCGCGAAACCCGCCCCGGCCAGTTCGAAATCGCCGAAGCGGACCTCGTCGCCGAAGTCCGAAAACTGCTGGCAGAACAGGCCCAAGGGTAGGGTTTGCCTGACCGACAGTGCCCTTGACCAAACTGGAATCGTGATTTGAACTCTCAATCCCTGCTTTCCCTGTTTGCAGAGCGTGGTTGCGAATTGCCGCAGATCGGGCTGCTGCAACCTGCCGATCCGTTCCTGGATACGGCGGGCGAGGATTTGCGCCGCCGCATTTTCATTACAGCCGACCAGACCGGGGCCAATCTATGTCTGCGTCCGGAATTCACCATTCCCGTCTGTCTGCACCATCTCGACAGCGGCAGTAGCGCCGCCCGTTACGGCTATGCCGGAACAGTGTTTCGCCAGCGACAGGACGAGCCGCACGAGTTTCGCCAGGCTGGCATTGAAGACCTCGGCAATAACAACCGCATAGCCGCCGATATTGCTGCCATTACCGATTGCCTTGACGCCATGGCTGAAACAGGCCTTTCCGGCTTTACCCTGGTGCTTGGCGACCAGTCGGTTTTCGAGGCAATGCTAAGGGGGCTGAACCTGCCGCTTGCCTGGCAAAAGCGCTTGGCGCGCGCCTTTGGCGACACCTCCAGGCTCAAGGCGGATGTTGCAAGACTTGCCGGCGAGGGGGTTGGCGAGACTTCGAACCTTCCAGCCGAACTCGAAGCTGCTGTGCTGGGCGGCAATGCAAACGAGATAGGGCAATGGGTTGCGGATCGCATGACAATCTCCGGGATTTCCGTTTCCGCCGGTCGCAGCCCCGATGAGATCGCGCGCCGCGTCCTGCAAAAGGCAGAGCTTTCGGCAGCCCGCCTTGATGATGCGCATCGCGCTGCTCTCGAAACCTTCCTTGCGATCGATTGCCCGATGGCTGAGGCGCCGGCCCGATTGCGCGATCTGGCGGGCAGGCATGATCTTGAGCTTGGGGCCAGCATCTCATCACTGGCAAGCCGGGTGGAGGGGCTCGCCCCGCTCGCAGACAAGGTTGGGGCAATCCGCTACCGCGCCAGCTTTGGCCGCAGGCTTGATTACTATACCGGCCTGGTTTTCGAGGTTCTGGCTCCGAACGCTGCAAAGCCGCTTGCCGGCGGTGGGCGCTATGACCGGCTGCTCAGCCTGCTCGGTTCACCGCGGGAGGTTCCCGCGGTCGGTTTTTCAATCTGGCTCGACCGTGTCGCAAACGCATTGGCGAGGGCATGATGGGGATTACCGTTGCCATCCCGTCCAAAGGCCGTCTCAAGGAACGCTCGCTTGAAATCTTCGCAGAGGCGGGCCTTCCGGTTACACTTCCCGAGGACACACGCAGCTATTTCGGCTCGCTTCCAGCCTTGCCCGGCGTCGAGATCGCCTTTCTTTCGGCATCCGAAATTGCACGTGAACTGATTACCGGCAATGTCCATCTTGGCATTACCGGCGAGGATCTCGCGCGCGAGGCCATAGCTGATGCAGACGCGGTGCTGGAGTTTCCGCTGCCATTGCAGTTTGGCCATGCCGACGTTGTCGTCGCGATACCCGATGCCTGGATTGATGTCGACACCATGGCCGATCTCGACGATGTCGCAGCCGAGTTCCGTCAGCGCCATGGCCGTCGCCTGCGCATCGCCACCAAATATTGGCAACTGACGCAGAACTTCTTCGCTGGTCACGGCATCGCAGTTTATCGCATTGTCGAAAGCCTCGGTGCCACCGAGGGCGCGCCCGCTGCAGGCACGGCTGATGTGATCGTGGACATTACCTCGTCGGGTTCGACACTGCGCGCCAACAATCTCAAGGTTCCTGGCGATGGCGTGATCCTGCGTTCGCAGGCCAACCTGATCCGCTCGAAAACCGCCCGGGTTGATGATGCGGGCAAGGCGGCAATTGCCACCATTATCGGGCGGATATCAGCATCGCTGAAATGAAACGCCGCCCCCGATTGTCTGATCGGGAGCGGCGCAATTTGCTTCATCAAAGCGAAGCGTCAGCTGCGACGGCCGTCCACCGAGAGGCTGCCAGCACCTGACACGGCCAGCGCAAGGAAGCCGCCCGCCATCGCGAGGTTCTTCAGGAACATGATGAACTGCGTCTGGTCTGCCGGCTGGAAGTGGAACACAAAGGCCGTGAAGATGCAGAAAGCCGCCAGAAGGTAGGCGGTGTTGCGGGTCTGGAAACCGACCAGGATCGCAATGCCCGCCACCAGTTCGAAGATTGCCGCAAGCCAGGCAAGCAGTGTCGCGGCTGGAAGCCCGACCGAGGCAATGTAGCCGGCTGTGCCTTCAATGCCGCCGAATTTCATCGCACCGGCAAGAATGAAGATGATGGCGAGCAGGATGCGCGCCGCAAGCAGAATGTGATTGTTGGACATGGTATTTCCCCTTGGTGTCCCGTTGCACTGGAACACTCATATAGGGATTGCCCGGTCTGTTGCAGCCCGTCGGCTCCCGACAGATTGTTCACGATTCGTGAACCTGCAAGACCAACGCCCAAACAAAAAGGGCGGCCCGAAGACCGCCCTTTCAATCGACATTTGCCACTTTATGTAACGAGGCCGATTGCCTGTTGTATAAGACCCAGCGCGGTTGGGTATGCCTGCAAGACAGCGCAAATATCATGTCCCAACTCCCTGAAGCGATTTTTTCGGGTGCTGTTGGCACTTTCAAAGGCGGGTGTAAAAAACCACCTCTCCAACTAGTGCTACAAGGGATTTCATGTTGTGCTCCCAACGATGGGTGAAATGCGTGAAATCTTATATTAGATGGGTTGGCCTGCCTTCGAGCAGGCCAACTTTAGAAAGTTGAGCTTTATGAGAGCTGACAAGTCACCGTGATCGAACCAGAACCATCCGAGTTTGCAGTGCCGCTCACCGAGCAGCCTGCATGTGCGGCTGTGCCGGTACATGCTATAAGAACAAAGGCGCAGAGAAGTTTTTTGATATTCATTGTGATGTTCCTTTCTAAAGATTAACGAGGGATACAGGGACGGATGCAGCCGCAGCCGTCGCCGCTATCGGTGATTGCGTGTGCTGGCGCGTAGAAAGAATTAGCCAGAGTGATAGCCGTGATGGCTACAAGCATGAGTTTTTTCACGATATTTTCCTTTCTGAACCCGAGCTTGGATTGAAAGCCCGGGAGGTTTCAAATGAAAGCTTCACCTTTGTGAAAAGGATTAGAAGGTGCACTTGAGTTTCGCTTTTGGTTTGCCGGTTTCGTCGATCTCAACGACCGTTTCGCATTTCGGCGGCTTACCGCTCATGGCCAACTCGATCGGAGGCGGTGGGCGGTTGATAATGTATGGCGGGTCGAGCTGATCAAGGAGATCCGCGGTAGCGATAGTTGCCATGACGGCAAGAACAGTAAACATGAAAAGGTCCTTCCAGTGGTTTGCGCCAGAGGACGGGATTGCCCTGCTGACACCCACTAAGGTTCGACTGAGCATTCACGGGATGCTTTTTCTGAAAAGAATATTTTTTATCTATACAAAACAACAAGTTAAAACGATTTTGGCGATTGGTGAGTTCCGGTTTTCAATTTAGTTGACCTTAGGTGGTAAGAAACACCGGAGAATGCTAATGGCTAATCTCTTACATAGATTGAACAAAGTGAAATGGGAGGCTCATCGCCCGTTCATCCACGGTTCAGGCCGAATTTCGGATAATCTCTCTGAGGGATTAGATGCACATCGTCTTGGAGACTATGAAACGGCTATCTCGATTGTTCAAAAATTGCCTGATTGGAAACAGGATCCTTTGGCACTTCGTATCGTAGGACATGCTATGCTTGGCCTTGATCGGTATGAAGAAGCCCTTGCAGCCCACCGTGCAGCACGTGATCTTCGGGACATAAAAGATCGTGGACGTGTCGAGGATGAGGTGAACATTGCCTCAGTGTATGTAGGTCAAAAGAATTATACGGAGGCTTTGGAAGCGCTGAAAAGAGCGTTGAGCCTAGAACCTGGATATGTACCTGCAACTCTAGGGAAAATTGCAGTTTTGAATCGGCAACAACGTGAAACAGAGCTTCGAGAACTTCTGATCAACATTACCCGTGATCAACCTACATTCTGGTCTGACGAAACCGTGAATCGGTTTTTAGATACGGACACAGATATGCTCAGAATTAAACAGATAGTCGCGCAGATTGCGATTTTGGAGGACTAACTATGAAGAAGTTTATCCACTCTATGTTCGTGGTAGCTATGCTGCTGACCTCTGCGGCCTTCACTAACGCAGAAGCAGCTGATGCCGGTAGCAGCAGCAAGTTTCCTGTCATCTACGCAATTCGATGACTCTTCCATTGGATCGGAGAATTGTAGATGACCAGCTCCCAAAAACTCATGAAACTCATTACGAGTGGCCGTCCGGAAGATGCTGAAAAGGCTATTGACATCGTTGCCCGCACTCTCGTTTCAGTTGAGCCCTATCTAGTACGTCGGGTGGCGAGTTTCGATGCGTTAATGGATCCAGAAAACTTCGTGGCGAACGAATGTGAAACGGCTTTGATAGTAATTAGGGAACAATGCCTCGGCAATGACGTGGCTTGCCCGTTGACGGCAGATCATGGTGCCACCGCCCGTGAAGTCATCTTAGGGTGGATGAAAGCACGAATTGGGAAGCCTTTTGCTGGTGTCCAAAGCGGGCGGGTGACCAATGCCATTCGTCGCGAACAAGACGAGCGTGAGAACACCTGTTCCTTTGACGATGTCATCTATAATATTGCCAATGATGATGACAGCAATGTTTTTGACCTTGATGAAGCCGCGCTCAAGCTGGAATCGATGCTTGCCGAAATTCCGGCACATAAAGCGGTAATCTTTCGCTTGGAGAAAGGTATTCATTTCATCAAAGAATTGACGCCCGCCGCTCTTGCAAAATTTGCCCGCTCACATGGCGTTGACGAAAGCACCGTGAAACAGATTAAGGCTGTTGCGAAGGCAATGCTGGAAGAAGGGCAGAACTCTCTGCCCAAAATAGACCAGAGCACTGTCGCAAATTTCTTTGGTGTATCTGACCGCCAGATCCGCAAGATTGTAGCTGAGGTAACAAACACTTTGACTATCGGCGAAGGTGGTTCTGCCAATTTGGCTAGAAGTATTGCGTAATACGAACAGCGCTAAGCATTTGAGATAAGGCATCATGAGTAAAATTTGAATACGATTCGACTGTTGAAGGTTACAAAACTCATCCTTTTCGAAACAGTAACCAAGTCCGAAAATCCATTATACAACCAACCAGGATATCAGCGGTACTTTTCCAAACAAAAAGGGCGGCCCGAAGCCGCCCTTTCCGAAAGTGTATGGTCTGGACTGCTTAGAAGTCCATGCCGCCCATGCCGCCGCCTGGCATTGCCGGTGCGCCGGATTCCTTCTTTGGCAGTTCGGCAACCATGGCTTCGGTTGTGACCAGCAGGCCTGCAACGGAGGCAGCATCCTGAAGCGCGGTACGCACGACCTTCATCGGGTCGACGATACCCATGGTGATCATGTCGCCATATTCACCGGTCTGGGCGTTGTAGCCGAAGGATACCGACTTGTTCTCCAGCACCTTGCCCGCAACGATCGATGCTTCAGCACCGGCGTTCTGGGCGATCTGGCGCAGAGGCGCCTGCAGCGCGCGGCGAATGATGTTGATGCCGGCTTCCTGGTCGTCATTGGCACCCTTGGCAGAGATGCTGATCGACGAACGGGCAAGCGCGGTACCACCGCCTGGGACAATGCCTTCCTCAACGGCTGCGCGGGTAGCGTTCAGCGCGTCATCGACGCGGTCCTTGCGCTCCTTCACTTCAACTTCGGTCGAGCCGCCAACGCGGATCACGGCAACGCCGCCTGCGAGCTTGGCAAGACGCTCCTGCAGCTTTTCGCGGTCGTAGTCGGATGTGGTTTCCTCGATCTGGCCCTTGATCTGGCCAACGCGGCCTTCGATTTCCTTCTTCTTGCCGGCGCCATCAACGATGGTGGTGTTTTCCTTGAGATGGAAACACGCTTTGCCTTGCCAAGCATGGAGAGGTTGACGTTTTCGAGCTTGATGCCGAGATCTTCGGAGATCACCTGGCCGCCGGTCAGGATCGCGATGTCTTCGAGCATCGCCTTGCGACGGTCGCCGAAGCCCGGTGCCTTGACGGCTGCGATCTTGAGGCCACCGCGCAGCTTGTTGACGACGAGGGTCGCCAGCGCTTCGCCTTCAACATCTTCCGCGATGATCAGAAGCGGCTTGCCCGACTGGACAACAGCTTCGAGAACCGGAAGCATCGCCTGCAGGTTGGAAAGCTTCTTCTCGTGCAGGAGAATGTACGGGTCTTCCAGATCCGCAACCATCTTTTCCGGGTTGGTCACGAAATAGGGTGACAGGTAACCACGGTCGAACTGCATGCCTTCAACGACTTCCAGCTCGGTTTCGGCGGTCTTGGCTTCTTCAACCGTGATGACGCCTTCATTGCCGACTTTCTGCATCGCATGGGCGATCATCTCGCCGATTTCCTTTTCGCCGTTTGCAGAGATTGTGCCGACCTGGGCAACTTCTTCCGAGGTCTTGATCTTCTTGGCCTTCTTGACGAGGTCCTTGACGACTTCATCAACCGCAAGGTCGATGCCGCGCTTCAGGTCCATCGGGTTCATGCCGGCAGCAACCGCCTTGGCGCCTTCGCGAACGATTGCCTGGGCAAGAACGGTTGCAGTGGTGGTGCCGTCACCGGCAATGTCGTTGGTCTTCGACGCAACTTCACGCACCATCTGTGCGCCCATGTTTTCGAACTTGTCTTCCAGTTCGATTTCCTTGGCAACGGTCACACCATCCTTGGTGATGCGTGGCGCGCCAAACGACTTTTCGATGACGACATTGCGGCCTTTCGGGCCAAGCGTAACCTTCACGGCATTGGCGAGAATGTCGACGCCGCGCAGCATGCGGTCGCGCGCGTCGAGGCCAAATTTTACTTCTTTCGCAGCCATTTTCAGCTCCTGTTATCGGGTTCGCAAATGGAACCCGTTTTCATGATCGGGAATTGTCGGGAGTTTCAGCCTCAGCCGATGATGCCCATGATGTCGGATTCTTTCATGATCAGCAGGTCTTCGCCGTTCAGCTTGACTTCTGTGCCGGACCATTTGCCGAACAGGACGCGGTCGCCTGCCTTGACATCGAGCGGAACCAGCTTGCCTGCTTCATCGCGGGCGCCCGGGCCGGTCGCGATGACCTCGCCTTCGGAAGGCTTTTCCTTGGCGGTATCGGGGATGATGATGCCACCAGCAGTCTTTTCCTCGGAATCGACGCGGCGAACCACTACACGGTCATGCAGCGGACGGAACTTCGTTTTTGCCATGATTTCAATCCATGTCTGAAAGTGCCATCGGCCTCGCAGGATACGAGGCCGGTTCAATTGTTAGCACTCCCGTTTGGAGAGTGCCAAGTGCGCCGCTCACATAGGGGCAGCCTTTGCGCTTGTCAATATTTTCGGGAATTTTTTGCTACGAATGATCCGGTTTCCATACCGGTATCGTGTTGTTCGAGCGTGGATGTGGTATTTTTGGGTGTCAGGCCTTTGCGG
This sequence comes from Nitratireductor sp., assembly GCA_041397525.1. Taxonomy (GTDB): domain Bacteria; phylum Pseudomonadota; class Alphaproteobacteria; order Rhizobiales; family Rhizobiaceae; genus BOKV01. The sequence goes on from JAWKWL010000003.1 coordinate 403,093, forward strand.
CGCTCGCCTTGTCATCGCGCAGCCGCTTTGGCGCGCTGAAAAGCGTTCCCTGCGCCAAAAGCACATCATTGTCGAGCAGGGCCATCACCTGCGCTTCGGTATCGACATTGATCGCCACCATTTCAGGTTCCCCCTTTACCGCTTCGCCGCTGCGGCCTTTGGCCAGTTTCGAAGCGGACCGGGTCAACGCCTGGCGCCATTCCTCACTTTCGCTGCAAAGCAGTTCCGCATCAGCCAGAACAAGGTCGAAAAGTCCGCTTTCCAGCGCCTCGGCCATCCGTTGCGGGCTGGGACAATTGCTGATCGCCAACCGGTAACCTTCCTCCACCAGCAAATGCAGCCGTGCCATGCCAGCATCGTCGAGGCTGCGCAAATGCCGCCATTCAACCAGTGGCTTGATCAGCCTCGGTCCCGGTGAGGAATTGTTAAGCGTCACATTGCAGGCGTCAAACGCGGCTTCGTCGCGAATGGTGTTTATATCCATGCGCCACAATATTGTGCAGGACTGGTCCTGGCGGTCCAGCTTGCGCGCCAGCGTCGAGCCACGCACCAGCATCAGGTGATCAATCTGCCCGGCATGGCTGGCATAGCCTTGCAACTGGCCTTCGCCCACCTGTCTTGCGGATTTAGAGCGGCTGCTTCCTTCGCCCGAATGCAGTTTCTGCAGGTCGTTGACATGGGCAACAGCTTCCAGCAGGCGTGTCTTGCGACCCGGGAGCGTGACAACCGGCTGGAACCATGCCTCGACCAGCCCTGTGGACAGCGCTTCGTCAAGCCGGGCTTGCGTCAGGCGCACCTTTCGCGCGCCAGCAATCGTACCGTCCGGCGACATGGTGCCATCAGCGATTCCATTTCGCGGCTGTGCTGCATCACGGTTTCGACCGGCCGGGTCAAAACGGATGACATTGCCAGCCGGGTTTTCGCCCTCGTGATCCTCGTAGTCATGATCGCTGGTGAAATCTGACTCCAGATCTTCATTGGCGAGCGCACGCAATTCGGCAACACTTTCACTGAACGAGGCGGAAAAGGCCGAGCGGTCGCCCTTCTCGACATCTTTTTCGGTTTTTGCCTCCAGCCTGGCCAGACGGCGCACGATATCAGCTTCAAACCCCGACAATCCTTGTTGCATCCGTGCTGCAAGCTGCCAGTAGCGGACAAAAACCAGATATGCGCCCAATGCGACCAGCAATATCGAGCTGATGGCGCCTGCAAGCACAGCATCGATCATCGAAACCGGCATCAGGTATGAGCCATATTTCAAAAGCGCATATCCGCTTGCGGCACCAAATGTCAGGGCGATCAGCGGAATTGCAAGATATCTAGCCATAGTCGCCAGCATGGGTGCCCCCAAAATCGTCCAGAAGGTGAAAACGCGATCATGTCACTATGGTGAACAAAGACTGAAATTGAAAGCACGACCGGCTGCGATGGTAAGTGATTATGCTTAAACTTCGAGGATGGTCACGGCGAAGCCGCTTGACCGCGATGCCTGGCTTTGCCAAAACCCGCCTGACTTTTCTGTTCCGGAGCTTTCCCGGTCCAAACCATGCACCCGACGGGTCACCTCAAAATGCCAGACAATTCACGGCCATCCAATTCACGCAGCATCTCCGGCCTCATCGAGATCGCAGGCCGCTACGACGCCATCCTCTGCGATGTCTGGGGGGTGTTGCACAATGGTGTGGCCGCCTGGCCCGAAGCAGTCGCAGCACTTTCAGAATTCCGGCTGCAGGGCGGCACGGTGGTCATGATTACCAATGCGCCGCGCCCGCGCGGGCCAGTCGTGGCACAGCTTGAATCGCTTGGCGTTCCCGATGGCGTGTTCGACGATGTTGTGACGTCCGGCGACGTGACCCGCGTTTTGATTGGCGAGGCCGACCGCAAGGTCTATCACATCGGCCCCGAACGCGATCTCAAGCTGTTCGAGGGTCTTGATATCGAACTCGTGGATCGCGATGAAGCCGAGACGATTGTTTGCACCGGCCTGCGTGATGACCGTGCCGAGACGCCCGAAGACTACACCAACGAGCTTGATGAATTGGCGAGCCGTGAACTGCCATTCATCTGCGCCAATCCTGATATCGTCGTCGAGCATGGTCATACGCTGATCTGGTGCGCGGGTGCGCTTGCCCGCGACTACGCAAAGATGGGCGGCGAGACCCGCATTGTCGGCAAACCGCACCGCCCGATCTATGAACATGCTTGTGCTCGCGCCTGCGACATTGCCGGCAGGGAGCTTCCGCTTGATCGCATTCTTGCAATTGGCGACGGCATGCCAACCGATGTGGCGGGTGCAGCCGCTTTTGGCATTGACCTGCTGTATGTCTCCGCGGGCATCCATTCCGCCGACTATGGAGAACCAGACAATCCCGATCCCCAGGCCCTGCAGCGCTTCCTCGACAGCCATGGCGCAAAGCCGGTTGCATGGCTGCCGCGACTGGTCTGGTAGTCAATGCCGGTTCCAGGCCCATCCAGTGCAGTTGTTGTCAAGGGTTCGGCAAACCTGCCGACGTCACTTTCCGGCTGCGTTGTGGCCATCGGCAATTTCGACGGCGTCCATCGCGGCCATATGGCTGTGGTCGCCAGTGCGCTTGACCAGGCAAGGGCGAATGGCAAACCGGTGGTTGCGCTGACTTTCGAGCCGCATCCGCGAAGTTTTTTCCGTCCTGACCATCCGGTCTTCCGGTTGACACCTGAACCCGAAAAATGCGCGCTCCTCATCGCCTGCGGCTTTGATGGCGTAGTTGTCGAGACCTTCGATGCCGGTTTTGCAGCAGTCACGGCAGGCGATTTCGTTCACCGCATCCTCGCACATGAACTTCGCGCGAGCCATGTCGTGGCCGGACACGATTTTCATTTCGGCAAGGGCAGGGCGGGTACGCCGCAATTCTTGTTGGATGAAGCCGCAATGGCGGGTTTCGGCGTGACTCTGGTCGAGCCTTTCTGCGACGAAGTCGGCGAAATCATCTCGTCAAGCCGCATCCGCCGATGCCTGGGTAGCGGAGACATTACTACAGCCAATTCCCTGCTTGGCCGCCCCTGGAGTGTTTCAGGAATCGTCATTCACGGCAAGAAACTCGGTCGCACGCTGGGTTATCCGACTGCCAATTTGCTGCTGCCGCCGGAAAACCGCCTGGCGCACGGCATCTACGCCGTGGAAGTCCGACGTGCTGACGGTACCCTTCATCAGGGGGTGGCAAGTTTTGGCCGACGGCCGACCTTCGACAATGGCGAAGCCCTGCTCGAAACCTTCATCTTCGACTTCTCCGGCGATCTGTATGGAGAGGAAATCGCGGTGATTTTCCACGGTTTCCTGCGCGGCGAAGAGAAGTTCGACGGAATTGAGGCGCTGGTGGCGCAGATGGGCCGCGACAGCGCGCAAGCCCGCGAGGTTCTGGCGAAATCAAATTCAGCCTTTATTCGTTAACCACGCACTGCTATGAGGCGGTCATGTTTCGCGCACATCCAGCCATTCACCGAATTATTCGCCCGGCCTCTGCCTGATTTTGGTTTTGGCAGGGTTCCGGGCTAACTCCGCAAGTGGCAGCGTAGTGCGCTTCCCATGATTTCCACCGATGAATTCAGATCCTGTTGATCCTGTTTTTGCCGAGGGTTTTACCGGCAGACATGAGGCAGCGGGAAACAAGGGCCGGTACAAGCACCGGGACAGGCAAATGAACGACAAGACCAGCAAGACCGAAAACGCATCCGCCGAACGCGACTGGAGCGAGACGCTCTACCTGCCGCAAACCGAATTCCCAATGCGCGCCGGGCTTCCGGAAAGGGAGCCGGAAATGATTGCGCGCTGGAATGACATGGATCTGTACAAGCTCTTGCGCGAAAACGCCAAGGGCAAGCCGAAATATGTACTGCATGACGGCCCGCCCTATGCCAATGGCAATCTCCATATTGGCCACGCACTCAACAAGATCCTCAAGGACATCATCACCCGCTCATTCCAGATGCGCGGCTATGACAGCAATTATGTGCCCGGCTGGGATTGCCACGGCCTCCCGATCGAATGGAAGATCGAGGAAGCCTATCGCGCCAAGGGCAAGAACAAGGACGAGGTGCCGATCAACGAATTCCGCAAGGAATGCCGCGAATTCGCCAGCCATTGGGTTGGCGTGCAGTCGGAAGAGTTCCAGCGTTTGGGCGTGACCGGCGATTTCAAGAATCCCTATCTCACCATGGCGTATGAGGCCGAAGCGATCATCGCCAACGAGTTGATGAAATTCGCCAGGTCCGGCCAGCTCTATCGCGGCTCAAAGCCGATCATGTGGTCCGTCGTTGAGCGCACCGCGCTTGCCGAAGCCGAGATCGAATATGAGCAATATGAAAGCGATACGGTCTGGGTGAAGTTTCCGGTCAAGGGATCGATCGAACCGGAAGGTATTTCCGTCGTCATCTGGACCACCACGCCATGGACAATCCCCGGCAACCGGGCCGTCTGCTATTCGAACCGCATCAAATATGCGCTCTATGAAGTCGCGACCGCCGAGAACGACTTCGGACCGCAGCCCGGCGAAAAGCTGATCTTTGCGGAAAAGCTGGCACAGGAATGTGCTGACAAGGCGAAAGTGACCTTCAACCGGCTGCGTGATGTCAAGGCAAGTGAACTTGCCTCCATGACCCTTGCCCATCCGCTTGCCGGACTGGCGAATGGCTACGGCTTCACCGTCCCCATGCTGGAGGGCGACCATGTCACCGACGACGCCGGTACCGGCTTTGTTCACACCGCTCCCGGCCATGGCCGCGATGACTTTGAAATCTGGACTGCAAAGGCCCGCGAAATCGAAGGCATGGGCATTTCATCCGCCATTCCTTTCACCGTCGATGACGGGGGCTTCTATACCGATGATGCGCCGGGATTCGGCCCTGATCGCGAAGGTGGTCCTGCCCGCGTAATTGACGACAAGGGCAAGAAGGGCGACGCCAACCAGGCCGTCATCACAGCGCTGATCGAGCGCAACAACCTGTTCGCCCGTGGTCGCCTGAAGCACGAATATCCGCATTCCTGGCGTTCGAAAAAGCCGATCATCTTCCGCAACACGCCGCAATGGTTTGTCTACATGGACAAGGATGGCGTGGTTGGCGATGGCTCGAAAACCAATATGGGAACCTTGCGCCAGACGGCGCTTGCGGCAATCGAGGAAACCCGCTTCGTGCCCGAGCGTGGCAAGACCCGCCTGCATGGCATGATTGCCGACCGTCCCGACTGGGTATTGTCGCGCCAGCGCGCCTGGGGCGTCCCGATCTCTGTGTTCCGTCATGTCGAGACCGGCCAGATCATTCCCGGACCGGAATTCGACCGTTCCGATGAATTGATGGCCCGCATCAAGGATGTGTTCGCCAGGGAAGGTGCAGATGCCTGGTATGCGGAGGGCGCAAAGGAACGCTTTCTCGACGGCTTTGTCTCTGACATGGAAAACTGGGAGCAGGTCAGGGACATTCTCGATGTCTGGTTTGACTCAGGCTCCACGCATGCTTTCTGCCTCGAAATGCGGCCCGACCTGAAATGGCCGGCGGACCTTTATCTTGAAGGTTCCGACCAGCACCGAGGCTGGTTCCATTCCTCGCTTCTGGAAAGTGCCGGCACCAGGGGCAGGGCACCCTATGATACTGTGCTGACCCACGGTTTTGTCATGGCCGAGGATGGCCGCAAGATGTCGAAGTCGCTCGGAAACCAGGTGTTCCCGCAGGATGTCATCAAGACCTCCGGGGCGGACATACTGCGCTTGTGGGTGGCATCATCCGACTATTCGGAAGACCTGCGCATCGGGCCGGAAATCCTCAAGACCTCGGTCGATGGCTACCGCAAATTGCGCAATACCATTCGCTGGATGCTGGGAACGCTGGCCCATTACCGCGGCGATGATACGCCATGGCCACAAATACCCGAGCTTGAGCGGTTGATGCTGCACCGCCTCGCGGAGCTCGATGCGGTCGTGAAGAAGGGCTATGACGATTTCGACTTCAAGCGCATCTTCGCGCAATTGTCGAATTTCATGACAGTGGAACTCTCCGCCTTCTATTTCGATATCCGCAAGGACGCGCTATATTGCGATGCTCCTTCGAGCCCGCGCCGCAAGGCGGCCCTTCAGGTTGTCAACACGCTGTTCGACTGCCTTGTCCGCTGGCTGGCGCCAATTCTGCCTTTCACCATGGAAGAGGCATGGCTGTCGCGCCATCCCGAAGCCCTGTCAGTTCATCTGGAACAGTTTCCGCTGGTTCCGCCGGAATGGCGCGATGACGCGCTGGCCGCCAAATGGCAGAAGGTTCGTCGCGTCCGCCGCGTGGTGACCGGTGCGCTGGAAGTCGAGCGTCGCGAGAAAAGGATCGGCTCGTCGCTCGAATCCTCGCCTGTCGTGCATGTCACCGACAAGGCGCTGATGGCAGCCCTCAATGGCCTCGATTTTGCAGAAATCTGTATCACCAGCCAGATCGAACTGTCTTCAGAACCCGCTCCGTCAGGAGCCTGGCGCCTCGACGAGGTCGCCGATGTGGCAGTCATGCCGGCAAAGGCACAGGGACGCAAATGTGCGCGTTCGTGGCGGATCCTTCCCGAGGTCGGTAGTGATCCGCAATTCCCGGAACTTTCACTTCGTGACGCTGATGCAATCCGGGAAATCGAAGCGGCCAAGGCCTGATTGACGCTGTACGACCTGCCGGATTGTCCGGCAGGTTCACCAAAAAAACAGCTGAAAATTCCCGCTGACACGTTGCCGCGTTGCAACAATGGTGGATTTCCGGTAATTTCCACCTCGCCCGCCGGATTTTGGCCGCACTTGGCCTTCAACCGGTAGCCGTCATCTCTCATGTGAGAATGGCGAGACATGTCCATTGGACATGAAGATACTCGATAACGGGTTCAGGGACGGTTTTAGGCCAATGGCAGGACTTCGGAAAAGCGCGATACTGCACACAATGGGCGCAATGCTTGCCGCAATCGCATTGTCGGGCTGCGTTGGTGGCACGACATACGGCACCGGCGTCACGCAGGAAGAGCAGACGCTGCAGGACATGACCAACATGTTCACACTAGGCCAGAAACGCCAGAAGATAGACTATTCCCCGCGGCCCGACCTGATCGTTCCTGACAACAAGCAGGCGCTTGTCGAGCCGATCGACACAGCGGCAACGACATCCAATCCCGATTGGCCGGAAACACCGGAGCAACGCATTGCCCGCGTCCGCGCCGAAGCCGGGGAGATCGATGCCAGAACCGGTGACTACAGCCAGGAAGAGTTGCGCCGGGCCAAGGAAGGCATCGCTATCGACGATTCAGGCTACTCCAAGCAGGATTTCGTACCCGGCCAGACCGACCGTGACGGCAACACGATTCTCGTTCGCGGCGATACACCGACCCGCGCCAAGGTCTTGAAGGCCAAGGAAGAGACCAGGATATCGGTAGGTGCCAAGCGCAAATATCTCACCGAGCCGCCGGTCGAATACCGCATCGCTGCCGAAACAGCGCCACAGGGCGAGGAAGCCTTCACGCCGGAAGAACTGGCGGCCCGTGAAGAGGAAAAGAAACGCCTGCGCAACGAGGGCTTCAGGTCGCTCACCTCGAAGAACTGAGCCCGGCACCCGGGCTCTCGCTTTTATCGCCTCATGGCAAAAAACGCTTTCAGGATATCGCTGGCTTCCCGTGCCGCCATTCCCGAATAAACATCTGGCGCATGATGGCAGGCCGGATCGCCGAAGAACCTGACCCCGTTCTCCACCGCACCGCCCTTGACGTCGTCCGCGCCATAGTAAAGCCGTCTGATCCGCGCGAACGAGACTGCGCCCGCGCACATGGTGCAAGGCTCCAGCGTTACATACAGATCGCAGCCCACCAGGCGGTCACTGCCAATGGCCTCGCACGCCATCCGGATTGCCAGGATTTCGGCATGCGCCGTCGGGTCTTTCAATTCCAGCGTCATGTTGCCAGCACTGGCGATCACTTTGCCGTCGCGAACGACGACAGCGCCAACTGGCACTTCACCGCGATCAGCAGCCTTGCGGGCTTCTTCCAGTGCCTGTGCCATCGGTTCGGTCATCTGTCCTCCTGCAACCCGCGATGCTGGTTGACCAGTTGCGGCTCAACAATTCTTCTCGCACTCACCGCCCTGGTTTGATACTGGATCGTCCCATGCAAAAACAAGGCAACAATTCTTCCCCGTCAAGGCAAGGCGCTGCGCCCGGTGCGGCAGGTGCCGAGCGCGAACGTATCGCCAAGCGGATGGCGCGCGCCGGCCTGTGCTCGCGTCGTGACGCCGAGCAATGGATTCGCGATGGCCGCGTTGCCGTCAACGGCAAGTTGCTCGATAGCCCCGCCTTTACAGTGACAGCCAATGACGTGATCGAGGTCGATGGCAAGCGCATCGACGGCAAGGAGCGCACCAGGCTCTGGCTCTATCACAAGCCAGCTGGTCTGGTTACTACCAACAAGGATCCGGAAGGGCGGCGCACGGTCTTCTCAGCCTTGCCGGACACGCTGCCGCGTGTGGTCAGTGTCGGTCGCCTCGACATCAATACCGAGGGCCTGCTGCTGCTGACCAATGATGGCGGCCTTGCCCGTGTGCTTGAACTGCCACAAACCGGCTGGCTGCGCCGATACCGTGTGCGGGTTCACGGGTCCGTCACCCAGCCTGAACTCGACAAGCTGAAAGACGGGATCGCCGTCGATGGCGTTCTCTACGGCGCGATCGATGCAGTGCTGGATCGCCAACAGGGCAGCAACCAATGGCTGACGCTGGCTCTGCGCGAGGGCAAGAACCGGGAAGTCAAGAATGTTCTTGGAGCGCTGGGCCTTTCGGTCAACCGCCTTATTCGCGTCTCCTACGGGCCGTTCCAGCTTGGTGAGATCGCCGAGGGCGATGTCCACGAGATCAAGGGACGGATGCTGCGCGACCAGCTTGGCCCGCGCCTGATTGAAGCCTCGGGTGCTGATTTCGAAGCCCCGATCATAAACCGCCAGCAGCATCGGGAGCCGGAAGGCGACAAACCGCGTCCAGGCCGCAATGGTCCTGACGCAAAGCCACGGCAGGTCAAACAGCGCCGAGCGCCCGGAACCGCAAGCGGCGACACGCTGGACCGTCTGGTTACCCGCAAGGGTCCGGGCGCTGGCACGCCGTCTGGCAAGCATGCGGGCAAACCTGCCGGCAGGGGAAACCGGGGCAAGCCGGATGGACGATCCGGCGGGGGCAGCAATGCGGATCGTCGGCGGTAGGCTGCGCGGGCGCTCGCTCGCATCACCACGTACCGACGCCATCCGTCCAACCACTGACCGCACCCGCGAGAGCCTTTTCAACATTCTTGCAAACCGCTTTGATTTCAATGGCCTGCGCGTCATTGACCTGTTCGCGGGCACTGGCGCGCTTGGCATTGAAGCCCTGTCGCGCGGCGCCGGTTTCGCACTTTTTGTCGAAACCTCTACAGAGGGGCGAGGCCTGTTGCGGACCAACATGGGAATGCTTGGGCTGACCGGCATCTCGCGGATATTTCGCCGTGATGCCACCAGTATTGGCGAGCCGGGGACCATGGAGCCATTTGATCTTGCCTTTGCTGATCCGCCTTACGGAAAGGGTCTGGGGGAGCAGGCCGCCACAGCGCTCATTACCGGTGGCTGGCTCAATTCCGGCGCATTTCTGGTTCTCGAAGAGAGCCGCAAAGCCGCCCCGCAAGCGCTTGCGGGTTATGAACCGGTCGATCAGCGCGAATTCGGCGAGACCGCCATTGGCATTTTCCGCGTGCCGTGAGCGGTGAACGCGAAAACTTGACTGGCGAAGCGCGGGGACCGGCCTATATTCAGGCTTCGCCTGTTCGAGTGACGGGCAAAAAATGCGTCGAATGCAGGAGCAGTTGCGAATGAGACGAGTTTCCCCGATCGGGATTCCAGGCCTTTCACTTCTCGTTGGTTTTCTGTTGCTGCCGCTGGCGCACAGCATCGCGCAAGCCGAAGAAACCAGAGGGCCTCAGGTTTCCTCGACCACCTTGTCCAATGGCCTCGAAGTCGTGGTGATCCCTGACCGCCGTGCACCGGTCGTCACGCACATGGTCTGGTACAAGGTCGGTGCAGCAGATGAAAAGCGTGGCAAATCCGGCATCGCCCATTTCCTCGAACACCTGATGTTCAAGGGCACGAAAAACACCCCGGCTGGTGAGTTTTCGCGCAAGGTTGCAGAAATCGGTGGCCAGGAAAACGCCTTCACCACCGCCGACAACACCGCCTATTACCAGAAAGTCACGCCACAGGCGCTGCGCATGGTGATGACCTATGAAGCGGATCGGATGGAAAACCTGGTTCTGAGCGAGGCCGACATCGTGACCGAACGGGATGTGATACTTGAAGAGCGCCGCCAACGGGTCGATTCCAGTCCGTCCGCCATACTTTCAGAGGCAGCAGGTGCTGCCCTTTACGACAATCACCCCTATGGAATACCGGTCATCGGCTGGGAGCAGGAAATGGCCAGCCTGACGCTGGCCGATGCCATCGGGTTTTATGACCAGTGGTACACGCCCAACAATGCCGTACTGGTCGTGGCAGGTGATGTGGATGCTGCCGAGGTTTTCGCCATGGCAAGCGAAACCTATGGCAAGGTCAGGCGCCGCGCCGAACCGGGTTTGCGCGTGCGACCATCCGAGCCCGATCATTTGACGCCCGCAATGGTAACCTATTCCGACCGCAGGGTTTCCGAACCAGCCATGCGCCGGACCTATCTCGTTCCCGCCTACAAGAGCGGCAAGGCGGGTGATGGCGAGGCGCTGGAAATCCTGTCATCGATCCTCGGTGGCATGCAGACCAGCAGGATATCCACGGCACTCACCGTCGATGATCCCATCGCCTCCAGCGCCGGCTCCTGGTACAACAGCAACCGTGATTACGGCGAATTCGGTGTCTATATCGCCCCGCGTCCAGGTCAGGACCTGACCGAAGCCGGCAAGCGGCTTGATGCGATCATTGATGGCGTGATTGCCAATGGCGTAACCCAGGAAGAAGTCGACCTTGCACGAAGTTCCATCATCAAGTCGGCCTTCTTCGACCGCGACAGCCAGACCGCCATGGCGCGTCTTTACGGGTCAGTGCTGACCACCGGAGGCATTGTTGAAGACGTCACACAAGGTCCGGATCGCTTTCGTGAAGTAACCATCGAGGATGTGAACCGGGTTGCGCGGCAATGGCTGGACAAGAAGCGCTCCGTAACAGCCTTGCTTCTGCCTGAAATTGAACCTGAAACCGACAACGGGAGTGTGGTGAAATGATGCGGCTTGCCAACTGTCTTTTCCCGACCCGCTTTGGCCTAGCGATCTTGTCCGCAGTGATGCTGGCGCTGGCATTGGTCGTGATGGCACCACCGGCGGCAGCTGTCGAAATCCGCGAGGTGACATCGCCTGGCGGTATCACCGCCTGGCTGGTCGAGGATTATTCTGCGCCGGTCATCACCGTTGCCGTAGCCTTTCAGGGCGGCTCGAGCCAGGATCCGAAAGGGCGCGAAGGCATGGCGGAACTCACATCCGCCCTGTTTGACGAAGGGGCAGGCCCCTACGATTCGAAAATGTTCCAGGCACGGATCGCCAAACTTGGCATCGAGCTCGGCTACCGCGATTCCCGTGACCAGTTTACCGGCGTTCTTCGTACCTTGAAGGAAGACAGCGCGGACGCCTTCGAGATGATGCGCCTGACGCTGACCGAGCTGCACTTTGACGAAAATGCCGTGGATCGCATGAAGAACGCCATCATTGCCGGCATTGAGCGCAAACGAAACAGCCCCGGTGCCAAGGCAGGCGAGGCTTTGCGCCAGACCCTGTTCGGGGACCATCCTTACGGTGATCCGGGCGATGGCACGGTCGAGTCTGTCTCGGCAATCACGCGCGAGGAACTTGCCGCGCATTTTTCAAGACTGTTTGCCAGGGACAATCTCAAGATCGCGATTGTTGGCGCGATGACGGCAGAGGAAGCGGGCCAGATGCTGGACAATGTGTTCTCCAGGCTGCCGGCCAGGGCACAACTGGCACCGGTCGTGGATGCGCGGGTAAAATTCGGTGATACGCTTTCCGTGGAAGAGGACATTCCACAATCGCAGATCGTCATGGCCTATCCTGGCGTCAAGCGCGACGATCCCGAATTTTTTGCCGCCTATATCGCCAATCACATTCTGGGCGGTGGCACTTTCTCATCCCGGCTTTATGACGAAATCCGCGAGAAACGCGGACTGGCCTATTCTGTTGATTCCAACCTGTCCACCTATGATCATGCTGCATTCATTTCCGTCAGTTCCGCAACGAGAAATGACAGGGCTGGAGAAACCGTGGATTTGATGCGCAGTGAAATCGCCCGCTTCGCCAAGGACGGGCCAAGCGAAGCTGAACTCGAGGCCGCCAAGAAATACATTATCGGTTCCTACGCCATCAACAATCTCGACACTTCTGCCAAGATCGCCAGCACCCTGCTCGCAATGCAGACAGAGCAGCTTGGCATCGACTATATCGACAGGCGCGAAAAGCTCATCGGTGCTGTCACAATCGATGAGGTCCGGGCCATCGCGACGAAATTGTTCAGCGTAAAGCCGACACTGGTTGTGGTCGGCCCCAAAAGCTCGTAGGGAACCGGAATCCGCCGGTCCTTCGGCGGCGAGGTTTGGAACAACCGGCAATCAGGATGGTGTCTTGAAGGAAGTTGCACTGGTACTGGGCGGCGGTGGCGCGCGTGGTCTCGCCCATATTCATGTTCTTGAGGCTTTCGATGATCTCGGCGTCAAGCCGGTGGTGATTGCCGGTTCGTCTATCGGCGCGATCATGGGCGCAGGCTATGCGGCCGGCATGAGTGGCGCGGAGATCCGCGAATTTGCAATCAGGGCTTTTGGCGACCGGGGCGAGGTCATGTCCCGGCTTTGGAAGCTGCGCCCGCAAAGCCTGCGCTCGATGTTCATGGATGCGCTACCGCGCTTCGGCGAATTGAACGCAGAAAACGTGCTGCGTGCCTTCCTGCCGGAAGCGATCCCGGAAACCTTTGCCGAATTGCAGATACCGCTGAAAGTGACCGCAACCGACTTCTTCGGTAATTCGCTGACGGTTATCGAGGAGGGCAGGCTTTTCCCGGCCATGGCAGCTTCTGCCGCCATACCTGCTGTTTTTCGTCCGGTCATGATCAATGGAAGGGTTCATATTGACGGTGGCATTGCCAATCCGGTTGCCTTCGATCTTGTCGAGGCGCCCGGGCGGATCGTGGTCGCGGTGGATGTGGTTGGCATGCCTGAGGGTGATCCCGCCAAGGTGCCAGGCCGCATCGAAGCAGCCTTCGGCGCCAGCCAGTTGCTGATGCAGTCACTGATCCAGATGAAACTGAGACTGCATTCGCCGGACCTGTTCATCCGTCCGGCAGTCAATGAATTCCGGGTCCTCGATTTCCTCAAGGCCGCAACCATCATCGAGCGTACAAGGGCTACCCGGGCAGAGACCCGTAGCAAGCTCGAAAGACTGCTTTCCGCCGATTGAAAACCGGCACTTGCACAATCCTGTCATTGGCCAAGCGTTGCGCCGCGTCCGGAGGTAAAGGGAGAATTCCCTGCTGGAACTGTCGGTAGCGGCAATATGCCGTCGCGCGCCGCCCGCTCAGGCAGGTATCGCAATTTGCGAAACGCAATGACCACGGCCAGTGCGCCGAACACAACCCCGCCCAGCCCCCATCCGGCCAGAATTCCCTGTGGCCCCCAGGCCATGCCGAAATGCACGAAGGGAATGACGCCCAGCGTCGCACGGCCCCAGTTGAACGCTGTCGACAGCATGGGATTGCCAAGATTGTTGAAGGCTGCATTCGCCACGAAAAGTGCTGCGTTGAAGACAAAGCTCCCCGCAACGAACAAACAGAAGAAGCGGATCATCTCCGCAGCATCGCCGCGCGCGCCAAAAGCCATGATGAGATAGGGATAGGTCAGCGCCAGCAACAGCCACATTGCTCCTACATACACCATCAGGAAGACCAGGCTGTCACGCATGGTTGAGTTCACCCGGTCAAACATCCCTGCACCGTAATTCTGGCTCAGGATCGGGCCGACTGCACCCGACAGTGAGAAAATCGCAGCAAAGGTCAGCGGTATTACTCGCCCGACAATGGCCCAGCCCGCAACTGCGTCATCGCCGAACTGTGCAACCGCGCCCGTGACATAGGCATTGCCCACCGGCGTCGCAATCTGCGTCAGCATGGCAGGTAGCCCGATCACCATGAAAGGTCGAACCGTCTTGATGAGCCAGGCCCTGTCCGGCATTGCCAGCATCCTGTGGACATACCACACGCCATGGATGCCAACGCCGACCATGATGATGCGTACGATCACGATTGCTATGGCAGCCCCCGTCACTTTCAGATCAAGTCCGAAGATCATGAACGGGTCAATCACAGCCGCTGACAGGCCAGCCGACAACGTCACATACATCGCCCGCCTTGCGTCGCCACGTGCCCGCAACAGGCTGGATAGGCAGATGCCGAGGCCCATGAGGGGAATTGATGGTACCACGATCTTCATGAATCCGAGCGCGATTGCATGCGTCTCCCCCTTTGCTCCGATGAGACTGAGGAGGGGACCAAGGGTCGGGTACATCAACAGCGCCACCAATCCCGAGCAGACACCCATGATGACGAGCGAACTTGCCGCATTCTTGTGCGCGGCTTCGACATCCTTTGCTCCGAGCGCGCGGGCAGTTATCGCGGTAGCAGCAATCGACAGGCCGATGCATACCGAGACCGAAAAGAACATGATTGTTGAAGCATAACCAACTGCAGCCGCGAGTTCCTGCTGGCCGAGCAGTGAAATGTAGAACAGGTTTGCGAGATCAACCACGAAGATCGCTATCAACCCGACAGCGCCGGTCGCCGCCATCACTGTGACGTGACGCATGGTCGAACCTTGCGTGAAGGTTGGCTTGTCCCTGGATGTCGGGGAATGTTTCAAGCTGTTCACTTTCCTTGCCTGGCCAGGGAGCCATCATTGCCTCTCATGGGCGATCGGCACAAGGCACTGGTTTCTTCTAACGGTTTGTGTCAATCGTCGCCAGCAGGCTTTTGCCCCGCTTGGGCCATGGGTTCGGCGGGTTGCATGTCATGCGATTCCCCGCCGCGTTCCTCCTTGTTGCGCCTTGGATCAATCAGCGGCTCCGGTCGTACCGCCCGCGTATGCAGCATGTGCGAACCGGCAAGAAGGCCTTCGCTTTTCTGTACGACCAGGCGGGCATCATCACGCTTGCGAACATCATCAATGATTTCAGCCGCTTCCTCATGCGAGCGACCGAGTCCCTCGAGCATCTTGCTGCCGAAGACAAGCGCGGATTCAAACGTCTCGCGAATATGAAAATCCACGTCCATTTCCATCAGTTGCAATGTGTGCGCGCGGTCATAGGCGCGTACGTAGATCAGTTTTTGCGGCCATTCCCGCTCGATGATCGAGATGATCCGGTTGGTAGTCTCCGCCTTGTGCGTGCAAATCGCCACCAGCTCGGCTTCCTCAATACCGGCAAGCCGCAGCACTTCGGTCCGGGTTCCGTCGCCGAAATAGATGCGAAAACCGAACCGCGCTGCATTGCGGATCTGCTCGGGATTGTTGTCGATGATTGTCACGTCGACGCCACCAGCCAGGAGCGCCTGCGACGCGACCTGGCCCATGCGTGAAAAGCCGATCATCAGAACAGTTGATCCGGCACCTTCGAAATCCTCGTCCGGCAGATTGACCTTGACGCGCGCCAGCAGCATTTCGCCGAGCCGTACCGCCAACGGCGTCAGCGCCATGGAAAGCACCACGCAGGCAATCAGAATGGATGTCGTGGCGCGATCAAGAATGCCAAGTGAAAGTGCCGTTGAAAACAGCACGAACCCGAACTCGCCATGCTGTGCAATCACCGCAGCTGTGCGTACGCTGGTTGCATGGCCGGTGTTGAACAGGCGGCATGATATGTAGATGAGCACAGCCTTGACGATCATTGCGACCGGAACGCAAAGCGCGATGAAATACCAGTACTGCGCCAGTACCTTCAGTTCCAGCGACATGCCAATTGCCATGAAGAACAATCCGAGCAACAGGCCGCGAAACGGTTCCACATCCGCTTCGAGCTCGTGTCTGAATGATGAATCGGCAAGCAGCACTCCGGCGAGGAATGCACCCAGGGCCATCGAGAGCCCTGCCGCCTGCATCAGCATGGCGGAGCCGAAGACCACCAGCAGTGCCGCAGCGATCATCACTTCGCGCGCACCGGTCTTGGCGATTACCCGAAACAGCGGATCAAGCAGATAGCGCCCGGCCAGGAGTATGGCTGCAATTGCACCAAGCCCCATGGCGAAATTGTTCCAGCCAAGGCCCGTTCCGCTTCGATATGAAAGCAGCGGCACCAGTGCCAGCAATGGTACGATGGCCATGTCCTGCAACAGCAATATTGCGAAGGCCTTGCGGCCGTGCGAACTGTTTGTGTCGCCGTTTTCCTCTATCACCTGCAAGGCAAAGGCCGTCGATGACAGTGCAAGGCCAAACCCGGCAATGATGGCCTGGTTGGGATTGTTGAAAATGAAGCTGGCAAGCATGGTCAGCGCCAGGCCGCAACTCACCACCTGAAAGGTTCCCATCCCGAAAATGTCGTAGCGCATCGACCACAATCGTGATGGCTTCAACTCCAGTCCGATGATGAACAGCAACATCACCACGCCAAGTTCGGCAAAATGCAATATCTCATCCGCGTCCTCGATGAAGCCGACCAGCGGCCCTATCAGGAAGCCGGCAGCCAGATAGCCAAGCACGGTCCCAAGGCCGATCCGCTTGAACAGCGGGCCTGCGAGCACTGCGCCGGACAAAAGCACGACTGCATCGACAAAAAGCGGCGGCGCCTGGGCCAATGGCAACTCCGGGATTGTTGGACTGTGTCGGGGAATCCGCCTAGAACGGTTCAGTGTGATTGGCTGGCAGTTTCACAAACACGCTCGCCGTTGTCAAAGCGGTGCAGCTGCATTATTTGCCATTCATTGCCGCTTTGCAGCAACTATTTCCCTGAAGGTGAACCATGTCCTCAAAATCCGATATCATCGACCTTGCCCGCCTTGAGGACGGTGCAGCACGCCTTGTTGACGCTGCGAAAGCCGCCGGGGCCGATGCCTGCGATGTTGTCGTCGCGCATGGCCAGTCGCTCGGCATCGAAATTCGCGATGGCAAGGTTGAAAACACCAGCCGTTCCGAGGATGACCAGTTTTCCTTGCGCGTTTTCGTTGGCAGGAAGGTAGCCAGCGTCAATGCCAATTCGCCCCAAGGTCTCGACACGCTTGCCGAGCGCGCGGTCGCCATGGCCAGGGTTTCGCCGGAGGACGCCTGGCAAGGTCTCGCCCCCCGCGAGAGGCTCGCGACCCAGTTTGCCGATCTTGACCTGTGCGATCCTGTTCCACCCGACGCAGCCGAATTGTCCGCCCGTGCGCTGGCGTGTGAAACTGCCGGTCTTGCCGTTGAAGGCGTGGCGAAGTCCATGGGCGCACGTGCCTCCTGGGGGCTCTCCGGTTTCGTGTTGGCAACCTCAGATGGCTTTGAAGGGCACTATGCAGTGACCCGCCACAGCGCTTCGGCAGCAATGCTCGCCGGCGAAGGTACGGCCATGGAACGCGACTATGACTATCATGTCGCCGTGCATGCTGGAGATCTCGAAGACATGGCAACCATTGGCAGACGCGCGGGGCAGCGCACCGTGCGCCGCCTCAATCCGCGCCAGGTGCCAAGCACCGCCGTGCCGGTGATTTTCGACCGCCGGATTGCGTCTGGCCTGCTGTCGAGCCTGGCAGGTGCGATCAACGGCGCGTCGATTGCCCGCAAGACCAGCTTCCTGCGCAACGATATGGGCAAGCAGGTCGCCAATTCCGCCATCAACATCATCTGCGACCCGACATTGAAACGTGGCCTTGGCTCGCGTCCTTTCGACGGCGAAGGGCAACTGCCCGAGCCGATCCGCTTCGTGGAAAACGGTGTTCTCAACCAGTGGGTGCTCGACTGGGCATCTGCCCGTGAACTTGGGCTTGAAAGCAACAATCGCGCTTCTCGCGGGGGGGCTGGCACTTCGCCCTCCACCACCAATCTGCGGCTTGAGGCGGGCAACCAGTCGCCGCAGGACATGATCGGTTCGCTGCGCACGGGGCTGTTCGTGACCGAAACCATCGGCCATGGCATCAACATGGTCACCGGTGATTTTTCCAAGGGGGCATCAGGTTTCTGGATCGAGAACGGCGAACTTGCATATCCCGTTGCCGGTATCACCATTGCCGGCAATCTCCGCGACATGTTCGGCTCGATGATCCCTGCCAATGATCTGGAAATCCGCGGCGCGACCAATGCTCCCACATTGCTCATTGATCGCATGACGATCGGCGGCACATGACAGCTGCCATCGACCTGCAAGCTGATCTGCGCCTGGTGCTGGACGCAGCCAATATTGCCGGGGAAATGGCTCTCGGTTTCTTCCGCTCGGAAAACCGTTCCTGGACCAAGCAAGGCAATTCGCCGGTTTCGGAAGCCGATGTCAATGTCGACAATTACCTGCGCAAGACCTTGCTCGATGCCCGCCCGCATTATGGCTGGCTGTCGGAGGAAACCGCCGACACACCCGCCCGCCAGGACCACGACGATATCTTCATCATCGACCCGATTGACGGCACAAGGGGGTTTCTTGAAGGCAATCCGCGCTGGTGCATTTCCATGGCCATCGTGAGCAAGGGCAGGCCTGTGGTCGGAGTACTGCACTGTCCTGCACTCAACGAGACTTATCACGCGGTTTTGCATGCCGGTTCGTTTCTCAATGGCCAGAAGATTGAAAACCCCTCTTCTTCGCAAGTCACGCGCATTACCGCCTCCCGCAAGCTCAACGCCGAGATGGAAGAGCGCTATCCGGGCCGCTATGAAATTCTGCCATATGTCCCTTCACTTGCCTACCGGATGGCAATGGTGGCGAGCGGCGCGATTGATGGCGCCTTTGCCAGAAGTGGTGCGCATGACTGGGACATGGCGGCGGCCGACCTGATCATTTCGGAAGCCGGAGGGGCTGTTTCCAGTATCTCTGGCAACCCGTTGTTGTACAACCGCACCGCAATTCGTGCCCCGGCACTGGTGGCGGCGGGGCCAGGTCGGGTTGAAACGCTTCTCGCACTTGCGAAAACCGGCGGCTTCCTGCAATAGAGCGGTCAGGATTTCGACTGGACCGGCGAGAGGTTTATCGCATGACCGACAATGAAAACAGCAAGGGCGGTTCTGGCAAGCAGCTGTTGCACCTCGTTTTTGGCGGGGAGCTGGATGACCTTCAGGCTGTGAATTTCCGTGATCTGGATGCGCTCGATATTGTGGGAATTTTCCCCGACTATGATACCGCGCACCGCGCCTGGAAGGCCAAGGCGCAACAGACAGTGGACAACGCACATATGCGTTATTTCATTGTGCATATGCATCGCCTTCTCGATCCCGATGGTGATGGAAGGTTCGGCTGAAATGTATGGCCCGGCCGGGTGCATGTCGGTGGCACAATGACTGATGACAACCAGCCTGCCCAGCGGCGTCGCCGCAAGACGCCGAAATGGGTCCGCGCGCCAGGTCGGCTACTGTCCGGCAACACGGCCTTTGCCGCCGTCGCCGCCTGGCTCGGCATTGCGTGGTTGAAACTTGTCTTCCACACCAACAAATGGGTTCTGGAACCGCAGGAGGCGCTGGACATCGCAAAGCCGCATTTGCCTGCGATTGCAACAGTCTGGCATGGGCAGCACATATTGTTGCCAGTCATTCCAATCGGCCTCAAGGCATCTGTGATGATCTCGCGCAGCATTGACGGCGAGATCACAGCGCGAATTGCCGAAGCCTTTGGAGCAAAGACCATCCGTGCATCGGGTGGCCGGGAAAAAACCCGGATCATTGAAAAGGGTGGCATCAAGGGATTTCTTGAAATGCTTTCGGCATTGGAGAGCGGTGAAAATGTGCTTCAGACAGCCGATGTCCCCAAGGGAACGCCACGCCGCGCTGGCCTCGGCATCATCCGGCTGGCAAAGCGGTCCGGTCGCCCGATCATTCCCATAGCAGTCGCATCCTCGCGCCGCTGGGTGCTGAAGAAAGCCTGGGACCGCACAACGGTGAATCTGGCATTCGGGCGCTCTGCAATCTGTGTCGGTGACCCGCTATACGTTCCCGCCAATGCAGGTGACGATGAACTGGAAGTTTGCCGCCTTGCCCTCGAAAACGAGTTGAAGCGCATCACTGCCCGTGCCTATGATCTGACCGGGAAGCCGGAATTAGGAGCAAGGCCGACTTGAGGGGAATTGCAACAGCTTTGGGTTGCTCGCAATGAGTGAATTGTGGGCCAGAATGGCGCTTGGCGCCTATCGGATGCTGGGTTCGGCATCCTATCCGTTCATGGGGCCGTTCCTTGCAGTGCGCGCCCGTCGCGGCAAGGAAGACCGCGCTCGTCGCTATGAGCGGTATGGCTATCCCAGCGCTGACCGCCCGCAAGGCCCGCTTGTCTGGTTCCATGCCGCCAGTGTTGGCGAATCCATGGCCATCCTGCCATTGCTCGAACATGTGAACAGGCTTGGCATTTCGACCATCATGACCACGGGTACGGTGACGTCAGCCGAGGTTGTGCGCGAGCGCATGCCGAGCCGTACCTACCACCAATATGTTCCACTCGACATGTCGAAGGCAGTCCGCCGGTTTCTTGACCACTGGCAGCCCGATCTCTCGGTCTTTTCCGAATCCGAAATCTGGCCAACCATCATTCTCGAACTGGGCCGCCGGCGCATTCCGCAGGTGCTGGTGAATGCCCGCATGTCGGATCGCTCATTCGTGCGCTGGTCGAAGGCGCATGCCTTGGCTGAGGCCCTGTTCGAGAAGATGTATCACGTTGTTGCGCAATCCGAGCTTGACGCGGAACGTTTCCGCGCGCTGGGCGCGCGTCCGGTCAGCGTATCGGGCAATCTGAAAGTGGATACGGCAGAACTCCCCTGCGACGACACCGAACTGGCAAAACTGCTGGCACGGATCGGCAAGCGCCCGGTCTGGATCGCGGCCAGCACCCATCCAGGAGAAGAGGAAGTGGTGGCGAATGTACATTCGCGACTGCTCGAGCGTTTCCCGGATCTGCTGACTGTCCTCGTTCCACGCCATCCCGAACGCGGCCCGGAAATCACCCAGATGCTCGTGGCACGTGGCATTGAGACCGCGCGGCGTAGCACAGGCAACGAAATCCTGCCCTCCACCGGCATCTACATGGGCGACACGATCGGCGAAATGGGGCTGTATCTGCGCCTTGCCCATCTGGTGTTTATCGGTCGCAGCCTCGTCGGGTCCGGCGGCCAGAACCCACTCGAACCGGCAATGCTGGGAACCGCAATCATCTCCGGGCGCAATGTCCAGAATTTCAGGGACTCATACCGCAACCTGCTCGCCAATGAAGGTGCGCGCCTCGTTCGCGACGAAGACATGCTCGTCGCCAATGTTGAATATCTGCTGGACCACCCCGATGAACGCGACCGGATGGCGGCAAATGCCTGGCGTACGGTCGAGGAGATGCGCGGTGCACTCGGCAAGACCATCGAGGTTCTCGATTCCCACATTTTCCCGCTTACCGTGAAGCAGGGGCTGGAGGGCATCTGATGGCGCTCGAGGAAGCTCCTCCGTTCTGGTGGCGCAAGCCGGGCCTGCGTGCCTTGCTGCTTTCCCCGCTGGCTGGCATCTGGGGCGCTGCAGCGGCGCGTCGCATGGAAAAACAACCCTCCGCCGAAGTCCGCGTGCCGGTCCTTTGTATCGGCAATTTCATTGTCGGTGGTGCCGGCAAGACGCCGGCTGCTATCGAGTTCGCCAAGGCAGTCAAGGCGCGCGGCATGAAACCGGGTTTCCTGTCTCGCGGATATGGCGGACATGTCCACAGCCCGACACAGGTTGATATGGATCACCATCGCGCGACCGATGTTGGCGACGAACCCCTGTTGCTGGCGCGTGAAGCCATTACCATTGTTTCGCCCGACCGGCCCGCTGGAGCGGAACTGTTGGTCGCCCTTGGCTGTGATTTCATCATCATGGATGACGGCTTCCAGAACCCGAAATTGCGCAAGGACTTTTCGCTGGTCGTGACTGACGCGAAGCGCGGCGTCGGCAACGGCTATCCAATGCCGGCCGGTCCCCTGCGTGCGCCATTGCTGCGCCAGCTCGCAAAGGCCGATGCAGTCCTGGTGATCGGCGAGGGGCCGGCGGCCCAACAGGTGATTCGCAAGACAGCGCGTGGCGGCAAACCGGTCTATCTGGCCAGGACTGTCCCGCTCGACCCGAAGAGTTTCGAAGGGCACTCACTGATCGCATTTGCCGGCATTGCCGATCCGACCAAGCTGTTCGACAGCCTGTCGGCACTGGGTGCCCGGCTGGTCGAACGCAGGGGCTACCCCGACCATCATGTCTATACTGCCGAAGAGGCGGAGGAATTGCTGGCGAAAGCTGCGCACCAGGAGTTGCAGCTTGTGACCACGTCAAAAGACCATGTGCGCCTGAGGGGACTCGGGAAAATGCAACAGGCTCTGGCAGACAAGGCGCTGGTTCTTGATATCCGGCTGGAATTCGATGACCCGCGCACCGTTTCGCTGGTCATTGACGAAGCCATGAAGCGCGCTGCCGAGCGAATGGTGCGCTCCCATGTTTGAGCGCTACTTCTGGCCGGTCTCCCGCAGATAGGAAGCTGTGGCATCGACATAGGCTTCCTGGCGCGCAACGCTCCAGTATTTCAGCTCATCCAGCGGGATCATCGCGTCAGTGACGGCACACCTGACATGCGTGCCCGGCGACAATACCTGGAAATCCGCATCAAGATAGCGAACACGTGCTTCGCCCGATCCTGTGCCTTCGAAACGGTTCATCATGGCGCTGCTCCAGCCGGTTTCGCTTCAATATGGAAAGGGAGACGCCCGCGTCAACCCCGATGGCCATTCTGCTTCGTTTTACCGGCCAAACAGGCGTTCAATATCCTTGAGCTTCAACTCGATGAAGGTCGGTCGTCCATGGTTGCACTGGCCGGAATTTGGCGTCGTCTCCATTTGCCGCAGAAGGGCGTTCATCTCTTCGGGTTTCAATATCCTGCCCGAGCGCACCGAGCCATGGCAGGCCATGGTCGAGGCTACGGCATCAAGCCGCGATCTGAGACCGCCAGCGTCGTCCCATTCCGCTATTTCGTCAGCCAGATCGCGGATTAGTGCTGCTGCATCGATCTCGCCAAGCATGGCAGGCGTTTCACGGATGGCGACTGCGCCCGGCCCGAATTGTTCGATCGCCAGGCCCAGCTTCATGAATTCATCCGAATGGCTCACCAATCGTGCGACATCCTCTTCCGGCAGGTCAACTATTTCGGGAATCAGCAATATCTGGCTGGCTACACCCGCTTCCATGTTTTTCTTGAAGGCTTCATAGACCAGTCGCTCATGCGCCGCATGCTGGTCGACGATCACGAGCCCGTCTCCTGTTTGCGCAACAATGTAATTGGCATGAAGCTGCGCCCGCGCCGCGCCAAGCCTGTGTTCTGGCGCTTCGTGAATTTCAGGAGTGGTTCGGTAGGCGGCTGCAGAAGGTGCGGAAGTTGCGCTGAAACTGCTTTGTGTTTCCGCAAAACCTGTCTGGCCGAGCGGTGCCTGTGATGATTTGCGCCAGTCATGATTGCGGCCTTGCCCGCTCCAGTCCCTGGGTGCCGGTGTCGCAGCAGGCCAGGCACCCGGCGTAAAGGCGGAACGCAGCGCATCCCCACGTTCGCCCGAGGCTTGCGGCCCATTGGTGGCGATGGCCTGCCTGATCGATCCGACCACCAGGCCACGTATCAGGCCCGGATCACGGAACCGCACATCAGCCTTGGCCGGATGTACGTTCACATCGACCTGGTGCGGATCAAGATCGATGAAGAGCGCGAGCACTGGATGCCGGTCGCGTGCCAGAAAGTCCGAATAGGCACCGCGCACCGCACCTAGCAACTGCTTGTCGCGAACCGGACGCCCGTTGACAAAGAAGAACTGCTGCTGACCGTTTCCCCGGTGATAGGTCGGCAGGCTGACTAGGCCGGTAAGCCGCACCCCTTCGCGCTCAGCATCAATCTCAAGCGCGTTGTCGGTAAACTCCTTGCCGAGCACCTGGGTGAGCCGCCCGGAATGGTCTGAGGGCGCATAGTCAAGCTTTGAGCGATCACTCCCCGAAAGCGAAAAATGGATCTGCGGAAATGCGATTGCCATGCGCTTTACAATGTCAGTGATCGCATTCGCCTCGGCCTGATCGGAACGCAGGAATTTCAGCCGCGCTGGCGTCGTATGGAAAAGGTCGCGAACTTCCACCACGCTACCGCGCGACAGAGCTGCGGGTTTCGGGCCCTCAACTTTGCCGCTGGTGACCGATATCATCCAGGCATGCTCGGCAATACCGGCATCGTCTGTTTGCCGGCTGCTCAGATTGAGGCGCGATACTGCCCCTATCGAGGGCAGCGCTTCTCCGCGAAAACCCAGCGTCCTGATATCGAGAAGATCATCACTGAGCTTCGAGGTGCAGTGGCGCTGTACCGCAAGTTCCAGGTCCTGCGCATCCATGCCGCCACCGTCATCGGTGACGCGGATCAGCGTCTTGCCGCCATTGGCAGTCGAAATCGAGATGCGCCCCGCACCTGCATCAATGGCGTTTTCAACCAGTTCCTTGACAACGCTGGCCGGCCGCTCGACGACCTCGCCCGCGGCAATTCGGTTGATGACTGATTCCGATAGCCGGACAACTGACATGGTGATTCCCTTGATGTCGGCATTGTGGTGATCGCCGCGCCACAGTCAAACCACATTAATCTCGGGCTTCCGTGGTCTGCCTCGCGACCATTTACGTAGGCACGTTCAGGCTGCTTTGGCGGGGTTTTCCTGCCAGGAACCGCGACCTTCTCGCAGGCGACCAGTGAATGAAAATGATGCTGAACAACCTTGATCGCATCGAAGAGGGTGAAATGCAGCAACTGTAATGCAAGGTCGGGCATTTTCTGGACGCAGTTGCGCCCAAAATGACAGACTGAAGGCAATAACCTTTCCTTGTATCTTTTCCGGCTTTGGGCCAAATTGCCGCCCAACCTTCGATATTCCAGACAAACAGAAAAGAACGGGAGACTTCCATGCTGGCGAATTCCAACGCCTTCAAGCGCGAACTCAATCTCATTGGCGGCGAATGGGTTGCTGCTGATTCCGGCCAGACGCTGAATGTGGACAATCCCGCCACCGGGGAAATCATCGGTACGGTGCCCAAATGCGGCAAGGCGGAGACCCAGCGCGCGATTGCGGCCGCGCAGGCTGCGTTTGAGACCTTCCGCAAGACTTCCGCCCTTGACCGTTCGAAAATGCTGCGCCGCCTGCATGACGTGATCCTCGAAAACCAGGAAGCGCTCGCCCGCCTGCTTTCCATGGAGCAGGGCAAGTCGCTTTTTGAGGCCCGCGGCGAAGTCGGCATGTCTGCTGCTTATGTTCTGTGGTTTGCCGAAGAGGCACGCCGTACATATGGCGATGTAGTGCCTTCACCATGGGCAGACAGGCGCATCCTCGTCACCAAGGAGCCGGTTGGTGTCATTGCGGCCATCACACCGTGGAATTTCCCGTCTTCGATGCTGGCGCGCAAGATCGGCCCGGCAATCGCTGCCGGATGTACCGCAGTCGTCAAGCCCGCTTCACAGACTCCCTATTCAGGCCTTGCCTGGGGTGTCTTGTGTGAAATGGCCGGAATTCCGGCTGGCGTCGTCAACATCGTCACGGGTTCAGCCTCGGAGATTGGCGGCGAGATCACCCGCAACCCGCTGGTGCGCAAGATCACCTTCACCGGCTCCACCCCGATCGGCAAGATGTTGCTCAAGCAGGCTGCCGGCACTGTCAAGAAAGTGTCGATGGAGCTTGGGGGCAACGCACCCTTCATAGTGTTTGACGATGCCGACATCGAGCGCGCCGTTGCTGGCGCCATGGTTGCCAAATACCGCAATTCCGGCCAGACTTGCGTCTGCACCAACCGCTTTCTGGTGCAGTCGAAAATCTACAACAAGTTTGTGGATCGCCTTGCAGAGGAAACCGAAAAGCTCAAGGTCGGCAATGGCATGGACGATGGCACGCAGCAAGGGCCATTGATCGACTCCAAGGCAGTCAAGTTCGTCGAGGAGATGATCGAGGACGCCGTGAAGAAGGGCGGCAGGATCGCTGCCGGCGGTAAGCGCCACAAGCTTGGCGGCAATTTCTTCGAGCCGACTGTCATCGCCAACGCAAAATCGCGCATGCGCTTCACGAAGGAAGAGATTTTCGGACCCGTTTCCCCGGTCTACAAGTTCAGGACCGAGGAGGAGGCCATTGCCATGGCAAATGATACGACATTCGGCCTTGCCTGCTATTTTTACACGCAGGACCTTGGCCGCGCCTATCGCGTGATGGAAGGGCTGAAATACGGTCTTGTCGGCGTCAATGAAGGCCTTATCACCACGGTCGAGGCACCTTTTGGCGGCCTCAAGGAATCCGGCCTTGGCAAGGAAGGCGGCCATCAGGGGATCGAGGATTATCTCGACACCAAATATGTCTGCATCGGCGGATTGGGCCTGTAGGAATTGCCAGAAAGCAATGCGCGACTGGCGGCGGAGGCGGGGATTTCTTGTTCCTTTACGCTTCCGCCGCTATATTGAGGGCTGGAAACCGGAGCAAGGATGAACGTTCAGGCCAAGGACATTGCGGAAATCTTGGGCGGCAGGCAGGTGCTTGGCCGCGAGGTGCGCGACTTTGCCGATCTGGACGCCGTGGTAGAAGCCGGATTGCCGGTAGCCGTTGTCGAAACCCTGCGCCAGCATTTGGGCTCGGCTTTGGGCAGCAGTTCAAAACGCATCTTGTCGGCAAGGATGCCAAGCCGCAACCGCAGCCGTGTCATTGAACGCATTGCCCGGATGTTTGCCGCCAGTGAACGCACCTTTGGCAGCGAGGACGGCGCGCGAGAATTTCTGCTGGCACCGCATGCCCGACTTGGCGGCAAGCGTCCGATTGACTGTGTCGAAACCGAACTCGCTTTCAAGCAGGTCGAACAGATATTGGAATCCATTGTGTTTGGATTGCCTGCTTAACCGACAAAATATTTTAACATATAGTTAACCATAAAATTAGAGTAGTTATCGGCAATTTGATTTCGAAGATAAAATTAGAAGTGAAACTGATTCGATTCATGATTTAGGAATTGTTTTCCGGATGAAACGGCTCTACCGGATTGCCTCCAGCCTTTATCCCGTCTTCGACGGCATGGGTGCATTCCTGAATGGCGCACGCTGGAACAGTTCTGGCAGCCGGGTCATCTATTGCGCTGAAAACCTGTCTTGCGCCCGTCTTGAGCAACTCGTTCACATTGGCCGTATTGTTTCACGCCCCCTGAACCAAGTCTATATCGAGATTTCCGTGCCCGGCTACGTTTCGGTCACACAAATTGGCGAAGATGAACTGCCTGTCGGCTGGGATCATCCCACTGACTTGACCATTGCCCAGCAAATTGGTGACAGCTGGATAGCGGATGGAAAGACCCTGCTGCTCAATGTGCCTTCAGTCGCCTCGCGCGGCGACAGGGTGATTGTCATCAACCAGGCGCATCGTGAATTCTCGATGCTGGCAGCATCACCTGAAATGCCGCTTCAGTGGGATACCCGGCTGTTTCCTTGAACAGGAAAACTTCACGCGTAGCTGATCACCACGATGCCTGCGACGATCATTGCCGTACCCAGGAAGAATGGCAGGGACAGCGTTTCACTCAGCAGGAAATAGCCAAGCAGCGGTACCACGATGAAGCCCGAGGCCATGAACGGATAGGCCTTGGAAATGTCGGTCTTCGAAAGCGCGATTACCCAAAGGAATGATGCAATTCCATACAACGCCATCGCGCCGATGAAATAGGGCTGGAAGGCGATGCCGATCAGGTCCTTGCCGATGTTCCCGGTCAGGTTCTTTCCCGCCATCTTGAACAGGAACTGGCCGAAGGAAATCATCACCGGAACGATGACGAGCAGTGCCAGGTCAAGCCGCATCATGCTGCTCCTATGTGAGATTGTAGAACATTCGCTTGATCTCGGCGCGCATTCTGCGAATGGAATCGAGCACCACTGCGGCCGTCATTGACAGCATCGAAACAATCATCACGCCGGTGGCCAGGATCGCTGATGCAAAGGCTTCCACATGACCGGTCTGGGCGTAGTCCACAAATACCGGGATCGCGATCAGCACCGACAGCAAAGCGCCCATCAGGCCAATTGCGCCGAAGAAATACAGTGGCTTGTATTCCTTGAGCAACACGATGATGGTCTTGAGAATGCGCGCGCCATCGCGGAAAGTCGAAAGCTTGCTTTCCGAGCCTTCCGGGCGGTCCTTGTAGGGGAGGTCTATTTCGGCGACCGGCAGCCGCAATTGGGACGCATGAACCGAAAGTTCGGTTTCGATCTCGAAGCCTGCCGAAACCGCCGGGAAGCTCTTGACGAAGCGGCGCGAGAAGGCGCGATAGCCTGAGAAGATGTCGGAAAAGTCCTGGCCGAACAGCCGACTGTAAAGCACGTTGAACATGCGGTTGCCAAAGGCGTGCCCGGCGCGCTGGTGTTTTTCCGCGGCACCAATGCGAGCGCCCACTGCCATGTCGATGCCCTCGCCAATCACCTTGTTGATGAGAAGGTCTACCTGGCTTGCGTCATATGTGTGGTCGCCATCGACCATGACATAAACGTCGGCATCAATTTCCGAAAACATCCGGCGAACCACATTGCCCTTGCCGGCCCTGGTCTCGCGACCGACAACCGCACCGGCGTCGCGGGCGATCTTCGCCGTGTCATCGGTAGAGTTGTTGTCATACACATAGACCGTGCAGCCTGGCACCGCGCGGCGGAACCCCTCCACGACGTCACGGATGGTGACCGCTTCGTTCTTGCAAGGTACGAGGATTGCGATCTGCTTGTCGCGTGCCATGAGCATTTTTTCTCTCCGCCTGTCGGTTTCCCCGGACCTGGGTGCATTCATCCTGTCTTAGCGGGTGAGCCGTAAAAACTAAATTAATGTTTAGAGCAGAACCTTGGGCGACGAGGCCGGCCCAGACCGGCATTTCCAATTCACCGGGAAATCAGTATGGCCGAGAACGGCAGATCCGACGGCATTCCGGCAGGCGCAACTCCGGCAGGTTGGCAGCGCATTGCAATTTGGACCGTGCTGTTCCAGCTCGCGTGGTACTGGCGCAAGATCCCAGAACTGCTGTTTCAGGGAGCAATGCCTGATACCGACGACTATGTCCGCCTGCAACAGGTGCGCAACTGGCTGGACGGGCAGGGCTGGTATGATCTGGTTCAGCACCGCATGGACCCTCCGGTGGGCGCTGACATTCACTGGTCCCGCCTTGTCGACCTTCCACTGGCGGCCCTGATCCGGTTCTTTGGCCTGTTCAGCGAACAGCATATGGCCGAACGCCTTGCAGCGCTTGTCTGGCCGACGCTTCTGCTGGTGTTGACGGTTCTGGTGATCATCCGGATATGCCGGTCAATATCGGAAGAATTCAATCCGTTGCTGGCCTTGATGTTCACCGTTACCTGCGTCACCGCACTGAGTGAATACATGCCTGGCCGTATCGATCACCATTCGGTGCAGATACTTTTCTTCACGCTGACAATCCTTGGCCTGGTCAATCCGGCCAAACGCTGGGGTGGCTGGCTCATCGGTGTTGCCATGGCGACCTCGATATCGGTCGGGCTGGATGCCGTGTTGCTGTTTGCGTTGATGCTCGCCTGGCTCGGCCTCGAATGGTCGCTGGGCATTGACCGCCATGGCGAGCGCCTGAGTCGCGTGGCCGCGGGACTTGCTGTTGCTGCTCTCCCGTTGTTTGTCTTGAATCTGCCGCCCGCGAGCTGGTTTGAAGCCAGATGTGACGCAAACTCGATAGTCTATCTGGCTGCGTTGGTGGGTGTCGCCGCTGGTTTTGCAACGCTTGCCTATTCCTCACGCATGCTTCTGTTCCGCACAAGGATGCAAACGGCAATCATCCGCCTGGGCGCAGGTGCCCTCACTGGCGGAGCGCTCCTTCTGGCGCTGGTAACGGCGTTTCCGCAATGCGCTGCCGGTCCCTATGGCGCGATCAGCGATGAGTTGAAAACCCGTTGGCTCGTCAATGTTGCGGAAGCCATGGGGTTGGTCACGATTGTCGGGAAGTATCCCGAACTCTGGTTCTCCGGCATCGCCTTCTCGCTGTTCATCCTGGTCATTGGCGGTCTGGTCGTCTGGAAGAAGCATCGCGAGGCGCCGCAGATCATTGCTATCTATGCCATGGTGGTGCTGTCGGTTGCCGCTACATTCATCCAGTATCGTGCCCTTCGCATCGGCATTTTTGCCAGCATCCCGCTTTGCGTCGTCTTCGCGGCCATGAGTTGGGAATGGTTGCAACGCAAGCATTCGACTGGTCGTCATGCCCCGGCACTGGCACAGGTTCTCGTCATCCTGGCAATGATGTCGCCAAGCTGGTTCGTGGTCGGATCAATCATCCTGCCCGCCAAAGGTGAAAGCCAGCCATTGTCTTCGACCGTCACGCCCGCATCGGCTAACCCTGCTTTGGCAAACCCCGGATCTGCGGACAAGGCAGTGCAGGCTGAATGGCGCAAGGGCGAGATACACCCGATGTGCAATCGCCAGGAGCAGTATGCGCGCCTCGCAGCACTGCCCGCCGGACATGTCATGAGCGACGTCAATTCCGGACCGGTTATCCTGGTTGACACATACCATTCTGTCGTCGGAGGCCCCTATCATCGCAACGAGCGCGCGATTCTCGACATGGTGGACTTCTTCGAGACCGACCTCGACAAGCCAAGGGCTATCGCGCTTCGAAGGCCGATCGACTATGTAGCCTGGTGCGATCCGGGAAAACCTGTCACACCCGAGCTCGAAAACAACCCGGCCCTGGCAATCCACCTGCTCAAGGGCACGGAGCCGGACTGGCTGGAGCGGATTTCCAACCCCGATGAGCGCCTGCTGCTGTTCAAGGTACGCCGGGATCGCCTGCATTGAAACGGAAATACTGAAAACCGTCTGAAAACCTCCTGATCCGGGACGATAGGCTTTGCATACCTTGTTTCGGCATGGTAACGCCACTTGCCATTCCACATGAGGGATTGCCGTTGTATTGGCCGCTCCCCATAAACAGGCAGGATTGGCAATGGCCCGCATTATCGAAACCGCCACTGGTGAACTGGCGCTCACCTTCGACGACGTGTTGCTGCAACCGGGGCATTCGCTTGTCATGCCGGGCCAGGTCAATATTTCGACCCGCATCTCCAGGGACATTGACCTCAACCTTCCGATCATCTCTGCCGCGATGGATACCGTGACCGAATCGCGGCTGGCTATTGCCATGGCGCAGGCTGGCGGCATCGGTGTCATTCACCGCAACCTGTCCCCGACCGAGCAGGCGGAGGAAGTTCGCCAGGTCAAGAAATTCGAGTCTGGCATGGTCGTCAATCCGGTGACCATCGGACCGGATGCGAGCCTGGCTGACGCACTGGAACTGATGCGTCTCAACCGGATATCCGGCATACCTGTAGTCGAAAACAAGAACGGCAAGCGCCAGGGCAAGCTCGTTGGAATTCTAACCCACCGCGATGTACGCTTCGCCTCGAATCCGGACCAGAGGGTTTCGGAACTGATGACGCATGACAACCTGATTACCGTTCGCGAGAACGTCACCCAGGAAGAGGCGCGTCGTCTGCTGCATCAGCACCGGATTGAAAAACTGCTGGTCATCGACGACGAGCGCCGCTGCATCGGCCTCATCACCGTCAAGGATATCGAGAAGTCGCAGCTCCACCCCAATGCCGCCAAGGATGCGCAGGGACGTCTGCGTGTTGCAGCAGCAACGTCTGTCGGTGAAGATGGCCTGGAGCGTGCTGAACGCCTCATAGATGCCGGCGTCGATGTGGTGGTTGTCGACACGGCGCATGGTCATTCGCAACGCGTGCTCGATGCCGTTGCCCGCGTCAAGACACTGTCAAACTCAGTGCGCATAATTGCCGGCAATGTTGCAACGGCCGACGGCACCCAGGCGCTCATTGACGCCGGCGCGGATGCCGTGAAGGTCGGGATTGGTCCTGGGTCGATCTGCACCACCCGGGTCGTAGCCGGTGTGGGTGTGCCGCAGCTTTCCGCCATCATGTCCTGCGCCACGCAGGCCGACAAATCCGGCATACCGGTGATCGCCGATGGCGGCATCAAGTTTTCCGGTGACATCGCCAAGGCAATCGCGGCAGGCGCCTCGGCTGTCATGATCGGCTCGCTGCTTGCGGGAACCGATGAAAGCCCTGGGGAAGTCTATCTGCATCAGGGCCGGTCCTACAAATCCTATCGCGGCATGGGCTCGGTTGGCGCCATGGCACGCGGCTCGGCTGACCGTTACTTCCAGGCAGAAGTCCGCGACACGCTGAAGCTTGTACCTGAAGGCATTGAAGGGCAGGTGCCCTACAAGGGACCGGTTGGTGCAGTGGTTCACCAGCTCGCCGGTGGCCTCAAAGCTGCCATGGGCTATGTCGGCGGTGCGACACTTGCAGACTTCCAGTCCCGCGCCACGTTTGTGCGGATTACCAATGCTGGGCTCGCCGAAAGTCATGCGCATGATGTCACGATCACCCGTGAAAGCCCGAACTATCACCGCAACGCCTGACCCTGTAGGCAAAAACAACGAAAGCCAAACCCATGAACGCTACACTCATTCTCTGGCCAATGGTCATCCATGCGCTGGCAACGATGTATCTCTATGTCCCGATGAGCCGCGCCCGGGTGCGCTCTGTCAAGGAAGGCTCCGTGAAGGGTTCAGTCTACAAGCTCAACCAGGGCGAACCGGAGGAAAGCCTTCGCTTCACCAATGCCATTCGCAACCAGAACGAGACCGGGGTGCATTTCTATGCCGGCATCCTGGCTGCCTTTGCCTCCGGCAACTCCACACTCATACTTACGGTGCTGGCCTGGGCATTTGTGCTGGTGAAACTCGCCCATGTCTATGTCCATGTCTCGACCAATAATCTGCGCCACCGCCGTCCCGTGTTCATGGTTGCCTACTTCATTCTGATTGCGTTCTGGCTGGTCTTTGCGATCCATCTTGCCGGATTGTTGAACTGAATGCGGCTCGGGGGCAGGATACAGGCAGCCATCGAGGTTCTGGACGACATTGCCGAGCGCAACCGCCCGGCATCCATGGCGCTGAAGGATTGGGGCCTGTCGCACCGCTTTGCTGGTGGCGGCGACCGCTCGGCCATAGGCAATCTCGTCTATGACAGCCTGCGCCGCATGGCCTCGCAGGGCTGGCGCATGGATGATACTTCGTCGCATTCGCTGGTCTTTGCCACGCTTGCAGACCAGTGGGGAATGGCCCCGGACAAGATCACAATTGCGCTAGATGGCGACATGTTCGCGCCTGCGCTGCCTGCGCAGGAGCGGTGGCGCGCATGGGAAACGCGGGATCTGGCAGATGCACCGGACCATGTACGCTCCGACATTCCGCAATGGTGTGCTACTGAATTCGAGGCGCTTCTGGGGGATGACTGGGTGGCGGAAGCTGCGGCCCTTTCTGCCCGGCCACCACTGGATCTGCGTGTCAACACGCTGAAGTCGAACCGGGACAAGGTGTTGAAACAACTTGCCCATACCGGTGTTGTTGCTGCCGATCACGCTCCCGATGGCATCCGCATTGCGGCAGGATTGCGGGATTCCCGCCTGCCCAATGTCCAGGCGGAAGCCGGATACCAGAAGGGCTGGTTCGAAGTGCAGGACGAGGGCAGCCAGCTTGCTGCCCGGCTGTCCCTGGCAAGGCCCGGCGAGCAGGTCATGGACTACTGTGCGGGCGGCGGCGGCAAGACGCTCGCCATGGCAGCCATGATGGAAAATCGCGGCCAGATACATGCTCACGATTCGGACAAGAACCGCCTTGCGCCAATTCATGAGCGCATCCGCCGCGCCGGCGTTCACAATGCGCAAGTGCTCGTTCCAGGCGGGGACCATTCAGCCCTCGAAGGCAGGATGGATTGCGTGTTGGTCGACGCGCCCTGCACCGGATCGGGCACCTGGCGGCGCCGACCGGACTCGAAATGGCGGTTGAGTGCAGAAAACCTTGCCGAGCGCATTGGCGAACAGGACAAGGTGCTTGGCGAGGCGGCAAGATTCGTGCGTCCCGGCGGCAGGCTCGTTTATGTCACCTGCTCGATGTTCGCTTCGGAAAATACCAGTCGGGTTAAAGCATTTGCTGCGGCCAATTTGCATTTCCGTCCACTGCCCTTGGCCGCTTCCCTTGGGGAACTGTGCAAAAATACACAGTTCCGCACAATCAGTGACACTAGTGTGGCACTCGCACCGTTGCGAACCGGCACAGACGGGTTCTTCATCGCCGCGTTTCAACGCTCCTGAAGGCAACGCAATCGAATGGACGGTCCGATGCAGGCATTCCTTGATGCCTTTTTTGATCCGGCAAACATTCCCGGCCACATATCCTACCTGCTGTTGATCGGCTCCATGCTGATGCGCAGGATGCACCTTTTGCGCCTGCTCGCGATTTCAGCCGGTGTATTCTCGGCAATCTACTATGTGACACTGGGTGATTCGGTCAGCTTCTTCTGGGAGTGCCTGTTTACGCTGGTCAATCTTGTGCAACTGGTGATTTTGTTCGTCGAAAACCGGCGTGGAAAATTTTCCAGTGACGAGCACATGTTCATCGAAACCGTGCTGCACGGGCTGGAGCGGGTTCATGTCCGCAAGCTGATGAAACTGGGCGCCTGGACTGAAGTGGCGGACGGCATGGTCCTGATCCACCAGGATACTGTCCCGGCCGGGCTCTTTTTCATCGTCCAGGGTTCCGCCAGGGTCGAACGCGACGGCAGGGTAGTGGGCATGGTTGGCCCCCATGACTTCCTCGGCGAGATGAGCTACCTGACCGGCAAGGAAGCAACCGCAACCGTGACCACCGTCACGCCCATACGATATCTGTGTTTCGACCGCGAGGTTTTGCGTGCGCATCTGGAGCGAAACATCGAAGTGCGTCAGGCGCTGGAATCCGGCTTCAATCGCAATCTTGTCCAGAAGCTGGTGAACACCAGTATTGGAAAACATGCTGAGCCTGAAAAGGCGTGAACGTCAACTTGCCTCAGTTGAAATCGAGTATCTCCAATCGCCAGCCACTCGTTGCGCAGCCTGATTTGCGCGAAGGTGCCTGGCCTTCCAGATGGATCGGTTCTCCGCCAACGCCGCCATTCCCCACATAATATCCCTCGACGGGGAATTCGGCAGGCTGGCAGCCGCGTTTGAACACCCGTGCCGTCCCCGCAATCAGTTCTGTGTCACCATTGTTGGAGATGTAACCGTTGAAAAACAGGGTTCCAGGAACCACGCCCTGCCTGACAATGCCCGAACGCGGCTGCTCGTAATAGATGCTGAGTTCCGGTCCGCAACGTTCGGCCCGCATCTGCGACCCGTTGTGATTGTAGAATTCTGTTTCACATTCGGCGGAAGCGGAGCCAACACCCGAAATCAGGCAAATCACTCCTAGTGCTGCAATTTTTGCCAAGGCCATTGTTTTCTCCAAGGTTGATTGCATCGAACGCTGACCATAAACCCAATCGTGGCCGAATGTGCATTAAAACCGATTCTGGCAGGAGCGATCATGAAACCCGTTGAAACGCCTTCGGGCCCCGTCCTGTTCATCATGGCAGCCAAGCCGGAATATGGCGAGCACCTTGCCAAGCGGTTCGAACCGCTTTTTACCGGCGTGGGGCCGGTTGAGGCTGCAATCGCGACGGCCAATTGCCTTGCCACGCTGAAATCGGAAAATGCCCTGCCAGGATTGGCGGTCTGTCTCGGTTCTGCTGGTTCAAACACACTCGAGCAGACCGAGGTCTATTGCGTTTCATCAGTCAGCTACCGCGACATGGATGCGTCTGCACTGGGATTTGAGAAAGGCAAGACACCCTTTCTCGATCTGGACGTCGAACTGCAACTTCCCCTGACCATTCCAGGCATCGAAGCAAAACGCCTCTCAACTGGTGCCAATATTGTCTCTGGTGCCACTTATGACGCGATTGATGCCGACATGGTCGACATGGAAACCTATGCAGTTCTGCGGGCCTGCATGATGTTCAACGTGCCGATGCTTGGTCTGCGCGGCATATCCGATGGAGTTGCTGAACTGCACCACATCGACAACTGGACAGAATTTCTGCATGTCATCGACCACAAGCTGGCACTGGCGGTGGATCGTCTGACAGATGCCCTTGCCAGCGGCGCGATCAATCCTTAAGGGCTTCGCATGACAACCCATCCGCAATCCGTTCTCATCATCGACTTTGGCTCGCAGGTAACCCAGCTCATCGCCCGGCGTGTCCGCGAAGCAGGCGTTTACTGCGAAATCATCCCGTTCCAGTCAGCGGAGGAAGCTTTCCTCCGCATGAGGCCGAAGGCCGTGATTTTCTCGGGCGGTCCTGCTTCCGTTCCCGATGAGGGCAGCCCGCGTGCGCCGCAGTTGATATTCGATTCAGGCCTGCCGATCTTTGCCATCTGCTATGGCCAGCAAACCCTTTGCCACCAGTTGGGCGGCAGGGTTGAAAGCGGCCATCACCGCGAATTCGGTCGCGCCGATGTCGAAATACTCAAGCCAAGCCCCTTGTTTGAAGGCCTGTGGAAGGTCGGCGGCAGATATCCGGTCTGGATGAGCCATGGCGACCGGGTGACCCGGCTGCCAGACGGCTTTGAAGTGATCGGAACTTCGCCCAATGCGCCCTTCGCCATTGCCGCAGATGAGCGCCGCAAATACTACACCACCATGTTCCACCCAGAAGTGGTTCACACACCCGATGGCGCCCGGCTGCTTTCGAATTTCGTTCACAAGATTGCGGGCCTCAAAGGCGACTGGTCAATGGCGGCCTACAAGGATCAGGCTATTGCCGCGATCCGCAACCAGGTGGGCTCAGGCAGGGTGATTTGCGGGCTGTCCGGCGGCGTTGACAGCTCGGTTGCGGCGCTGCTCATCCACGAGGCTATAGGCGACCAGCTTACCTGTATCCTGGTGGACCATGGCCTGATGCGCAAGGACGAGGCTGCGCAGGTCGTTTCGATGTTCAAGGAGCATTACAACATCCCGCTCGTGCATGTGGATGCCTCAGACACATTCATCTCCGCTCTTGAGGGCGAGGCGGACCCTGAGAAAAAACGCAAGACCATCGGGCGGCTCTTCATTGATGTGTTCGAAGCAGAGGCGAAGAAAACCGGCGGCGCAGATTTTCTGGCGCAGGGAACGCTTTACCCCGATGTCATCGAAAGCGTGTCCTTCACCGGCGGGCCGTCCGTCACGATCAAGTCGCACCACAATGTCGGTGGCCTGCCCGAACGCATGAACATGGCTTTGGTCGAGCCGCTGCGCGAATTGTTCAAGGACGAGGTGAGGGCGCTGGGCCGCGAACTTGGCCTGCCCGATCATTTCATCGGGCGTCATCCGTTTCCCGGACCTGGCCTGGCCATTCGCCTGCCCGGCGGCGTTACCCGGGAAAAGATCGCCATTCTCCAGGAAGCCGACGCGATCTATCTCGACGAGATCCGCAAGGCCGGCCTTTATGACAGGATATGGCAGGCCTTTGCGGTGCTGCTTCCGGTCCAGACCGTAGGTGTCATGGGCGATGGTCGCACCTATGAATATGTGCTCGCCCTGCGCGCCGTCACCTCAGTGGACGGAATGACAGCGGATTTCTACCCCTATGACATGGAGTTCCTTGGCCGAACTGCAACGAGGATCATCAACGAGGTGCGCGGCGTAAACCGTGTCGTCTATGACGTCACATCAAAGCCGCCTGGCACCATCGAGTGGGAGTGAGTGCAGCCAGTCTGTACAAGCAATCCTGCCGGTCGCCGCTTAGCCATGGCCCCAGTCGTTTGGGTCTTCGGAATTTCCCGGTGACAGACCCAGAATATCGCCTTCCGTGTCGCAACCAAGCCCGAGTACGGTTCGGTTGGCATAGGCGAAATAGGCAGCGACCTGGTTGATTTCGAGAATGCTGCCATCGTCATGCCCGGCTTTGCGCAATGTCTCGATATCACTTCTTGTGATGGAGGTAGGATCGGTTGTCAGCGCCTTGGCATAGATGAGGGCCGCCTTTTCCATGCTGTTGAGCGGTGCATGGTCGATGTCGCCCGTCTCCAGTGCCATTAACAGGATGTCGGCGCGGGCATTGTCGCGCAGTAGGCGTTTGAGCCCGGCAAAGTGGTGCTTGGCGCAATAGTCGCAATCGTTAAGCAGGCTGACCCACACACCGATTGTTTCCAGAAACCATTTCGGGGTCTTGTTGGCACTGTTGTGCAGTACATGCTTGTACAGCGTCATGTGCCCTTCCATGGTGTGCGGGCGCAGGGAATGAGCCGACATGATGTTGTCAATAACATCGCCCGGACCCTTGATGCGGTCATACAACTCGCGCAGCCGACCGGTCGATTGTTGATAGTCTATTGTCTTTATCCAGGTCACGGCTCAGTTCTCCCGCCACAGTGAGACTACAGCCAAGCGCTTGTTCGGCGCGCCCGTCAAGACTTGGCGCCACGAACCGGTCATTCCCATTCGGCTTCGCAATCAACCCTGACATAGACCAATTCGCAGATATTGCCGTGCTCGTAAATCCAGGCTTCCTTGTCCCTCAGCATGAAGCGACGGTCTGGCGGAAAGGCAACGGGGTCCAGTTCATCAATGTCGATGATGAGTTCCTGCATCATACGTGCATAGCTGTCCGCCTCGGCGGCGTCCGACAAATATTTCACAGTGTTGACCGTGTCGTTCCTGACTATGTGCATGCGGCGTACTCCGTACGAATCGCTGAAATTTCCAGCAATTGTGCGCCGACATGGTAAGCGGGGAGTTAACGCTCACCCCTCGCTCCTTCCATTGAATTCACACGCCGAAAAAAAGGCCGCCTCGTTTCCAAGGCGGCCTGCATCCTCCATTGTCCCAGGGGCGTGTTTGGACGCCGGAGGTATGCCTGGGTGGCAAGGCTTGAAACTGTAAACCCGCCGTCTCGTATCGCAGGCTGGTTCTGACCTGCGCCGGGGATTTGCCTGTTTCGCTCGCCCCCTTCGATGAAAATCATTTAAGGAGGACCACGCACAATCACTGTGCTATTGGGCACACATTAGCTATCCTGCGTGAACGCAGCGTGAATTTGTTCTGTCCTTCCAGAGGGAATTGAACGTGGTTGTGTTGAAGGGGCCGTTGTTCCTGCGTTTGTGACTTGATAAATCTGCAATTCAGGTGTCAAAGCGCAGCGACATTCCCCGCTGCCAACCTCAATGGAAGCCCTGCCGTGTTTCATTCCTTCTTCCCCAATCCAAAACTGTTTTTTTCCTCATTCGTGCTTTGGTGCGCGATTGCCATGGGGCTTTGGTATGCAGGCGGCGCGGATTCCTGGGGTGGGATCATAGGTCTGCCTCCCATGGAAGGCGCTGGTGATCTTGGCACCGTGCAATTCTTCTTCACTCCGGACATGATCTGGTTCTACCTCTATTATGCTGTCTCGCTCGCCCTGTTTGCTGCCTTCTGGTTCTGGTACAGTCCGCACCGCTGGCAGTTCTGGTCAATCGTGGTGTCGGGCTTCATTCTTTTCGTAACGGCGTTCTCCGTTCAGACCAGCGTTGCCCTCAACAATTGGCGCCGCCCGTTCTACGACCTGATCCAGAACGCGCTCACAGGCGAAACCAAGGGCACGGTTCCCGCTTCAAGCCTTTATGCGGCAACTTTCGATTTCCTCTTCATAGCCTCGGTCTGGATTCTGGTCGCGGTCGTCAATCGCTTCGTGGTCAGCCACTATATATTCCGCTGGCGCACGGCGATGAACGAATATTACACCAGGCACTGGTCGCGCCTGCGTCATGTCGAGGGTGCCTCGCAGCGTGTGCAGGAAGATACGATGCGGTTTGCCGAAACGGTCGAATCGCTTGGCGTCAGTGCGCTTGATTCGGTTCTGACCCTGATCGCCTTCCTGCCAATCCTTTACGTATTGGGCGAAAACATCACTTCCTTGCCGATTGTCGGCGTTATTCCGGCACCACTGGTTCTTGCAGCGATCTTCTGGTCGGTATTTGGAACGATCCTGCTGATGGTCGCGGGTATCAAGCTCCCCGGTCTGTATTTCCGCAACCAGCGCGTTGAGGCTGCTTATCGCAAGGAACTCGTCTATGGCGAGGATGATGCAAGGCGGGCTGAGCCGATGACGCTTTCCGACCTCTTCGACCATGTCCGGCAGAATTATTTCCGGCTCTATTGGCACTATGCCTATTTCAACGTGGCACGCTATCTCTATATCCAGACCGATGTGATCTTCCCGTCTTTGCTGATGGTACCTACCATTGCCGCAGGCGTGATCACATTCGGCCTGTTCCAGCAGATTGTTTCAGCCTTCAACCAGGTTTCGAATTCGTTCCAGTATCTTGTCAATTCCTGGGGCACGATTGTCGAACTGTTGTCGATCCACAAGCGCCTCAAGGCTTTCGAATCGTCGCTCGCGGGTGAGGAACTTTCCGAAATCGAGAAGGAAGTGCTAGGCACCCGCATGACACCGATTGTCGAAAGTGCCGACAAGGGCACTGGAGACGTGAAGGACTTGGCTGAGTAACAAGACCTCACGCGCAGGATATGCAGCGCTCGGCCATCGGGTCTATAGCGAGGCGGCGTTCGGCGATTTCCTCGCCGCATTCGGTGCAATAGCCATAGTCGCCCGCATCAAGGCGGCGCAGTGCCATTTCGATGCGCACCAGGTTGGCCTGTCGCTTGCGCATCTGTGCCTGTGCCATGGCTTGCATTT
This sequence comes from Nitratireductor sp., assembly GCA_041397525.1. GTDB lineage: Bacteria > Pseudomonadota > Alphaproteobacteria > Rhizobiales > Rhizobiaceae > BOKV01. The sequence continues at coordinate 443,944 of JAWKWL010000003.1, forward strand.
GCATCGCGTCCATGCGGGACAGTCGGCCTATTGATTGCTGGTCCAGCTCAACCGCTGCATGGGCGTCACCAGCCAGTTGCGATTCCTGCTCAATGGCTTCGCGCGCGGCATCGAGCGCTTTTCTCGCCTGTTTTTCATCCATGCCTTGCCGTTCTCCCGGCTTTTGGTCTGTATCACTATGGCAGCAGCGAGCCCGCGGTGCTAGTTTCATACCCGACCGGTATTGACCGCACGGCAGGACACAAAAGTATGGAGGACAGGATGGGCATGGCAATTCTGATTGCAGGCGTGGTGGTGTTTCTGGGTATTCACTCCGTGCGCATGCTGGCACCGCAATGGCGCGATGCCCGCATTGCATCCATGGGCGAGGGTGGATGGAAGGGGGCCTATTCGATTGTGTCCCTGCTCGGCCTTGCTTTCCTTATCTGGGGTTATGTGCTCGCACGGCCGCTGGCCCCTGTTCTGTATGTCACCCCGTTCTGGATGGTGCATCTGGCGATATTGCTGATGGCGCTGGCGCTCATCAGTCTCATGGTCTTCAATCTGAAGCCTGGCAGGTTGAAGCCAATCCTCAAGCATCCCATGCTGCTCGCCGTCAAACTTTGGGCCTTCGCCCATCTGCTGGTGAATGGCGACCTGGCATCCGTCATCCTGTTTGGCTCTTTTCTCGTCTGGGCAGTCTGGAACCGCGTGGCGGTCAAGCGCCGCGGAGGGGCATTGCCCCAGCCCGGTCCTGTTACCAATGACCTGATTGCGGTTGTTTCCGGCCTTGCACTTTGGGCCCTCATCGTGTGGAAGGCGCATGTCTGGATTGCCGGAGTGCCGGTTCCGATTGCATAAGCATACCGGTTTGCTCTAAAAGACCGCCAACCGCCGGGATGCGTCAGCCTCCCGGCCCCGTTTTGTATTGATCCGGAGACCATCATGTCCGACGACAGTTTCATCCGCGAGGTGGATGAGGAACTCCGCCACGACCAGGCCAAGGCGCTCTGGAACCGTTTCGGCAATCTCATCATCGGCGCTGCCATCCTTGTCGTCGTGGCGACCGGCGCATACCGCTATTGGGAATATTATACAGAACAGAAAGCCGCGGCTTCCGGTGATGTTTTCCTTTCGGCAATTGAATTGTCGAAACAGGGCCGTCAGGATGATGCCATTGCCAAGTTGCAGGAATTGACTGACTCCGGTGTCGGCGACTATCCGGCCCTCGCACGTCTCCGCCTTGCCGGTGAACTGATCGGTCGCGGTGACACTGCCGGAGCCTTGAAGGCGTTTGCCGAGATTTCCGCAGACCAGAAGGTGCCTGAGCCGCTGCGCTCCGTGGCGACCCTACGTGCAGGAATGGTTGCAGTGGACAGCGAGGGCTATGACGAGGTCAAGGCGCGACTTGAGCCGCTTTCCGTCGCTGGCGGGCCCTACCGGCATCTTGCACGTGAAGCGCTGGGCCTTTCGGCAATGAAGGCCGGAAATGACCAGGAAGCGGTGAAATGGTTCCAGATGATTGCGGACGACGCCGGTTCTTCCGGCAATGTGCGCCAGCGCGCCACCATCATGCTCGACCTGCTCGCCAGCCGCGGGGTCAAGGCGGCAAGCTGAGATTGTCAGCATTGGCGATCGCGATTTTCGCGCAGGAACACGAAGCATGACTTTCAAGGTTGCCATCATCGGACGTCCCAATGTCGGCAAGTCGACGCTTTTCAACAAGCTCGTCGGCAAGCGTCTGGCATTGGTTGACGATACCCCTGGCGTCACACGCGACCGGAGGCTTGCCGATGCGCACATTGGCGGTCTGCATTTTCAGGTGATTGACACTGCGGGTCTGGAAGAGGCAGCTGGCGGCTCGCTCGAATCCCGCATGCGCGAACAGACGGAAATCGCCATTGGCGAGGCCGATGTCTGCCTGTTCGTGATGGACGCGCGCGCCGGTCTCACCCCGTCTGACAAAAGTTTTGCCGACATGCTCCGCCGTTCCGGCAAGCCAGTCATTGCTGTCGCCAACAAGTTCGAGGGCAAGACCGGCGAACCGGGCTATTACGATGCTTTTGCCCTTGGCTTCGGGCAACCCGTTCCACTGTCAGCTGAACACGGGATCGGTTTCAGCGATCTGCATGACGCCATTGTCGAGGCAATCGGCCGTGATCGCGCCTATCCTGAGGAAGACGAGTCAGGCCAGACCGAAGACTACTACACTGATGCCGAATTTCCCGAGGGCTTTGACGAGGATGACGACAGCGTCGACGTCACCAAGCCACTGCAGATTGCAGTAGTCGGGCGACCCAATGCCGGAAAGTCGACGCTGATCAACCAGATGATCGGTCAGGACCGGCTGCTGACCGGGCCCGAGGCTGGCATCACCCGCGATTCGATTTCCGTTGATTGGGAATGGCAGGGAAGGAAAGTGCGCCTGTTCGACACAGCGGGCATGCGCAAGAAGGCGAAGGTGCAGGAAAAGCTGGAAAAGCTTTCCGTTGCCGATGGCTTGCGTGCGATGCAATTTGCCGAAGTCGTGATCGTGTTGATGGACGCGACAATTCCCTTTGAAAAACAGGATTTGCAGATCGCCGATCTGATCATCCGCGAGGGCAGGGCGCCGGTCATTGCCCTCAACAAGTGGGATCTGATCGAAGACCGTCAGGAAGCGCTTTCCGAACTGCTGGAAAAGGCCGAGCGCCTTCTGCCGCAGATCAAGGGACTGAAGGTCGTGCCGATGTCCGGCCTGACGGGAGAGGGGCTCGCCCGCCTTATGGATGCGGTGTTCGAGGTTCACAAGACCTGGAACCGGCGTATCTCAACTGCACGCCTCAACCGCTGGCTTGACGGTGTCATCTATCACCACCCCCCGCCAGCTGTCGCCGGTCGCAGGATCAAGATCAAATACATGACGCAGGTAAAGGCACGCCCGCCGACCTTCGTGGTGTCATGCTCACGACCCGATGCATTGCCAACTTCCTATGAGCGTTATCTGGTCAACTCGCTGCGTGACGAATTCAAGCTCTGGGGCGTTCCCATCCGCCTTTTGATGCGCAAGGGTGACAACCCCTTTGCCGGTCGCGCCCGCTCGCGCCAGTAAGCTTTGGCCGACCCATCACGCAATGATCCCTTTTTTGCCCGAATCCTGCCCGTTTGCGCGGGCAAACCCTTTGGCCGTTGGGTAGGGCGCAACGTGATTTGCGGGAGTTAACCTGTTGGAAACCGGCTGTTTACCGCCTGTCAAGGTTAACGATCTATGGTTGCCTCCTGTCAGTTGTTTGCTGGCAGTCATAACCGTCAGATCTGTTAGTCTGGAGTAGGGTATTGCGTATTTCTGACCGCATCCGGTTTCCCTTTGCTGGGAAACTGAAAAGACTTGCGTATCCGTTGTTGGCGGGCGTTTCAGTCTTCATCACCTATCCGTCAATCATCGCTTACCAGGATGTGGCCTCGCTGTCTTCGCGGCCTGTCGAACAGCGATGGCTGGCCAGCATCGACGAAGCGCCGGGACAATCCTTCGCTGTCGCTGCAATGGCATCGGACGAAGGCACCACAGCCCAATCGTGGCAGGAGATGGGTGTCGATCCGATTGTGACGGGTACCCCGAAAACAAAGCCGGTTACCCGTGGTAGCGAACCTGACATCCGCGAGGGTGTGCCGGGTCCGCGCAAGCCACAGAAAATCAACCGCAAACTCCTTGGCGACCGTGTTGTTTCGGCCGCTCCGGTAAGCCCGCCAGTCCGCTTTTCGGCCGGTTCGGTCATGGAGCGCCATTCGATGTTGGCACCGGACAACCTTGAGAACCGGTTTGAACTGGCTTTCGTCAAGGCCAAGAAATCGGATGAGGCCTACAAGGTCGCCTCGCTTTTCCACAAGCCGCAGGATGCAATGCCGGCAATCGAGCCGGACCTGCCGGTGGTGGTCGCCAGTCTTGTCGAGGAATCGATTCCGCATGTGCTGGCCTATGGTGAGCAGGATGAGGTTGTGCGCTCTCCATTTGCGGCCGTGCTGGCTGATGAGCGTCCGATCAGCCTCATTCCGAAAATCAACAAGGATGACCACAAATGGGCCGCAACGCCGCTTCCGCTCTCTTCGTTTTCCGATCGTGAGCAGAACTGCCTGACGGCTGGCATTTATTTCGAGGCCCGCGGCGAACCTGTCCGTGGTCAGGCAGCCGTTGCACAGGTCATTCTGAACCGCGTCAAGAACCCTGCCTATCCAGGCACCATCTGTGGCGTTGTCTACCAGAACAAGGAATGGCGCAACCGCTGCCAGTTTTCCTTCGCCTGCGACCGCATCCGTGACCGGGTGAATGATCCCAAGCGATGGGAAACCGCGCAATATGTCGCCCGCGAAACCACTGAAGGCCGCATCTGGCTGACGGAAGTCGGCTCGTCCACCCATTATCACGCCACATACGTGAAGCCGAAATGGGCATCACACATGAAGCGCGTTGGCCGCATCGGCCTGCACATTTTCTATCGCACATTCGGCGGCGGCTGGAGCTGAGCCTGCCCTCCTTGCCCCACTTCGGGCAGGGATTCGCGGGCGCTGGCGCGGCTTTTGGCCCGCGAACTGCCACGGCGCATTGTCGCATAGTCTAATGCGACATCAATTCCCTTGAAAATCAATGACTTGTATCTGCCTCGCTGCGCTTGACACCGCACGGGCCCAAAACTATGTTGCGCGCGACTTGAAGGGCCGCCGCTGTGGCGTTCCTTGCGAGCGGTTCCATGGAGTTTCCCGTGGCTGGCGAAAACCGGACACCCGAAGGGGAAATACCGGAAAAAGAACTCGAAAGGCGCTTGCGGGCGCTGGACGAGAAACTGGACAGAAACCGCGAAGAGCGGGCACAGGCCGAAAGGCCGAGGCCCGACAATTCCGGGTTCGGCAACGCTCTCCGGCTTTCCACCGAGTTTGTCTCGGCGGTTCTGGTGGGTGCAGCGATTGGCTGGGGTATCGACAAGGTTACCGGCTATCCGCCCTGGGGGATGATTTTCTTTCTCCTCCTTGGTTTTGTCGCTGGTGTATTGAACGTGATGCGGGCGGCAGGAAAGATGGCCGATCCTCATCGCAAGAGTTTTGATCCTTCGGCAGCGCCTGCAAAGGCTGCTCCCATGGACGATGATGAAGAAGACGAGTAGCGGTTCTGCCCCTGGGGCCTGATCGCGGGAAAGCAGGATTGACCTGCGCAAAAATGTTTGGACGGAAAAGGAATACCGGGTGTCGAACGATCCCATTCACCAGTTCCAGATTTCGAAGCTGATCCCGCTGGACTTCAACGGGCTGGATCTGTCATTCACCAATTCCTCGCTGTTCATGGTCGCAACCGTGACTGCTGCCTCCGGTTTCCTCGTATGGGCTACCAGCGGTCGCGGCCTGGTTCCGAACCGCATGCAGTCAATTGCCGAAATGTCCTATGAATTTGTTGCGTCGACATTGCGCGACGCCGCCGGAACGCAGGGGATGAAATTCTTCCCGCTGGTGTTCTCGCTGTTCATGTTCGTGCTGGTTGCCAACCTGTTTGGTATGTTCCCGTATTTCTTTACCGTGACCAGCCACATCATCATCACGTTTGCACTGGCAATGCTGGTGATCGGCACAGTAATCATCTACGGATTCTGGAAGCACGGCTTGCATTTCCTCGGACTGTTCGTGCCGTCAGGCGTGCCTGGCGCGCTGCTGCCGCTCGTGGTTTTGATCGAAGTCATCTCGTTCCTTTCGCGCCCGATCAGCCTTTCGGTACGTCTTTTCGCCAACATGCTGGCCGGACACATCACGCTCAAGGTTTTCGCCGGCTTTGTCACCAGCCTTTCAGCGCTTGGCGCGGTTGGCATCGGGGGCGCAATCCTGCCGCTTGCCATGGCCGTTGCCCTGACGGGCCTCGAATTCCTCGTTGCCTTCCTCCAGGCATATGTCTTTGCGGTACTGACTTGCATGTATCTCAATGACGCATTGCATCCGGGCCACTGAGCCGGAACCGCAAACGGGAATAAGTTCACCGGCCATATGGCCAAACCGAAAAACTGGAATACCAATCTTGGAACTCAAGGGAGTTTGACATGGAAGCGGAAGCAGCAAAATTTATCGGCGCAGGCATTGCGTGCCTTGGCATGGGTGGCGCAGGCATTGGCCTCGGCACCATATTCGGCAACTACCTGGCGGGCGCTCTGCGCAATCCGTCGGCAGCTGACGGCCAGTTCGGCCGCCTGATCTTCGGCTTCGCCGTTACCGAAGCACTGGGCATCTTCTCGCTGCTCGTTGCCCTTCTCCTCCTCTTCGCCGTTTAATTCCGGTTTGACGCGGCGGCTGGTCTGACCGGCTGCCGCGCGCCCTTTTGAGGAGGGAGCGATGTTCATTTCACAAGCCTGGGCCGAAGAGACATCGGGCGCCCATACTACAGACGCAACGCAGGATGCGACCCACACCGAAACAGGTGTGGCGCATGATCCCGCGCATGACGCTGGCCATGGCGGTGCGTTTCCGCCATTCGACCCTGCAAGCTTTGCTTCGCAGTTGTTGTGGCTGGCAATTACATTCGGCGTTTTCTATCTGCTGATGGCGCGTGTCGCGATTCCGCGGATTTCGTCGATCCTTGAAGTTCGCCGTGACCGCATCTCGCAGGACCTCGATGAGGCCAACCGGATGCGCGAAGAGGCAGATGCCGCCCATGCTGCCTATGAGCATGAGCTGGCTGAGGCCCGCAAGAACGCAACCACCATTGCCCAGAGGGCCAATGACGAGGCGAAGGCTGCCGCAGAAGCCGAAAGGCAGAAGACGGAAGCCGGACTTGCGGAAAAGCTTGCCGAAGCAGAAGCTCGTATCGCCGGAATTCGCGCCAAGGCGCTCGGTGATGTCAACGAAATCGCTGCCGGCACAGCCGAGACAATCGTCAAGGAATTGCTGGGTGGAACCGTCACCAAGGCGGATCTGGCCAAGGCAATCGCCGACGCAGCGAAGCAGGGAGCCTGAACATGGAACTCGATGCCACGTTTTGGGCTTTCATTGCCCTTGTGATCTTCCTGGGCATCATTGTCTATCTGAAGGTGCCTGGCCAGATTGGCAAATCGTTGGACGCGCGTGCGGACAAGATCCGCAACGAACTCGATGAAGCCCGCCGGCTTCGTGAGGAAGCACAGGAACTGCTCGCCGAATATCAGCGCAAGCGCAAGGCCGCTGAGGCGGAGGCTGGCGACATCGTTGCCGCTGCAAGGCACGAGGCAGAGCTTCTTGAAAAGGAAGCACGCCAGAAGACGGAGGACTTCGTTGCGCGGCGCACAGCAATGGCTGAACAGAAGATCGGTCAGGCTGAAGCGCAGGCAATGGCGGATGTGCGCGCTGCGGCGGTTGATATTGCCATTGCAGCTTCCGAAAAGCTGATTGCGCAAAAGGCATCCGGCACAGGCGCTGATGCATTGTTCAAGCAGGGCCTTGCCGAGCTGAAGAGCCGCATGAACTGAATTCGGTATTGATACCGGAGACAAGGGGGCGCCCGATCAGGGCGCCCTTTCTTGTTTCAGTCGACGGTGCGCAGCGGTGCAAAGCTCATGCGATGCAAAGGCGTAGGCCCATGCCGTGCCAATGCCTCCAAATGCCTTGCGGTTCCATAACCTGCGTGATGCGAAAACCCGTATTCGGGAAAATCGGCATCTGCCCTCGCCATCATCCGGTCGCGAACGACTTTGGCAATGATCGACGCCGCAGCAATCGAAACGCATTTGCCATCCCCGCGAACAATCGCTGTCCCCCGGTCCTTCAGCGATACAGGAACATCGCGACCGTCAATCAGGATGCGTGTCGGTGTCAGTGCCAGCGATTGAATGCTCCGGTACATCGCAAGGAACGTCGCCTCGCGGATATTGATCCGGTCAATCTCATGCGCGCTTGTCGCTGACCATGCCACACTGCGTGCTGCGGCAAGGATATCGCCAAAAAGTGCCTCGCGTCTGGCAGCACTGAGTTTCTTGGAATCATTTAGCCCGCCGGGGATTGCTTCCGGATCTAGGATCACAGCCGCTGCCACTACAGGCCCCGCAAGCGGACCGCGACCGGCTTCATCGACACCGGCGACAAATGCATGTCCGCGCGAGATCAGTTGTGCCTCGAACGTGAAATCCGGCCCGCTTGAACCTGGCAGGCCGTGATCGGCAAAAAGGGTGAGAGAATCGGTGTCGGGACGCGGGGACATGCGGCGAGGGTGGCCCCAACACCGATTCTCTTCAAGACCCGAACGGCTTGCATTGCGGCGGCGAAGCCGGTCGGGCGATGGAAATTCTTAAAACAGTGCCAGTTGCCTGCCTTCTCCCAGCGGCGGCACGAACAGTGAAGTGTCAAGTTTGCGCCTGCGCGCATTGAAGCCGAGACGTTTTGAAGCGATCTGGAAACGCCGTCCGACCTGCCATGCATAGGGGCCGGTTCCACGCATGCGCTTGCCCCATTCCGCATCATAATCCTTGCCACCACGCATGGATTTGAGCACGTTCATCACATGCCTGTAGCGATCGGGAAAATGCCGCAGCAGCCAGTCACGAAAGATCGGGCTGACCTCAAGCGGCAATCGCAGCAATATATAGCCGGCCTCATCGGCTCCCGCCCCGCGCGCTGAATCCAGGATGCGTTCAATCTCGTGATCGTTGAGCGCCGGAATGACGGGAGCCACCATGACCGAGACCGGAATGCCTGCGGCTGCAAGATCGTTTATCGCCTTCAGCCGCAGCGACGGTGTTGATGCGCGAGGCTCCATGGCGCGCGAAACACGCCGGTCGAGCGTCGTGATCGAAAGTGCAACCTTGGCCAGCCCCTTCTCCGCCATGCGGGAGAGAATGTCGATGTCGCGCGTGACCAGTGCCGACTTGGTGACAATCGCGACAGGATGGTTGGCAGCCTCCAGCACTTCCAGGATTTCACGCGTCACACGCCATTCTTTCTCGATCGGCTGGTATGGGTCGGTATTGGTCCCGATTGCAATGGTCCTTGGCTGGTAACCCGGCTTTGCCAGCTCACGCTCAAGCAGTCGCGCAGCTCCCGGCTTGGCAAACAGCTTCGCCTCGAAATCAATGCCTGCCGAAAGCCCCATATAGCTGTGGCTCGGCCTTGCGAAACAATAAACACAGCCATGCTCGCAGCCCCGATACGGGTTTATCGAACGGTCAAACGACAGATCGGGTGATTCGTTGCGGGTGATGATCGTGCGCGGCTTTTCCACCTGCACTTCTGTTGCAAAGGGCGGCAACTCGTCGATGGTCTGCCAGCCGTCATCAAAGACATGCCGGCTGATTGGTTCGAACCGGCCCTGCGGATTGATACCCGCAGCACGGCCCCGCAGTCGCTCTCCGTCGATCACCTCATCAAATCCGCCAAACCTGCGCGCAAGTGCTGACCCTGCAAGAAAGGCCGAATGGCTCTTCGCCGAGGCTAGGGTCGTGTCGCCACCTGCCACTTTCGGACCAGTTGTGTTGGCGTACTTGTCTGCGAAACGGGACTGCATGATGAGGCTCCGCATTTTAATTGGGTTCTAGGGGCAGGAATACGCAGGACAGCCCCACCAGGCTGAAAAAATTCCTATCACCCCAATAGGAACAAAGCAAGAACTTTGTCGATGATGTTCACACATTTGTCATTCTGCGCTATCAAGGCGCCATGTTCAGTGCATGCATCATTGTCGGAGAAAATACTGACGGGCTTGGCGCCACCCTGGGCGCACTTGTGCCGGCTGTTGCAGACGGTGTGCTTCGCGACGCGGTCATTGTCGATTTCAGCGCCGATCCTGATGTGGAACTGGTCTGCGACGCAGCTGGATGTGGCCGGGTGGTCGCAAAGGCAAGCCTGCCGCTGGAAAAAGTCGGCACAAGCCTCCGCTGCGAATGGCTGTTGTTGATGATGGCGGGTGCCGTGCCCCAGTCCGGCTGGCACTGGTCGGCTTCCGAATTCATTGAGCGTGCCGCCATGACCGTATCTCCTGAAACGGTTGCTGCAGCCTTTGACTATGCCAATCCCGGTTTTGGAAAACGGGACCGCATGAGTGAATTGTGGCGCCGCATTTCCGGCCATCTGCTGGGGCGGGTGGCACCCGGGCAGGGCCTGATCCTGCATCGCAGCCATGCTTCGCCAGGCAGCGGCTTCGAATTGGGGCCGCAGGGTTGGCACAAGCCCCCGGTTGCTGCGCGCGTCACCGTTCTTCCGGTTACGATGACGGTACCCGTACCAGGATGATCGGTATGGTTCAGCTTTTGCTGCGCTTCAGGTGTTCGTCCAGCCTCGGCATGATTTCCACGAAATTGCAGGGCATGTGCCGGTAGTCGAACTGCTGTTCGAGAATGCCATCCCAGGCATCCTTGCAGGCACCGGGCGATCCCGGCAGGCAGAACACATAGGTTGCACCTGCAACGCCCGCCGTCGCACGTGACTGGATGGTGGAAGTCCCGATCTTGTCATAGCTCATGCGATGGAACACCTCCGAAAAGCCATCCATCCGCTTCTCGAAGATCGGTTCCAGCGCCTCCGGTGTCACATCCCGGCCAGTGAAGCCGGTGCCGCCTGTAGTGATGATCGCATCTATAGAGCTGTCGCCGATCCATTCGCGGACCTGGGCCCGGATCTGATCCACATCATCCTTCACGATGGCGCGTGCCGCAAGCCGGTGCCCTGCTTCCTCGATCCTGGCGACAAGCGTCGCACCCGACTTGTCGTCTTCCAGTTTGCGGGTATCTGAAACGGTCAATACCGCGAAGCCGACTGCGATGAAGGGACGGCTTTCGTCAATTCTGCCCATGGTATTCCAACTTTGCTGTCATGCTGCCCGAAGGCGGTTTGCGATCGGCAGGCCCTCGATTTGTGTCGCAACGCACCACCAATCGGGATGCCTGTCAAGCACGCGACTTGCCGCTGCCAGCGCGCTGTCACGGCTTTCATGCAGCGCAAAACAGGTTGCACCAGACCCGCTCATCCGCACCAGTCTTGCGCCGTCATCTGCACCAAGAATGCTGAGCACTTCGTTGATTACGGGTGCAAGTTTCCGTGCGGGGGTTTCGAGGTCATTGCGCAACTGCGACAGCCACGCCGGTTCAAAGGCCCGTAGGGGATGCGTGCCGATGGCAGGATTGTTCCTGTTTTCCAGCCGGGCAAATATTGCGGGCGTCGCAATTGCCACACCTGGATTGACCAGCACCACATCGATTGGCTGCTGTGGCCCCAGCAGTTCAATCCGTTCGCCAATTCCAGTCGCTCGCAATGGCTGCGACGCCATGCACATCGGCACATCTGCGCCCAGACTGGCTGCAACACTGGCGAGGTCGAGTGCTTTCGGCAGGTCCCATAGCCGGGCCAGTGCAAGCAGGCTTGCTGCCGCATCGGCTGACCCGCCGCCCATGCCGCTGGCAACGGGGAGGTTTTTCTCCAGCGTCAATTTGGCAGGAAATGTCGCACACCCCTTGCTGGCCGCAAATTGCATCAGGCTTTCTGCTGCGCGCATTACCAGATTGTCGGCGCGGGCCGTGCCCTGCAAAGACGCGGAAAAAGGCCCTAGGATTTCCAGTTCATGGCTGGTGCCATCCGCCCGTTGCGCCTGCACGACGTCGCCAATGTTGCAGAAACCGGCCAGCGTATCGAGCAGGTGATAGCCGTCAGGCCGTTGCCCCGTTACATGCAGCGCAAGATTGATCTTCGCCGGCGCCTTGCACGATATCATCGGTCAGGCCACCAAAACCCTACTCAGCGGCCTTGGCGGTGTTGTCGCCTGATTCAACCAGACCCTTTTCCAGCTTCAGCTTTATCTTCTCTTCTTCTTCCGGTTCCGGCTTCGCGATCAGCGCATGGTTCCACTGGAAGGTTGCCTCCAGCTTGCGACCGACTTTCCAATAGGCGTCACCGAGATGGTCATTGACCACCGAATCCTGCGGCATCAGTTCGACCGCTCGCTCGAGTTCCTGTACCGCCTCGTCATATTTGCCGAGCTTGTAATAGGCCCAGCCAAGGCTGTCGACGATGAAGCCGGAGCGCGGTTTCAGCTCCACCGCCTTGCGGATCAGGTCCATGCCTTCGTCAAGATTGATGCCCATGTCGATCCAGGAATAGCCCAGATAGTTCAGCACATCCGCCTGGTTGGGTGAAAGTTCTATTGCCTGCTTGAAGCTGGGCTCCGCCTTGTCCCATTCCTTCAGCCGTTCATAGGCAATCGCCCGGCGGTAATAGAGGTTCCATTGAAAAGGCTCGGGCCTGGCAATCCGTGCAATTGCTGAATCATATACATCAGCCGCCTCACGGTATTTTTCCTGCTGGCTCAACACCCCGCCAAGGGTGGAATAGGCAACCAGGTCATCCGGATCTTCCGAGATCAGGTCGCGAAGCATCTTCTCCGCCTTGTCGTTATCCTTCATCGTGTTGAGATTGAGAGCATATTCAAGCGCTGCACGACGGTGGAAGGGCGACTTGACGTCAATCTTCTCGTAAAAAACATTCGCCCGTTCGGGCCGCTTCTGGTTTTCGAACACGCCTGCCAATGCCAGCGCAACGACATCACTTCCGGGGTTGAGATTGTCTGCAAGCTGCAGATAACTCTGCGCCAGCGGTGCTCCGCCCTGTCGGCTGATCGCGGAGCCCACATTGTAAAACACTTCAGCGCCGCCCTGGGTCGCGGATGTGACAAGCGGGTTGAAAGCCTTCTTCTCGGCCAGTTGTGTTTTGAGTGCAAGGAATGGCGGATGGTTCGGCAGTAGGGAAAAGCCGCGATCAAGCGTCTTTTGAGCATCTTCAAGCGCGCCGGTCCGGGCCTGCGCGCGCACCAGTGCCTCGATTGCCCTTAGGAAGGTTTCTGACAACACTGCCGCTGCCGCTTCGTTTTCTGTGGCCTTTTCCAGCAAGGCAACGGCTTCCGCGTCCTTGCTCGCAGCAGATGCCATGATTCCTGCATGGTAATTGCGCACCACCTGTACCCAGTCAGGGCCATCGCTGTTTTGCGCTGCCTTGATCGCACCATCCGCGTCACCTGCACCAAACTTTGCCCAGGCCTTCACGAGTTCCTCGACCATGAGGTCAAGATCGCCGCCCGTCGTCTTGCTCAGCGTTTCCTCAACCTTGCCCCAGGATTTCTGGCGCAGCGCGTCAACGGCGACCACCAATCTTGTTACTGCTGTGTCATCACCCGTCTGTGGCATCTGCCGTGCAATGGCAACCGCGTCCTGGATCCGCCCGTTCGCGGTCAGCGCAAGAAACAGCAATCGCTTCAATTCGCCATTTTCGGGGTCAAGCTCGACAGCGCGCTGGTAAAAGGCGACGGCGTTCACATCGTCATTGTCGTTGCCGGCGACTTGGGCAGCCAGAAAACTGCCGGACAGGGACGATTGCTCCACCACTTCCTTGATCGAAATTTCGTCACCGGTCGTAGCCTGTGCAACCGATGGCAGTGAAACAGAACTGCCAATCACGAATGCCAGCGTAGCAATGAGTGAAGAATTGAGAAGGCGCAGGCGGAGGGAACGGTTCATCTGGTGTCTGTCCTGTTTGGTCAAGCCGTCGGGCCAAGGTGGCAGGGAGTTGGGTTCCCGGCACGCCTTCAGGCATCAATGACAGCGCGAAGCATCTGCCACTTGTTGTTGGCAACCATGGCTTTTTTGCGCGTGGGATACAAGCTTTGCCGCCGGTCATGCTTCTGTGAAGTTGTGGCTCTGCAGAAGCGAATACTCGCCCTGGAAACTCACACCGCCCGGCTGATGCAGAATTCCAGCACTTCGATCAGTGCATCCTTCCATTGGGACGCTTTCATCGGTGCCAGCGCATCCCTAGCCATTTCGGAATAATGCCTTGCCCGTGCGACCGTGTCATCAATGGCATCATATTTGCGCAGCAGCGTGATTGCCTTGGCCAGGTGCTCTTCACTGGCATCGCTCTTTCCAAGTGAATCTTGCCAGAACTTGCGTTCTTCATCCGTACCGCGGCGATAGCAAAGCACCACCGGCAGGGTCATCTTGCCTTCCCGGAAATCGTCACCGACATTCTTTCCGAGTGCCGCTGCCGAGCCGCCATAGTCGAGCGCATCATCAATCAACTGGAATGCAAGACCGAGATTGGTTCCATAGGAGCGAAACGCACTGATGACAGGTTTTTCGCTGCCGGCTATGATCGGACCCACTTCCGCCGCTGCCGCAAAAAGTGCTGCAGTCTTGGCACGAATGACTTCAAGATATTCGTCTTCATTGGTTTCAAGGTTCTTCGCGGTTGAGAGCTGCATCACCTCGCCCTCGGCAATGACCGTCGCTGCATGCGAAAGCACATTGAGGGCTGCCAGCGAGCCGGTTTCAACCATCATCCGGAAGGCCTGCCCGAGCAGGAAATCGCCAACAAGAACGCTCGCTTCATTGCCCCACAGCATTCGCGCGGCCAGTTTGCCCCGGCGCATGTCGCTCTGGTCGACGACATCGTCATGCAGCAGCGTTGCTGTATGCATGAACTCGACGCTGGCCGCGAGCGTGATGTGATGCTCGCCCTCATAACCGCACATGCGCGCGGCGGCCAGCGTCAGCATCGGGCGCAACCGCTTGCCTCCCGAATCAATCAAATGGCGTGCTATTTCCGGGATCAGTTCCACATTGGATCCGGCTTTGGCGAGAATGATCGCGTTCACCCGCTCCATGTCCGGACGGGTAAGCTTTACCAACGCCTCTACCCCAGCCTTCGGGCTGCGGCCACCTTCAATGGGGACAACGACTCCGGACATGCATGCTCCTTGCAATATGGCCTTCAAGACCATCATCTTGTTCGAGAAAACAATAGGCAGGTGACCGGAAAATGCCAAGCGGCACTTTGGCTCAGGTGGATATTCCGGATCGCGACACAATGTTTACAGTATGTGACCGTCGCAATTGGCTGGCGGCCTTGTAAGCGAAGGCATCGCGTGACAGGCTTGCAAGGCTCGAATTGCGGAAATTGCGATGGCCCGCAGCCAGTTGGAAAAATGAAAGGCAGCATGTGAAGGAGCTTCTGCGAACCAACAATCCCGTCACCATTTCCTTTGTCGAGGCATTGCTTCGCGATTGCGGGATTGAACACATGGTGCTGGACGGCAACATGGCGGTACTGGAAGGTTCCCTGGGCATCCTGCCTCGTCGTGTTTTGGTGGATGAGGATCGCCATTCCCAGGCACTACGGCTTATGCGCGAAGCCGGGCTGGAATGTGAACTTCCGCCAACGGAGACAGACTGATGCCTTCCACCATTTCAACCGACACTGTTGCGAAGGAAGTCGAAACCAGACGGGATGCCTTTTTCAGGGGCAGGTTCGAGGTTTTGCAGCCGGTTCGCGGTGGACACCGCGCGGGTTCGGATGCGCTGCTTCTGGCAGCAAGTCTGCCGGAAGGAGCGAGGGGGCATCTGGCCGATCTGGGTTCCGGCGTCGGCGTCGCCGGAATTGCCGCTGCGGTAGCAAATCCGCTCATTGAAGTCCTGCTTGTCGAGATTGACCCGTTGATGAAACGCCTCGCCGTCGAGAGCCTGCAATTGCCCGCAAACCGCATGCTGCACGGCCGGGTCACGGCGCTTCAGGCCGACGCAACCCTGTCTGGCGAAAAGCGTACAGCGTCGGGCCTTGCAAACAATGCATTTGACCATGTCATTATGAACCCGCCCTACAACCATTCGGGCCAGCGCATTTCGCCGGACGAATTGCGCTCGCTTGCCCATTCTATGGGTGAGGGCGGGTTGGACCCATGGCTGCGGACTGCCGCAGCGATCCTCAAGCCCGGCGGCATGATGCACATGATCTGGCGAACCGAGCGGATTGGCGATGTGATTGCCGGTTGCCAGGGCCGGTTTGGCGGGCTGATCATCCTGCCGTTGCATGCACGCGAGGGTGAAGCCGCAAGCCGCATCATCATCCGTGCCATCCGCGGTTCAAAGGCTCCGGTCTCAATTGCGACCGGCGTCGTGCTGCATGGTGACGGTGACAAGCCAACCGCCTTGGCAGACGCGGCGCTCAACGGCAATGCCAGGCTGTCATTTGGCCAGTGATGCAGTCAGATAGCGTTGGCACCTTGCAATGCTGTGCGTGAACGTCCATCTGCAATCCATGGTTCGAAACACCAGCAATATCGGATAATTCAATGGAATTCAGGAAACTCATTCCCTCGCGTTTTCGCAAGGGACAAACCGTCATTCCGGTGGTGCGGCTGACAGGGTCGATCATGCCTTCCGGCTCGCCCTTGCGCCAAAACCTGTCCCTTGCAGGCGTCGCACCGGCCCTTGAACGTGCCTTTTCGGTCAAGCGTGCGCCGGTCGTGGCGCTTTCCATCAATTCGCCCGGCGGCTCGCCGGTGCAGGCGCGGCTGATCTATTCGCGCATCCGCGAATTGGCCGACAGGAACGAAAAAGGGGTTCTGGTTTTTATTGAGGATGTGGCGGCATCAGGCGGTTACATGATCGCGCTTGCCGGCGATGAGATCATCGCGGATGAAACCTCGATTGTCGGCTCCATTGGCGTGGTTTCAGCGACCTTCGGTTTCGACAAGGCAATTGCCAAACTTGGGGTGGAACGGCGTGTCTACACGGCTGGCAAGAACAAGGTCATGCTTGACCCATTCCAGCCCGAAAAGGAGCGCGATATTGAGCACCTCAAGGCCCTGCAGCTCGAAATCCACCAGGTATTCATCGATATGGTCAAGGCCCGGCGCGGTTCCCGGCTTGCTGATTCCGATGATCTGTTTACCGGCATGTTCTGGACCGGAGCGAAGGGCAGGGAGCTTGGCCTCGTCGATGGTTGCGGGCTGATGGCCCCGGTCTTGCGCGAGCGCTATGGCAAGGACACGCAACTGAAACTGGTAACGCAGCCGCGCAGCCTGTTTGGCAGGGCGCAGCCGGGGGTCAGCGCTGGTCTAATGTCGGGCGTGGGGCAGGCACTGGCGGCAACGCTACCCGCTGCCGTGGCAGACGAAATGGAAGAGCGTGGCCTGTGGGCGCGGTACGGAATGTGATCAACACCCGGTGACGGGAGGAAAGGGGTGATAAAATGCAGCTGATTGCACTGGGTCTCATCGGCTTGCTGGTCTGGTACGCCTGGCGCGCATTGCAACGCGAAATGGCCCGCATCAACAACGAGGTCCGCAAGGCCGAAAAACCGGGGGCACCGCCTTCGGTCGGTAAGGGAGACGTGACAATCCTGGAACCGGGTGAAGACGGCGTCTACCGGCCCAGGGGCGAGTGAACCGGGATGGGTGATACCTTCAAGTTTCACACCGTTGATGTCTTCACGACAAGGCGGTTTGCCGGCAATCCGCTGGCAATTGTTGAGGCTGCCGATGCATTGACGACAGTGCAGATGCAGACAATCGCCCGCGAGTTCAACTTGTCTGAAACCATCTTTGTCCAGACACCCGACAATGCCGCGCACACCGCCAAGGTTCGCATCTTTTTCCCGACCGCAGAAATACCGTTTGCCGGCCACCCAACAATTGGCTGCGCCATTCATCTTGCGCAAAAAGCCAATCCTGGTGACGGTGATTTCGAAACACTGGTCACGTTGGAGGAGGTTGCGGGGCTTGTACCGGTCAGGGTCTGGCAAAAGAACGGCGAGCCTGGCGCGCAATTCACCGCGCCTGTCATTCCCTTTGCCGGAAACGGTGATGTTCCGCCTTTGGAAATGGCAGCTTCCGCTCTTGGGATAGAAGTCGCTGATATCGGTTTTCCCGGGCATGATATTGCCCAGTGGCAGGGTGGTCCGACTTTCCTGTATGTACCGGTCAGGGATCTCGGCATCCTGAAAGCCGCAAGGCCTTGCGAGCCTTCCTGGTCGCAGATGATGGAACTTTGCGGCGTCGACAGCGCCTATCTCTACACCCGTGATCCCTCGGCGATTGGCAAGGGTTTTCGTGCCCGGATGTTCTCGCCAACAGCCGGAATTCCCGAAGATCCGGCGACTGGTTCGGCTTCC
Source organism: Nitratireductor sp. (assembly GCA_041397525.1). GTDB lineage: Bacteria > Pseudomonadota > Alphaproteobacteria > Rhizobiales > Rhizobiaceae > BOKV01. The sequence goes on from JAWKWL010000003.1 coordinate 461,827, forward strand.
GCCTTGCTGGCGGCCCAGCTTCTGGCCAGCGGTGAACTGACGGAAGGGCTGAACAGCTTCACCTTGAAACAGGGTTATGAAATGGGCCGCCCGTCGGACATAGGACTTGAAGTGGAGGTTGAGTCGGGCAAGCTTTCGGCGGTGCGCATAGCTGGCAGTTCGGTGAGGGTCAGCGAAGGGCATGTCGCGGTTGGCTGAGACAATTGCCTGCAGGGGGCAGGTTCGGAGCTCCGCCCTTGACCCTGTTCCTCTTTTGCGGCATGCCACAGCCAATTCTGCGAGGCTCGACCGATGAACGCTCCCCTTCCGCCACACATGCATCCTACCCGCTCCTTTCAGGGGCTGATCCTGACCTTGCACAATTACTGGGCGCAATATGGCTGCCTCATCCTGCAGCCCTATGACATGGAAGTCGGCGCCGGCACCTTTCATCCTGCAACCACCTTGCGCGCATTGGGGCCGAAACGCTGGAATGCCGCCTATGTCCAGCCGTCGCGTCGCCCGACCGATGGCCGATATGGCGAAAACCCCAACCGGTTGCAGCATTATTACCAGTACCAGGTGTTGCTGAAGCCATCGCCGCCTGATCTGCAGGAGCTTTATCTCGGTTCGCTCTACGCCATTGGCATCGACCCGAAACTGCACGACATCCGCTTCGTTGAGGATGACTGGGAGAGTCCGACCCTGGGTGCCTGGGGTCTGGGCTGGGAAGTCTGGTGCGATGGCATGGAAGTGTCGCAGTTTACCTATTTCCAGCAGGTCTGCGGCTTCGAATGTTCGCCCGTAGCCGGCGAACTGACCTATGGTCTTGAGCGGCTGGCAATGTATGTGCAGGATGTCGACAACGTCTATGACCTCAATTTCAATGGCCGTGACGGCAATGAAAAGGTCACCTATGGCGAGGTCTTCCAGCAGACCGAACGCGAATATTCCCGTTGGAATTTCGACGTGGCCGATACCGCAACCCTGCTGCGCCATTTCGAGGACGCAGAGCGGGAATGCAACAACATCCTGTCGCGCGAGGATATTGACCCCAAGACTGGCAAGCACATCGTCATGGCGCATCCCGCCTATGACCAGGCGATCAAGGCCAGCCACTGCTTCAACCTGCTGGATGCAAGGGGCGTGATCTCCGTTACCGAGCGCCAGAGCTACATCCTGCGCGTGCGCACCTTGGCCAAGGCTTGCGGTGAGGCTTTTCTGAAAACCGAAGCCGGTGGGGCGCTGGTCGGCTGAAGGAACATTTCTTTCCGATTGTCACAATGCCATGGGTTCAGTTAGAGTGAGGGTCAGGGGCAAAACTGGAGACAATCCATGACTGGCCTGATCATTCTGGCGATTCTCGCTGCAATCGTCCTCTATGGCATCGCCATTTACAACTCGCTGGTGAAGAACCGGCAGATGGTGGGCGAAGGCTGGAGCGGCATCGACGTGCAGCTCAAGCGGCGCGCTGACCTCATTCCCAATCTGCTGGAATCGGTCAAGGGCTACATGTCCCATGAAAAGGGCGTGCTGGAAGAAGTCACGAAATTGCGCACCCAGTCGATGAATGCCACGGGCGCAACACCTGCTGAAAGGGGTGCAATCGAAGGCGCCCTGTCAGGTGCACTCGGCAAATTGATGGCGGTTGCGGAAAATTACCCCGACCTCAAGGCCAGCCAGAATTTCGTTGAATTCCAGAATGCGCTGGAAGAGACCGAAAACGAGATTTCACTGGCGCGACGCTACTACAATGGTGCGGCCCGCAATCTCAACATCGCCGTTGAATCCTTCCCCTCCAACCTGATTGCCAGCCGTTTCGGATTTGAAAAGGCCGAGTTCTTCGAGATCGAGGACAAGGCGGACCGCGCTGTTCCCAAAGTATCGTTCCAGTAGGAGCGTGTCATGAGAAGGCTTTTTGCTGCCATTGTAGCGCTGCTGGTGCAGGCAGTGCCTTTTGCTATTCCTGGAGCGGCACTTGCGCGCGAGGAAATCCGGTCCTTCAATGTCGAAATCAGGGTCAATCAGGATGCGTCCATTGACGTCAGCGAGATCATTACCGTCAATGCCGAGGGCGTCGATATACGGCGTGGCATCTATCGCGACATCCCGCTTTCCTCCACCGACGCACGCGGTTTCGCCGACACCAAGGGCTTCGACTTGCAGGCCGTCGAACACAATGGCGAGCCTTCTCCCTACAAGACCGAATGGCAGGGCCGGTTCTTCCGCATCTATGTCGGAGACGCCGACACCTACATCCCGACCGGTTTGCACACCTATGTGATCCGTTATCGCACGACACGCCAGCTGCGATATTTTGATACCTTCGACGAACTCTATTGGAATGCCACAGGCAATTTCTGGACATTCCCGATCCTCGCTGCCGAGGCGCGGGTGAGCCTGCCGACAGGTGCGGTGGCCACCCAGCTCAAGGCTTATGCCGGCGCTTATGCAGACAGCGACGGCGCCTACATTGCAAAGGGCGAGGGGACCGCAACGCCGGTCTTCACCATGACACGCCAACTCAATTCGTTCGAAGGCATGACCATCGCTGTCGGTTTCACCAAGGGCGTGGTGGCCGCGCCTTCAAATGTTCAGGAATGGCTCTCATTTCTATGGTCGAACAAGGGATTGTTCCTGCTCTACGCCGGCTGGCTTTTCGTGCCGCTCTATTACCTGATCGCATGGATGAAGGTCGGACGTGACCCCGTCATGGAAACAGTGATCCCGCTGTTCCATCCACCCGAAGACCTTTCGCCAGCGGCAATGTCCTATGTCCATTTCAACAGCTTCCGCTCATCCGGGCGCGGGTCGAGCCTCGCATTCATCGCTGCGCTGCTGTCGCTTGGGGTAAAGCGGTTGCTGCTGATTGACCAGGCTACAGGTGGTTCGGTCACCTTCCGCCGCGGGAGCAATGCCGATCAGGCCAGAATAGTGGAATTGCCAGGCGGCGAGAAGGCGCTGTTTTCGGGTCTGCTCGGATCGCGCCAGGAACTGGCATTGAGCAAATCAAACGGCAAGACCTTGCTGGCAGCACAAAACATGTTCCAGTCGGCCATCACCCGCGAATATTCGGGAAAATTCTATCGCAGCAACATCGGATGGTTCATCCCCGGCATCCTGATTGCAATCATTGCGACAGTATTGGGTCTGATATTGCAGGCGCCGCAGGATGATGCTCTGGCCACTTTCCTGCCCTCGCTCATTGTCGGCTTTCTGGGATTCGCTGCCATCACCGGTGGTGCTGGCATTTTTCATTTCGAGGTGCGAATGCTGCTGCTACGGCTCGTCGGCATTGCACTCATCGCCATTGGCGCGGCAGCCATTGTTGCGACACTGTATTTTTCGCTGACCTGGTCGACGCTCATTGCCTGGAAGATTGCGGCAGTGCTTGCTGTTGTCGGCATTGGCATCGCAGCGCTGATGCTGTTCCTGATCGGTGCGCCAACCCTGTTGGGCGCAAGGGTGCTTTCGCGCATCAAGGGCTTCAAGCTTTATCTTGAAACCGCCGAGACTAACCGGCTGAACCTTCGCGATGCCCCGCAAATGTCCGAGGAATTGTACGAGCGCTATTTGCCCTATGCTGCGGGCCTTGGCGTTGAGGAGCCTTGGTCGAAGGCATGGGCTGCCCATCTCGCCCGCGTCGCCCCTGAGCGAGAGCATGAGTATCAGCCCGCCTGGTATCGCGGCAACAATTGGGACAGCCGTTCAATCGGGGCTGCAACAGCAGCGTCGGTGGCAGCGGTGTCGGCAGCAATGGCTGCGGCCATGCCGCAACCTGAATCCTCGTCAGGATCATCTGGCGGCGGCTTTTCCGGCGGCGGCGGTGGCGGCGGCGGTGGTGGTGGCTGGTGATTTGCTGCAACGCAGTGTTCACCAATTACCATCATTGAAGCCGGCTTCTCCCGTGCTAGTTATGGTTCATCACAAACACAGGGGGTGAATCATGACCAAAGGTGCGGTAGCAGCAAAACAGCCAATGCCGATCGAAGTGGAAGCCGGCAAGGCCTATTTCTGGTGTTCATGCGGCCAGTCAAAGAGCCAGCCTTTCTGCGATGGTTCGCACAAGGGCAGCGAATTTTCTCCGGTGAAATGGGAGGCTAGGGAAAGCGGCACCAAATGGTTTTGCGCCTGCAAGCAGACTTCCAACGCACCGTTCTGCGACGGCTCGCACAAGGGCCTCTGAATACTACTGATTTTGCTCCAGACCGGGTGACTTTGATCCCACTTCTTGGTATTGCGCGCTTCAATCATTGGAGCGCGTAATGCCTGATCTTCTGCTTGAGCTGTTTTCCGAGGAAATTCCCGCCCGCATGCAAAGGAGGGCGGCCGGGGACTTGCGCCAGCGCATCACCAATGCGCTGGTGGATGCCGGGCTGACCTATGAAGGCGCGAAGGAATATTGGACACCGCGCCGTCTTGTTCTCGACATACGTGGCCTGACTGCGCGCTCTGCCGACATTCGCGAAGAGAAAAAGGGGCCGCGCACCGATGCTCCGCAGCAGGCGATTGACGGCTTTCTGCGTGGCGCAGGCCTTTCTTCGATTGACGAGGCGACCATCCAGACGGACCCGAAGAAAGGCTCGTTCTATGTTGCGGTGATCGCCAGGCCCGGACGCGACGCGAAGGATATCATCGCCGAGGCGCTTCCATCCATCATCCGCGAATTCCCGTGGCCCAAATCCATGCGCTGGGGCGAAGCATCGCGCGAGCCGAGATCGCTGCGCTGGGTTCGCCCGTTGCAATCCATTGTCTGCACCTTCGGACCTGAAACCGAAGAGCCGGAAGTGATCCCGTTTGAGGTTGACGGGCTTGTCGCGGGTAATGTCACGCGCGGCCATCGCTTCATGTCACCTGACGCCTTCACCGTGAAGCGTTTCGACGACTATGCCGCCAAACTCGAAGCGGCAAAGGTCGTGCTCGACGCAGAACGCCGCAAGGAAATCATCGCGAGTGACGCCCGCAATCTCGCATTCGCGCAAGGCTTCGAACTGGTCGAGGATGAAGGCCTGCTCGAAGAGGTGGCAGGCCTCGTGGAATGGCCGGTCGTGCTGATGGGCGAATTCGAGGAGGCCTATCTCGATCTGCCCGACGAGGTGACACGGCTCACCATCCGCGAAAACCAGAAATGTTTTGTCCTGAAGGCGCTGGGCAGCGAAAAGCTGGTCAACCGTTTCATGCTGGTTTCGAATGTCATTCCGTCTGATGGCGGCAAGGAGATCGCGCGCGGCAACGGCAAGGTCGTTCGCGCCCGCCTGTCCGATGCCCGCTTCTTCTGGGAAAGCGATCTGCAAATTGCGAAATCAGCCAACGGCTTCGACAAGTGGATCGGCAATCTCGACACCGTGACCTTCCACGCAAAGCTCGGTTCGCAGGGTGAGCGAGTGAAGCGCATTGTCGAACTTGCCGGTGAACTGGCAGAAATCACCGGTGCTGACGTTGAAAAGGCAAAACGTGCTGCATTCCTCGCCAAGGCGGATTTGCAATCGGCCATGGTGTTCGAATTTCCCGAATTGCAAGGCCGCATGGGCAGGCTTTATGCCGAAGCCGCAGGCGAGAATGATGCCGTCGCACTTGCGATTGAAGAACATTACAAGCCGCTTGGCCCGACTGATGACGTTCCGTCCAATCCGGTTTCGGTCACCGTGGCGCTTGCTGACAAGCTCGACACGCTGGTTGGCTTCTGGGCCATCGACGAAAAACCGACCGGCTCGAAAGACCCCTATGCGCTGCGCCGCGCCGCGCTTGGGGTGATACGTCTGGTGATCGAGAACGGGGTGCGGCTTGGCCTGACCACAATAATCAAGGCCGTTTATGCTTTGATGCCTAGCCATGCTCCCGGCAACACGGCAGAAAAAGTGGAAGCCGACCTCCTTTCCTTCTTCCATGACCGCCTGAAAGTCTTCCTCAAGGATCGCGGTATCCGCCATGACGTGATTGACGCCGTGCTTTCGAATGGCCACCAAGCCGCCGAAGAGGCGGCCGCGCCTGATGGCGCGCCCTCGCGGAGCCGTGGCGAAGCCACTGGCGTGAGCGCAAACAACGATGATCTGCTCATCATCTCGCTAAAGGCCGCAGCCTTGCAAAAACTGCTTGATACCGAGGACGGCACCAACCTTGTCCAGGGTTACAAGCGTGCTGCAAACATTCTCGCAGCCGAGGAAAAGAAGGGCACGAAAGTCGCTGCCAGCGTATCGCCGGAACTGTTCGCCGGTGAAGAGGAGCGCGCCTTGTTCGAGACATTGGGCGACGTGGAATTGCTGGCGGGTGAAGCCATCGGTGCCGAAAATTTCGAGGCGGCCATGACAAGGCTCGCAAGCCTGCGCGCACCCAATGACGCCTTTTTTGAGAAGGTGCTTGTCAATGATCCCGATGAGGCCGTCCGCGCCAACCGTCTGGCTTTGCTTGCCCGTATTCGCGCGGCAACGGCCACCGTTGCCGATTTCTCGAAGATAAGCGGCTGATCGCTAAAATTTTAGCGCTGTCATTACGAGGTTTGTTTCCGTTTGTGTGCCAGTATCCTCCCAAGATGTTGAAACGGGGGATATCATGTCTACAAAAGTTTACGGCAAGGTTGCAGCAAAGCGCTCGATTTCCGAGAACGGCCCTGTGCGCCATGTGCTTGTTTCTGTGCTGATCCTTTTCGGCCTGATCGGCGGCTACATGTCGTGGAAGGCACTCTTTGCGTTGGATCCTGTTGTATCCGGCCTTTATTCGGTGCTTGCCATGGTCGCCTTTTGGGGCACCTGGGCTCTCTACCGCAATAGCAAGGACGCAGAAACGGCCGAATAGGCTACCCGAACACCAGTACAGCCAGAATGACGGTGGTGAGGAAACTCGCCGCCGCAATCACGTGAACATTGGCGAGCCATGTTGGCGGGCCACCGCGCCGCGCCCAACTGGACGCCATGAAATTCACGAACAGGATTATGGCGAGCAACAGCAGTGCAAGGCCGATCTTTGCATGAAAGGCAAAGCCGGGAACCCAGCCATGGTGCATCACTGTCATCAGCAATCCGGTAACCCACAAGGTGACAATGGCTCCGAGCGCGGTAACGCGATAGAGCTTGCGCAGCATGTTGGTGAATCCCGGCGCATCAAGGTCATGCGGACCCTTTGATAGCATCAGATAGACATTGCCGAGGCTCGATACCGACCCGAAAGCCAGCGCCAGCAGGTGCAGCATTTTCAGCACGATGAAAGTCATTGGCCGTCCTTTTGAACATTGTTGAAAGAGCCGTGACGACCCTGGCCAGTGGCAAACCGCGTCGCCCCAGAAACCGTTTCACCGCTGGAAATGGTCTTCATTCCAAGTACCGTTTCATGCCGGATTGCTGCTTCCGTGTCGAGGCTCCACTGGTCGAGCACGGATTGCCGGTCATTGCGCATGCAGGTTTGCGGAAACGCGGCAATCTCCTTTGCAAGTTCAAGCGCAACCATCAGTGCCTGACCCGCTGGCGCAAGCCGGTTCGCAAGCCCGATGGCGAAGGCTTCATCGGCTGCAACCGGCCTCCCGGTCAGGATCAGGTCCATCGCGCGCGACTGCCCGATCAAACGCGGCAGGCGTATGGTTCCCATGTCGATCAGCGGTACGCCAAAACGGCGGCAAAATATGCCCATCACCGCGTTGTCTGCCATCACGCGCAGATCGCACCACAAGGCGAGTTCCATGCCGCCGGCTACCGCATGGCCTTCGATTGCGGCAATTACCGGTTTTGACAATTGCAGGCGGGAAATGCCCATCGGTGCAAGCGTGCCAACGCCGCCATCCTCCAGCGGATTGCCGCCATCGCCTTCGGATAACGCCTTGAGATCAGCGCCAGCGCAAAACCCACCGCCATTGCCGGTCAGGATCGCGACATCATGCGCTTCGCTGGCATCGAATTCTAGGAAGGCAGCATGAAGCGCCCGGGCGGTCTCGCCATTGACGGCATTGCGTCGATCCGGCCTGTCAATCGCGATCACCCGGATCCGGCCATGGTCAGTGATGGCAATGGTTCCAGCCATGGTGCTTATACCGCCCGCCAGCCGATATCGCGGCGGCAAAAGCCTTCCGGCCAGTCAATCACATCAACAGCCGCATAGGCCTTCGCCTGCGCCTCGGCGACATTGGCCCCGACGGCGGTGATATTCAGCACCCGCCCGCCATTGGCAATCACGGTCTCCCCTTTCATTGCCGTACCGGCATGAAACACAATTGCGCCCATGGCCTCTGCCTCGTCGATCCCGTGAATGGTGCTACCTTTTTCATAATTGCCGGGATAACCCTTTGCAGCCAGAACCACGGTCAGCGCAGTGTCGTCCGACCATTCAGCGTCAACGCTCATCAGGTCGCCTTCAATGGCCGCCATCATCAATTCGACGATATCGCTCTTGAGGCGAGGCATCAGCACCTGGCATTCGGGATCACCGAAACGTACATTGTATTCGATCAGCTTCGGCCCGTCTTTCGTCAGCATCAGCCCGGCATAAAGAATCCCGTGAAACGGCATGCCCCGGTGATGCATGCCTGCAAGCGTTGGCACAATGATCTCGCCCATTACTTCGGAAATTGTTTCGGCATCCAGAACCGGTGCCGGCGAATAGGCGCCCATCCCGCCGGTATTGGGTCCGGTGTCGCCTTCGCCGACGCGCTTGTGATCCTGGGCTGTACCCAGAAGCAGCGCGGTCTGGCCATCGCACAGTGCAAACAGCGAGGCTTCCTCACCTTCGAGATACTCCTCGACAACGACCTCCGCGCCCGCAGCGCCAAACTCGCCCTCGAAACAGGCATCCACCGCGTCGAAGGCCTCTTCGAGCGTCATCGCCACCGTCACGCCCTTGCCGGCAGCCAGTCCGTCAGCCTTGATCACAATGGGCGTGCCCACCCCGCGAATGTAGTTCTTCGCCTTTGGACCATTGTTGAACCGCTGATAAGCGGCTGTCGGAATGTCGAATTCGGCACACAAATCCTTGGTAAAGCCCTTAGAGCCTTCGAGCTGTGATGCCTTTGCCGACGGGCCGAATGCAGCAATTCCTGCCTGTTCAAGGTCGTCTGCCAGCCCTGCTACGAGCGGCACTTCCGGTCCGACCACGACCAGCCCGATGGTGTTTTCCCTTGCGAAAGCAATGACAGCGGCGTGATCGGCGACATCCAGTGCAACACATTCGGCGAGAGCAGCGATGCCGGCATTTCCCGGCGCACAATAAAGCCTGTCGCAATGGCGTGACTGGCGGATCTTGAAGGCCAACGCATGTTCGCGTCCGCCGGAGCCGATGAGAAGAATGTTCATGTCACATATCCGCTTGGCAATAGGTCGGGCAAATGGCTTGGTGAGGCATTAACACGCGTTCGCCAGCGGGCCAATCAAAGCCTCGATCAATGACGGGTTTTGTTGTGGAAGCGCTGGCGCTTTGCTACCACGGGAACTCGACCAATGAAAAAGCGAAATCGCATATGCATCCCAACCCTGTATTCAGAAAAGCGCCGCATGATCGCAACCTGGCTTTTGCGCGCGATCGCGGTTTCGGAATTCTGGCAGTCAATGCCGATAACGGACCGCTGCTGAGCCACGTTCCATTTGTCCTGTCGCAGGACGGGACGACCCTCGAAGCGCATTTGGTGCGTTCCAACCCGATTGTCCGTTTGCTGGCTGAACCAAGAGCAGTGGCCATCGCCATATCGGGTCCGGACGGCTATGTGTCGCCCGACTGGTATGGTGTGGAAAACCAGGTCCCGACCTGGAACTACGTCGCCGTGCATTTGCGCGGTGTCATGCGCCTGAGCCCGCAGGAAGAACTGCACGGAGTTCTGGAGCGGCTGTCGCATGAGATGGAAAGCCGCCTTCTGCCGAAAAAGCCCTGGAAGTCGGACAAGATGGATCAGGAAATCTATGAGCGGATGTTGCGCCAGATCGTCCCTGTGGCCATGACCGTGGAGACGGTCGACGGCACCTGGAAATTGTCACAGAACAAGCCGGATGCTGCGCGTCTGGGTGCTGCGCATGGCATGCGCGAGGCGGCACTGGACGCAGCTTCCCATGACCTTGCCGACCTGATGGAAGATGCGCAATCTGCCGGGTGACGTATGTAGCGGGCATTGAGCGACAAACCAGGAAGGATCACAGCTATTATGGGTGAAAAGGTCGGCATTGTTGCAGACGCCGTTCGCGGGCATTGGGTCCACCGGTTTCTTCCGCATTGGCTTTGGCCCTATGCGCAACTGGCGCGATGGGAGCGCCCGATCGGCTGGTGGCTGTTGATGTGGCCATGCTGGTGGTCGTTGGCCATGGCCCTTGCATCGCAGCCCGGCGGAACCGCAGCAACGGATTGGCCAAAAACCGTGCTGTCTCTGGCGCTGTTTCTCGCCGGCGCCTTCACCATGCGTGGCGCTGGCTGCACCTACAATGATCTGGTTGACGAGGACATTGATGAAAAAATCGCGCGAACACGCTCCAGGCCCCTGCCGTCAGGCCGTGTGACCCGCAGGAATGCCTGGCTGTTCCTGTTTCTGCAATTGCTGCTCGGCCTTGTCATCCTGCTGCAATTCAACTGGACTGCAATTGCGCTGGGATGCCTGTCACTGGTGACGGTGGTGATTTATCCGTTCATGAAGCGCATCACCTGGTGGCCGCAATTGTTTCTCGGCTTCGCCTTTTCCTGGGGCGCGTTGATGGGCTGGCCGGAAATGACCGGTGAAATCGCCCCGCCGATGTTCGTGCTTTATTTCGGAAGCATCTTCTGGGTGATCGGTTACGACACCATCTACGCGCTGCAGGACATCGAGGATGATGCGCTGGTGGGCGTCAAGTCCACGGCGCGGCTTTTTGGAAGTAGTGCGAGAACGGCGATTGCCGCACTTTACGGCGCGGCATTGGTGCTCTTCGCACTTGCCTTCATGCTGGCAGGGGTGGCCTGGCAGGCTTATGTCGGGCTGATACTTGGTCTTGCCCATATGGGCTGGCAGTTGTGGCGACTGGATCTTGACGATCCCGTCCTTGCACTTCGCTTGTTCAAGTCGAACAGCCTGTTTGGCTGGATCCTGTTTGGCGGCTTGATGCTAGCGGCAATCACCACCTAGGGTCAGGACCCTAGCGCCGTGCGATCAACTCTTCGCCTGAAACGCGAACCACTTCGCCGACAATGCCTACCTTGCGGCGACGCAGGAACCACGGCCGCATGTTGAGGCGGCTCATGCGCTTGCGTCTTGCAATTGCCGGTTCGACCATGATCTGGCCAAGCTGCTCGCGGATCGGACGGGCAATGGCATCTGCACCAACGATGAGCATTGGCAGTTGCAGCAGGCGCGACCAGGCATGCCAGTCTGCCGCAATGTCATCAAGATTGTCGGAAACCAGCAGCGGCACGCAAAGATCACTGTCTGCATGATGCAGTTCCAGTGTCGCGGTGATGCTGCCATCGTCATTTTCAATGGCACGCGCGGCAATGCCGGTGAATGCCTTTGAGGGAAGCGCCATTGATACCGGCAGACCGCAGTTGAGCCTGCGCTTCATGACTGCTCCCTGCCGGTCAATGGTATAGCTGGTAGCGTTCGGACCTTCCAGGACCAACCGGTGTGGCAGACCGTAGGGGTCAAGGCGCAACTGCGCCCCGGCCCATGCTGGCTTGCCCTCGTTGCGGCTGGTGTTCTGGCTATGCCGGGCGGTGTTGCCAACGCCTTCCTGTGCAGCGGTCTGAACCATTTTCTTGCCTCTCTGTCCCCTTCAGAGCCCGATCTTTGTCAGGTCTTCTGATCGTCACCGGTTGTAGTTGTTCTTGTTCTGGTGACAGGTGTGACAATAGCACCCGCATCTCCCGATCCGCTTAACGGACAAGGTGAATCAATCCTTGCCTGCAGCTGTGGTTATTGAATTATTTCAGTGTGCAAGGATGTGGTAAGGAGTGCGGTCATCGGTGCCACTTCCATTTGTCTGTCACGCTTGCAAGTCAATCTGGTTTGTCTGTCATTTTTTGGAAAATTTGATAGTCAACGCGCATCGCATCACGCTGGAGCAGTCCCATGAGCAAGGAAAAGACGGAAACACCCATCGCCATTGTCGCTTCACATGCTGCACCCCGAACCAGGCCGTCCAATTACCCCGAACCGTTTTTCAGCCGGATGGGCGGCAGGACGAAACGCCCGCTTGGCGATCTTTTCGGACTGCAGAATTTTGGTGTAAACCTGACCACTCTGCAGCCCGGTGGCGAATCCGCCCTGCTGCATCGCCATTCAAGACAGGACGAGTTCATCTACATTGTAGACGGCAATCCGACTTTGGTGACCGATCGCGGAGAGGTCGAAATGTCTCCAGGAATGTGCGCCGGTTTTCCTGCCGCGGGTCTCGCACATCAGTTGGTCAATCGCAGCGAGATGCCGGTAACCTATCTTGAAATCGGCGACCGCACACCCGGCGACGAGGGCAGCTATCCCGATGACGATATTGCTGCAGCGCTCGGCCCGGACGGGAAATGGGTATTTACCCACAAGGACGGCACGCCTTACTAAGTTCTTCTGTCACAGCATTTTTCCGGGGTTCATGATCCCGCGCGGGTCGATGGCTGCCTTGATCCGGCGCATGAGCTCCAGTTCCTCGCTCGACTTGGTCGCTGCAAGCATGTCCCGCTTCATCTGGCCGATGCCGTGTTCTGCCGAAATCGATCCGTCCATCGACAGGACAAGCGCGTGAATTGCGTCATTGATGGCCAGCCGGTTGGTCATGAATTCGGCTGTATCCGCGCCTTCGGGCTGCGAGATGTTGTAATGGATATTGCCATCCCCCATGTGACCGAAGGCAACGACCCTGCTGCCGGGCAATTCCCGCTCGACGATTTTCCCCGCCCGCTCCAGAAATTCAGGCACGGCATGAACCGGCACGGAGATATCGTGCTTGATTGAGCCGCCTTCCGGTTTCTGCGCACCGGGCAGGGTCTCGCGGATCGCCCACAATTCCCGTTGACGCGCAATCGAGCCTGCAATCACTGCATCCTTGACCAGCCCGACTTCGATTGCTTCGCCGAAAATTCCCTCGGCTAGCCCGCTGGCATCTTCCTGTGACCGGCCTGACGAAACCTCTGCCAGCACATACCAAGGATAGGGGCTTTCGAGTGGGTCGCGTTGGCCATTGCCGTGGCGCAATACGAATTCGATACCGATGCGCGGCATCAGTTCGAAACTCGTCAGCGCATTGCCACCAATCCGCTGGGCTAGATTCAACAGTGCCAGAGCCTTTTCCGGGCTTTCAACACCTGCAAAGGCGACCTCGCGTCCCGCCGGTCGCGGAAAGAGTTTCAGTACTGCCGCAGTGACAATGCCGAGTGTTCCCTCGCCACCGATGAACAAGTTGCGCAGCGAATAGCCGGTATTGTCCTTTTTCAGCTTTCGTAGTCCGTTCCAGACATTGCCGTCCGGCAGCACCACCTCCAGGCCGAGCACGAGATCACGGGTGCTGCCAAAGGCAAGGACAGCTGTTCCGCCCGCATTGGTCGATATGTTGCCGCCGATCTGGCACGACCCTTGTGAGGCCAGTGACAGCGGAAACAGCAGGTTGTTTTCTTCCGCTCTTTGCTGGATCACCTGCAGGATGACACCGGCCTCAACGGTCATCGTGGCACCTGCAACATCGATCTCGCGAATGGCGTTCATCCGCTCCATCGAAACAACGATCTGCTCGCCGCTCATGTCAGGTGTCGCGCCGGCAGCATGCCCGGTATTGCCGCCCTGCGGTACAAGAGCCGTTCCGGTTTCAGCCGCAAGTTTCACGATTGCCGCGACTTCACCCGTCGAACCGGGTTTCAGGACCAGCGGCGTGGTACCTGGAAACAGGCCACGATTTTCAACCGTGTAGCGTGACAGGTCGAGCGGAGCGGCGAGGGCATTCCTGTGACCGACGATTTCGCCAAAGCGTTTCAGCAAATGAGGGTCAAGACTCATCGGGTTTCATCCTTGTCAGGGCGAGGGGCGGCGGCCCGCTTGAGCCGGTCATTGATCGCCGAAGCAAGCCCCGCTCCAGGTATCGTTTCCACCGCAATCAGTGCTGGATGTTCTGCGTCCAGTTCCTTCATCATGGAATAGAGATTGGCCGCCGCCTCCGTCAGATCGCCCGTTTGTGAAAGGTTTCGAATGCTCGAAGCCCGGCTGCGATCCTTGCCGTCGGCTGAACCAAAGGCAAGCAGAGCCGCACCTTGCGGGCAGTCGCGAATATCGAGGACCATTCCCGCCTCCGGCGCGTAGTGGCTTTCGAGCATGCCGGGAGCCACGATGCCGCTATAGGCCCGCGGTTCGATGACAGGAATGCCACAGAGAGCTTCGATCTCTTCCTTCGATATTCCGCCTGGCCGCAGCAGCACTATGTGCCCGTCTTCGACTTTCACGATGGTCGATTCCAGACCGACCCTTGCCGGCCCCGCATCCAGTACCAGCAACGGCTCGTCGCGATATTCGTCGCCGACATGCTGTGCCTGGGTCGGTGAAATCCGTCCTGACCGGTTGGCGCTTGGTGCGGCAAGCGGCTTGCCGAAGGCAGCAATCACTGCTCGCGAGGGGCTGGCTGGCGCCCGGATTGCCACTGTGTCCAGATCAGCCGTGACGAGGTCATGCACTCCGCTGTCTTTGCGCCGCGAAACCACCAGGGTAAGCGGTCCCGGCCAGAAGTGGTTGGCAAGCTTCCTCGAAACTGGGTCAAACACGCCAATGGTCTCTGCCATTGCCAATCCGTCGACATGGCAGATCAACGGGTTGAAACGCGGCCGCCCCTTCATCGCAAAAATCGTCGCGACGCCAACGCCGTTGCAGGCATCCGCTGCCAGACCGTAAACCGTTTCCGTTGGAATGGCGATGCAGCGCCCGGCCCGCAATTCCCCGATTGCGGCTTCCTGCGCATCGCGCTCACGAATGTCGATGATCCTTGCCAATTCCCGGCAGCGCTCCAGTTTGGTATTGGCGTCGGTATGCCACGATCATGCACAATCAAGAAAGGGGCAAAACCGGTTGCAGCCGCGTGAACTGGCGGCGTTGCAATGTAATCGGTATAAACGCAGAGATTCAATTGACGTAAACGTCAAAAGAATCTATCCCATTTGAACACTGTTCCACAGCCGTACCGGAGGAAATCATGTACCGCGCTCCAGTCAGCGAAATCGCCTTCGCCCTCAAGCAAGTTGCCGGAATGAAGGACGCAATGGCATCAGGCCAGTTGGGCGATCTCAGCGAAGACCTTCTCGATGCGGTGCTGGAAGAGGCTGGCCGTTTCGCATCCGAGGAAATCGCGCCACTCAACAAGGTGGGAGACAGCCACGGGACGCCCTGCAAGGATGGCGCGGTAACAACACCTCCCGGCTGGAAGGAAACCTACAAGGCTTGGGCGGAAGGTGGATGGAACGCCATTGCCGGCCCGGTCGAGCATGGCGGCCAGGGCCTGCCGACCATGCTGGCGGTCGCTGCAGCAGAAATGTGGAACTCGGCCTCCATGGCTTTCGGCTTGGGGCCATTGCTTACCATTGGCGCGATCGAAGCCTTGGACAAGCATGGTTCCGCCATGCTCAAGCAGACCTATCTGGAAAAGCTCGTCTCGGGCGAATGGATGGGGACCATGAACCTGACCGAGCCGCAGGCAGGTTCCGACCTCAATGCGCTCAAGGCCCGCGCCGAACCAAATGCCGATGGCAGCTATCGAATTTTCGGGCAGAAGATATTCATCACCTATGGCGAACATGATCTGACCGACAATATCTGTCATCTCGTGCTGGCGCGTTTGCCCGATGCTCCAGCCGGTACCCGTGGCATTTCGCTTTTCCTGGTGCCGAAGTTCCTGGTCAATGACGACGGCAGCATTGGCGCGCGCAACGATGTGTGGTGCCAGAGCGTCGAGCACAAGCTCGGCATCCATGGTTCACCCACCTGCGTAATGATTTATGGCGACGGCAAGTTTGGCGATCAGCCCGGCGCGACCGGTTGGCTGATCGGCGAGGAAAACCGTGGACTCGCATGCATGTTCACCATGATGAACAATGCCCGCCTCAATGTTGCAACACAGGGTGTTGCAGTGGCGGAAGCTGCATACCAGCACGCGCTCGCCTATGCAAAGGAACGCCGGCAGGGCAAGGCACCAGGTGCAGCTGGTGAGGGCATGTCGCCGATCATTGATCATCCCGACATCGCACGCACTCTGTTGACCATGAAGACCCATATCCAGGCAGCGCGGGGAATATGCTATTCCTGCGCCCATGCCCTCGACATGGCAAAGGCTGACGGCGGGGACACAAGGATGTGGTCCGAGCGTGCCGGACTGCTGACCCCGATCGCCAAGGCTTTTGCAACCGATATTGGCATGGAAGTTGCCAATCATGGTGTCCAGATCCATGGCGGCATGGGCTTCATCGAGGAGACAGGTGCCGCGCAGTTCCTGCGCGATTCGCGTATCAATCCGATCTATGAAGGAACCAACGGCATTCAGGCCATCGACCTTGTCATGCGCAAATTGCCGCTGTCCGGTGGTGCTGCCGTGGCTGGCTACATCGCGGAATTGCGAGACATCGCCGAAGCGGTTCGCGCTTCGAACCGTGACGGATTTGGTGCGACGGCTTCCGAACTTGCAACAGCCCTTGATGACGTCGAGGCCGCAACGACTTGGATCCTGGAAAACCTCGAAGCAGGACGACAGGCAGAAGTGCTGGCAGGTGCCACGCCCTATCTGCGCCTGTTCGGCCTTGCCGCAGGTGCCGCTTACCTTGCC
This sequence comes from Nitratireductor sp., assembly GCA_041397525.1. Classification (GTDB taxonomy): domain Bacteria; phylum Pseudomonadota; class Alphaproteobacteria; order Rhizobiales; family Rhizobiaceae; genus BOKV01. The sequence continues at coordinate 478,515 of JAWKWL010000003.1, forward strand.
AAGGCAGGTCTTGCCGACGGCAATGATGACCGCGCTGTCCTGGCGCGCTTCTTCGCCGAGAATTTCCTCGGCGAGACGGCTGGCCTGAAATCTCGCGTCATGTTTGGCGCTTCCTCCATGCTCGCTGCACGCCAGTTGCTGGATGTGGCGTAAATTCAACCGGGGAACAATTGAATGTCAGACGAAATCAGGGTTGCCATTGCCGACGGGGTACTGACGGTTCGCATCAACCGGCCAGAAAAGAAGAATGCCCTGACAGCAGCAATGTATGCGGGTCTCGCCGCAGCGCTCGACCAGGCAGCAGGCGATGCCAATATCCGCTGCACGTTGATCCTTGGCGTTCCAGGGGCCTTTTCCTCGGGCAATGACATTGGCGATTTCCTCAAGATGGCAATGTCTGGCCAGCGCGAATCCAATGCAGTGTTTGATTTTCTTGAACGCATCATCATGGCGAAGAAGCCGGTCGTTGCCGGAGTCGATGGTCTGGCCATCGGGGTTGGTGTCACCATGCTGATGCATTGCGACCACGTCATTGCCTCGGATCGCTCTACCTTCAAGACGCCCTTTGTCGATCTTGGACTGTTGCCCGAAGCTGGCTCAAGCCTGATCGGGCCGCAGATCATGGGCCATCACCGCGCTTTTGCCATGCTCGCGATGGGCGAGACATTCAGCGCGCAAGACGCCCGCTCTGCCGGTCTTGTCAGCCATGTGACCACCCCTGACGAGCTTGAGGATCGGGCAGTGGCAGCCGCACGCTCGATTGCCGCCAAGCCGCCAGAGGCACTGGCGCAGTCTCGCGATCTCATTCGCGGCGACAGGACCCCGGTGCTGGAGCGGATGAAGGCAGAGGCGAAATTGTGGGAAGCGCGCCTCGCTTCGGATGAGGCAAAACAGGCCTTCATGGCCTTCATGCAAAAGGGCAAGTAACCCGTCTGGCCTCACCGCTCCAGCAGCGCCACTGCCTCCACATGCGATGTGAACACGAACTGGTCGATTGGTGTGACCGAGATCAGCCGGTAGCCGCCATCGACCAGGATGCGCAGGTCGCGGGCCATGGTCTTGGCGTTGCAGGAGACCGCAGCAATGCGCTTCACCGTGGACTTCGCCAGTTCGCGGCATTGCGCCTCGGCGCCTGCGCGCGGCGGATCGAACACCACGCCGTCAAAGCGTTTCAGTTCTGCAGCCATGACCGGACGGCGAAACAGGTCGCGCTTCTCGGTAGTCACCTGTTTCAGGCGACCGCCGGTTTCCCGCCAGGCGCGGTCCAGGGCTGCAAGTGGGGCAGCTTCTGATTCAGCTGCGTAGATGGCTGCATTTTTTGCGAGCCTGAGCGCAAATGCACCCTGGCCGCAGAAGAGGTCGGCAATCGATTTGCAGTCCCCCAAATGCGCCACCACCAGATCAGCCATCGCAAGCTCCGCCCCTTCGACTGCCTGCACAAAGGCGCCAGGCGGTGGCGAGACCTGGGCAAGGCCGGTATCAAGAACCGGGCGCAGGGTTTCGATCAGTGTCTCGCCATTCAGCGACAGCCTGGCAAAGCCCTCGCTCGCCGCCAGTGCGATGGCTTCCATTTTGGTTTTTTCAGTGGTTATCGAGCCGTTATTTGCAGAGACATCGAGCCCGTTGCTGCAGGCAAGAACCGAGATCTTCATCACATCCTTGCGAGTGGCAAGGATCGCTGAAAGCCGTTTCAGGGTTTTCAACCTCGCCACGATCTGCGGCAACAGAACCGGACATTCCCCAACGTCTACAATCCGGTTCGACCCCTTGCGTGAAAAGCCGAACAGGATGCCGTTTCCTGCGCGAATGGCGGTGAATACCACCCGCCGCCGCAATCCCTCGCCAAATCCGGCAATCTGCCGCATCGGGGGGGTGAGGCCCTCGCGTGCCAGTGCCTGTGTCACCAGATCGCGCTTCCAGTCGAGATAGGCATCACGGGCAAGGTGCTGCATCTGGCAGCCGCCGCAAATGCCGAAATGCCTGCAGATGGCAGCAACCCGTTCCGGTGAGGGCGCAATGATCTCCACATTGCCACCATCGTTCTGGCGTACTGTTTCTCCTGGAAGTGTGAAGGGAAAATGTTTCGGGCCCTCGGCGGTTTCGGCTATGCCGTCGCCAAGCGCACCCAGCCGTGTGATCAGGTATTCTTTTGTCATTTGTCCTTGATCCCGGCCATCAGGAATTCGCGATTGCCGTCGCTGCCTTCGACGGGTGAGGGGAGTAGATGGGTCTGCCGCCATCCCGGCTGCCGATCGAGCCATCGCGCCAGATCGTCGGCGCAGCTTTGACGCAAGCTGTCGCTGCGCACAATGCCACCCTTGCCAATATTTTCACGACCGACCTCGAATTGCGGCTTAATGAGAAAGATGCCGAACGCGCCCGGCGCGGATAGCGCGAGGGCCGGAGGCAAAGCGAGCTTCAGCGAGATGAAACTTACATCGCTGACGATGAACTGCGGTCCGCTGCCCTGGAGAATTTTCCGATCAAGATCACGCGCATTGACACCTTCCAGGTTTCTCACGCGCGGATCGCGGGCAAGCGAGGCCGCCATCTGGCCGTGACCGACATCGATGGCCGTGACATGCACGGCACCTGCTTCCAGCAGTACCTGGGTGAAGCCACCCGTTGAAGCGCCAATGTCGAGCGCCATCAGGCCTGCCGGTGAATATTGCGTTGCTGCCAGTCCGGCAGTGAGCTTCAGTGCTGCCCGCGAGACATGGTGCATGGCGTCGTCGCTGACCACCACTTGGTCGTTCTGACTGATTGCCTGGGCCGGGCGCAAACAAACCGCACCGTTGAGCGAGACGCAGCCGCGCACAATTGCATCGCGCGCCCTGCTACGGCTCGCATAGTCGCCGCGCTCGGTCAGATACTGGTCAAGTCGTGTTGTTGAAACCATTGCCTTCAAATGCGCCGAGTGCAGGTGAATGGCAAGTGCGCAGCGCGATTGTCAGCGGGAGAGTGGCGGTGCTGCTGGTGGCTTGAACTCCACCTCGCCCGCCGAAAGCCATGTGGGCTGGCCGGTCCCCCCGGTCATGACGGGATCGACGCCAAGATCACTCCAGCCGTTGTTGTCCAGCACGATCGGCGGCAATGCGTTCTCGCGCTGCATTACGCGTTGCGGTTCATCCCCTGCCGGCAACTGGTCCTGTGCAGACGGAACAGCGCGCAGCAAATACTGCCCAGACGCCTCTTCCGGCTTTTCTGTGCTGGCCGTGATTGTCACCATGTCGACATTGACGTCATGGCTGAAACCGCCACGCAGTTCACCAAGTTTTTTTGCGGCAATTTGCGCTGCCGCGCGCTCGATGTTGCGATCATACCGGCCCATGTCAGCGGCGCGCGCGGATGTTGCAATGCTCATGCAAACAGCCAGCCCCAAAACCGGCCCAATGGCACAAGACGTGATGCTGCCCGAAAATCGTCCGAAAATATTGTTCATGTCTTTCCCCAAGTCCCGGGAAAGACTCTGCCATGCCTTGATTATTGAAGGGCAAACAAGGCTGGTTAACGGATTGTAAAAAAGGGTTCAGAAACAGGTGGCTATGAAACTGGTCAACTGTATGAGATAGACGCTTTCGCCATACAGGCCCCACAGCCAGACTATTGCGGCTGTCACCAGACCTGTTGAAACCGCTGCGATCCACGCGGCAAGCCGCCATCCAGCGGTTGTTTCAACAAATTTGGTTTCGCCATCCATGATCGGCATGTTTCCCTGTCATTTTCTGGCGATCAAGTTCCTGATCTTTTGCAAGGCTATATCATTGTCCTCGCCCCAGGCAATGGTTCCCGAGAAACGGCCGTCCTTGTTCATCAGGTAGATCGATGCGGTATGGTCGACCGTGTAGCCGCCGCCTTCCAGATCGACTTTCTGGGAGAACACCCGATAGGCTTTCTTGATCACCTCGATCTGTTCCGGAGTTCCGGTCAGACCGACAATGCGCTTGTCGAAAGAGGCTACATATTCCGCGATCATTTCAGGTGTATCGCGTTCGGGATCGACGGTCACGAAATAGATGCCGATCTTGTCAGCATCCGGCCCCAGTTGTTCAAGCCAGCCGCTCGCTTCATACAGGGTCGTCGGGCAGACTTCGGGGCAATTGGTGAAGCCGAAAAACATTGCATGGGGCTTGCCCGAAAGATCCCTTTCGGTGAACACGGTTCCGTCAGTCCGGCTCAGGGTGAACGGTCCTCCGACGCCAGCCCCGGCCAGTTGCTGAATGCCTTTGCTGCCCTGGTTCAGCCAGACATAGCCAACCGTTCCGGTGAGAAGCACCAGCGCCACCCAAGCGATGATGCGGATGGTCTTCACTGCAGTACTTCCGCCGGATTGGTGTTGGACTGCGACATTGGATCAGTTCCACTCAGGGCAGGGATGGCAAAACTCGCCACGAACGCGATGGCGAAGATCGCAACCCAGGTACGGTTCTTCATTGAAAATCCTGTCGATCATCGAATTTGATTTGGTGGTATTGCAGATGGGAACGCACAACACCGCATTTAAGTGCGGCACATTGCCCGTTTCCGCGAACGAACTACCAAATCACTGCGGGTCAAGCGGCTCGGTCCCGGCTGGTTTCCCGTCTGCATTCAGCCTTATCTTCTCGACTTTCGCCTCCGCCGCGCCTAGCAGTTTCTGGCAATGCTCACGCAACAATTCGCCGCGCTCGTAATGGCTTATCGAGGCTTCCAGTGCCACATTGCCCTGCTCGAGACTGTTGACGATGTCTTCGAGCTCCTTCAGCGCCTGTTCAAAGCTCATGGAAGCAATGTCCGCATTGGGCAATTCGCTGCTCATCGCGCTGTACTCCTGTGTGGGTTTTCTCATCCGGTCATGAGACGGTTTATATGGGCACCTGCAGATTCGGCAAGCCCGACCAGATCGTAGCCACCCTCCAGCAGGCTGACGACCCTGTTGTCGCAGTGCTTTTGGGCCAGCTCCATGATCTTTCCCGTAACCCAGTCAAAATCATTGGCAACCAGTCTGAGCCCCGCTAGCGGATCGCGAAAATGCGCATCAAACCCGGCTGATACCAGAATCAGGTCCGGACTGAATGCATCCACTGCCGGAAGCACCCTGGTCAGAAAAGCCTCGCGGAAATGGTCGCCGTCGTCGCCGTCGCGCAGCGGCGCATTAAAGATGTTGCCCGCCCCGGTTTCGCCCAGCGCCCCGGTGCCGGGATATAGTGGCATCTGGTGCGTTGAGGCAAACAGCACAGATTTGTCGTTCCAGAAGATGTCCTGCGTTCCATTGCCGTGATGAACATCAAAATCGATGATCGCCACCCGCTCGGCGTCATGTTGCTGCTGCGCATACCGGGCTGCCACGGCAATCGTGTTGAACAGGCAGAACCCCATGGCCGTGGTCTTCTCGGCATGGTGCCCCGGTGGCCTGATGGCACAAAAGGCATTGTCAGCCCCGCCGGTGAACACCGCGTCCACTGATGCTGTCGCTGCACCCAGCGCCCGCAACATCGCCTCCCAGCTGCCCGGACTTGCCGCGGTATCGCCGTCGATGCGCACCATTCCGCTTTCGGGGATGAGTGAATGCACGCGCTCGACATGGCTTTGCGGATGGACAAGCGCAAACAGGGCAGGGTCGCCGGATGGCGCTTCCTCGCGATGCAGGTATTGGAACTGTTCGCCCTCCAGAACACGCTCAATCACGCGCAGCCGGTCCGGGCGTTCGGGATGGCCCGCAGGGTTGAGATGCTCAAGACAGGCGGGATGGTGATACAAAAGGGTGGTCACGCGAAACTCCTTTGCTGCCCGTATGATGAGGCAGTGAACCGGGTTCAATCAGGCTGTCACTGTCGTGCTATCCTGTAGGCGGAACCATTTTCAAGCCCGACGGTGAAATCGACTTCCTTTCCGGAGCCAGTGACCACGATTGCCTTGTCGATGGGAGAGGGCAGGGAGACGCTGGCAAGTTCCTTGATGCCGTCGCCGGTCAGCCGCACGATCTTCAGCGACTTGCGGCCATTGTCCGGCAGCGCCAGTTCGCTTACCCCGTCGCCGTCAATGTCGACAGCGGCTGCAAGCCGCAATTCCGGTGAGCCGATCTTGTGATTGGAATATCCCGGAGCTGTTTTCACCAGTGCCAGTTGCCGGTTGCCATAGGCCAGAAAGCCAAGGTTGCCGCCGATATGCGGCGTCGCAACAAAGGCGATCTGCTTTCCGGCACCGCGTCCGAAGGGGGCAATCCCTGCAATGTTGAGCCAGCGAAACGGGCGACCGATAAAAGGCGTTGCAACCAGCTTTTCGACTGTGTCTCCGTTCATCCCGAAGATTGCGATGGATGCGCCGCCTGGAAGTGATGAGAGTATGGTAACGACCTCGGAGACACCGTCACCGTCGAGATCTGCAATTCTCGGCGCGATGTCCTCGAACACCTCAAGCGGCGACAAACGGTAATTGTAGGTCCTGCCATTGCTCTGTTGTATGACAAGCGCGCCGCCCTCGATCTTGTCGCCCAACACGCCATGGTCGTAGCGCGTGGTTGGCTGGCTGTACCATGCAGCCACGATGTTGCCACTCGCTGCCTCGGACTTGAGCATGTAGGGAATTCCGCTTGGCGCGGGCTTGCGCGTTTCGGCAAACAGTCCGGTGTCGACCTGCTTCTTCGCCAATTTGTGTGCGACCCATGTTTCTTGCGCGCTTGCCGGCTGCAACCAGGCGGCAATGCCGACAAACAGCAATGAGAGCAATATGGCTCTGGTGCGGATCACGATGTCTCTTCCTTCAATGGTCATTCAAGAATGATGGTCTTGGATATCGCAATACCAAAACCTTCGAGCCCGACATAATGCCGTTCGCGTGATGCTATCAGTTCAATCGACTGGATGCCCAGATCGCGCAGTATCTGCGCACCAAGACCGATCTCCAGCCATTCGTTCTTGCGCGCCTCTGCCGTCTCGTGGCTTTCATGGCTGCCATGCGCCTCACCGCGCCTGCCCACATGCGCAACCCCAACCGATCCCTCGCGCAGATACACCACGACGCCACGCCCGCGTTTGGCGATGTCGTTGAGCGTGCGTGCCAGCACATCAGAGGCGCCAAATGCGTCATCAAGCACGGATTCAATCTGCATCCTGACCGGCACATCCTTGCCGTCAAGGATGTCGCCATAGACCACCGCAACATGGTGCATCGGGTCCCAGGGTGTCTTGTAGGTGAAGGCCCTCGCCGGACCTGCCAGTGTCTGTATGTTGGAAGATCCAAGCCGGGTGATGTGGCTTTCCTGGCGCTGGCGCCAGGCAATCAGTTCGGCAACGGACACCTGTTTGAGATTGTGCTTTTCCGCAAACGCTGCAACTTGTGGCCCGCGCATCACCGAGCCGTCATCATTCATCAGTTCCGAGATCACGCCCACCAACGGCAGGTTGGCAAGTCGGCACAGGTCAACGGCCGCCTCGGTATGGCCCGAGCGCATCAGCACGCCGCCTTCGCGCGCAACCAGCGGAAAAATGTGTCCCGGCCTGACGAAATCCACCGAACCCGCATTGGGATTGGCAAGCGCGCGCACGGTGGATGTACGTTCCTCTGCCGATATTCCCGTCGTCGTGTCATGCTTGTAGTCGACTGACACCGTGAAGGCGGTTGCGTGCGGGGCGTCATTTTCCGAAACCATGGGTCCCAGGTTCAGCCGCTTGGCGTCCTGAGCAGTCATTGGTGCGCAGACAATTCCGCTAGTATGGCGGATAATGAACGCCATCTTTTCGGGCGTGCAGTGCACCGCCGCGACAATCAGGTCGCCTTCGTTCTCCCGGTCATCGTCATCCGTGACGACGACAATTTCTCCCGCTTCGAATGCCCTGATCGCGTCCGCAATTCTTGCCTGGTCATACGCCATTTGTCATCTTTCCGAGAAAGCAAGTTTTATTGCCAGCAGTCCGAAGGTTGCCGCAAAGGATTTCTGTATCCATGCAACCAGTCGGGGGCGCGAGATCACATGGTTGCCCATCGCTGATGCCAGAAGACCGTAAGTGACAAATACCACAAACGTCATTGCCATGAATATGAGGCCAAGTCCGAGCATCAGTCTTGCTGGTTCGTCATATCCGACCGGAATGAATTGCGGGAGAAAGGCGAGGAAGAAGATCGACAGTTTTGGATTGAGCGAGTTGATGGCGATGGCATCGACAATGATGCGGGCTGCAGGTTTTGCCTGCCAGTCGGGTTTGACATCCAGTACGCCCCCTTCCTTCAACACTCCCCATGCAAGGTAAAGCAGATATGCTGCGCCGGCATATTTGATGGCTTGAAAGGCGGTCGCGCTGGCGTGAAGCAGGGCAGCCAGTCCGAATATGCTGGCCAGCATGTGTGGCAGAATGCCGATCGTGCAACCGAAGGCGGCAAGTATTGAAGCGAGTGAACCCCGTCCAAGTCCCGTTGCTAGCGTAAACAACACGCCTGCACCGGGAAGCAGGACAACGATCATTGAAGTAATCAGAAATTCTGCAGTCACGGCGAAAATCCCCTCGAATAACAACTCAAACCCGCCCGGTCTGGCCACGATGCATGAGGTAGTGGTCGGCAATCGCGCAGGCAACCATGGCTTCGCCAATGGGAACCGCGCGGATACCGACACAAGGATCATGCCGTCCCTTGGTTCGAACTTCCACTTCCTCGCCCTGGGAGGTGATACCACGTACCGGGGTGAGGATGGAGGAAGTCGGCTTGACCGCAAAGCGCGCTATCACTGCCTGGCCGGTCGAGATGCCGCCAAGGATTCCGCCTGCATTGTTGGAAAGAAAAACCGGTTGCCCGTCATTGCCGATGCGCATCTCGTCGGCATTTTCGGTTCCCGTGATGGCTGCCGCCTCAAAGCCGTTGCCGATTTCCACGCCCTTGACCGCATTGATCGACATCAGGTACCCGGCAATGTCCTGGTCGAGCTTTGCATAGATCGGCGCGCCGATACCTGCCGGAACACCTTCAGCGACCACTTCGACAACCGCGCCAACCGAGTTTTGCGAAAGTCTGATCTCGTCGAGATATTGCGCCCATTCGCCAGCAGCCGCTGCGTCGGGGCAGAAGAAGTCATTGCGTGCGACCTCGTCCCAGTCCCAGCGCGAACGGTCGATCTTCCTGGTTCCGATCTGCACCAGTGCCGCCCGGACATTGAGGCCCGGCACGACCTTGCGCGCCAAGGCACCTGCTGCAACGCGGGCCGCCGTTTCGCGCGCCGATGATCGCCCGCCGCCGCGATAGTCGCGCACGCCATATTTGACGTCATAGGTATAGTCCGCATGGCCCGGTCGGTAGCGGTCGCGGATTTCGGAATAGTCCTTCGAGCGCTGGTCGGTATTGCGGATCATCATCGAGATCGGAGTCCCGGTCGTCACCAGGACTTCCGGGTCATGATCGTCGGGCATCACGCCGGATAGCACTTCGACGGCATCGGGCTCCTGGCGCTGTGTAGTGTATTTCGACTGGCCTGGTTTGCGCTTGTCGAGGAATGCCTGCACTTCACCAATGGTGAACCGGATGCCGGGAGGGCATCCGTCAACGACGCAACCAAGCGCAGCGCCATGGCTCTCCCCCCAGGTGGTTACGCGAAACAGGTGGCCGAAAGTGTTGAAAGACATGTCAGTTCCATATCGTGGCTGGCGCCTTGATAGGGCCGCTGCGCCGCCGGGTCAATGGCAGCCAGCAAGCCCTTCAGATCAGCGTTTCATGGCCATCGCGCCAGACAAAAACCCTGTCCTGCGGGAAGGTGTAATCCGCAGCCTCGTCCGGATCGAGCGAAAGCACGTGCTGGCGAATTGCCCTGCCCACGACGCCATGGGCACAAACCAGCATATTGCCCCGGCATTCCCTGTAGAACGGCAGGATCCGCTCCAGCACCATTGCATGGCTTTCCCCATTTCTGGGGCGGTAGGTCCAGCGGGTCTGCTTGCGCAGCCGGTGTTCGTCCGGTGCCATCGCCTTGAATTCGGCAAGCGTTGTGCCTTCGAGATCGCCATAGCTTGCCTCGATCAGACGATCATCGATGCGGTAGTCATGCGGCGCAAGTCCCAGTTCTGATCGCACGATCTCCATCGTTTCGCGTGCGCGTCCGAGCGGGCTTGCAACGAAATCGAGTTCTGAAGGTCTGGTCAGAATGGCGGCCAGACGGCGACCGTTTTCCCGTGCCTGTTCGCGACCGCGCGCGTTGAGCGGAATGTCCTTCTGCCCCTGAAAGCGTAATTCGGCATTCCAGTCGGTTTCGCCATGGCGCAAATAGTAAAGCATCGGACTGGCCATCAGCCTTCCGTTCGTTGGGTGAAGTGTCGGACTTCCTACTCGTCCTTGATGACGGAAATGTCCGGCGCGTCGACGGCTTTCATGCCAACCACATGATAGCCGCTGTCGACATGCAGCACTTCGCCGGTGACACCGCGCGACAGGTGGCTGACGAGATAAAGTGCCGAATCGCCCACTTCCTCGATTGTCACTGTGCGCTTCAGCGGTGAATTGTACTCGTTCCATTTCAGGATGTACCGGAAATCGCCAATGCCTGATGCGGCAAGCGTCTTGATCGGGCCTGCGGAAATCGCATTGACGCGGATATTCTTCGAGCCAAGGTCAACCGCCAGATATTTGACCGAAGCTTCAAGTGCCGCCTTGGCCACGCCCATCACGTTGTAATGCGGCATCACCTTTTCCGCGCCGTAATAGGTCAGCGTCAGGATCGAGCCACCGTCATTCATCAGCTTTTCCGCGCGCTGCGTGATCGCCGTCAGCGAATAGACCGAAATGTCCATGGTCCTGCGGAAGTTTTCTGAGGTAGTGTCGACATAACGCCCCGTCAGCTCGTCCTTGTCGGAAAATGCAATCGCATGAATGACAAAATCGAGCTTGCCCCAGTCCTTTTCCAGTGTTGCAAAAACGGCATCAATGCTTTCGGGATGCGTGACGTCACAGTCACCGGCGAGCTTGCCGCCAAGTTCCTCGCAAAGCGGCTCGACGCGCTTTTTCAGGGCGTCGCCTTGCCAGGTCATGGCCAGTTCCGCACCCGCATCTGCACAGGCCTTGGCAATACCCCATGCGATGGACCGCTTGTTGGCCACGCCCATGATCAGGCCTTTTTTGCCTGCCAGCAATCCATTGCTCCCAGTCATGCTTTTTCTCCGCAATACCGGCTGATGTTTGCGTCAATATCGCACAATGAGGCACTTGCCGCAAGCCGCGCGACCTCTCCAATTCAACTCTGGCTGGTTGTCGTGTCCTGCAGCGTCTTGACCATGGCTTCAAGCCCGGCGCGGTCTTCATCCGGCAACACGATGCCCACGCTTACCAGCAAGTCGCCATGACCGCCGCCCTTTTTCGGCAAGCCCTTTCCCTTGAGCCGGAATATTTTGCCGGAACTGGTCCATGCAGGAACATTGAGCGCAATCCTGCCATCAAGCGTTTCCACCGTGACCTTGCCGCCCTTGACCGCAACATAAAGCGGCAGGGGCGCTTCGGTGCGAAGGTCATGGCCCGACACCTGGAATTTGGGGTGCGCGACAAGCGACAATGTCACCAACGCGTCTCCGGGTTTCATTCCCGGGTGCTTGCGCCCCTGGCCGCTCAGGCGGACGACCTGTCCGTCGCGTGCATCCTCGGGCAGCGAGAACGAAAGCTGTCGTCCGTCGGGCAGATGGACATTGCCCTTGCCCCTTGCGAGGTCCTCAACGCTGACTTTCGCATTGGCCTTGAGGTCGAGATCGACCTGGCGGGTGTTGCCTGCACCACGCGCTCCGCCGCCGGCGCGAGCCTGGTTGAAGGCAGAGCCGAACAATTCGTTGAGAATGTCGTCGGCACCGCCAAAGCCCTGATTCCCAAATCCTTGTGCCCCGAAAGGGCTGCCATGTGCTTGGCGTGAGCGGCGTGCTCCAGCCCCGGCCGAAAAGCCCTGACGTGGATCGAAACCTTCGAAACCGGCAAATTTCGGCTTGCCCTCGGCATCAATCTCGCCGCGGTCGAACTGTCCCCGCTTTTCCTTGTCACCAAGGATTTCATAAGCGTGGTTGATTTCGGAGAAACGGTCCTTGGCGCGGGGATCATCCGGGTTCTGGTCCGGATGCAGTTTTTTGGCAAGCTTGCGGAAGGCGGATTTGATTTCCTTCTCGTCAGCAGCCTTTGATACCCCGAGCACTGAATACGGATCGCGCATACGTGCCCCTTTCGCAATACAACAATGTTGATCTGACCCGAGCGTGAGCAGCCTTTGGCGGTGAACGCAAGCAGATTTGTGCGTCAGTGATCACGCACCGGCGATCAGCGGGTCTGGTTGGTCATGATATGGGAGGGAGGAAACACAGTTTCCATATGGCGGCAAAAAGATGGGGGCCGTAATGAGATACCAGTTCAGTCGCGCAGGAACCAGGACAGCACCCAGAAGCCGGATTTCAATTCGCAGGTTTCGCCCTTGTAAAGTGATATGCCCATGAACGAATCCACCGTGGTCTGGAACTTCTTGCATTTCTGGCCGTGACTGCCGACGAACTTGTCGATCGCCATGATGGTGCCGCTATTGCCGGTATCCGGGTTCGACCAGGCAAGCGTGCTTGGCGAGGGCTGTGACCCTTCCGCCTCGGCCACCACATTCTTGATCATTTCGGCGTCGGTGCTGTCGATGCCTTCTGCCTTTACCGGCTGCGTCACCGATGACGTGACGATTTGCGGCTCGCTTTCCAGCGATGACATGGTCTTGTTGAGCGTGCATGCGGGAAGGCTGGTGACTGCTGCAAAAACCAGTGCGATATTGAGAAAACGCGAATGAGCGCCAGCTTTTGCTGGCGAGGATTCGGTGGCATCTGTTGTGCCTGAAACTGTCTCAGGGTTACGCATGGTTAGCCTCAATCAAAACACACACTGGCTATGGCCCATGATTATGGCGCGACAGCGTTAAGAAAGGATGACCACATGAACGATAACCCGATGAAAAATTTCACGGATTGGCTGCAACAGGCTGAAAAGTCAGAGCCCAACGACCCCTCGGCCATGGCGCTTGCGACGGTGGATGGCGACGGCATGCCGAATGTCCGCATGGTGCTGATGCGCCGCCATGACGACAACGGCATCGTCTTCTTCACCAATTTCGAAAGCCAGAAGGGCGCTGAAATTCTTGCCGCGCACAAGGCGGCCGCCTGTTTCCACTGGAAGTCGCTGCGCAAATCGGTCCGCTTTCGCGGCGTGGTCGAGACCGTGAGCGACGCCGAGGCAGACGACTATTTCCACTCCCGCCCGCGCGGCAGCCGTATCGGTGCCTGGGCGTCAAAACAGTCGCGCGAACTCGAAAGCCGGTTCGCACTGGAAAAGGAAGTGGCGCGTTACGCCGCGAAATTCGGTGTCGGCGACATTCCCAGGCCCGACTACTGGTCAGGCTTCCGCATTCGCCCCCTGTCCATCGAGTTCTGGTCGGATGGCCAGTTCCGCCTGCATGACCGCTCCCGCTATGACCGGCAATCGGTCGATGCAGACTGGACGGTTTCAAGGCTTTATCCGTGACGATGTTGCGAGACAGTGCTTTCGCCACGTTGCGGCATTCAGACCCGATCCTGTCCGGAATTCGACGAGTTCTGTGATCTCGACAGCGCTTCTGGTCCGACCGCCACAAGACAAAACGCCTTCGCTTTCAGGTTGCAGGGCGCGCCCCAACCGTGCATGATCTTGCCTCCACTGACAGGTTGCTCAAGGCAGCGGGCATGAAACCGATGGGAGGCGGGTATGAGATTACGGCATAGTCTAAATTTGGTTTATTATGTTCTTCGCAAACTTGTAGAGTTTATTGAATCAAATGTATTTATAAGATTTTTTTCTATGGCAATTTTTACCATAATATGCATATTTTTTTCATTCCTATTTTTCGATTATATTAATAAAATTGAAGATCCCATAATTCAAATAATTATATCTTTTGTTTTTTCGGTCCCAGCAATATATTCTTCTTTATTATTTTTTAGATCATTTAAAATGATAACAGATAAAATATTATATACGGAAATCTCAATATTAGATGAGATTTTTGATAATACGTTAGGATTAATACTAAAGGGGCGTGAAGAAAATGACAAATAAATTTCATTGCAGTTCCGACCGCCCCTCCGCCGGTTATGCTGATTTTGGTGGTCGTATTTCCAAAAATAAAGTTTAACCTTGAATGGTTTTGCTATCGTTCACAATCGATTTGAGTTCGAGCGAGCACTGCTTTGCGGACGGCCTGTCACCAAAGGGGGCAGCCTTTCAATGGCAGGTCAGGATACGCCTCTGGCCATCTACCCGCCCTAAACGCCGGTGCCGCCAACCGTAACCGCATTCATGCGCAGCGTTGGCTGGCCAACGCCAACCGGCACGCCCTGGCCGTTCTTGCCGCACATGCCGACACCCAGATCAAGCTCCAGATCATTGCCGATCATGGTGATGCGTTTCATCGCCTCCGGCCCGTTGCCGATCAGGTTCGCACCCCTGACGGGTTCGGCAACCTTGCCGTCACGAATGCGATAGGCTTCCGTGCAGTTGAAGACGAATTTGCCGGAGGTGATGTCCACCTGGCCACCGCCGAACGAAACGGCGTAAATCCGTCCTTGAGCGAGGCGATGATTTCACCCGGCTCATGGGTTCCCGCCAGCATGTAGGTGTTCGTCATGCGCGGCATCGGCTCATGTGCATAGGACTGCCTGCGCCCGTTGCCGGTGGGGGCCATCCCCATCAGCCGCGCATTCTGCCGGTCCTGCATGTAGTTGACCAGAATGCCATCCTCGATCAGCACCGTGTTTTCGGTCGGCGTGCCTTCATCATCAACGGTGAGTGAGCCCCGCCGCTCGGCAATCGTGCCGTCATCGACCACGGTGACCCCTTTTGCCGCCACCTGCTGGCCCATCAGTCCGGCAAAGGCCGAGGTCTTCTTGCGGTTGAAATCGCCTTCGAGGCCGTGGCCAACCGCCTCATGCAGCATCACGCCCGGCCAGCCTGAGCCAAGCACCACGTCGAATGTGCCGGCCGGGGCGGCAACCGCTTCAAGATTGACCAGCGCCTGCCGCAGCGCTTCGTCGGCCGCATGTTTCCAGCTGTGCTCGGTGATGAACTCGCCAAAGCCCTTGCGCCCGCCCATGCCGTAATTGCCGGTTTCCTGGCGATCACCTTCGCCCGCAACAATCGTCACATTGATGCGCACCAGCGGGCGTACGTCGCGCACGAGATGTCCGTCAGCGCGCAGGATTTCCACCACCTGCCAACTTGCACCAATCGAAGCAGAAACCTGGCGCACACGTGGATCAAGCCCGCGTGCGTAGGCATCGATCTGCTCCAGGATTTTCACCTTGTCTACAAAGGCTGGCGCGCCAATCGGGTTGATGTCGTCATAAAGCCGCCGGTTGGTGCCCTGGGGTGCCGCAGCATATTTGCCGCTACGCCCGCTGCGCACTGCCGAAACCGCGTCGCTGGCGCGCTTGAGCGCAGAAAGCGAGAACTCGCCGGAATGCGCATAGGCCGATGTTTCGCCCAATACAGCCCGCAGGCCAAAGCCCTGGTCTGTAGAGAAATTTCCGGTCTTCAGCTTGCCATTGTCAAAGACAAGTCCCTCGGACTGGCCATATTCGACATAAAGTTCCCCGTCATCACAGCCCTTGAGCGCAGACTTCAATTCGCCCAGAACGGCTTCCTTGCCGGCATCGAAACGGTCAATGAGATTGAGGCTGTCGGTCACTGGGCACTCCGCTCGAATTGAAATGGCTGCCGGCCTGATCGGCATTGTAAACCAGATATGGGACTTCTACTTCAGATTTGAATAGGCATCGGTGAAGCCCGTCAGGTCAACCGGAATCCCGATGCCCTCTTCTGGCGTTGGAAACACCTTGAAGATCGCGAGCTTGCCCTTCTTGAGCAGACCAAGCAGCTTTTCGTCCACATCGACATCCGCCCAGCAACCGTCCTGGAAGCAGCGCACGAAATAGGCCGTGCCGATCTTTTCATTGTCGATCTCGAGGCCCACGCCCGTTGGCAGCAGGATGCCGAGCGGCGCCTGTATGCGCAACAGGTCGCCCTTGCGGTCCGCCGGGCGCAACATCGTGATGGAAAGGCCCAGTTCTTGCCGGGTTTCATCCTGCACGCTCTGGTGCATTCCGCATTGTTCGGATTTGGCACCGGCAGGGGTCTCGCAGATGATTTTCCAGAAGCCGTGTTCGGATGCAACACGCACCTGCGCCGCGCTTTCGCCGGGCATTGCCGACACGGCAAAAACGCTGGCAATTGCCATCACGCAGGCGGGAATGACATTCCTGAACACAGGGGCGGTTTTTCTCATTATGGATCAAGCTCTCGTTCAGTCGAATCAGGACATGGTATCAGAAGCCCGTTTTTGCCACAGCATAGCTGAGGTGCAACGGGTAGTTCATCCGGTATCCGCCCGATTCGTGTTTTGCAGCTGTATTCTTGCGAAACAGTGCCATGGCAAGGTGAAGCCTGTCAGATGCCTGCCGAAATTGGCGTTTTTGCGGCCCGCTCAATGCCGGTTTGGTTTGCCATCGGTTTCGCATTCTGGCCGGGTGCAAACTGTATGCATGCCGCTGAATTTGGGATTGTTGCGCCGCAGCAACCCTTTCAGGCTTCCTTGACTTGGCTCAAACGTGCAAAAATGCCGCATAGCGTAGCAAGCGGTGGACGTTGCGGCTTGCGGGCCGTTATGATTTTAACTCAACCATCATGGCAGGATTCTGTGCAGGCATGGCTGTGCGCAGGGTTTGGCAGGGTGGCAGTCCGCTTGCCAGCCCCATCTGCTGCCACCATACGGGAATATTGGTCCGCTTGGGCCACAAACGGGAGAATCTATCGTGATGAGACTGATCACGGCCATGGCTGCCTTTCTTGCAGCGGCTTTTTCATCCACGCTTGCATTTGCGGACCAGCCGCGCGAGTGGCGGCTTTGGCATCAGGATGCAGCAACAGACATGATGGCGCGCATCGAATGGTTCGACGCCTATACATTGTTGTTCATTGGTCCAATCACATTGCTCGTGACGCTGCTGCTGGCATATGTGATGATCCGTTTTCGCAAGGGTGCCAATCCGGTTCCCTCCAAGACCAGCCACAACAGCCTGATCGAAGTGATCTGGACTGCCGGTCCCATCGTCGTGCTACTGTTCATCGCCTTCCCGTCATTTGATCTCCTCAACCGCCAGCTCGTACCAACGGAAGAGCCGGCCTTGACCATCAAGGCCACCGGTTACCAGTGGTATTGGGGTTACGAATACCAGGACGAGAGTGGCGTATCGTTTGATTCAATCATGATGCAGGAAGATGAGCGCGAAGCGACCGGAAAATCTGACAAGTCCGTTTATCCGCGCCTTCTGGCCGTCGACAACGAGTTGGTCGTTCCCGTCAACACCATGGTCCGCGTCCTCGTCACGGCAGCTGACGTTCTCCATTCCTTCACCGTTCCTGCCTTCGGTTTCAAGATGGACGCCGTTCCCGGGCGCCTGAACGAAACCTGGTTCAAGGCAGAGCGTGAAGGCCTTTATTACGGACAGTGCTCCGAGCTCTGCGGTCGTGATCATGCGTTCATGCCGGTGGCCGTTCGTGTTGTGAGCCAGGAACAGTTCGATGCCTGGAAGGCCGCCGCGGCCAGCGATCTGGAAGGTGCCAACAAGGCGCTGATGGCTGAAGTTGAAAGCGCCCGCAACGGTGTAAAGATGGCCGGCAACTGATCCGGCTCAAACATTCGCAAGCATGACGCCGGCATCCCCGGCAAATTCAAGGAGACAGGATATGGCAGCAGGTTCCGCAGCGCATGAAGCGCACGACCACAAGCCCGGTTTCTTCCGTCGCTGGTTCTTTTCCACGAACCACAAGGACATCGGTACACTCTATCTCGGTTTTGCTATCATCATGGGCATTCTCGGCGGCTTTCTGTCCGTCATGATGCGCATGGAACTGCAGGAACCAGGCATGCAGATTTTCGCAAATCCGCATACCTTCAACGTCTTTACCACCGCGCATGGCCTCATCATGATCTTCTTCATGGTCATGCCGGCGCTGATCGGCGGTTTTGCCAACTGGATGGTGCCGATCATGATTGGCGCCCCGGACATGGCGTTCCCGCGCATGAACAACATCTCGTTCTGGCTGCTGCCGCCTGCAATCATCCTGCTCGTTCTCTCGATGTTTGTTGAAGGCCCGGCCGGTGCAAATGGCGTGGGTGGCGGCTGGACGATCTACCCGCCGCTTTCGACATCGGGCCAGCCTGGCCCGGCAATGGATCTGGCCATCCTGTCGCTCCACATCGCCGGTGCCTCGTCGATCCTGGGTGCGATCAACTTCATCACCACGATCTTCAACATGCGTGCACCCGGCATGACCCTCTTCAAGATGCCGCTGTTTGCCTGGTCGGTTCTGATCACCGCATTCCTGTTGCTGCTTTCACTGCCGGTTCTGGCTGGTGGCATCACCATGCTGCTGACGGACCGCAATTTCGGCACAACCTTCTTCACGCCTGAAGGCGGCGGTGACCCGATCCTGTTCCAGCACCTGTTCTGGTTCTTCGGTCATCCTGAAGTTTACATCCTGATCCTGCCGGCTTTCGGCATCATCAGCCACATCGTTTCGACCTTCTCCAACAAGCCGGTCTTCGGCTACATGGGCATGGCGCTGGCGATGATCGCGATCGGTGCAGTAGGCTTCATCGTGTGGGCCCACCACATGTACACCGTAGGCCTCTCGCTCGACACGCAGCGCTACTTCGTGTTTGCGACAATGGTCATTGCGGTTCCGACCGGGGTGAAGATCTTCTCCTGGATCGCGACCATGTGGGGTGGTTCAATCACCTTCCGCACGCCGATGCTTTGGGCCATCGGCTTCATCTTCCTCTTCACCATCGGTGGTGTCACAGGCGTTCAGCTGGCCAATGCCGGCCTGGACCGCTCTTTCCACGACACCTATTACGTCGTGGCCCACTTCCACTACGTGTTGTCGCTTGGTGCCGTGTTCGCGATTTTTGCGGCCTGGTACTACTGGTTCCCGAAGATGACGGGTTACATGTACAACTCGTTCCTGGCCAAGACACATTTCTGGCTGACCTTCATTGGCGTCAACCTGGTGTTCTTCCCGCAGCACTTCCTCGGTTTGCAGGGCATGCCGCGCCGTTATGCCGATTATCCCGATGCGTTTGCCGGCTGGAACTATGTTTCCTCCATCGGCTCATACATCTCGGCCTTCGCAGTCCTGATCTTCATCTGGGGCATCGTGGAAGCCTTCATGAAGAAGCGCGTCGCCGGCGACAACCCGTGGGGTGAAGGTGCGACCACACTGGAATGGCAACTGCCTTCACCACCACCATTCCACCAGTGGGAAACCCTGCCGCGGATCAAGTGATCCAGCAGTATTTGCCGCCGGAGCCTCATGGTTCCGGCGGTATCGGACAAGGAGCAAGGGCAATGGCCCATGTCGAAAACACTACAGCGCTGAACACCGGTTTCGAAGATCGCCTCGAGGGTATCTCCGTTGCCATGCCGCGCGACTTCCTGCTGCTTCTCAAGCCCAGGGTGATGTCGCTGGTGATCTTCACCGCTCTCGTCGGCATGGTCATGGCACCGGTTCATCTCAATCTCGCAATCAGCACGATTTCGATTCTCTGCATTGCCATTGGCGCTGGCGCGTCCGGCGCACTCAACATGTGGTTTGATGCCGATATCGATGCCGTGATGTCGCGCACCGCAACGCGCCCGATTCCCGGCGGCCGGGTCACCCGGTCGGAAGCACTCGGCTTTGGCATTGTGCTTTCCGGTTTTTCCGTCGTCCTGCTGGGTCTCTTGACCAATTGGCTCGCAGCCGGATTGCTTGCCTTTACCATTTTCTTCTACGCCGTGATCTACACCATGTGGCTCAAGCGCTCGACACCGCAAAACATCGTTATCGGTGGCGCTGCCGGTGCCTTTCCGCCGGTAATCGGATGGGCGGCGATGACCGGGTCGGTCTCCCTGGAACCGGTTGTGCTGTTTGCCATCATCTTCCTGTGGACGCCGCCGCATTTCTGGGCCCTGGCGCTTTTCAAGTCATCCGATTATGGCCGCGCATCGATCCCGATGATGCCCAATGTCCACGGCAACCGTTCGACCCAGAACCAGATTTTCGGGTATTCACTGCTGTTGGCAGCGTCCGGCGCCGCACCGTGGCTGCTCGGCTATTCAAGTCTCGGCTATGGCGTCATCGCAATCCTGCTGGGAGCGGAATTCATCCGTGAAGCCTGGCTTGTCCTGCGCATGGACGCCAATGACGCGAAGATGATCCCGGCCAAACGCCTCTTCGGCTACTCGATTTTCTACCTGTTTGCGCTGTTCCTGGCACTGCTCGTTGACGCACTGGTTGCAGGAGCGGTCGCATGAAGCCGGAATTGGTCGAACTGAGCGAACAGCAGAAACGGGCGAGAAAGGCCCGCAATGCCGCCATAGGCATCGCCCTGGCGATTTTCGTTGTGATCCTTTACGTCGGCACCTGGGCCAAGTTTGGCGCCAACCTTTTCAACCGTGCGCTTTGAGGTTCTGATCCAGTGGCCAGCGACATGGAAAACGCGACCAAGATACACAGGGCAAAGTCCGGCAGCGCCAATCTGCGCGTCGCGGCAATGTGCCTGGCTTTTGTCGCGGGCATGGGTGGCCTCGCTTATGCTTCAGTACCGCTGTACCGGATCTTTTGCCAGGTAACCGGCTATGGCGGCACCACGCAGGCGCGTGAAAATTCGGAAGGTATCGCCATAGTCGACCGCGACATCACGGTTCGCTTCGATTCAAACGTGTCGCCGGGCCTGGATTGGAAGTTCTACCCCGAGACGCGCTCCGAGACCTTGAAGCTTGGCGAAGTCGGCGAGATGAATTTTGTTGTCGAGAACCACTCCGACGAGACCATCACAGGCACCGCGACTTTCAATGTGACGCCGCAAAACGCCGGAGCCTATTTTAACAAGATCGCCTGTTTCTGTTTCACGGACACCGTCGTGAAACCAGGTGAAAAACTGGAAATGCCGGTTGTTTTCTTTGTCGATCCGGAACTGCTCGATGCAGTTGAGACAAGGGACATCAAGACAATCACGCTTTCCTACACCTTTTTCCAGTCGGACAAGCCGGAAAAGCCGCTTGCTGCTGTCGTGAAGCCAGAGGCAGACAGTACGCAGGCAACCGGATTGAATGGCGGATGATACTGATTGGCGCGGTTTTTCCTGCGCCATGGGAAATGTAAGTTGAACGGGAGACAAGCCATGGCCGACGGGCACAAGGTAAACCACGATTATCACATCATCGATCCGAGCCCATGGCCGCTGATCGGTTCCATTGGCGCCTTGTTGATGGCTGTTGGCGGTGTCGGCTACATGCGCTGGCTGCGCGAGGACGCGTTCGCCATCGGCGGGATCAACCTCGCCACGCCATGGATTTTCGTCATCGGCCTGGTGATAGTGCTCTACACCATGTTCTCATGGTGGTCGGATACCGTGAAGGAAAGCCATCAGGGTCACCATACCCGCGTGGTTTCCATGCACCTGCGCTACGGCATGATCCTGTTCATCGCTTCCGAAGTGATGTTCTTTGTGGCCTGGTTCTGGGCATTTTTCGACGCAAGCCTTTTTGCGGGTGAGGCCCAACAGGTGGCGCGCACCGGATACACCGGCGGTCACTGGCCTCCACAGGGTATCGAAGTGCTCGATCCGTGGCACCTCCCGCTTTTCAACACCATCATCCTGCTGCTTTCGGGTACCACGGTCACCTGGGCGCATCATGCATTGCTGCACAACGAGCGCGGCATGCTGAAGGCGATGCTCGCGATCACTGTGGCGCTGGGCGTCCTGTTTTCAGGCGTACAGGCATACGAATATGCGCATGCACCATTCACGTTCCATGACTCGATCTATGGTGCGACCTTCTTCATGGCAACCGGCTTCCACGGCTTCCACGTTCTGGTCGGAACAATCTTCCTGCTGGTCTGCTTGTTCCGTGCAATGGCCGGACACTTCACACCGGAAAAGCATTTCGGCTTCGAGGCCGCGGCCTGGTACTGGCATTTCGTAGACGTGGTCTGGCTGTTCCTCTTCTGCGCAGTTTATGTCTGGGCATCATGGGGCGCAGCCATCGCCCATTAGGGCGGGTTCGTTGGAGACATCAAACCGGGCGGTGATTACCGCCCGGTTTCATTTTCAGCGCCAGATAAACCCGGCTATCTGCATGCGATCGACCATCATTTCCATAGTCATTACAGTCCTGCTTTGCAGTCACGCACTTGCAAGGGATATCTGGCCCACACCAGAAAGTCCTGTTACGCTTGTCCGGGTGATCAAGTCACAGCGCATTCTTGAACTTTGGCGTGGCAATGAGCGTATCAGGACCTACCGTGTCTCGCTCGGTCGCAATCCTGTCGGCCCCAAGAGCCGCGAAGGTGACAGCAAAACGCCGGAAGGCCGCTATTTTCTGGATTTCCGCAAGGCTGACAGTGTCGCTTACAAGGCCTTTCACGTTTCGTACCCGACGCCAGAGCAACGCAAGGCAGCAAGGGCAGCAGGCGAAAGTCCGGGCGGCTCGATCATGATCCACGGCCAGTGGGACGGCTTTGGCTGGCTGGGCTGGCTGATGCAGAATTACGACTGGACCAATGGCTGTATTGGCCTTGCCAACGAAGACATTGACGAGATGTGGGACATGGTTGCCTGGAACACACCGGTGGAGATTGTACCATGACCGACAAGCCACATCGTGACAGCGCACATTACCCGCCGGTTTCTCCCGTGCAGGCGGGATTGCAAGGCGCGTGCCCGCGCTGCGGGGTCGGCAAATTATACTCCGGTGTACTGACACCGGCCAAGCGATGCATGAATTGCGGGCTCGACTATTCATTCATTGATTCAGGCGATGGCCCGGCAGTCTTTGTGATCATGATCCTCGGTTTCCTTGTCCTGGGCCTTGCCCTAGCCTTTGAGGCAGCCTTCCATCCTCCAATCTGGCTACACATCATCCTTTGGGTGCCGTTGATCATTGTCATGTCTGTCTGGGGGCTGCGTTTCGGCAAGGCGATGATGACGGCAATGCAATACAGGACCAATGCCCGCGAGGGTGAACTGGCCCGACAGGACGACACCGAATGAGTCGCGTCTCCCGCGCAGTGCTGGTCGTGATGATGCTTGCCTCATTGGGCGTGCTGATATCGCTGGGAAACTGGCAGGTCCGTCGCCTCCACTGGAAGGAGGCGCTGATCGCAGATGTCCAAGCGAGGCGCAACGGTGAGCCAGAGCCGCTCGCCATGATGATCAGGCACTTTGCCGAGACCGGTGATGTCGACTACCGGCCGGTAACAGCGGAAGGTGAATTCGATCATTCCCGCGAAGTTTATTTCTACACTACCCGTGATGGTACGGTCGGCTGGGACGTGATCACGCCGCTGCATCTGACCGATGCCGGCTGGCTGCTGGTCAATCGCGGCTTTGTTCCCGACCAGTTGCGCAATCCTGATTTGCGCAAGGAAGGGGAATTGAGGGGAAAAGTCACTATTGCAGGTCTTGCCCGAAACCCGCTGGCGCAAAAGCCCAACAGCTACATGCCTGACAACCGACCCGACAAGCGCGAATTCTATTGGAAAAGCTTTGTGGAGATAACAGGCGCAACAGGACTGTCCGGTGATCCCTCGCTTGTGCCATTCATGGTCGATGCCGGACCGTCCGAAATTCCCGGTGGCTTGCCAAAGGGCGGCTCAACCATCATTTCCTTCTCCAATTCCCACCTGCAATATGCGATCACCTGGTATGGTCTTGCGCTGGCGCTGGCTGGCGTTGGTGGATGGTTTCTCTTCACATCGCGTTCTTCAAAAGCTGCAAACTGACGGATACCCGTCGACTACCCTTGACTTGAAGCCTGGCCATCCCTCTATTCCGATCATGAAAACCAAAGCCGAATTGCCTGAACTCACCTTGCGACTTTGTGGCCCGCGCGGGTTTTGCGCCGGGGTGGACCGGGCTATCCAGATTGTGGTTCTTGCACTGAAGAAATACGGTGCCCCGGTCTATGTCCGCCATGAGATCGTGCATAATCGCTATGTTGTGGAAGGCCTTGAGGCGCTCGGTGCCATCTTCGTCAAGGAACTGGACCAGATACCGGAAGGAACAGGCCAGCCAGTGATCTTTTCTGCGCATGGCGTACCGAAATCGGTGCCCGCCAATGCCGATGCTCTCAAGCTTCTCTATCTTGATGCGACCTGTCCTCTGGTATCGAAAGTTCACAAGCAGGCGCTGCGCCACATGCGCCTTGGTCGCCACGTGCTGCTGATTGGCCATGCCGGGCACCCCGAGGTGATCGGCACCATGGGGCAGTTGCCGCAAGGAGCGGTCAGCCTGATCGAGACAGTTGAGGATGCAAGCTCATTTGCGGCGGACGGGCGCAGCCTCGGCTATGTCACCCAGACAACGCTTTCTGTGGACGACACTGCTGCCGTGATTGAAGCACTTCGCGCAAGGTTCACCGAACTTCATGAGCCGGCTGCCGAATCAATCTGTTACGCGACCACCAATCGCCAGGATGCGGTGAAACTTGCGGCACAGGGTGCCGATCATTTCCTGATTGTCGGTGCGCCCAATTCTTCCAATTCCCTGCGGCTCGTGGAAGTAGCGCGTCGCGCCGGCGCAAAACGCGCAATGCTTGTCCAGGGCGCGCACGAGATACCATGGAACGAGTTTGAAGGCGCTGCGGTTGTCGGGCTTTCGGCAGGCGCATCCGCTCCGGAAATTCTTGTCGATGAAATCATCGATGCATTTCGCAGCCGGTTCAATACGGGTATTGAACTCGCAGAAACCGCAATCGAGACAGAGATGTTTCCGGTCATGCGCGCCTTGCGTGATGAGCCGCTCGAAGCTGGTGACATGGCGTTTGTCAACGGAACCGGCAGCAGGAGCTGATCATGGCGGTATATACCGATATTCGCGACGATGAACTCGCTGCCCATCTCACACATTACGACATCGGCAAACTGCATTCGTTCAAGGGCATCGCAGAAGGCGTTGAAAATTCCAACTACATGCTGACTACGGACGAGGGACCTTTCATCCTGACGCTCTATGAAAAGCGCGTCGATCCCGCAGACCTGCCGTTTTTCCTTGGGCTGATGGATCATCTTTCGACTGCCGGCATCAATTGCCCGCGCCCGGTTGCCATGAGGAACGGCGAGTTCCTTGCAACATTGGCCGGAAAGCCCGGCGCGATCGTCACTTTTCTTGATGGCGTCTCGGTACGCCGACCACAACCCGCGCAATGCCGACAGGTTGGCGAAGTACTGGCTGCAATGCATCTGGCTGGTGCAGGTTTTGCCCTGACCCGCAAGAATGCGCTGTCCCTGCAGGGCTGGCGGCCATTGTTTGATCGCACCGGCGCGCGCGCCGAGGAGGTTGAACCGGGCCTTGCCGCATTCATTCGCGCAGAGCTTGATTTTCTCGAGGCCAACTGGCCAGGCGATTTGCCAGCAGGCGTGATCCATGCAGACCTGTTTCGTGACAATGTCTTTTTCCTGCAAGGCCAGCTGTCAGGCGTGATCGACTTCTATTTTGCCTGCAATGACCTGTTTGCCTATGACGTCGCCATTTGCCTCAATGCCTGGTGTTTCGAACCCGACTGGTCTTTCAATGTTACCAAGGCGAGGGCACTGCTGGAGGGCTATCAGGCAAAACGTAGCCTGTCGGCCGCAGAGTTTGATGCGCTTCCCGTTCTGGCTCGCGGCTCTTCATTGCGCTTCCTTCTCACGCGCCTCTATGACTGGCTGAACGTCCCGCCCGGCGCCCTTGTGATTCCGCATGACCCGCTCGAATATCTTGCCAAATTGCGATTCCACCAGGGGATCATCGAGGCAGGCGCCTATGGCGTTGATGCGCCTGCGGGAGAGGCGGGTTGAGCGTTGCTACAAGGGTGGATATCTGGACCGATGGTGCCTGCTCGGGGAATCCGGGGCCGGGCGGCTGGGGAGCTTTGATGCGCCATGGCGAGCGTGAAAAGGAGCTCTCGGGCGGAGAGCCCGATACCACCAACAACCGCATGGAACTACGCGCTGCCATCGAGGCGCTCAACGCCCTCAAAAAATCGTGCGAGGTCCATCTTCATACGGATTCGCAATATGTCAAAGGCGGTGTCACCGGCTGGATGCACAACTGGAAGCGCAATGGCTGGAAGACCTCAGACAAGAAGCCGGTGAAGAACGAAGACCTGTGGCGGGAACTCGACACTGCAGCCGCCCGGCACGAAATCCGCTGGCACTGGGTCAAGGGTCATGCTGGCCATCCCGAGAATGAACGCGCCGACGAACTGGCTCGCAAGGGAATGGAGCCGTTCAAGAAAAAACCGGCCCGGCCGCAATAGCCGAACCGGTTACAAGATTGGCAGCCGTCAAAGTTGTTCGAGGATGCGTGCCGCGCCTGAAATTTCCGCTGTGCCCGGCTTTTCCTCGATGTTGAGCGCCTTCAACACACCGTCATCAACAATCATCGAATAGCGCTTGGAGCGCACGCCCATACCGGCCACGCTGAGATCGACATCAAGACCTACTGCCTTCGAGAATTCAGCAGCACCATCGGCGAGGAAATGGATCTTGCCTTTTCCTTTGCTCGACTTGGCCCATTCGTTCATTACCCATACGTCGTTGACGCTGACCACGGCGATCTCCTCTATGCCCTTGGCCTTGATGGTGTCGAAATGCTCGACAAAGCCGGGAAGGTGATTCATGTGGCAGGTGGGGGTAAAGGCTCCGGGAACCGCGAAAAGCACCACCTTCTTGCCGGCAAACAGTTCTTCGGTCGTCATCTGGCCGGGACCGTCCTCGGTCATGATCTTGAACGTGGCGTGCGGAAGCTTCTCACCAACAGAAATGGTCATTGTTATCTCCTGAAAACGAACCGGCTTGGCGTGATTGAAATGAGGAAATTCATTTCGGACAATCTGGTGTTTGCAGGTGAGATATAGGGGATTGAGCCGAGCTTTCCAGCTCTAATTTCCGATTTTCATTTCCTGTTCCACACCACTTGCGCCATCGCCAAGAGTTAGCCGGAGCAGGCTCCCTCCAATGGCCAGGTTTGGATCAAGTTCAGACAGGTCAATGCGAAAGCTCGCTGTATTGCCATCGCGCGACACAAGGCTCGCCGGGCGCAGGTTCCATCCTGCCGGACCTTCAGCAAAGAGTTCGGCTGCTGGCGCATCCTGTGCCACTTCGGCGGTTACAGTCAGTGCCGCATCGCCATCCCTGGCAAGCGCAATCACCCGAAGCCCGTCATGCGGACCGGCCGGCAGGCTGGCTTTCGCGTCCTCAATCACCATGACTGCTTCGCTGTCGCTTCCCATCAGTTTCGCAAACGGGATTTCGAACTCGGCGGTCGCGGGAATGCAAACTTCCGCGCAAACTCCTGCGATCATCGACAGGTGTATGCGGCCGGCCTGGTCGAGCGATAATGCGCTTCCCTCGAACGGAAACAGCACCCTGCCACGATATCCGGCGAATTCGGCATTTTCGAGCGTGATGTGGCGTGGAACCGGAAATTTGACTTCGCCCGGCGTGAACAGTCTGGAGCCGGTGAAATCGAATTCCGGCGGGATGCCCGATCCGCCAGGTTCACGCCAATAGGTCTTCCAGCCGTCTTCAAGCGCAAACTCCACGACGCCACTGATGATGCCGGTAGCCGGATCGAGCTCGGCAACGAGCCGAGCCTTGCCGCCGCCCAGATCCTCCCAGTCACTGGAGGCAGCAAAGCTCACGGCAGGCGCAACAACGGCTAGGAGAATGGCAAGGAAACCGGCAATCTTGTTCATGGTCGCAGTTTAACGTGTTTTGGTTTTGGATCGAATGAAAAGACAGTCACGCAGTTTCATTTTCACTTGATCAATTGTCAGGATGGTTGATTTTTCTTTCCCCTTCACCATCGGGACGAAACGGACTAAACTTGAGGAAGTGATTTGGAAAAAGGCGGCCCTTGTCATGAATGGTGATATGGAGACCTTGGAGGGGCAGTTCCTGATAGCAATGCCGAACATGGGCGACCAGCGCTTTGAGCGAACGGTCGTCTATATGTGTTCGCATTCGCAGGAAGGAGCGATGGGCCTGGTTATCAACCGCAGCCTCGAAAAGCCGAGCATCACAGAATTTTTCGACCAATTGAACATCGTGACGGGTGACGAAACCCAAGGGCTGCCCGATGAACTGCGCTCGGCACAATTGTGTGTCGGTGGGCCGGTGGAGCCGGGTCGGGGCTTCGTCCTGCATTCACCTGATTTCCAATCCGAAAACACCATGGCAATTGATGCGGATGTCTGCCTTACCGCAACGCTGGAAATCCTGCGCGCAATTGCCCGCGGCAAAGGGCCCGCCCGCTCGATGATTGCGCTTGGATATGCGGGTTGGGGAGCAGGTCAACTTGAGGAGGAAATCAGCTCGAACGGCTGGCTGACCTCGCAAGCGGATTCATCGCTTGTCTTCGATCCGCTGAACGACATGAAATATGAACGCGCCCTGCGCAACATGGGCATCAATCCGCTGCTGCTTTCGGCCGATGCCGGCCACGCCTGATCCTGACTGACAGGGCCTATTGACCGGCAAGTCGGAATTCCTCGCTGACCAGTTTGCCAACATTGTCGATGCTCATCGGTTGGCCGAGCAGGTAGCCTTGTCCATATTCGCAGCCCATCTGAATCAGTTCCACGACATCGGATTCATATTCGATGCCTTCTGCGATCAGTTTCTGGTCAAGGCCGTGCGCCATGGCGATGATCGAGCGCAGTACGACGAGTCGCTCCTTGCGGTCACGCGCCTGGATGAAGGACTTGTCGATCTTGATGGTGTCAAATGGAAACCGCATCAGATAGCTGAGGCTGGAATAGCCGGTACCAAAATCGTCGAGCGAAAGTCCGGCGCCAATGGCCTTGATCCGCTCAAGCACTTGCGCGGAATATTCGGGGTTCTCCATCACCAGGCTCTCCGTCAGTTCAATGCGCAGCATTGAGGCGGGGAGCCCGGATTCCTTCAGGACATTGCGGATATCGTTGATGATGTCATGTCGGAGAATTTCCCGGCTGGAGATATTCACCGAGACGAACAGGTCGCTATTGCCGGTCCGGTTTGCCAAGCGGGCAAAGTCGGTAACTGCAGTTTCGAGAACAAGATAACCGATCTCGTTGATCAGTCCCGAACTCTCGGCAATCGGCACGAATTCAGACGGCGAGATCCGGCCCAGTTTCGGATGCTGCCAGCGCACCAGTGCCTCGAAGCCGACAATCACCGTGTCGTCCAGGCGTGCTATCGGTTGGTATTCGACCACGATCTCGCCTTTGCCGACGGCGCTCTTGAGATCATCGCCCAGTACCGTCGTTTCATCGCGGCCGTTGCGGAATGCCGGGCGGAACGGTTCGATGCGGTTGCCGCCAAATCCCTTTGCATGCAGCATTGCCAATTCCGCGTCCCGCATGAGTTCCAACGAGCCGGGATGCTCGGATGTCCAGGTTGCAATCCCGATTGATGCGCTGAGCGTGATGTCCTCGCCGGCAAATTGCACCGGTGCACGCAGGGTTCGTCGGATCGAGTCGGCAAAGGCTGCAATCTTGTCAGGCGCCGTTTCAGAAACCAGCGCAAAGGCAAACTGGTCACCGCCGATGCGCGCCAGCGTGTCGCCATCGCGCAGCAGCCGGCTGAAACGCCTTGCAGCGGTCAGCAGGATGGTGTCACCAACGCCAAAGCCGAGGCGGCTGTTGATGTCATGGAAATGATCGATATTGACATGGAATACGGAAGGTCTGGTTCCGCCGCTGCGTCGGGCGAGCGCGATCACTGTATCGAGCCGGTTCGAGAACAGCATGCGGTTTTCGAGCCCGGTCAGATTGTCATGCACACTGTCAAAAAGCAGGCGCTCCTCTGCGGTCTTCACGTCAGTCACGTCGCCGATCGAACCGACACAGCGAATGACTTCCCCGTCTAGGCCGAGCAGGGGCCGTGCACGCAGGCTGAACCAATGGTAATGGCCATTGTCACTGCGCAGGCGGAACACCTGCGAAATGCGGCCCCGCTTGTGTTCGAGCATCGCGTCAAGCGTCGCCAGAAAGCGGTCACGGTCATTGGGGTGCAGCAGGTTGGTCCATTGCTTCACTGGACAGCTGACAGCCTTTTCCGGCAGGCCCAGTATGTGCGCTGTTTCTTCGCCCGCATGAATGACGTCGCGAACCGCATCCCAGTCCCAGATGATGTATCCTGCACCCGTCAGTGCAAGCGCCTGTCGCTCGACATCACTGACCAGACCTTCGGCAAGCGCACCGCCCTGGAAAGCGTGCTGCATGACCGTGAAACCGAGCAGCATGACGATCAGTACCAGCCCACCGCCGAGCGCTGGTTGAATGATGTCGTTGGAAACTCTGCCTGTCACCGTCAGCCAGGCACCGGCAAGCCATGCCAATACCAGTATCCAGGTCGGAATGAGCATCACTGCGCGGTCAAAGCCCCTGAGCGCCATGAAGACGATGAGCCCGGCACCGGCCAGCCCGGCCAGCGCAAACGAGATGCGGGCTATGCCGGCCGCCACATCGGGAACGGCAACCGCCACACCAATCAGGATGATCAGGCCGAGCAGCCAGCCAACGGCGACCGTCGTGATGTGGCGATGCCAGTGATTGAGATTGAGAAAAGCGTAAAGAAAGATGACAAGTGCGGCGGCCAGGAACACTTCGGTACCCGCCCGCCATACCGGAAGCGTCGAGGTCGTAATGGTGACCACCCGGTCCCAGAAGCCGAAATCGACACAGACATAGGCGAGAACTCCCCATGCCATTGCGGCGGTCGCCGGAAACATCGCCGATCCCTTGACGACAAAAAGGATGGTCAGGAACACTGCCAACAGCCCCGAAATTCCCAGCACGATACCGCGATACAACGTGTATGAATTGACTGTTTCCTTGTAGGCGTCCGGATCCCACAGAAAGAGCTTTGGCAGTTTGCGGGTCTTCAGTTCGGCGACGAGCGTGATCACTGCACCGGGATCAAGCGTGATCAGAAAGGCGTCCGCTTCCCTATCCTCGGCGGGTTCCAGCGAAAAGCCCTCGCTCGGTGTAATCGACACAATGCGCGACGAATCGAGATCCGGCCAGAAGAGCCCTGATCCGACAAGGCGGTAATGTGGTGCGACGATCAGTCGGTCGATCTGTTCATTGGTATTGTTGGCCAGCGCAAACACTGCCCAGTTGGTAATGCCGTCGGGGTTCTTGGCCCGCACTTCAACGCGACGGACAATGCCCTCGCGGTCAGGTGCGGTGGAAATCTTCAGGCTTTCGGATTGTTGCGAATACAAATCGGTCGCATCGGTAATGTCGACCGCCTTTTCATCCCGCGAAACATTGATAAGCTCCAGCGCACCGGCAACGGAATTCAGCGGCATTCCCGGCAGGAACGGCGCGAAAACCATGAGCAACATCAGAATGGTTCGCAACTTGCGCAATGATGATTTCCCGGACTTGGAGCATTCCACGTTTCTCTGGAAACGGGATAACGCATTTATCCAATTTGCAATGATTACGCATTCCTGTTTTCCGATTCCATAAAAACAGAAATTTCTCAGGCGGCCTTTCACTATTTTGGGGCTTTAGAACATACAAGGCGGTCATTATCCAGCATATTTACGCGATCTGCCAATCCGTATTCATTCGCTGTCCACCTGTAATCAGGTCGAAAAACGACGAATTTCAGACCGCAATCCCGGTCCAACTCCCAACCTCACTCTTTGATGGCCTGCCAATCTGACTGGAGCAGCGAGAATAACTCGTGATCGCGTCGTTCTCCATTGATTTCAAGATAACTGCGGACAGTTCCCTCGTACTGGAACCCGGCACTTCGCAAAAGTCGCATGGAGCGTTCATTGCCGGCAATGCAGGCCGCTTCGATCCGTTCCAGTTTCAACAGGGCGAACAGTCGGGGGAGGAGAATTCGCACCGCCTCGCCCATATGCCCATTGCCTGCATGGGGTTCACCCATCCAGTATCCCAGAGAAGCGCTGCGTGCAGCACCATGGCGAATGTTGAATGCGCTGATCCCGCCGAGAATTTCGCCCTGTTCGGAACCGCTTCTCTTTCGAACCAGGAAATAGCTATACGCGCTGCCATTTTCGCGCTCCAGGCGCATGCGTTTAATGCGGCGGCGAAAACCCGCGGGCGAAAGGTCATCGGGCGGCCATTTCGGCTCCAGTGGCGCGAGAAAGCTGACGCTCATTTCGCGCAGGTCACGCCATTCCGCGAAATCGTCGATCACTGGCACACGCAGGTCAATGCCAACGCCCGAAATCAGTTCTGGCAGCATTCCGCGTCTCGAAAGAAAGCGGAATGCCATTTTTCAGGTTACTCTGCAGCGGCTGCCGTGGTGAATCCCAGATGGCTGGCTATGTCACCATGCGACATGACACTGGACTTCGGCCCGACAACGGCAATGGTGGGATTGGACTGGCGGAAGGTCCGAAAGGCAAGATCACGCAGCCGCTCCGCTGAAATCGCCTCAAGTCTCGCGACCAGTTCCTCGGTCGTGATCGGACGACCAAACAGCAGGATTTGCCTGGCGATTTGGCCGGCGCGCGACGACGGGCTTTCCATGCCCATCAGCAGGCCGGAGCGGATCTGTGCACGTGCCCGGTTCACCTCAGCGTCGCTGATCATCTCGCCAGCTTTCAGCAATTCGTCAAGAATGACCGGCACCAGTTCAGCGGTGTCTTCTTCGCCTGTTGCAGCATGAATGCCAAACACTCCGGTATCGGAAAAGCCCCAGTGGAAGGAATGGATAGAGTAGCACAGTCCGCGCTTTTCCCGGACTTCCTGGAACAGGCGCGAAGACATTCCGCCGCCAAGCACGACCGAAAGCAGCTGCGAGGCGTAAAAATCGCGCGCATGGTAGGCGCGCCCCTCGAACCCGAGAACAATTTGCGCCTCGTTGAAATCGCGATGCACCATAGTTTCGCCGCCGCGATAAAAGGCTTTTTCCTCGACCGGTCCCTGGTCGGCAGGGAGGTCGCCGAACAATTCTCCGGCAAGCCTGACCAACCTCTCGTGATCGACTGCACCCGCCGCGGAAAGCACCATGTTGGGCCCGCGATAATGCGTGGAGAGGTAGTTGCGGATATCCTCGCTTTTGAAACCGGAAACGGTTTCTGGTGTTCCCAGGATTGGCCTGCCTATGGGTTGCCCGGGAAAGGCGGTGTCCTGGAACAAGTCAAACACGAGATCGTCCGGCGTGTCATTGGCCGCACCGATCTCTTGCAGGATGACATGCTGCTCACGTTCGAGCTCTAGCTCATCGAAAACCGAGTTGACCAGAATGTCGTTGAGAATGTCGACAGCCAGATCGACATCGTCCTTCAGCACCCGGGCGTAATAGGCGGTGGTTTCCACGCTGGTGGCCGCATTGACCTCGCCGCCCACATTTTCGATCTCTTCCGCGATCCGTGCCGCAGTCCGCCGCTTTGTGCCCTTGAATGCCATGTGTTCAAGGAGGTGGGATACGCCATGCTGCGCAATGTTTTCGTTGCGCGCACCTGCCTTGACCCATATTCCCAAAGACGCACTTTCAAGGTGCGGCATGGTGTCGGTGACAATTGTAAGCCCGTTGTCAAGCTTGGAAACTTCTACGCTCATTTGGCCACATTACAGCAGCAAAACGCCCAAGTCATCGGCCATGTGGCTGCAATATGACGGGTCTGCAAAATTTTTTTCAAACCGTAAGCCAGACGTTGTTGTCAGCCACGACCGCTGATGCTTGTTTCGATATGCGTCTGCAGGAAGTCGAGACTGTTGGGAATGACCTTGTAGTGCTCCTTGCGCTGCATCAGGTCACCAAGCCAGTCCGGCAGTGCAGGGTGGACACCGGTCGCAGCCTTCACTGCGTCGGGGAACTTGGCGGGATGCGCGGTAGCAAGCGCCACCATCGGCTCGCTTGCGGTCCGGCTCTGTGCAACCTTGACGCCGACGGCCGTGTGCGGATCAAGCAGATAACCATTGTCCTTCAACATCGCTGCAATTACCGCGGCAGTTTCCGTTTCGCTGCAAGCGCCTGCGCTGAATTGCGAACGGATCACGCCAAGCGCTTCGCCAGGAAGCGTGAATGCACCCGACTGCGAAAGATTGGCCATCAGCCGCGCGACCGTCTCACCGTCGCGACCACATGCTTCGAACACCAACCGCTCGAAATTCGAGGATACCTGGATGTCCATCGATGGCGAGGTGGTGGCATGGACACCCGTCACCTCGTAGCGACCGGTGGCAAGCGTACGGGCCAGAATGTCGTTGGAATTGGTGGCGATAACCAGTTGCCTGATAGGCAAGCCCATCCGCTTCGCCGCATAGCCTGCGAAGATGTCGCCGAAATTGCCGGTTGGCACTGTAAATGAAACTTCCCGGTCGGGAGAGCCAAGCGCTGTGGCTGCGGTAAAGTAATAGACAATCTGGGCCATGATGCGTGCCCAGTTGATCGAGTTGACGCCCGACAGTTGCACCCGGTCACGGAAACTTAGGTCGTTGAACATGGCCTTCACCAGCGCCTGGCAATCGTCGAAATTGCCTTCGACCGCGAGCGCATGCACATTGGCGTCAGCAATGCCGGTCATCTGGCGTTGCTGCACCGGCGATACCCTGCCATGCGGGAACAGGATGAAGATATCGGTATTGGAGCGACCGCGAAAGGCC
Organism: Nitratireductor sp.; assembly: GCA_041397525.1. GTDB lineage: Bacteria > Pseudomonadota > Alphaproteobacteria > Rhizobiales > Rhizobiaceae > BOKV01. Next base: position 513,173 of record JAWKWL010000003.1, read on the forward strand.
TCGATCGCCGCTCCGCCGGTGTCGCCCGATGTCGCGCCGACAATAGTTGCGCGCAGTCCGCGTTCGTTCAGCACATGGTCCATCAGGCGCGCGAGCAACTGCATCGCGACATCCTTGAACGCCAATGTCGGCCCGTGGAAGAGTTCCAGGATGAAATGGTTCGGGCCCGTCTGCACCAGCGGTGTCACCGCACCATGGCGGAAGGTAGCGTATGCATCATCGACCATTGCGGAAAAGGCTTCAGGCGCAATTGCATCGCCGACAAAGGGCATCAGCACCTGTTTGGCAATTTCGCGATATGGCTTGCCCGCCATTGCGCGGATTTCGGCAGGCGAGAATTGCGGCCATTCCTGCGGCACATAAAGTCCGCCATCGCGCGCCAGTCCCGCCAGAAGCACATCACTGAAGCCGGTTACAGGCGCGCGGCCCCTTGTGCTGACATATTTCACCGTGAACCTCCGCCTTGCTTTTCCGGCAACGATTTTGTGGACAATCATCTTGCAGCCATTTTTGCGAGGCAAATGCGGCTGGCGTTGATATACCCGACCCTGCCATGCTTGCAAGTTGAACACGGCGGTTTGCTCCTGCCTGTGATCAAGCGGCGCTGTGTTGGATTTTAGCGCCATTGCGCTGCTGAAATGGCAGACAGGAAAACCGGGTTCGTCCCGGGTGGTGACTGGCAGCGCGTTATTGGGTAATAGAAGGCGGTTGAGAAACCGGATATCGAGCCTGGGGCGGTGTAGATGCGTAAATCCAGAATTCTTATCAATGCTGCAGCGCTTCTTGTGGGGGCGGTGATTTTGGCAGGCTGTAATTCTGCCGGCGGCAACAAGGTCGAAAACACACTCACGCCAATCGATCCGCAGATTGCCCAGGAGGGGCAGGGTACATTACCGCCTGCCGATGCGATCCAGGACCTTCGTGCCTACTGCCCGAAAACCGTATTGCGTGCCGGTACGGAAACCTATGACATCTATCCCGCCAAGACCAGGAAGGGCGATCCGGAACTGGAAAAGAAGCTGCGCTTCCGCGCGACGATTTCCGATGTCGTGCGCGAGTGCAATTCCGCTGGTGCAATGCTCAACATAAAGGTTGGTGTAGCCGGTCGCCTGATATCCGGCCCGGCCAGTGAAACGGGAAGTTTCACCATGCCGCTTCGCATTGTTGTCACCCAGGGCGACGCCGTGCTCTATTCGCAGCTCCATGATGTTCCAGGCGAAATTCCCCCAGGCCGTACGAACAACCTTTTCAGCTTCGTCGATGGCAATATTTCCATCCCCAAGCCGGACAAGGAAAACATCATCATCTATGCGGGTTTCGATGAGTTGAAAAAGGACACGCCCGGTGCCGTGCCACCTGCGGCAAAGGAACTCGAACCGGTCAACTGAGGCATCGGCCTCCAATCCTGCAGTCTACAGGTTGAAGCCGTCCCATGCTGCGAACGCCTCGATCACGGCTGGCAAATCGTTGAAACTGGCAATCACGGTTTCTGCACCCGCCTCGCTCAGCATGTCGGCATGCATCGGATAGCTGTGCTTGCCACCGGTAAAGCCGATAACGCGCGCACCGGCGGCACACGCAGCATGTACCCCATGCACGGAATCCTCAATCACCACCGCCTCGCGCGGGCCGGCACCAAATTTGGCCATGCCTCTGAGGAAGATGTCCGGCTTCGGCTTGGGTGCCGGCGGTGTCAGGTCCTTGGCCGAGAACACATAGGGTCGGAACCTGTCCCATAACTGCGTGCGCTTGAGCATGCGCTGCAGTCGGGTACTGCCTGAGTTGGAACAGATGCAGCGCGGCTGGTCAAACCGGTCGAGTACTTCAGCCGCTCCCGGAACGATCTTTACCTCTTCGAGCAGCTCTTCCAGTTCAGCGTCGATTTCCGTCTGCAAGCCTTTCGGCAGCGTGTTACCGAGTTCCTCGTTGATGGCATCAAAAATGGCTTCACCGGTCATGCCTGCAAAGCGGCCGGCAAATTCGGTAACCGACAGTTCGAAACCGTGCTCGCCATAGCGTCGCGCTTCCAGTTGGGCTGCCAGATATTCGGAATCGACCAGCACTCCGTCGCAATCGAAAATGACAAGCTTGATTTCAGGCATCGCAGACGCTTTCCGGGCTGGCGGGAAAACCGGTCGTATAAAGCAGTTCGCACGGCAACGGAATCGGAAAAAACTGGCATTGCCTTGAGGCCAGTCAGCGATGCGGCCCGGTGGGATAACCGTGCGATGGCTAAAAGGCGTCCTTTTCCACGGCATGCCAGTTTGGTAATCGGGTTGAGTTTCTCTCCGATCAGTCTTTTGCATTGCCAGCCGTGCGCCAGGCAACCATCACGACGCATAGCACGGCAAGTACCTTGATCGAAAGACCGGCCAAACCCGCTGCTAGAAACAGGAGCGCCATGGCAGGAAGGGCGTAGCGGACTTTTGCCGGAAGGTGCAGTGACAGGTCGCGCACGAACCACAAGGAAAGTGCAAAGACCGCGAGTGACGTTCCAAGGAAGCCGGAAACATAGGCTTGCGTCGCATGTCCACGATGCAACTCGACATCAATGGACGCGGCTATGGTCGCGCCCAGTCCGGCTGTGGCCATGAAGACAAACACATGCCCGTATCCCCAGGCAAATGCCGTTGTAAAATTCCTGTTGGGTAAATGTTCCTCTTCGTAAAAATAGACCCACCACATCGAAAAGATGATGACCAGGGTAGCGGTAGAAACCGCAGCTGCCTGGTAATTGGGATGATCGGTGAACAACTGTCCGTACCCTTGGGAAATGGAGAGTACGATTTCGCCAAGCGAAATGATCATCAAAAGGCCGTAACGCTCGATGATATGATGTCGGTGGAACGGCGTGACCTTTTGGCGCTCGGCTATCGGCGGCACACACCACTCAACCAGGAAACAAAGAACGCCGATTGTATAAAATGCAGCAGACGCGGGTTGTGTGGAAAAATACAGTACGCACCAGGACAATTGGGCGACTGCGATGCCAACCGCATAGGTCATGGCGGTGCGGCGATATTCAGGGTTTGCATGGGCGGCTCGCAACCACAGGCCTATCATCGCAAGCCGCATCACGATCCAGCCAAGCAGGCCGAAACCGAAATCGAGCGTCTCGAATATTTTGCTTGCCCCGCCGGCAAACAGCAATTCGCCGCTCATGATGACCATGACGAGAATGCGATAGACCACATCATCATTGTCGAAAGCGGAGGCGAACCAGGTAAAGTTCATCCACGCCCACCAGATCGCAAGAAACAGGAACAAAAATCTCGGGAAGGCTTCAGCCCCGTGCCCTTCCGAGATTGCATGATGAAAACTGGCGGTGACTGCTGCTATGGCAACCACGCTGACCAGATCAAATAACAATTCGAGCGTTGTAGCGGCCCTGTGGCTTTCATCAGGATCACGGGCGCGCAGTGCGGTTTGGAACCTTCTCATTGCAAGAGCCTCTTTCAGGACGACCACGGTATTTCGAAGTTCGAATATTGTGACAGGCAGTTGGTCTGCGATGGTTGGGCCATGCATTCCTGCATCCAATGTTTTCTTATACGCCATCCGGGTTCGGTCAATTATTTTATTGCGACATAGCCCGCCCGTCCCCCTTCACGCTTCCTTAACCCAGTTCGGTAACCATGGCGGCAGTTGAGTAAATGCGTAAAGCGGGTTGCCATGAGTGTTCTGAGTCTGGCCGACATCCGCCCGGCGGCGTCCAAGCGTCCTGCCTGGCTGAATTCCATCATCAAGGGAGATTGCGTTGCAGCACTCGAGGCCTTGCCCGAGCATTCTGTAGACGTCATCTTTGCTGATCCGCCCTACAATCTTCAGCTTGAAGGTTCGCTGCACAGGCCCGACCAGTCGGTCGTGGATGCCTGCGACGACGACTGGGACAAGTTTTCCGACTTCTCCGCCTATGACGCCTTCACCCGTGCCTGGCTTCTGGCTGCGCGCCGGGTGTTGAAGCCGTCCGGCACCATCTGGGTAATCGGCTCCTACCACAACATCTTCCGTGTCGGTACAGTGCTGCAGGATCTCGGCTACTGGACGCTCAACGACATCATTTGGCGCAAGGCCAATCCAATGCCGAACTTCCGTGGCCGCCGATTCACCAATGCACACGAAACGCTGATCTGGGCGAGCCGCGACCGCAACGCCAAGAACTACACCTTCAATTACGAAGCCATGAAAATGGCCAATGACGAAGTGCAGATGCGCTCGGACTGGCTGTTTCCAATCTGCAATGGCGGTGAGCGGTTGAAAGATGAAGGCGGCGAGAAGGTCCACCCTACCCAAAAACCCGAAGCATTGCTGCACAGGGTGTTGTTGAGCTCGACAAAACCCGGCGATGTGGTGCTCGACCCGTTCTTCGGTACCGGCACCACGGGCGCTGTTGCCAAGCGCCTTGGCCGCAATTTCGTCGGCATCGAGCGCGAGCAATCCTATATCGACGCGGCAACGAAACGCATCGAGAGCGTTGAAACTGCCAGCGGTCCGGTTCTTGCCGTAACGTCCGGCAAGCGCGCCGAGCCGAGGGTTGCCTTCGGCGCGCTCATTGAAAGCGGGCTGCTCGATGCAGGCGCGAAACTGACCGATACCAAGCGCCGATGGCAGGCAGTGGTGCGCCTTGACGGTTCACTCGAAGAGGGTGGCGAGAGCGCATCCATTCATCGAACCGGCGCGCGTGTTCAGGGCCTGGACGCCTGCAATGGCTGGACCTTCTGGCACTTCGAGCGCGACGGCGAACTGCTGCCCATCGACCATCTCCGCGATCAGTATCGCAAGGAAATCATGGCCGCCGGCGCCTGAACCACGCTGCGGTAAAACTGCCTGTTACCTCCAGTCACAGGTCGAAGCCGAAACGCTCAAGGTCGCCCTTGAGCGTTTCTGCGTTTGTGAAATGCACGGCCTGCCAGCCGGCAGCGCGCGCTCCTTCGACATTGGCCATGCTGTCATCGATGAAAAGCGAAGCTTGCGGGTCAAGGCCGAAACTTGCGACATGGGCGTCATAGATGGCCTGGTCTGGTTTCAGCAGGCCGAGATGGGCTGACACAGTCACACCGCGCGCTATGTTGAGGAAATCGAACCGCATTTGCGCTTCCTCGAAGGTGTCGGCTGCAAAATTCGTCAGCATCGTAACGTCATGGCCATCATCGATGAGTTTGCGCAGGATTGCCACCGTATCGTCAATTGCACCGGGGATCATCTTGTGCCAGTTCACCCGGAAGGCGCGGATTGCATCTTCATGGTCCGGCCACTGCGCGATCGCCAGCGCTTCCGCCTCGCGCCAGTCGCGCCCGCGGTCCTGCTCGATGTTCCAGTCGTGATTGCAGACATTGTCGAGGAACCAGCGCCGTTGCTGCGGGTCATCGATTACATCGATATATGCCAGTTCCGGCTCATAGCCGATCAGCACCCTGCCGATGTCAAATACGATATGGTTGATGCTGCTCATGGCTTGCTGATTCCCCTTACAGATTTGAAAGCTTGCGGTATCGCTGCCGCAATTACCTTTTTCATGACAGTCGGCAAGGCTTCTCCGGGTAATTTTTCAATTTCCACCCACCAGCCATCCTGTGCGGCACAAGTGATGCCGGGCGCCACCCAGACTTCCAGTTCCAGGGAGAAATGCGTGAAAACATGGCTGATCTTTCCCGCCATCTGCCATTCGCCCGCAAACGGGGCCTGTGCAGTGCCGGTTCCGCCATCCTGGCGAACGCCCCAGCCGGTCGTGGGCACTCCGCTCATGCCTCCGAGCATCCCGTTTTCGCCGCGTTTGACGAGAAAGACCCGCCCGACGGGGTCAATCGCAACATAGGCAGCTCCCTTGCGCTGTGGCTTTTGCGGCTTGGTCAATTTTACCGGATAGCGTTCCTGGTTGCCCGAGGCATTTGCCCCACAAGCTCCTTGCAGCGGACACAGCAGGCACGATGGTCTCTTGGGGGAGCAAAGTGTGGCACCGAGATCCATCATCGCCTGCGCGAAATCGCCTGGGCGCTCTGGTGGAACCATCTGCTCGACGATCGCGCGCACCAGCGGCTTGGCTGCGGGAACGGGTGCATCGATCTCACCCAACCGCGTTACGACGCGCTCTACATTGCCATCCACCACCGGGACCTGCTTGTTGAAGGCGATAGCCGAAATCGCCGCACTGGTGTAGTCGCCAACGCCCGGCAGCTTTCGCAAATCCTCCGGATTCTGGGGGAAGGTTCCACCAAGTTCGAACGCCACCACTTCCGCACATTTTTTCAGGTTGCGCGCACGCGAATAATAGCCAAGCCCTGCCCAGGCCTTCATCACATCGTCGGTGTCAGCCCTGGCCAGATCGCCAACCGTCGGCCAGTTTTCCACAAATTTGCGGAAATAGGCGGCTACCGTTGCCACCTGTGTCTGCTGCAGCATGACTTCCGATAGCCATACATGGTAGGGATCAGTTCGCATGCCCCGCCGCGATGCTTCGGGAGGCATGCGCCAGGGCATGGTTCGGGCCTGTCGGTCGTACCATTCCAGCAGGTGAATGGCTGATTCTGTGTTCATCACCTGAATGGGAGTCAATCGCGCCACAAAATCAAGAGCAGCATCATTAACGATACGCTCGGGAGACAAGCCGAAATGGGGATGGCAGCAAAAAACGGTGGGGCAGGGCGAAGCAGGTCAACTGCCCGTCCTGTTGCCGATATCGCGGCATCGATCCTGGAGCCGGTTATCGCCCGCCGCGCAGGCATGACGCTGGACCTGGTTTCTGCCTGGCCGGACATTGTTGGTGAGCCATGGGGCGAATTCACAATGCCCGAAAAGATCAACTGGCCGCGCCGTGCGTCTCACGATGATCCATTTCAGCCAGCAACCCTGATTGTCGCCTGTGACGGCGCGCGCGCTGTTTTGTTCCAGCATGTGCTGGGAGAATGTGTCGAGCGCGTCAATGTGTTTTTCGGCTTTGCAGCCGTTGCCCGCATCAAGATTGTCCAGAAACCCGTCCAAGTTCGCAAAGCTCCGGCGCGGCGCGAATTGCCGCATCTTGGCAGGCAAGACCAGGATCGGCTGAACGCAATAATCGAAAAAATTGACAATGACGAACTGCGTCAAAGCCTTGAAAAGCTTGGGCGCGGTGTGTTTGGCAATCGCAAACGCAGCTGAAAGGCAATAAATGCCATCGGTTCATCGCCGGTTCATGCGGGTTGCAGTAACGCTGTGTTTATTGAAATCCGTTCGGCATTGCCGCATTTGGTCTGATATTGTCATGTGAGATGATGAATCTGCGATGTGAAGATGGTGCGGAACCGGAACGCAATCGTTATTGCCCCTGATATCCTTGCAAGGAAGCCAGAATGAATGGAGACCACATGAAGACCGGCCAGATGAAGAACGGCATGACCCTGAACCGTCGCCGCCTGCTTGAAACCATCGGCGCGACCGCGCTGACCACGGGCGCAGTCGGTGCGTTCATGTTCCGCGGCTCTCCAGTGTCGCTGGTCAGTGAAGCCATGGCGCAGACCGTGGAGCAGCTGATGGAGCCGCAGGCACTGCCGGACATGGCAATTGGCAAGGAAGATGCGCCGGTCACGATCGTTGAATATGCTTCGATGACTTGCCCGCATTGCGCCCGGTTCCACGAAAATACTTTTCCTGGCATCAAGGAAAAATATGTCGATACCGGCAAGGTGCGGTTCATTTTCCGCGAGTTCCCGTTTGACCCGCGCGCTGCCGCAGCCTTCATGCTGGCGCGCTGCGCCCCCGCCGAACAATATTTTCCGATGATCGACGTGCTGTTCAAGCAGCAAAAGGTCTGGGCTGTGGCCGAGGACCCGCGCCCGCCGCTGCTGCAAATTTCCAAATTGGCGGGTTTTACACAGGAGACCTTCGAAGCCTGCTTGAAAAACCAGCAGGTGCTAGACAATGTGATGGCCGTTCGGGAAAAGGCGGCAAAGGATTACAAGGTGGATTCTACCCCCACCTTCTTCATCAATGGCGAAAAACTCTCTGGAGAAATGTCGGTCGATGCAATGTCGGCTGCCATCGACAAGCATCTGTAACAGATCGGGACTGGCGCGCTTGTCACGGGCGCCAGCCCTTTTCTGCGCCGAATTGTTTGCACATTTGCGCATCAGCGGGGGGGCGGCATGAGATTCGTCAAGCTGCGTGTCCTGGGGTTCAAGTCCTTCGTCGAACCCACCGAGTTCCTCATCGAGGACGGCCTGACCGGCGTTGTTGGACCCAATGGCTGCGGCAAGTCCAATCTTGTCGAGGCGCTGCGCTGGGTCATGGGCGAAAACTCGTACAAGAACATGCGCGCCTCCGGCATGGATGATGTCATCTTTTCCGGTTCCGGCAATCGCCCGGCGCGCAATACCGCCGAAGTCACGCTTTTCCTCGACAATTCCGACCGTACAGCACCTGCCGCCTTCAATGATGCAGACGAATTGCAGGTATCGCGACGTATCGAGCGCGAATCGGGCTCTGTTTATCGGATCAATGGCAAGGAAGTCCGCGCCAAGGACGTACAATTGCTGTTTGCTGATGCTTCCACCGGGGCACGCTCTCCCTCGATGGTCGGGCAGGGCCGCATTGGCGAACTGATTTCCGCCAAGCCGCAGGCGCGCCGGGCCTTGCTCGAAGAGGCTGCCGGGATTTCCGGACTGCATTCGCGCCGCCATGAAGCCGAATTGCGCTTGCGTGCAGCCGAACAGAACCTTGAGCGCCTCGAAGACGTTGTGGCGCAAATGGAAAGCCAGCTTGAGAGCCTCAAGCGCCAGGCCCGCCAGGCAAACCGCTATCGCGCGCTTTCGGCTGAAATCCGCCAGACCGAGGCCCTGCTTTTCCACCTGCGCTGGTCCGGTGCAAAGGAAGCCGAGGCGGAAGCCCAATCCGTGCTGGCACAGGCAACAGCACTGGCTGGCGAAAGGGCTGAGGCGCAGGGCAATGCGGCGAAGCAGCAGGCAATCATCGCATCGCACCTGCCGCAATTGCGCGACAGCGAGGCGAAGGCTGCAGCAGCCTTGCAGCATCTTGTGATTACCCGCAACCAGATTGACGAGGAAGCGGCCCGCCTGACGGCCCGCCGCAACGAATTGCAAAGCCGTCAGGACCAGCTTGACAGCGACATTGCCCGTGAAGAGCGGATGGTGGCCGAGAACGGATCGGCGCTGGAGCGGCTTGCGGGCGAAGAAACCGAACTGGTGGCAGCTGGCGTTGATTTTTCCGCCAATGCCAGGCGTGTCAACGACCGGCTGGCCGAGCTTTCCGCCCGTCTTGCCGAATCCGAAACCCGCTTTGCCGAACTGACTGCGACCCATGCCAGCGAAAATGCCCGCAAGGCGCAGTTTGAGCGTACCAGGCGCGAAGCAGGGGAGCGTGGCCGCCGGTTGGACGAGCAGCTTGCCCGCATCGATGCAGAGATGAAGGAAGTTCTCGGCAAGATCACTGCCCTCGATGATTCCGCTGGCAAGCGTGAACGAGTTGATCTGTTGGAAAACCGCACTGTCGACGCGGAAAAGGATGCGCTTGCCGCCGAGCAGACTGCCGAAAAGGCACGCGCATCCGAGCAGGCAAGCCGTGCACCGCTGGCCGAGGCGCAGGCCGAACTCAATCGTATCGAGACCGAGGCACTAACCCTCAACCGCATTCTCAACCAGGGTGGACAGGATCTCTTCCCCTCGGTTGTCGAGCGTATCAAGGTCGAGCCGGGCTATGAAACCGCCCTTGGCGCGGCTCTCGGCGAAGACCTTGACATTTCCACCGACGCCTCAGCGCCGGTTCGCTGGAGCATGGTCACCGGTTCCGGAACTGATCCGGTATTGCCAGCTGGCGTGAAATCCCTGGCATCCGTGGTCAAGGCACCGGCGGAACTGTCGCGCCGCCTCGCCCAGATCGGGGTGGTAGACGCTGTACGCGGAGTCGAGTTGCAAAAGTCGCTGCAGGTCGGCCAGCGCCTGGTGTCACTGCAGGGTGATTTGTGGCGGTGGGACGGTTATGTTGCCGGTGCAGAAGCGCCGACAGCCGCCGCCCAGAAGCTCGCCCAGAAAAACCGGTTGGCGGAGCTGGACGCCGAAGCTCTTGATGCTACCCGCAAACTGCGCTCGGTCGAAGCCGATTGCGAAGAAGCACGCAAGGCGACTGTTACCGCCGTCGAAGGCGAACGCACTGCCCGCGACGCTTGGCGTGCCGCTCAGAAGGAACTCGCCGACGCGCGCGAGGAACTCGCCGCAGCCGAACGCGCTGTGAACCAGTACACCTCGCGCAAGGCAACGCTTGAGGATGCGCGCAACCGCGTAGCCGCTGACCGGCAGGACAACAACGCGACGCTGGCCGAGGCCGAGGCGGCCATTGCGGCCATGCCTGACATTTCCGAGCTGGCAAGCGGGCTGGATAAGCAGCGCGGTGTCGTTGCCGAACAGAGGTCACAAGTCGCCCAGGCGCGCGCTGAATCCGAGAGCCTGTCCCGCGAGGCGCAGGCGCGGGAACGGCGCCTGTCATCGATTGCCGGTGAAATGAAAAGCTGGCGTGATCGCGCGGAAAATGCGGGCAGGCAGATTGCCACATTGAAAGAGCGCCGCGATGCTTGTGCAGGCGAACTGGCCGCTATTGCCGATGCTCCCGATGAGATTGCCAGCCGCCGCCGCGAACTCGCCCGCAAGATTGAAGAGGCAGAAATGCTTCGCAAACAGGCAGCAGACCGGTTGGCCACAGCCGAGACCGAACTGGCTGACGCCGACAAGCAGGCACGCCTGGCACTGGAACAACTTTCCGAGACCCGGGAAGCGCGCGCGCGCGCCGAGGAACGGCTCAATGCGTCGAAAGAGCGCCGCGCGGAGGTCGAAGCACGCATCCGCGAGGAACTTGATTGCCATCCAGCCGATGTGCTGAAAATGGCGGAACTGGAAGCCGATGCCAGACTGCCGGATGCTGGTCATGTTGAACGCCAGCTTGACCGTCTCAAGAATGAGCGTGAACGTCTTGGTGCCGTCAATCTGCGCGCCGACACGGAACAGAGCGAAATAACCGAGCGCCGCGATGCGCTGATCGCCGAACGCGACGACCTGATTGAGGCTATCCGGCGCCTGCGTCAGGGTATCCAGAGCCTGAACAAGGAAGGCCGGGAACGCCTGCTTGAGGCATTTGAAGTGGTCAATGCGCAGTTCCAGCGGCTGTTCACCCATCTGTTCGGAGGCGGTACCGCGGAACTACAACTCGTCGAATCCGACGACCCGCTGGAAGCGGGCCTCGAAATCCTCGCCCGCCCGCCCGGCAAGCGCCCGCAGACCATGACGCTGCTTTCCGGCGGTGAGCAGGCATTGACCGCGATGGCGCTGATTTTTGCGGTATTCCTTACCAATCCGGCACCGATTTGTGTGCTTGACGAAGTGGACGCCCCGCTCGACGATCACAATGTCGAGCGCTATTGCAACCTGATGGACGAAATGGGTTCGACCACCGATACCCGTTTTGTCATCATCACCCACAACCCGATTACCATGGCCCGGATGAGCCGCCTCTTCGGCGTGACCATGGCCGAGCGCGGTGTCAGCCAACTGGTCAGCGTTGATCTGCAAACGGCAGCCCAACTGGCAGAAGCTGTTTGAGCGGAACCGGCGGCTATCTCACGCAAATTGCTGCAATTGCCATTGTCATGGGGCAATTTGCCATTGGCAAAACATGCCGGAAATGGCTATCAGTTTTGTGCAATGCAATAATGGTTGGGGGTCTGTCATGACGAAGTGGGTCTACACCTTTGGCGATGGCGCAGCGGAAGGGAACAGCGCGATGCGCGACCTGCTGGGTGGCAAGGGCGCGAACCTGGCCGAAATGTGCTCGCTTGGCCTGCCTGTACCACCCGGCTTTACCGTCACGACACAAGCCTGCAACCTGTATTACGCAAATGGCCGCAGTTTCCCCGAGGGCCTTGCCGAACAGACCGATGCTGCCCTTGCCCATATCGCAAGAGTAACCGGCCGGAATTTTGGTTCGTCCGAACGTCCGCTATTGGTGTCGGTGCGCTCCGGAGCAAGGGCCTCGATGCCGGGAATGATGGACACGGTCCTCAATCTCGGACTCAATGACGAAACCGTGGAGGCACTGGCCCGTGAGGCTGATGACGCCCGTTTTGCCTATGACAGCTACCGCCGTTTCATCCAGATGTATGGCGATGTCGTAATGGGGGTTGACCATGACCTGTTCGAGGAAATCCTCGATCATGCCAAGGATAGCGGTGGCCATGAGCAGGACACCGATCTTTCCGCCGATGAATGGCGAACCGTCATTGCCGGATACAAGGATCTCGTGCGTCGCGAACTCGATACCGAATTCCCGCAGGATCCGCGCGAGCAGATATGGGGTGCAATTGGAGCAGTGTTCTCATCCTGGATGAACCAGCGTGCAATTACGTATCGCCGCCTGCACAACATTCCCGCCGAATGGGGAACGGCCGTCAACATTCAGGCCATGGTCTTCGGCAATATGGGCGACACCTCCGCAACTGGCGTCGCCTTCACCCGCAACCCGTCCACCGGGGAGAACGCACTCTATGGCGAATTCCTGATCAATGCCCAGGGTGAAGATGTGGTTGCCGGTATCCGCACGCCGCAGTCGCTGACGGAAGAGGCGAGGATCAGTTCCGGTTCCGACAAGCCCTCGCTCGAAAAGGCGATGCCGGAAACCTGGCGCGAGTTTGTCGAAATTTCGCAACGGCTCGAACACCATTATCGCGATATCCAGGACATGGAATTCACCGTAGAACGCGGCAAATTGTGGATGTTGCAGACCCGTTCGGGCAAACGGACTGCCAAGGCTGCACTTCGCATCGCTGTCGAAATGGCTGAGGAAGGGCTCATCACCCGCGAGGAAGCGGTGACGCGGATTGACCCGTCTTCGCTTGACCAGTTGCTGCATCCAACCATTGCACCGGAGGCGAAGCGTGATGTCATCGCCTCCGGCCTGCCCGCTTCTCCGGGTGCCGCGACCGGCGAGATTGTCTTCAATTCCGACGAGGCCGAAAAGATCAATGCACAAGGTCGGCCGGTCATCCTGGTTCGCATCGAGACGAGCCCCGAGGACATTCACGGAATGCATGCCGCGCAGGGTATTCTTACCGCGCGCGGCGGCATGACCAGCCATGCCGCAGTCGTGGCTCGCGGCATGGGCAAACCTTGCGTTTCGGGCGCAGGCGGATTGCGGGTTGACTATCAAAGCGAGGAATTCCGTGTCCTTGGCCGCGTATTCAAGAAGGGCGACACGATCACAGTGGATGGCTCCACCGGCCAGGTTCTGGCGGGTTCCGTGCCAATGATCCAGCCGGAGCTTTCCGGCCATTTCGGCACCATCATGCAATGGGCCGACAGCCTGCGCCGCATGAAGGTGCGCACCAATGCCGAGACGCCGGCAGATGCGCGCGCTGCCCGGTCCTTTGGAGCAGAGGGCATCGGCCTTTGCCGAACCGAGCACATGTTCTTCGACGACGAACGCATTGTTTCGGTCCGTGAAATGATCCTGTCGGATACCGAGGACGGACGCCGCAGGGCACTGGCCAAATTGTTGCCGATGCAGCGCTCCGACTTTGTCGAGCTGTTCGAGATCATGGCCGGCCTTCCAGTCTGCATCCGCCTGCTCGACCCGCCGCTGCACGAGTTCCTGCCGCATTCGGAGGAAGAAATCGCGCAGGTTGCTGCGGCAATGGGGGTGGACGCAGAAAAACTGCGCCGTCGCACTGAAGCATTGCGTGAATTCAATCCGATGCTGGGCCATCGTGGTTGCCGTCTGGCGATTTCCTATCCCGAAATCGCGGAAATGCAGTCGCGTGCAATCTTCGAAGCGGCAATTCAGGCAGGCAAGGATACCGGTGATACGGTGGTTCCGGAAATCATGGTTCCTCTGGTCGGACTGCGTGAGGAACTCGATTACGTGAAGGCCCGCATCGATGCGATCGCGGAAGATGTGATGCGCGAGGCCGGTCGCCGGTTTGAATATATGGTTGGCACCATGATCGAGCTTCCCCGTGCCGCGATCATGGCGCATCGCATTGCCGAAGCCGCGGAATTCTTCTCTTTCGGCACCAACGACCTGACACAGACCACTTTCGGGATTTCCCGCGACGATGCCTCATCCTTCCTGACCACCTATGAGGCCAAGGGCATCATCAAGAATGATCCTTTTGTCTCGCTGGATATCGCCGGTGTCGGTGAACTGGTGCGCATGGCAGCTGACAAGGGCAGGACAACCAGGTCCAAAATCAAGCTTGGCATTTGCGGTGAACATGGCGGCGATCCGGCATCGATCACCTTCTGCGAAAGCGTTGGCCTTGATTATGTCTCGTGCTCGCCCTTCCGTGTGCCAATTGCACGCCTGGCTGCAGCGCAGGCAGCAATCAACGCAGCAAGCTGACCCGTTCTTCAGTGGAACTCGACCATGATTGCGCCAGTCGCGATCATGAATATGATCGCGATCCGCTTGGCGTCGATCTTCTCCCGAAAGATCAATACACCAATGCCGGTGGCAAAGATGATCGAGGTCTCGCGCAGCGCGGCTGCCTCGCCAACCTTGCCCAGGCGTGTTGCGAGCATCACGGCACCAAAACTCAAAAATGCGATCAGCGCGCCGAAAATGCCACGCACGGCCAGTTCGCCCAGGCCGGGTCTGACTTTCAACTTGCGCCAGCGCGCATATGCGATGAACGGAAACCCGAAACCGCCGATGAAGAAGAACCATGCCAGGAAGGTGAAGGGATTGCCGGCGGCGCGTATGCCATGCGCATCCACGGTGGTATAGACGGCAATCATCACCCCGGTTGCCAGCGCCACCGCAATGGCCGCCTGCAAACCACGCGCCGAAATGCCTTCCTTCTGCTTGTCCCGGATATTGACGAGTGCCAGCGAGGCAATGGACCCCGACAGGAGCAGCAGTCCGACCCACTGGCTTGGTTCGAGGAATTCGCCAAAGGCGAACATCGCAAAGCAGGCAGTGATCAACGGTCCGGTTCCGCGCGCAATCGGATAGACCACGGTAAAGGCCCCTAGGTGAAACGACTGCGATTGCAGCCATTCGTACAACAGGTGGATGAAGTAGACTGCAACCAGTATCTGTACCAGATCGGCTGACGGCCACGGCAAGACAAACAGCGCAAAGGGTGCAGCCATCAGTGAATAGGCAACATTGATCGCGCCGCGATTGACGAACGGGTCAATGCCGCCCTTGTTGATGGCCCCGAATATGGCGTGAGCCAAAGCTGAAAGCAGGGCGAGCGCTACAGCCAGCAACTCGCCTGCCGGTGTTCCGGCAAGGGCAACGATCTGGTCGCCCATCCGGGGTCAGGCTTCCAGAAGCTTTTCGCGGCGGACCCATTCAAGCGCATCATTGAGGCCAAGCTCAAGCCGGTCGAACAATTCGTCCAGTTCCTGCGATGTGATGATCATCGGCGGGCAAAGTGCAATCGAATCGCCGATAGCCCGCAGGATCAGGCCGCGTTCCTGAATGAAGCGCACAGCGACCGCGCCAACGGTCTTCTTCGGATCGAACTGCTTGCGGCTTGCCTTGTTGGCAACCATTTCCAGCGCGCCAACCAAACCGCAATGCCGGGTTTCGCCGACCAGCGGATGCTCGCGCAAGGCATCGAGCCGCCGCTCGAATTGCGGCACTACCGATCGGACATGCTCCAGAATGTTGCGTTGCTGGTAAATCTCGATTGCCTTGACGCCGAGCGCGCAGCCGAGCGGATGGCCGCCATAGGTGTAGCCATGCCCGAAAGTTCCAAGTTTCTCGGATTGGGATTCCAATGCATCCATCATGTGGCGCGGAACCATGACGGCACCCAGCGGCGCATAGGCGCTGGTCAATTGTTTGGCAACCGAAAGCGTGTCGGGTTCAACATTGAGCGTCGTGGATCCGAACCAGTTGCCGGTTCGGCAAAAGCCGGTAATCACCTCGTCCGCGATCATCAGGATGTCATGCTGGCGCAGGATCGGGCGGATGGCCTCGAAATAGCCCTTTGGCGGCACGATCACGCCTCCTGCCCCCATCACCGGTTCAGCGATGAAGGCGGCAATCGTTTCCGCTCCCTCGCGCTCGATCATTGTTTCAAGCGAGGCGACAAGCCCGGCCAGAAACTCCGCTTCGCTCTCGCCGGTCTTGCCAAAACGGTAATGATGCGGGCAGTCCGTGTGCAAAACGCGATCAACCGGCAGGTCGAAATCCATGTGGTTGTAGGGAAGCCCGGTCAGCGATGCTGCCATCACCGTCACGCCGTGATAGGCTTTGACACGCGAAATGATCTTCTTCTTGTTGGGGCGGCCAAGCGCATTATTGTAATACCATGCCAGTTTTACCTGGGTGTCGTTGGCTTCGGAACCTGACGAGGTATAGAACACATGGCTGATCGGGACGGGCGCAATTTCCTTGAGCTTCTCTGCAAGTTCCACCGCCGGCTCAATCGTGCGCCCGGTGAAAAGGTGGTAATACGGCAATTTGTCGAGCTGCTCCTTGGCAGCCTCGACCATCTCCTTGTCGCCAAAGCCCAGTCCCGCACACCAAAGGCCCGACATGCCTTCGATATATCCGCGACCATGTGCATCGAAAATCTCGATACCCTTGCCTTCAGAAACCACCAGTGAGCCGGTCTCTTTGATCTTGTGCAGATTGGTGTAGGGATGCAGTACGGATTGCAGGTCACGCACCTGCATGTTGGTCAGCGGATTGTTCATGAATGGTCTCCAGAAACTGGCGTTGCCGGTTCGCCAACGCCAGTGCCATCATAGTAACGGAATTCGGCGATGCAATCGCCAAACACAGCTTTCGCTCCTGTGCTTTTCGACGACGGTAGCGTATGAACAATGCAATTTGGAGGACACAACATGACGGCTATGATAGCAGGCATTCTGTTTGACAAGGACGGTACACTTTTCGATTTCGAAAAGACCTTTGCACCTGCCTGTGCCCGCACTGTGCTGGAACTAGCGAGCGGAGATATTGATCTCGCCAGCCGCCTTGGCTCGTCAGTGGATTTCGATCTCGAGCACGTCAGTTTTGCGCCGAGTTCCATCGTAATCGCAGGATGCGCGGCTGACATCGGCGCTTGCTGGGCTCCGCTTCTGGATATTACCGATGATACGTCATTCCATGCCCGCATCGACACTATGTTCGAGCGCCATTGCCGCGATACCGCGACCCTTTTTCCAACTGTAGTGCCGTTGCTGCAAAAACTGGTCGAGGCTGGAATTCCCGCGGGAATTGCCACCAATGACGCCGAGGCCAATGCCCGCTCACAGGCGCAGGCCGGAGGGATAGCCGATCACCTGTCTTTCATTGCCGGTTATGATTCAGGCCACGGTGCCAAGCCCGGTCCCGGCATGATACTGGCTTTCGCCGACCAGTTGGGCGCGCATCCCGGCCGCATCGTCATGGTCGGCGACAGTGCGCATGACATGGCCGCAGCCCGCGCTGCCGGTGCTGTCGCTGTCGCAGTAAGCACCGGGATGGCCGAGGCCGCATTTCTCGCAAATCATGCCGACATGGTGATCGAAAGCCTAGACCAGTTGATGCAACTGCCGCTGCTCGCACCTATTGCAGCAATGGAGCGATAATCTTGCTGTCATTGCGGATCAGGCTCAAGACGCCGGCATAGGCAAGAGTGAAGTCGATCACCCGTTCTGGCGCTTCGTCTCCGCGCAGCAGACGCATGTTTCCCTGCTCGGGGTCGAACACGATGAACAACAGCGGACTTTCGCTTTCCTCACGACAACGGATCGCGGCAGCCTTGCCGGCAGCATCGCCGAAGAGTACCGGCGGGATCTCGAACAGCAATTCACAGCCCGCATGTTCAGCCGCGCGCCAGGCGAGTTCAAAGAACCGTTCGGAACTGTTTTCACCGCTTTCACCGTCAAGTGCTGCGCCATGCATGGCACGCTCCAGTGCTGACAGGGCGGTTGCAGAACGGGAATTGGCCGGTTCGATGGGTGTCATTTTCGCATCTCCGATTGGTCGCGCCGATCAGACTGCGCGGGCGGGGCGATTCTTGGGCAGAAAAAAGGTAATTCACGCCATTATTCGGCGCGTGGTGGTAGCGCTTCCAGCGGGCTGGCAAAGACGCTAGTTTGAGCTACTCCTGAAAAGTGAATCGTTTGGAGCAGCAGGCATGACGGGTTATTACGAACGGAGATGGTCAGCGGCAGCGCGCTGGTGCCAGCGGCTAGCGCTGGTCTCAATTCCCTATCTGCTGCTGACCATTTTGCTACACCGCTTCGGCAAGGTGACCACGCCGCAACTTTACTGGCTGCTGTTTTTCGGACTGTTGATGTTGCTAGCGAGTCTCGCAATGGGCGTCAGGGCGCTGCTCGATCTTTGGAACCTCGGATATCGGGGTGGCAAGGCCACCATTCGCGGGGTCATGCTGTCGCTGTTGATGTTGCTGCCATTCCTGTGGCAGGGCTGGTTGGCAGTGGAAAATCCGCGCCTGGCTGACGTCTCAACCAATCCGTATGATCCTCCACAATTTGTGGAAGCTGCAAGACTGCGCGAAGCCGGCCGCAAGGACGGCATGAACATGTTCGCCTCCTATGATGCGGAATACGCGGAAAAGCTGCTCAGCGAATACCCGAAGGTTGGCTCACGACGCTACAATGCGGGTGCTGAACGGATATTGGCAGCGGTTCGCGAGCTGGTGGCCTCCCGTGGCTGGAAAATCATGGCCGAGCGCGGCATTCCGATGCCTTCTACTGCGAGCGATCCCGTTGAAGAGCAGGACCAAAATGGGGCTGCCGCACTCCCGAAAGTGACTTCGGGCAGGCCCACAAAGGCAGAAAAGTCGGCTGCGAGCGACGAGGTAACCGAATCGGGGGCGCCGCTTGATTTTGAGATTGAGGCGGAAGCAGCGACCCTTGTCTTCGGGTTCCGCCACGACATTGTCATCAAGATCGTGTCGGAAGAAGAAGCGACGCTTGTCGACATGCGTGCGGCATCCCGCTTCGGCGCCCATGATTTCGGCTCTAATGCTGCGATCATCCGCAATTTTCTGTCGGACCTCGATACGGCCTTGTTGGGCATTGCCGGTGAAGGCTGAGTCAGTGCCCCACCATCAGGCGTTGGCGAGATATTCGCCTTCAAGCGAGGCTGGGCCGTCGCTGGCAATCACGCCCTTCTCCAGCAGGTCCTCGACATGGGCGAGTACGGAAAGTGCCGCAGCACCATGAAGACGGGGGTCGGTGTCCTTGTAGATGATCCTGACAATTTCAGGGATCGTCCTGTCGCCTGCCTTGATGCGTGAAAGGATCGCGGTTTCGCGCATCTTGCGATGCGTTCGCAATGCCCGGACGAACTCTCGTGCATTGTTCAACTGTCCGCCATGTCCTGGAAGATAACGGCTTTCATTGCGATCAAGCAGCGTTTGCAATGATGCCATATAGTTTTGCATCGAGCCGTCGGGAGGTGCAACGATTGACGTTGCCCAAGCCATGACATGATCCCCCGAAAACAGCAAGTCTTCGCCTGCTAGCGCGAATGACATGTGGTTTTCCGTATGGCCTGGCGTGAACACCGCTTCCAGCCGCCAGCCGTCACCGTCGATCATTTCGCCATGGCTGACTGTCCTGTCGGGCTCGAATTCTCGGTCAGCTGATGCGTCCAGCGGGTTTGCTTCGCCGAGATGCAGGTCTCGCGCTGCCCTGTGTGGGCCTTCCGCCAATATGGGTGCACCGGTGATCTGCGCAAGTTTTCGGGCCAGCGGAGAGTGATCAACATGGGTGTGGGTGACGATGATGTGAGAGACGTCGCGCCCGTTGATCGCGTTGAGCAGCGCTTGCAGGTGGCTTTCATCCATCGGACCGGGGTCAATGACCGCGACGCTCTTGCTGCCCAGTATGTAGGAATTGGTGCCGTGAAAGGTGAACGGGCCGGCATTGTTGCAGGTCACCCGCAATATGTTTTCGCCCAAAGGAACGGCTATGCCATGAAGGGGGTCGAATTCGGTACGAAAACTGATTTTCTCTTCTTTGTCTTCGCGCTCCGCCATCATTCACTCCCGCAATGCACAACATGATCCGCAACCTCGCTTGCGGTCGATCCGCATACCCAATATACCGTCATCAACCATTCTTACAGTGTTGGGAGAAAGAAATGACGACACTTGCTGGCGGAAACTCAATGGCAGCGACCCTGGTATCGGGACGCCCCGCGCTTCGCTATGCCTGGTATGCATTCCTGGCTGTTTCAGGTTCCTTGGCGATTGCATTGGCTGCAAAGACCCAGGTGCCGTTCTGGCCAGTACCAATGACGCTTCAGACGCTTGCGATTTTTGTGATTGCAGCTTCCTTCGGAATGCGGCTCGGTGTTGCAACAGTCCTGATTTATCTGGCGGAAGGCCTTGCCGGTTTTCCGGTTTTTGCAGGTGCTGCAGCTGGCCCTGCCTATTTTGCCGGTCCAACGGCTGGCTTCCTGGCCGGATTTGTCGTTGCAGCCGCGATGATCGGTCTGGCCGCTGACCGTGGTCTTAGCCGCAAGCCTTTCCAGCTTTTCGGCGCAATGCTGGTAGCCGATATCGTGCTTCTCGCAATGGGATTCGCCTGGCTCGCTTTCATGTTCGTTTCAGCCAAGACGGGTACAACACTTGGAGCAAGTGTCGCTTTCAATGCGGGCGTCCTGCCGTTCCTGCCGGGCGAATTGGTCAAGCTGGTTCTGGCGGCTTGCCTCCTGCCAGCCCTTTGGCAGCTTGGCGCGAAGTTCTCCCGCTAAAAGTTCCTGCCAACCCAAAACACGAAAGGCCGTGGCGAAAGCTGCGGCCTTTTTGGTTACGCCTCCTTAACCATGAGCCGCCATATTGGTACCGGGTCATGGAATCCGGACATTCGTATGTCCGGAACATTCAGGTTTGGGGAAGACATGCAGTCAATACGCGAGGCCATCATTGAGGCTTACGGAGCCGACGGTACAATTGAGCTTCTGTTCGGTATCCTTGACTCCCTGCCAACTCCCCTATCGGTGAAGAACAGTGATCTGGTTTCGATCTATGCAAATGAGGCCCATGCCCGATTGAGAGCCAAGGGCATCGGGGAGTGCATCGGCTATTCCGGTCTCGAATCTCTTCCTCCCGAACAAGCCCAGGCAATTGCGCTAGCCGAGGAGGACTTGCTCGACGGGGGCAAGCCATTTACCGAAACTGAGGAAACTGCTGATTCCGCTGGCCGGAAAATGCAAATCAGGACCCGCAAGGGCAGGGTCCGGTTTGGAGACGGCAAGGCAGCGATTTTCTGTGCCAGCGAAAACACCGATGATTTGAAAGAGCCTGCACCGGTTGCTCCTTTGCATGCGGGCACGGTCGAAAATGCTTCGCCCGAACAGGGGTTGATTGTCTTTGATCTCGAAAAAATCGTCTATGCGAACGAGCAGGCGGTGCAATTGTTGGAATTGCCTCCCGAACTTGGTGCTGAAGGTGCCAGGTTTGACGATTTTGTCAGCTTCTGCCAGGCGCGTGGTGATTTCGGACCCGATGTTGATGCAGAAATCGCCAAAAGGTCGCTCACTACAAATCTGAAAAGCGGCAAAGACTTCGAAATCGAATGCGTTGTCGGCGATACCCGCCGTGTGTGCATTACCGCCAAGGGTCGTAATGGTGGCGGTCTGGTCCTGTCTTGCAGGGATGTTGCGCATTCCGGCGATGGTGAAAGGACCGGGGCGCAGGATCTGGACGCCATTGTCAGGCAGAACGAGATCTTTCGTTCGCTGATCGATAATGTGCCAATCTCGCTTTACGCAAAGACCGAAGACAGGAAGATAGTCTATGCCAACCAGGGCTGGTCAGACCTTACCGGTGTGCCGCTTGACAAGGCGATCGGACGCACGGACGAGGAACTGATGGGAACCGATGGCGAACGGTTTGCCCAGGATGACATCGAGATCATATCTAATCTTGAAACGCGTGAGATATTGGAAACCGCGGTCAATGCTGACGGGAGCCTACGCTACCAGATCGCCAGGAAGCGCGCGCTTCGCGGATCGGATGGAACGGTGCTTCTCGTTGGTTCCACCACAGACGTCACCGAATTGTTGACTGCCAGGAAACAGGCGCAGCTTTCCGTTGGCACACTCGACAGCCTGTCGGTTGCCTGTCTTGTGAAAGATTCTGATCTCAAATACCGACTGGTCAACAGGGCCTTCTGCGAGATCGTCGGGCGCGACGTAACGGAAATGATTGGCAAATCGGCACATGACTTGTTTGATGCCAGTGACGCTTTGAAATTCGAGCAGCGCGAGCGCGAAGTCCTCGATACCGGCATTTGCTATAAATTCGAGGAAACCCTGCAGCGATCTGACGGCAAGTTTTGCAATTACCGGACCGAGATCCACCGTATTGTTGATGAGAACGACGTCGCAGTCATCTGCATAATTCTAACGGACATCACTGAGCTCAAGGAGGCCATGAGCGAAAGCGCGGAAATGTCGCGATTGCTCGGTGAGGCCACTGGTGCCATGGCGCAAGGATTCATGATCCTTGGCGATGAAAACATCGAGTTTGCAAATAGACAGGCAGCAGAACTGGTCGGTGTTGATCCCGAAATACTTCGCCGGGGCGCCAAATGGCGGGACTACCTTCGATCTGTCTGGGAACGCGGCGACTATGGTGAAGGCGAGGAAGGCCGCAAACAGTTCGAAACCGTTTGCAAACAGATTGCCGATGGTGTCGACCACACAATAGAGCGCATAACCGGCGATGGGAAAGCCTTGCGGATTGACGCCAAGTCCCGCTCGCGCGGTGGTGTAGTGGTCACATATTCCGACATTACAGAGGCGAAGAACCGCGAGATTGATCTGGAGAGCGCGAGAGCAGAAATCAGCCGGTCGCACGAGATCATCACCGGCACGCTTGAAGCGCTTGATATTTCGGTCGCGGTCTATGACTCGTCCCAGCTTCTGGCGGTTTACAACACAGCCTTTGCTGAACAGTTCACCGACAAGCAGACTGAGCTGAAACCTGGAATGACCTTCCAGGAGGTTTTGCGCCTGATGGGACGAAGCTCGCAATTCAACATCCCGGAAGCTGACCTGGAAAGTTGGGTTTCAAATAATTGTATCCAGCGCGTTGAGATTGAAACCAGCGAGGAAGGATCGGCAATCGTATCTGACAACGGCGGTTGGCATGTCATGAGCGTCCGCTCGACATCCAGCAACCACACCATTGTCACCCGCGCTGACGTCACTGAACTGATGCGGGCAAAGGAAGCATCCGAATTGGCCGAGCGGGCCAAGAGCGAATTCCTTGCCAATATGAGCCACGAGATCCGCACACCGATGAACGGTGTGATGGGCATGGCAGAACTGCTCGCCAAGACTGAACTTGACGCCAAGCAGCGCACCTTTACCGACATCATTGTGAAATCCGGTACTTCGCTGCTCACCATCATCAACGACATTCTCGATTTCTCGAAAATCGATGCGGGGCAGATGGAGCTTGATCCAGCGCCCTTCAGCCTCGCGGAGGCGATCGAAGATGTCGCCATGCTTGTTTCGGCAAAGGTGGCCGAGAAGGATCTCGAGCTTGCAGTCCGCGTCGACCCGGGGTTGCCCGAAATGCTGGTCGGTGACGTCGGACGTATTCGCCAGATTGTCACAAATCTCCTCGGCAATGCAGTCAAGTTCACCGAACATGGCCATGTCCTTGTCGATGTGGACGGCGAATTGTTGACCGGTGAACAGGGTTCGCAGGTGACTCTCAATGTGCGCATCGAGGATACTGGAATCGGGATTTCCGAAGAGAAGCTGAAAACCGTATTTGATAAATTCAGCCAGGCGGATACCTCCGCTACCCGCAGGCATGAAGGCACGGGTCTTGGCCTTTCGATCGCCCGTTCACTGGTCGAACTCATGGGCGGTGAAATTGGCGTGGAAAGCACCATCGGCGAGGGATCGGTATTCCATTTCGCCATTACGCTGCCGGTACATGGCGAAGCTTCGCGCCAGCGGCGTGCGCCGACCGATGTGTCGGGAGCACGCATTCTCATCATCGACGACAACATGGTCAACCGTGCCATCCTGATGGAGCAGATGACCGCATGGCGCTTTGATGCTGCTGCTTGTGACAGCGGCGCGCAGGCGCTTGCCCTGCTGGAGGCAGTTCATGAGCATGGCCTGTCGATAGATCTGGTTGTGCTCGACTATCACATGCCTCACATGAATGGCGCCGAAGTTACCGAGCGCTTGCATGGCGATGAGCGATTCCGTTCCATTCCCATTGTCATGCTGACTTCCGTCGACCAGACCGAGGATGGACGGACCTTCAAGTCATTGGGAATCCAGGCGCATCTGACCAAGCCGGCGCGTTCGTCACTGCTTCTTGAAACTGTGGTGGACGTGCTTCAGGAGGCCGCTGCGGCCAGACAGGGCGTAATGCCGGCCCCCCGCAAGATTGTTGCGGCACCTTTACCAGCGACGGAATTGTTAGCATCGCCCGAGCCCGCACCTGCTGAAGCCACCGCAGCAGTCGAATCCGTAGTGGATATCGTGGTTGCGGAAGACAATGAGGTAAACCAGATTGTCTTCACCCAGATCATCAACCAGACCGGCTACAGCTTCGTGATTGCCCGCAACGGCGAAGAGGCAGTCGAACTTTATCAGCGCCACCAGCCGCAGATCATGTTGATGGACGTATCCATGCCACGCAAGAACGGGCTGGAGGCAACGGCTGAAATCCGTGCACTGGAGGCCGGACTTCCGCTGCATACCCCCATAATTGGCATCACGGCGCATGCCATCAAGGGTGACCGGGAGAAGTGCCTGGGAGCCGGCATGGATGATTACATGTCGAAGCCCGTGTCGCCTGACCGCCTGAAGGAACTGATCACCAAATGGATGCAGGCCGGAAAACAGGCAGTGCTGGTGGGGCGCTGATATTTTCCTAGTGCGACAGTTCTTTCATCGCCCCGTCGAGGCCTGACAATGTGAGCGGGTACATGCGCCCGCCCATCAGACGGTGCAGCATCTGCGTTGACTGCGTGTAGCGCCAAGCCTGCTCCGGTACCGGATTGATCCAGACTGCATTCTTCCATTTCTCGACCAGTCGCCTGATCCAGACTTCGCCGGATTCGGGATTCCAGTGCTCGACCGAGCCGCCGGGCTGAATGATCTCCCACGGGCTCATTGCGGCATCGCCGACCACGATCACCTTGTAGTCAGGTCCATAGGTATGGAGAATGTCCATCGTGGGGATCACATCGGCGTGACGCCTGCGATTGTCTTTCCAAACGCCCTCATAAAGGCAGTTGTGAAAATAGAAATGCTCAAGATGCTTCAATTCGCTGCGCGCAGCCGAGAACAGTTCCTCGACGACGCGGACATGGTCATCCATTGACCCGCCATTGTCGAGAAACAGCAGCACCTTGACCGCGTTGCGGCGCTCCGGACGGGTTTTCACATCAAGATAGCCATGTTCTGCGGTCGCGCGGATGGTGCCGTTGAGGTCGAGTTCCTCATACGCCCCCTCGCGCACCCATCGCCTCAGGCGTTTCAATGCCACCTTGATGTTCCGCGTACCGATCTCGACACTGTCATCGAGATTGCGAAATTCGCGCTTGTCCCAGACCTTGACTGCACGCCGGTGCCGGCTTTCCTTCTGGCCGATGCGAACACCTTCCGGATTATATCCATAAGCACCGAAAGGCGAAGTTCCCGCCGTCCCGATCATCTTCGATCCGCCCTGGTGGCGCTTGTGCTGTTCTTCGAGACGTTTTCTCAACGTCTCCATCAGTTTTTCCCAGCCGCCGAGTGTTTCAACCAGCGCCTTTTCCTCGTCGCTGAGATGCTTCTCGGCAAGTTTCTTCAGCCATTCTTCGGGAAGTTCGCGAACCTCCGCACCTTCCGGCACGCCTGATACTGCTTCAAGTCCCTTGAAGACTTGGGCAAAAACCTGATCATAGCGGTCGATATGCCGCTCATCCTTCACCAGTGCTGATCGCGCGAGATAATAAAAGCCTTCGACATCGAACTGAACGAGGTTCTGTTCCATGGCTTCAAGCAGGGTAAGATATTCCCGCAACGTCACGGGAACCTTGGCGGCCTTCAGCTGGAGAAAGAACGGCAGGAACATGGTGCCAATCAAGCAGGTTTGGTGTTTTCCCGCAACCAGCCATCCAGATTGTCCTTGGTGAAAGTGCCGGATTGCAGACTTTCCAGGACAAACCGCGTAGCATCGGACGGAGTGGCGCTGATCTTCAATCCGTTCATTCGCAGGAAAACATATGTCGCAGCGAAGCCGACCCGCTTGTTCCCGTCAATAAATCCGTGATTCATCGTGAGACTTTCCCAAAGGGCCGCTGCTTCCTCGATCAGGTCACGATAGTAGCCAGACATTGGCCTTTGCAATGCTGCCTCGATCATGCCGGCATCGCGAATCCCACCGGCCCCACCAAAGCGCTTTATCTGGGCAGAATGGATTTCGAGTATGTCTTTCATGTCGATATAAGTATGCTGGGTCATGCTGGGGAGAACGCCTTACTTTGCCAATTCTTGATAGAGTTCTTCGAATTCGGCCATGCTCTCTTCGTGATATTTGCGGACCATCTCACGCTTGCTGCCGGACTTCACCAACCGATCATATTCCTCGACAGACAGTACAACCCGGATATTCCGACCGCTCTTGCTGATGGCAACCGGCTCGCTGCTCGATAGCTCCAGCAATTCTCCGAACCTGTTCTTGGCCTCCGTGGCAGTGAAACGTCGCATTGCCTTGCTCCCTGTGACGGATTGTTCAATCTAGCTAATTTAGGCAATATAGCCAAAATAGTCAATCTGCCTGTTGCTGCCTGCCAATATCCTTCGGATCGAACGGAACTGTCTGGTAGGTCTGGTTGATCCAGTTGCCGAACAGGAGATGCGCGTGGCTGCGCCAGCGGTTCTGCGGCGGCATGGCCGGGTTGTCGGCGGGGAAGTAATTGTGCGGCACCTCGATTGGCGTTCCAGCCGCGACGTCGCGCTCATATTCCTCTTCAGCGACGTGGAATCATATTCGATGTGGTTGAAGATATAGAGCCGGTTGCCCTCTTCCTCATGGATCAGGCAGGACCTGTCACATCCGATTCCATCAGTATTTCAAGCTGCGGCACCTTGCGGATATCGGCGGACCTGACTTCGGTCCAGCGCGAAACCGGGATCGAGAAATCATCCGAAAATCCCGCAAGCCAGGGCGAAGCCGGTTTCAGGTTTCGATGCCGGTAGACGCCGAACGCCTTCTTGTCGAGATTGTATTTGGGTACGCCATGAAAGTGGTTGATCGCTGCCATTGCCCCAGCAGATGAAGAAGCTCGAATGCACATTGGTTCGCGTCCAGTCGAGGATCTGCTGCAACTCGTCCCAATAGGTGACTTCCTCGAAGGGGAGGGTTTCGATCGGCGCGCCGGTGATGATGAAGCCGTCGAACTTGCGATCACGGATTTCATCCCATGTATTGTAAAAGGCAATGAGATGATCTTCG
Source organism: Nitratireductor sp. (assembly GCA_041397525.1). GTDB lineage: Bacteria > Pseudomonadota > Alphaproteobacteria > Rhizobiales > Rhizobiaceae > BOKV01. The sequence continues at coordinate 540,603 of JAWKWL010000003.1, forward strand.
GACGTGTTCTTGGCGCGGTGATTGCCGATGCGAACAAGGGTCAGCTCAACCTGCAGGGGTGAGGCTCCCACTAGACGGGCTATCTGCGTTTCGGTCCGGATCTTGTTGGGCATCAGGTTCAAAAGCCCGATCTGCAGCGGACGTATATCCTGCCTTATCGCATGTGTCTCGTCCATGACCGAGACACCCTCGCGAACAAGGGTCTCGCGCGCTGGCAGAAGATCGGGAATCCGGATTGGCATTGCATGCACTCCAACAAAACCGGCTGACAAATCCTGCCGCCGGTCGATTGGAACAATGCATTTGCACTTCCCATCGGTCCTTTAGCAAGTTGTTTAACGTGGCTGCAAGCCGACCGGCCAAATCACCACGGCGAGAAAATAGGCGAGGCGGCTGGCAATAGCAAGGGGTGGCTGAAAGGGTAACAAAGCAAACGTTTCAGGAGTTTGTAGACTTCGTCTTCGCGCCGTCATGGTCCCGTCGCAAGATTTTGCTGGAGTTGGACGGGAATTCGGCGTACCATTTCGTCGGCCAATCAAAAAGGAACCGCGATCATGAAAAACCCAGTCCAATCGATTCCGCTTACCCGCCGGTCATTGCTGGCGGGCGTTGCCGCGTCTTCGGCTCTGATTGCACTGCATCCGTTCTCTGCCCGAGCGGCGGCGAACCAGGCGCATCTGCGCATCATGGAGACGACCGACATTCATGTCGCCGTGCTTCCCTATGACTATTATGCCGACAAGCCAAATGACACGATGGGCCTTGCCCGCACCGCCTCGGTGATTGACGGTTTCCGCAAGGAGGCCACCAACACCATGCTCATCGACAATGGCGACTATCTCCAGGGCAATCCGATGGGTGACTGGATCGCCTATGAGCGTGGCATGAAGGAGGGTGATGTCCATCCCGTCATCAAGGCGATGAATGTGCTCGGCTATGATTGCGGCACGCTCGGCAACCATGAATTCAACTATGGCCTTTCCTTCATGGACAAGGTCAATTCCGGTGCAAACTATCCGCTGGTTTGCGCCAACCTCGTTCGCGGTACAGATCTTGCTGCCAATCCCCGCGACGACAAGCTTTGGTTGAAGCCCTATGTCATCATCGACAAGAAGGTCACCGATGGTGAAGGCAAGGAACAGGTAATCCGCGTCGGCTTCATTGGCTTCGTGCCGCCACAGATCATGGTCTGGGATTCGAAGAACCTCACGGGCAATGTATTGACCCGCGACATCGTTGAAACCGCCAGGGCCTGGGTGCCGCAGATGAAGGAAGAGGGCGCTGACATCGTGATCGCGCTGTCGCATTCCGGCATCGACGCCAACCAGACCGACATGATGGAAAACGCATCGCTTTTCCTTGGTGGCGTGGACGGCATCGATGCGATCTTCACCGGCCACCAGCATCAGGTCTTCCCGGGCAAGTCCTTCGAGGGGCTTGCCGGTGTTGACGCGACCAAGGGCACGCTGATGGGCAAGCCCGCGGTGCAGGGCGGCTTCTGGGGTTCGCATATGGGCCTCATCGACCTGATGGTCGAACGTGACGGCAACAGCTGGAAAGTAGTGGATTCGACCGTCGAGACGCGGCCCATCTATGAGCGCGTCGAGCGCAAGGTGAACCCGCTTGTTGCCAACAACGCAGCCGTTGAAGCCGCCGTTGACGAGGAACACAAGAAGACACTCGAATATGTCCGCACCCCCGTCGGCAAGACATCTGCGCCGCTCTATTCCTATTTTGCGCTTGTCGCGGATGATCCGTCCGTCCAGATCGTCAGCAAGGCTCAGGTCTGGTACGTGTCCGACCTGCTCAAGGAAGGGCAGTACAAGGACCTGCCGGTGCTTTCTGCCGCTGCCCCTTTCAAGGCAGGTGGCCGAGGCGGTCCGGACTATTACACCGATGTTCCGGCTGGTTCCGTCGCCATCAAGAATGTTGCTGATCTTTATCTCTATCCCAACACAGTGCGCGCGGTTCTCATCGATGGTGCGACCGTGAAGGAATGGCTGGAAATGTCGGCTGGCATCTTCAACCAGATCGAAGCCGGCAAAGCAGACCAGTCGCTCATCAACCCGGATTTCCCGTCCTACAATTTCGATGTAATTGACGGCGTTACCTACCGGATTGACCTGTCGAAGCCTGCGAAATATACCTCGAAGGGCGAGGTTGCCGACGCAGCATCAAGCCGCATCACCGATCTGATGTTTGACGGAAAGCCGATCGACCCGGCGCAGAAATTCATCGTTGCCACCAACAATTACCGCGCTGGCGGTGGCGGCAACTTCCCGGGCATCAATGACAAGGTGATCGTGCTTTCCGCTCCCGACACCAACCGCGACGTGATCGTGCGCTACATTGTCGACCAGGGCACGATCAACCCGTCCGCAGATGGCAATTGGGGCTTTGTGCCGATGCCGGGGACAACCGTAATTTTCGAAACCGGGCCGAAGGGCAAGGAATTTGCCGGTGACGTCAAGGGAGTGAAGATCGAGGCTGCCGGTGAAGGTGAGGGCGGTTTCGCCAAATACCGCATCACACTCTGACGGGCATGGTTTGCGGCCAGTCCAACCAGCTGGCCGCGATTTCTCATTGCCGGATGTAGTGCAACTGGTTGAAGCTCCTGCGCCATTCGCTGACTTCGCTGGCAAGGTCCGTCGGCGCGTTGGTCGTCAATGCACGTGCGATAAGGGACGCCATGCGCGGCGCGTCATCCACTGTCATCCCCCAGCGCACCAGTTCCGGTGTGCCAATGCGCAACCCGTTGAGGTCATCCCGGACCGCTGCAATCGGCAAACCGATGCCACAGGCAAGAAAACCCGCTTGCCGCAGTTTCTTCGAGGCGGTTTGTCCGCCGCCAAGAGACGCAGCTTCGATGGCAAACTGGTGGGACTGCGTGTAACCATGCCGGGCCGCGTGAACAGTGAGACCTTCCACCGAAAGCGCACGCGCCAATGCCTGTGAGACCGCCACCATCTGCGACGCATAGGCTGCACCATGCTCTCGCCAGTCGAGCAGTGTTATCGCCAATGCCGCCGATTTTGCCGCGTCGAAATTGGCGGTAAGTCCGGGAAATGCGATGGCGTCGAGCCGCTCTGCGATTGCCGCGTCATTGGTGACGATCAAGCCGCCAGCAGGTCCGCCAAGGCTCTTGTAGGTGCTCATGGTCATGAAATGCGCACCTTCATCAAGCGGGTTCGGCCAGTTTCCGCCGGCAATGATCCCGCATTGATGTGCTGCATCAAACATGACCTTGGCCCCGACACTGTCACCAATCATGCGGATTTCGCCGACAGGATGCGGAAAAAGGTTGAGGCTGCCGCCAATTGTGATGAGCTTCGGCCGCACCTGGTTTGCGAGCTTGCGCAAGCCGTCAACGTCAATTGTAAAGCCGTCCGCATTGACAGGTGCTTCGTGAATGGTGAGGCCGTAAAGCCCCGCGCATCCGGCATTGTGATGCGTCACATGCCCGCCAATCGATGCCGGGGGCGCAATGATCGCATCGCCTGGCTTGCACGTCGCCATGAAGCCGTAGAGGTTCGCCATCGCACCTGAGGCGACCCGGATTTCGGCATGTTTCGCCTTGAAGATTTCGCCAGCCAGTTCTGCTGCAATCACCTCGATTTCCTCGATAGCTTCCAGTCCCATCTCGTATTTGTCTCCGGGATAGCCAAGAGAGGGGCGTGAACCGATTCCGGCTGCAAGGGCAGCCTCGGCCTTCGGGTTCATCACATTGGTGGCGGGATTGAGATTGAAACAGTCCTGCTCATGGATTTCGCGGTTCCGCTCGATCAGCGCATCAAGCCGCAATGCAATATCTAGGCTGGATGCATTGGCCGTTGTCGCCGCGATTTCCTGGACATGCGTTTCGCAATGCGCGGGCACCCATTCGCGTGGAGCCAGGGAAGTCATGGGGTTTCTCCGTTTTGCAGTTCGCTCGCCCCATTACTATTGGCACTTGACCCGCAAACCGCAAACCAGATTTACTGAAATCTGGGCCAAGAAAAACTGGGGCTGAAAATGTCAGTTTCTCCACCTCGTCCAAAGGCGCCACCACTCAATGCATTGCGCGCATTTGAAGCGTCTGCCCGGCTTGGTGGTTTTGCCAATGCCGCGCAGGAACTCAATGTCACACCCGGGGCTATTGCCCAGCATGTGAAAACTCTGGAAATCTGGGCGGGGCGTCCGCTGTTCGAGCGCCATGCACAGGGTGTTCGCCTGACGCACCTTGGAGAGCAGGTGCGAGGGGACTTCACGCGGGCATTCGACGCAACTGCAGCTGCCGCACAGCATCTGCGCGTCGCCGCAAATCCCGGTCGCATACGCATTGCAACCCTGCCAAGCGTCGCGCAATTGTGGCTGTCACCCCGCCTGCCACAAATCCGGGCTGCTGTTTCCGGACTCTCTGTCTCTGTCACGGCGCTCGAACAACCACCAAACCTCCTGCGCGATGATTTTGATGCCGCGCTGTTCTTTGAGGAAACGCCTGTGGCAGCAGGCGGAGTTGCCATGTTTGAGGACGAAATCATGCCTGTTTGCACTCCGCAAATAGCCGCGAGGTTGAAGGTTGTTGGCGATCTTGCCGGTGAAACCCTTTTGCACGATTCGACTTGGAATTCCGACTGGGCGCATTGGATGGCCGCCACAGCACCGGGGATTGCGGCTGGCTTTATGGGCGATGCGACGGGCCCGGTCTTCTCGCTCTACGCCCTGGCGGTGGAAGAGGCGGTGAATGGCGCGGGCATTCTCATGGGGCACAAGGCGCTGGTGCAGTCACGCCTTGACGATGGCCGCCTGGTTGCGCCCTTCAGCGTCGCTGCAAATTTGCCACGGCGATTGGTCCTGCGTATGGCAGACAATGCCCAGCGCAAACCACTTGCAGATTTCGTTCGGCAACTCAGGCATTTGAACTGACGGCCGCCGCTCAAAGCGTTGCAAGCAATTTTGCCGTGTCCGGCAAGCGCGTGAGGCTGCGGTCCAGCCGCTCGCGCCATCTGGGTCCGCGATTGCGTGCATCTTCCCATGCCTCACGCAACTCATCGGGCCGGTCCTGGGCGAGCACCTCGATCAGAAAGGCCGCCTGACGCCGATCCTTGATTGATTTCAACGCATCCGGACCACCCTGCCGCCGATCAGCAACAATCAGCTTGTGCACCGCGAAGCGTTCTGGTGCCGGAATCTGCACCAGCACGCCGGAACGGTAGGGAACTGCCGCCTTGATCGGGTCGGCAATCAGGAAATTGAGAAAGTGCAGCGCCTGGGCGTGAACACCAAGCGCCGGCAGCGGGCGGATACCTTCCTCTGCATCAAAGGAAGGGGTCAGGAACTCGACTATCATTTCGCCGCGCGTTTGCTTCCAGCGCCAGAATTTTCTTGGCGAGAGTCCAGGAACGGCTTCGAAATCCAGATCCGCAAGTGCCTTGTTGACGTCTGCCGCATCGGTTTGTGCCAGTGCCAGTGACAATTGTTCAAACGCGGCAATGTCCAGATCGTTGGTTTCGGTTGTCTCATCGGTCGGCAACCTGATCCCCAACTCGCCCTCATAAAGCCGAAATGCAATGGTTCCAACCAGGGTTCCACCAAGGCGGAAGACACCGCTCATAGCCAATGCCGACAGCAAGCTTCCGGTTGTGGTATCAACGCCGGTAATTCCTTCCGTCCGCAGCAGGCGTACCAGCCTGGAGCGGTCTGTCTGGCGCAATTTGGCGTTCTTCTTGAGTTCCGTCGTGCGCGCAATGCGTTCCCGCAATTCTGCGCTGTCTTCGCCGATATAGGTCTTTTGCACTGAATTTCCGACACGATAAGTGTCGTACCAATATCCTCGACCATTGCGTTTTGCCAAAACCACATTTCCGCGTATTTGCGTAACGGCTTCATCCTGCAACGAGCGGCGCAGATCGATATAGGCGGAGTGCGCCAGCGATGAGTGGTATCTTGCCATGTTCTACAATTCCCAATTTTGTAGAACATATCGATTGTTCTACAAAAATCAAGATTGTAGAACAATCCGGGCTTTGCGCCTCATTGACCCCTTTGCCTTGCCAGAAATGCCAGCCTTTCGAAAAGGTGGACATCCTGCTCGTTCTTGAGCAGAGCGCCATGCAGTTTCGGCAGCAGGTTCTTCGGATCGCTGCGAAGATCCTCCGGTTCCATCTGGTCGGAGACAAGCAGGCGGATCCAGTCGAGTGCTTCCGAGGTTGAAGGCTTCTTTTTCAGTCCCGGCGTTTCGCGGATCTCATAAAACTGCGTCAGCGCTGCCCGCACCAGATTCTTGCGGATGCCGGGATAGTGCACATCAACAATCTGCTCCAGCACGTCCATCTCGGGGAACCGGATATAGTGAAAGAAGCAGCGGCGCAAAAAGGCGTCGGGCAGTTCCTTTTCATTGTTGGAGGTGATGATGACGATTGGCCGGTGTCGCGCCTTTACCGTCTCATTGGTCTCGTAGACATGAAACTCCATGCGGTCGAGTTCCTGCAACAGGTCGTTAGGGAACTCGATATCCGCCTTGTCGATCTCGTCGATCAGCAGCACCAGTTTTTCCCCTGCCTCGAAGGCCTCCCACAATTTGCCCTTGCGGATGTAGTTCGCGACATCATGCACACGCTCGTCGCCAAGCTGGCTGTCGCGCAACCTGCTCACCGCGTCATATTCATACAGGCCCTGCTGCGCCTTGGTGGTGGACTTGACATGCCATTCGATCAGCCTGAGACCGAGCGCTGCCGCCACCTGCCGCGCAAGCTCTGTCTTGCCGGTGCCGGGTTCCCCTTTCACCAGCAGGGGGCGCTCCAGCGCGATTGCAGCATTGACGGCAATCGTCAGGTCTGAGGCAGCAACATAGGCATCGGTTCCATCAAAGCGCATTCTTTGTCCTGTCTGTTCCGGGGAGAAATCACCTGCTGGAACATAGGCGGCCTTCGCGCCACGCTCAACCCTCCTGGTTTACGTCCTGCCCGCCCTGGCTGTGCCAGTTTCAACGCCATATTGGCGTTGTTCTTTGCAGCCCGGAAATGGTAACAGGCAGGAGGTTTTGCCTCACGGCAGGCTCCAGGCAAAGGCAACAGGGAAGGGCAGGACAATGACGCAATCCGAATTGACCCGGCGCGGCATGGCCGTGCGGCGCAAAGTGCTGGGTGACGCCCATGTCGACCGCGCCGAAGCGGCCAAGACCGGTTTCGACGCGCCCTTTCAGGCCATGATCACCGACGCTGCATGGGGCCATGTCTGGGCACGTCCGACCTGGTCCCTGCGCGAACGCTCCATCGTCACGATTGCGCTTCTAGCGGCCCTTGGCCACGACCAGGAAGTTGCCATGCATGTTCGAGCCACCGCCAATACCGGTGCCACGCGTGAGGATATCTGCGAGGCCCTGCTGCATGTCGCCATCTATGCCGGAGTACCCGCCGCCAACCACGCCATCTCGATCGTGAAGAAAACCTTCGCGGAAATGGATGCGGCATGAGTTGTATTTTGATACGGATCGCGGACTTTTTGCCGACGGGATATTTCACTTGAGCACGGATGATCTGAAATTTGGCACCTCCGGGCTGCGTGGCCTTGTTTCGCTGCTTGATGGTCCTCCGGCTTTCAACTGGACATTTGCCTTTGCGCAAATGCTGCTGGAACGCGGGACAATCCGCCCCGGCGACCCGGTGTTCATCGGCCGGGACTTGCGGTCCTCTAGCCCGGCGATTTCCCGTCGTGTGGCTACAGCAATTGCCGCCTGCGGGCTGGTACCGGTCGATTGCGGTGAACTGCCAACGCCTGCCATGGCCTTCCATGCCATGCGCCTGCGGGCCGCTTCGATCATGGTCACCGGCAGCCATATTCCCGATGACCGGAACGGGTTGAAATTCTATACGCCATCGGGCGAGATCACCAAGCCGGACGAAACCGCGATCATTGCCTGCCACCAGGGCCGTTCGCCTGTACAAACCGCCGGGGCCGGCGACTTTGCCGCCGATGCACACGATAAAGCCATGGTCCAATACCTGGATCGCTATCGCGCTGCGTTCGAGCCCAGCGCGCTGGCAGGATTGACAGTGGGTGTCTATCAGCACTCTTCGGTAGCACGCGACATGCTGGCAGAAATCCTGTCTGACCTTGGAGCGAACCCGGTGGCACTGGGCCGTTCCAATGTCTTCGTGCCGGTTGATACCGAGGCACTGCGCGACGAGGATATCGCGTTGCTTCGGGAGTGGGCCGGTGAACGCAGGCTTGACGCTATCGTCTCCACGGATGGGGACGCAGACAGGCCACTGGTTGCAGATGAGAAAGGAGAGTTCGTTCGCGGCGATCTTGTCGGTGCCATCACTGCGAGCCATCTCGGCGCGAGAACCGTTGTGACGCCAGTAACATCCAATTCTGCGCTCGAAACCTGCCGCTCATTTGCTTCGGTCAGGCGAACAAGGGTGGGTTCCCCTTTCGTGATCGAGGCAATGGCAGATGCAGCCAGTCATGGGCTCGTTGTCGGTTTCGAGGCCAATGGCGGCGTGATGTTGGGTGCTGGTGCTCCAGACCTGGAACCACTCCCGACACGCGATGCATTCCTGCCAATCCTTTGTACACTTGCCCGCATTGCCATTGAGCAAAAGCCCCTTTCCGCCATCGCTGCGTCATATGCGTTCCGGCAAATGCTGGCTGACCGGTTGCAGAACGTGGACATGGTGGCCGTAGGCACATTTCTCGACCGGTTGAGAGCCGATCACGAGTACCGGGCCCGCGTCTTCGAAGACCATGGCGGCGTGGCGCAGGTCAATCTGGTCGACGGGGTCCGCATCCAGGTTGCCAATGGTGACATTGTCCATTTCAGGGCTTCCGGAAATGCACCCGAAATACGCTGTTATGTTGAAGCGAAAACCGGAAACAAGGCCCGGGAATTGCTGCGTTGGGGTTTGACCATTCTTTTGGCTCATGCAACCGGCACTTGCTAATTGAGGCCGTTTTTGCAATGCTGCCTGCCGTAAGGTTATGCTGCTTGGTGTCTGAAAAAGGCAGTGAACTGCATACCAAGAATGCTCGGGTTCATCTCAACTGACAGGCATAGACCCATTGTGGTTCTGTCAAGTGGTCCGGGCAGGCTTCAAACTTCAATTGGTGGATGTCACAAGGGGGTGACTTGCCACATGCGTAACACGGGTCCCATCCCGGAACCGTGATCTGGTTGATCTGGGAACTTTCTTGCAGGGGAGTTTCCAGGATTGGCTGCCTTTAGCAGGGCAGTGTGAGACGGGCGGAACAATCATGAACGCATCCCGGTATTCGGGCGGGCGAATAATTCCGGTTATCATGGCGGGCGGAATCGGCTCGCGTTTGTGGCCACTATCGCGTCAGGACAAGCCAAAACAGTTCCTCACCATCATGGGGAAGCAGTCATTGCTCCAGCAGACGGTTGGACGTGTTCTGGAGGATGGCAACCCGCTTGGCATCGAGCGGATGATAGTCGTCACCAACCGTGATTTTGCGCATGAGACCATGGAGCAACTCTCAGGTTTCCCCGAGATCGAATTTGATTTCATCTTCGAGCCGGCGGTGCGCAATACCGGACCGGCCATGGCTGCTGCAGCAGTTCACGTAAACAGGAATTACCCTGGTAGCGTGATGGTGATGCTGGCCGCTGATCATCACATCGTCTTCAAGAGCGAATTCCTGAGGCTTTTGGCCGTTGCCGCGAATGCGGCGAGTGACGATTCAATCCTCACATTCGGTATCCGGCCGGACCGCCCCGAGACCGGCTATGGTTACATCAAGTTTGAAGACAACGGCACCGAACTCTGTACTGTTGCAGAATTTGTCGAGAAGCCGGACCACAAGACTGCTGCCAAATGGGTTGCAAGCGGTGACTACCTTTGGAACTCCGGCATGTTCTGCTTCGAGGACAAGACCTTGCTGGATGCATATGAGCTGCACTGCAAGGACGTTTTGGAAGGTATTAAGCTTTCTTATGAAAATGCCCAGACCAGTGGATCCGGCATTTTCCTGTCAGCCGATGAATATGAAAACTGCCGGTCGATTTCAATTGACTATGCGATCATGGAACACTCATCCAATATCAAGGTAGTACCTGCATCCATTGGCTGGTCGGATGTAGGTGGCTGGAACCAGATTGCCGAATTGGCGGAACTTGATCCATCGGAACAAGTGGGTCGGACAATGCTGATCCAGAGCACCAACAACCATTTCCACACGGGTGAGAAGCTTGTGGTTGCCATTGGTGTTGACAACCTTGTTGTCGTTGACACCTCGGATGCGATGCTGGTGATGCATCGCGACCGCTCGCAGGAAGTGCGCCAGGTCTACGAGTCACTCAAGGCCCAGGCAGATGACCTGATTGCGACGCCCTTTCGCCAGATGTCAACGCGCCAGAAGGCTTCCTACAACCAGCAGCGCATTCGCAGGTGGCTGGTTGACGACGCGCTTCCGCTCTGGCTGAACATCGGATGGGACCGGCGCCATGGTGGCTTCATCGAGAACTTCGACCGGACGGGTCATCCGCGCGAATCCGATCCGCGCAGGGTTCGGGTACTTGCACGCCAACTCTACGCTTTCTCGCGGGCAAAGCTGCTGGGGTGGCAAGTCAATTGCACGCCGGTGCTGAAGAATGCCATGGACTTCCTGCGGCAGCACGCACAATCCGAAGACGGTGGTTGGGTTTACACGCTCGGTGCCGATGGCAGGGCGATCGATCAATCCGTTCACACCTATGATCAGGCTTTCGTCCTGTTCGGTCTTTCATGGGCGTACAAGGCAACAGGAAGTACGGATGCACTGGAGATGATCCGGCAGACGGTAGATTTTGTTGATGAACACCTGTGCGACAAGGTCAATGGCGGTTACTTTGATACACCGCAATCCAGAACATTGTCACATGAGCTGGAAACCAAGCGTCTCGTTTTCGAGGACCAGCCTGTCTCGCAATCTCCGATCAGGGAACCGGGCTTCGCCGATGCCAGCGCCATTTTCACCTCGAGGAGTCGGCCGGTCATCAAGAACCTCAATCCGCACATGCATTTGCTGGAGGCTTTTCTGGCGCTGTATGAAGCAACGGGTGATCGCTCTTACCTCGATCGGTCTGCTGCCATTGTTGCTCCGCTGAAAAACACTGCCCTGGATGGCCAGTTGGGGGCGCTCCCCGAAATATACGACGCTTCATTGGCGCCGTTGTCGGTCGATGCCGGGCAATGGTGTGAGCCAGGACACCATTTCGAATGGGCGCATCTGTTGCTCAGCTACGGTCGCCTTGTCGGTGAGGACATGTCGGAACAGGCCCGCAAGCTGTTTTCGTTTGCCGAGGCATTCGGCATCTCGCCTGTCACCGGCTTGGTAATTGATCGGATGTCGCCTGAAGGCAAGGCAATCGAGGACACCTCGCGCTTGTGGCCCCAACTGGAACGCCTGCGGTGCATGCTGGCTTTGCGCAAGACAGGCATGGATATCTTCGAGGACAAGATCGAAATGTGCGTCCAGTCCGTTTTCGAAGCCTATCTCGATCCGGCGCCTGATGGCATGTGGGAGGACAAGATCGACGCCCGGGGCAGGATCATTTCAAAGGAAATTCCGCAGAGCAGCTTCTACCACATCGTCGCTGCCTTTACCGACTACCTTGAGGGCAAGGCCCAGTCCGGGCGGTTCCTTCAATAGGTGGTTGTCAGACCAAGCTCCGGTATAGTTCCAGATACCGCTCCGCGATGATTGTGGCATTGAAGTGCCGCTCGTAGCGCTGCCTTGCTGCCATGCCCATCCGGTTTGCCATCACAGGATCTGAGGCAATCAGGTTCATTGCATGGCCGAATGCAGCACTATCGGAAGGTGGGACGACAATTCCCGTCACACCATCAATATTGACATAGGAAGTCCCGGTGGAGAGGTCACAGGAAATCATCGGTTTGCCGAAACACGCCGCCTCGACCAGCGAAATTCCGAACGCTTCCGCGCGGTTGTTCGAAGGAAATGCAAAAGCCTTGCACAATGTCAGCAAGGCAGTTTTCTCTTCATCACTCACATGCCCGAGCATGGTCACATTGGAAATGTTCCCACGCCGAATGACGGATTCGAGTTTGCCACGTTCCCGGCCTTCTCCAGCGATGACGACCTTGTGGCCGGTTGCCTTGGCTGCTGACAGAAGGGTTTCCAGCCCCTTGTAAGGGCGCAAGACCCCAATGAACAGGAAGAACCCCTCGCCAACCTTCGCGCGCATCCTGTCAAGCACGGACTTTTGCGGTTCAGCAAGGGATTCAGGGCCCGTTGCGAGCGGAATCACCTCGATCTGTTTTTCCAGGCTGCGCAAGACGGGACTGCTTGCCGCATACTGGGGCGATGTCGCCACCACCCTGTCGACCGAATCGAGAAAGCGCTTCGCGATCCCCGAATAGACATGGGCCAGCAATGGCCTGCCGATTGCGTCCGCATGATAGGTGACGACTGTGGGTTTGCCGTGCCGGGTGAGAAAGTGCGCAATGTCCATGAATGGCCACGGAAAATGGTAATGCACAATGTCGGCTTCGCGCGCAAACTCGCGAAACATGCCGATCGCCTGCATGGACATGCCGGTAGATGCTATCTCGAAGCTTTTCCTTGCCTGCACCACACGATAACCATGGCGCTTCAGGGGGCCGGGCTGTGGCTCGGCTGATAGTGTGAGTACCGTGGTTTCGACACCATGGGGAACCTGGCCGGTGGCAATCGTGTCAATGACGCGTTCAATGCCCCCGACGCTGTCAGGCCAGAACGTCTTGAAGAAATGCAGCACCTTCATCGTCTCGGACCGCTCACCAACCCAATTGTACATTCCCGCGACTGTTCGCAGCCGGGTAGGGGCAAACCAACATGACGTAAGGGAATACATATTTTTTCAGCCGGGCACAATCACTCAATCATGTCCCTGAAAAATATGGATTATCAAAAGTCGACTGGCCAATTCTTCCTTCTGCCTATTCCCGTTTTCATGGTTGGCGCCATTGTTGGGGAAACTTCCGCCGCTGGAGAACCCTGCAAATGGACAATACGGATCGTCTCTCTCTGCCTTATCTGATGCCGTCACAGGCACAAAAACATGTCACCCATAATGAGGCCCTGGGAGTGCTGGACATCCTCGTCCAGCCCGTCGTGGCTTCATCTCCCTCCGACCAGCCGCCGGACTCTCCGTCAGCGGGCGACATTTTCATAGTAGGGACCAATCCGGTCGGCGAATGGTCGGGGCGCGCAGGGCAGGTAGCAGCTTTTCAGGACAATGCTTGGCAGTATGTTGTCCCGCTGGATGGTTGGCAGTTCCAGCTTCGCAATTCCGATGTGACGTATTTTCGCGAGAACGGCAACTGGGAGGAGGTCACGAGATTTGATCCCGGCTCGCTGGATCAGCTCGGCATCGGTCATGCCCCCGCTGTGCCGTTGCACGTTGGCGTCGAGAGCGGCACTGCCACCATCCGCCTGCAGAGTGGGGAAGGTGGTTCCTTTGGGTCCCCATTCGCCGATTTTTCGCATGACAGCGCCTCGTTCTTCTTTACCAACTGGGGTGCGGGAAACATTGCTTTTACCGCGGTTCGTCCGGGTACAAGTGTGGCATTTGGCGCGGCTGGTGGTGTCCGGTTGCGGGTTGGCGAATCCGCGACCATGCCGGAGACGGACAACGCCTACAGCCTTGGTGACAGCACCCATCGCTGGAATTCGGTCTGGTCGGCAAATGGTGTGATCCAGACATCGGATGTCCGTGACAAGCGGGTTGAGCAAACGGCATTCGGGTTTGCCGGGCGCATGGTGGATGCAATTGCCCCGGTGTTGTATCGCTGGAAAATTGGCTTGAACCAGATCGTTCCCGAAGGGGGTGAGCCGGGCGAGCCGCACTTGCAAGAGAAATCAGGAACTGTGCGTCAGAGCCCTGGCAGGCGCCTGCATGCAGGCTTTCTTGCGCAGGATGTTCATGCATTTCTCGAAAGCGAGGACATCGATCTTGCTGCATGGGGGTTGGCTGACAGGTCGGATCCGCAAAGCAGGCAATGGTTGCGGCCAGACCAGTTGCTCGCTATTCTCTGGCAGGCAGTACGCGACCTGCGCATGGAACTCTCGCAGCTTCAAGAGACGCTCAAATCAGGGGTGCGACCTTCAGCGCGATAGATATGCGATCCCTGGTTTGCAATCTTGTGAAAGGTCTTGACCGCAACACAATCACAAGGCGAAAATGGTCCGTTAATATTTGCAGGAGCAGGCTTCCGGACAATGGATGCCAGAGGAGGCGCGGATGTGTATGCTTTGTACGCTGTTGGGGTCCCGTTCGGGAAGCACGAGCGGAACCTATGCTGCGACGATGGTGAGCGATCCTTCCCAGACGGTTGCGGGCGCTGCCGGCAGCCAGACAACCCAGTCCATATCCGCAACCGGCATCACTGTTGTTGACGGCATCCTCTTCGGCACCCGCTGGGAAGGTGCCATCAATTACAGTTTTGCCGATTCATTTAGTGACTTCGGGGGCGCCTATCCCTATGCGGTAACCGGGTTTGCGCAAGTCTCGGCCGCACAGCAGGACGCGATTCGTTCCATTCTTGAAGGGACAGGTACCGCTTTCACCTATGGCTCGTTCGAGCAGGTCTGCAACCTCAACATATCCATCGCGGCTGACGCCAGCGGGCCGTCGGACATCACCATCGCCCAGTGCAACAATTTCGACGGGTCAAACCTGGATACCGCCCGCGTTGCCGATTTCCCGGGCGACGGTTCGGGCGGCTCGGACGGTGATGTCTGGTTCGGCGATGACAGCAACCAGTATCGCAGTCCTCTGCTCGGCGACTATGCGTGGATGACCCATATCCACGAACTGGGGCACGCGCTGGGCCTTAGCCATGCACAGAATGGTGGCGGCTCCGCATTTGATGTGACAGTGCCGGTTGAGTTTGATTCCATGGAATACACCGTGATGTCATACAGGAGCCATGTTCTGGGTGACACGGTGACGGGATATGGCAACGAAACCTACGGGTTCGCACAGACACTGATGATGCTCGACATCGCTGCCCTGCAATATCTTTATGGTGCCAACTACAACACGAACAACACCGACACGGTCTATACCTGGAGTACGACAACGGGCGAAATGTCGCTGAACGGAGTCGGCCAGGGCGCGCCAGGCGACGGGGCGGGAGGCTCCGCCAACCGCATTTTCCTGACGGTCTGGGATGGCGGCGGCTACGACACTTACGACTTGTCCAATTACACCACCAATCTTGAACTCGATCTGCGTCCGGGCATGCAATCGGTATTCTCGCAGGCCCAGCTTGCCGATCTCGGCAATGGCGTCGATGCCAGTGGCAATGTCTACAATGCACTGATGTTTGGTGGTAACACGGCTTCGCTGATCGAGAATGCCATTGGCGGATCAGGCAGTGACGAGATAATCGGTAACGAAGTTGCCAACAATCTGCAGGGCAATGGTGGCAGCGACGTTCTTGATGGTCGTGAAGGCAGCGACATCCTGCGCGGCGGCAATGGAACGGATTACCTTTTCGGAGACTTCGATACCAACAATCGCGGTACCAATCCGGGCCCGACCTATAATGGCGACACGCAGGCGACCAAGACCGCGGGCCAGTTCAACAATTCGATCGCCAATGCCATCAACGTAACGTCCGAGATCGGTTACGACTTCGACCAGAATGTCTTTTTCAGCAGTGAGCAGGCGCATGTGTCGATCACTGCCTCAGGAAACAACCAGCGCGACTTCTACCAGTTTACCATCCTGACTGCAGGGACCGTCATCCTCGACATTGATGGCACAACCGGTGGGCTTGATACGAGGCTGAACCTGTACAATTCGTCCGGCATATTGATCACCGGAAATGACGATGGACTGGAAAACATAGTCGGAGGCTTTCAGGCAGGCGAATCCTTCATCTATGACGAAGGTTCCACGATACCGCAGGATTCGATCATCTATGTTCCGAACCTTGCCGCTGGAACCTATTATGTCGAGGTTTTTCAGTGGGATGAATTCACGCCGGCTGGCGTCAATATCGCTTCCGGACAGGATTATGTCCTCAACATCACAGTACCCGTGGACGACACGTTCCTGTTTGCTGATCCCGTTGACGGCGATGTGGACTACCTGTTTGGCGATGCTGGCGATGACTGGTTGTTTGGCCAGGCAGGCGCGGATTGGCTCTACGGCGGCAATGACAATGACACCCTTTTTGGCGGTGCAGGCGCTGACCTGATGTTTGGCGAAGCAGGCAGCGACATCATGAATGGCGGCGCCGATGGCGACTATATGTGGGGCGGTGACGGCGCGGATTTCATGCATGGCAATGACGGTGTGGACTGGCTGCGTGGCGAGGAAGGTGTTGACTATCTCTGGGGCGAGGCGGACGACGATGTTCTCATCGGTGGTTCCGGCGATGACCGCATGCATGGAGGCACTGGCACCGACACCTTCTACGGCGAAGAAGACAATGACTGGATCTATGGCGAGGCCAATGGCGACGTTGCCTTCGGCCAGCTCGGCAACGACCACATCTATGGCGGTTCGGAGGGCGACTTCCTGTTCGGCGGCGCTGGTGCTGATGTCATCAATGGCGGCACCCAGAACGACCTGATGTGGGGCGACATGCCCGGCACCTATGACAGCGCAACGGACACGTTCGAATTCGACGCAAATTGGGGCTTTGACGCCGTCTATGACTTTGAACTTGGTGTCGACCAGGTGCGGTTCACGTCAATCGCCGGTCTGACGCAGTTTTCCAATTTCACACTCTATGATGGCGGAGCCAATGTGACGATTGCCTTCGGGGCTGACGCGATCACCTTCTACGGCGTGACCCAGGCCGAACTCTCGGCAAACCAGGGCGATTTCAGTTTCGTGTGAGGCGGCCTATCCCGCCATCATTGTTTCAAGCCGGTCGAGTACCGCTTCGGGATCAGCATAAAACAGCAATTGCCCGGCTTCCGGCATCTCAACCAGTTCAGCGCTGTTGTGCCGTTCGACGAAGGCTCGCACACTGTCAATTTTCACGACCGGGTCGTTGGTGCCATGCATGTGTACCGAGCGGATATTGGCCGCGCGTACCAGATTCGACCAGTCGCGTGTCACATGCCAAGAATCCACTTCGAAGCCGAGATGGCCTTGGGCCACGGCAAATCTGTAGCCGGTCTGGATGGCATTGCGGATCGCGGTTTCCCGGAGCAGTTGGTAGTCTTCACTTTCCGGCGGATAAAGTGCCGTCATGAACTCGTCAATAGTGCCTGAATCGATCTGCGCAATTCCGGCCCTCAATACGGTCGGCAACAATCGCGGCGCGAAACGTGCGGTATAGGCAACGACACGTTGGCGAAGATTCATTTCCGAGAACTGTGACAAGGAAACGATTGGCACTCCGCCCGAAATTGCCAAAACGGACTTGATTTTTGCCGGTCCGGCGGCAGCAGCAAAGGCATAGACCGAGCCTGCCATGTGGCCTGCAATCACCACCGGTTGACTTACACCGCAGGACTGCAGCAGGACATCGAGATCTCGCGCAAACGCATCAGGCGCGTTGGTCGGTGCCACATTGAGGGGAGACGAATTGCCGAAAGCCGGGCGAACCGGCGCTATGAGGCAAATGCCCCGCTTGTGCAGACTGCGGGAAATGACACTTGTGATGGCAACACCGTCAAGCATCCCGTGAACAAACACGACCGGCCTGCCATTCTCCGGGCCGAGAATGTGATAGTCCATCCTTCTTCCGTCTTGCAGGGTAACGGATTTCAGCGTTCCCTCGTCGATCAGGACAGGATTGAAACCTGTATCCGTCATCGACAGGTCGTCTTCCAGTGCAAGCGACATGGCCAGGCGCACCAGCTCCGCCTGGTTTTGAACTCCTGTCTTGCGGAATACCGACTTCAATTGGGTACGTACAGTGTGGACGGAGCGTCCGCGCTCTTCGGCAATTTCCTCGACGGACAGGCCGTTCGTGACATCGCGTACGATCATCGCCTCACCGGAAGTCACCCCGAAACCATCGGCGAGCAACTGGTTCAATCTTTCGCTCCAGCGGATCGTCGGTGCTACCAGCATCAGCAGTCTTGCGCCATTGGCGCTGCGCGCAGGTCGCATGAGCAGAAAGCCGCCTGACCGCCTGGCGTTTGCTTCATCATGTTGCGAAAGCGCCAGAACGCCCGACGACTGTGGTGAGAACGAATAGCGCAGCCGCTCCAGGGCTGCAGTCAGCCGTCTGTAGCTGTCGGGGTTCAGCAGTGGTTGCATCTGCGAGGCACGCGCGATCTTTCCGTATAACAGTTCTGCCGCTTCGCTTTGTGCAAGCAATTCGCCCGTGGTTGAAAACAATTGCGCCGGCGCATGATGTGTCTCCACGATTTGGAACGGATCAGAACTCCGTTGCCGCTCAGAGCGCCCCATTTTTTCAAACAGTTCAAATGCCCGGCTGAAGTGGTCACTGACCGTGGGGTCGAGCGGCACGGAAGCAGGAATTTGTTTCGCACCGGCCTCAGGTTTCTGCTCGACAACGGCACGGTCGATATACTCGCCCCACAGTTCCATGAAGCGGTCATAGCGGTCTGGCCTGAGAATGGACTCATAAATTTCGGCAACAAGTTCGCGGTTTTTGTCCTGACCTGATTCTCCGTCTGCCATCCCTCACCACGCTTTTGACCATTCGCCGGTTAAGTTTTTACAATCGAAATATCAACCTGCCTACCCCATTTGGGGTATGCGGAGTTTTTTCTGCTGCGTTACACTTGGGGATGTTGTCGATTGTCAGCAGGGGCCAAACTGCAGTCGCATTGCGGAAAGCCGTGCCTGCCAAGAGGAGGTTCCCATGACCGATTCATTCTTCGTACCCGTCCCCCCTGCCAATGAAATGCCGGCTTCGGCCTGGTTTACCCGCCAGATGGCAAGCATTGCTGCACTGGATGGCGGCGGATTTGTTGTCGCCTTCCAGCAGGAACCCTGGAACACCGGCCAGCCGGAAACCACCAACATCTATTTCCAGTTGTACAATGATGATGGCACCGTCAATGGCAGCCCGGTACGGGTCAACACTGTTACCGCCGACAACCAGTCCATTCCTTCCATTGTCTCGCTCTCGACAGGCGGCTTTGTGATCTCATGGACGGATCATGGTGGAGCCGATGGCGACGCTGCCGGCGTCTTCATGCAGCGCTATGATGCTTCAGGCACCCAGGTTGGCGTGGAGACCCGGATCAATACCACCACTTCCGGCGATCAGGGCAATTCCGACATGTTCCGCCTTGACGGCGGCGGCTACGCAGTCGTCTATGAGAGCTTCATCGACAATGGTGGTGGCAGTTTCACCAGTGCCATCATGTTGCAGCGCTATACGGATGCTGGCATCGCAGTCGGCAGCGAAACCGTCATTTCATCACAAACCTCCAACGGCTCGATCTATTTGAGCTCGCCTGAAATCGTGGAACTGACCGGCGGAAACCTCGCTGTTTCATGGACCTATTACGATTACAACCTCAACGCATTCGCCGAAATGGCATTGTTGAGTTCTACCGGCACGGCGGTCTCCGGCGTCATCAGGCCGGAGCAGAATGCGGACGACACATTCACCCTGCCGCAGACCCGTCTGGTCGAACTGGGCAATGGCAATGTCCTTGCGGTCTGGATGTATTCGCACAATACCACCGGCGCCAACGGGGTTGGCTACGGCGAAGTCTATGGACGCATCTATGACGCCACCGGAACCGCGGTCGGCAACGAGTTTGCCATCGCAACAGGCGTCGACAACCGGCGTTTTGACCTTTACGCGAGCTCTGACGGTCAGGGCGGCGCCATCGTCGGTTATGTCGAGGAGTCCGATGACGGCCTGGGCGGCCGGGCACTGCTGGCGCAGCACATTTCGCAACTGGGCCTGATCCTTGGCGAACCGATGTGGCTCAACCAGAACCAGGGCGGACAATGGAACCGGGGCGAGGTCATTGCTCTCGCCAATGGCGACCTTGCCGTGGTGCATCAGGACAGCGGTTCAGGCGCCTTGTCGGACATCTGGACCCAGATCATTGCCAATGGCGACGATGCAAGATTTTCGGGTGCTGCCAACACTGTCACGCTACTCGACACCGGCGAACAGGTCGCAGGTCTCGGCGGCAGCGACAACATTACCGGCGGCCTGGGCAATGACATCATCGGCGGTGGCAGCGGCATGGACACGATCCATGGCGGTGGCGGCAATGATGTGATCGACGGCGGTGCTGACGGGGACACGCTGAACGGTGATGCCGGCGACGATTTCATCAATGGCGGATCAGGCGGTGACCAGATTGACGGTGGCGCTGACAATGACATCATCGATGGCGGTCTGGGCGATGACGGCATTGATGGCGGCACCGGTAACGACACCATTTATGGCGGTCTGGGAAGCGACATCATTCATGGTGGCGATGGTGACGATACGATCTATGGCTTTCGCAACCTTTTCACGGACTATGGGCCCGGCGAACCGGATCGTGATGCAACTTACGTGAACTATCTCTTCGGCGACGCGGGCATTGACTACATGACCGGCGGCGACGCAGCCGACTGGATTTATGGTGGCGCGGATGGTGACGTGATGAACGGTGCCGGTGGCGCGGACCTGATGTTCGGTGATGGCGGCGGTGATTCCATGAATGGCGGCGAAGGCGGCGACTACATGTGGGGTGGTGACGGCGCGGATTTCATGCATGGCAATGCAGGCATCGACTGGTTGCGCGGTGAGGCAGATGATGACTTTCTCTGGGGCGAGGGGGACGACGATGTTCTCATCGGCGGCTCGGGCGGTGACCGCATGTATGGAGGTACAGGTACCGATACATTCTACGGCGAGGATGATCATGACTGGATTTATGGCGAGGCGAATGGCGACGTTGCTTTTGGCCAGTCGGGCAACGACCACATTTATGGCGGGTCGGAGGGCGACTTCCTGTTCGGCGGCGCTGGCGCGGACGTGATCAATGGCGGCACTGAAAACGACCTTTTGTGGGGCGACATGCCCGGCACCTATGACGGAAGCATCGATACGTTCGAATTCGATGCCGGCTGGGGCTTTGATGCCGTCTATGACTTCGAACTTGGAGTCGACCAGGTGCGGTTCACGTCGATTTCCGGCCTCACGCAATTCTCGAACCTGACACTGATCGATGGCGGCGCGAATGTCACCGTAGTCTTCGGCGCGGACGCCATCACCTTCTACGGCGTGACCCAGGCTGAACTTGAGGCAAACCAGGGGGATTTCAGTTTCGTTTGAGTTTGAAAACAATCCCTTCGGGGCGACACCTATCAGATACGCCAAGGAATTGGATGCCGGTAACTGCATTCATTCGTTTGAGCGGAATGGCGGCATCATCGAGACAAGCAATTGTGCGAGGTCACGCAGGCTGGTAACACCGGTCTTGTTGTAAATCGAATTCAACTGCGATTTTACCGTGCTGTCTGCAACCCCGATGCTTTCGGCGATCTGGGCACGGGTCATTCCCTTGTTGGCAAACTGGACTACCCGTCGCTCTGCAACAGTAAGTCCGTACAGTGCAGAAAAAACCTCGACAATTCCGTCCGAACTGTAATCCTGTCCGGCGATAAAAATCGCAGCACTTGCCTGACTGTGAATCTCGGCTGCCAACTGCCTGCTTCGGAGTGGTAGCACATGCGCAACCGAAATTGATCTGTGAAGCGTCAGGGGAACCCCCAGGCCGAGGGTGCCAAGCGCAATTTCCTGCCTGTCACCGGTTTCGATTGCGTGATGAATAATGGATGACGCTCGCTCGGCCTTGAAAACAACCTTGCCTGCCAATATCCGGGCCATGTTACCCAATCTGAACATTTCCTCTGCGCTGGGATTTGCATAAGCCAACGACATGTCCTGCTTGACCACCATTACTGGTGTCGCCATGGCATCCAGCATTTCGCCAAACATGTTGGCTGAACGAACCTGCGACTTGAAAAGGTCGCTGATTACAACTGCCCGCCTTATGTGAGGCGCCAGGAACGCCAGACGGGTTTGTTCGCCGGTAGAAAATGGCCCGCGTTCGGATTTCCTGTTGATTACCAGCAGCCCCGTCTTTTCGGCTCGCTTCTCCACGAGCACGCCCAGGGCGTCAGTAATCCCGTGAACTTGCATCCAATCGCGCGCAATGGGCGAGTCCATGAACTGTTGCCGACCGTTCGGTCCAGCCATGTCAAACAGACCTTGCAAGGGAACCGGTACGTCCAGTTCCATCTGCATTGTTATAGCGTAGAATGGCATATACGCCGCATAAGTTTCCACCAGTGGTTTGACTATTGCCCGGGCGCCATAGGTTGCAGGAAAAACCGCCGTGTTGGTTGCGATATCCAACATTGCGATTGTGGTTATTTCACCGCAAAACTCGTTGGTTAGCTGACCAAGGGCAGTTGGCCAGTGTCCTGGATCTAGTACGCTGTCGTAGAAAGTCCCAACGAGTTCCGAAAATCTGGCGACTTCAGACAATTGGCAACCAAGCTCCCGATTGCAGCCGATTCCGGCACCGTTTTTCCTGAATGGGTTTCCCCCTTTGGGAGGATGTCTGGCTGCCGAAAATACACCATCGTCGGGAATTGTGAAGCGGATTGCCTACTGTACGGAAACAACATTTCCCCGATTGGGCGGTCCGCCAGGTCATCTGTTTTCGGGATTGGGTACAATCATGCCAACGGTGAATTTTACCTTGCTGGGTGCAGACTTTGACATGTCAAACCCTCAGTCATCGGACTATTCTACACAGATTGCCCCGACACGAACTGCCACTCAATTCAATTGGGCAACAAGTGGCTCGAACCAGGTTTTTGGCACAGGTTCGAGTCTGACCTACAATGCCGGTGGAATACCAACAGGAGGAATTTTTACCGGATTTACGATAAATCTTGCCGGGACAGGTGTCGAAACAGACATCTATATCAACAATGTTTCACTGCAGACCAACTCACTGGTTTATGGCACCGGATCTGCCTCCACGGATGCCTTTTGGGCATCCGTCTTGAATGGCGACACCAGCATTTACTTTGGTTCTTCCTACACCTTGCTCGCCTTTGGCGACACAAGGGATATCTCCGCCGGACTTTACCTGGCAGGCAATGACAGTTTTTTCGGCAACACAACGGGATCGACCAACTTGTTTGGTGATATGGTCAGTATCCATGGCGGATTGGTCACATGCGGAAATGATCACTTCACGGGATCAGCCCTTTTGTTTGTCGGCGATGTTGACCTGGTGGCTGGCGGCATTGTTTCTGCTGGCAATGACACCATCACCTACTCGGGCGCATTTTCCACTTCACTCAACTACGCCGTCATGGGTGACGCCCGTTACGCCCAGGGCGGCACTCTGAATTGTGGTGATGACCACATCGACATGTCCGCCATGACCGTTGGTTTCCATTCGAACATTATTGGCGATGTTGAAAGCGTTTCGGGATTTGCGGTCGTCAATGGAGGCGATGACACCATCCACGGATCAGCGACCGATGACCACATATATGGAGATTTCAACAGTGTGGGAGCGAATGCAGCCGTTACCGGCGGCAATGACACAATATACGCTGGGGGCGGCAACGATGTCATTTATGGGGATTGGAATATTGGCATTGGTATTGGCGGCAATGATACCTTGTATGGCGAGGCCGGGAACGATTTCCTTGTGGGCGGCGATGGTGACGATTGGCTGAATGGTGGAGATGGCAATGATTCAATAGCCGGAGGAAACGGTAACGACACTGCGGATTATGTAACCGCCACTTCTGCTGTAAATGTCAGTCTGCTTCTGATGGGAATATCACAAAACACGGGTGGCGCGGGCAGTGATGTTCTTTCGGAAATTGAGAACCTGTACGGGAGTGTTTATGGCGACACACTGACCGGGAACGTTGCGCCCAATCAACTGTTTGGCTTTGTCGGAAACGATTCCCTTTATGGAGGGGATGGTGACGACATTCTCAACGGAGGGGCAGGAAATGACCTTGTCAATGGTGGTAACGGATTTGATACTGCCGATTACACTGGAGCATCATCCGCGGTAACCGTCAGCCTTCTTCTCTCGGGTACTGCACAAGACACTCATGGTGCCGGGACTGATACTCTGGTTGAGATTGAGAACATCACCGGCAGTCGCTTTGACGATTTTCTGACGGGCGATGCCATGGCCAACACGCTGTTCGGCGCGGCAGGCAACGACACGATCTCCGGTGGCGGCGGGGATGATACCATCGAGGGCGGAATTGGTGCTGACATATTGGATGGCGGCACAAATACCGGCAATGGCGACATACTTTCCTATGCGAGTTCTTCCGCGGGCGTCACTGTCTTCCTTGCAAACAATTCGGTCAGCGGCGGCGATGCAAATGGCGATATTGTTACGGGTTTTGAAGGTATCAATGGCTCGGAATTCGTTGACTATCTCTTTGGCACCAACTCAACAAACATTATCCACGGCAATGGTGGAGCGGACTGGATATATGGCGGTGACGGCAGTGACGTGATCCATGGTGATGACGGAAACGACCTGATGTTTGGCGAAGCAGGCGGCGACATCATGTATGGCGGTGCTGGTGGCGACTACATGTGGGGTGGTGCCGGAGGTGACCTCATGCATGGCGATGACGGGATTGACTGGCTGCGCGGCGAAGAGGGTGTTGACTATCTCTATGGCGATGCGGGCGATGATGTCCTCATCGGTGGTTCCGGCGATGACCAGATGTGGGGTGGCATCGACACGGACACCTTCTATGGCGAAGCCGACAATGACTGGATCTATGGCGAGGCGAATGGCGACGTTGCTTTTGGCCAGTCGGGCAACGACCACATTTATGGCGGGTCGGAGGGCGACTTCCTGTTCGGCGGCGCCGGCGCGGACGTGATCAATGGTGGCACTGAAAACGACCTGATATGGGGCGACATGCCCGGCACCTATGACGGAAGCATCGATACGTTCGAATTCGATGCCGGCTGGGGCTTTGATGCTGTCTATGACTTTGAACTTGGTGTGGACCAGGTGCGGTTCACCTCCATTTCCGGCCTCACGCAATTCTCGAACCTGACGCTGATCGATGGCGGCGCGAATGTCACCGTGGTCTATGGAGCTGATGCCATCACCTTTTATGGCGTGACCCAGGTACAGCTTGAGGCAAACCAGGGGGATTTTAGTTTCACCTGACGCGAGACAATTCAGACTTGCATTGGCGGGAAATGGAAAATAGGTTTCTCGTACGGGGTGCTTCAATCCGCGCAGTCATTGCGCAGTGCGGGCACCTTTTTGTTTTCTGGAGATCGCAATGCCGGTTCTTGACGCAAGCAATGCCACCGAGGATTTCGAGTTTTCCTATCTCTTCCCAGCAGACCAGTTGTCGGACGATCTGCACAACGGCACGGGCAACGCGACAAGTTATTCCTGGGTGACTTCACAGGGCAATCGGGTCACGTTGAGCGGCAGTTTCACATATCCGGGCGGCATAGTAACCGGTTCCGTCACCATGGTAACCATCAACCTTTCCGACAATGCTTCCGACGACATTGTCATTTCATCGCTGGTTGGCGTCACGGCGGCAAATTTCCTGTCGGTCCACGCAACGATCTGGTCCAACCTGTTTTCCGGTCAGGACATTTTCATCGCTGCGCCCACCGTCCACTCCGACTATGCGGGCGACCGCAATGCAGCCGGAACGGTCGGCGGCGACTTCTTTTACGGCAATTTCAATGGTGGTTCCTTTCACTGGTACGGCGACCTTTCGGTTCTGGCCGGATCGGGCACCAACAGCTATTCCGGTGCGGGCGATGTTTTTATCATCGAGGGCGCGCTGGGTGATGTCAGCACCATGTCCGGCGACGGTTCTGCCGTTCAGTCCGGTGACCAGTTGACCGGTGGCGACGACACATTCCAGATTTCAACCACCGGCTCACAGGTCAGCGCCTTTGGTGACGTCGAGGACGTGTTTGGTTATGCGCAAGGCGGCAACGACACTTTCGTGCTTCTGGGAACAGGGTCCGCTGTCGTGGTTGGCGATTTTGACAGCATTGGCTATGTGCTGAACAACACCTACGGCCTCGGCTATGGCGGGGACGACGTCATTGTCGAGCAGGGCGCGGACATATCGAATTACATGCTGGGCGACGCCCAGTTCTTTGCATTGGGAACACTTTCGGGCGGCAGTGACACGATCAATGGCGGGGGTGGCAAAGATTCCATTTTCGGTGAGACCAGTGATGTCCTGAGCACGGTCGATTCCGCCTCCGCATTCATGGGCGGCAATGATCTGCTGATTGGGGGCACCGGCAATGACACCATTTATGGCGATGTCCGCGATTTCCTCAATCTGGCCGCCTTGGCCAATGTCACATTTGGTTCTGATACGATCTATGGCGGTGACAATGACGACACCATCTATGGTGACTATCGCACGCTCGATGCATTCCAGTCGGTCGATGCCGGTGCAGTAGACTATATTTTTGGCGAAGGCGGCGTCGACACCATTCACGGCAATGGCGGAGGAGACTGGATCTATGGCGGCACAGGCGGTGATTTTCTTTATGGAGACAGTGGCAGCGACCTGATCTTTGGTGAAGCCGGGGAAGACGAACTATGGGGCGGTGCCGATGGCGACTTCATGTGGGGCGGGGGCGATTCCGATACCTTGCATGGGGAAGCCGGTGCCGACTGGCTCTATGGTGAGGCTGGAATCGACTATCTTTA
This sequence comes from Nitratireductor sp., assembly GCA_041397525.1. Taxonomy (GTDB): domain Bacteria; phylum Pseudomonadota; class Alphaproteobacteria; order Rhizobiales; family Rhizobiaceae; genus BOKV01. The sequence continues at coordinate 567,270 of JAWKWL010000003.1, forward strand.
TGGCGAGGATGCCGACGATGTCCTGATTGCCGGCAGCGAAGGCGACTTCGCATGGGGCGGTGGCGGCACCGATACGATCTTTGGCGAAGACGGAGACGATACGCTGCGAGGCGAGGGAGAAGGCGATGTCATCTTCGGCCAGCAAGGTATCGACACCATTTATGGCGGGCCGGGCGGTGATTTCCTCTTTGGCGGAACCGAGGTGGACACGATCCATGGCGACGAGGACAATGACCAGATCCATGGCGACAATGGCGCCGACTTCCTCTACGGCGGCACTGGCAATGACCTCATTTATGGCGGAGCGCAGGGCGACACCATCGAGGGCAATGAGGACAACGACATCATTTTTGGTGAGGACGGCAGCGATGTGATTGACGGCGGGTCCGGCCTGGACTGGCTGGATGGCGGAGCACAGGGCGACACCATTCACGGCGGCAGCGAGGCAGACGTGATCTTCGGCGATGCCGGTATCGACCATATTTACGGCGATGCGGGTGATGATCTCTTGTGGGGCGAGGACTATGGTGCGACGGTTGACCAGACTACCGACCATTTCCACTTCGGCGATGGTTGGGGCAATGACACCATCTATGATTTTACCTCCGGCATGGACGTGGTGGACATGACAGCGGTAACGGGCTTGACCACACTTGGCCAGCTTACCCTTTCAACGAACATCGATGGTTTTGCAGTAGTCACCTTCGGTACGGATTCCATCACCTTCTACGGTGTCACTGAAGCCCAACTGACTTCCAACAGTGGTGATTTCGTACTCAATTGACAGACTTGCCGCAGAAACATGCCCGTTCCTTGCCAAACTGCAAGTGGGTCTCACTCCGGCCGCGGAATCCTGATCGCAATGTCTGACACTTCCATGCTCATGCCTGTCCATTGGCGCGAAGGGATGATGATGAGCATGTCCGCATTTGCAGTTTTGCTGCGTTCTGGAATCTTCTGCTTGAAATAGAAATCCTTGTAGCTGCGCTCGAGTTGCTGCGGTGCTTCGACCAACTCGGTGAGCGAGGAATGATAGCGCAGCGTCAAGCTCCCGGGCTTCTCATGCTCGCTCCCAAGTCTGGAAATGTCGCGCGCCACAATTCCCAGTTCGATTTCCTTGCCGGCAAGAAGTTTGACATAGGCAGGATCCAGCGCCATGAATGCAAAACTCAGCGGGAGGTCGCTCGTTTCCGGATTGGAAAAGCGAATCGTCATCTTTCCGTCGCTGCCCGCTTCAGCCTGTTTCACGACCACTTCATTGAAAGCCTCGAATTGCGGGTTGATGCCATTGCCGAACACAGTGATGACTGTGTCTTTCGGGTTTTGGGAAAACAAGACCGGTAATGGCGGCTTCAACAGATCCGACAGCCCCCATATCAGCAGCCCGGCGAATGCCAGGCCGCCAAGCACGAATGTTGGCAGGCGCAGGCGGGCAAGCAAGCCTTGTCTTGGCACTTTGTTCAACGGCACCTGCAGGTCGGCATTGCCGGGCTTCGCCGTGGCTTGCGCCGTTGCGGGGATTTCCTTTGCTGTAAGATTCTGCCGCGAGGCTTCATTCGCAACTTCAGCCAGGGCGTCGCGATAGGCTGTCTCTACCGCATCAATGGCAATCTCCAGCGCCTCATGGTTCTCCAGCTGTTTGGCCGGATCGATAGCCACGCGTGCCAAGGCTGCCCTGGCCTCGTGATACACCTGTTTTCGATTGACATCGTTAAGGGCATCTGTCTTTTGAAGGCCGCGTTCAAGTATGCGGACATATCGCTGAGCTGGGTGGTCCATTGTCCGTCTTTGATTGATCGCTGCTGATGTCAGGCGCTTGCCCCGGTTGCCTATTACAGAGGAACACCTTGGGTTTCCAGTTTTAAGTGATGCCGGCGGCATTGCACGGAAACCTCTAGAGCAACACCAGACAAGACTTGGATATCATGACGAAGAAAGTTGCATTGATTACCGGCATCACCGGACAGGACGGATCCTATCTGGCGGAGCTGCTTCTTGCCAAAGGTTATTCGGTTCACGGCATCAAGCGCAGGACATCGCTTTTCAACACCCAGCGCATCAACCATCTCTATCATGACCCGCATGTTTCCGGCACTGATCTGACACTGCATCATGGCGACATGACGGATTCATCGAGCCTGATGCGAATCCTGCAGGAAGTACAGCCCGATGAATTGTACAACCTCGCTGCCCAAAGTCATGTATCGGTATCCTTCGAGGAGCCTGAATACACCGCAAATTCCGATGCCCTGGGAACCCTTCGCCTGCTCGAAGCGATTCGCATCCTGAAACTTTCGAAGAAGACCCGCTTCTATCAGGCGTCCACCTCCGAACTGTATGGGCTGGTGCAGGAGATTCCGCAAACGGAAGCAACACCCTTTTACCCGCGCTCGCCCTATGCGGTTGCGAAGCTCTATGCACACTGGATTACCGTCAATTACCGCGAAGCCTATGACCTGTTTGCCTGCTGCGGAATCCTGTTCAACCACGAATCCCCGGTGCGCGGTGAGACTTTCGTGACCCGCAAGATCACCATGGCGCTTGCTCGCATCAAGCTTGGGATGCAGGATTGTCTGTACCTCGGTAACCTCAACGCGCTCCGGGACTGGGGCCATGCTCGCGACTACGTGGAAATGCAATGGCGCATGCTGCAGCAGGAAACGCCGAAAGACTATGTCATCGCCACTGGCGAGCAGCATTCGGTTCGCGAATTTGTTGATGCGGCTGCCGCCGAGATCTGAATATCCATTCGCTGGGAGGGAACAGGCGCTGATGAAAAGGGCTATGATGTTGCGTCCGGCAAATGCATAGTTTCGGTTGATCCGCGCTATTATCGTCCGGCGGAAGTCGAAACGCTGCTTGGAAATCCGCAAAGGGCGAGGGAAGAATTGGGCTGGACACCAACCGTTACATTCCCTGAACTCGTCAGAGAGATGATGCGCGAGGATATCAAGTCTGCCGAGCGGGAATTGCGGGCAGGCAATAACCATTGAGCAATGACGATGGCTGCAATCATTGGTCCCGTTTTCGTCACTGGTGGAAATGGCCTTCTTGGCCGTGCAGTATTGGCTGCTTTGGCGGATGCGGGAATTAGCGACATCCATGCGCCGGGTCGCGACGAACTTGACCTGACCGACCGGGCAAGGGTGCAGGCCTATGTTTCCGACCTTCGACCGCAAACTGTGATACATCTGGCTTCGCTGGTTTTTGGCCTTGGGGGCAACAGCCGCAACCAGATGCGTTCCCTGTCGGAAAACAGCGCTATCAACGACAACCTGCTGACGACATTGCAGCGATATCCAGCCAGGAGGTTTTTCTTCGCCGGCACTGTCGCTTCCTATCCCTATCCCTATGCAGTGATGCCGTTGTGCGAAGAGGAGTTCTTCAACGGCCTGCCGCATCGTGGCGAATTCGGCTATGCGATGGCCAAGCGCCAGTCCTGGCCATATCTTGAAATCCTCGCAGAAGAGACAGGTCTTGAATTCACCTACGGGATTTTCACCAATCTCTATGGACCCGGTGACCGGTTTGATATCGTGAACGGCCATGTCGTGCCGTCACTGGTTGCCAAGGCGCATGCGGCAGCGGGTGAGGGTGGATCGCTCCGGGTTTGGGGTGACGGATCGGCGACGCGGGACTTTCTCTTTGTCACGGATGCTGCGCGTGCTGTCATCCACTGCCTGTCAAACCCGCCATCCCGGCCTTTGGTGAACATTTCTTCTGCGGAAGAGGTTACGATACGGAAACTGGCATTGACGATCGCCGCGAATTTTGACCATGTACCCGTGGATTTTGATACCACCGGTGCTGTTGGAATACCGAAGCGGGTCATTGACAACAGTCGGCTTCTGGCAACCGGCTTTTCAGGTTTCACCAGCCTGGAAGAAGGCATTGCAAGCACTTGCCAGTGGTATGCCGAAAATCAGGGGGATGTTCGCCGATGAACCGGACGCCGAAAAAACGGCTGGCAATTGTGTCGAGCTACTCGGAGAGCTGTGGCAACGCGTCTTTCACCCGGGTGCTGCATGACTCGATCGAGCAATATTCCGACTATGACGTCGAAGTGGTCGAACTGGACCTGCGCTTGTTGCAATCAGTGAACAATTTCGTCAGGCGCAAGGCAGATATTCACATTGGCAAATTGTGCCAGCAATTGGCCACGTTTGACGCTGTCAACCTGCAACTCGAGGCCGGGCTTTACGGCACCCTGCCCAATGACATCATGAACCGCGTTCGTCGCCTGATGGCTGCAAACAAGGTCATGTCCGTGACCTTGCATTCTCCTCGCCTCAGTGCCCCGACCAACTCCTCAATTCGGGCAGGGATAGCCGATTTGCTGCGGCTGCGCATAGTGTCGGGTGTCAGGACAATTCTCGATGAGTTTCGCGGCAATGTTCATGTCCGTATCAACAAGTCGATGATCAAGGATGCCATTGCACGCGGCCACCGGCTCATCACCCATACCAGGCGGGCAAAATACCAGATTGGCGTGTTTTTCGACTATCACAAGGTGGATGTGCATCCGCTCAAGATTGTTCCTGAAGGCTTTGAACCAAATCCCGAAAAATTGAACGGAATTCGAAGGCAACTCGGCATCGGGACGGATGACAAGGTCGTTGGCATTTTTGGTTATGTGAGCTCTTACAAGGGGCACCACGATGCCCTGAGGGCGATGGAGCATCTCCCTGACAATTTCAAGTTGCTGATCTTTGGCCGACAGCATCCCCAGACCATACGCTCCAATGGCAAGGTTGATGTCTATCTGAAATCCTTGATGGATCAGATTCTTGTGCATGAAGAGAAATTGCGAAAGCAATCGCTTGCCCTGGCGCGGATGCAATCAGCTCAAGAGAGCACCAGACTGTCCCTCAAGGACCGCGTCTTCTTCCTCGGTGAACTGCCAGATCGCGAGTTTCTCGATGTCGCAGGTTCTGTCGACATGGCCTGGCTGCCCTATTATGAAAACGGCCAGGACGGTTCCGGCATAGCCTCGATCTGCCTGGATGCGAGCAAGCGGGTGGTATGTTCAGCGTCCTTTGCCTTCGACCAGCTTTTCAGGCTGGTGGAATACAGCAATGTCAGCCGTTTCGACATCGGCAACTCGATCGAACTGGCGCACAAGACGCTGCTGCATATCAATACCATTCCGCCGCAGCGTCCCTATGGTGACGAGAGCGTCTATACAATCCGCAGCCAGGTTGACACCTATGTCAAGGAGCTGACTGGTGCACCGGTCGGCGACCCGGCGCCCGCGTCAGCCCAAGAGGCAGGGTAAGTTGATGTTCAGTTATCTTGGACAGATCTACAAGGCGCGACACCTGTTGTATCATCTGTCGCTCTACGATTTGAACCAGAAATACCGCCGTTCTTTTCTTGGCATTCTGTGGGCGATCCTGCAGCCGCTGGGGATGGCACTGCTGCTGGCGCTCGTGCTTTCGACCGTGTTCGGAATGGAGATCACTGAATATGTGCCCTACATCTTTTCCGGCCTGATTGTATGGGAGTTTGTGTCCGCGAGTGCGGTCGGCGGCTGCCAGGTATTCCGCTTCTCCCAATACTATATTCGTCAGTGCACCTTGCCGAGCATGGTCTATACGCTGCGCCACTCACTGGGGGGCGTGGTCAATTTCCTGCTGGCACTCATCGGTCTCGTCGCTTGGGTAGTTGTGGTAATGCCGCAGAATTTCGGCATGGCATGGCTGATGCTGATTCCGGCGACCGTGCTGCTTTTCCTGTGCCTGTGGCCGCTGGCAACCATCAGCGCCTATGTTGCCACCTGGTTTTATGACTTTTCCCAGCTGATCGGGCTTGTTCTGCAGGCATTGTTCTTCGTTTCGCCCGTTTTCCTCAAGCCGCAGGTCTTTCTGGAATCGAAATTCGGCCTCGGCTTTCTGGTGCATTTCAATCCGGTATATCACGGGCTGGAACTTTTCCGCGCTCCATTGCTGCATGGCTCATGGCCATCGGTTGAAAGCATCACCTTCACTCTTGCAACCTGCATCTGCCTGTGGGCTGTTGCGTCACTGCTGGTATGGCGTGGCGAGCGTTCGCTGATTTTCCATTTCTAGGGGCGCGACGCAAACACATGACCCAACAACCCTCGATCAGGCTCGCAAAGGCAAACCTGTATTATTCATCGCTCGCTTATGGTGATCGCTCGCTGAAGACACTGTTGTTCGGCCATGGCCGCTATGGCGGCACTGGCGGCAAGGGAAGGCTGCGCGATGTTCATGCGTTGCGCGACATCAGCTTTTCCGTAAGCGCCGGCGAACGCATCGGCATCATCGGCGCCAATGGCGCAGGCAAGTCCACGTTGCTCAGATTGCTTGCTGGCCTGTACCCGCTTCGTTCGGGAATATGCACCGTCAACGGCAATGTCCGTGCCATGCTGGACCTGATGCTGGGCTTTGAGCCGGAAGCAACCGGTCGCCAGAACATTCTCTATCGCGGCCTCATCCTCGGGCTTTCGCCAGCCGAGATTCGCGATCTCGAAGCAGGCATCATCGACTTTGCCGATATCGGGAGTTTCATCGATTATCCGGTCAAGACCTATTCGGCCGGCATGTCCGTGCGCTTGGCCTTTGCCATATCGACCGCCATTCACGGTGATATTCTGCTGATCGACGAGGTGATAGGAGCAGGCGATGACAATTTCATGGAAAAGGCGCGCAACCGTTTTCTGGAAATGGTCAACCGCTCGCAGATATTGATGATCGCCTCGCATGATCATCACACGCTTGGTGAAATCTGCAATCGCGGCATGGTGATTGCGCAGGGGCATCTTGCCTTTGACGGAAAATTCGCTGATGCAGTCGACTATTACCAATCCGCCAAACATACCAGCGCCGGTGCTACGACCGACTGAATGACAACAGCGCGGCCTGGGCTGCGCATGATGCACAAGGATGCAAAACCATGACTGACCGGATCGAAACCCTGCTTGGCCCCCTCGCCATGGACGGAATTGGCCTTGAAGTGGCACCCTATTTCAACCCGGCCATTGATGCGGACAAATACAATGTCCGCTACACCGATTACATTTCCACCGAGGAAATCCTCAAGAAGGCTGCCGACAATCCCGGTGCCATCGGGCGCAAGGTGCCGGAAATCCACTTCGTCTGGCAGCCTGGCAAATCGCTGCGCGAATGCGTAAATGAAAAGATCGAGTTCGACTATGCGCTCGCTTCGCATGTCATCGAGCACGTGCCCAACACCATCGGCTGGCTCAACCACATTCTCGAAACCATGCGCGTTGGCGCGAAACTGGCGCTTGCCGTGCCAGACCGCCGCCGCACCATGGATTTTTACCGCCGGGAGACCACATTCGGCGAACTGGTCGGTAACTGGATCAACAATCCGGCCATTCCAACGCCGACCCAGGTCTTCGACTTCCTGTCACAATCCTTCTACGACAACCGAACAGCCGAAAATGGCTACAGGATGCTCGACGTCAACAACACGCCCTTCGAGAAGATCGACCGGCATTATTCCGACGAACAGGCGCTGGATTTTGCTGCCTTCACTGTCAACCAGAACCACTATCTCGATGTTCACTGCACCGTCTGGACGCCGGAGCAGTTTGTCGAAGTGTTCAATCGCGTCACTGGTATCGGCCTGATGAATGTCCGCCTTTCCGATCCGGTTGTGGCAACCGATCGTGACGAATTCATCATCCACATGGAGAAGCTTGGCAAGCCCCGGGTCCGTCGCGACGACATCATCCTGAGCTAGGATCCCGAGCCTGACAGCGCACCATCTGGCAGTCACCGGGTCGGCAAAAGCCGGAAAAACCCGTAGGCGCGGTTCACACCGGATCGTAGAGATGCGCCGCCAGGTCAGCAAAACGGCTGTCGGGCCTTGTCAGCGCCAGGCAGGCATCGCGGATTGAAACCGCGCGCTGCTCGCCGAGCAGCGCCACGGCGGTTCCCATGAACTTGGTGATGATGTCGCTCGCAGAGTAGGGCCGCTCCGGCCCGCCGCGCGCATGCACGTCGCCGGAAGCCAGAACCCGCCCGTCACGCATCACCAGCTCGAGATCGGCCCAGCGCCCGGCGGGATAGCGCGCCTGGTGTCGCGGTTCTGCTATCATCTGTGTGCGCGCAACCATTGCCGCAACCCTGTTGTCGCGCAAACCGTCTCCCGACACATGCTCGAGCCCGATCCTGCCATGCACCAGCATCACCGCCACCGCAAAGGGCAGGCTGTACTGAGCCTTTGACGTGGTGTCAGGCATGTCCGGGAAAAGTTCCACTGCATAGTCGAAACTGCGGATTGTCACCTGCTCGATTTCGTCAGCGTGGATCTTGTGCGCCAGGCAAAGTTCGCGCGCTGCATCAACGGCGGCATGTGCCCAGCGACAGGTCGGATAGGGCTTCACATACTGATGCTCCGTTTGCCAGAAACAGCCGAGATCTGCCCAGTGGTGTGCAGCCTCCGCTGCCTCCACCGTAATGGCCGGTGCTCCGGTGAATCCGTATTCTGCCTGAATCGCCGCCGACATACCGGCAAGTGCGCCCCACCCCGAGCCGTCATGCAGCATGGTCGGATTGGCGATCTCGCGCATCATCTGGCTGCGTGGGCCGTGATATTCGGCAATGCCAAACGCTTCGCGCAGCATGGCAGACGTCTGTCTGCGCATCCGCGCCGCCATTGCGACAACGCCAAGCGCGTTCCATGCCCCGGAAGTGTGATAATCGCTCACGCTTGCATGCAACGAAATTGCCGCCCGTCCGGCAATTTCATAGCCAACCACAAGGGCGGCCAGCGCATCGGGTCCGCTCAAATTGTCGGTATGTTCTCCAAGCGCTGCGAGCGTTGGCACGGTGACAACGCCAATATGCCCCTTGGTTGGATTGTAGCCGTCATGCCAGTCGAGATTGTCAATCTGCGTTGCGCCGGCATAGACCGCTCCGGCAAGGCTGACATGCCTGCCATCGAACAACATGCGTGCACCAAATGCGGGGTCGCCCGCGCCATAAAGCAGTGCTGCCGTCTTGCGCCCGAGAATTCCTGCCTCCATCGGAGCGGATGCAGCGGCCACACCGAGCGTATCCAGCAACAAGAGGGCAGCGCGTTGAAGTGTCGTGGCGGGGAAGTCATCCGGTACCAGTCCAAAGACAAAATCCGCAACGCGTTCAAAAGTTGAATTGTCGTTTCCGTTCAACATCGGCTCGTGCCCTCGTGCCATTAATGCCAGGTAGTGGCATTCGGCTACGATAATGCAGTTGCTGTAGGGCGCACGTCACAAAGTGCCGCTATCTGCCAGAAATGCGGCATCAAATTTGGTTGCCATCCCGCTTGCAGCGCGACGGATCACTGGCTATACAGCGGCCACTGCTTCATGGGGCGTAGCCAAGTGGTAAGGCAGCGGTTTTTGGTACCGCCATTCCCTGGTTCGAATCCAGGCGCCCCAGCCAGTTTCCAAAGGTCCGTTCCCCAATACTGCATCATGACCGATTGCGGGGGAACCAAATCCGGGCAGGAACTTCCCGGCAATATCCACCGGGTTGACCCGGCAAGTGGCCCGATCATCGCCGTCTTGACCGATTTTACCTTTCCCATGGCCTTGCCTTTTGCTTGTTGAAAAACGCCTCCGTGTTGCTGACACTGGACCACAGGTCTGGCGGCAATCCGCAAGTATCCGCATGTTTGACTGTGACACTAATGGCAGACTGTCAGGTGGCAAGGTCAATAATGTCATCAATTCCGGTTGCGCCGACAGCTTCCGCCTCGACAGCGACGGCAATATCTGGTCCTTTGCGACAGATGCCGTGTATTGCATCATCCCGAATGGTGACCCGCCGGGCAAGATATTGGTGCCGGAACTGGTTGGGAATGCCTGTCTCGGTCGTTGCGCCAGGCATCAGTTTTTCATAACCGATCCAACCGGTGCATGTTCCGTCATAGTAACAGGGGGAGGCTTCCAGCGCCCATGACTTCACAGATGACCCGCTCCATCGGCCTGGTGGGCCTTGGCACCATGGGTGCAGCGCTTGCTTCGAACATCGCTGAAAAGGGCTTCGACATCGCTGTTTACAATCGTACTGTCCAGACCACACATGACTTTGTGGCCCAGGCTGGTCCGTTGGCACCGCGCATCACCGGCTGTGACACGCTGGAAGCGCTGGTTGCCTCGATGAAACCGCCGCGCGCCATAATCCTGATGGTGCCTGCGGGGCCGGTGGTCGACGCGCAGATTGCAGCACTCGCGCCGCTGCTTGCCGGGAATGACCTGATCATTGACGCTGGCAACGCGAATTTTCGCGACACAAACCGCCGCTCGGAGGCAGCTGCCAAATCAGGTCCTGCCTTCCTCGGCATGGGTGTTTCAGGTGGCGAGGAGGGCGCTCGCCACGGCCCCTCGATCATGGGAGGCGGCAGGAAGGAGCATTGGGATTCGGTTGCGCCCATGCTGGAGGCGATCTCCGCCAAGGCTGATGACGGATCGCCTTGTGCAACCTGGATGGGCGAGGCGGGTGCCGGTCATTTCGTCAAGATGGTGCATAACGGCATCGAATATGCCGACATGCAGATGATCGCCGAAACCTACGGCATGATGCGTGACGGGATGGGGCTTGCCGCAGCCGATTGCGGCGCGCTGTTTGGAAAGTGGAATGAGGGGATTTTGAAATCCTATCTCGTCGAGATTTCCGCCAATGTCTCGAATGCCGTTGATCCCGCGACCGGTAAACCGGTTCTCGATATCATTCTTGATCGCGCCGGACAGAAGGGAACCGGTCGCTGGACGGTCATCGAGGCCCAGCATCTGGCAACGCCGGTTTCCGTGATCGAGGCGGCCGTTGGCGCCCGCAATGTCTCGGCCATGCTGCCGGTTCGAAAATCAGGCGAAGCCCTGTTTGGCGCAGCACCCGAGCGCTTTGCCACAATCCCGGAAGCACAGGCCCTGGAATCCGCCATGATCGCCGGCAAGATCCTTTGTTATGCCCAGGGCTTTGCCATGATGGAGGCGGCTTCGCGCGACTTCGGCTGGTCGCTGCCATTGCCTGCGATTGCCCGGGTCTGGCGTGCGGGCTGCATCATCCGTTCAGCCATGTTGAACGACATGGCAGCAGCGCTGGAAAGCGATGCCACCTCGAACCTGATCTTCGCCGACTATTTTTCGCAATTGCTGAAGCAGCATCATGGCGCACTACGCAATGTGGTTTCCACGGCCATGCTCAACGGTCATGCCGTACCAGCCCTTTCCGTCGGTCTGGCCTGGTTCGACCAGATCAGGACCGGACGCTCCACCGCCAACATGATCCAGGCGCAACGCGATTTCTTTGGGGCCCATTCCTTCGAGCGGATTGACAGCGAAGGTGCGCATCATGGTCCCTGGGGGCTGCATAGTGGGACCTGACTTGGCTATTGCGATGCCTGTGCAGCGATCGGAGCAAACCGGCAAATCGAGAGCAATAATCAACGCAACCGCAGTCCGGTTTCTTCGTCAAACAGATAAAGCGACGCGGGGTTGAAGCCGGTAGCCAGTGTCTTGCCTTCCTCTGCCTTTTCGGCAGGGGACGTTTCGATGGTCAACGGGTTCTCGCCATCCGTTCCGCAATAGGCGTAGGACACTCCGCCAAGATTTTCGACAACATCGACTGGCAGCTTCACCTTGACGCTTCCGGCGGGATCGAAATGCTCGGGCCTCAACCCGACGACGAGTTTGGTGTTTTCGCCGACCGGGTCACGAAGCATGATTTCGGATTTCGTCCCCAGTTCCGGCATGTCGACGGTGATGCCTTTCCTGGTGGACTTGACAGCATTGGCTTTCACGAAATTCATTTTCGGAGATCCGATGAAACCTGCAACAAACATGTTGTCCGGATCTTCATACAGGCCGATGGGAGAACCCACCTGTTCGATAATGCCAGCGCGCAGAACGACGATCTTGTCCGCCAGCGTCATCGCCTCGACCTGGTCGTGCGTGACATAAATCATGGTCGCGCCCAGTTCCTTGTGCAGTTTGGCGATCTCGAGGCGCATCTGCACGCGCAATTCAGCATCAAGATTCGAAAGCGGTTCGTCGAACAGGAACACCTGCGGTTCGCGCACGATCGCCCTTCCTATCGCGACGCGCTGACGCTGGCCACCTGATAGCTGCTTGGGTTTCCGCTCAAGCAACGGTTCCAGATGCAGGATGGACGCTGCCTTGCTTACCCGCCTGTCGATCTCGGCCTTCGGGTGGCCGTTCATCTTCAGCCCGAAACCCATATTGTCCGCGACACTCATATGCGGGTAGAGAGCATAGGACTGGAACACCATTGCAATACCCCGCTCCGCGGGCTCAACATGGGTGACATCGCGCCCGCCAATGGAGATCGTCCCTCCGGTCGCTTCCTCTAGCCCGGCGACCAGGCGCAACAAGGTGGACTTTCCGCAACCCGAAGGGCCAACGAATACAGTGAATTCCCCGTCGTCGATCTTGAGATCGACGCCGTGAATGACGTCGACCGCGCCGAATGACTTTTTCACCTTTTCCAGTTCAAGGCCCGACATTCATCTTCCTCCCTCAAGGTTCTTTTCAGCGGGCACGCGGACCCAGCCGTGTTTCCATGTCCAGCATGATGCCTTGCGCGGCGCGCAGCACCAGTTCCTTCCATTGGTCAAGCGCTTCAAAACTCACACGGTAGGCTGGTCCAGTGACCGAAATGCCTGCGTGGAAATTTCCGTCCCTTGACCAGATCGGGGCCGCCACGCAGCGAATGCCAAGCTCATGCTCCTCACGGTCGTAGGACACACCTTCGCTGCGGATCGTTTCAAGCTCCCTGACCAGTTGCTCGGGACTGGTAATCGTATGTTCGGTGAACTTGCGGAAGCTTATGGTTCTGGCCAGCGCCTCGATCTGGTCCTGTGGCAATGCCGACATGGCCGCTTTGCCGACGCCAGTACAATAGACCGGAGAAGCATTGCCGATCTGCGAATACATCCGCACCGCCTGGCGTCCTTCCACCTTGTCGAGATAGATGACTTCCGTGCCGCGCAGCACACCAAGGTGAACCGTCTCGCCAGTCGCTTCATGCAGACGCGCGAGATGCGGCTCGGCAATCGCCCGAAAATGGTTCCCCGCCCATGCCTTGGCCGCAAATTTCAACAAGGTCATGCCAAGCTCGTAAGAATGGTCACGATTGATCGCGAGCAGACCCTCCTCGACAAGATTGGTGATTTGGCGGTGCAGTGTGCCGCGGGGCTGGTCGCTGACCATCAGGATATCGGTGAAGCGCATCGGCTTTTCGGACGATGCCACGATGTCGAGCACCGCCATCGCCTTGCCCAATGTTCCTGTCTCGCGCTGGGCGCTGGATTCCCTTTCGCCGGGTTTCTTGTTTTTCGAGCCTGTCACGTCACCGTCCATGCGGCCACTTCCTCTCCCATGCTCGTTTGGGCACGCTCAGGGCCCACGCGGTTCCTTCAGGCTCCCAACAAGCCACTTGACAATTCCTGTAGCATGACATGATAATTCTGAATAGTCAAATTGAGTTCCATTAAATGGAACTTGATGGTGATAAGGCGCTGTTACTGCTGATGCTGTCGGATGGGGCAGCGCCACGTATGAGAAGGCTGACCATCGAGGCGGCCGATTTGCCGGGGGAGAGGCGCGAGGTTGTCACACCGAAACCACTGGCCCGGCAGGTATGCGTAGCAAGTACATGGGATACCCGCGTTGTCCCGTTTCTGTGGAAACGTGAAGCGCCCTAACGTTCAACCTGGGAGGAACGCAGAATGAAATTCACAATGAAATCCGCTCTCGCCGGTGTGGCAATTGCCGCATTGATGACCGGCAGCGCCATGGCTGAAAAGCGTGTGCTGAAATACAATGCCGATTTCGATCCGGCACCGCTGGCGGCTTTCGAGGCGCTGATTGCCGATTTTGAGGCAGCCAATCCAGACGTTGACGTTCAGCTCAACAATTTCGATCACGAAGGCTACAAGACGGCGATCCGCAACTTCCTGACGGCGGATTCACCAGACCTTGCCAACTGGTACGCGGGCAACCGCATGGCGCCATTTGTAAAGGCTGGCCAGTTCCTTGATGTGACCGATGTCTGGGAAGCCAACAACCTGAACGATGAACTTGCTTCCTCTGTTGGTTCCATGACCATCGACGGCAAGAAGTGGGGCGTTCCCTATACCTATTACCAGTGGGGAATCTACTACAACAAGGATGTCTACAAGGCGGCCGGGGTTTCCGAGCCGAAGAACTGGGACGAGTTCATCGCGAACTGCGCCAAGTTCAAGGCGGCTGGCGTTGACTGCCTGACCACTGGCACGAAAGCATTGTGGCCTGGCGCTGGCATTTTTGACTACATGAACCTGCGCACCAATGGCTATGAGTTCCACATGGATCTTACGGCCGGCAAGGTCGCCTGGACCGATGACCGCGTGAAGAAGACCTTTGCAGAATGGGCAAAGCTCGTTACTCCGGGTTATGTCACCGCAAACCATGCTGCCATCGACTGGCAGGATGCGGCAGCACTTCTCGTTCAGGGCAAGGCGGCCAACTATGTCATGGGCAATTTCGCAGTCGCAGTGTTCAAGGAAGGCGGCATGACCAACGATACGCTCGGCTTCCTGGTCTTCCCTGAGGTCACTGCAGGAGTGCCACGCGCTGAAGAAGCGCCGACCGATACCATCCACATTCCGGCCGGTGCGAAAAACGTCGAAGATGCCAAGAAGTTCCTGGCGTTCGTGGCGTCAGCCGACGTCCAGACCAAGCTGAACGCAGCCCTTGGCCAGTTGCCGACCAACTCCAAGTCGACAGCGGCCGATGATCCGTTCATCCAGGCTGGCTTCCAGACCGTGTCCACGGCCCAGGGCGTGGCGCAGTTCTTCGACCGTGACGCTCCTGCTGAAATGGCGAAGATCGGCATGGAAGGCTTCCAGGAATTCATGGTTCGTCCGGAAAACGTTGATGCCATTCTCGACCGGCTCGAAAAGGCTCGTCAGCGCATCTACAAGTAATGCAATGTGGGGCGGTTTCTGACATGGGAGCCGCCCCATTTCCGCAGGGAGGGTGTGATGGCCGTCGAATCAATGCCAACAAACGGGATGCGTGTTCCGAACGGCGGTTCCTGGTGGAAACGAAACCAGCGGGCGCTTGCTCCCTGGATATTCCTGGCACCCGGCGTTCTGATGTTCCTGCTCTATGTGATTTCACCCATCCTGCAATCGATCTGGCTGTCTTTCTACGACTGGGACGGGCTTGGCGAGAAAACCTGGCTTGGCCTTGCGAATTATCACGAATTGTTTGACGACCGCGAGTTCTACACATCGCTCAGGAACAACGTCATCTGGCTTGTCCTTTTCATGCTGGCAGTGCCGATTGGTCTGTTCATCGCGATTTTCCTGAACCAGACCGTGACTGGGATGCGGGTCTACAAATCCCTGTTCTTTTTCCCGTTCGTCATCAGCCAGGTTGTTGTCGGACTGATCTTTTCCTGGTTTTACGCTCCGAATTTCGGCTTGCTTTACAAGTTGATTGAATGGCTGACCGGCAGCGGCATTGCCTTCCTTGCCGATCCCGACAAGGTGACTTATGCGCTGGTGGCAGCTGGTCTTTGGCCGCAGATTGCTTATTGCATGATCCTTTATCTGACCGGTCTCAACAACGTCTCGCCGGACCAGATCGAGGCAGCCCGCCTTGATGGCGCCAGGGGCTGGAAGATGCTGTGGTATGTGATCCTGCCGCAATTGCGCCCGGCGACCTTCATCGCCGTCGTCGTCACCGTCATTGGCGCATTGCGCTCTTTCGACATCGTTTCGATCATGACCGATGGTGGGCCGTTCGGCTCTTCGAGGGTGTTGTCGTTCTACATGTATGAGCAGGCGTTGTCCGAATATGGCTACCGGATGGGCTATGGCGCGGCAATCGCCGTCATTCTGTTCGCCATCATGATGGTATTCATCACCGGCTTCATCTGGAAGATGATCCGCGACGAACGCTCGGGAGGCTGAACCGATGTTTCCAACTCCAATCGCCAAGGCCTCGCCTCCCGTCCAGTGGCTTTATGCGATCGCTCTGCCTCTGGCCCTGTTCCTGTGGTTGCTGCCACTGCTGGGCGTTGCACTGACTTCCGTGCGCCCGGCTTCGGATCTAGCCCAGGGCAACTATTTCGGCATGCCATCCACATTTGCCTGGGGCAATTATCTGGACATCTTCTTCAACACGCCCATGGCCAAATACATGCGCAATTCCTTCTATGTCACCTTGCCGACGGTAGCGGGAACCCTGGCGCTTTCCTGCATGGCCGGCTTTGCCCTCGCAGTCTACAAGTTCCGCTCCAACATCTTCCTGTTCTTCATGTTCGTTGCTGGAAATTTCGTACCGTTCCAGATTCTCATGGTGCCGGTGCGCGAACTGACGGTGCAGACCGGGCTCTACAACACCTATTCCGGCCTGATCCTGTTTCACATTGCGTTCCAGACCGGGTTCTGCACGCTGTTCATGCGCAACTTCATCAAGGCGCTGCCCTATGAGCTGATAGAATCGGCCCGCGTTGAAGGCGTGTCTGAATTGCGGATTTTCTGGCACATCGTGTTGCCTTTGATGCGCCCGGCCATTGCTGCGCTCGCTGTTCTGGTCTTCACTTTCATCTGGAACGAATATTTCTGGGCAACCGTTCTGACCCAGGGTGCCGATGTGCAGCCGGTAACTGCCGGTCTGTTTTCGCTCAACGGGCAATGGATTGCGCAATGGCAACTGGTTTCCGCCGGTTCCATTGTTGCCGCCATGCCGCCGGTTCTGATGTTCTTCCTGATGCAGAAGCACTTCATTGCCGGCCTGACCCTCGGTGCGACAAAGGGCTGACCGTGGCAAGCACAGCAGGCACCTTGCGCATTGACGGCAGTGAGACAACGCTGCTTTTTTCCTGGGAAGACGGCGTTCCCACACTTGCCTGGCATGGCGCGAGTCTGTCGCCTCAGGCCGATCTTGCCGCTATCGTGGAGAGCCGGAGTCGGCCGGTATTGCACGCAAGCCTCGACACCAATGAACCGGTATCCTTGCATCCCGAAAGCGGGCGCGGATTTCTTGGCCATCCGGCACTGATCGGCAATCGTAGTTCGATTTCGGCACCAGGCTGGGCTGGCCGTTTCAGCATGCGGGGCAACAAGCGCATTGCTGACGGCGTGATCTTCAACCTTGCCGATGAAGAACGCGCATTGTTTCTCGAAATGACAATCCGCCTTGACCCGCAAAGCGATGTCGCGACCTTTTCCAGCAGGCTCACCAATACCGGCGACACACCCTTTGATATTGATTGGCTCGCCGCACCTGTCATCGCGCCTGGGCAGGAATATGACCAGCACCTGTCGTTTCATGGCCGCTGGTGCGCCGAGTTCGACATCGAGCGTTCGCCAATTCCGCTCGGGCTGACCAAGCGTGAGAACCGCCGTGGGCGAACCTCGCATGAGGCCTTCCCGGGAATGGTGATGTTGTCGAAAAACACCAGTGAACAGCAAGGCCCTTGCCTTGGCCTGCATCTTGGGTGGTCCGGCAATCACCGCATCATTCTGGAACGGCTTTCAACCGGTGACATCCAGATACAGGCGGGTGTCCTCCTGTTCAGCGGCGAGGCAGTGCTTGGGCCGGGCGAAACGATGGAAACGCCGCCGCTCTATGTGGCTCACAGCGATCACGGCCTCAACGCCATGTCGCAGAAACTGCACACCCATGTCCGCACTCACGTGCTGAAATTCCCGCAGCCATCAAAGCCCCGCCCCGTTACTGTCAACACATGGGAAGCAATCTACTTCGATCACGAGCATTCTGC
>JAWKWL010000004.1:0-448948 GCA_041397525.1 Nitratireductor sp.
ATGGACACTTTCATCACCAGCTATGTGATCCCCGGTGCCATCATGGTGGCTCAGAGCCTGCTGCTGCTTGTCGCCCTGCTGATCTTCATCGCCTATATCCTGTATGCGGACCGCAAGATCTGGGCGGCAGTGCAACTGCGTCGCGGGCCGAACGTGGTTGGTCCCTGGGGGCTGTTCCAGTCCTTCGCCGACTTGCTGAAATTCGTGTTCAAGGAACCGGTCATTCCCGCGACCTCCTCGAAAACGGTGTTCCTGCTGGCGCCGCTGGTATCAGTGACACTGGCATTGGCGACTTGGGCGGTGATCCCGTTCAACGAGAACTGGGTGATTGCCAATATCAATATCGGCATCCTGTATATTTTTGCGATTTCCTCGCTCGAAGTGTACGGAATCATCATGGGTGGCTGGGCATCCAACTCGAAATATGCGTTCCTTGGCGCTCTGCGTTCGGCGGCCCAGATGGTTTCCTATGAAGTTTCCATCGGTTTCGTTATCATCACGGTTCTGCTGTGCGTCGGCTCGCTGAATCTCACCGATATCGTCATGAGCCAACAGGACGGCGTTGGCACGATGATGGGCCTGCCGGGTTCGTTCCTGGACTGGCACTGGCTGGCGTTGTTCCCGATGTTCGTGATCTTCTTCATCTCTGCGCTTGCCGAAACCAACCGTCCACCCTTCGATCTGCCGGAAGCGGAATCCGAACTGGTTGCCGGTTTCATGGTTGAATATGGCTCGACGCCGTACATGATGTTCATGCTGGGTGAATATGCCGCCATCTGCCTGATGTGCGCGCTGACGACAATCCTGTTCCTCGGAGGCTGGCTGCCGCCCTTCGCCTTTGCACCGTTCACCTGGGTTCCAGGCGTTGTCTGGTTCATTCTCAAGGCCTGCATGGTGTTCTTCATGTTCTCGATGGTGAAGGCATTTGTTCCGCGCTACCGCTATGACCAGTTGATGCGCCTTGGCTGGAAAGTGTTCCTGCCAATCTCGCTTGCCATGGTGGTTGTGGTTGCGACCGTACTCCAGATCACGGGATGGGCAGCATGAGCATGATCGCCAGAACCGCGAAGTCCTTTCTGCTTTCGGAATTCGTTTCGGCATTCGTCTTGTCGATGCGCTATTTCTTCAAGCCCAAGGCAACCATCAACTATCCGTTCGAAAAGGGACCGGTAAGCCCGCGCTTCCGCGGCGAACATGCGTTGCGTCGCTATCCCAATGGCGAAGAGCGTTGCATTGCATGCAAGTTGTGCGAGGCGATCTGCCCGGCGCAGGCAATCACCATCGAGGCTGGCCCGCGCCGCAATGACGGCACGCGGCGCACGGTTCGCTACGACATTGACATGGTGAAGTGCATCTATTGCGGATTCTGCCAGGAAGCATGCCCGGTTGACGCCATTGTTGAAGGTCCGAATTTCGAATTCGCGACGGAGACACGGGAAGAATTGTATTACGACAAGGACAAGCTGCTGGCGAATGGCGACCGCTGGGAACGCGAAATCGCTCGCAATATTGCCATCGACTCGCCGTGGCGCTGATGCGCAGACGGGAACAGGGAAACAGGAAGAACTGAAATGGGCTCGACAGGGGTATTACCGGCGATCTTTTTCTACTTGTTCGCCACGATCACGGTCGCATCGGCCTTCATGGTGATTGCCTCGCGCAATCCCGTACATTCTGTGCTGTTCCTGATCCTGGCTTTCGTCAATGCCGCGGGACTGTTCATGCTGGCCGGTGCCGAATTCCTCGCCATGCTGCTGATCGTGGTCTATGTCGGCGCGGTCGCGGTGCTGTTCCTGTTCGTGGTGATGATGCTTGATGTCGACTTTGCCGAACTGCGCGAAGGCTTCCTGCAATACCTTCCGGTGGGTGGGTTGATCGGCGTAATCGTGCTCATCGAATTGCTGGCGGTCGCGGGCGGTTGGGTATTGGCGCCAGGCGCTGCCGGTGACAGCACGCAGCCGATCCCGGACATGGGCCAGGTATCCAACATCCAGGCGCTCGGCGACATCCTGTACACAAAATACTTCGTCTTCTTCCAGATATCCGGGCTGATATTGCTGGTGGCAATGATCGGCGCAATCGTGCTGACGCTGCGCCACAAGCCGAATGTGCGCCGTCAGGATATTTCGCGGCAGGTGGCGCGTACACCTGAAACGGCAATTGAAATCGTCAAGGTTGAAAGCGGCAAGGGTATCTGAACCGGAAAACGTGTCCGGCTTGAGCCCGGTCCGAAAGGCAAAGCAAGAACCATGGAAATCGGAATTTCCCATTATCTGTCAGTCAGCGCGATGCTTTTCACCATCGGCATGCTTGGCATTTTCCTGAACAAGAAAAACATCATCATCATCCTGATGTCGGTGGAACTGATCCTGTTGTCGGTAAACCTCAACTTCGTTGCTTTCAGCCACGCGCTCAATGACCTGATGGGCCAGGTATTTGCGCTGTTCGTACTGACCGTGGCGGCAGCGGAAGCGGCCATCGGACTTGCGATCCTGGTGGTGTTCTTCCGCAATCGCGGCTCCATCGCGGTTGAAGACGTCAACATGATGAAGGGCTGAGGCGGGCGCCATGTATCAAGCAATCGTATTCCTGCCGCTGCTGGGCTTTCTGCTCGCGGGCCTGTTTCCCAAGTCGCTTGGCGTCAAGGGCTGCGAATATGTGACGAGCGGATTTCTGATCATCGCCGTCGTGCTTTCGTGGATCGCGTTTCTGAGTTTCGGCTTCAGCGACAGCGAGCCCTTTACCGTGCCGGTGATGAAATGGGTCGATGTCGGTGCGCTGTCGGTAAACTGGGCCTTCCGGATCGATACGCTCACCGTGGTAATGCTGGTTGTCGTCAACACGGTGTCGAGCCTGGTGCATGTCTATTCGATCGGCTACATGCATCACGATCCGCATCGTCCACGCTTCTTTGCCTATCTGTCGCTGTTCACTTTCGCCATGCTGATGCTGGTAACCTCTGACAACCTGCTGCAGATGTTCTTCGGCTGGGAAGGAGTGGGCCTTGCGTCCTATCTGCTGATCGGTTTCTGGTTCAAGAAACCATCTGCCAATGCAGCGGCGATGAAGGCTTTCATCGTAAACCGTGTTGGTGATTTCGGCTTTGCGCTCGGCATTTTCGGCGTGTTCATGCTGTTCAATTCCATCGAATTCTCGACGATCTTTGCCAATGCGGCAGGCTTCGTGCATGTCGAGGGAGGCGCGCATGGCGAACCGGTGATGAACTTCCTCGGTTATTCACTGGAGAAGGCTGATGCGTTGACCGTGGTCTGTGTGCTGCTGTTCATGGGCGCGATGGGCAAGTCGGCACAGTTCCTCCTGCACACATGGCTGCCGGATGCGATGGAAGGCCCGACACCGGTCTCCGCGTTGATCCATGCGGCGACCATGGTGACGGCGGGCGTATTCCTGGTGGCACGCATGTCGCCGATCTTCGAGTATTCGCACACGGCGCTCACCATTGTCACGATCATTGGCGCGACGACCGCGTTCTTTGCTGCGACCGTTGGCCTCGTGCAGAACGACATCAAGCGTGTGATTGCCTATTCGACCTGCTCCCAGCTTGGTTACATGTTCGCTGCGCTTGGCGTTGGTGCCTATGGCGCAGCGGTGTTCCATCTCTTCACACATGCGTTCTTCAAGGCGCTGTTGTTCCTGGGGGCGGGTTCTGTCATCCACGCGGTTTCCGATGAGCAGGACATGCGCCGCATGGGTGGTTTGCGCGGGTATATTCCTGCGACCTACTGGATGATGATCATCGGCACCGTGGCTCTGACCGGGCTAGGCATTCCTGGCACCATTCTGGGCACGGCAGGCTTCTTCTCGAAGGATGCGATCATCGAAAGCGTTTATGCTGCGCATAATCCGGCGGCAGGCTATGCGTTCACGCTGCTGGTGGTGGCCGCACTTTTCACCAGCTTCTATTCCTGGCGTCTGGTGTTCATGACATTCCACGGCAAGCCGCGCGCGTCCGCAGAGGTCATGGACCACATCCACGAGTCGCCGAGGGTCATGCTGGTACCGCTCTACATCCTGGCGGCAGGCGCGCTGCTGGCCGGTGTTGTCTTTCATGGTTCCTTCATCGGCCATGAGGCGGAGCTGCACAACGAGGCATGGTATAACGGCTTCTGGAAGACGGCACTCTTTGCCGGGCCGGAAAACCAGATACTGGAGCATTTCCACCATGTGCCGTTGATGGTGAAACTGTCACCCTTCATCATGATGGTGATCGGCTTCGTGCTTGCCTGGTACCTGTATATCCGTCGGCCTGAACTTCCGAAGGAAATTGCAAAGTCGCAGCCTGCACTTTACGCGTTCCTGCTCAACAAGTGGTATTTCGACGAGATCTACGACTTCCTGTTTGTACGTCCTGCGAAAGCCATTGGCCGTTTCCTCTGGAAGAAGGGCGATGGCTGGCTCATTGACGGTTTCGGGCCAGACGGGGTTTCAGCACGCGTTCTTGATGTAACGAGCCGCGTGGTTCGCTTGCAAAGCGGTTATCTGTATCACTATGCATTTGCCATGCTCATCGGCATTGCCGCGCTCATCACCTGGGCGATGTTTGGAGGAGTTCAGTGATGAGCAACTGGCCAATTCTCCTTTCGGTTGTCACCTTCCTTCCGGCCTTCGGTGCGCTGATCATCCTTCTGATCAAGGATGAGGGCGAGATCGCCAAGCGCAACATCCGAAATGTGGCGTTCTTTGCGACGCTTGCGACGCTGGTCGTCTCAATGTTCATCTGGGGTGGGTTCGACACCACCAATCCCGGCTTCCAGTTTGTGGAAAAGAAACCGTGGATTGGCAATTTCATGAGCTATCACATGGGGGTGGACGGCATTTCGATGCTGTTTGTCATCCTCACCACGTTCCTGATGCCGTTCTGCATCCGCGCCAGCTGGGGCGTGGACAAGCGGGTCAAGGAATACATGATTGCCTTCCTGCTTCTGGAAACCTTCATGATCGGCGTGTTCTGCGCGCTTGACCTGATGCTGTTTTACATTTTCTTCGAAGCGGGCCTCATTCCGATGTTCATCATCATCGGCGTGTGGGGTGGAAAGCGCCGCGTTTATGCGAGCTTCAAGTTCTTCCTCTATACGCTGCTTGGCTCGGTTCTGATGCTGCTCGCGATGATGGCCATGTATTGGCAGGCAGACACAACCGACATTCCAACACTGCTGACGCATTCCTTCCCGGCGCAAATGCAGACCTGGCTATGGCTTGCGTTCTTTGCTTCCTTCGCGGTGAAAATGCCGATGTGGCCAGTGCATACCTGGCTTCCGGATGCGCATGTGGAAGCGCCAACAGCTGGTTCGGTCATTCTGGCGGCAGTTCTGTTGAAGATGGGCGGTTACGGCTTCCTTCGGTTCTCGCTGCCCATGTTCCCGCTCGCAAGTGCCGAATTTGCGCCACTTGTCTATACGCTGTCGATAGTGGCGATCATCTATACGTCACTCGTTGCGCTGATGCAGGAAGACATCAAGAAACTGATCGCCTATTCTTCGGTCGCGCATATGGGATATGTCACGCTCGGCATCTTCACGGCCAATGTCTATGGCGTGCAGGGTGCCATATACCAGATGTTGTCGCATGGTCTGGTGTCGGGAGCCCTGTTTCTTTGCGTCGGGGTCATCTACGACCGGATGCATACGCGTGAGATCGCGGCCTATGGCGGGCTGGTCAACCGGATGCCGAAATATGCAACCGTGTTCCTGATCTTCACCATGGCGAATGTCGGCCTGCCTGGAACATCCGGATTTGTCGGCGAGTTCATGGTGCTGCTTGGCGCATTCGAAGCCAATACCTGGCTTGCTTTCTTCGCGACCACCGGAGTGGTGCTGTCAGCAGCCTATGCACTGTGGCTTTATCGCCGGGTGGTGTTCGGCGCTCTCGACAAGGAGTCGCTCAAATCCATTCTCGACCTTTCGCGCCGCGAGCGTGAAATCCTTTTCCCGCTTGTGGCACTGGTAATCTTCTTCGGCGTGTATCCGACGCCGGTATTCAATGTGACGGCAGCTTCTGTCGAGGCGTTGTTGAAGAACTATCATGCCGCCCTGGAAGCTGCAGGCCAGGTGGCCGCAGTTGCAACGCATTAGAGACCGGACCATGAACCAGGCTTTGGAATTTTCCTCGATCACCCCCGATCTGGCACTGATGGCGCCGGAGCTGGTGCTTGCTGTTGGTGCGATGGTGCTGCTGATGCTGGGCGTGTTTCGGGGGCGCAACGCCAGTTCTTCCGTCACCGGTTTGGCGCTGGCGGTGCTGATCATCGCCGGTCTTTGGCTGGTGTGGTTCACGGACGAAGGCAGCGCCTTCAATGGCGCTTTCGTGATGGATCCGTTTGCGCGCTTCATGAAGGTTCTTGCGCTGACAGGATCGGCTGCGGCGATTGCGATGTCGGTTACTTTCATGCGCCGCGAGAATTTCAACCTGTTTGAATATCCATTACTGATCATGCTCGCGACTACCGGCATGATGCTAATGATTTCGGCCAACAACCTGTTGTCGCTGTATCTCGGTCTCGAACTGCAGTCGCTGGCGCTTTACGTGGTCGCTGCGATCAACCGGGATTCGGTTCGCGCAACGGAAGCGGGGCTGAAATATTTCGTACTGGGTGCCTTGTCCTCCGGCATGCTGCTTTACGGGATAACCCTGGTCTACGGGTTTACCGGGCATCTCGATTTCGAGGGGGTTGCCGCGACAATTGCTGGCACAAGCCGCTCTGTCGGTTTGGTCTTCGGCCTGGTATTCATCCTTGCAGGACTTGCGTTCAAGATTTCAGCAGTACCGTTCCACATGTGGACGCCTGATGTCTATGAAGGGGCGCCCACACCGGTCACGGCGTTTTTTGCGGCGGCTCCCAAGATTGCCGCCATGGCGTTGCTGGTGCGCGTCACGATGGACGCATTCGAGCCTGTCACGCGCGACTGGCAGCAAATCATATCCTTCATCTCCATTGCCTCAATGGCGCTCGGTGCATTTGCTGCAATCGGGCAGACCAATATCAAGCGGCTGATGGCCTATTCCTCGATCGGACACATGGGTTATGCACTGGTCGGCCTCGCAGCTGGTACGGCGGCAGGAATCAACGGCGTTGTCCTTTACATGATGATCTATATGATCATGACGCTCGGCGCATTTGCGTGCATCCTTGCGATGAGGCGCAAGGAAGGCATGGTCGAGGACATTCGCGAGCTTGCCGGACTTGCGTCAAGCAGCCCGGTGCTGGCACTGTTGCTGACGGCACTGATGTTTTCGCTTGCAGGAATTCCGCCACTCGCCGGCTTTTTTGCCAAATATTTCGTCTTCGTTGCAGCCATCGAGGCCAAGCTCTATGCATTGGCTGTGATCGGTGTTCTGGCCAGCGTCGTGGGCGCTTTCTACTATTTGCGCATCGTCAAGATAATCTGGTTCGACAACAGCGATGAACGGTTCCTGCCGATGCCGGGCGAACTCAAGATCGTCCTTGGTCTGTCGGGCATGTTCGTGATCTTCTTCTATGTTTTCGCAGGCTACCTGATCGGGATAACAACCACTGCCGCAGCAACATTCTTCTGATAACGGGGGGGCGGTTCCTCCCGGCTACCGACTTCGTGTTGTGGAAGAGACAGCTTCCACCAACGCGGACTGTCTTGAAGCCGCGCGCGCTGGTGAGGCGGGAAATCTCTGGATAAGAGCGGCAAGGCAGACAGCCGGCAAAGGCAGCCGCGGCCGGGACTGGGTTTCAGTTGATGGCAACATGTATGCGTCAGTGTTGCTGGTTGATCCGGGCGAGCGCGAAAAACTTGCGGGCCTGACTTTTGTGACGGCATTGGCGGTTCGCGAAGCGATAGCCGAAATCGCCAGGGAAGCGCATGCAGTCAGGGACATCTCATTGAAATGGCCAAATGACGTTCTGGTATCAGGCAGAAAAGTCAGCGGCATCCTGCTCGAATGCCATGAATTCGAAGGAAAAACCTTTGTAATTGCCGGCATCGGCATCAATTGCGCAAATCATCCGCAGGATACCCTGCATCGCGCAACGGATCTGCAGTCGGAAGGCATGTTCGCGACTCCTGAAATGGTGTTCGAACGGCTTGCCAGGCAGTACGGCGAACTGCTGCTGGTCTGGAACCGGGGTGAGGGCTTTGCTTCAATCCGGGAGAAGTGGCTTTCGGAAGCGTCGGGTCTTGGCGAACGCATTTACGTGAAGATGCCGGGTCGTGAGGTCTCCGGGATTTTTGAAACCATAGACCCGGACGGGTATATGAAACTGGAACTGGACGACGGAAGTCTGGTCAGGATTTCGGTTGGGGACATCTTCTTCAACCAGGCAAACCATACAGGGAATTGAAAACACATGGCTGAACCAGAATTGCTTTTCGTCCCGCTTGGCGGAGTGGGCGAAATCGGCATGAACCTTGCGCTTTACGGCTATGGCGAGGGCAAGAAGAAGTCCTGGATCATGGTTGATTGCGGAGTGACCTTTCCCGGACCTGACCTGCCGGGGGTTGATCTGGTGCTTCCAGACATTTCATTCGCGATCGATCTTGGCGATCAGCTCAAGGGTATCGTGATCACACATGCGCATGAGGATCACTATGGTGCGATCCTTTCGCTGTGGCCGATGCTCAACAAGCCGGTCTGGTGCACACCGTTTACGGCCGGAATGCTGGAATCCAAGGCGGATTCGGAACCGGGTGCACCCAAGGTGCCGCTCAATGTCTACCGCGCCGGTGACAGGTTCAATGTCGGGCCGTTCGAGATCGAGGCTGTGCATGTCACCCATTCGATACCGGAGCCCGTTTCGCTGGCAATCAAGTCGCCGCTTGGCCGGTTGATCCACACCGGCGACTGGAAACTGGACGCGGAACCCTCACTCGGTGCTGACACGGATGCGAATGCATTTACCCGGCTTGGTGACGAGAGTGTGCTCGCACTTGTTTGCGATTCCACGAATGCGATGCGTAGCGGCACATCGGCGACCGAACAGGCGGTTTCCGACAGCCTTGCCGAAATCATTACCCAGGCAAAGGGCAGGGTGGCGATTACCACCTTCTCGTCCAATGTCGGGCGGATTCGCTCGATTGCCCATGCGGCGCAAAAGGCCGGACGCAAGGTGATGATCATGGGCCGCTCAATGCGCAGGGTGTGTGATGTCGCTGACGAGCTCGGCTATCTCGAAGGTCTGGACGAATTCATCAGTGAAGATGAGTTCCAGGCGCTCGACCGTTCGAAGGTGGTAATCATCCTGACGGGTAGCCAGGGCGAGGACCGCGCCGCACTCGCCAAGCTTTCGCGGGATGAACATCCCCGCGTGCATCTGACGGCAGGCGATGTTGTCGTCTATTCCTCACGCACGATTCCCGGCAATGAAAAGCCGATCAACGAGACCAAGAACCGTCTGATTGAACTCGGCGTCGAGATCATCACCGATGATATTGCGCTGGTGCATGTTTCTGGCCACCCGCGCCAGGAAGAAATGGAAAAGATGTATTCCTGGGTCCGGCCGCAGATTTCGGTTCCCGTGCATGGTGAGGCTGCGCATCTTTCAGCGCATGCAGCACTTGCGGCAGGGTTCGGCGTGCCGCAGGTTGCTCCGGTTCGCAATGGCAACATCCTGCGTCTTGCTCCGGGCCCGGCAGAAATTGTAGGTGACGCGCCGCATGGCCGTATCTACAAGGATGGCAATATCATCGGTTCGGACGAGGAAACCGGCGTCGTGATGCGGCGCAAGCTTTCCTTTGCCGGGATCGTTGCCTGTTCGGTTGTCCTCGACCAGAAGGGGCGGCTGGCTGATGACATAGATGTTTCGCTCCATGGAATGCCGGATTATACCCCGTCGGGAGAACCATTCGACGATATCGTGTTCGAAGCAGCGTCCAGCGCTGTTGAATCATTGCCGATCGCTCGTCGCAGGGACGACGAACTGGTGATGAACGCAGTTGAAAAATCGGTACGCGCGGCAGCGCGAGACCATTGGGGCAAGAAGCCGGTGGTAACCGTGTTTGTAGCGAGGGTGTGAGCAATGATCGGAAGGTTGAACCATGTAGCGATTGCAGTGCCGGATCTTGGTTCTGCAACCGCACTTTATGCAAATACGCTGGGCGCGAAAACGAGTGCCCCCATGGCACTGCCTGACCATGGTGTGACGGTCGTTTTCGTTGAATTGCCCAATACCAAGATTGAATTGCTGGAACCGCTGGGCGAGGCCTCACCCATTGCGCAGTTTCTGGAGCGCAACCAGTCCGGCGGCATTCACCATATCTGCTATGAGGTTGATGACATTCTTGTTGCGCGTGACAGGCTGAAAGCGGAAGGCGCCAGGGTGTTGGGAGATGGCAATCCGAAAACCGGAGCGCATGGCAAGCCGGTACTCTTCCTGCATCCCAAGGACTTCAACGGCACTCTCGTCGAGCTTGAACAGGTCTGAATACCATGAGTTTTTTCACCGGATTCGCGGTCTATTTCATCATCTGGTGGTTGTCACTGTTTGCGGTGCTGCCATTCGGGGTACAGAGCCAGGCGGAATCGGGCGAGCGGTTGCAGGGCACTGATCCCGGTGCGCCGGTCAATCCGCGGCTTTGGCGCAAATTGGCTATCAACACACTGGTGGCAGGGGTGATTTTCGGAGCCTGGTATGTGGCAACCAATGTCATGGGATACGGCATCGATTCGCTACCGAGCATTTTTCCGCACGACCGGTAGAACCGTTCGAGTTTCAGGAAAACAGACCCCCAAAACAAAAGCAGGGCACAAGGCCCTGCGATAGTTTGCGTGTCCTGGATCGTACTGCGCATTCATCTTGCGATATCAACGCCGGCTGCAGTTTCCCGCGCCACAGACCCATATCCTCCCAAGACTTAAGACCGCTGTAAAGGCTGGTTAGCCAGCTTCTCTATGGCTAAGAGATAAAGCACAGTGTCACGCATTTGTCATGCGCAAACTGCGACTATTCGCACAGATTTTGCTCATGTTGCCCAAAGTTTTGGCCGATTTTGCCTTTCAAGCGTTCCAAATGTGTCGCAGGGAAATCGGGTTCGGGCTTGTGCGGGGCACGGGTGCGGCTTATTAGGGTCAAAACCCTGGGGCAGTGTCTGAACAGACAACGGCAACCAGTCACCAATCTCTTGTTCTGGAATCAACATGCGCCTTTCCCGCTATTTCCTGCCGCTTCTCAAGGAGACGCCCAAAGAGGCCGAGATCATCTCGCACCGGCTGATGCTGCGTGCCGGCATGATCCGGCAGCAATCGGCCGGGATCTATTCCATGTTGCCACTCGGGCTGAAGGTGTTGAACAAGGTCAATGCCATCATTCGAGAGGAACAGAACCGCTCCGGTGCGGTTGAAATCCTGATGCCCACCATCCAGTCAGCCGATCTGTGGCGTGAAAGCGGGCGGTATGACGATTACGGCAAGGAAATGCTGCGGATCGAAGACAGGCACGGGCGTGAAATGCTTTTCGGGCCAACCAATGAGGAGATGGTAACCGACATTTTCCGATCCTATGTTCGGTCATACCGGGATCTCCCTCTGAACCTTTACCACATCCAATGGAAATTCCGGGATGAAGTTCGCCCGCGTTTTGGCGTAATGCGAGGCCGTGAATTCCTGATGAAGGACGCCTATTCATTCGACCTTGATGAAGCAGGTGCAAGGGCAGCCTATAACCGGATGTTTGTCGCCTATTTGCGCACCTTTGCGAGGCTGGGATTGAAGGCCATCCCGATGCGGGCCGACACCGGCCCCATTGGTGGTGACATGAGCCATGAATTCATCATTCTCGCTGATACAGGCGAAAGCCAGGTGTTCTGCCACAAGGACTATGTCGACATGGCGGTTCCAGGCGATGATGTCGATTTCCGCAATGATGCGGAACTCGCATCCCTGGTGACGAAATGGACAACACCATATGCTGCGACAGAGGAAATGCATGACGAGGCGCAGTGGGCAAGGATTGGCGAAGGTAACGGGCTTTCGGCGCGTGGCATTGAGGTTGGCCACATCTTCTATTTCGGGACCAAATATTCCGAACCGATGAATGCAAAGGTCATGGGGCCCGACGGCAAGGAAAATTTCGTGCATATGGGCTCTTACGGCATTGGTCCGACGCGACTTCTTGCTGCAATTATCGAGGCCTTTCATGATGATGCCGGAATCATGTGGCCGAAAGGCGTTGCGCCATTCGATGCGGGGATCATCAACATGAAGGTCGGAGACGAAGCTGTCGACAAGGTCTGCGATGATCTCTACGCCAAGTTGTCTGCTCGCGGGCTGGACGTGTTGTATGACGATACAGACAACCGGGCCGGTGCGAAATTCGCCGCAATGGACCTGATCGGATTGCCCTGGCAGGTAATTGCAGGACCGCGCGGTGTTGCGGAAGGCACCATCGAACTCAAGCGGCGTGCTGATGGCGAGCGCATGGTGATGAGTGTGGACGATGCCGTGAACCGGCTTGCAGGGGAATATGCGGCTTGACCTTGCTGAATGAACCGGCATCCGGGGCAGGACTGGTTCCTGCAGGCAAAAGGGAAATGGTGCGTGCGCCTGGTCCGTTTTCGGCGTTCGAGTTCCTGTTGGCCGGGCGTTATTTGCGGGCGCGGCGCAAGGAGGCCTTCATTTCCGTGATCGCCGGTTTGTCGTTCATCGGTATCATGCTTGGTGTTGCGACGCTGATCATTGTGATGGCGGTGATGAACGGGTTTCGGGCCGAACTTCTCAACCGCATTCTCGGCATGAACGGGCACATGATCGTGCAACCGGTCGACTATGATCTCAATGACTACGATCTGGTGACCAAGCGCATTTCCGGTGTGGCCGGCGTGCGCCTCGTGGTTCCGCTCGTCGAGGGCCAGGCGCTTGTTTCCGGACAACGCGGTACGGCGGGCACAGGTGCGCTGATCCGCGGGGTGCGCGAAGCGGAGTTGCAGCAGATCAAGGGAATATCCGGCAATGTACGTGAAGGCACGCTGACGGGTTTTGACAGCAATGAGGGCATTGCCGTCGGGATCCGGCTGGCGCAGAATCTGGGCCTGCATGCCGGTGACATGATGACGGTAATATCGCCGGATGGTGACGTTACGCCTTTCGGCACGACACCGCGGGTCAAGGCCTATCCCGTCACCGCGATTTTCGAAATCGGAATGAGCGAGTATGATTCGTCCATCGCCTATCTGCCGCTTTCGGAAGCGCAGCTCTTCTTCAATTCCGAGGACAAGGTTTCGGCGATAGAAATTTACACCGATAATCCCGATGCCGTGGGCAGCATGCGCGAGGCGGTGAATAACGCAGTCGAGAGGCCGCATTTCCTTGTTGACTGGCGTCAGCTGTCTGGCGGGGATTTCTTTACCGCACTCCGGGTCGAGCGCAATGTGATGTTCATGATCCTGACGCTCATTATCCTGGTGGCGGCACTCAACATCATTTCCGGGCTGACGATGCTGGTGAAAGACAAGGGCCGCGACATTGCGATCCTGCGCACCATGGGAGCGACGCGTTGGTCGATAATGCGGGTTTTCATGATGACCGGCTCTGCCATCGGAATTTCCGGAACAATATTCGGCGTGATCCTTGGGGTGATCGTGTGTCGAAACATCAAGGCCATCCAGAATTTCGTCGATTGGGTCGTTGGCGGTCATGTCTGGGATCCGACGGTACGGTTCCTGTCCGATATTCCTGCGCGCATGGATGTTGGCGAAACGGTTTCGATTGTCGTGATGGCATTGGCGCTTTCCTTCCTGGCGACAATCCTGCCGGCATGGCGGGCGGCACGGCTCGATCCGGTTGAGGCGCTGCGATATGAGTGAACCGGTTCTGGAAATACGCAATGTTCGGCGTGCCTATCACGAGGGGCCGCGCGAATTGGTGGTTCTCAGTGAGGCGAACCTTGATTTGCACGCTGGTGAACTGGTTGCACTGGTGGCTCCGTCGGGAACCGGTAAGTCGACCCTGCTGCATCTGGCGGGCCTGCTCGAACGGCCTGACGGTGGAGATGTGCATATTGCCGGGCGTGCCACGCGCGGAATGCCTGATCGCCAGCGAACGCTCATCCGGCGCAACGAACTCGGTTTTGTCTATCAGTTCCACCATCTGTTGCCGGAATTTTCTGCGCTGGAGAATTTGATGGTTCCGCAATTGATCCGTGGCGTGTCCCGCAAAGTTGCGGGCGAGCGGGCAATGGAATTGCTGGAATACATGAAAATTGGCGAGCGGGCACAGCATCGCCCGGCTGAGCTGTCCGGCGGTGAACAGCAACGCGTTGCCATTGCGCGCGCCGTTGCCAACGCGCCGCGCCTGCTGCTGGCGGACGAACCTACCGGCAACCTTGATCCGGAGACTTCCTCCCATGTATTTTCCATGCTGGAAACACTTGTGCGCTCGACGGGATTGTCAGCGCTGGTGGCTACGCACAATCATGAACTCGCGCGGCGGATGGATCGCTGCGTCACACTGAACCACGGTCGGATTGAGGCATATCAACCGTGAACATAAAAAGAACAAAAAGGCATTGACAGCGAGAACAAAAGAGAACATAAAGTGAAGCACTGACGAAACGCACCGCTTTTGCGGCATATGGAGGGACCCGTCATGTATGTTTCGCTTCGCGATATTGCTTCACTTGCCACGATCAGCTTGTTCCTTGCAGCGATCTTCACCTGGGCTGACATACTCAAGGCAGTGGCCTGAAACGAAAAACCGGTGGCTATTGCAGGCCGCTTGTCCGGAATGCTTGCTGTCGTTAGCCAAGGCCCTATGATCGAGACGATTCCTCGTTTTCAAGGGTTGGGCTGGCTGAATGGTGGCAGATCGAGCAGTAAGGTCGGCGGATGGCGTGCGGGACGGCGAGGGGGCTGGCTCTCTGGTCGGAAAAGGGCCCGGTTACGTTCATCTGCATGTACATTCGGCTTTTTCATTGCTGGAAGGAGCCATGCAGCTTGCCAAGGTGGTGGAGCTTGCGGTTGCGGACCGTCAGCCGGCCATCGCAATTACGGATCGCAACAACCTGTTCGGTGCGCTCGAGTTTTCCGAGAAGGCTGGCGGCAAGGGTTTGCAGCCGATCATGGGTGTGAAACTCGCGGTTGATTTTGCCGATGGTCTGGACGCCAGGCCAAAGTCGGGATTCCTGCAGTCACGTTTCCTGGTGCTGTTGGCGATGAACCAGGAAGGTTTTGCCAATATCACGCGATTGGTTTCGAAGGCGCATCTGGAAGGGGATGCTGCCAGTGAGGCGGATGGCAACGGCAGCATTGCGCATCAAGGGCCGCATATCGGCTTTGCTGACCTTGAACGGCTGAATGGCGATATCATCGTTCTGACAGGCGGGCCTGACGGGCCGCTGGATTGCCTGATTGACGATGATCATGCGGACGGTGCCAGGGCACGATTGCGACGGTTGAAATCCGTATTCGGCAACCGTCTTTATGTGGAGTTGCAGCGGCATCGTCAGGATGGTCGCGAACGCCGGTGCGAAACGCATCTGCTTGCGATGGCTTATGCGGAACAGGTTGCAATTGTTGCGACCAATCAATGCTATTTCGCCAGGCGCGATGATTTCGAGGCGCATGATGCGCTTGTTGCCATTGCAGAAGGCAGTGTGGTGGCATCCGAGGACCGGCGCAGGCTGACGCCTGAGCATTATTTCAAGAGCCGGTCGGAAATGATGGCCCTGTTTGCGGATCTGCCGGAAGCCTTGGACAACACG
This sequence comes from Nitratireductor sp., assembly GCA_041397525.1. Lineage (GTDB taxonomy): Bacteria > Pseudomonadota > Alphaproteobacteria > Rhizobiales > Rhizobiaceae > BOKV01. The sequence continues at coordinate 15,680 of JAWKWL010000004.1, forward strand.
GTCGAGATTGCACAGCGTTGTGCGTTTCGCGCCAGGAAACATGATCCGATATTGCCGCGTTTCACGGGCGAGAGCAATGATCCGGTGGCTGCGGTCGCGGCAGAGTCAGAGGAATTGAAGCGGCAGGCGCGCGAGGGTCTTCGAGATCGAATGCAGGTTTTCGAGCCGGCGACCGGTTTCACCCTTGATGACTATGACCAGCGGCTTGAATTCGAGCTCGGCATCATCGAGCAAATGGGGTTCCCTGGTTATTTCCTGATAGTTTCCGACTTCATCAAATGGGCCAAGGCGCAAGACATTCCCGTTGGGCCGGGGCGCGGATCGGGAGCGGGTTCGCTTGTTGCCTGGGCGCTGACAATCACCGACATCGATCCGATGCGGTTTTCACTGCTGTTCGAACGCTTCCTCAATCCCGAGCGCGTTTCGATGCCGGATTTCGACATCGATTTCTGTCAGGAACGGCGTGAGGAGGTCATCCGTTATGTGCAGGAGAAGTACGGTCGCGGGCAGGTGGCGCAGATCATAACCTTCGGATCCTTGCAGGCCCGAGCAGTGCTGCGCGATGTCGGACGCGTGTTGCAAATGCCCTATGGCCAGGTTGACCGGCTTTGCAAACTGGTTCCGTCCAATCCGGCCAATCCGGTTTCGCTGAAGGACGCGATCATCGGGGAGCCACGCTTGCGCGAGGCGCAGCGAGAGGAAGAAATAGTTTCGACGCTGTTTGACATTTCGACCCGGTTGGAAGGGCTTTACCGCCACGCTTCCACCCATGCGGCGGGTATCGTCATTGGCGACCGGCCACTGGAGGAACTTGTACCGCTATACCGCGATCCGCGCTCGGACATGCCTGTCACGCAATATTCGATGAAATGGGCGGAGGCGGCAGGTCTCGTCAAATTCGACTTTCTCGGTCTCAAGACGCTGACCGTGATCCGAAAGGCGGTGGAATTCATCGCACAACGCAGTGACACCGATGGCGAAGTCATAGATATTTCAGCCATCCCGATTGATGATCCGAACACTTATGAAATGCTGGCGCGCGGTGAGACGGTTGGCGTGTTCCAGCTGGAATCGATGGGCATGCGCAAGGCGCTTATCGGTATGAAGCCGGACCGTTTCGAGGACATTATCGCGCTGGTGGCACTGTACCGGCCAGGCCCGATGGATAATATCCCGGTCTATAATGACCGAAAGAACGGGCTGGAAACGGCGAAGTACATAGACGACAAGATCGAACCGGTTCTAAGGGAGACGCATGGCGTCATCATCTACCAGGAACAGGTGATGCAGATCGCGCAGATCCTTTCGGGCTATTCGCTTGGCGAAGCAGACATGCTGCGCCGCGCGATGGGCAAGAAAATCCGTGAGGAAATGGACCAGCAGCGCGCGCGCTTCGTTGACGGAGCGGTCGAAGGTGGCCTGACCAAATCAAAAGCAAACGAGATTTTCGACCTATTGGCGAAGTTCGCCGATTACGGCTTCAACAAGTCCCATGCGGCCGCATATGCGCTGGTTTCCTACCAGACCGCCTGGCTGAAGGCGGGGTATCCGGTCGAATTCCTCGCAGCATCCATGCAACTTGATATCAATAATACTGACAAACTCGCCATCTTTCACCAGGAGGCAGGTGACCGCGGCATCGAGATCGTACCGCCTTCCGTTCAGACGTCCGAGGCAGGTTTTTCAGTTGGCGAGGACAAGATTTATTATGCGCTTGCCGCCATCAAGGGCGTTGGTGAGGCTGCCGTGCGCCAGATTGTTGCCGAGCGAAAAGCGAATGGCAATTATCGCGACATCACGGATTTCTTCTCGCGTATCGACATCCGGCAGGTCAACCGTCGCACACTTGAAAGCCTGATCACGGCTGGCGCGCTTGACTGTTTCGGCCATATGCGCGAGCAGTTGATGGCCGGGCTGGAGCGGCTTGTGGGGCATGCCAGCCGCACCGCGCAAGACCGTGACAGCGGACAGAATGACATGTTCGCGGCATCGGGCGGTTCACCTGTCGAGGCGATCACGCTGCCTGCCGCCACCGTCTGGATGCCGGCAGAAAAATTGCATCGAGAGTTTCAGTCGATAGGGTTTTATCTCTCTTCGCATCCGCTCGATGAATACCGGCAATTGCTGCAGAAGATGCGGGTGCAGCTCTTTGCAGAATTTGAAAAATCGGTCCGGGCAGGGGCGTCTGCCGGTCGGCTTGCGGGCACGGTGACAGGGCGGCAGGAACGAAAGACCAAGACCGGAAAGCGGATGGGCATCGTGCAGTTGTCGGACCCGTCGGGCCAGTATGAGGCAGTCATTTTCGAGGAGGGACTGTCGCGTTTCCGCGATCTGCTGGAGGCAGGGCGCTCGGTCATCCTGTTGGCGGGAGCCGATGTGCGCCCGGAAGGTGTCTCGGTGCGAATCCAGTCAGTCGAATCGCTGGAAGAACAGGCGACCAGGGAAGCCTCTAACCTGCGGATATTCCTGCGTGACGACAAACCTGTTCGGCATTTGACCCCATTGCTGAAGCCAAACGGCCGGGAGCGTGGCGAGGGTCGGGTCAGTTTCGTGGTTATCGAAGACGAGGGCGCGCGCGAAATCGAGGTGGAATTGCGCGAACGCTTCCAGGTGACGCCGCAAATCGCGCGTGCCATCAAGGGCATTCCAGGCGTGATGGATGTTGAACTGGTGTAGTCGCACCACGCCCTTGCGCAGCGCAGCAAAACACTGTAAGGACGCGCCCATTCCACACGCGGGATTTGCGTTTTCGCCCCAGCCCCTGACAATCCGAGAGGATTTTGGCATTGCGAATTACGTTCCGGTGACCGTCAAGGGACGGTTCATTGCCCGCGGAGGTTCAACCGGTAAAGGATACCTACAATGGCGCTGCCAGAATTCACGCTGCGCCAGCTTCTCGAAGCTGGCTGTCACTTTGGTCACCAGACCCATCGCTGGAATCCGAAAATGGAACGTTACATTTTCGGTGCCCGCAACAACATCCATATTCTCGATCTAGCCCAGACCGTGCCGCTGCTGCATCAGGCGCTGAAGACCGTGTCCGACGTCGTTGCCAATGGCGGTCGCGTGCTTTTCGTGGGCACAAAGCGTCAGGCTTCCGAGATCGTGGCGGACGCAGCCAAGCGTTCCGCGCAGTATTATGTCAATTCACGCTGGCTCGGCGGCATGCTGACCAACTGGTCGACGATTTCCAACTCGATCAAGCGTCTTCGCCAGGTCGATGAAATGCTTTCAAGCTCCGATTCATCCCGCCTGACCAAGAAGGAACGCCTGATGATGACGCGCGAGCGCGACAAGCTCGAGCGTGCGCTTGGCGGGATCAAGGACATGGGCGGCACGCCTGACCTGCTGTTCATCGTCGACACCAACAAGGAATCAATTGCGGTCGCGGAAGCACGCCGTCTGAAGATCCCGGTGGTCGCGATCCTCGACACCAATTGCGATCCGGACATGATTGATTTTCCGATCCCTGGCAATGATGATGCGTCACGTGCAGTTGCGCTCTATTGCGAACTGATTGCGAAGGCTGCCATTGACGGTATTGCACGCCAGCAGGGTATGCGCGGTGTTGACCTTGGCGCATCCTCCGAAGGCATGGCGGAACCGGCTCTTGAAGAAGCCGAAGTCGAAGCTGCGGCACCGGTTGCCTTGTTTGCTACACCTGAAGGTGCAGCCGACGATCTGAAAAAGATTTCTGGCGTCGGACCGGTTCTGGAAGAAAAACTGAACGCGCTCGGCATCACCAAATTCGCCCAGATTGCCGCTTTCACCGAGGAAGAAGTTGCCAAGGTGGATGATGTGCTGAACTTCAAGGGACGCATTGTCCGCGAAGACTGGATTTCGCAGGCGCGCGAACTGGCGGCACAGGCATAATTGCTGACCAGTGCCACGGCCCTGCCTGATGCGGGGCCGAGCGCTGGCACTAAAGGCGGGAATGACGGTTCTTCCCTTTGTGAGCGGGAGAACCCTTGCATCGACGAATTCGCATGAGACTGCGGTACAACAAGCCGCCGTTTCTCAAATCTGTTATTTTTGGCGACCATCACCCTTGCCTTGATGCGGGGCAAGTACGGTCCCGAACCGCCGGTGGCGACGCCGCCGAACAAGGATGAAGAGGCTGACATGACGATTACTGCTGGAATGGTCAAGGAACTGCGCGAGATGACCGGCGCAGGCATGATGGACTGCAAGAACGCGCTCAACGAAACCAATGGTGACATTGAAGCCGCCGTTGACTGGTTGCGTGCCAAGGGCATTTCAAAGGCAGAAAAGAAATCCGGACGGGTTGCGGCTGAAGGCCTGGTCGGCATTGCCGCACTGGGCAAGAAGGCTGCTGTCGTCGAAGTCAATTCCGAAACAGACTTCGTTGCACGCAACGACCAGTTCCAGGATATCGTCAAGCGGGTAGCCGCCACGGCAATCGGCACTGACGGTTCCACGGAAGCTGTTGCTGCCGCCAAGATTTCCGGCGGCGAAAAGAGTGTCACCGATACGCTTACCGATGCCATTGCAACAATCGGCGAAAACATGAACCTGCGCCGCACCGCGATGATGGAAGTCGCCAATGGTGTGGTAGCCAGCTACATGCACAACTCGGTCTCCGATGGCCTTGGCAAGATCGGCGTTCTGGTTGCGCTTGAATCAACCGGCGACGCTGCTGCGCTCGGTGCCATCGGTAAGCAGGTCGCGATGCATGTCGCAGCGACCAACCCGCTGGCTGCGACACGCGACGAGGTTCCGGCCGAGGTCGCTGCGCGCGAAAAGGCAATCTTTGCAGAGCAGGCGCGCGAATCGGGCAAGCCGGAAGCGGTCATTGAGAAAATGATCGAGGGCCGGATGCGCAAGTTCTACGAGGAAAGCGTCCTGCTTTCCCAGGTGTTTGTCATCGATGGTGAGAACACAGTTGAACAGGCGCTCAAGAATGCCGAGAAGGAAGTTGGCGCGCCAATCAGCCTCAAGGGCTTTGTGCGCATGGCGCTTGGCGAAGGCATCGAGAAGGAAGAGGGCGATTTTGCTGCGGAAGTTGCCGCAATGAGCAAGAAATAACCTTCCCGGCATTCGCCATGACGGTTTTCACCCGAAAGCCACAGACAATTTGACAATCCAGCAAGGGCGCTTCGTGACAACGTGGCGCCCTTCATGTATCGAAACCCTGCTTCGAAATTGAAGCGCCATGGTTTTGACAATCCGGGAATGACGTAATGACAGGAAACGCTGCGCAAACACAGACAAGTGGCGAACCGGTTTATCGGCGCGTGCTGCTGAAGGTTTCCGGCGAAGCGTTGATGGCGGAATCCGGTTTTGGCATTGATCCGGAGGTAACCTCGCGAATTGCCCGCGACATCAAGCGCGCTGTTTCCATGGGTGTGGTCGTTGGTGTTGTCATTGGCGGTGGCAACATCTTTCGCGGGGTTTCGCTGGCAGCAAAGGGTGCCGACCGGGTGATGGCAGACCATATGGGCATGCTGGCAACGGTCATGAACGCGCTGGCCATGCGCATGGCACTTGAAGCCATTGATGTCCCATCCGTAGTTCTCAACGCTTTGACAATGCCGCAGATTGCGGAAAGCTTTTCCCAAAGGCGGTTGGAAGACCATCTCAATGAAGGCAAGGTGGTGATCTTTGCCGGCGGTACCGGCAACCCGTTTTTCACAACTGATACGGCAGCGGCTCTTCGAGCCAGCGAAATGAAATGCGATGCGCTGTTCAAGGGAACACAGGTCGATGGCATCTATGCCGCGGACCCGCGAAACAACCCCGGCGCTGAACGCTATGAGCGGATCAGCCACAGTGAAGTTCTCAATCGCGGTCTTTCGGTCATGGACGCGGCTGCTGTCAGTCTGGCACGCGATGCGCACATACCGATCGTCGTGTTCTCGATTCACGAAGAAGGTGGCTTTGGCGAAATATTGCAAGGGCGGGGCCGCTGCACTACGGTCAGCGACTGAGCCAGGCGCTGATTCCACACAATGAAGAACCAGGAGTAGGGCGATGTCAGCAGATGCCACAAATCTTGACGATCTCAGGAAGCGCATGGATGGAGCGATCAACTCGCTCAAACATGATTTGTCAGGCTTGCGCACCGGCCGCGCGTCGGCAAACCTTCTTGATGCCATTGTTGTAGAAGCTTATGGCCAGACGATGCCCATCAACCAGGTTGGAACGGTCAATGTTCCAGAGCCACGCATGGTGTCGGTACAGGTTTGGGACAAGGGAATGGTTGGAGCAGTTGAACGCGCGATTCGCGAATCCAGCCTCGGGCTGAACCCGATCACGGACGGAACCAATCTTCGTATTCCCCTGCCGGAACTGAATGAACAGCGCCGCAAGGAATTGGTAAAGGTTGCACATCAATATGCCGAACAGGCGAAGGTCGCCATCCGTCACGTTCGCAGGGACGGCATGGACAGCCTCAAAAAGGCCGAGAAGGATGGTGATCTTGGGCAGGACGAGGCCCGGGCATTGTCCGACAAGGTGCAGAAACTGACTGATGACAATATTTCCAGCGTGGATGCGATCATTGGCCAGAAGGAAGCTGAAATCATGCAGGTTTGACCTGCGCGGCACAAAGGTGCCGTTTTCGTGGTGTCCAGAAGGGGCATGATGACAAACGAGTTGCACTGCATTCCACCAAGGCACGTTGCCATTATCATGGATGGCAATGGCCGTTGGGCATTGCAACGCGGTCTTCCCCGTTTTCGCGGACACCACCAAGGGGTCGAGGCGGTTCGCCGTGTGGCGCGGGCAGCGCGGGACCTGGGTGTCGAATACCTGACGCTTTATTCGTTTTCGACGGAGAACTGGTCGCGACCCAAGGCAGAAGTGAACGAGCTGTTTTCGCTGCTCAAATTGTTCATCCGCCGCGACCTTGCCGAACTGCATCGCGACAATGTGCGGGTGAGGATCATTGGTGAGCGCGAAGGGTTGCCCTCAGACATCCTGCCACTGCTGATCGAAGCCGAGAGGCTGACGGCAAACAATAGCGGCCAGACACTTGTTATAGCGTTCAACTACGGCGGTCGTCATGAAATCGTCTCTGCGGCGAGGCGCATTGCCGCCATGGCGGTGCAAGGCAAAATTGCCGTCGATGACGTTGATGCCGGTCTTTTCGAGAGCATGCTCGACACAAGGGGAATTCCTGACCCGGATGTCGTCATCCGAACCAGTGGTGAGAAGCGGATTTCCAATTTCCTGTTGTGGCAGCTTGCCTATTCGGAGTTCGTGTTTGTCGACCGGCTATGGCCGGATTTCGACAGCGAGGACCTGAAACAGGCGATCACCGAATTTCAGTCCCGAACACGGCGATATGGTGGTGTTGATGGTGTATCCGGCTCTCGGGGTACAGGATCGTGAATGCATCGGCGCCGGTGAAAGCAGGCTCTGATCTGCCATTGCGGGCGCTTTCAGCCATTGTCCTGGTTGCCGTCGTGCTTTGGGTCACCTGGACGGGCGGCCTTGTGTTCGAGGCTTTGTGGGCACTTGTTTCCTTCCTGATCTATTTTGAATATCAGCGCATGGTTGGAGCGTCTGCGCCGCGCAAGCTGATGGTCGCTGGTGCCGCATTGCTGATATTTTCGGTTATTCTGGTCATCTGGCAGAATGGTTTTGACGGCCTGATGCTGGCCGCGACATCGGCGGTGGCAATCGGTGTTGTGGAGATGTTGATCCGTCGCAGTTTTTGGGTCGCTGGAGGCATGCTGTATGCATTCCTGCCATTTCTCGCCTTGTCGGAATTGCGAGGCGAGACTGCCATCGGGTTTGTTGCAATTTGCCTCGTCTTTGCCTGTGTATGGGGAGCAGATACGCTTGCCTATTTCAGCGGGCGACTGATTGGCGGACCGAAACTTGCCCCTCACATCTCACCCAACAAGACATGGTCGGGGTTCTTCGGCGGACTTGTCGGCTCGGTGTTACTGGCGGCATTTGTCGTTCGATTTGCAGGATATGAAATCGGCATGTGGCTGTTGCCAACTGCACTCGCGCTGAGTGTGACTTCGCAGATCGGGGACCTTTTCGAGTCGTGGATAAAGCGGCGCTTCAAGGTCAAGGATTCCGGCCATGTCATTCCCGGGCATGGCGGTGTGCTGGACCGGATCGACGGACTGGTTTTCGCCAGCGTTGCAGCCCTTGTCATTGGCTATGTGCTGGCACAGATGAACAGTGGTAACGAAACCAGGGCACCGGAAGATTACTGGACCCGCAGCTTCGTGTCGGCCTTTGTGTCGCCATGATCGGGATGCTGGCTGGTCTTGTCAGCTTTGGCGATGTTTGATGCATCGAATGCGGGGTTGAAACATGCCGGTTAAACTGGCATCACCCGCTTGAACCGGTAAGTCCCGAACGAGAGAGGTTTGTTTTTGATGGAAACCATTGCACAGCTTCCAGGTGCAGGGCCGATCACGATGATCCTGGCTTTTCTGGTGGTTCTGACCATTGTTGTGTTCTTTCACGAGCTGGGACATTTTCTGGTCGCGAGGTGGAATGGCGTAAAAATTGATGCGTTTTCCGTGGGTTTTGGCCCCGAGCTGTTCGGTTTCAATGACAAACATGGAACGCGATGGAAGCTGGCAATGATTCCGCTCGGCGGGTACGTGAAGTTTCATGGCGACATGAACGGCGCATCAATGCCTGACACGGATGTCATCAATTCAATGTCGGACGAAGAGCGCGCAGTCAGTTTTGCACACAAGAAGGTCTGGCAAAGGGCCGCGATCGTGGCGGCGGGCCCGATTGCGAATTTCATACTGGCGATCGTGATCTTCACCTTCAGCCTGATGCTGCTGGGGAGGGTGGTTTCCGACCCGTTGGTTTCCGTAGTCCAGCCTGGAAGCGCTGCGGAGGCAGCCGGCTTTCAGGCAGGTGACATCGTCAAGCTGGTGGATGGCGAGAAGATCGCTTCCTTCACAGACATTCCAAGACTGGTTGCGCCCAATCCCGGCCGGGAACTGGTGTTCACGCTCGAACGTGACGGCAAGGATATCGAAGTTGCGGTCACGCCCCGTCTTGAAGTGCGCAAGGATCGTTTCGGCAATCGTGAGGAAATTGGCCTTATCGGCATCACCAACGACGGACAGGCGGCAAATGCCAGGATCGAAAAATACGGCCCGGTTGAGGCTTTTGGACGTGCGGTCTATGAAACCTGGTTCATCATTACCCGCTCGCTTGGTGGGCTTTGGGACATGATAACCGGCTCGATTTCGGTCAAGCAGCTTAGCGGCCCCATCGGGATTGCCAAGACATCGGGAGACGTAGCAACGTTGGGAATCGGTGCGCTGGTCAATTGGGTTGCGCTGATCTCCGTCAGTATCGGCTTGCTGAACCTGTTTCCGATTCCAATTCTCGACGGTGGTCATCTGGTTTTTTATGCCTACGAAGCCATTCGCGGGCGTCCGCTGAGCGAAAATGCACAGGAATATGGTTTTCGGGTCGGCCTGGCCCTGTTGCTGACATTGATGGTGGTGGCAACCTGGAATGACATATCGACCAGGATTTTCAACTTTGGATAGTGTTTCCAGCCATTGTGTTGCCTTTTATTGCGGGCAAACGGGGTATGGCGGGCCGGGTTCGGCCGCAGGGTCAACAGTCCGTTAACTATTGCTTCTGAATGGGATGACCTTTGTGCAACACGTTGACGGAATGATAAAATTCTTGAGCGAGGAATGGTTGCGCGGGGCATGAAATCTTGTAAAAGGTTTGTTAACGAAGCGGGATTCTGTACGACTGGTGCGGATGCCGTGGTATGAATTCGGATGGGGCGATGACAGGAGTTTCCTGTGGTCAAATCCTGTTTCTGACAATGGGCGGTGTGAACCCGCAGAAATCCGGGCCTCCGGGCAGAAATTGGCGAATGTTGGAATGTTTCCTGTGATCAGAATGTTCAGAGCGGCGACGATGGCAATAATGCTGGCAGGCGCCTCGGTAGCCAGCGGCGCAGGCATGCTTGTCGCTTCTACCGATGTGGCAGTTGCCGCTGTTGTTTCACGAATTGACGTTCGTGGAAACTCACGCATGGATGCACAGACTATCGCTTCCTACCTGACCATCAGGACCGGCAAGCCGTTCAGCAATCAGGACATTGACGATTCCATCAAGGCGCTGTTCGGGACCGGCCTGTTCACGGACGTGTCCATCTATCAGTCAGGCAATACGCTCGTAGTCGAAGTTGATGAGAGCGGTATCGTCAACCAGGTGTTCTTCGAGGGCAACAAGCGCCTGAAGGACGATGCGTTGTCTTCGATCGTCCAGACATCGTCGCGCTCCACCTATGCGGAAGACAAGGTTGCTTCGGATGTTGATCGCATCATGGAGGCCTATGCCCGTGTCGGCCGCAAGGATGCAACGGTCAGCTATGAAGTGGTTCCGCTTAGCAACAAACGTGTGAATGTTGTCTTCAAGATTAATGAAGGTGACAAGACCAAGATCCGTTCGATCTCGTTTGTCGGCAATCAGAGGTTCAGCGAACGTCGCCTGCGTGACGAGTTGGAGACCAAGCCGAGCAACTGGTTCAGCTGGCTCAAAAATGATGACATTTATGACGCGGACAAGCTGCGCACCGATGAAGAGCGCCTGCGCCGGTTCTATTACAACAACGGTTATGCAGACTTCCAGGTTTTGTCGTCTGACGTCAATTTCGACGATGTGGCGAACCAGTATGTCATCACCTTCAATATCGATGAAGGTCCGCTCTACACCTTTGGCAATGTCTCTATAGACAACACGATTGCCGAAATTGATGCGGACTCGCTTTATTCACTGATCGAAACAAAGGCCGGAAAGCCGTACAGCGCCAAGAAGGTTGAAGACACTATCATTGCGCTGACAGAGGCTGTTGCCGAGCGCGGATATGCCTTCGTGCAGGTGCAGCCGCGCGGCAACCGCAATTTCGACACCAACACGATTGACGTGACCTATCTGATTGACCAGGGGCCGCGCGTATATATCCAGCAGATCAATATTGTTGGCAACGACCGCACCCGCGAACATGTCATCCGCCGTGAATTCGACATTTCCGAGGGTGATGCGCTCAACCAGGTGATGATCCAGAAAACCAAGCGCCGCCTTGAAGCACTGGGCTTCTTCGAACGCGTCGACATTTCAACACGCCAGGGTGATTCTCCGGATCGTGTGATTGTGGTTGTTCGCGTCGAGGACAAGGCCACAGGCGAATTCTCGATCGGTGGTGGTTATTCCACGGCGTCAGGTGCATTGGGTGAGATCTCGTTTTCCGAGAAGAACTTCCTCGGTCGCGGTCAGTATCTGAAGGTTGCCGGCAGCTTCGGTACGGATGAACGCAATTACTCGCTGAATTTCACCGAGCCGTATTTCCTGGGGTACCGGATTTCAGCCGGGTTTGACCTGCAGTCATCGACATCCGACTCCACTTCGAACCGGGCTTACGGTGTGGATACGATCAGCGGCGCGGTGCGCTTTGGCATCCCGCTGACCGAGAAGCTTTCATCGCAGGTATTCTACACCTATAGCAGCGAAGATTTGCGGATTGATGCAAGTCGTATTGATACGCCTCCTGGATCAGGTAGTGGTAACGCCAACGGAATCCAGGGAGATGTTGCAGGTGAGCTCTCAGCAGCACTTGCACCGCCGGTTTCGCCGACCAATTGGGTGAAATCGGGAATTGGATATTCGCTGAATTATTCCGATGTCGACAACCCGCGCGACCCGCGTGAAGGTGTGCTTGCCAACTTGCGACAGGACTTCTTTGGAGCCGGTGGTGATGCGACCTATATCCGTACCGAGGCAAAGGCTGCGTTGTTTGTTCGGCTGATTGAGGAAGCAGACGTTGCAGGCATGTTGCGTGCCCGTGCCGGTGTGAATACGCCGTTTGGCAGTTCGTCGGGTTACCGCGCGCGTGACAATTTCTACCAGGGTTCCCGTGACATTCGTGGCTTCGAGAGCTACGGTTTCGGTCCGCGCGATCCTGCGACCGGAGACGCGCTTGGCGGCATGTATTACTGGAATGCGACAGCGGAAGTGACCTTCCCGATGCCGCTTCTGCCTGAATCCATGGGCATTCGCGGAGGCTTTTTCGCTGATGCCGGACAGTTGTGGGGTGTTGATGATCGCAGCCGCGCAGCAATCCTGGCGTCAACCGGATCGCTTGCACAGGTTGATGACAACCCGCTGCGCGCCTCAGTCGGTGCGTCGATCCTTTGGGCTTCGCCATTCGGTCCGTTGCGGTTCGACTATGCCTTTCCGATTGCCAAGGCAAATTGGGACAAGACCCGCCAGTTCAACTTCGGGATCAGCACGAATTTCTGACCGCACGATCAGGGAAAATCATGCAGGGAGCCTTATGGCTCCCTGTTTTTTTGTCTAGGATGCGGTGAAGATCAAAACAAAAGTCAGGCGAATTTGATGAGCCAGCCCGGTTTCTTTATTGTCCACCCCCGGCGGTTGTCCGAAATAGCCATGCGTACCAAATCAGTTTTGCGCGCAGGCAGTTCTGGTGATGTTGTCATTGAGACAGCGGGGCCTATCGAAGCAGCGCCGAAGGGTGCGATCTCCTTCATCGACAACCCCAAATATGTCAAGCATGCCGAGATGACCGAGGCTTCGGCGGTTTTTTGCAGCTCCAAATATGCCGATCGAGTGCCAAGCCATGTTCAGGTGTTGATGAATGACCAGCCCTACAAGGCCTATGCCACTGCGCTGGAAATGCTCTATCCCTCGGCCGCGGTACCGCAACCTGTCACTGGTGAAACGGGAATTTCGGCGAAAGCCCATATCTGCGAGGGTGTTCTGCTGGAAGACAATGTGATTGTCGAAGCAGGCGCTGTTATTGGCAAGGGGGCGGCGATCGGGCGTGGAACCCGGATTCTGGCCAATGCCGTGATAGGCGAAAATGTCCAGATCGGGCGCGGCTGTACCGTGGGTATCAATGCCTCTGTTACCCATGCCTTCATCGGCGACAATGTCATTATCCATCCCGGTGTCCGCATTGGTCAGGACGGTTTCGGATTTGCGATGGGGCCGGGCGGTCACCAGAAAATCGCTCAAATTGGCAGGGTTCTGATCCAGGATCGCGTTGAGATCGGTGCCAATTCAACGATAGACCGCGGCTCCAATCGTGACACGGTGATTGGCGAGGGTACCAAGATCGACAATTTGGTGCAGATCGGCCATAACGTGGTGATCGGCAGACATTGCGTGATAGTCGGACTTGCCGGAGTTGCCGGCAGCGCAACTCTTGGAGATTATGTGGTTGTGGCCGGACAGACCGGCGTCGTGGGGCACATCAAGGTCGGCGATGGTAGCCAGATCGGTGGCGGTTCAGGCGTCAACATGAATCTCGCGCCCGGATCCAAGGTCATCGGCTATCCTGCGCAACCTGTCCGTGACTGGGTGAAAATGAACATGATGCTGAAGGACATGGTTGCCGATGCAAAATCAGGGGGGAAGAAAGACGAATGACTGATACACCAGAGCTTGGGCGGCTCGAAATCACGGAGTTGTTCAAGCTCCTGCCGCATCGTTATCCATTCCTGCTGATCGACAAGATCATTGATATCAATGATGACACGTCTGCGACGGGCATCAAGAACGTCACGTTCAATGAGCCGCATTTCAATGGTCATTTTCCCGGAGAGCCGATCATGCCGGGCGTGCTGATCGTCGAGGCAATGGCACAGACCTGCGGTGCGATTGTTGCGCACAAGCATGCTGACGGTGTTCGCAAGCTCGTCTATTTCATGACGATTGATGGTGCGAAATTCCGCAAGCCGGTGGTTCCAGGTGACGTATTGCACTTGAAGGTCGAAAAACTGAAGCAGCGCGGGAGCATCTTCAAGTTCGACTGCATTGCATATGTCGAAGGCGCCAAGGTTGCCGAAGCCGTGATCAGCGCCATGATGGTTATCCCCGAGGAACAATCCTGATGACAAGCAGCATTCACCCGTCTTCGATAGTTGAGGATGGGGCACAATTGGGCGAAGGCGTTCGCGTTGGCCCGTTTTGTCATGTCGGCCCGAGAGTGGTGCTGGGTGACGGTGTTGAACTCAAATCGCATGTCAGTATCGCGGGAAATACCAGCATCGGCGCCAGGACCAGGGTCTGGCCTTTCGCTTCACTTGGTCACGAACCGCAGGATCTGAAATATCGTGGCGAGGAAAATTCGCTGCGTATCGGTTCAGACTGCATGATCCGCGAGAGTGTGACGATGAACCCTGGAACCGCCGGAGATGCCAGTGTCACGATCGTTGGGGATCGCTGTGCTTTTCTTACCGGTTCCCATGTCGGGCATGACTGCGTGCTCGGCAATGGCGTCGTGTTTTCCAACAATGTCATGCTGGCGGGCCACTGCAAGGTCGGGGACCATGTCATTATCGGAGGCGGAGCCGGCATTCACCAGTTCTGCCGTATCGGCAATAATGCGTTTATCGGTGGGCTGGCCGGCGTGGAAAACGACGTGATCCCGTTCGGCATGGCACTTGGCAACCGCGCCTATCTGGGCGGGTTGAATCTTGTCGGCATGAAGCGGGCAGGCATTTCACGCGAAAGCATTCATGCAACCCGGCGCGCATTCAAGGAGATGTTTTCTGGTGACAAGCCATTGAAAGAGAGTGCAGAAAGCCTGTCGCAGGAACTTTCCACGGATCCCGTGGTTGCCTCCATTCGGGACTTCATCATCAAAGGCGGCGACCGGGCGTTCTGCACTCCACGGAATGGTCGCGAAGGCTGACGGCATGCGGGAGCCGGTGCACAATCCGGAAATGGCGATCAGGCATGACCTGGCGCTGATCTGCGGTTATGGCGGCCTGCCGGCTGAAATTGTCAAGGGTGCGCTGGATGCGGGGCGCACTCCCTACCTTTTCGGGATCGAAGGGGAGGCAGAGCAGGTGATTTCCGGAATGCCTGTCGAAATCCTGTCCTGGGGGCAATTCGGACATCTGATCGACCGGCTGAAACAACTTGGCATCAGCGAAGTCGTGCTGGCTGGCGGCATTCACAAACGACCGGAAATGCTGAAAATGAAGCTCGACTGGGGTGCTGTGAAGGCACTGCCGAAGATAGTGGCCTTCATGATCGGTGGCGACAATACGGTTCTTTCCGGCGTGATGAAGCTGTTTGAAGGGCATGGTATTTCGGTTGTGGGTGCGCACCAGATTGCGCCAAGCCTGTTGGCTGGTGTCGGCAAGATCTCCGGTCGCAAGCCGGGCGCAAAGGAACTGGAAAACATCCGGCTTGGCTTCTCTGTCTGCAAGGCTGTCGGCCAGTTTGACATTGGCCAGGGAGCCATCGCCGAAGCAGGCAGGGTGGTGGCAATCGAAGGTGTCGAGGGTACCGACGAGATGCTTGCCCGCATTGCACGAATGCGCGAGATTGGCAGGATGCCGGAAGACGGCAAGCATGGCGTCCTGGTCAAGACGGTGAAGCCGGGGCAGGACATCCGCGCCGACCTTCCGGCGATCGGACCCAAAACCGTTGAGGGTGCGGTTCGCGCTGGGTTGCGCGGGATTGCCATTGAAGCTGGCCATTCGATCATTCTTGAAAAACCGGCTACGCTTGAACTCGCGACAAAATCCGGCATTTTCATCTATGGTGCGTCTGCGGATGACATGAAGAAGGTGGGATAGGGTGGCAAATCCGGACAAGCCACGTTCTGTCTATTTCGTTCTTGGCGAGGATTCTGGTGACGCTCTCGGCTCGCAGATCATGCTTTCCCTGAGGGAAAAGGTGCCGGATATCCGGTTTTCGGGGCTTGGCGGACACCAGATGGAAAGCCTTGGCCTGAAAAGCCTTTTCGATGTCTCGTCTATTTCGGTGATGGGGATTTCGGCGGTTATTGCGCGGCTGCCGCTGATCTTGCGGCGGATCCGCGAGACGGCTGACGATATTGCGCGCATCAAGCCGGATGTCGTGGTGCTGATCGACAGTCCTGATTTCACCCACCGGGTTGCCAAGCGTGTTCGTGCCCGTGTTCCCGACGCGAGGATCATCAAGGTGGTCTGCCCGAGTGTCTGGGCATGGCGTCCGGGTCGTGCCGGGAAAATGCGCGCCTATATTGATCACGTCCTGGCGCTGCTGCCATTCGAGCCGAAGGTGCTCGCCGATCTTGGTGGGCCACCGGCAACCTATATCGGGCATCCGATGGTTCGGCGGTTCGCGAATGTCGACATTCCCACGCATGCGACTGTTTCCAAGGACAAGGTGTTGCTGTTGTTGCCCGGATCGCGGCGGACCGAGTTGCGACTGCTCCTGCCTGACTTCCGCAAGACGCTTGAGATACTTGCAGAGCGCGGCACGCAATTCAGGGCGGTTCTGCCAGCGGTGCCGCATCTGGAAACTGAAATACGCAAGGAAGTTGCCAATTGGCCGGTCAGGCCGGAGATCGTGGCCGGCGAGGAGGCAAAACTCGCGGCCTTCAAATCTGCCGATGCCGCGCTTGCGGCATCAGGAACAGTGCTGCTTGAACTCGCATTGTTCAGGGTTCCCGTGATTTCGATTTACCGGCTTGACTGGCTGATGCACCAGGTCCGCTTCCTGATTTACGGCTGGACGGCGGCACTTCCCAATCTCATCGCCGATGAAGCCGTGGTGCCTGAGCGCGTTGGCGACATGGTGCGCCCTGGCTGGCTCGCGCGGGCGTTGGAAGCATTGCTGCGGGATGGTCCCGAACGTCGGGCGCAACTGGAAGGGTTTGACCGGGTAGCGGAAATTCTCAATCGAAGTGAACCTGCCGCTGAAATTGCCGCCCGGACAATTGTCGAAATCAGTGGAAATTGAATTGAAAAAAAACCGCCGGTTTGCACCGGCGGTCTGACTAGCATCAAGCGATATAATCAGCGCTTGTCGATGTCGACATAGTCGCGCTGGGCAGGGCCGGTATAAAGCTGGCGCGGACGACCGATGCGCTGTTTTGGATCCTCGATCATTTCCTTCCACTGGGCAATCCAACCGACCGTACGCGCAAGTGCGAACAGCACGGTGAACATGGTAGTGGGGAAGCCGAGCGCCTTCAGCGTAATGCCGGAATAGAAGTCGATATTGGGATAAAGCTTCTTCTCGATGAAATAGGGATCGTTGAGCGCGATCTTTTCCAGTTCCATCGCCACTTCCAGCATCGGATCATCCTTGATCTGCAGCGCTCCAAGTACCTCATGTGTGGTCTTCTGCATGATGCGCGCGCGCGGATCGTAGTTCTTGTAGACCCGGTGACCGAAACCCATGAGACGGAACGGGTCGTTCTTGTCCTTTGCGCGGGCGATATATTCGGGAATGCGGTCAACCGTACCGATTTCAGCGAGCATGTTGAGGGCTGCCTCGTTGGCGCCGCCATGCGCCGGACCCCAAAGGCAGGCAATGCCAGCTGCAATACAAGCAAACGGGTTGGCACCCGATGAGCCAGCCAGCCGGACGGTAGACGTGGATGCATTCTGTTCGTGGTCTGCATGCAGGATGAAGATGCGGTCCATCGCCCGGGCAAGGACAGGATTGACCTCATAGGCCTCGCACGGCACTGCAAAGCACATGTGCAGGAAGTTCGATGCATAATCGAGGTCATTACGTGGATAAACGAATGGCTGGCCAATCGAATATTTGTAGGCCATGGCCGCAATGGTCGGCATCTTGGCGATCATGCGCAGGCTGGCGACCATGCGCTGATGCGGATCGGAAATGTCGGTCGAGTCGTGATAAAAGGCTGAGAGCGCTCCGACAACGCCGCACATGACGGCCATCGGGTGTGCGTCACGGCGGAACCCGCGAAACAGGAACTGCATCTGCTCATGCACCATTGTGTGACGGGTCACACGGTGATGGAAATCATCGCTTTCCGCCTGGTTCGGCAACTCGCCGTAAAGCAGGAGATAGCAGGTTTCGAGGAAGTCGCCATGTTCGGCCAATTGCTCGATAGGGTAGCCACGGTGAAGCAGAATGCCCTTGTCACCGTCGATGAATGTGATGTCGGATTCACAGGCTGCTGTCGAGGTGAAGCCCGGATCGAAGGTGAAATGGTCCGTCCGACCATACAGCGATGAAATATCGACGATGTCGGGGCCAATCGTGCCTGAACGGACGGGGAAATCCCAGCTGTCATTTCCAATGGTCAATTTGGCTGTCTTGTCCGTCATGTCCCGTATCCCTTCTTTCATTGGCCTCAGGAGTGCCCGAACAGGCACAGAGCCGCATCTAGTTTCTTGAAAACCTGCATCTCGGCGTCCGGCCTGGGAGTGGTCGGATGTTGCAACGCAACAGATGCAGTGCAAGTGCGAAACAGCTACCGCATTTGCATGACGCAGACAAGTCAGACCATGGTAATAGCACTGACCGGTGCGTCTGTCATTTCACGGAGCGAGGAACAATGCCTTCATTCCGTCAGCGACAAACTGAACCGAAAGTGCCGCCAGCAGCAGGCCGAGCAACCGGGTCAGGATCGTTCTTCCGGTAGCTCCAAGATATCGGTCAATGCGGTCTGCGAGAAGAAAAGCACCCATTACCAACAGCATTACCGCGCAAAGAATGCCTGCAAGAACCAGTTTTCCAAACCAGTCCTGTCCCATCTGCGTGGAGAGCAGGATCGTCGCGGAAATTGCTCCAGGGCCTGCAATCAGTGGCACGGCCAGGGGAAATGCTGCGATATTGGCGATGTGATCCCTTGTGATGGCGCGTTCCGTTGTTTTCTCGTGCCGTTCCTGGCGTTTTTCAAATATCATCTCGAAGGCGATGTAAAACAACAGCAGGCCGCCAGCGACGCGAAATGCGTGAATGGTGATGCCGAGTGTCGACAGGACGGAAACGCCTGCAAGCAGGAAGGCCAGAAGAACGAAAATGCCAATGAGCGACGCCCGTGTCGCAGTGGAAATGCGTTGCTGGCGGGTCATGCCTGCTGTCAGGGCGAGGAAGATCGGTGCAAGACCGGGAGGGTCGAGCGTAACCAGCAATGTCACAAAGGCGTTGAGCAGCGCATCATAACTTGGCAATTGCATTTACTCCTGACAGATCAAGAATGATCTTGTAGCGATAACGAAACAAGGACGGTTGCCAAGCGTGAAACTGGAAATCCTCGATCACATTAGCGATCCGGGCCACAAGAACAAGCCCAATGACGATGCGCTGGTATTCACGGACCGGATGGCTGCGGTGCTGGACGGCGCGACCGGCCTTGCAGACACGCTGATTTTTACCGGCGAAGACAGCGATGCGGCTTGGCTGGCGCGATTTGCGGCTCGCATGCTGGGCGGGCTTGAAGGTGATTTCAGCGAGATGGTCCAGGTGATCAATATTGCAGCAAGGGATGCAGTGGGAGCTTGCGCGGACGTTGCCGCGCTTCCCCGGTTTGCCTGGCCCACTTGCTGTTTCGAGATGGTGCGGATCAGGGATACCAGGTTGGAAATCGGTGGGTTGGGGGATTGTGTTGCCTATCTTGACCTCGCCGGGAAGGGTGAGATCATTCGGCATAGTGGCCTTGCGGTCGCCCGCCTTGGCGAGACGGCTGCCGCCCGGCGAATGCTTGATGCTGCTGGTGGCTTCGGAGTGGAAGGCAGCATCGTGCATTCGGGTGAGGCGCTTGCAAAACTTCGCAAGGCGCGAAGCCTTTCAAACACTGCCCAGAGCGGGGTGTGGACGCTGGGACTGGTGGAAGAAGCCGCTGGTCATGTGAAGGTGATTGAGGCTGCGGTTCAGCCCGGTGACATGTTCCTGCTGATGAGCGACGGGTTCTCGGCGCTGTGCGAAGCCTATGGCTGCCACAGCGAAAAAGGATTGCTACAGGCAGCGCAGGAGCGGGGACTTGCCGCACTTGTCCGGGAATTGCGGGAAATGGAAGAGGTCATTGACCCCGACGGAAGGCGGTTCGCGCGGTTCAAGCGCAGCGACGATGCGACGGCGATTCTCGGCAGGATTGCGGATTGAGGTGGTTTCTCGACCGACTTTCCCACATGTCTCTTTGTTTGCATTTCAACTGTTTGAAAATAAACGTGAATTCATCACGATTTGTGCAGTGCAAATTTGGCTGGTTGGTCAGAATCGGATAAGGTCGATCCAGATTTCCGAAATGTTTCGAAAGAACTGATTCTTGTCCGACCAGACCCAAAATCCAGGTCAGCCCGGCGGCGGAAAGCCCGGACTGCCAAGCAATACGCAACCCATTTCCATCATCGAGGAAATGAGCCGGTCCTATCTCGATTATGCGATGAGCGTAATCGTGAGCCGCGCACTGCCCGATGCCAGGGACGGGCTCAAACCGGTGCATCGTCGCATTCTTTATTCAATGCATGAAAACGGTTTCGACTGGAACAAACCCTATCGCAAGTCAGCGCGTATCGTCGGTGACGTCATCGGTAAATATCACCCGCATGGTGACATTGCTGTTTATGATGCACTGGTGCGCATGGCGCAGGATTTCTCGCTGAGGGTGCCGCTGATCGACGGGCAGGGCAATTTCGGCTCGATCGACGGCGATCCGCCGGCTGCGATGCGTTATACCGAGTCACGCCTTGCCAAGCCGGCGCATGAACTGCTGTCAGACATTGACAAGGATACGGTCAATTTCCAGGACAACTACGACAATTCCGAGCGCGAGCCGACGGTTCTGCCTGCGCGGTTTCCGAACCTTCTGGTCAATGGCGCTGGTGGTATTGCGGTTGGCATGGCGACCAACATACCGCCGCACAATCTGGGCGAGGTGATCGACGGCACGATTGCCATGATCGACAATCCGTCATTGCCACTGTCGGAGCTGATGGGGATCATTCCCGGTCCCGATTTCCCGACTGGTGGCATTATCCTTGGCCGCTCCGGCATCCGCTCTGCCTATGAAACCGGGCGCGGATCGGTTCTGATGCGAGGCAAGGTGCATTTCGAGCAGGTTCGTGACCGCGAGGCGATCATCGTCAGCGAGGTCCCATACCAGGTCAACAAGGCCTCGATGATCGAGAAAATTGCCGAGCTGGTCCGAGAAAAGCGGATCGAGGGCATTGCCGACATTCGCGACGAATCCGACCGCGACGGCTACCGGGTAGTCATCGAGATCAAGCGCGATGCCGTCGCCGATGTGGTGCTGAACCAGCTGTACCGATTCACCCCGCTGCAGACCTCATTCGGCTGCAACATGGTGGCGCTCAACGGCGGCAAGCCCGAACAACTGAACCTGCAAGACCTGTTGCGTGCCTTCATCAGTTTCCGCGAGGAAGTGGTAACAAGGCGGACGAAGTTCCTGCTCAACAAGGCCCGTATCCGTGCGCATGTCTTGGTCGGCCTGGCGATTGCGGTTGCCAATATTGATGAAGTAATCAAGCTGATCCGGCATGCGCCGGATCCGGCAACTGCGCGCGAGCAGTTGATGGCGCGGCGCTGGGAAGCGAAAGACATTGCGCCGCTGGTCGAACTGATTGACGATCCGAAGCACCGTCTCAATGACGACAACACCTATTACCTTTCCGAGGAGCAGGCCAGGGCGATCCTTGATCTGCGCCTGCAGCGGCTGACGGCACTTGGCCGCGACGAAATTTCGGATGAGTTGCACAAGCTGGGGGCGGAAATCCGGGATTACCTCGACATCCTGGCGTCGAGGCTCCGGGTGATGACGATCATCAAGGATGAGCTTGTTGCCGTGCGTGACGAGTTCGCCACGCCACGGCGGACAGAGATCGTCGACGGCGGTTTCGAAATGGAGGATGAAGATCTCATCGCGCGTGAGGACATGGTGATCACGGTCAGCCATGGCGGCTATATCAAGCGGGTGCCGCTTGATACATATCGCGCGCAAAAGCGCGGCGGCAAAGGGCGTTCCGGCATGTCCACCCGCGACGAGGATTTCGTCACGCGCCTGTTCGTTGCCAATACGCACACGCCGATCCTGTTCTTCTCTTCACGCGGCATTGTCTACAAGCTCAAGGTCTGGCGGCTGCCGCTGGCGGCACCGCAGGCGCGCGGCAAGGCGCTGATCAACATCCTGCCGTTGGAAAAGGATGAGCGGATCACAACGATCATGCCGCTGCCGGAAGACGAGGAAAGCTGGGACAATCTCGATGTGATGTTCGCCACCACGCAAGGCACGGTACGGCGCAACAAGCTGTCGGACTTCATCCAGGTCAACCGTAACGGCAAGATTGCCATGAAGCTGGAAGGTGAGGACGGTATTGTCGGGGTTGAAACCTGTACGGAAGACGCAACCGTTTTGCTGACTTCGGCACGGGGCCAGTCCATCCGCTTCCCGGTCGATGATGTGCGTGTCTTTGCCGGGCGCAATTCCGTGGGAGTGCGCGGTATCAACCTTTCCGATGGCGACACGGTCATATCGATGACGATCCTCAATCCGTCTTCGGCGGAGCCATGGGAGCGGACCGCCTATCTCAAGCGGCGAAGGGCGATGCTGTCGCTGGAGGAGGGGGCCGATCTCGATCCGGTCGCCGACCTGGCAGAGGAGGGCGATGGCGAGGAAACCGTGCTTTCCGATGAACGCTTCATCGAATTGCAGGCCGGCGAACAGATGATCCTCGCCATCTCCGAAAATGGTTATGGCAAGCGCTCCTCCAGCCATGAATATCGTGTGTCGGGCCGCGGCGGCAAAGGCATCACGGCAATGGCGGTGAACAAGCGCAACGGGCTGATTGTGTCTGCCTTCCCGGTCGAGGAAACCGACCAGATCATGATGGTTACCAATGGTGGCCAGCTGATCCGCTGCCCGGTGCGAGACATCCGCATTGCCGGGCGCTCGACGCAAGGGGTCACGGTGTTCCGCACGGCCGAGGGCGAGAAGGTCGTTTCGGTCGAGCATATTTCCGAGCCGGAGGAAGAGGAGGCGGAAGCCGGAACAGGTGGTGACGCCAAGCCTGATGGCAGTGGCGAAGAATAGACATTTGATTTTCCTGCAAGAACCCGGACACTGGCTAGCCCAATGCTTCGCACTTTTTCAAGCAGGATCTCATTTCGGGAGTTGATCAATGTCCCTCACTGTCCTTTTCGCCGTGGCGCTTGCGTCCTTCGTCATTGTCATCGTGCCGGGACCTACCGTCACGCTGATCATTGCCAATTCGCTTCGCGACGGCGCCAGGGCCGGGCTGATGAATGTCGCCGGAACGGAAGCCGGACTTGCAATCATGATCCTGGTCGTGGCCTTCGGGCTTGAAACCGTCATTTCGGTCATGGCGCATGCCTTTGACTGGCTGAAACTCGCCGGTGCCGCCTATCTGGTCTGGCTCGGCTACAAGCTGATGACCTCCGATGGCGACATTGGCGACGTGTCAAAGTCGAGAAGGCCGAAGATCGGCTATTTCTGGCAGGGTTTTCTGGTGATCTGGTCGAACCCGAAGGCGCTGCTGTTTTTCGGTGCCTTCATCCCGCAATTCATCAGTCCCGATACTGCCATGGCTGGAAGCGCGTTTTCCCAGACGCTGATCCTCGGTTTCGTGTTCATGGTCGTTGGCACGATATTCGACAGCATTTATGCGTTCATTGCCGGGCGTGCAGGCGCAATGCTGACACAAGGCAGAGTGCGGCTCGTCGAGCGGTTATCCGGAATGATGCTGATTGGCGGCGGCATCTGGCTCGCAACACTGCGGCGGGTGTAGGCAATGTCTCGGAATAATTCCGAAACGAAATTCGGCAGATTGGAGCCTGTTGATCTTCGCCAAGCGTGGGCTCGGGAAGATTATCATTTCACCCCCTGGCTTGCGCAAAACATCGGTGAGTTGGGTGAAGCAATCGGCGTCGATATGGAAGTCGTGGAAATTGAAGCGTCGCTGCCCACGCTTGATGATGCATTTTCCGCCGATATTCATGCGCGCAACAAGGCGGATGGAACGGGCACCCTGATTGAAAACCAGTTGGAAGGTTCGGATCATACCCATTTGGGGCAAATCCTCACGTATCTTGCCGGTCTTGAAGCAAAATCTGTCGTTTGGGTGGCCAAGTCTTTTCGTGAGTCGCATTTGGCGGCAATCAAGTGGTTGAACGAAAACACACGCCCCGAATTTTCGTTTTTTGCGGTTCGAATATCTGTTGTGAAAATTGCCAATTCACCAGTTGCGCCACTGTTCACTGTCTTGGAAAAACCGAATAACTGGGAACGGACCACACAGGCGAGTTCACGCAGCGCCCGCAACATGGGCGAAATCGGCAAGAAACGCGCTTCTTTCTGGACAGCTTTTTTGACTGAAAATCAAGAATTTTGAAAAGACGGAAATGGAGGTGGCGTCTCTTTTATGAAGAGACGAATTTTAGGTAGTAATCTGGTTGTTGCTTATTATCTCGCCAAGGACAGTTTAGGGATTTTTGTGCGTGGAATTTCCAGCGAAGACAAAACACTTGTTGATGACCTTCTGGGGCCCATTCAGCCTGAACTTGAAAGCGAACTGCGCACAAATTTGAGGGTAAATATACTGGGCAGTATCTGAATCAGGTTCTGCGCTGTGATTACGGGAATGCCGATGAGTTCGGGAAAATTTCAAAATGGCTACGCGAGAAGGTCACTCATTACGAACTGGTACTGAACAAATATCTGACCCAGGCATAAAAAACGGCGCGGATTGCTCCGCGCCAGTTTTTCGAGACTGGAGGTCGGGTGCAGGCGGCTGGTTCAGGTCCGCTGCAGGCCGGTGTCTCGAATGGGTTCAGCGCTCGTCAGCGAATTTTCCGCGACTGGCAGCGCGCATCTGGCGAAACAGCTCCGCCTTGTGTTCGATGTTCTGAAGGTGGATCGCCGCCGCCATCATCGCGGTCGTCATCACCAAAGCGATAATCAGAATTGCCATGATATTCTCCCTGCGAATTATACCATTGTTGCGGCAAGGTGTTTCCTTGCCGTTCATGCCTTTGCGCGAATTTTATCAATTCTCCTGCAACCCGGCTTGAATGACATATTAATCCTGCGTTCAGCTTCGGCTGTGCCAAATTGCACACATGGGACAATTCCGCTCGGCGGCATTTTTCGTAGCAAGGGTATTGCGCGGGGTACTGGGCTTTATTACATTAGAAAAAACTAATGTATGGAGGTTCCCATGTCTCTTGATCGTGCCGTTCTGGCTTTTGCCGGTTTGATGATTTTTGTTTCCGTGGCGCTGACCCTTTGGGTTTCGCCGCATTTCATGTGGTTCACGCTGTTCATTGGCGCAAACCTGATCCAGTCAGCCTTTACCGGCTTTTGTCCTGCCGCTGCCGTTTTCAAGATGGTTGGCATCCGTCCCGGCTGTGCATTCTGAGTGCTTGGTGAGTGACAGAACGGCTCGCAAAGCCCTTGCGGGCCGCGTTTTGCCGTGACATGAGTGCGGCATGACGAAACGTATCTGCTACTATGCCGGTTCCTTTGATCCGCTGACCAACGGCCATCTTGACGTGCTGCGCCAGGCGCTTGCCGTTTGTGATGAAGTGGTGGTCGGGATCGGCATTCATCCCGGCAAGGAGCCGATGTTCTCCTTTGACGAGCGTGCGCAACTCATCCGTGATGTTGTCGAGGCTGCCGAGAAGGGAGCGGGTGAGCGTATCCGTGTCGAGAGCTTTGCCGGCCTCGTCATCGAAGCGGCTCGCAAGGCCGAGGCAGCGATGCTGGTTCGAGGACTGCGTGACGGCACAGACCTTGATTATGAAATGCAGATGGCCGGCATGAACGGCGCAATGGCGCCCGATATCAAGACCGTGTTTTTTCCAGCTTCACCGCAAGTTCGCGCCATTACCGCCACATTGGTACGGCAAGTGGCGAAGATGGGCGGTGACGTTTCGCCCTTTGTTCCCAAACCGGTGCTCAGGGCACTGAAGAAAAAGCTGAAACCCTGAACGCACTATCGATTTCCCAAAAACGGAGAGTTCCATGAAGCGCTTTGCCATGCTCGTTGCAGCTGTTGTGCTGTCGACGTCATTCCTCTTTGGCAACCAGGCCCGGGCCGGAGAAAACACGGTGTTTCTCGACACCAAGGATGGTCGCATCACCATCGAATTGCTGCCAGAGCTTGCGCCCAAGCATGTTGCGCAGATCAAGGCACTGGTGAAAGAAGGGTTTTACAACGGCATCGTGTTCCACCGGGTCATTGACGGCTTCATGGCGCAGACGGGTGATCCGACAGGTACGGGCATGGGTGGATCGAAACTGCCGGACATTCCGGCGGAATTCAGTTCCGAGCCGTTCAAGCGCGGCGTTGTCGGCATGGCGCGTTCGCAAAACCCGAACAGCGCCAATTCGCAATTCTTCATCATGTTTGCCGATGGCGACTTCCTCAACGGGCAGTATACGGTATTTGGCAAGGTTACAGACGGCATGGATGTCGTCGACAAGATCAAGAAAGGCAGCAAGGCTGACAATGGCTCGGTTGCCAATCCCGACAAGATCATCAAAATGGTCATGGAATCAGACGCTGGCTGAGGCCGCGTTCACTACTGAAAGGAAATACGGTGGCAGAATACAAGGATCCTGAAAACACGCTTGTTCTTGAAACGACCAAGGGCAAAGTGGTGATCGAGTGCAAGCCTGAGCTGGCACCGAACCATGTAGCCCGCATCAAGGAGCTGGCACGCCAGTCCTTCTATGACGGCATCGTCTTTCACCGCGTGATCGACGGCTTCATGGCCCAGACCGGCGACCCGACAGGCACCGGCATGGGTGGCTCTGGCAAGAAGTTGAAAGCCGAGTTCAATGAGGCCAATCACGGTCGTGGCACCTGTTCGATGGCACGGGCGCAGAACCCTGACTCTGGCGACAGCCAGTTCTTCATCTGCTTTGGTGACGCCAGCTTCCTCAACCGCCAATATACGGTCTGGGGCCAGGTCATCGACGGCATGGAGAATGTCGACAAGATCAAGCGCGGCGAGCCGGTGCGTGATCCCGATTCGATCATTTCCATGCGGGTTGCCGCTGATCTGTGAGTATTCACGGTCAGAAAACGGATGGGCGGTGCTTGTGCGCCGCCCTTTTTGCTGGAATGAAACCAGACCATGCGCGTTGACGATTTTGATTTCGAACTGCCTGATGACCGCATTGCCCTGCGCCCGGCAAAGCCGCGCGATGCGGCGCGCATGCTGGTCGTCAAGCCCGGTGAAACGCTGGCAGACCGCAATGTGTTTGATCTGCCAGAGCTGTTGCAGCCGGGCGATGCGCTGGTCTTCAACGATACGAAGGTCATTCCGGCACAGCTTGAGGGTGTCCGGAACAGGGACGGCTTAACCGCAGGCATCGGCCTGACACTGCATATGCGGCTCGATGGCAGTCGCTGGAAGGCATTTGCACGCGGGGCGAAAAAACTTGCCATTGGTGACCGGCTGCGGTTCGGGCACGCCAATACATCCTGCCTGGTTGGAACGCTCGACGGCACGGTTGAAGCCAAGGGCGAAACGGGCGAGGTGACGATTGCCTTTGACCTTTCGGGACCGGCGCTTGACGAGGCGCTGCATTCGGTCGGCCATGTGCCTTTGCCGCCCTATATTGCGCTCAAGCGCGGCGAAGACGAGCAGGACCGGTCCGACTATCAGACCATTTATGCGCAGGAGGAAGGGGCTGTTGCAGCGCCGACTGCCGGGCTGCATTTCACGCCGGAACTGATGGCGAAACTCGATGCACGGGGAATCTCACGGCATTTCGTGACACTGCATGTGGGGGCGGGCACATTTCTGCCGGTCAAGGCTGATGACACCAAAGACCACAAGATGCATGAGGAGCGCGGCGTCGTCAGTGCGCAAACGGCGGTCGCGCTCAACCGCGTCCGGGCAGCGGGCGGACGCATCGTGAGTGTTGGCACGACTTCACTGCGCCTGCTGGAAAGTGCAGCCGGGGAGGACGGCATCATCCATCCTTTTGACGGCGGGACGGAAATTTTCATTACGCCGGGATACAGGTTCCGTTCGGTTGATGTGCTGATGACGAATTTCCACCTGCCGCGCTCCACATTGTTCATGCTGGTCGGCGCATTCAGCGGCGTGGCCACCATGCGCAAGGCCTATGAGCACGCCATTGAAAATCGTTATCGCTTCTATTCCTATGGCGATTCCAGCCTGTTATATCCCGCGCCATGACATCAGAGTTTTCCTTCAGTCTGCTCGCAACCGACGGAATGGCACGGCGCGGCGAAATATCCACCCCGCGCGGCAAGATACGCACGCCCGCCTTCATGCCCGTTGGTACTGCAGGCACGGTGAAGGCAATGTACATGGACCAGGTGCGGGAACTGGGTGCCGACATCATCCTCGGCAATACCTATCACCTGATGTTGCGGCCCGGAGCCGAGCGGGTTGCCCGGCTTGGCGGATTGCATGAGTTTGCCCGCTGGCCGGGGCCAATCCTGACGGATTCCGGCGGATTCCAGGTGATGTCGCTTGCCGCCTTGCGCAAGCTTACCGAGGAGGGCGTCTCGTTCAAGTCGCATGTGGATGGCGAAAAACACATGCTGACGCCGGAGCGTTCGATCGAGATTCAGGGTCTGCTCGACAGCGACATCCAGATGCAGCTCGACGAGTGCATTGCGCTTCCTGCTGAGCGCAGCGAAATTGAACGCGCGATGGAACTTTCGCTGCGCTGGGCGGAGCGCTCAGCCAAAGCGTTCGGCAACCAGCCCGGAAGGGCGATGTTCGGCATCGTGCAGGGCGGGGACGACGAGGTGTTGCGGGTGCGTTCAGCTCAGGCGCTTTCAGCCATGGGTCTGAAGGGTTATTCCATTGGCGGGCTCGCCGTGGGTGAACCGCAAGAGGTAATGTTGCGTACGCTTGAGTTCACGTGTCCGGAACTGCCGTTCAACAAGCCGCGCTATTTGATGGGCGTCGGCACCCCGGAAGATCTTCTGGAAAGTGTTGCGCGCGGGGTCGACATGTTCGACTGCGTGATGCCGACACGGGCAGGGCGCCATGGTCTTGCCTTTTCGCGCTTTGGCAAGATCAATCTTCGCAATGCGCGGCACAAGGATGATCCGCGCCCCCTTGATGAATCCAGCACCTGCCCGGCGACGCGCGATTATTCGCGGGCTTACCTGCACCATCTGGTGCGCTGCGATGAGGCACTGGGCGGAATGCTGCTGACCTGGAACAATCTGCATTACTACCAGCAACTCATGCAGGGAATGCGCGATTCGATCGAGGCGGGGAGATTTGCGGATTTCCGGGCGGAAACGCGGGAAATGTGGGCGAAGGGCGATATCGCAGCCCTGTGACAGGGCTGCAGCGGTAATCGGCGTTACTTGATGACGGCCTTGCCACCGGAAATTTCAACGTTCTCGTTGCCGGTCAGTGTTTCGCGGTCACCATTCGGCATGGTGATGAAGCAGCCCGAATTGCAGGCGGTAACACTCTGGCCGGAAGAAATTCCGACTTCGCTCTGATCGCCACCTTCGGTGATTTTCAACGTATAGGACTGAGCGTCCATGTTTGTGATGGTCGCAGCACCGGCTGTGGTAGCCAATCCGGCAAATACAATCGCTGCAATCAGAATTCTCATGGTTTTTCCGGTGTTGCCACCGTCCCTGTTTGGGGGCCTTTGCCCCAGCTTCCGGCCAACCCTATACCGGCATTGCTGAACATACCCTGAATGGATGTTTCAGCCTCCAGCAGGCTTGTTACGGCCGCTTGCCGGGCGGTTTGATTGCCGTTTCGGCATTCTATTAGCGGCTGAAATCGCTTGGGACAATGTCTCCATATCCTTGATCTTGAGATGCACATCCTGTTGCGGGAACGGGATTTCGATACCCCGTTCCTCGAAGGCTTCGACGATTGCCATTCTAAGCCGTGTAGCCACGACGAGTGAATCGAGCACCTCGGAAATGTGAACGCGCAATTCAAAATCGAGCGATGACGCGCCGAAGCCGAGGAAAACAACATTGGGTGCAGGATTGCGCACGATTGCCGTATCCGCCTCTGCAATCTCCATCAGCAAATCATGAACGATGCGTGGCTTGGTGCCATAAGCGACCCCAACAGGGATATCGACGCGGCCAAGATGGTTGCGATGGGTCCAGTTTCCAACAGCCTGGTTGATCAGCTCGGAGTTGGGCAGGATGACTGTCTGGCGCTGGAAGGTCTCGATTTCGGTGGCGCGAACGCTGATCTTGCGGACGAAGCCCGCGGTATTGCCGGCTACGATCCAGTCGCCGACCTTGAATGGGCGCTCAACCAGCAGGATCAAGCCGGAGACGAAATTGTTGACAATGTTCTGCAGGCCGAAACCGATGCCCAATGAAAGGGCACCGGCGACGATTGCCAGATTGGACAAATCGAAACCGGCCGCCGAAAGCGCCATCAATGCCGCCAACGCCACCCCTGCATAGCCGACCACGGTCTTGATCGAGTTCCGGACTCCAAGATCGACCCTGCTCCTGGCCATCACTGAACCGTCGAGCCAGCGCTGGAAACGTCGCGTCAGCAGAAAGCCAAGGATGAAGACGCCGATGCCGAACAGGATACCGAGCAGTGAAATCGAGATCGAACCGATGCGGATATCGGTGAGAATGCGGTAAAGCCAGCTGGAAATGTCGATCCAGTTGAAGCCCCATTGCAGGGCGATCAGCGGCACGCCAATCAGCGCAACGATGCCGTAGACCGCGAAGCTGAGCGCCAGACCCATCTGGTCGAGCGTGGTGTCACTGATCGAGAACCGCTTGCGCAATCTGGAACCGACGGAAGAAGAGGGCAATCCGCCTTCGGAGGCCAGAACCTGGCCGCTTTGTACGCCGATATACATGGTGGCGAGAATTGCACTGGTGACGACGATCTGGGCAGCGGAGAAGCGCGCAAGGCCGATATATCCGCTGACTGCAGCGCCAATCACAAACCCGGCGAGCAGGATGATGGGGAACCGGATCCACACCGGCCAGTCAGTCGATTGGCCCGTCTCCGGGTCACGGAACGGCTTCACTACGACAATCAGCATCATCAGCAGGCTGACGGTGAGCGAGGAAATCATGCTTTTTGCAACGGTCAGCGACAGTGGTGAAGACAGGATTTCGTTGAGACGGCCCAAAAAGAAATCAAGGATGTGAACCACCGCCATGGCGACGGTGAGAATGACCAGCGCGCGGGCCGCACCATTGGTTACCGGGACGAGCCTGCGTTCGGGATGGGCAGGTGCAAACAGTGCATTGGCAAGTCGCTGAATGAAAAAGATCGCAACGATGGAGATCAGCAATGCTTCGGCTATGTCGAGACTGTCTCCGACGAAGACGCCGAAATAGGAGAAAAGTGAGAATACAACGGCGAGGCTTGCCGCAACGCCGAGCGAGGGGATGACGGTCGACCAAAAGGCAAGCGAAAGCCTGGAAATATAGGACAGATCGCCAACATGGCGGGTGTGGGAAAAAGCCGGAGCGAAGATGCGGCGGATCAGGAAATAGCAGCCAAGGCCCAGAAGTGCGGACAAGCCGGAGGCGATGAGCAGGGATTCCAACCTGAAGTTCCACATGAATTGGACACGGGAAATAACTGTTTTATATGCAGAATACAGTTCCTTCCTGAAGGCATTCAGGGTATCGAGGCCGAAAGCGCCGGCAGCGTCGGTCCGGCGCAACAATGTGTTGGTGAACAGCTCGCGCCGGTATTCGCCGATTGCATCAATGGTATTGCTGACCCTGATGGAGAGGTTTTCTGCCTCGCCAAGCACGGAGTTTATTTCCGCCTTTTCACCCAGCAGCGCGCTTCGTTCCTGGATGGCAATTTCCGGCTCGGCCGGTTCACCTTCCTTGGGTGGATTACCAAGCGCCGCCAGCCGGTCATTGATCTGGTTCAGCCGTGGCCGAAAGGAAACCCCATAGGCAATCAGGCCTTTGGAAATCGTGTCAAGATCAAGTCTCAGGCGGACCAGCTGGTTGTCGTCATTGCGGCCTTCTTCGACAGCCTGCTCGGTGAGTGAGAGCTTGGTGCGCAATTCATCGAGGACGTCGCGCGAAACCGGATCTGCGAAAACCAGCGTCGAAAGCATTGCCGAAAGCATGATGGCAATGATTGGTGACAATACAACATGAACAACTCTGCGCATCTTACTCGTCCGGTTCGCGGCTTGGCACCCGGGCGGTCTGGCGGGTGACGAATCCTGTTTGACCGGATTCTATCTGCGTGGCCGATGCATTACCATGGACATTGACGGCTTCAGGTCGAAGCGCCCGCATACGGGTTCATCTTGACGGAAGTGATCTTCCACGATCCGTCTTCCTGCTGGCGCAAAGTATAGACCGCCTGCCACTGTTTGCCCTTTTCATCGGTAACGATGACTTCCTGATGGATCTGGCTGCCAATGACGGCATTGCGTCCGAACACGAAACTTTCCGGATTGTAGAGCGGCATGTAGCCGGTCTTCACCATGGAAATGAACTGGTCGATCGTGGGAAATATCTGCTTGATGTTTGGAGCTGCATGCGAATAGGCGGCGGCATCATCGCCCTTGCGAAAGGCGTTTATCTGCGCCTCGATCACAGTCTGTATTGCTGAAGCATCGGCTGGCGATGGTGCTTCCTGTGCACGGGTCTTGCCGGCAAATGCGCAGGCAAGCAATACGGTGATAACAAGTGCAATCACTGCGTTGAACAAGGTGTATCTGCGACGGATCATGTCTCCCTCCTGTGTTCGTCCCGAAAGTGTATACGCAAAGGAGGGGTGTGTGGTTTCACTTCTGCGCGATTTTTTCCCGCTCGCCCGCAAGGCAATGTCAAGCTCAGCCTTCATTGCGGATCATTTCCAGCGCCATCTGTCCCATCAATGGCACGGCGGCGCCGTAGGCACGCGCCTTTTCCGGGTTAGAGGCGTTGCCATCAACGGACCGCTTGTAAACTCCTTGTAGAATAGCCGCGAGGCGGAAGAATGAAAACGCCAGGTAAACCGGCCAGTTGTCGATTTCGCTGATGCCGCGTCGCGCGCAATAGGCGGCGACATATTCTTCCTCCGTGGGAATGCCGATGGCCTTGCGGTCGATGCCACCCAGGCCGCGAAAGCCGCCTTGATGTGGCAGCCGCCACTGCATGCACTGATAGGCAAGATCGGCGAGTGGATGGCCGAGGGTTGAAAGTTCCCAGTCGAGCAGGCCCAGAATCCGTGCGCTGTCCTTGGCAAATACCATGTTGTCGAGGCGATAATCGCCATGAACCAGCGAAACCTGTCCGTCATCGGCTGGAATCCGGCTGGACAACCAGTCCATCAACTTGTGCAGGGCATCGTTTCGTTCGATTTCACTGGCCTCGTATTGCTTCGACCAGCGCGAGAATTGCCGCTCAAAATAGTTGCCCGGCACGCCAAAATCTTCAAGGCCGACCGATTTGACGTCAACATTGTGCAGGGCGGCGAGTGCCGCATTCATGGAATCGTAGATTTCAGACCGGTGCAGTTTTTCATCCTGATGGACCAGTTCATGCAGGGCGGGGTCCCAGAATATCCTGCCATCGAGAAATTCCATGACAAAAAACATACGCCCGATTGGCGATTCCTCGTCACTCAGCGCCAACACTTTGGGAACCGGAACCCCGGTGCCATAAAGTGCTTTCATGACACGGTATTCGCGGTCAACCTGGTGTGCCGATTTCAGCAATTCTCCGGGTGGCTTGGCCCTGAGCACGTATTTTCCGCTTTGAGCCGTCACAAGATAGGTCGGATTGGACTGTCCGGTGTCAAATTTGCGGATTTCATGCAGTTCTGTGAATCCGGGCAGATGTTTTTCAAGCCAGGGCGCGAGCACTGTATCGTCAAGAAGGTTCGGGCTTTCGATCATCAATTGCTCCCGCCGTTATTTGCCAAGGGTGTAACGCGGTTCGGCTCACGTCAAGCAGAGGATTTGTCCGATACACACAAACCCGGAAGCGCCTGGCAGACACTGCGATGGCAAAAGTCGTTGCACATGGGTATGGGGGTTGTTAGGACGGCGTCAGACGATCACAGGCTTTCCATGTCGAACCGAATGATGTCCGTACTGCGCCAGATGGGCCCGAAACTCCTGTTTCGCGGTGCAATTCTCATCGTGGTCCTGGTGGGGGCGGGGTTCCTGGCCAACCAGAACAAATTCGAGGAAATTCTCGGTTATCTCAATTTCTCGGCTGATGGCGACGCTGGGTGGCTACATGGCAAGGTTGCCTTTGCATTGCTTGGCGGCATGTTCACAGCGTTTGGCGGGCCGCGCCAGGCAGTGAGTTTTTTCGCGGCGTGGTTTTTCGGCCTCACCGACGGCTTTGTTGTCGCGCTGACTGCCAGTTCGTTGGGACTGTTGGCGGGATATGGCACTTCCCACCTGTTTCGAGATGCTGCAAACCGTTTCATCAGGGGCAGGGTGGATGTGGCGATCCGGGTCTGGGCGCGGCATCCGTTCTCGCTGTCACTGATCCTCAGGCTGTTGCCGGTGGGTTCAAATTTTCTTGCCAATCTTGCAGCCGGGGCTGCTTCCATTCCGCTTGGCGGGTTCTTTGCAGGTTCCGTGTTGGGCTACATTCCGCAGACACTGGTGTTTTCCCTGATGGGGTCGGGTGTCAATATCGGCTCACAGCAGCAGGTAGGACTGTCAATCGCGCTGTTTGTGGTGTCGATACTGTTGGGAATCTGGGTCTATGCACGCTATCGGAAGAACTTGCAGCAGGATTGACATCAGACTTCGCTGGTATCCGGCGATTTGGTGCGACGCCGCAACCAGGTCACACCAACAAGATCGTAAATTCCGATGAGCGCCCGGTTGAGGTTGTTGTATTTCGACACGCCCATGACCCGTGGCCTGTCATTTACCGGGGCGTAGGCAGTTTTGTAACCATAGGTCTGGAACAGCGCAGGCAGATAGCGGTGAACGCTGGTGAAGAACGGCAGTTTGAGGAAGGCTTCGCGCCAGTAAACCTTGATGCCGCAGCCGGTATCGGGACAATCATCCTTCAAAATGCTGGCGCGCAGCCAGTTGGCAAATTTGGAAGCCCACCGTTTCGAACCTGTATCACGACGCTTGGTCCGAACCCCGCCGACCAGGGCTGCCGCTGAACGCTCACCTGGTTCGCCCAGTTTCGCCAGCAGGGACGGAATATCGCGCGGATCATTCTGACCGTCGCCGTCCATCTGGGCGATGACGGGATAACTTGCCGCCAGGATACCAGTCCTGAGGCTGGCACTTTGTCCGGCATTGCTCAGATGGCGGACAATCCGCAGCTTTTTGAACCTCTTTTTCATGTCTGCAAGCTCGGAGACTGTCGCATCCGTGGAACAATCGTCAACAACGATAACCTCTCCCAGAACATTCTCCGGCACGGCATCGAAAGTCTCGGCAACAAGCCGGCCGATATTGCCTTCTTCATTGAAGGCGGGGATTACGACTGAAATCAGCATGGTCTTCTTGCATTTCTGGTGCTTGGCTGTCGCACAGGCGCAGGGATGGCACTGTGTTACCCAGGTTCAGAGCCGGGGACGAAGTGTTACGTTCAAAGTCAGTTTCATCTTGTGGCGTTTGCCTATCGCCAACTTGACTTGCGGCGGCGTAAATCCCATACACGCGCGGAAATGGCAAGGCCTGTCGGTTCTGGCTGGCTGAAACCGGCCTGGACCGTACTGAAACCTCCAGGAGCAGGGCGCTTGATCTCGAACAATTCAGCAATGCAAGCTGACGAATCCAACGATGGAAACCTGTATTGGGCAAGGCTTGGCATCGTGATGCTGGCTGCCATCCTGCTGGTTCGGATCGTCTCGTTGTGGTTCAACAATACCGAACTGTTCTTTGACGAAGCACAGTACTGGGCATGGGGCAAGGAGCCAGCCTTTGGCTATTTCTCCAAGCCACCATTTCTTGCCTGGCTGATCGGTGCGACCACCGCCGTCCTGGGTGACAGCGAGTTTGCCATACGGTTTGCCTCGCCGGTACTGCACACAGCCACGGCTGCGGTGATCGGGCTTGTGGCATCGCGGTTGTTCGACGCGCGGGCAGGCTTCTGGTCGGCGCTTGTCTATGCCACGTTGCCTGCAGTGTCGCTGTCATCAACCGTGATTTCAACGGATGTGCCGCTGCTGTTTTTCTGGTCGGTGGCGATCTTGTTCTTTTTGCGCCTGGAAGAGCGGGACGACATCATGTCAGCGGCAATGCTGGCATTGGCAATCGGATTTGGACTGCTGACCAAATATGCCATGATCTATGTCCTGCCCTGTGCGATTGTCTACAATCTGCTGGTAACCGAGAGACCGCATCTGCTTGGTCGCCCAAAATTCTGGATGGCGATTGCCGGCGCGTTCGTGATCTTCCTGCCCAACGTCATCTGGAACATGCAGAACAGCTTTGCGACTGTCGGCCATACCGGCGAAAACATCGGTTGGGCCGGTGGTTTGCATCCGGTTGCTCTTGCCGAATTTCTCGGTTCACAATTCGGCGTCATGGGGCCGCTGTTGTTCGGCATTTTTCTCGCAGCAATCGTCCGCCTGCCGCGTGAGGGTATCAACCGGCAACAGGTGTTCCTGCTGAGTTTCTCCGTGCCGATTCTCGCCATCATCTGTTTCCAGGCATTAATGAGCAAGGCCTATGCGAACTGGGCGGCGCTGACTTATGTGGCAGCCACCATTCTCGTTGCCGATCTTATGCTCAACCGGATTCCGCAATGGTGGCTTCGGGTTTCGATGACTTTACATGCGGTGGTCTTTGCGGTGCTCGCCATCGCTGTTGCTTTCAGCCAGTCTGGGCAGTTGCCGTTGCCGGAGGGCGTCAATCCGTTCGTGCGCATGCAGGGTTCACGCGAGATTGCAGCAACGATCCGCAAGGCGGCTGATGAGGGCGGTTACAAGGCGATCCTGTCCGACAACCGGCGGGGTGTATCGCTGATGACCTACTATCTGCGTGACACGGCGCTGCCGGTGCAGGCATGGTTCGAAGGTGGCAAGCCGGGCGATCATTTCGAGATGTCCCGTCCATGGCAGAACGAAAAGCTCGAACCTGTTCTGTATTTCACCTGGTCGCGAAACCCGGCCGACGTGGTTTCGTCGTTCATCGATGCGGAGCTTGTTTCAGAAACCGCCATTCGCCAGGGAGAAATACAGCGCATTTGGCTCTACAGGCTGGCGGGCTATCGCGGTAGCAACAGCCAGTGAGTTCAATGACGGCGCAAACCAATTCATTATCCCGGAACAAGGGTGCAACAAGGGGCGAAACCGGGCGGATATTTCTCGCCGCAATGGCGCTTTTCGTGGTTTTTACCGTCGTTTTCGCACTTTGGCCGCAACTCGATATCCTGGTGAGCAGCCTTTACCATGAGGCGTCCGGCAAATTTGCCTATTCGGTATCCGGCTTCTGGCGCGGCTTGCGAACAGTTTTTCTGCGTGGATTTGCGCTTTGGTATGTGGTGATCACGGTGTCGTTGTGGCTGTCAATCAGCAAGCGCGAACGCATTCTTGGCCTGGACTGGCGCAACTGGCTCTATCTCTTGTTGTGTTCAGTCACAGGCCCGTTGCTGCTCACCAACATCATCCTCAAGGAACACTGGGGCCGCTGGCGACCGCATGAAGTCATGCAATTCGGCGGCAAGGAGCAATTTGCCTGGCCGCTCGACTGGAGCGGCAGTTGCGCTGACAATTGCTCATTCGTGTCGGGCGAGGTGTCATCCGCAACCATGGCATTTTTTGCCGTGGCATTGATTTCGGCAATGCCGGTGCGCAGGTGGCTTTATGGGTTGAGTGCAGTTTTCTGGGCAGTGTCGGCGTTGATGCGGATCGGGCAGGGCGGGCATTTCCTGTCTGACACGATCTTTGCAGGGCTGTTCATGATGCTGATAGCAACAGCGCTGCACCGCTGGTTGTTTTCACGCGAAGACGGCCAACCGCTGTTTCCAGCCGATCCGGGCGAGGCAGCGCGGATGGTCGCTGCCACGCATGACCGGTTGTGGAAATCGGTTTGCAACGCCGGACTGGCATTGCTCGACAGGATTGCGCCGAGGCGGTGAAGCTCACACCACTTCGAACAATCCTGCACCGCCCATGCCGCCGCCTATGCACATCGTGACGACCACGTATTTCGCACCGCGGCGCTTGCCTTCGATGAGGGCATGGCCGGTCATGCGGGCACCCGACATGCCATAGGGATGACCGATCGAAATCGCCCCGCCTGACACATTGTATTTTTCAGGGTCGATACCGAGCCGGTCGCGGCAATAGAGAGCCTGGCAGGCAAAGGCCTCGTTCAGTTCCCACAAATCGATGTCATCGACCTTGAGCCCGTTGGCCTTCAGCAGTTTCGGCACGGCAAATACCGGGCCAATTCCCATCTCATCGGGATCGCAGCCCGCCACCGCCATGCCACGATAGATGCCAAGCGGAGTGAGGCCACGCTTCTCGGCCTCCTTTTCTTCCATCAGCACGCTGGCTGATGCGCCATCGGAAAGCTGGGATGCATTGCCTGCGGTAATGTATTTGCCTTCGGTGACAGTCTGGCCGGACTTGAATACGGGAGCGAGTTGCTGCAATCCCTCGAGCGTCGTCGAAGGCCGGTTGCCCTCGTCCTTTTCAAGACGGATGGCAACATCGGAGATTTCCTTGGTTTCCCGGTCCTGGACCTTCATGACCGCGTCCATTGGTACGATCTCGCGATCGAGGCGACCTTCGGCCTGCGCCTTGGCCGTACGCATCTGGCTCTGGTAGGAATATTCGTCCTGCGCGTCGCGGGAAATGCCGTAGCGCTCGGCCACGATTTCAGCGGTTTCCAGCATCGACATGTAGAGCGAGGGCAAATGCTGCTTCAGCCAAGGATCGGCTGAGCGATAGAGGTTCATCTTGTCGTTCTGGGTTAGCGAGATGGATTCAAGCCCGCCACCCACGGTGACTGTCATGCCATCGGCGATGATCTGCTTGGCGGCAGTCGCAATTCCCATCAGGCCCGACGCACATTGCCGGTCGAGGCTCATGCCCGGCACGGAAGTCGGCAGGCCCGCACGCATTGCGCACTGGCGCGCCATGTTCATGTGGGTGGATCCCTGCTGGATCGCCGAACCCATCACGACGTCATCGATTTCGCCCTTGTCAATGCCCGCGCGTTCGACGGCATGGGAAATTGCATGGCCGCCCAGAGCCTGGGCCTGGGTGTCGTTGAAGGCGCCGCGATAGGCCTTGCCGATCGGTGTGCGGGCGGTGGAAAGAATGACGGCTGAACGCATCGTGTTCTCCTGTTTCTGGCCGTGTTGTCAGGCCTTGTTTTTGGCGGCATTGGTGAGGATCTTGGCGACGTGTTCGCGGCCCTCGGTATAGGTGGACGGGTTGTCCATGGCAGATATGGCAGAGTAATTTTCAGCAATTGCATCAGCGCTGCGATTGTCGGGCGGCAGATACATGCCCTGGCTTTCGCGGATTTCCATGACCGAATAGCTGCCTGCACCGGCAAACATCACCGTCCGGTTCGGGGCCTCCTCGCTGACCAGAAACGCAGCCGCCGGCGTTACGAATTCCGGATTGAGGGCAGCCAGCATTTCGGGCGTGAGAATATCCTCTGTCATGCGGGTGGCTGCGGTCGGCGAAATGCAGTTGACGCGGATGTTGTTTTTCGCACCTTCAATGCAAAGCGTGTTCATCAGGCCGACAAGGCCCATTTTGGCAGCGCCATAATTGGCCTGGCCGAAATTGCCGTAGGTGCCAGAGGTTGAGGTTGTCATGAGAATACGCCCGTAATTGCGCTCCTTCATCGCGTTCCATACCGCAAAGCTGCAATTGGCTGATCCGTTGAGATGAACATCGATAACAGCGTTCCAGTCTTCGGGCGGCATCTTGGCGAAGCTCTTGTCGCGCAGGATGCCGGCATTGTTGACCAGGATGTCAATGCGACCCCAGCGCGAAAGGGCTGCCTCTGCCATTGCCATGCACTCCGCATGATCGGCAACATTGGCGGCATTCGCCATTGCTTCCCCGCCATTTGCAGTGATTTCCTGAACCACTTTCTCAGCAGCCGTCTGCGATCCGCCCGATCCGTCCCGAGCACCGCCAAAATCATTGATGACAAGTTTGGCACCGCGCCGCGCCAATTCCAGCGCATGCGCGCGACCCAGTCCGTTGCCAGCACCGGTGACGATGGCAACGCGGTCATCGAAGCGTATAGTCATGATTGTAAGTTCCCTGAATCTGGTGCGAGAAAGGCGAGACCCAACCAGTCAGCTACCAGTGCAGGTTTGTCCGATCCCTCGATTTCCACGCTGACTTCATAGCGCGACATGAATTCGCCCGGCTTCCTCTCGGTGAAATCCGCGAGGCGGAAATGGCCGCGAATGCGTGAACCAGACCGCACTGGTGCAATGAAGCGAACCTTGTCAAAGCCGTAATTGATGCCCATC
This sequence comes from Nitratireductor sp., assembly GCA_041397525.1. GTDB lineage: Bacteria > Pseudomonadota > Alphaproteobacteria > Rhizobiales > Rhizobiaceae > BOKV01. Next base: position 55,831 of record JAWKWL010000004.1, read on the forward strand.
GCCGCGTTTTTGACGGGAGGAAGGGCATTCATGGCAAGTGCAGACAATAACGACAATGACAGAAAGCCATGCGCAATCGTGCCGCCAAACGGGGCTTCGGACCGGGCGCGGGCAGGGTCGACATGGATGAACTGGTGGTCATGCGTTGCGTCGGCAAACTGGTCGATCATGGCTTGCGTGACCTCGATCCAGTCGGAAACCCCGGTAAGTGTGCCGGAGGCTGCCTTGAGTTCGGCAACACTCCTTTCCGGCGGGCGCTGTTCTATGCTGCTCATCAATCATTCTTCCGAAAACAGTTCGTGTCCGGTCTGGACGTGGATGCCGCCATCGAGCGGAAGGATAGCGCCGGTGACATAAGAGCCGCCCTTGCCGCAAAGATAAAGGGCGGCGCCAGCGATATCACTTGGTGCACCGATCCGGCCAAGCGGTACGGATTTGCCAACGCGCTCGGCCTTGTCGTCCGAACCGGTTGCAAAGGCGGTCATGCGAGACTGGAAGGGGCCGGGTGCGAAAGCGTTGAAAGTGATGTGCTTGTGAGCAAGCTCCTTGGCCAGAATGCGGGTCAACTGGTGGACTGCAGCCTTGGACGCCGAATAGGAATAAGCGCCGTCGCCCAGTGCAGCGGTTCCCATGACAGAACCGAGATTGACAACGCGCGCCGGGTCGGCGGGGGAGCTGGCACGTTCGAGCAGGGGCAGCAGGTCGCGGGTCAGGTTGAAGAGCCCCGTCACATTGACATCCATGACCTTGGCCCAGGCACCATAGGGAAACTCTTCAATCGGCTGGCCCCAGGTGACGCCCGCATTGTTGAACAGGATGTGCAAATGGTCGGTGCGGGCCATGACTTCGGCTACGATGGCCTTGATGCCTTCCTCGGTGGCAACCGTGCCGCCAAAGCCGATTGCCTTGCCGCCGCGCCCTTCTCTGGCCACGAGACCGTTGAGTTCAGCGGCAACAGCAGCGCAATCCTCGCCCTTGCGCGAGACAATCATGACAGTCGCACCGGCGCGGACAAGCGCGGTCGCAATCATGCGCCCGATGCCAGTGGCCCCGCCTGTTACCAGCGCTGTTTTTCCGGCAAGCGAAAACAGTTCCTCGAATATCGACATTATTCCTCCCGCATTGCCCGATTTTGCCACGCCTGGTCAGGTATCGACGCGTGACGTCCGGGAAATCATTGACATGCATTGACATACAGGGCTGCAATAGGGTCTGATTTTTACGGTTACGTAAAGGGCAAATTTCGGGATTCCCTCCGCTGTCGGGGAAAACTCCCGGCATTTCAGTTGTATCCGTATCAAGTCTGCATTCGGCGCTGGCCGGCAAACAAACTCTGGAGGAATTCATGAACCGAACCGCTCCATCCGGCAACAATGCCGAAATGGCATTGGGGATGACCGCAAGGCTGAAACCGATCCATGAAAAGGTTGCAGCCATGGTGCGTGACGAGATCATGCCAATGGATGAGGAATATCTTGCCGAGGTCGAAAAGGGCGACCGCTGGAGTTACACGCCACGCCAGAGCGATATCCTCGAAGGACTGAAGAAAAAGGCCAGAGAGCGCGGATTGTGGAATTTCTGGCTGACGGATTCGGCGCGCGGCTATGGCCTGACAACGGTGGAATATGCCTATCTCGCGGAAGAAATGGGCAAGTCACATCTGGCAGCGGAAGTGTTCAACTGTTCTGCGCCAGACACTGGGAACATGGAAGTCCTGGAGCGCTATGGCAGCGAGGAACACAAGGAAAAATGGCTCAAGCCGTTGCTGGAAGGCGAAATCCGCTCTGCCTTCCTGATGACAGAGCCGGATGTTGCCTCGTCCGACGCGACCAATATCGCGATGTCCTGCGTGCGGGACGGCGACGAATTTGTGTTGAATGGCGAGAAATGGTGGTCATCGGGAGCGGGCGATCCGCGCTGCGCGATCTACATAGTCATGGTGGCTTCACCGGATGCCAACCGTCCGAAGCACCAACAGCATTCGATGATCCTGGTTCCGGCCGGAACCAATGGCGTGGAAGTGCTCAGGGCCATGCAGGTCTATGGCATGGACGATGCGCCGCACGGGCACATGCATGTTCGTTTCACCAATGTCCGAGTGCCAGCTTCGAACCTGTTGGTGCGCGAGGGGGCCGGTTTTGAAATTTCGCAGGGCAGGCTCGGACCGGGGCGCATTCACCATTGCATGCGCGCCATTGGCCAGGCGGAAAGGGCGCTTGAGGCCATGTGCCAGCGTTCGGTGCGGCGCGAGGCATTCGGCAAGCCGCTGGCGCAGTTGGGCGCGAATTTCGACATCATCGCCAATTGCCGGATGGAAATCGAAATGGCGCGGCTGCTCTGCCTCAAGGCAGCGTGGTACATGGACCAGGGTGATGCCCGCGCGGCAGCTCCGTGGATTTCGCAGATCAAGGTCGTGGCACCGCTGATGGCGCTCAAGGTCATTGATGAAGCAGTTCAAATGCACGGGGCAGGCGGCATTTCGCAGGATTATCATCTTGCCAATTCGTGGAAGCATGTTCGCACCTTGCGGCTTGCCGACGGGCCGGATGCTGTTCACCGCCGCCAGATCGCGCGGTGGGAATTGAAGCAACATACGCAAGCCAAGATGTGACCGGCGAAAGGTACTGCTGACATGAAAGCTGTTGTTTGCCGTGAATACGGACCGATCTCCACGCTTGAATATGGTGAGATGGAGAGCCCGAAACCGGGCCCGAAGGAAATCATCGTGCGCGCCGAAGCAATCGGGGTGAATTATCCCGACGGACTGCTGGTGCAGGGCTTGTACCAGTCAAAACCGCCGGTTCCGTTCGTTCCCGGCATGGAGGTCGTGGGTGAGGTCATGGCTGTTGGCAGTGATGTCACCAGGTTCAAGCCCGGTGATCGCATCGGATCGGTTTCCATGCTTGGCGCATATGCCGAAGAGGTGAAGGTTCACCAGAATTCGGCAATGCCGGTTCCTGCCGGAGTTGATGGCGGCGCGGTGACGGCACTGATGTGCGGATATGGCACTTCGCATCATGCCCTCAAGCAGCGCGCCAATCTTCAACCCGGCGAAACGCTGGTGGTGACAGGCGCTGCAGGTCTTACCGGACTTGCTGCAGTCCAGATCGGCAAGGTGATGGGCGCACGGGTGATCGCGGTCGCATCCAGCGAGGAGAAGCGGCAATTGGCGCTGGCCAACGGTGCTGATCTGGCGCTTGGCTATGACAATCTCAAGGATGCATTGAAGGAAGCCACGGGTGGCAAGGGCGCTGACGTGGTATTCGATGTCGTCGGAGGCGATGTGTTTGACGCGTGTTCACGCTCCATGGCCTGGAAGGGGCGCTTGCTGGTAATCGGCTTTGCCTCGGGGCATATCCCCCAATTCCCGGTGAATCTGGCCCTGGTCAAGGGTTATGCGGTGGTTGGCGTGTTCTGGGGTTCGTTTACCGCGCAAGAACCGCAGGTTTATGCCGCCAACATGGCGGAATTGATGGGCTGGTACATGGCGGGAAAGGTCAGGCCGCATGTCGAGGCCGTGTATCCGCTGGCAAAGGCTGCGGAAGCGCTTACCTTCATCCATGATCGCAAGGCGACCGGCAAGGTCGTGCTGAAACCGTAAGGAAACCCGATGACACTTCCACAAACAATGTTTGCCCTTACATTGCGGGCTGGCGGATTTTCCGGCACGTCAGAAGGTCCGGCAATCAAGGATCTCGGCACCTGGCTTGACGGTGAAACGGTACCGGTTCCAACTCCCGGTCCGGGGCAGGTTCTGGTCAAACTGATCCAGGCAACCATCAATCCGTCGGACCTGCATTTCATCAAGGGCGAATATGGCATTCCCCGTGTCAAGGGCACGCCTGCCGGTTTCGAGGGATGCGGGACCGTTGTGGCAGCGGGTGCTGGAGCTGAAAAGCTGGTAGGCCAGCGCGTCGGCTTTGTCGCGACCGCGTCGGGTGCATGGGCGGAGTATGCCGTAACGGACGCAACGAGCTGTGTGCCGGTGCATGATGCAGTTGCCGACAAGGACGCCGCAGCGCTTTTCGTCAATCCGCTCACTGCGATAGCGATGTTTGCCGAGGTCAAGACTGCGGGCTCAAAGAGTTTCATCATGTCGGCAGCCGCGAGCCAATTGTGCAAGCTTATAGCGGGCCTTGCCAGGGAAGAGGGCTACAGTGCCATTTCGCTGGTGCGGCGCGATGACCAGATCGCCCATCTTTCAGAACTGGGTGCAGCGCATGTGCTAAATGTCACGGCGCCCGATTTCAAACAGCGCATCGGCGATATCATCAAGAACGAGAAGCCCCGCATGTTTCTCGACGCGGTCGCGGACCAGGTTTCGAGCGACCTGTTCTTTGCGATGCCGTCGCGCGCGCAATGGGTGGTCTATGGCAAACTGTCGCCGGAGCTTCCGGTGCTTTCGCAGCCGGGCCAGTTCATTTTCCTCGACAAGGAAATCCGCGGTTTCTGGCTGACCAAATGGCTCAAGGTTTCGTCACCGCAGACAGTGATGGAAGCTGGCCGCAAGGTGCAGGAAATGTTTGCGACCGGTAAATGGTCGACGGATGTCCGTGCCACCGTGCCATTGCGTGACGCGCACAAGCGACTGGCGGGTGAACTTGCCAACGCAAATACCGGCAAGGTGATGCTGGTTCCCTGACAACAATCCGTCTCAACCGGCCCGGATCAGGCGGATCGCCTGGTCCTGGCCGAAGAGGTACAGCAAGAGGCGCCTTGCCTCACCAATCGGTGTTTCAAGGTCGGGGTCGGTGGCTACCGACAGGCGGGCCTCATCGCGGGCGATTTGAAGGATATCGGCGTGGGCCTCCGCGCTGGCGAGGTTGAAACCCGGCGTGCCGGACTGGCGTGTGCCGAGCACTTCGCCTTCACCACGCAATTTCAGGTCTTCCTCCGCGATCGCGAATCCATCATCGGTCTCCCGCATCACCTCGAGGCGGCGGCGCGCGACATCGCCCAGTGGTGCCTTGTACAAAAGGATGCAGCTTGAAGGCTTGTCGCCACGCCCGACCCGGCCGCGCAACTGGTGCAATTGCGCCAGACCAAAACGCTCTGCATGTTCGATCACCATGATCGTCGCATCCGGCACATCAACACCGACCTCAATGACGGTTGTTGCCACCAGCAAACGGGTTTCGCCGGAGCGGAAACTTTCCATCGCGGCGTCTTTCTCGGCAGATGCCATGCGCCCGTGCACCAGCCCGACGACATTGCCGAAGCGTTCTGTCAGCGATTTGTGGCGGTCTTCTGCTGACGTAACCGGAAGTTCCTCGCTTTCCTCGACCAGCGGGCAGATCCAATAGAGTTTCTGGCCTTCAAGCAGCGCCTTGCCGGTTCGCTCGACAAGGTCGTCGAGCCGGTCGAGCGGGGTTGCCGTGGTACGGATCGGTTGGCGGCCAGCCGGTTTGCCGGTCAGTTTCGAGACGTCCATGTCACCGAAATAGGTCAGCACCAATGTACGGGGGATCGGTGTAGCCGTCATGACCAGCACATCGCTTTGCGGCCCCTTGCTTGAAAGCGCAAGGCGCTGATGCACGCCGAAGCGATGCTGCTCGTCAATGACAACAAGTCCCAGATCGGCAAATTCCACCGTGCCCTGAAACAGCGCATGGGTGCCAACCAACATCTGAATGCTGCCGTCGGCAAGACCTTCCAGGACTTCGCGGCGCTGTGTGCCCTTGTCGCGACCGGTGAGGATTGCGATGCGGATGCCTGCGGCAGAACAGAGTGGCGCAAGCGTTGCGTAATGCTGGCGTGCAAGGATTTCGGTCGGCGCCATGATTGCCGCCTGTGCTCCGTCCTCGATGGTGGCTGCCATTGCCATGAGCGCGACGATGGTTTTGCCCGAGCCGACATCGCCTTGCAACAGTCGCAACATGCGATCGGGATTTGCTAGATCGCCGAGGATTTCGGCAATGGCCGTTTCCTGCGAGGCGGTAAGCGGGTAACCGAAGGCCTTCAGGATTTGTGCCTGCAGAAGTCCTGAAGGCTTGCGTGCCTTGCCACGGGTCTTGCGCATCCGCTCGCGCATGAGCGCCAGCGCCAATTGGCCCGCGAGCAACTCATCATGTGCGAGGCGCTTTCTTGCTGGCGACAACAGATCAAGATCGACCATGTCGCGCGGATTGTGTACGCGTTCCAGCGCCTCGCGAAAAGTCGGCCATCCCTGTTGTTTCATCAGTGACGGGTCGGTCCATTCCGGCAAATTTGGCAGATGTGACAGGGCAGTGCGCACCGACTTCGCCATCACCTTCAGCGAAACGCCTGCAGTCAGCGGATAGACTGGTTCAACCAGGGGCAGGCTGGCAAAGCCCTCCTCGTCAACAATGTGATCGGGATGGACCATGGACGGCCTGCCGTTGAACCATTCCATGCGGCCGCTGACATGGCGGATTTCTCCCACTGGCAGCGACTTGTTGAGCCACTCCCCATGCGCCTTGAAGAAAACCAGTGCCATTTCGCCGGTATCGTCATGCACGAAGACGCGATAGGGAACACGGCGGTTGCCGCGCGGTGGAGGCTGATGCCGGTCAACCCGGACTTTCAGCGTCACTATCACCCCTTCGGGCGAGTTGGCGATCCCCGGTTGCCTGCGCCGGTCGATGACGCCTGCGGGCAGGTGGAACAACAACCTTCCGATGCGGGCGGGCTGGCCGTCCTCATATCCCTCCAGCAAACGGGTGAGCGATTTTTCCAGTTTGGGGCCGACACCTTCCAGCGAAGAGACCGGGGCGAAGAGCGGGTTTAGAATATCCGGTCGCATGATCGTGTCCGGTACGCCTTCCTGGAATGCTGTCAGGATTCATAGCAAGTCTTGATCAGACCGAGTCAGTTTGACCGCCGCTGTCCAGAACGCAAGAGTCCAAGGTGAAATGGTTCAATCTGTTCGAAATTTGCTCCGTGGGAATTGAATCTGTCCCATGGTCTTTTCCTGCATCGAAAGGCGCACTATACAGCCCATTCATACCAACCGGAATGTTTCTCACCCATGGCCAGCGACAATTCACATCGCGGCGCGAGCGCGAATGCAAATCTCGATGCCAGGCGCAAGCAAATGATCTATCGCGCCAACCATCGCGGCATCAAGGAAATGGACATCATGCTGGGCGGTTTTGCCGAAGCCTGCATCGGTGACATGTCCGAGGCGGAGCTTGATGCGTTTGAGGCACTGATGGCTGAAACTGACCGGGATTTGCTGACCTGGTTCACCGGTGAAGTTGCGGTTCCCGAAGCAGTGCACACGCCTGTCTTCGACCAGGTGGCGGAATTTCAGGCGATGCGCCTCAAGCAGGCTGCGGAGAGCGGCAAAAATGGCTAAGGCATTGTTCAAGCCGGAAGCCGTGATGGACGGCGACCTGGCAGTTACGCTTGCCGGTGTGCCGGAAGGCTACAAGGCGCATGTGCTGGCAGAAATTGCGGCGGCCGCCCACAAGCTCGGGCGTAACGGGCTGGTCTATGCAGCCAGCGACAGCCAGCATTTGTCGGCGATCCGCTCCGCACTGGCATTCTACGCACCGTCACTTGATGTGATCGAACTGCCCGCATGGGATTGCCTGCCCTATGACCGGGTTTCACCAAGTTCGGAGGTGATTGCATGCCGCATTGCCACGCTTGGCCGGTTGGCTCGGATTGGTGCCGGCGGGAAGCCCGGCAAGCCGCTTCTGGTGCTGACAACCGCGAATGCGTTGATGCAACGCAATGCGCCCCGCCAATTCATGGCAACGCAGGCGCAACATCTGGCGCCCGGCAACCGCATCCACATGGACAAGCTCGCACATTGGCTGGCCGGGAACGGGTTCGAACGCACGTCAACGGTGCGCGAACGCGGTGAATTCGCGGTGCGGGGTGGCATAGTCGATCTGTTCGCACCGGGGGATGGCGAGCCGCTTCGGCTCGATTTTTTCGGCGACACCCTGGAATCCATCCGCAGTTTCGATGCCGCGTCGCAAAGAACGACGGGCCAGTTGAAGGAATTGTCGCTCGCTCCGATGAGCGAATTGACGCTGGACGAAGGCTCGATCAGCCGGTTTCGCAGCCAGTATGTCTCCATGTTTGGTGCCGCAACGCGCGATGATGCGTTGTATGAGGCGGTCAGCGAAGGGCGCAAGTTTGCCGGAACCGAACACTGGTTGCCGCTGTTCTTCGAGAGGCTCGAAACATCTTTCGACTATTTCGCCGGTTTTCACATTGCGGTTGACTATCACACCAGCGATGCCATCGGTGAACGCTTCAAGCATGTGACCGACTATTATGAGGCGCGCCAACATGCAGTTGACACGGCACTTGATGCAGGTGCGCCCTACAAGCCGGTAGCGCCGCAATCGCTCTACATGCCTCCTGACGAGGTTCGCGCGCGGCTTGATGCGGTTCAGGCCACAATCCTTTCGCCATTCGTTCCGCCGGAAAACTCCTCGACCCGGGTGATTGATCTTGGCGGCAAGCCGGGGCGCAGCTTTGCAGCTGAACGCTCGTCGGGACTGAATGTCTTCGAGGCTGTGGTCAACCATGCAGCGGATTGTCGCGAGCGGGGCAGGAAGGTGGTGATAGCCGCCTGGAGCGAGGGTTCGCGCGACCGGCTGAAACAGGTACTTGGCGAGCACCACATGGACCGGGTGGCAGTGGTCGACCGCTTCGACGGGCTCATTGCGGTGGAAAAGGGCCGCACGGCATTTGCGGTTCTGCCGCTTGAGGAAGGTTTCGAGGTCGGGGATCTCGCCGTCATTGCGGAGCAGGACATTCTGGGCGACAGGCTGGTACGCCGCTCGGCCCGCAAACGCAAGGCGTCAGACTTCATTGCGGAAGCATCTGCCCTTTCCGAAGGCGATATCGTGGTCCATGCCGAGCATGGCATCGCGCGTTTTGCGGGTTTGCGGACCATCGAGGCGATGGGCGCGCCGCATGACTGTCTGGAACTGCGCTATGCGGGTGATGACAAATTGTATCTGCCCGTCGAGAATATTGAACTGCTGTCGCGATATGGTTCGGGCGACACCGAGGTTCAGCTCGACAAGCTTGGCGGTGTGGCATGGCAGGCGCGCAAGGCAAAACTGAAGAAGCGCCTTCTCGAAATTGCCGGGCAATTGATCAAGACTGCCGCTGAAAGAACGCTGCGAACTGCCGAGCGGATGTTGCCGCCGGACGGGCTCTATGACGAATTCGTCACGCGCTTTCCCTATGATGAAACCGAGGACCAGCTGTCAGCCATCGAGGCAGTGCTGGATGATCTTGCGGCCGGAATGCCGATGGACAGGCTGATTTGCGGCGATGTCGGTTTTGGCAAGACGGAAGTGGCGCTGCGTGCGGCCTTCGTGGCAGCGATGAGCGGGCGGCAGGTTGCGGTGGTCGTTCCGACCACATTGCTCGCCCGCCAGCATTACAAGACATTTTCGGAGCGTTTCCGTGGCCTGCCGCTCACTGTTCGCCATGCCTCGCGGCTGGTCAGTGCGAAGGAACTGGCCGAGACCCGCAAGGGCATTGCCGATGGAACGGTTGATATCGTGATTGGCACGCACGCGCTTCTGGCAGATTCAATCCGGTTCGAGCGGCTTGGCCTGCTGGTCATCGACGAGGAGCAGCGTTTCGGGGTCAAGCACAAGGAGAAGCTGAAAGAGCTGAAGTCGGACGTGCATGTTCTCACGCTGTCCGCGACACCAATTCCGCGCACGCTGCAACTGGCGTTGACGGGCGTGAGGGAATTGTCCCTTATCGCCACAGCGCCGGTCGACCGGCTGGCAGTGCGCACCTTCATCTCGCCGTTTGACCCGCTGATCGTGCGTGAGGCGCTACTGCGAGAACGCTATCGCGGCGGTCAGAGTTTCTATGTCTGTCCGAGGATTTCCGACCTCGCGGAGCAGAAGGAATTCCTGGAAAACTATGTGCCTGAACTCAAGGTGGCGGTCGCACATGGGCAAATGCCGCCGGGCGAACTCGATGACATCATGAATGCCTTTTACGAAGGGCAATATGATGTGCTGCTTTCAACCACGATTGTTGAATCGGGTCTGGATATTCCAACCGCCAACACGCTGATCATCCATCGCGCGGACATGTTCGGGCTTGCGCAATTGTACCAGTTGCGGGGCAGGGTGGGACGCTCGAAAACACGTGCCTATGCGATCCTCAACCTGCCGACACGGCGGATGCTCACGCCGAACGCGGAACGTCGCCTCAAGGTGTTGCAATCGCTCGATACCATTGGTGCAGGGTTTGAACTCGCAAGCCATGACCTAGACATTCGCGGCGGGGGCAACCTGCTAGGCGAGGAACAGTCCGGCCATATCCGTGAAGTCGGATTTGAACTGTACCAGCAGATGCTGGAAGAGGCTGTTGCCGAACTCAAGGATGGCGGCGAGGAAATTTCGGGCGGGCACTGGTCGCCTCAAATCAATGTCGGCACGCCGGTATTGATCCCGGAGAATTTCGTGCCGGACCTGCAATTGCGCATGGGTCTGTACCGGCGGCTGGCAGATCTGCGCGAGCCTTCCGACATCGATGCATTCGGTGCGGAACTGATCGACCGGTTCGGGCCATTGCCAGAGGAAGTCGATCACCTGCTGAAGATCGTCTTCGTCAAGGGATTGTGCCTGAAAGCCAATGTCGAGAAACTGGATGCAGGGCCGAAGGGCGCGGTCATTACCTTCCGCGACAAGCAGTTCGCCAATCCTGCGGCACTGATCGGCTGGATCGGCGAACAATCGAGCCTCGCCAAGATCAGGCCAGACCAGTCAATCGTGTTGCAACGCGATTGGGACAGCGCTGAAAAGCGGTTGAAGGGTGCTGCTGTCATCATGACCAAGCTGGCGCAGATGGCGCAAACCGCCAAGGCCGCCTGAGGTCCGGCCGGGCCATCCTCAGGCCTGGGTATATTCGGCTTCCTCCCGGTTTTCGGCGTCAGCCTGGCGGATCGCCTGGGCAAGAACCTCGGACGGTTGGGCGCCCATGACTGCATAACGCCTGTCGATGATGAAACAGGGAACGCCCGTCACGCCCATGGATTGCGCCTGGCGGATTTCGGCTTCGACGGCATCGCGATCGGCAACACTGGCAAGCAGGCGGCGCACCAGTCCGCCATCCATGCCGGCTTTCTCGGCAGCATCTGCCAGTATTTCGTGGTTGCCGATATTGCCACCTTCCAGGAAATAGATTTCAAACAGGCGGCTTACGAGCTTCGACTGGGTTTCGTCACCCTGTCCACCAGCCCAGCGGATGACCCGGTGTGCATCGAGCGTGTTGGGCGAAACCTCAATGGCCTGGAATCGGAAATCGATCCCAGCTGCCTTGCCGGCATCCTCGACGCGCTTGTAAATGTCGCGAGCCTTTTCCGGGCCGCCGAACTTGTCTTCCAGATATTGGCGCCGGTCCTTGCCTTCGGATGGCAGTGTCGGGTCAAGCTGGTATGGCCGCCAATGGATGTTGAGCTTGATACCGGTGATGCCGGAAATGGCATTCTCGAGGTTCTTCTTGCCGATATAGCACCAAGGGCACATCACGTCGGAAATGATGTCGATATCCATTGTTCTAGTTTCTTCCGCCATGACTGGCTCCTGGATGTTGTTGGTGCGGCGTCACCTTGCCGGATTGGCATCCCACCAAGTGGTGAGCTGGTTGCCGTAAAGTGGTGTTGTCTCAGGATGAGCCAAATGGCTCCAGCTTGCCACCCATTGTTCGTTCAAATGATAGAGAGGCAAGATGTAGTGCCCCGAAATCAGGACACGGTCGAGCGCTCTCACCGCTGAATCAAAATCGGTCTGCGAATGGGCGTTGAGCATCGCGTCAATCATCGCATCGATTGCAGGATCGGCAGTGCCGGCATAGTTGAAGCTGCCGGGGACATCGCGGCTGGTAGAGCCCCAGCGCCCGATCTGCTCGACACCGGGCGAAAGCGACGCGGAATAGTAGCCCATGATCACATCATATTCGAAACCCTGCAGACGCTGCTGGTATTGTGAATCATCGACCGTGCGCAGGGTGACTGCAATGCCGAGAAGTTCGAGCGAGCGCTTCCAGGCGATGGCGAGTTTCTCCTCACCCTCGTTTCGGGTGAGGATTTCGAAGGCAAGCTGAACGCCCTGAGCATTGACGAGCTGGGACCCCAGACGCTTGTATCCGGCCTTTGCCAGCAGGTCGAAGGCGGTGCGGAGGTTCTTGCGGTCCTTGCCGGAGCCATCACTGACTGGCGGAGCCCATTTTCCTTCCATCACGTCTGGTTGGACGGCGTTGGGAAATCGTGCCAGCAATGCTCGCTCACGGTCGTCGGCGGGATTGCCCAGCGCCGACAGGCTTGAACCCTGCCAGAAGCTGCCGGTGCGCTTGTAGACATCGAAGAACAGGTTGCGATTGACAAATTCGAAGTCAAACACCGTCGCCAGCGCCTGGCGAACATTGGGATCCGCAAAGACCGGCTTGCGGGTATTGAAGACGAAACCCTGCATGGTGGCGGGCGATTGTGAGACGAAGGTTTCCTTTTTCACACGACCTTCGGCAACGGCGGGAAAGTCATAGGACCGCTGCCATGCCGAAGGATCGCCCTCCATGTAGACGTCGAACAGCCCTTTCTTGAATGCCTCGAACTGAGATTGCGCGGATTTGAAATACTCGATGCTGACAGTGTCGAAATTGTTTACGCCGCGATTGACCGGCAGCTTTTCGCCCCAATAATCCTTGCGGCGCCTGAACGTGATGCGGGTGCCGGGCTCGATCTTGTCGATCAGATAGGGACCGCTGCCAAGCATCGGCTCCAGGGTTGATTCATCGAAAGTGGCGACATTTGTTGCATGCCTGGGGAGCACAGGCGTGAAACCTGCTATGATCAGCGGAAACTCGCGGTCTGACTGGTCGTTGAAAGTGAACCTGACCTTGCGCTCGCCGGTCTTTTCAATCTTTTCGATCCGCTTCATGCGCGAGTTGAAGGGCGGGCGGCCTTTCTCAGTCAGAATTTCATAGGTGAAAATCACGTCTTCCGGTGTCACCGGCACGCCATCCGACCATTTTGCCAACGGATTGAGGGTGAATTCGATCCAGCTTCTGTCTTCCGGCATTTCCACTGATTCCGCCAACAGACCGTAAAGCGTGAAAGGTTCATCTGCACTTCTGGTCATCAGCGATTCGAAGATGAACTTGCCGAATTGCGGATCCCACATGCCGCGTGCCGTGTTGCGCATGGATTTGAGGATGAATGGATTGAGGGAATCAAACGTGCCGACAACGCCATGGCTTATCGAACCGCCTACGGGCGCATCCGGATTGGCATAGGGCAGGTGATCGAAACCGGCGGGCAGGGCAGGATCACCGTGCATGGATATGCCGTGGACGGAACCCTGGGCCACTGCTTCAAGATGTGGAAGGCCTGACCCCACAGCGGCCAGGACGATAACGGCCAGTACCCTGCGAATTGCGCCGATTGTGTTTCGATACATGGTTTTGTTTTCCAATTGCAGGGGCGTTGCCATTGCCGGGGGATTCGGGCGGCGAATCCCTGTTTACCGGCCGCATTGTGCCAAGTTTGGCGGCGGGCGCAATTCACGCTGTTGCAAGGCCTTGCACTCACGCCGCTTTGGCGGCAAAAACCAGCCGCCAAGGGTGGAAATGACGCGACAATTGTGGCAATGGAGACCGCGTGCGCGCAAAGTCACTTTCCTGCCCCAATTGTGGTATCGAAGGACCGGGCGCCGGGCAACGGCATTCATCGCCGTTCAAGACGGGATGAAGCGAAAACTGGATTTGGCAGCGTGATACTACCGGGACACGCAATCGCCGTGAAATACCACAACTCCGGAAACGCAAAGGGCGTTTTATGACGAAGATGTTTTTGAAGACCACGCTGAAGACCTCGCTTCTGGGCGGGGCCATGGCGGTCATGGCAGCTGCATTTGCCGGACAGGCACAGGCACAGCAGGCACCGGTCAATGGCTGGTACAAGGTTTGCTCCAAGCAGGAAGAAAATGACATTTGTAATGTGCAGTTTCAGTCAGTCGCAGGCAACGGACAGGTTGTAACTGCAGTCTCGCTCGCCGAAATCAAGGGCAAGATCAACCGTCGTGTCTTCCAGGTTACGGTCCCGACCGGTCGCCTGATCCCGGCCGGCATCAAGGTGCAGGTCGACGACAAGAAGGAAGCCACCATTCCTTACGTCTATTGCTTTCCGCAGAGCTGCATGGCGGAAGTCCAGCTCGACGACAATCTCGTGGCTCTGCTCAAGAGCGGCGGAAAGATGACAATCACGTCGTCCAATTTCCAGAGCAAACCAAACCCGGTTGAAGTCACGCTCAATGGGTTCTCGGCTGCCTTTGACGGTCCTGCCCTGAAACAGGATGAACTGGCAGCCAAGCAGCGCGAACTGCAGGATGAGTTGCGCAAGAAGGCTGAAGAGCAGCGCAAGAAGCTCCAGGAGGAGCAGGACAAGGCCAAGGCCGCAAACTGACGGCTTGAGCCACTGAAACTGAAAACGCCCGCAATTTGCGGGCGTTTTTTTGTCAGGGTTCTTCTAATTGCAACCTCTAATGGGCGTGAACCGCTTTCGTTGCGTAGGAACCGTCTGCCATGCGAGTGAAAACTTCTTCCACCTGCGGATGGCGGATGGGGGCAGGGTTGTCATCAACCAGCAGGTTCTGTTCCGAGACATAGGCGATATATTCGCTCTCCTCATTCTCTGCGAACAAGTGATAGAAGGGCTGGTCGCGGCGCGGCCGGATTTCCTCGGGGATGGATGCATACCATTCCTCGGTATTCCCGAATTCGGGATCAACGTCGAAAATCACGCCGCGGAATGGAAATATCCTGTGCCTGACGACCTGTCCGATGTGATATTTGGCTGTGCGCACTGGCGCGAGTCTGTTTGTTTCTGTCATGGTGTCAATCTAACGCAAGATTTGTTTCACGCCAACCATATGTGACGTTCCGGTCACATGGCTGTCATAACTGTTGCCCGTGCAATTGCAATTGGTGCAAGCAACTCTATCAGGTTCCATGCTGCAAGTTCTCAATCTCGTTGTTCCGCTGTTTGGACTTGTGTTCCTAGGCTTCGTAGCTGGCAAGCTCGCAAAGATTCCCATCGAGGGGCTTGCCTGGCTGAATTTCCTGGTGGTCTATGTCGCGCTGCCTGCGTTGTTCTTCAGGCTTCTGTCGAAGACACCGCTCAATGAATTTGCCAATATCGGCTTTATAGCGGGAACGACTTTCGCGACGCTGCTGATCTTCTGCATCACGTTTTTTCTGGCGGGGTTGCGAAATGGTGGCAATGTCGGCGAGGCGACGATCCAGGGTTTTGCCGGAGCCTATGGCAATATCGGCTATATGGGCCCGCCGCTGGCGATAGCGGCATTTGGGCCGGAAGCTGGCGTGCCGGTGGCGCTGATCTTCTGTTTCGACAATTCGCTGCATTTCACGCTTGCGCCGCTGTTGATGGCGTTTCATTCCGATGAACGTGCGGGTGCCAGCCAACTTGCAGGTGCGATCCTGCGCAAGATTTTCACCCACCCCTTCATTCTGGCAACGATTTTCGGCGTTGCTGCAGCTGCCTTGCGGTTGCAGCCGCCTGACGCGATCGACAAATTGCTGGAAGTGCTGGCAGCTGGTGCTGCGCCTTGTGCGCTGTTTGCGATGGGGGTGACGGCGGCTTTGCGACCGCTCAAACGTGTGCCGGTGGAACTGGCCTATCTGATCCCGATCAAGCTCATCCTGCATCCGCTCTTGCTTCTCGTGATCGTGTCACAGGTTACGCATGGCGTGCCAATTGTCTGGATCGAAGTGGCGGTTCTGCTTGCTGCATTGCCGAGTGCCACCAATGTATTTGTGATTGCCCAGCAATATGGCGTCTGGCAGGAGCGTGCATCGAGTGCGGTGGTTGTTAGCACCGTTCTGGCCGTTTTCACGGTAACTGCTTACATCTATCTTGCAAAACAGGGTTATCTGGCTGCCTTCCTTGCCGGTTGAGTGCCGGACCCTCCATTTGGCAAATTCTCACGCAGCTTCTGCGACAAGTGGTCGAAAGCAGCGCCCGGGCTGACCCCTTCGCGCATCATCATCCGTCGCAGCGGTGAAATTGTACCGAGGGTATAAAGGCCGAGGCTGCGAACAATCTGGACCGGCAGGAAATCCGAGAGCAGCGAACGGTTGAAGATATCAATCGAGGCGGTTCGCATGGCAATGTCGGCTGTGCGGCGGCGGTGGAATAGGTCACCGATCGTTGTGAGATTTGCAGGCGTTTGGCGGGACAGCTCCACCAACAGTTCGATGTCGCGGATACCGAGGTTGAAGCCCTGAGCGCCAATGGGTGGCACAACATGTGCAGCTTCGCCGATCAGTGCCAGCGGTCCCTGGCCGAAGCGCGTTGCGGTCATTCCTGACAAGGGCCATGTCTGGATGGCCGAGGTGATGGTGACCTTGCCCAGCAATGATTGCATTCTGTCTTCAATCATGCGGTTGAGGGTTTCGACCGGTGTTGCAGCAATCGCTTTTGCGAATTCCGGTTTTTCCACCCAGACCAGGCTTGATTTTCCCCGACCCAGCGGAACCAGGGTGAACGGCCCGGTCGGTGTGTGGAACTCCGTGCTGGTATTGTTGTGATCAAGGCTGTGCTCGAAATCGCAGACAATGGCTGTCTGTGGATAGGTCCATTCTCGTACACCAATGCCAGCGGACTGGCGAATTTTCGAGTGACGACCGTCAGCACCGATGACGAGACCGCAGTCGAGCATATCGCCACTGTCGAGTGTGAGGGTTGCCCTGTCTGGTTGGAGAGCGGCAGAACTGACGCTTGCCTCAATGAAGCGGACTTTGCCGGTTGCAATGCAAGTCTCGGCAAGTGCCTTTGTCATTACAGCATTGGAGATGTTGTAGCCGAAGGCTGGCAAGCCGATTTCGCTGGAGCGGAAATCAACCTGTGGCGCACGGATCAACCGGTTGGTGGCATCGATGATCCGCATGGTTGACAGGCCAGCGGCCTTGTCGGCCACTTTCTTCCACACGCCAAGTTCATCCAGAAATGCAACTGAGCCGGCCAGCATCGCGGTGGTCCGGCGGTCCTCAAATTGCGGTTTTGGAGCGATTACAACGACAGATGTCGTTGGTCCAGATTCAAGACGGGCCATGGCTAGTGCCGCAGTCAGACCGGCAAGTCCGCTTCCTGCAATGGCAATGGTGTTGTCGCTCATGGACTCGTCTCCTGTTCAGCGAAGAAACTAGTCCCTGTAACAGGATTGCGAAAGGCCCTGCGGCATTGCGCGCCAAATCCGGGAATGCGATGCCAAGAGCGGGCAATCGCGTTATGGTTTCAAATGGCGAGTTATCCCCAGACGCGAGCGCGTGCTTGTGTTGGTGTCAGGCAAATGTCAAAAAGACATTACAGAGCGCAACGTCCTGGCAAAGTTGGCACTGGGCGACACTGGATTGGGAGGGTGGGTAGTTGTTCGGTATTTCCAAATCCGCGCTGTGGGCGTTTGGCGTACACATACTGACCGCGTCCGGCGCGTTCTTTGCATTCCTGTCGATTGTTGCAACGGCTGAAAAGGACT
This sequence comes from Nitratireductor sp., assembly GCA_041397525.1. Taxonomy (GTDB): domain Bacteria; phylum Pseudomonadota; class Alphaproteobacteria; order Rhizobiales; family Rhizobiaceae; genus BOKV01. The sequence goes on from JAWKWL010000004.1 coordinate 73,341, forward strand.
TCACCAAAGCATTCCTGTGGCTCGGTGTTGCGCTCGCGGTCGACGGCGTAGACGGCCCGCTCGCACGCAAGCTTGAGGTGAAGAAATGGTGGCCGTTCTGGTCCGGTGACATGCTCGACGCGGTAATCGACTATGTGACCTATGTGATGATCCCTGCATTCATTCTCTATCAAAGCGGGTTGATGGGAAAATATTTCTCGTTCACGGCCGCAGCCATCATCGTCATTACCAGCGCCATCTATTATGCCGATACCCGCATGAAGACCGAGGATTACGGTTTCAAGGGCTTCCCCGTGTGCTGGAACATGGTGGTGTTCACGCTATTTATCGTGTCGCCTTCCGAAATCCTGTCTTTTGTTTTCGTCTGCGTCGCTGCAGTGCTGACTTTCGTGCCGGTAATTTTCGTGCACCCGGTCCGGGTCAAGGTATTGAGGGAACTGACATTGACGGTGTTTGCCGTTTGGGGGGCAGGCGGGCTGGTCGCGCTCTATTACGAACTTGATGCTCCACACTGGGTTGATGTGATCATCACCGGTTCGGGCTTGTACCTGTTCTCGATCGGCTTCATCCTGCAGTTGACGGGAAGGCTGCGCTAGAACCAAATTTCGCGAAATCTGTGCGAAAAATTCAGGTTTTCCGATTTTTTTGCTGTTTTTTTGTCGTTTATGAAAACTATGGGCTGGATTTTTAGAAAAAATCCGTTCTCATTGGCCCGTCACGAAATTCAGGAAGCCACTCATCCCCATGCAAGCAGGCAGCAATACCCCAACGGAGGCAATCAAATGAAGCCGATGCTGGAGGTTCGCAACATCGTCAAGACATTTGGCGCGCTCAAGGCCAATGACAATGTCAGTCTTAAAGTCGGGGAAGGGGAAATACACGCACTGCTCGGCGAGAATGGCGCTGGCAAGTCCACGCTGGTCAAGATGCTTTACGGGTCGCTGCAACCTGATTCAGGCGAAATCATCTGGCGCGGCCAACCCGTCACGATAGCCAGTCCGTCAGCGGCCCGCCGCACCGGGATCGGCATGGTGTTCCAGCATTTCTCGCTGTTTGATTCCCTTTCGGTTGCCGACAATATCGTGCTGTCGCTGGATCGTGAATTTGCCAAGGGCGACATCGCTGAGCGAGCACGGGAACTCTCGGCCAATTACGGATTGCCGCTCAATCCGCATTCCATGGTCGGCGATCTTTCCGTGGGGGAGCGCCAGCGCGTCGAGATCGTGCGCTGCCTGTTGCAGGAGCCCGCGCTCATCATCCTGGATGAACCGACCTCGGTACTGACACCACAGGAAGCGGACAATCTGTTTGTCACGCTGGAGCGGCTGAAATCCGAGGGTACTTCCATCCTGTATATCAGCCACAGGCTTGATGAGGTGAAGCGGCTTTGCGACCATGCTACCATCCTTCGTCACGGCAAGGTTGTCGGCGAGTGCGATCCGCGCAAGGAAACGGCGGCATCGCTCGCCAATTTGATGGTCGGCTCGGATGTAGCCGGAATTGCGCGTGATGAAGGCAAGAAGGGCGGCGAGGTGTTGCTTGAGGTGAAGGATGCCAATCTTCCTGCTGCAACACCCTTTGCAGTTGCGTTGAGAAATGTACGACTGAAGGTCCATGCCGGTGAAGTGGTCGGCATTGCGGGCGTGGCTGGAAACGGGCAAAGCGAATTCTTCAGGATGGTTTCCGGCGAGGAGACGCTATCGGACCGCGACAGCATTTTGCAACGCGGACAGCCGGTTGCGCATCTCGGCATCAATGAGAGGCGCAGGCTGGGTGCGGCTTTCGTGCCCGAAGAGCGGCTGGGCCATGGAGCCGTACCCGCAATGTCTCTAGCGGAGAACATGCTTCTGGCGCGCCACAGTTCGGACAGCGCTGCATTCCAGAAGTTTGGCTTGCTTGGAATCTTGCGCCAAGACGTGGCGCTAGATGCGACCAAGCGGGTTTGCGCTGCAATGGATGTGCGCAAGAGCACGGAGAACCCCGCAGCGGGATCCCTTTCCGGCGGCAATCTGCAGAAATTCATCATGGGTCGGGAACTTGACCGCCAGCCCTCGATCATGGTGGTGAACCAGCCAACATGGGGCGTTGATGCAGGGGCTGCCGCGCGCATTCGCCAGGCGCTGATCGATCTGGCCAAATCCGGCTCTGCGGTTCTGGTGATCTCGCAGGATCTGGATGAAATCTTCGAGATATCCGACAGCATCGTTGTCATGCATGACGGGGAGATATCCGAGCCATTGCCGATAGCAGAAGCTACCCTTGAAAAGGTCGGGTTGCTGATGGGTGGGGCCAATCCCGGACATCATTCGCCATTGATTGAAACCCATACCGGCGATGGAGCAGCATGATGCGGATCGAACTTGTAAAACGCCCGCAGCAATCGCGCTTTTTCATGGTGGTTTCGCCACTGATCGCGCTTGGCTTGACGGTACTGGTCGGAGCAATCCTGTTCTGGTTGCTAGGCAAACCGCCGCTGAAAGCGCTTTACATCTATTTCATCGAGCCGCTGAGCGAAGTCTGGTCGCTGCATGAACTGGCGATCAAGGCCGGCCCGCTGATACTAATCGCGGTCGGGCTTTCGGTCTGCTATCGCTCGAATAACTGGAATATCGGTGCCGAAGGCCAGTTCATTGCCGGCGGTATCCTTGGCTCTGCGTTGCCGATCCTGTTCCCGGCATTCCAGAATTTCGCGACACTGCCGCTGATGCTGGCGCTTGGCATGATTGGCGGGGCGCTTTTCGGCGCCATTCCAGCGTTCTTGAAAGTGCGATTCAACGCCAACGAAATCCTGACGAGCCTGATGCTGGTCTATGTCGCGCAACTGTTTCTTGACTGGCTTGTCAGAGGTGTGTGGCGTGATCCACAGGGATACGCCTTTCCAGGTTCAATCCGGTTTTCGCCGGCGGCAACAATTCCCGAAATCGCTCCATCGCAGGGCGGCGCACATTATGGTTTCGTGCTTGCGATCCTCGCGGCAATCGTGATCTGGTTTTTCCTGGGCAAGACACTGAAGGGTTTTGAAGTGCGGGTGCTTGGCCTGAGCCCAAGGGCAGGGCGGTTCGCCGGCTTTTCTTCGTCAGGCATGGTGTTCTTCTCGTTCATGCTGTCAGGCGCATTGGCCGGACTTGCCGGAATTGCCGAAGTTTCTGGTGCCATCGGGCAGTTGCGCGAAACGATCTCGCCCGGCTACGGCTTTACCGCGATCATTGTCGCCTTTCTCGGGCGGCTCAATCCGATTGGTGCGATCGTTGCGGGCCTGATCCTGGCCCTGACCTATCTTGGCGGGGAATCTGCCCAGATGTCATTGGGCATATCTGACAAGGTGGCGCGTGTTTTCCAGGGAATGTTGCTGTTCTTCGTGCTTGGCTGTGACACATTAATCCAGTACCGAATCCGCCTCGTAGGCAGTGGGTTGCGAGCCGAGGGGGCACATTGATGGAAATCTTCCAGAACATATTGCTGACGATTGCGACTGCTGCCACACCGCTGCTCATAGCCGCGATTGGAGAACTGGTGGTCGAGCGTTCCGGTGTGCTCAATCTTGGTGTCGAGGGCATGATGGTGATGGGCGCGGTATCCGGTTTTGCCGTCGCCGTCTCAACCGGCAATCCGTGGCTTGGCGTGCTGGCGGCAATCATAGTCGGGGCGCTGTTTTCGTTGCTTTTTGCCTTTTTGGTGCTGACGGTTGCAACCAACCAGGTGGCAACAGGGTTGTCACTGACGCTGCTCGGCCTCGGGCTTTCGGGCATGGTGGGGGAAAGCTTTGTGGGATCGGCTGGTGTCAAACTGCCAAGCCTGTATATCCCGGGACTGACAGATCTGCCGCTGGTGGGCAGGCTGCTGTTCGGGCAGGACCCGCTGTTCTATGTTTCCATCGCGCTTGTGATCGGCGTCATGTGGTTCCTGTTCAAGGTCAGGGCCGGGCTTACATTGCGCTCGATTGGTGACAATCATGATTCAGCGCATTCGCTGGGCATTCCGGTGATCCGCTACCGCTATCTTGCTGTCATGTTTGGAGGCGCTTGCGCCGGGCTTGCCGGTGCGCATCTGTCGCTTGTCTACACGCCGCAATGGGTGGAGAACATGACTGCAGGCAGGGGCTGGATAGCGCTTGCGCTTGTGGTGTTTGCATCATGGCGGCCGTGGCGGGTCCTGGCCGGGGCCTATCTGTTCGGGGCAGTCACCATCGGGCAGTTGCATGCGCAGGCACTTGGCTTCGGCATTCCTTCGCAGCTACTTTCTTCGCTGCCCTATCTGGCAACCATCGTGGTTCTGGTATTAATCTCCTCGAACCGCAGGCTAACCATGATAAATACACCGGCCTGCCTGGGTCGGCCGTTTGTGCCGGATCGCTAGGCAGGAAGGATAATCAAGACGGGAAAGCCGGAAAACCGGCAAGACCAAAACCATCGGGTCATCAATGGCCCAAAATCAGGAGAAAAGGTAATACCATGAAGAAATCAATCATTGCCGCCATGGCGGCAGCACTGGCGCTTTCGGTTGCAAGCGTCGGTCACGCCGAGGACAAGTTCAAGGCTTGCTTCGTCTATGTTGGTTCCAAGACTGATGGTGGCTGGACACAGGCGCATGACGTTGGCCGCCAGATGGTCGACAAGGAGCTGGGCGACAAGGTCGAGACAGTGTTCGTTGAAAACACGCCCGAAGGCCCTGACGCCGAGCGCGCCATCGAGCGTTTTGCCCGTTCCGGCTGCGGCATCATCTTCACCACATCATTCGGCTTCATGGATCCGACGCTCGCCGTTGCCGCGAAATTCCCGGACGTGAAATTCGAACATGCCACCGGCTTCAAGACCGCTCCGAACGTGACCACCTACAATTCGCGTTTCTATGAAGGCCGTTACATCATCGGCCAGATTGCCGGCAAGGTGTCGAAGACCGGTGTTGCAGGCTACATCGCATCCTTCCCGATTGCGGAAGTTGTCATGGGTATCAACGGCTTCCTGCAGGGTGCGCGTTCTGTCAATCCGGATTTCAAGCTGAAGGTCGTGTGGGTCAACACCTGGTTCGATGCCGGCAAGGAAGCCGACGCCGCCAAGGCGCTGATTGACCAGGGCGTCGACATCCTGACCCAGCATACCGACTCGACCGGACCGATGCAGGTTGCAGAAGAGCGTGGCATTCAGGCTTTCGGCCAGGCATTTGACCAGATCCAGGCGGGACCAAAGGCACAGCTCAGCGCGATCACCGACACCTGGGGTCCGTATTATGTCAAGCGTATCAAGATGGCGATGGACGGCACCTGGAAGGGTGGCGAATCATCATGGGACGGCCTCAAGGACGGCATCCTTGCCATGGCGCCCTATACCAACATGCCAGACGACGTGAAGGCGATGGCGGAAAAGACCGAAGCCGCGATCAAGGACGGCTCGCTGCATCCCTTTACCGGACCGATCAAGAAACAGGACGGCAGCGAATGGTTGAAAGCAGGCGAAGTGTCTGATGACGGCACATTGCTCGGCATGAACTTCTATGTCGAAGGCGTTGACGACAAGCTGCCGCAATAAGTTGTGGGTCCAGTTGCACAATTCCAAAGGGCGGCCTTCGGGTCGCCCTTTTTTCTATCCTGCCATGCCATGCAGATCGTAGGCGTCGGAAGCGGTGATCTTCACCGTCACCACATCCCCCAGGCGCAGTGGGCGACGCGAAGTGACATGCACCACGCCGTCAATCTCAGGCGCATCATATTTGGTACGACCGACCGCGTTGAGACCATCTACCTTGTCGATGATGACAGGAAGGCGCTTGCCGACGCGCCTCTTCAGGCGGCTTGCTGATATTTTCTGCTGGTGCTCCATGAAGCGTTTCCAGCGGATTTCCTTCATTTCATCGGGTACCTGTTCAAGGCCGAGATCGTTGGACGCCGCGCCCTTTACCGGCTCGTATTTGAAGCAACCCGCCCTATCAATCTGCGCGGTATCAAGCCATTCAAGCAACTGCTCGAAGTCCTCATTGGTTTCGCCGGGAAAACCCGCAATGAAGGTCGAGCGCAAGGCGAGGTCAGGGCATATTTCTCGCCACCGCCTGATACGATCCAGCACCTTTTCCTGATTGGCCGGGCGGCGCATGTTCTTCAGGACCGCCGGGCTTGCATGCTGGAAAGGAATGTCGAGATAGGGCAGCACCTTGCCTTCTGCCATCAGTGCAATCACTTCATCAACATGCGGGTAGGGATAGACATAGTGCATGCGGACCCAGGCGCCCATGTCGCCAAGTTCGCGGGCAAGATCAAGGAAACGGGTTCGAACCGCGCGGTCCTTCCACATTTCTTCCCGGTATTTCACATCCTGGCCGTAGGCGCTGGTATCCTGCGAGATTACCAGAATTTCCCTTACTCCGGCAGCAACCAGCTTTTCAGCCTCGCGCAACACCTCATGCACAGGTCGCGAAACAAGATCGCCCCTGAGTGCCGGAATGATGCAGAAGGTGCAGCGGTTCGAGCAGCCCTCGGAAATCTTGAGATAGGCATAATGGCGTGGGGTCAGCCGGACGCCCTGTGGCGGAAGCAGGTCGATTTTCGGGTCATGAACGGGAGCCACGGCCTCGTGGACCGCGCCCATCACGCTTTCATAGGCCTGTGGTCCGGTGATCGCCAAAACGTTGGGGTGTTTTTCGCGAATGACGTCCGGTTCTGCGCCGAGGCAACCTGTTACAATAACCTTGCCGTTCTCGGCCATCGCCTCGCCAATTGCAGCAAGGGATTCATCACGCGCAGAATCAAGGAAACCGCAGGTATTCACGATGACGAGGTCGGCTCCGTCATGCTTGCGCGAAATGTCATAGCCTTCCGCCCGCAACCGGGTGATGATGCGCTCGGAATCGACCAGCGCCTTGGGGCAGCCGAGGCTGACAAAACTGACTTTGGGATTGGCCATGGTTTGTCCGGTTATTGCAAAGGAAAGCGGTCCATAGCGGATTTCACCACGCGCTGCCAGTCTAAACGCAGCGTTGCCGGTCCATTCATAGCCCGATACAGGACAGCAAGACTGTCCTGAAAATCAGACTATGGGTTATGGACAATGAACCCGCGGCCAAACGCGTTTGGCCAGGTGTCGACCAGACTTTCGCCCTGTGTGGTGGTTCGGGAATAATGCAGGGCCGGGACAAGTGGAATTTCAGGCTGACTTCGGCTTGGACACCGAAAACAGGAGACACCATGAAAGGACGACCGCGCCGGAACCACAACCCGGTGCGGATCAATAGGTGGCCCGACCTCCGGAAATGTCGAACACGCCGCCGGTTGTGAAGGAACATTCCTCGCTTGCCAGCCAGGTGACCAGCGAGGCGATTTCCTCGACCTTGCCGAATCGGCCCATCGGAATCTTCGACAGCATGAAGTCGATGTGCTCCTGTGTCATCTGGTCAAAGATTGCGGTTTTCACTGCCGCCGGCGTCACGCAATTCACGGTTACGGGCTGTCTGGCCAGTTCCTTGCCCAGGGACTTGGTCAGTCCGATCACGGCTGCTTTCGAGGCGCTATAGGCGGAAGCATTGGGATTGCCTTCCTTGCCGGCTACAGAGGCGATGTTGACAATGCGGCCATAACCATTCGCGACCATATGGGGGACGCAGGCTGCGTTGCAGTTGAAAACGCCATGGACATTGACGTCAAAAACCTTGCGCCATTCTGCCGGGGGATAGTCCCATAGCGACATGTTGGGGCCGGTAATGCCTGCTGAACAGACAAGAATATCCACTCCGCCGTGATTTTCGGCCACAGCAGCGGCGGCCTTTTCCACCGCTTCCCGGTCGGTGACATCAATGGCCATGCCGTCGGCGGCAAAGCCGGATGATACCGCCTATTCGATTGCAGTGTCGTCGCGGTCCCAGATGACGGGAAAGCCGCCTTCGTTGGCAATGCGGCTTGCTATTGCGAGGCCAATTCCTGCAGCACCACCGGTGATGATCGCCTTTCGCCCTGAAAACCTGCCCGAAACATCTTTTGCCTCTTCCATTCATGCCTCCCGATGCGGCTCATTTCCATTCACGCATCAAAGCATTTTCGCAGAGGCAGTCCAGTTCCCGAAGTCTGATAACTGTGAACTCAAGTCGTCGGTTGTTGAACTGAACGATAGATGGCTCGCCGAATTGTCCTTGACTTTTGCGCTGCACAATACGATATCGCTCGCATCAGTCGCTTTGCTGCCGCGTGAGCAGCCGCGCATCCTTGATCGGACGCTCCGGGATTTTCCCTCACCGTCCCATGGCGCAAAGAGCCGACCATACCTGGTTTTTCCGGGTTTTCTCCAAAAGTTCCCACATCACGCGGGGTGCTGTCGGCACAGCATGGCTTGCGACAATCCCGTCCGCAGCATGACCGGGCCGCAACCTCCACGCCGCAAGCCATGTCTGATCTTGATCAGGGCAGGGCTGCGGACGACATTTGTTTTCATCCGGGTTTGCGAAAGTGCAGCCCGCGAAAGGTATTCCATTGACAACGTTTGAAGCCCTCGGGCTTTCCCCATCCATCCTGCGCTCGCTTTCGGCACTTGGCTTTGACAAGCCAACACCGATCCAGTCGCAGGCAATTCCGCTTCTCCTGCAGGGGCATGACCTTCTCGGCCTGGCGCAAACCGGCACAGGCAAGACGGCAGCCTTCGGCCTGCCACTGGTGCAGCAGCTTGCAGCAGACGGTTCAAAACCGGTACCCAAGTCGGTCCGCTCGCTCATTCTTGCACCGACCCGCGAACTGGTGAACCAGATCGCTGCAAATCTGCGCAGCTATGTTCGTGGCACTCCGCTCAAAATCAACCTGGTCGTAGGCGGTGCGTCGATCAACGTTCAGTGCCGCAATCTCGAACGCGGCACCGACATTCTGGTGGCAACGCCCGGACGCCTGCTTGACCTTGTTGAGCGTCGTGCGGTGTTCCTCGACAGTGCCCGTTTCCTGGTGCTGGACGAGGCCGACCAGATGCTCGATCTCGGTTTCATCCATGCGCTGCGCCAGATTTCGAAACTCGTCGGGCAACCACGCCAGACCATGCTGTTTTCGGCAACAATGCCAAAGCAAATCGAAGATCTTGGTCGCGCCTATCTGACCGATCCTGTCCGTGTAGAGGTGTCGCCTCCAGGCAAGGCCGTCGACAAGATTCGCCAGTCGGTTCATTTCGTCAATCAACGCGGCAAGGCTGAACTGTTGCGCAATCTGCTTGCCAACAATCCCGACGACTTGTCGCTGGTATTTGCCCGCACCAAGCATGGCGCGGAAAAGCTGATGAAATTCCTGGTTGAATCCGGTTATCCGTCAGCCTCAATCCATGGCAACAAGAGCCAGCCGCAACGTGAAAAGGCGCTTCGTTCGTTCCGCAATGGTGAAGTCCGCGTCCTGGTTGCAACCGATGTCGCGGCACGCGGGATCGACATTCCAGGCGTCAGCCACGTCTATAATTTTGACCTTCCCGAAGTTCCCGAAAACTACGTGCACCGTATTGGTCGTACAGGCCGCGCAGGTGCTGATGGCGAAGCAGTTGCCTTCTGCTCACCCGATGAAAACCGCATGCTGCGCGACATTGAACGCCTGATGGGCATCAGTGTTGCAGTTGCGTCGGGCGAGCGCGGCGGTCGTGGTGACCATTCTTCTGCCCCGGCAAAGGCAAAGCGTGGCGGCAATGGCCGTCAGCGCGAACGCCAGCAGCTGACCGTTGCGCCAGAAATGGTGTTGGATGGGGATGTCCGTTCTGGTCGCCGCGATGGGCCATATCGCGAACAACGCGGAAATGGTGGCGGTCGCAAACAAAGCCGTGGCGAGAACCGTAGTGAAGGCCGTGTTGAAGGTCGGGCGCGCTCAGAGTTTCATGGCAAGCCGGATCGCAGCGAAAATCGTGGCAGGACAGATAGCCGTGGTGAACCGCGCGGTGACAGCCGTGCGGAAAATCGCGGCGGCCAGCGGGGTGAGAGCCGAAATGAATTTCGCGGCAAGGGAAGGGGGCGCGGCCATAGCGAGTTTCGTGCCGACTTCAAGGGCGAAGGCTACAGCGATGTACGTGGAAATGGCGAGAAACGCGAGTTCCGTGACGGCGATACGCCGCGCAAACACAACCAGCGGCCCGGCCGCAATCCGGCTGCAAAACAGGGTGAAGGTGGCAACTTCCGCAACAAGTCAACGGCAGCGGCAAAGCCAGCCAATGCCAATTCCGCGCCGAAAAAGCGACGCATGCGCAAGCGCTTTGCCGCAGCCTGATATGAATTGCTGATATGTATCGAAATTGGGTGGAAACAATTGACGTTTCTGCCCTTTTTCTTTTCCGGACAGCTTGGAACACTGTTCGGATTCACGCTGGATTCACGCTGCCTGATTAAATTTCGCATATTGTTCCGAACCGGAGTGGGCTGGGACGGGCAATGCAGTTCCAAGCAGGGCGGACCGTTTGCAGCCCGATGTATTGAACTCGTTCAGTGCGAACCTGCCTGGAACTGCTTTTTTTGCTAGCTGCGGTTTTTGCTGCCCAGCAGCGTCCGTAATTCGGTCTTCAGAACCTTGCCATAATTATTCTTCGGAAGTTGAGCGATGAAGTGATACTCCCTGGGTCGCTTGAAGCGGGCAATGCGTTCCAGACAATGTGCGTTCAGTGACTCCGAGGAAACATCAAATCCTGGTTTTGCGACGACAAAAGCCACTACGACTTCACCCCATTCAGGATCGGACCGGCCTACAACCGAAGCTTCATGCACGCCGGAATGTGTGAGCAGTGCTTCCTCGACCTCCCTTGGATATATATTGGTTCCGCCTGAAATGATGAGGTCCTTGGAGCGGTCCTTAAGTGTCAGAAAACCGTCCTTGTCGAGCGCGCCCATGTCACCGGTCCACAGCCAACCATCACGAATGGCCGTGCGGGTCGCCTTGTCATTGTTCCAGTATCCGGCCATGACAGTCGGGCCCCGCACCACGACTTCACCGGTTTCACTGGCGGGCAGGGCTTTGCCTTCCTGGTCGAAGACCGCCACCTCGACGCAGGACTGCGCCGTGCCGACCGAGGCGATGCGTTCGCGCCAGCGCGGATGGGTACGGTCACAAATTGCCTCGCGTTGAAGAGCGGTGATGGTCATGGGGCTCTCGCCTTGTCCGTAAATCTGGCAGAAACGCGGACCCATCACTTCAACGGCTTCAACAATATCGGCTTCATACATGGGCCCGCCACCATAAACGATGGTACGGATGCCATGGCCCGGATCCTCGCGATTTCTGGCAGTATCCACGAGACGGCGGACCATGGTGGGTGCTGCGAACATGTGAACATTAGTGAGCGTTGGCGAGAGGTCGAGGATTTCGGCCGGGTTGAAACTGCGTGATGGCGGCGTCACATGGCGCGCTGCCTTCAGCACATGCTGGACATTGTAAAGCCCTGCGCCATGGCTCATCGGTGCTGCGTAAAATGCGGCATCGGCCTCGGTTACGGTATCGACATCGGCGAAGTAGCTGAATGCCATCGCCTGGATGTTGGCATGGGTGATCATCACACCTTTCGGGTTTCCCGTTGTGCCCGAGGTGTAGAAAAGCCAAGCCATGTCGCTTCTTTCGCGCGGCACAGGTTCCGGCAGGGTTTCACCGCGCTTCAAGGACGCAAATTCTGCAGAATCGAATTCCATCAGGACCAGGGAAGGATCACCGAGATGCGGGGCAAGTGCACTGGCAGTCTTGCCGGAAACGAGAACCAGTCTCGCACCCGCGTCCGCAATGATCCAGGCAGCCTCGAGGCCATGCAGTTTGGCATTGACCGGAACCGCCACAAGGCCGGCGAACCAGATCCCGTAGAGTGCTTCCAGATAGGCCGGCGAATTTTCTGCAATGATCGCCACGCGCTCGCCTGGCAGCAGTGAGAAGCGGTCGCGGAGTGCAAAGCCAATGGCGGCGGCGTTCGCTGCAAAGCCCGCATAGTCACAAAGCACCTCATCGCCGAGCATCAGGGCCGGATTTGCCGGATGCAGCCTGCTGCTTCGAACAAGCCATTGCGCGATGTTCATGCGCAGGTTCCACCGGTAGCAGGAAAATGTTCAACAGACATTTTCGTCATCATTGCGAATGGCGCACAGGATCGCCTGGCCACGCACTTTGCCGAATTTGGCGATGACCTGGCCCTCGAACCAGGCCCATTTGTCGCGCGTATCGGCAATTGCGGCATCCACGGCCCGCGCAAAGTTACCGTTTACGGCTCCCCGTATGGTGTCGCCCTTGCCGGCGCGTCCGGAACCAATATCGATCGGACCCTCGTCCTTGTTCAGCACACGATGGCGAACGCGGTCCTGTTTGTCGCCGAAAAAGCAGTTGGCGCGTTCAGGCTTGCCCTCGAAGCAGCCCGATATCAGGCCGGGAACAGGTCCTGCACGCCCGCGCGGATCAAGCCAGGGTGCGCGGCCATTCTTGCGCAGGCCCGGCGGATTGAGCGGCCCGATTGGAGCGTTCAATTCAGTGTCGTTCCAGTTGGTGTGGGAATAGAAATCCTGGGACGCGTGGAAGGCAAGCCCCAGCTGAGCAAGCACATCACACTTGGCGCGACCGGATTTTCCGTTGTAGTTGCAGGGAACGAGACTCGGTATTTCACGGGTATCAACGCGGCCATTGGCATCAGCGATACGGCCGGCAGCCTCAACAGCGCGTTGCAGCGACTTCATGATGAAGGAACGGCATGAGGCGAGGATTGCATAGGCTTGTTCCGCTGTTTGGGGATAACCCGGCAGGTCAAGATGATCGGCGCCATCGCAATGGGCGTAAGGTTTGGTCACCAGGCCACGGTCTGGGCTGTCAGGCGCGCCAACTGCGCCAAATTTGCCATCGGTACCGGCAATTTCATCCATTGTATCCGGACCAAGGCCGAAACCGGCAAGGGCGATGCGGGTGATTTTCTCATGCTCGCGGTCTTGACCCGCGACGCTCACAGTGCCGAAGGCAGTCGCATCATTCGGAAGTGAAATCAGGCAAGTGACAACAGCAAGTGATGTAACAAGCTTGCGCAATGGTAAACCCTCCAGTTGGACCATCGCGAGACTCGTCCTGTCCCGCGCAAAGCCTCTGCAAACCCCTGTGGAGTGAGTTTGCACCATATTTTCGCGGGCTCAATAGCAGATTTGCGGTTTACCGTTCAGGCCAGCGGAAAATGGCACGCGACACTGGATCCGCCATCGGATCTGAGCAACGGACTTTCGATCCGGCATTTTTCCTGTGCATGGGGGCACCGGGTTACGAAAGCGCAGCCTTTGGGTATGTTGAGCGGGCTTGGCGGGTCGCCCCTGGCAACCACCTGCCTGCGGTAACCGGCACTCTTGCGACGTGATAGCGAAGGAGCGGCCTCCAGCAACGCAGCGGTGTACGGATGGCGCGGAGCAGCAAACAACGTCTTTCTGTCAGCATGTTCGACGATCTCACCCAGATACATCACGGCAATCTCATCGCAGATATATTGAACCACGCCGAGATCATGGCTGATGAAGAGATAGGAAAGGCCAAGTTCTGCCTGCAACCGACGGAGCAGGTTGAGGATCTGTGCCTGGATCGCTACATCAAGCGCTGAAACCGGCTCATCGCAGACAATCAGTCGCGGATTGGTGGCAAGCGCCCTTGCTATCGAAATGCGCTGGCGCTGGCCGCCGGAAAACTGGTGCGGAAACAAGGCCATCTGGTCCGGTCGCAGGCCAACGAGCGTGAAAAGTTCAGCGACGCGCGTCTCTTTTTCGGCCCGAGAAAGTTCGGGCATCATCAGGTCCAGCGGCTCGCGTACTATGGAACCGACACGTTCACGGGGATTGAGCGACGAATACGGGTCCTGGAAGATCACCTGCAGGTGGCGTCGGCGCTGGCGCATTGCTTCGGGATCAAGCCTGAGAATGTCATCGCCCTCGAAAATGACTTCACCGCCGGAAGCCTGAACGAGGTTGACAGCTGCCATAGCCGATGTCGTCTTGCCGGAGCCGCTTTCGCCGACAATGCCAAGCGTTTGCCCCGGTTTGACGGAGAATGAAATGCCGCGCACGGCATGCAGGTAACTGCGTTCTGCAAAGAACGACTTCTTCGGCATGGCGAAACGGACGGCAAGGTCGCGGACTTCGAGGATAGGTTCGCTGGTCATGCCTTGCTCCCCGTCACAAAACAGGCAACGCGATGCTTGTCACCGGTCATTTCCGGTCTGCTGTCCCGGCATCCCGCTTCCACCAGCGGGCAACGATCCGCGAAGGCGCATCCCTTGCCCAGCAAATGCAATGGCGGCACGACGCCCGGTATCTCCGCCAGTGGTGGCATGACATCGGCATTGGCGTCGACCTTGCCAAGGGCAGGAATGCAGTCGATCAGGCCGCGGGTATAAGGGTGGAGCGGATGGTCGAGAATGGCGTCTGCATTTCCTTCCTCGACCACGCGCCCGGCATACATTACAGCGACGCGGTCAGCCATTTCGGCAATGGCGCCCATGTCATGGGTGATCAGCACCAGGGCCACGCCGAATTCGGCCTGGATATCGCGCATCAAGTCAAAAATCTGGGCCTGGACCGTGACATCGAGTGCAGTTGTGGGTTCATCGGCAATCAACACTTTGGGCCGGCACGAAATTGCCATTGCGATCATTACGCGCTGGCGCATGCCGCCAGACAATTCGTGCGGATAAGCGCTGGCGCGCCGTTCCGCCTCCGGAATGCCGACTAGCTTGAGAAGGTCAACGGCCTTGGTCCAGGCTTCGGCAGCGGTGACATTCTGGTGCAGCATGATGGCTTCCGCGATCTGGTCGCCAGCGGTGAATACCGGATTGAGCGAGGTCATCGGCTCCTGGAAGATCATCGAGATTTCGGCGCCGCGCAACTGGCGCATTCTCGCGTCATTGGCGCGGGTAATGTCTTCACCGTCAAACAGGATTGCTCCGCCGGAAACCTTGCCCGGCGGATTGGGTACAAGCCCCATAGCTGCCAGGGCGGTGATGGACTTGCCGCAGCCTGACTCACCGACAATTCCCAGTGTTTCGCCGGGCATGACGTCCAAGCTGATGCCGTCAAGGGCAGTAATCGGGCCATGACGGGTGGAGAATTCCACCTTGAGGTCACGAATGGCAAGGAGGGGTCCGGCCATGCCCTAGCGCTCCCGCAGTTTCGGATTGAAGGCGTCGTTGAGACCGTCGCCAACGAGACTCACGGCAAAGACAGTAAGAAAAATGGCAATGCCGGGGAATGTGACCGGCCACCATGCCTCGATGATATAGCTGCGGTTTGACCCGATCATCAGACCCCATGACATGGTGTTGGGGTCACCGAGACCAAGAAATGAAAGCCCGGCCTCGAACAGGATCGCGACGCCGACGGTCAGTGTCGCGGAGACTATAAGCGGGGGCAGGGCATTGGGCAGGATAACCTTCCACATGATGCGGTTGTTTCTGGCACCGATGGAGCGCGCTGCTGTCACATATTCCAGTTCGCGTATCTTGAGAAATTCGGCGCGCGTCAATCTTGCGGTCTGCGGCCAGGATACGACGCCGATGGCAAGGGCTATGGTGACAAGCGAGGGCGAAAACAGCGTGACCAGCACCATGGCGAAAAGAAGAGCCGGCAGGACCTGGAAGAATTCGGTGATGCGCATCAGCAGGTCATCGACCCAGCCGCCGAAATAACCTGACAGTGCACCAACGGCTATGCCGATCACGACAGTGATCAATGCGGCAACAGCGCCAACGGCAAGGGTCGGCCCACCGCCAGTCAGCAGCCCCGCGAGCAGGTCCCTTCCAAGATAATCCGTTCCCAGTGGAAAGGCAGCCTCTTCACTCGGCATGGTGTGCGGCGCCCAGACAATGTCGAAGGGATCGCCGGTGTAAAGGAAGGTGCCGTAAAGCACGAAGGCAATGATGGAGAAGAGCAGGAACAGACCGAACATTGCCGGCTTGTTGCGACGGAAGACAGTCCAGGCCTCGGCCAGCGGGCTGATCGCTTCGGGCGCTGTCCTTGAGGTTGACATCTCGTGTTTGGCAGACATCAGCGGCCTCCCGTGCGAATTCGGGGATCGGCGAGCCGGTAGGACAGGTCCGTCACCAGATTGGCAACGACAACCATGAGGGCTGCGAAGAACAGGACGCCTAGCGCGGTGGGGTAATCGCGACGCAGAATCGAATCAAAAGCGAGCCTGCCCATGCCGGGCCAGTTGAAGACCGTTTCAACCAGCAGCGCGCCCGAGATCAGGTTGCCGAACTGGATGCCTGCCACGGTGATGATCGGCAGGACGGCATTGCGCAGGGCATGCTTGAAGACGACGATCATTTCACGCAAGCCCTTGGCCCTTGCGGTGCGCACATAGTCCGCGCCCAGAACATCGATCATGGAGGCGCGTGAAAGCCTTGCATATTGCGCCAGAAAGATGATGCCCAGGGTAATGGCCGGCAGCACCAAATGGTGCGCCACATCCAGAATGTAGGCGAAAGTTCCACCCTCAAAGCGTGCACTGCGCATGCCCTCGACCGGAAAGATCGGGAAAACGGACGCAAACAGGATGATGAGCATGATGCCGGTCCAGAACACTGGTGCCGCATAGCCGATGGTGGAAAAGACCGAGACAAATGCAGACATCGCTCCCTGTGGCTTGCGGGCCGCAAGAACACCCATGACAACGCCAAGGAAGATCGAAAAAACCTGCGCAGCCAGCACCAGAATGATTGTCGGCCAGATGCGGGCTGCAATGAGTTGGGTTACGGGCTGGTTGAAGAAGAAGGACTTTCCGAGATCACCGCGTGCGACATTGCCGAGGTAAATTCCGAGCTGCACGATGACAGGTTTGTCGAGGCCGTAGGATGAACGGATTTCCGCCATCATCTCCTCGGTGGCCCCACCCATTTCACCGGCAATCACCTCGGCCGGATCGCCGGGTGCAGCGTGGATCAGCAGGAAGTTGAGGACCAGCACGCCGACCAGCAAAAGCAATCCGTAGAACAGCCGCTTTGTGATGTATCGAAGCATGGCTTGCCTGTCTGACCCCGCAATCTGGAAATACTACACTGCAATGGGCTGCAGCAGCGGAGATTCCGGCCCGCAGAGAGCCGGAATCAGTGGTAAATGGCCGCGCGGGATCAGCGCGGCTCTTTCCAGTAGACTTCGTCCATGGACTGCATCGTGCCCCAGATCGAGACCGGGACATTGCCCAGCTTCTTGTTGTGGGCTGTGTGGTAGGGCGTGGTGTTGATCCAGTAGATCGGCAATTCATCACCGACGATCATCTGGAATTCGTCATACAACGCCTTGCGCTTCGCCTGGTCTGGTTCGACGGCCGCCTTGGCTAGCAATTCATCTACCTTCTCGTTCTTGTATCCCTGCGTATTTGACCAGATGACGCCCGGTTTGATGTTGGACGAAAGATAGGTGCGGTGAACACCGATGACCGGGTCACCCCAGTTGAAGACCACATCCATGGTCATGTCGAAGTCGCCGGTCGAAACCCGTTTCGCCCAGGTCGGGAAATCAGGTGCAGCGCGAACTTCAACATCGATGCCGACTTTCTTCAACTGCGACTTGAGATATTCAGCGACATTCTGCTGCTGTTCAGCCGGGCCGGGGATATAGTCGACAGTAAGCTTGAAGCGGTTGCCGTCAGCGCCAGCCGCCATGCCTGCCGCGTCCAGCATCGCATTTGCCTTGTCGAGATCGACGTCATAGGCAGGAATCTTGTCGTTGAAGAAAGGGCTTGATTCAACAATGGGTCCGCGCTGCGGTTTCGAGACACCCCGCATTAGCGCCTTTGTGATGAAGTCCCGGTCAACGGCATGGGCGATGGCCTGGCGCACCTCCTTCTTGTCGAGCGGTGGTTTGACGGTGTTGAATGCGAGCCAGTTGATCGGACCGACAGCGGCATAGCCCTGGTCGGTGATCGCCAAGCCTTCAACCTTTTCCAGCCGCTTGATTTCCTGGCTGCCCGCCATGAACGGATACATGTCGGCTTCACCGTTCTCCATGGCGATCAGGAGGGCGTTGGGATCCTTGATGATGCGGATCACTATCTTGTCGAGATAGGGATGGCCTTCAATGAAGAAGTCAGGATTGCGTTCCATGGTGATCTGTTCTCCAGCCTTGAATTCGCTCAGCTTGAAAGGACCGGAACCGACCGGCGCGGAGTTTGCCGGATGCGCCTTGATGTCCTGGCCGTCTCCATAAATGTGCTTGGGGATGACCGGGCAAAGTGCCGATGACATGGCGAGGAGGATGGCAGGATGTGGCTGCGCCAGATTGATGACCACTGTGGTGGCATCGGGTGTGTCAATTGAATCAACCGGCGCGAACATGGTCTGGAACGGGTGGTTAGCCTTCACGGTTTCAATGGAGAATTTCACGTCTTCCGAGGTAACCGGCTTGCCGTCATGGAACTTGGCGTTGTCGACCAGCTTCAGTGTCACGGTTTTGCCGTCTGCCGAGACTTCCCAGCTCTTGGCAAGGTATGGCTGCGGGTTCCAGTTCTCGTCATATTTCAGCGGTGAAGCAAAAATCTGGGTGCCGGGAACGGCAGTGGCAATGCCGGACTGAACAGCCGGATTGAGGTGGCGGGGAACCTGGCTGGAGGCTATCACGAGCGTTCCACCCTTGGTGATCTCTTCTGCCATTGCGGCGGAACTGGCCAGTGTCAGTACCGGCATGGAAAGGCCGGAACTGATGCCGACCGCAGCTGCCGAACCCAACAATGCACGACGCGAAATCTTGATCATTTGCTACCCTCTTTTTCTTGTGGCTCCCTAAAGTGAAACACAATGGCAGCGAATTGCAATTCTTTCTGTTCATTTCGTTCGATTAACAGGGGAATTGGTGCGGCATTTCCCGTTCAACTGGCCCTATTGCCTGAAACGACCTGTCAGATCATTCTTGCCCGGGATATTGGACGTGCCATCATGGCGCGTGATCAAACAGGAGGTGGACCATGGCCGGCAAGAAAAGCGGAATAACGGTTTTCAAGGCAAAGAAAATCATCACCATGGATCCCAATTGCCCGGTCGCCTCACATGTCGCTGTGCATGAGGGAAAAATTCTCGCTGTCGGTGGCAAGCATTGCGCCGACGCGTGGGCTGACCATTTCGGGGGCAAGGTTGACCATGACGACCGGTTCAAGAAGCATGTCCTGACACCTGGTTTTGTCGAAGGCCATGCGCATATGATGGCTGGAGCGATGTGGGAGTATTTCTATGCCGGTTACCAGGACCGGACAGATCCCGATGGCAAGCTGTGGCCGGGCCTCGACAGTGCCGATGCCGTAACGGCGGGTCTCAGGAAGGCGGCCGAGTCACTGGCTGATGGCAAGCCGGTCATCGCCTGGGGCTTCGACCCGATCTTCTTGACGAGCGAACGGCTCAACCGCAAACATCTCGACAGGGTTTCGAAAGACCGTCCGGTTGTGGTGATGCATTCGAACTTCCACCTGATGACTGTCAATTCAAAGGCGCTGGAACTGGCAGGCTATGACCGCAACACCAATCTGGAAGGGATGGCACGCTTTCCTGATGGAGAGCCGAATGGCGAATTGCAGGAAATGGCGGTGATGTTTCCGGTAATGCGCAGGCTGGGCATCGACTTCCGGGCGCTCGCGCGCACCGAAAGGGCAATGCGCGGCTTTGCCCGCACGGCGATGCGCGTTGGTGTAACCACTTCAACAGACCTGTTCAGCGAGTTGCCGGAAGACGATCTTGCAGGGCTACTCGCAGTAACCGGCGCTCATGATTTCCAGTTGCGGATTGTGCCTGCGTTGAACGGGATCACGGAACCGGCCGCCGAAGTTGCAAAACGCGTGGTGGAATTGCGCAAGCGTTCGACTGACCGGCTGCGACTTGGCGCGGTGAAACTGATGGCTGACGGCTCAATCCAGGGTTATACGGGGCGCCTGAAATGGCCGGGCTACATTACCGGACATGAGAATGGCATCTGGAACACGCCACCTGCACGACTCAAGGAGCAGATCATCGCGCTTCATGCCGCTGGCGTGCAGATGCATATCCACGTCAATGGCGACGAGGCATCGGAGGCGGCACTTGATGCGCTGGAAGAGGCGCAGGCCCGTCATCCGCGGTTCGACCATCGCCATGTGCTGCAGCACTGCCAGATGGCGGATGAGGCACAGTTCCGCCGCATGGCTGCTCTTGGGGTTTGCGTCAATCTGTTTGCCAACCACATCTGGTATTTTGGTGACCAGCATTACGAGCGGACCATGGGTCCGGACAAGGCAATGCGCATTGACGCCTGCGGATCGGCGTTGCGGCATGGCGTACCGCTCGCGATCCATTCCGATGCGCCGGTCACGCCCATGGGGCCGCTGCATGTTGCATGGTGCGCGGTCAACCGGCTGACACCATCGGGCAGGGTACTTGGCGAGGATCAGCGGATCAGTGTAGCTGACGCGTTGCATGCGCTGACGCTTGGCGCAGCATACACACTGAAACTTGACGGCGAGATCGGCTCGATCGAGATCGGCAAGCAGGCCGATTTTGCCATACTGGAGGGCGACCCAACCAAGGTGAAGCCAGCAGAGCTGCGTGATATCGGCGTTGCCGGAACCATGATGGGGGGCCGGGAGTTCCTGGTCTGACCGGATTTGGCAATGGCTGGATTGCAAAAACCTCCACCGCTGCCGGTATCGGTGATTTCCGGCTATCTTGGGGCCGGAAAGACCACGTTGGTGAACAGGCTGCTGGCGGGCGGGCATGGCCAGCGCATCATGGTTCTGGTCAATGATTTCGGCGAAATCGCACTTGACGAGAGCCTGATCGAAAGCCGCGACGACGATATCATCGCGCTTGCCAATGGCTGCATGTGCTGCCAGATCGGCGGCGATCTGTATGATGCAATCGACAAGATACTTGGCCGCCGTACGAGCCTCGATCACCTGCTGATTGAGACAAGCGGCGTTGCTGATCCCTCCAAGATTGGCCAGATCGCAATCGCCGAACCAGACCTGCAATTGCGGGCCATCGTTACGCTGGTGGATGTGCAGAATTTTCTCGACGGCGTTGCCGATCCGCTTCTTTCAGACACGCTTGAGCGGCAGGTGCGGGGCGCGCATGCTTTGTTGCTGACGAAAATTGGTACGCATGAAGATGACAAAACCGGCGATGTTGCCATCCGGATAGCCGAGATGGCTGCGGAAAAACCGCTGTTTCGTGATGAAGACCAGGTATTGGCGATGTTGCTTGATGCAAATGACGATCCGTCATTTGTCACAAAGAACCTGAACGGGAACAAAGCGCAAAAACTGGGAGTGCATTCCGTCCCCTTCGAAAGCTGGAACTGGCAAGGCGAGACCGCTGTTTCACGCGTATGCCTGGAGGCGTTCCTCAATCGCAACGAGCTGCAGGTTTTCCGCGCCAAGGGGCAACTTCTCCTGGCCGATGGCAGCGCGGTTGTGGTTCACAAGGTCGGCAAACAGGTCGAGATTACCCGATTGCAGCGGGAAATATTAACAAGCCGGTTGGTCTGTATTGGCCTGCGCGGAAAGTTTTCCCGATCATATGTCGAAGAAGCCTGGCAGCGGTGCCTTGGTGCCAGCGGGTGAATTGCGCTTCGACTGGAACTGCTTCTGCAGACCACGCATCGGGATCGGTATCGCGGAAGTGACTGTTGGCACATGTCGATGGACCTGCGAGCACGACTGCTCTAATTGTTGGACCGAAACGCCACGAAGCCAGGCGGATGCCTGGTTCATTCGTTCGGGAACGGGGAACGCAAATTGACTTACCAGCCTGCGAAAAATCGATATGAAACCATGCCATACCGGCGCTGCGGGAATTCCGGGCTGCAACTTCCTGCCGTTTCACTTGGCCTTTGGCACAATTTCGGCGGGGATACGCCGCATGACACCAAACGTGCGATCTGCCGCACGGCATTCGATCTGGGGATCACGCATTTCGACCTGGCCAACAATTACGGCCCGCCCCCCGGCAGTGCCGAAACAGCCTTCGGGGAAATCCTGCGCACGGATTTTCAGGGTTATCGTGATGAACTGATCATCTCATCGAAGGCGGGGTACCTGATGTGGGACGGTCCCTATGGCGAATGGGGTAGTCGCAAATATCTCATGGCTTCCTGCGACCAGTCACTCAGGCGGATGGGGATAGATTATGTCGACATCTTCTACTCGCACCGCTTCGACCCGAACACACCGCTCGAAGAGACCATGGGTGCCCTGGATGCCATTGTTCGCCAGGGTAAGGCGCTCTATGTCGGGATATCGAGTTACAATTCGGCAAGAACCCGGCAGGCTGCCGCGATCCTGAAGGAACTGGGCACGCCCTGCGTGATCCATCAGCCGTCCTACAACATGATCAATCGCTGGGTTGAGCGGGACGGCCTCAAAGACACATTGAAGGAATTGGGAATCGGCTCGATTGCCTTTACGCCATTGGCGCAAGGAATGCTGACCAACAAATATCTGGGTGGCACGCCGGCAGGAAGCAGGGCGACACAGGGCAAGTCGCTCAATCCGGGAATGCTGTCAAAAAAGGCGTTGGAGCATATTGCGAAGCTTAACGAAATCGCGGCTGCGCGGGGACAGACGCTGGCGCAAATGGCTATTGCCTGGGTGTTGCGCGATGAAGGCATTACCACGGCACTGATTGGAGCTTCAAAACCGGAGCAGGTAGTCGACTGCGTGGGGGCCGTCGGTAATCTTGACTTCAGTGCTGCTGAGCTTGCCGAGATCGACCGCTGGGCAGTGGATGAAGACATCAATCTCTGGGCCTTGTCAGCGGAATTGTAGTCTGCGGCAAAAGTAGTTCATAACCCCCGGAAACGCCAAAAGGCTCCGCTGATGCGGAGCCTTTCGGAGGAGTTCAGGCTTTCAGGGATCAGTAGCAGACCTTGATGCTCTTCCACTTCCAGCGGTAGCCATTGAAATACTTGTGCTTTTCCCAGTGGCAGGAAGGTGCGTAGTAGCTGCTGTAGTAGTTGTTGTGATGGCGGTGATGGTGCTTGTAGCCGCCATAATATCCGCCTGCAGACGATGCTGCGGTGCTGGCTGCAAGCGCGCTGCCGGAAACGACTGCAATGGTGAGTGCGGTGGTGATGGCCTTGGTGAACTTGTTGTTCATGTCATTCTCCTCTGGTTTTGCGGAGGCGATCACCGCCTTCCGATGAACCAGAGATAGCAATCAAGACCGGCAGCCGGTGTGCATTCTGGCACAGGCCAATGCACACCAGTTCGGACAACGGATTCACTTGTAAATCTTGAGCGCCACGCGATCTGCTGCGAGGCAGGCGAGCGGGTAGTGCAATGGCCGGGCTTGGCGGACGCGAAACCAGCGATGACATTCAAGCGCGACTGGTATGCGGAACTTGCAGCGTCTATTCTGATTGGCGAATGCCGATCCGAATGGGACGGCCCGCAGGAGAGAAACAAAATGCAGCGATTTGTCGGCGGTTGCCTATGCGGGAAAGTCCGGTTTGTTGCAAACGGTCAACCCTTTCGTGTCGGCATATGCCACTGCATTGATTGTCGGAAACATCATGGAACGCTTTTCCATGCCTCGGCGATTTTCGCCCATGAACAGGTTGCTATCGAAGGCGAAACCCGAAGCCATGCCGGGCGCCACTTCTGCCCGGAGTGCGGATCCTCGGTGTTCTCGGTCACGGGTGACGAAACCGAAATCAATCTCGGTTCCCTTGACGATCCCGACCAGTTGGTTCCGACCTACGAGTTGTGGACCGTTCGACGCGAAGCCTGGTTACCGGAGTTCCCCGGTGTGAAGAAATATCATCATGACCGCGAGAGTGATGGCAGGTCGGAAGATTGAGGCGGTTTTTCGTGGGTCATGGAGGAGGGGGCTTATATGGAACCTTTTCATGTGGTTGCCACGCTGTTGAGATTTCCATGATGATCCGGCACACCGCTCGCCAATGAACCTGGCTTCCGTTGGCCGGGAACCCAACACCAGGGAAACGGATGTAGCGAACAAAAACCATTTGGGACAAGACCGGCGATACCCTTGGGCGACACAGCGCGAAAACGGCGCCAGCCGGCACCTGCGGTCCGGGGCATCAACCGGGGCAAAGACTTTTTGATTCAAATGCCTTGCATCGTCATAAAATTGTCATCAAACTCACCGGACCCGCCTTTTGGGTGATCAAGGGAGGAATTCATGAACAAGGCTTTTTTACGCACTTCCGCATTGGCGCTCAGCCTCTTGGCAGGCACGCCACTGGCTTATGCTGATAATCTGACGCTGTATTGTTCTGCAGATGAAGCATGGTGCCAGTTGATGGCGCGTGGTTTCGAAGAAGAGACCGGTATCAAGGTGGACATGACCCGCAAGAGTTCGGGGGAGACATTTGCACAGGTCAAAGCCGAAGCTGCGAACCCAAAGGGCGATATATGGTGGGGTGGCACGGGCGATCCGCATCTTCAGGCTGCCGAGGAGAACCTTACCGAAGCCTATGAATCGCCCATGCGTGGCGAGTTGAATGACTGGGCCATCCGGCAGGCGGAATCGGCTGGAAACAAGACCATCGGGATTTATTCCGGCGCACTGGGTTTTGGCTACAACAAGGACTTGCTTGAGAAAGCGGGTCTGCCCGCACCGGCATGCTGGAAAGATCTGATCAAGCCGGAATACAAGGGCCAGGTTCAGATGGCCAATCCGAATTCATCCGGCACTGCCTACACAACCCTTGCCACGATGGTTCAATTGTTTGGTGAGGAAGACGGCTTTCAATACATGAAAGACCTGCACAAGAACATCAACCAGTACACCAAGTCCGGTTCTGCCCCAATCAAGGCAGCTGGCCTTGGTGAAAACATGATCGGGATTGTTTTCATGCATGACGCTGTTGCGCAGGCAGCAAGCGGTTTCCCGGTTGTCACCGTTGCACCCTGCGAGGGGACCGGTTACGAGATCGGCTCCATGTCGATCATAGCTGGCGGAAGGAACCCGGAATCAGCCAGGAAGTTCTATGACTGGGCGTTGACGGCAGCAGTTCAGTCCCGGGCCAAGGATGTGAAATCGTTCCAGGTGCCATCCAACAAAGGTGCCACCCAATCGGAAATGGCTCCGGACCTGTCGACCATCAAGCTCATTGATTATGACTTCAAGAAGTACGGTTCGTCTGACGAGCGCAAGCGCCTCTTGAAGAAATGGGACGACGAAGTCTCCACACTGCCGCAATAAGAATGAGGCAAAATCGCCAGCAATCAGCCCTTCATCCTGCCGTCATCTTCTGGATGGCGGTGGGACTGGGAGGGTTCCTGCTCTTGCCTTGGTACATGCTGGACGACGGTCTGTTTTCGTTGTCCTGGCTAGTGGACGGATTCCCTTTTGACAAAGGGTCAGCCCCGGCACTCTTTCTTGCAGTGCAGGGAGAGAAGATCTGGCTTGCGCCAATGGGGCTTCTGCTTCTGGTTCCGATCACCCTTTGGGGGCGAACCAAAAGTGAACCGTTCTTTGGCAATCTTCTTATTGCAGTTGGTGCAGCTGGTCTCCTCTGGTTCCTTGCACAAGGATTCGGGATCGGCTTGCGGGGTTGGAATGCTTCATTCCTGACCGAGCTGTTTGGCAAGTTTCCCGGTCGGCAATTCGGCATGGGATGGGGCGCAGTGCTCGTTGCCTGTTCATTCCTTTTCCTGCTCACCCTGGGAATTGCCGCACGAGGGGCGGTTGGCGGTGACGTGTTTGTCGTGTCCTCCATCGGCTTTATCATCGGCTTGGTGATGCTCTTCGTCTTCCTGCCGATCGTCAAAATGCTCGGCAGTGCACTGATCACGGAAGATGGCGGCTATTCGCTCGCTTCCTTTGTCGGAAAATTCCTGTCCGCGCGTATCTGGGGACTGGATTGCCTATTCGGGGGTACGCGATGTGGTGTTGCCTGGAACTCGCTGTTCCTGGCAGTTGTTGTTGGTGTGCTCACCACCATGTTGGGCCTTGTATTTGCGTTGATCGCGACGCGAACCAACACCCGGTTCAAGGGAGTGTTGCGTGCGCTGACGGTACTCCCTGTCATCACTCCGCCCTTCGTAATTGGCCTGGCAATCATTCTTCTGTTCGGGTTGTCGGGTGCATTTACCCAAGGCTGGGCACAATTGTTTGACACGCAGCCAACTCGCTGGGTCTATGGTTTGCCGGGTCTGCTGCTAGCGCAGACGCTAGCCTTTACCCCGATAGCCTTTCTGGTGCTGATAGGGGTGGTGGAAGGTGTGTCACCATCCATGGAAGAAGCGGCGCAGACATTGCGTGCCAATCGGTGGCAGACTTTCTGGACAGTATCATTGCCGTTGATGCGTCCGGGTCTTGCCAATGCTTTCCTGCTGGGCTTCATCGAAAGCATGGCTGATTTTGGCAATCCGCTGGTACTGGGTGGCAATTTTGATGTGTTATCGACCGAGATATTCTTTGCCATTGTCGGGGCGCAATACGACCAGGCCCAAGCGGCGGTTCTGGCCATTGTGTTGCTCATATTCACGCTGACAGCATTTTACGCCCAGCGGTACTGGCTCGGAAAAAAATCCTACACCACTGTTGCCGGAAAGGGCGATGCCGGTCTTCACCCGCCGCTCCCAGGGGGATTGACGATCGCGATCGGTTCGCTGGCCACATTCTGGATCGGTCTTACAGTCATTGTTTATTTGACCATCTTCTACGCAAGTTTCGTCAAGTTGTGGGGTGTCGATCCGTCACTGACTTTCAGCCACTACGTGCAAGCGTTCGCGGTAGGGTGGAATGAATTCGGCATTCACTGGAAAGGCTCCGCCTGGGATTCCTTCTTCACGACCCTGTGGATAGCGCTGGTCTCCGCATTGCCGACGGCGCTCATCGGCCTGCTCACCGCCTACCTGCTTGTCAGACAACGTTTTT
The DNA here is from genome assembly GCA_041397525.1 of Nitratireductor sp. Lineage (GTDB taxonomy): Bacteria > Pseudomonadota > Alphaproteobacteria > Rhizobiales > Rhizobiaceae > BOKV01. Next base: position 100,121 of record JAWKWL010000004.1, read on the forward strand.
CAGGCAAGGAGGCATTTGAGTTTGGAACCATGCTGTCCTTCGCCATCCCGGGAACAGTCATCGGTGTTTCTTATGTGATCGCCTTTAATGTGCCACCCATCGAGATAACGGGAACAGCGATCATCCTCATCATTTCCTTCATTTTTCGCAACATGCCGGTGGGCGTGCGCGCTGGCGTTGCCTCGATGTCGCAACTGGACAAAAGCCTTGATGAATCTTCACTGACCCTTGGCGCAAACTCGTTCCAGACTTTCATGCGGATCATCCTGCCTCTGCTGCGACCAGCAATCCTGGCGGCGCTGGTTTATTCATTCGTGCGGGCGATGACGGCAATCAGTGCAGTCATTTTCCTCGTCAGTGCACGTTATGATCTGTCTACCAGCTACATTGTCGGACGTGTCGAAAACAATGAATACGGCATTGCGATTGCCTATTCGACGGCATTGATCTTCGTGATGCTGGCGGTCATCGGGTTGATGCAATTGATTGTTGGTCGGCGCGATATCGGGAGGCGGGGACAAGCAGGTTCGGAAAAGCAGGTTCATGTCGCGGGAGGCGGATGAGTGAGTGTGATCAAGAGCAACGCGGCATCAGTGGAATTTCGCAATGTTACAAAGATCTATCCAGGATCGAAGGTCGCGGCTGTGGACAATGTTTCCATCAATGTCGAGGCGGGCAAGCTGGTAACATTGCTGGGCCCGTCCGGCTGCGGCAAAACAACGACACTTCGCATGATCGCCGGATTGGAGTTTCCAACTTCCGGAAGCATCATCATCGGTGGCAGGGATGTGTCCACATTGCCCGCCACTGATCGCGACGTATCGATGGTGTTCCAGTCATATGCACTTTTCCCTCACATGACCGTGCGCGAGAACGTGGAATTCGGACTGAAATTCTCCGGTTTTCCAAAAAAGGAAATTGGTGAGCGGGCAATGGCAGGCCTGACGCTTGTCGGTCTTCAGGACTACGGATCACGGCTGCCGAGCCAGCTGTCTGGGGGACAACAGCAACGGGTAGCCGTTGCCAGGGCCCTTGTGTTGGAACCGCAGGTCCTGCTGTTTGACGAGCCTCTTTCCAATCTTGATGCAAAATTGCGTCGACAGGTGAGGGAGGACATCCGGGACATCCAGACCAAGCTTGGACTTACAGTGGTCTATGTCACGCATGATCAGGAAGAGGCACTGGCAGTTTCTGACCGTATCATCGTCATGAACAACGCGGTTGTGGCGCAAGAAGGCACACCGCGTGACCTCTATGATGAGCCTGCCAGCGCTTTCGTTGCAGATTTTATCGGAGAAGCAAACCTTCTGGCATGCACAATTGCCAAAGTGAAGGCCGGTGAAGCGACCGTCAACATGGGGCCTGTGACGCTGACGTTGCCATCACGCGGGCTAGCGGCGGGCCCAGCACGTTTGGCAATACGTCCGGACCGCATCGAAATCGCGAAGGTGTCAGCAAGGAACATACTTCCTGCGAGGCTCAACAAGGTGACGTATGTCGGCAAGCATCTGGAATGCATGGTCGACAGCGAAGCAGGTCCGGTGTTCGCGCTTTGCCATGACGTTAATGCGGGCTTCAAGCCCGGAGACAAAGTGGGATTGCGATTTCCGGAACATGGACCGGTACTGATCCGGGAATAACGCTCAGATTTCGAAACAGGTTTCGGCGATGCGGTTGATTTCGTCGAACACGTTCGGCCCTGCTGCAATAACAACGGTTCCCTGATCCAGCGATGTTCTGGTATCCGGCTTGACGATCTTGCCGCCCGCCTCGCTGATCATGAGCAATCCCGCCACGCAATCCCAGCTGTTCATGTGTTCCTCAATGTAGCCGAGCAAGCGTCCCGCAGCTACATAAGCCAGCATCAGCGCACCAGATGCATTGCGAAAGAAAACCCCACCACCGCCGACTATGAGTTCAATCGCCTTGACGATGTTCTCGCCGTGCACACGTCCGGAAAAGCCGGTTCCAACCGATCCGTCACCAATGTTGGCCGCCGACGAAACCTGTATAGGTTTGTTATTGCAAAAGGCTCCCCCGCCACGCGAAGCGTGGAACAGTTCGCCAGAACAGGGTTCGTAGATCACACCACAAACTGCTTCGCCATCCTTCGCCACAGCAATGGCCACGCACCATTGCGGAATACCGCGCACAAAGTTGGCAGTGCCGTCAATAGGATCAATAACCCAATCATAGCCGCTTGTGCCGTGTTTTCGTCCGTGTTCCTCGCCGACAATACCGTCGTCTGGCCAATGCTCCTCAATTCCTGCCCGGATGAGTATTTCCGTATCCTTGTCCGCATTGGAAACAAGGTCCTGATGCCCCTTGCTTTCTATGACCAATGAATCAAATGCGTCGAAATGTGCTTTTGCAAAAGTTCCGGCTGTCCGTGCGAGTTCAATGGCATATTCCAGCCTGGCCAGGTGAGTCATGTTGTCTCCACGCGTTTATGCGTTTCTTGTAACCCAGCAGTTGCAACCCTTCCAGCATTCTGTCAGCAAATGGTATCCAAACATTGGGCAACCTCATGTGATAGTGCCGGTGTTCCCATGCGTTGCGCACAAGCCATCCCGACACACATCAAATCCGACTTCATGCCGACAGGCTGCTTCAATCGATTGTCTCCGATTTGGATGGAAGCACGGAGGGACGGCGAGGCACAGTCATGAGGTCGGGAGGATAACAGCATCGAGAGCCCCCTCCCGGACTAACCGGCACCGACGGCGGTGCACATCCCGTCCCGAATAATCTTCAAAAACAACGGAAATATCCGGCCGCAGCCGGATCAGGAGAAAGCTCTAGCGGGGGAACGTGGCGATGGGGCAGGACCCTAAATCCAACCTTCGCTTGTTGTTGCCACGATGTACGGATTTCTTTGACCATCCCGTTCAGGCCGTGGAAGTGACTTTACCTTCGGTTGGCCAGGCGGCTGTCAAGGAGATCGCCGGACTTCAGAAGGATCGGGTGTGCCACCATCGAAAAGGCTGTGTTGACATGTTTGAGCGCACGTAAGGTCTCCTGGTGGATGTTGCTGGTCTCGATACTTTCCACGCGACCCTCGCGCAGACGTTCGAGATGCTTGAGCTGCAGGCTCTGTTCGATCCCGCGCACGGCTTCCTTTTGTCCGACGAGCTCGCGCGCTTCGGCCGGGTTCTGGGTCATCATGACATTGATGGCAAGTTGCGCATTGGCCAGTATCCGGTCGTGGAAATCGCTGATCTCGGCCTTTCCCTGTTCGGAGAAAGAAAGTCCCTCGGCATCCAGCCGTCGTGCCAGGTCGACCATGTTGCGGGCGATCATGTCCGATGCCCCCTCCAGGTTGACAGCAACTGTCGACAGATGCAGGGAGCGGCTTGCGAAGACCTGGTCAGGCTCGGTCCGGTTCAACGTGGCGAGGTAGAGCTTGAGTTCGAAATGCGTTGCCTGCAAAGCCTGTGATCGCGCGACGATCAGGGCAGCAGTGTCGTCGTTCCATTTCTGGTAGAGAGTCTCGACCGAGCGAAGCATGGATTCTGTCATTTCGCCCATGCGGATGACTTCGCGGGCCGCACAGGACAGTGCCCGGTCCGGAACCTTGATCGCCGACGGATCAAGCGCGCTCAACATTGCTGCAGAGGCGGCAGGATTAGTCCGCTTCACCATCAGTGCCTCGGCCAGACGCATGACCGGACCAAGGACCGGCTGGGCTATTACCGCAACAAGCGCATTGAAGCAGAGGTGAAGGTTGATAACGACCTCGGCGTCGCTGGCTCCAAGCCATGCAAGCGATGGTTTGGCCAGTGTCAGGCTCATCAGCGCCAGTCCTGCACCACCACCGCGAAGCACCAGATTGGACACGATCATCCGCCTGGAGCCGATCGGGTCAGAATATGTAAGCAGGTAAGCGATCATCGATCCGCCAAGATTGGCCCCGAGAACCATCGCTACTGCCGCCGATTGCGGCAAGAGACCCTGTGCGACCAGCGTCACGAACAACATTACTGCTGCCACGCTGGAATGGACGACCCAGGCAAAGACCGCTCCAATCAGAAAAGCTGTCATCACATCGCGGCCAAGATATTGCATGACCGTGGCCGCCCCGGCATTTTCCACGAGGGGGGCGGTCGCATTTCGGATCATGTCCAGCGACAGAAAGATCAGCGCCAAACCGATCAGAATCCGGCCGGTCTGACGCATCCGCTGTTGCGGGCTGTGCAAGAACAATGCAACGCCGACAAGAAGTAGCAACGGCTCCAGCCAAATCATCCGGACCAAGAGCAACTTGGCAACCAGCGCCGAGCCAATATCCGCCCCAAGCAGGATTACCAAACCCGTGGACGCCGCGACACTACCGCCCGAGACAAAGCCGGTCGTCAGAACGGCAACAGCGGTCGAACTTTGCAGTAGCATTGCCGAGAAAAGACCCGTCGCGGCCGCCAAAAGCCGACTGCGTGCGGATCGCCGCAGCCAGAGACGCAACTGGACTATAAAAGCGCGTTCCACCCCAGTGCGGACGAGACGCACTGCCCAGATCAGAAGTGCTGCGGCTCCTCCAATCCGAATGATGAACAAAATCAGGTTTGGCTCGTTCAAAGGAGGTCTCCGATGCGCCCCGACAGTCGTCGGGTTCAACTGTTCAATCCTGACCAGTACCGCTCAAGGGACACTGGTCGCGCCAAGATCATACATCGAAACGATCTGTCTGGCTTCATCCAACACAGCAGTTACAATCGAAGCGGACAAGTTCCAAAATTCTCTGCAGGTCTGAACGCGCCAAAGCGACGGCACGCCCTTTCCTGACAGCAGAAACTCAAACCTTGTCCCGCTCGACGATTGCATTCCGGAAATGGAGACAATTGGGGCGGGCAATCGTTGCGCGGTGCTGCTCCCGGCTGGAAGAACTATCCATTCATGGGCTCCGAATGCAATGAAAAACGTCCGCATTTGTGGCCACTTTGATGGTGACAGACAAACTCCATGGAGTTGGTCGGCAGGGTATGGCTCAAGGAACGTGGCATGCTGTTGCCGATCCCCGGTCAGAAAATCTGACTCCCGCCATCACTCCCGAATTCCACATGTGTGCATCACTTGTGTAGAAATGCACAACCTTCCCTTTCGAACGGGCCTATCTGTTGATCATCGGCAGCGGCAAGAAGCCAGCCGATGAAGATTGAACCAACGCCCTGAACCAACACCGTGAGAAAGTGGAGACTTCAAGATGACAAACCTTCGTACCCTGACCATTACCGGCCTTGCAGCCTTCGCCATGATCGCCGGTTCGTCACTGGCAACCCCAACCGAGGCCCATGCAGGCGGCAAGCATGTCGCAGCGGCCCTGCTTGGCGGCATTGTTGCCGGTGCCATCATCGGCGGCGCATCCCGCTCTTATGCCCAGCCAAGCTATGGCGTCGTCTATCAGCCACAGCCACGCTGCTGGAAGGAAACGCAGTTCACCGGATATGACGGCTATGGCCGCGAGGTTTATCAGCGCGTCACAGTCTGCAATTAGGCGCAAATCCACTTCCCTGGAACAAGCGCATTGCAAAATGCGTTCGACCTAAGGGAGAAGCAGCGGTTTGCGATCCGACAGAAACGGAAATCCGCAAACCAACATAGGCAAACCAATCAAATTGTCCGGGATCTTTCACGCCCCTGATTTTCCGGACAAACGGGCCGCGCAGGCCGAAAACCCAACCCGCAAACGCCCCTGGCGGAAGTAGAAAGCCTGCGCGGTCATCATCTTCACGGAGCAATTGCTTCGCTTTCTCCAGAAACCCTGTCACGCAAATCGTGGCAGGGTTTTTGGCGTTTTGGGCGACGGAGAAAATTGATGTCCACCAATAATGTTCATAATGAGCGAGTGGAATTGCTTTTGACGCAAAACAGTGATCTGATTTCCCGATTGGAGGGATTGCCCGGCAGTGTTGTCTCATCACTGTCACATCCCACTAGTAGCAAGACCTTGTTATCAACGACAACCGCACGGAGATCGATGCATGTCTGTTTTGAAGAGACTAACAGCCGGACTAACAGCTGCCGCAATGTTTGGATCGTTCATGGTTCCAGTCGCAATTGCCCAGGACATGGCGGCGCTCGAAGCGGCAGCCAAGGCTGAAGGTCAGTTGACTACGATTGCGCTGCCACATGACTGGTGTGGCTATGGTGCCGTGATTGACGGCTTCAAGGCAAAATATCCGGAAATCCAGGTCAATGAATTGAATCCGGATGCTGGCAGTGCTGATGAAATCGAGGCCATCAAGGCCAACAAGGACAACAAGGGCCCGCAGGCACCTGATGTGATCGATGTGGGCCTGGCATTTGGCCCGTCCTCCAAAAAGGAAGGCCTGACACAACCTTACAAAGTTGCAACATGGGACGAAATTCCGGACAGCATCAAGGACGCCGATGGTCACTGGTATGGTGACTACTATGGTGTGATGTCGATGATCGTGAACAAGGACCTGGTTGCCAACACACCGGCAGACTGGTCTGACCTGATGAAACCGGAATATGCAGGGCAGGTGGCGCTTGCTGGCGATCCGCGTGCTTCGAACCAGGCCATTCTTGGTGTGCTTTCTGCTGGCATGGCGGCTGGCGGCAAACCGGGTCAGGAAGCCGGCGAAAAGGGTCTTGCCTATTTTGCGGAACTCAACAAGGCAGGGAATTTCGTGCCGGTCATCGGCAAGGCGGGCACGCTGGCACAGGGTTCGACCCCGATTGTCATCGCCTGGGACTACAACGTACTTTCGTGGAAAGACACGCTGGCCGGCAATCCGCCGGTGGATGTAGTGGTTCCCAATTCTGGCGTCCTTGCAGGTGTATATGTGCAGGCGATATCGGCTTATGCGCCGCATCCCAATGCTGCCAAGTTGTGGATGGAATACCTGTATTCAGACGAGGGCCAGCTGCTTTGGCTGAAAGGCTATTGCCATCCAGCACGATTCAACGCCATGGCAGCCGCCGGCAAAGTACCACAGGAACTGCTCGACAAGTTGCCGCCAGCAGAATCCTATGCGAAGGCCTATTTCCCGACATTGGAAGAAGTTGACGCAAACAAGATCGCCGTCACCAGTGGATGGGATTCCGTCGTTGGTGCCAACGTCCAGTAAGAGCTGAGTGATTTGGCTGCCCCGCGAGCAATTGCGGGGCAGTTTCATGCCATGATTGGTGCTTGCCAGGTTTTGGCAATTGCCATGGGGAAACAGGGATCACGGTGTTGGGCATGTCTTCGCAACGACAGCGTTTGACAGCGAAAACGGTTTGGCGGCGATTGCCGCTGACCTGGATCGGCATCGCGCCCTTTGCCATTTTTGTGGCGCTCTTCCTTTTCCTGCCCACGATGAAAATCGTGGTCGGAGCATTCCAGACAGCTGATGGCAGCTTTACGCTGGCCAATATCATCGGGCTCAATACCCCATCGATCCTCGCTTCGTACTGGATATCGATCAAGATCAGTGTCGCATCCGCCCTGATTGGTTGCGCGGTTGGTTTTGCCATGGCGGCTGCAATCGTGATCGGTGGATTGCCAGGTTTTGTCCGTGGACCGTTGCTGACATTTTCGGGCGTGGCATCCAACTTTGCCGGTGTGCCGCTCGCATTCGCTTTTTGGCGACGCTGGGCCCGGTTGGTCTCGTGACCGTGTTCCTGCGTACCAATCTCGGTATTGACCTGAGGCTTCTCGGTTTCAACCTGTTGAGCTTCTGGGGACTGACGATCACTTATCTCTTTTTCCAGATACCGCTGATGATACTGATCATCACTCCAGCGCTCGACGGGTTGAAGCGTGAGTGGCGTGAGGCTGCAGCCAATCTTGGCGCAACAACCGTGCAATACTGGCGTCTGGTTGCCCTGCCTGTGCTTTTTCCCTCCCTGCTGGGCGCCTTTGCGCTGCTTTTTGCCAATGCCTTCGGTGCGGTTGCCACCGCGATAGCGCTTACCGGCTCGTCGCTTTCGATTGCACCGATCCTGCTGTTTGCACAGATCCGGGGAGATGTGCTTGGTGACCCGCATCTCGGTTATGCACTTGCCTTTGGAATGATTGTCATTACCGGCATCGCCAACACGATCTATATCTGGCTGCGGTCGCGGTCGGAAAGGTGGCTCAATTGAAGCGGATCCGGGTGTGGGCAATCCTTGCTGCAGGAATGTTGTACTTCCTGCTGCCGCTGATCGGGATGACCGAGTTCAGCCTGAAGATGCGCCGCGGCGTCTATTCATTTGACGCCTATGCCAAGGTGCTGGCTGATCCTACATTCCAGCAGACATTCGTTTATTCCATCATCATGGCATTGTTCACCATTGCGTTTGGCGTGTTGCTGGTGGTGCCCACCGCCTTCTGGGTCAGATTGAAGATGCCGGGGGTCCGACCCTATGTCGAATTCATTACCCTGCTGCCTCTGGTAATCCCCGCCATCGTCATCGTCTTTGGCTATATCCGCCTCTACAATACGTCGAGTTGGCTGCCGTTGACGGGCAGTCTGACGGGCACAAACCTTTTGCTGATGTTCGGCTACACGACACTTTCGCTGCCCTACATGTATCGCGCCGTCGATACGGGGTTGCGCACCATTGACGTGCGAACACTGACTGAGGCTGCACAGAGCATGGGTGCCGGATGGACGACCATACTGGTGCGGATCATCCTGCCCAATGTGCTTGTGGCGGTTTTGTCCGGCGCATTCGTCACCTTTGCGATTGTCATTGGTGAGTTCACAATGGCAGCCTTGCTCAACCGGCCAGCCTTTGGTCCCTATATGCAATTGCTTGGAGCCAACCGCGCCTATGAGCCTGCGGCACTTGCCGTTATCGCTTTTGCCATTACCTGGGGCTGCATCGCGCTTATCCAGTTGTTGGCGAGATTTGCACCCAAATCAGCAGTATCGGGAAGTAGTAGCGCATGGGCGATCCGTATCTGGTTATTGACAGTGTTACCAAATCATATGGCTCGCATCAGGTGGTGCGCGGTGCCAGCATATCGGTTGATCGCGGCGAGTTTGTCTCGTTTCTGGGGCCCTCCGGCTGCGGCAAGACCACAATCCTGCGAATGATAGCAGGCTTTGAAACGCCGACGGACGGGACCATCAGCATTGCCGGGCGCGACATTACTGATCTCAAACCAAACCAACGCAATATCGGGATGGTATTCCAGTCCTACGCGCTGTTTCCCAACATGACTGTTGCTGGCAATATCGGATTTGGCTTGCGCGTAGCGGGCGTCTCGGCAGCGCAAGCTGCCAAACGGGTCGAGGAGATGCTGGCACTTATCAAACTGCCGCAACTTGCCTCGCGTTACCCCTGGCAATTGTCCGGGGGCCAGCAACAACGCGTTGCGCTGGCACGCGCCCTCGCGCCAAGCCCGACCGTATTGCTGCTGGATGAACCATTATCAGCGCTGGATGCCAAGATCAGGGTGTCGCTGCGGGCGGAGATCAGGGCCATCCAGCAGGATCTGGGGATTACCACCATCTTCGTGACCCATGACCAGGAAGAGGCATTGTCGATGTCTGACCGGGTGATGGTGATGCACCAGGGGGTAATTGATCAAATCGGGACGCCGTTCGAGGTCTACAATCGACCAACGACGCGATTTGTTGCATCTTTTGTCGGGACATTGTCCCTGATTGACGGCGTCGCAGGTGATCCTGCCAAGGGTGAAGTCAAGACAGCATTTGCCAGTTTCAGCGGAGTTGAACTCCCGAAAACAGCAGTGAAGGGCAAGCACGTTACGCTGGCGCTGCGGCCCGAGTCGTTGCGCTTCAAAGCGCGTGCAGGGGATGTCGCACTGACCGGCAAGATCCTGTCTGTGGACTTTCTGGGTTCGGTGATACGCGCAAGAGTGGATGTCGGCGGCAACCCGGTTATGCTGGATACGTTCAATGATCCCGGCTCACCTCCGCCAGCCAAGGGGGAAAATGTGACCATGTATGTTGCTCCAGGCAGCATTCTGGTGCTCGAGGACTGAACACAGAAGCGGGGAGAGCATCGGCTCCAAGAGACCGCTTTCGCGGGGACAAGTGGCGGAGCGGACGGGACTGGGAGCTAACGTTCTCCACCTTAAGTTATTGATTTTACAAGTTCGACAAGTGGTTCTCTTCACCGCAATTCCCGCATGAAGGGCGCTGTTGCCTCCGATACCTTCGCCCCATGCAAAGTAGGCGACGCTTGCACGGCCAACGTCTGGGATCACACTCTGTAGAATGAGATCCCTGAGAACCTTGCGACAAGATATTTGGCCGCTCATTCTCGTAGCCTTGGATCAAACTGAAAGCGAACGGGCTATCCTTCTGCGGAGACGTCACCGACAGCACAACTCAAATTCTCGCTCTGTCTCAGTCGGCGGTCGATTTGTCGCTCGTAGCGAGAAAACTCAAATGGAACCAACGCGGAAACGCATTGACATGCTCCCTGTCGCCTTCGAGCAGAATTGCGCGCTCACGGATTGCCGAATCCAGAGCAATATGTCCCAGCCAAACCTTGGTCAGTGTCAAAATGTGCGTGGTCAAAGCAAGGTCGATATCGAATCCGGGATCACGTACGCACACCTCGGTTTCCTCTCCCCCGAAAAGGAGCCAGAATCGAGCTCTCGCGATAGGAACGCCCAAGAAATGAAAAGACACTACAAAGCGTCGATCGTCGGGTATTCCGTCAGTTGTCACCCTGCGCCTGATGTTCCACATCAGAAGATCGGGATCGAGGTTTTCATCGCGTGTCATCTCGCCGCGGCTGTGAACCTGCGCCCACCTCCCCATGCTCTCTAGCACCGGAAACAGAGCGCGGCCGGCCTCGGTAAGCCCATAGATGTGCCCCTGGCCGGTTTTGGCGCGCTGACAGGTGACGATACCGCTGTGTTCCAACTCCTTCAGGCGGTGTGAAAGCAGTGCACTCGACATGCGTGGCAGTCCCCGGCGTAGCGCGTTGTAGTGCGTGCTGCCAAAATACAACTCGCGCACGACCAGCGGTGTCCAACGGGTCGTCAAGAGCTCGGCTGCCCGCGCAATCGGACAGAACTGACCATATCCCTGACGTTTCACCATGGCAGCCAGCTTATCCGCGCGATTCTGAACCATCAACTTCAGATTTTGAACTTGAGCGGCACCGCAAACGAGTGAAGCATCGACCCCGACCTGTAACGCGACGGCTTCTCGTCGAGCAACTCTACAAACGGGGGGTGAACCCAATGAACGCGGATACAAAATACGACGCGTGGAGCGCCGGCCAGAGCTACGAGCACTACATGGGTCGGTGGAGCCGTCTGATTGCTCGGCAATATCTGGACTGGTGCGAACCGCCTGCAAACGCCGACTGGCTTGAGATCGGTTGCGGAACTGGCGCGCTGACGCATGAAGTGCTTGCACGATGCGAGCCCGCTTCGATCCTCGCGACCGACCCGTCCAGTGATTTCGTGACATATGCTAGACAGGAAATCCGGGATCCGCGCGCGCGGTTCGCGACTGCTGTTGCGCAAGACCTTCCTGCCATGGATGCGAGCGTGGACATGGTTGCCTCGGCCTTGGTTCTGAACTTCGTTCCGGACAAGGTCGCGGCGCTGATCGAAATGCAGCGGGCGCTACGACGCGACGGCCTTCTGTCATTTTACGTCTGGGATTATCCTGGCGCCGGCGTAGGATTCATCGACGCCTTCTGGAAGGCGGCGTCGCAGTTGGATCCGACTGCAGCAGAACTTGACGAAGGCAGACGTTTCCCATTCTGCACGGCGGACGGGCTTGCGGCTCTGTGCGGGGAGGCGGGGCTGGAAGGCGTTGAGGTTGCCGCGGTCGAAATCATCAGCGAGTTTCCGGATTTCGAGGCATTCTGGCATCCGTTCACACTCGGCGCTGGACCCGCGCCGGGCTACTGCATGAACCTGTCCGAGGACAGACGCGCTGCTTTGAAGTCACTGCTGGCCGAGACTGTGGGCCAACAGGGTCCAGTGCGCCTGCCAGCCCGTGCTTGGGCCGTCAAGGCGCGGAAAGCTGCGTGAGCGAAATGCCGTACGAAAGTATCTGGCGCAGTCATCTTTCGCACGATGAACTGGGCCGACTGCCCGAAGCCCACATCCGGCATCCATTGAATTCAGCCTCGGATGTCTATCTGAAGCGCCTCTCCCCACTTTTCGGTCTTCAAAGGCTGGCCCTTTACATCGCACGGGTTCCACCCGGCGGGGAAAGCTTCCTCTACCACAGTCATGAGCGTAACGAGGAGTTTCTTTTCATTCTATCGGGAAACGGCGTGGCAGAGATCGGCGAAGACTCAATCGAGGTCGGTGCTGGAGACTTCATGGCATTCCCTGCGCCCGACGGTCCGCCGCACCACTTGAAAAATCCTTTCCAAGTCGACCTGCAATACATGATGGGCGGCGAAAGCTCAGCCCTCGATATCGTTCATTTCCCGAGAGCCGGCCGGCACATGATCTTCGCCCCCTCAGGGATATTGATTGTCGACGACGCCACCACTAAGCGACTGACGCTTTCGGACTGGGTTGCGCCGGAAGTGTCCGAAACGTCCCACCCGGTTGCGGCAGGAAATTGCCTGGGAGGTTATAGCCGATGACCAAGACGTTTCGAGGCAGATGCTTCTGCAAGTCCGTCAAATTCGAAATCGACGCCCCGATCAGGTGGTGTGTCTATTGTCATTGCGAGAGCTGCCGCAGACAATGCTCCGCTCCAGTGACGACGTACATCTGTGTCGACCATGGCCAGTGGCGGTGGACCGGCGCAGCCCCAAAAGTCTACCACTCGTCTCCCGGCGTCGAGCGCACGTTCTGCGACACCTGCGGTAGTCCAATGTCCTTCAGGTCAGAGAACATGTCTGGCTTGATGAACTTCTATGTCGCGGCCATGGAGGAACCGGAGCGATTTTCTCCGGGCCTCCATGTTGCGTACGAAGAAAAGCTGCCTTGGATGAACATCAAGGACATTTTGCCAACGATGACCGGGCCACGCATAATTGCTGGCTAAGGGCGCGACAAACTTGTGGACGCTTGCCCAAAAGCTGAACGAGACAGTTGGATTTCGGGGCCATTCGGGTGGCGGAGGGGGTGGGATTCGAACCCACGGTACGCTTTCACGCACGCCGGTTTTCAAGACCGGTGCCTTAAACCGCTCGGCCACCCCTCCGCATGCAGGACTGATTTTGTGCAGCCTGAAAGGCGATAGTGGCAGCGCAATACTAAGCTTGTGCGTGGCTGGCAAGGGCTAATCCGTGAAAAATGCAGGTTGATACCAATTTGGCAGTGTTAAGGCTTCGCTAAGGCTGCCCGTGCGATGGTGGGAGGCTGGACTGCGGAGCACATTCCAGTCACTGTTTGGTCGCAATCATGTCTATTATGCGCCGCAGAATTTTGGGGCAGACTACAGGAATGAGTCGTCAGGTATGAGTGTTGGGGACGCTAGATTGAAGGCGCGACGCGGAAATTTGCTCGCGGGTGTGATGCTGGCGTCGTTCTCACTGACCCTGGCAGGCTGCAACCAGGTGGCTCAGGTTCCAACGCCAAAGGCAGAAATCAACAACAAGACCAAGTTCTCTTCCGCCGAATATGGTGTCAAGGGCAGCCCGCGCGTAACGGAAGCCCGCAATGTGCCCAAGGGTGGCGGGCGATATCAGGTCGGCAAACCCTACAAGATCAAGGGCAAATGGTACAAGCCCGCGGAAGACCCGCAATATGCCGCGACAGGCATGGCATCATGGTACGGACCGAATTTCCATGGCCGGCTTACTGCCAATGGCGAAGTTTACAACCAGTACGCACTTTCGGCTGCGCATCCGACCATGCCTTTGCCCAGCTATGCGCGGGTGACCAATCTTGAAAACGGCTCATCTGTCATCGTCCGCGTCAATGACCGTGGTCCGTATGCACATGGACGGATCATCGACCTTTCGGCTAAGGCTGCAAAACTTCTGGCGTATGAGAAAAAGGGCGTTGCCAACGTCAAGGTCGAATATGTAGGCAAGGCCAGACTTGACGGCGAGGACGACAAGTTTCTGCTGGCTTCCTATCGCGGTCCCGGTATTCCCGAAATTGCTCCCGGCGCCACGCAGCCTGGCACTATGATCGCCATGGCCGACGAACCGCAGCCCGCGGCTCCGATCGCGAGTGCGATTGCCAGCAATACTGGTCAAGCCGAAGGGCTTGACCAGCAGACAATCCTGCTGGCGCAAATTCCGGTTCCAACCGAGCGCCCCTCGACATATGATGGCATTCCTTTCGAGGTCATGCCGCTCGAACCAATGCTGACGGCCTCATTGCAGCCGATTGGCTATGCTGAGGACAATCCGCTGAACAGGCGTGTCGCGCGTGCCTTTGCGACGGTCGACAATGGCAAGCGTGGTGCCCTGGACGACAAACCTGTGCCGGACCAGCAAGGAGATGCCTCCCAAATGGTTGAAATCATGCTTGGCAGTTTCAGCGATCCGGCACTGGCGGAACTTGCGGCGCAGTCCAATGCCGATCTCGGCCTCGTAAAGGTCACACGGTCACATCTCGGGCATCGAAGTGCCTATCAGGCCAGCATCATGGTCGCCGGCGATGTGGTGACATCCGTGTTGTCGATTGCAAAGAGGCGCGGGCTGCAGGCTGAAATCGCCAAATAAACCAAATTTGCCGTGTTTTCTTGAATCCCGCAGCACATGCCTTTAAACAGGTGCGGGGTAAGAAAACAGGACGGTGCGGCAATGAATTCTTGCTTTGTGTTTTTAAGACGTGTGCTGCCTTTGCTGGCATTGCTGGCTTCAATTGTACCAGCTCAAGCGCAACTCTACTCCACCAAGGCCAAGCAGGCGCTGCTTATCGATGCTGATACCAGCACAGTGCTGTTCGCCAAGGAATCGGATGCACAAATTCCGCCGGCATCGCTTGCCAAGCTGATGACCATGGAAGTGGTTTTCAACGGCTTGAAGACCGGACGGCTGGAGCTTACCCATACCTTCTTCATCAGCGAGAATGCCTGGCGCAATGGCGGTGCGAACAGCGGTGGCTCGACGATGTTCGCCAAGCTGAAATCGGAAGTGGCGCTCGAAGACCTGATCCAGGGCGTCATCATCCAGTCGGCCAATGATGCCTGCATCGCCATTGCCGAAGGCATGGCGGGGTCGGAGCTGGCATTCGCCGGACTGATGAATGAACGCGCACGAGAACTGGGTTTGTCCGGTTCGCATTTCACCAATTCAACCGGTCTGCCGGACCCGTTGCAGCATGTCACCATTTCTGATCTTGCCAAGCTCGCCCAACATATCATCCATGAATACCCGGAATATTTCCGCTATTATTCGCAGGAGGAATTCACCTGGAACAACATTACCCAGCGCAATCGCAACCCGCTGTTGAAGATGGGCATCGGTGCTGACGGCATGAAGACCGGCTACACGGATGATTCCGGCTATGCGATTGTCGGCACCGTAAAACGCGGCGACCAGCGGCTGATAGCCGTAATGAGCGGCATGTCCTCGGAGAACGAGCGTGCAGAAGAGTCGCGCAAACTGCTCGACTGGGGTTCGCGGGCATTTGAAAAATTCAAACTGTTCGACAGTGGCGAAGTGATTGGAGAAGCCAGCGTCTATGGCGGGGAGAAAGCAGGTGTTGGCGTGGTCGGCAAGGGTCCAGTCGAAATTTACCTGCCAATCGGCTTTCGCGACAAGCTGAAGGCACGCATTTCCTATACCGGCCCACTGATCCCGCCGGTTGAGCAAGGAACCCGTGTCGCCACCCTCAAGGTTTGGATCGGCGATACGCTCAGTCAGGAAACGCCTTTATATGCAGGCGAAACGGTAGAGCAGGGAGGCTTGCGACGCCGCGCAATCGATGCCATCAAGGAATTGTTGCTGGGCAGGTTGCCGCTCTAGGTTCCGACCGAAATGCTGGTAGCTGGCGGCTGTCTCGATATTTCCCGTAAAGGCATTTACTGAAAGTTCCTCGGTGTCTCGCAAGCTTGCCAAAAAAACAGCATCTGAGGGTCTTTTCATCACCTTCGAAGGCGGCGAGGGGGCTGGCAAGTCCACACAGGTCAAACTGCTGCAAAATGCATTGGAGAAGACCGGGCGGGAGGTAGTGGTAACGCGAGAACCTGGCGGATCGACAGGTGGCGAGGCTGTGCGCCATGTGCTGCTTTCGGGAGCTGCCGAGCCATTGGGCCCCGAGATGGAGGCGATCCTGTTTGCCGCAGCGCGCTCGGACCATGTGGAAACCCTGATCAAGCCTGCGATAGCCAGCGGCGCAATTGTTCTTTGCGACCGGTTTTATGATTCAACGCGGGTCTATCAGGGAGCTTCGGGCAATGTCTCGCACGACTTGTTGTCGAAACTGGAGGAGGTGGCCTGTGAGGATTGCTGGCCGGACCTGACGATCATCCTCGATCTGCCACCCGATGAAGGCATGCGCCGTGCTGCTGCGCGTCGCGGCAAGGGCGAGGCGGCCGACCGCTTCGAGAAGGAGGCGCTAGCTCTGCAGACGATTCGTCGCAATGCCTATCTCGATATCGCTGCTAGCGAGCCGGAGCGATGCAAGGTGGTTGACGCAAATCGAGACGAAAAGGCAGTCCACAAATCGATCATGCAACTGGTGGAACCATTGCTTGAAGCATCGCCCCGCAACCGGCAAAGCAGGAACACGGCCAGGGAAATAGTCAAATGAAGGGCGGCGACACCGGTATTGATGCCTGGGATCGCATGGACGGCATTCCCGATCCGCAGGAAAATCTCGACCTGATCGGGCATGAAGGCGTGCTTGAAGAACTGGCACGGCAATTTGCAGGCGGCAGGATGCATCATGCCTGGTTGATCAATGGCCCACTTGGCATTGGCAAGGCGACGCTTGCCTGCCGCTTTGCCGGGCATGTTTTTCGCCAGAAGGATCCGGCATCAGCCGTGCCACATTATGTCAAGCCGGAGGCGTCTGATCCGGTGGAACGAAGGGTGGCTGGAGGCGGGCATCCAAACCTGTTGCACATGCGCCGCGGATTGCGCGATGACGGCAAGTCGTGGCGCACGCAATTGACGGTAGATGTCATTCGCCGCACGGTTTCGTTTTTTGGTACGTCAGCGGGCGAAAACAACTGGCGTGTGGCCATTGTCGATCCGGCCGATGATCTAAACCGGAATGCGGCAAATGCGCTGTTGAAAATCCTCGAAGAGCCACCAGCACGCACGCTGTTCCTGGTTCTGGCACATTCGCCGAAAGGCCTGCTCCCCACCATCCGCTCGCGTTGCCAGAAGCTGGTGATGCGCCCGCTCGACGAGCAGCAAGTCATTAACGCACTTGCATCGCTTGGGCTGAGCGAAGGCGCAAGCGCAGATGAATTGCAACTGATTGCAAGGCTGAGCGGCGGATCGGTCCGGCGCGCAATCGTCCTGCTGCGCGAAGACGGCGCCAAGCTCTACCAACGGCTTGCCGCACTCATTGGACAGCGAAGCCCGGACTGGAGCGCAATTCACACGATTGCATCCGAACTTGCTCCGGCAAACCGCAATGACCGCTACCGGCTGTTCCTCAGTCTCGCGCATGACCTGATCGCGCGCAGGATACGAGGCGAACCGGAGCCGGGCGGGATGGTCTTCGCCGGCGGCAGCGGGATTTCGGACCTTGCCCGTTGGGTCGAGGTATGGGAAAAGACCCGCCATTCCGTGGAACTGGCCGATAGCTACAACCTCGACCGGAAGCAGGTGATACTGAACCTGTTCGGGGCATTGCACGAAGCGGCCTGAATTTCCGCAATTTCCAGCATGACAAGGGGCATAGCGCCAAGATGAGCGACGCCACGAAATTCTACATCACGACCCCGATCTTCTATCCCAACGGAGTTCCGCATATCGGTCACGCCTATACGGCGATTGCGACCGATGTTCTGGCGCGTTACCAGCGGCTCGACGGGAAGGATGTTTTCTTCCTCACCGGGACGGATGAGCATGGCCAGAAGATGCAACAGACGGCGCAGAAGGAAGGTATTACGCCAATTGAACTCGCGGACAGGAATTCCGCCGTGTTCCGGCGGATGGTCGAAGCGCTGGGCTGTTCGAATGATGATTTCATCCGCACCACGGAAGAACGCCATTTCGCTTCCTGCCAGGAATTGTGGCGGCGAATGGAAGCCAATGGCGACATCTATCTCGACACTTATGGCGGCTGGTATTCGGTCCGGCAGGAGGCTTTTTTCGACGAGAAGGAAACCACCGTCGGCGAAGATGGCAAACGCCGCGAGCCGCTTGGCTCGGAAGTCGAGTGGGTGGAAGAGGAAAGCTATTATTTCCGCTTGTCGGCCTATGGCGACAAGCTCATTGAACTCTATGAGAGCAACCCCGATTTCGTGGCGCCTGCCGAGCGCCGAAACGAGGTGATGAGTTTCGTAAAGGGCGGGCTGAAAGACCTGTCGATTTCACGCACAACCTTTGACTGGGGCATACCGGTGCCGGGCAATGACAAGCATGTCATGTATGTCTGGGTCGATGCTTTGACCAACTACATCACGGCGGCAGGGTTTCCCGATGAGAAAGCGCCGCGCTGGGATTACTGGCCAGCAATCCATATCATCGGCAAGGATATCGTGCGGTTTCATGCCGTCTACTGGCCAGCATTCCTGATGTCGGCGGGCGTTGAACTTCCCAAGCGTGTTTATGCGCATGGCTTCCTGTTCAACAAGGGCGAGAAGATGTCGAAGTCGGTCGGGAATGTCGTCGATCCGTTCAACCTGATCGACGCATACGGGGTTGATCCGGTGCGCTATTTCTTCATGCGGGAAGTGCCTTTCGGCCAGGATGGTTCTTACAGCCATGAGGCAATCGTTGCGCGTATCAATGCCGATCTGGCCAATGATCTGGGCAATCTCGCGCAGCGGTCGCTTTCCATGATCGCCAAGAATTGCGAAGGCAGGGTGCCGGCCAAGGGCGAGCTTTCAGCGGATGACCAGAGCATGCTTGACCAGGCCTATGCCCTTGCGGATGAAACCCGCAAGGCAATGGCAACGCAGCAGATCAACAAGGCGCTCGACGCAATCTGGCAAGTGGTGGGCGACGCCAACCGGTATTTCGCCGCACAGGCTCCGTGGGCGCTAAAGAAGACAGATCCGGTGCGCATGGAAAGCGTGTTGTGGACCACGGCGGAAATCATCCGCTGTGCGGGTATCTTCACTCAGTTCATCATGCCCGAGAGCGCGAGGAAGCTGCTCGACCTCCTCGCGGTTCCGGCCGACAAGCGCAACTTCGCGGACGCAAGCGCAACGCAAGCCCTCAAATCCGGCACCGAGCTGCCAGAGCCGCAAGGCGTCTTCCCGCGCTGGGTGGAAAAAGAGGCTTGAGCAGGAAGTCATGCTGATCGACAGCCATTGCCATCTCGATTTTCCCGACTTTGCCGAGGAGTTGGACGCAGTGGTAGCGCGGGCAGGCGAGGTGGGCGTCGCCGGCATGGTGACGATCTCGACCCGGGTGCGGAAATTTCCGCTGGTACTCGCGATCGCGGAACGTTTTGCCAATGTATATTGCTCCGTTGGCACCCATCCGCACAATGCGCATGACGAGCAGGATGTAACGCTTGACGAGTTGCTGGAGCTGTCACGGCACCCGAAGGTAGTGGCAATCGGTGAAGCCGGACTTGATTATTTCTATGACAAGTCTCCGCGGAGGGAGCAGGCAGCGAGTTTTCGCATTCATATTGCCGCTGCACGCGAAACCGGTCTGCCGCTGGTCATCCATGCGCGCGATGCTGATGAGGACATGGCAGCAATCCTGGAAGAGGAAACGGGGAAGGGGGCCTTCCCCTTCATCCTGCACTGCTTTTCGTCCGGTCGCGCGCTTGCCGAACGAGCCATAGAACTGGGCGGCCATGTTTCATTTTCAGGAATACTGACCTTCAACAAGAGCCAGGATATCCGCGACATCGCGCGTGACCTGCCGCGGGAACGATTGCTGGTGGAAACAGACGCGCCATATCTTGCGCCGCCGCCGCATCGCGGCAAGCGCAATGAACCGGCCTATGTGGTGAACACGGCTCGTGTGCTGGCGCAAACAGTCGGGGTCAGCGAAGCAGAGATAGGTGAAATCACCACCGGCAATTTCTTCAGGTTGTTCTCCAAGATTCGCCGGGAAGCCTTCGCGTGAGCTGGCGCTTCACGATCCTTGGCTGCGGGTCATCGCCCGGTGTGCCGCGCATCAATGGCGATTGGGGTGCTTGCGACCCGGCAAACCCGAAAAATCGGCGCCTGCGTTGTTCGGCGCTGATCGAGCGGATCGGGCCGCAGGGCAAGACTGTGGTTGTTGTAGACACCAGCCCGGACTTTCGTGAACAGATGCTGATGGCCGGTGTGAACGAACTTGACGCGGTGCTCTACACCCACGCGCATGCCGACCATCTTCATGGCATTGACGATCTTCGTGGCTATGCGCTGACGCAGCGCAAGCGGATTGATACCTATGCGGACGCGGCGACGCTTGAGCGCCTGCATTCCAGCTTCGGCTATTGCTACGAAACGCCGGTCGGCAGCAACTATCCACCCATCCTGAACGCACATCTGATTTCAGCTGGCAAAAAGGTGACTATCGAAGGGAAGGGGGGGGGGCTCACCGTTTTGCCGGTGTTGCAGGAACACGGATCGATCACCTCGCTCGGCTTCCGCTTTGGTGGTGATCTCGACAATCTCAAGGGCGGGCTTTGCTACTCGCCGGACATTTCCGATATTCCGGAACAGACCGTCGCCTTGCTCCGCGATCTTGATCACTGGGTCGTGGATGCGCTGCAATACCGCGTTCATCTTAGCCATTTTGCCGTCAGCCAGACACTCGAATGGATCGAACGGCTGAGACCACGCCACAGCGTGCTGACCCACATGCATACGCCACTTGACTACAACGTCCTGAGCGAGGAATTGCCGGATGGCGTTGAACCCGGTTTTGACGGCATGGTGATCGAGTTCGAATAGTCCTGCTTGCCGCTCGCGTCAGCGCGCGAGCCACAGGCCGGGTACGGACTGGATTCGGCGAACGCCCGGCAGGTTCGGATCACTGCGCCGGGTTGAAGCGCGTTCAACATTGCGCCGCGAAGACGTTGTGTTGCGCGCCTTCTTCACCGAGGCTACAGCCGCTGGCGCGGAAACGCTGGAATTGGTTGAAACCGTGAAATCCGTATTCCAGCCGGTATAACGTTCCGTGCCTGCGTCAGTGATGACGATGGACGCACCTTCGCCAACCAGTCTTCCCAGCCGGGTTTCGACATCCGCCGGTACATGGATGCGGTCGAGAGCCTTGATCACATCAACCGTATCGCTGGCGTCCGGGTCAATGCCAAAAAGTGCGCGGGTATTGCTGCCAAGCCGGTTTTCCAGGGTGTATGCATTCCAGGCGAGCCGATCACCGGTGCTTTCTGCACCCAGCTTGTTGGCAGTGATCAGATGCGTGCCCAGCGGCAGTTCGGGCTGGTCGAGGCCAATGCTGAATTGCAGGACGGGTTGAAAATCCAGCCGTACTTCGAGCTTGCCATTTTCCGGCTCGGCTTTTCCTGCGGCCTTGTACAGCGCGGAAACCAGTTCGGAGGTCATGACGCCGGTTTCTGCCATGCCATTGGCAGCCTGGAAGCGGCGGATCGCTGCCTGGCTATCGGAGCCGATGGCGCCATCAATGATACCGGCCTCATGGCCGAGAAAATTAAGCATGCGCTGCACATCGGCGGCAATTTCGGCCCGCGTGCGACGGGTGATGAGGATGCGCACCGGCATTTTCCCGTCCGGGACAGCCTGAACCTGGCGCGGAACAGCGCGGATGGGCTCCAGCATCTTTGCTGTCGACACATGCGGCAGCGGGTTGGTAAGGATTTCCTCGCCACGGCTGGCAAGCCCGGCATGGAGTAATTGCCACTGGTCGACCAGCGGATCATATGCAGTTTCAGCAATGGGCGGAGCCGGTTGGGGCAAGATGGCATGGTTAACAGGGCGCGGTGTTACCGGATCACTGGTAATCATGACGTGACCGCCGACGTCGGTCATGGTGTAGAGTTCCTCTGCGAAGGCTGCAGGCAGACGTACGCAGCCGTGTGACGCCGGATAGGCAGGCACCGATTTTGACTCATGCAGTGCAATTCCGGTCCAGGTCAGGCGCTGCATGAACGGCATGGGTGCACCGGAATAGATGTTGGAGCGGTGAAATTTCTTCTTGTGCAGGATCGAGAAAATGCCGGTCGGCGTCGAATGGCCGGGCTTGCCGGATGAAACATTGGACTGGGCAATGACATCATTGCCGCGAAAGACCTGAAGCGATTGTTCGTTCAAGGAAACGACGATCTGCAAAGGTGCAGTGTCATCATCGGCCAGCGCACAAACAACGCCAGCGCCGAGAGTGGCACTGGAAACAGCAATAACTGCCAGCCTTGCTACAAGACCTGAAAGGCGCATCGGTTGCCTCGCGTGATTCACAGTCTTGCCCCTGGATACGAATATAGGGAACCCATTCCAAATTGCAAATCACGGCACTGCGAGGAGTAATTGCGGCGACGCATACGCATGAAATCGCTGGGGATTCAATGCGATGTAAAGCATTGTTTCCACGGTATGTCATACACGAAAGTTCCATAATATATCTTATGCGATCTTTGTTGACGGCTGTCGGCAAATGCCCCCATCGTGCTATTGGCGGCCTCGGAAAAATCCTGAAACCATCAGTATCAGCCAGCCGAGGATCAGGATGACGCCCCCTGTCGGTGCCGCCATTGGAAAAAGGCGCGCGTCGTGCAAGGCACGCAAGGCCAGATCGGCTGAAAAAATGGCCGCTCCAGCAAACAGCAACAGCGCTGCAATCCTGACAGTCCTTTCGTCGCGCAATGTGGAGATGGCAAGCAGTGCCGGCGCATGTGCAAGGCAAACCAATGCCACGGCTGACATCAGCCGCTGGTCGCCGCCATGTGCGCTTGCGGCTGCCGCAGCCACGCCACAGCTGCCCAGAATGCCTGCTGCCACTCGCTCCAGGTTCATGCTTGTCTCCATTGAATTGTTGACTAACGCAGATTTTGCCCTGTTGCCAACTGCCAGTGTTCGCTAGAAAAGCCGCATGAAACCATCACGAGACATTTCCAGACTGATTGAAGTCATGGCCGCGCTCAGGACGCCGGTAACCGGTTGCCCGTGGGACCTGGAACAGGATTTCACTACCATTGCCCCCTACACCATTGAGGAAGCCTATGAGGTTGCGGACGCAATCGACCGGGCTGACATGGACGAACTGAAAATCGAGTTGGGCGACCTGCTGTTGCAAACAGTCTATCACGCCCGCATGGCGCAGGAACTTGGCTTGTTCGATTTTGGTGATGTGGTTGAGGCGATCACCAGGAAGATGATCCGACGGCATCCGCATGTATTTGGCGACAAGGAAGCGCGCGCTGCGGGCATTGCCAAGGGCGCATGGGAGCGGATCAAGGCGGAGGAAAAGGCAGAACTTGCAGCAGCAAAACTGGCGCGTGGCATGGCGCCCGACAAGGCTGCGAGCCTGCTGGACGATGTACCGGCGGCCCTGCCGGCATTGATGGTTGCGGTTAAGTTGCAGGCAAAAGCTGGCCGGGTTGGATTCGACTGGAATGATCCGCGCGCAGTCATTGCCAAGATCCGCGAGGAACTGGATGAGGTCGAGGCTGAACTCGATGGCGGCTCACAGCAGAAACAGGCCGAGGAAGTCGGCGATGTGCTGTTTGCCGTTGCCAATCTGGCCCGCCATCTGAAACTTGACCCAGAAGGCGCAACCCGCACTGCAAATGCCAAATTCCGCAAACGCTTCCAATTTATCGAGCGCAATATCGCCAGGTTCGGCAAGACCATGGAAACTGCCAGTCTCGACGAGATGGAAGCACTTTGGCAGGAAGCGAAGACCGAAGCCGGGAATGACGGCTGACCTCCCTGACTACCGGGTTCTGCCGATAGCCTCGAGTTTTTCGCGCGCTGCCCCTGCAGCTCGCAGCATCAGGCGGACCGCGCCATCGTCCATGTCCTCGCGTGCTATCACCTGGCTGTTCTGGTATATCCAGGGCAATCGGCCAAGTTCGGCAGGCGCGATAGTGATCGTCAGCGGGTTTTCCTGCGCACCCGTCCTCGCTGCGATTTCACGCAGCAGGTGTTCCACCCCCTCGCCCGTCAAGGCTGACACCAGGATCGGTGCCGTTTCGCCTTGCTTGACCTCACGCATGGCATTGAGTGCATCGGGGGATAACAGATCAGTCTTGTTCCAGACTTCCAGAACACGATCATGGCCTTCCTGTTCGATGCCCAGCTGCGAAAGGATGGCGTAGACATCATCTGCCTGCGCGCGCGTATCAGGATCGGCAATGTCGCGGACATGCAGGATAAGATCGGCCTCGATCACTTCTTCAAGTGTCGCCCGAAACGCTGCGACAAGGGTTGTCGGCAGGTTTGACACAAATCCCACGGTATCCGAAAGAATCACCTTCTGACCCTGCGGAAGTTCAAGCTGGCGCAAGGTGGGGTCAAGGGTTGCAAACAGCAGATCCTTGGCAAACACTCCTGCTCCGGTCAACCGGTTGAAAAGTGTCGACTTGCCGGCATTGGTGTAGCCGACCAGCGCCACGACAGGCACGGGGGTCTTCTTGCGTTTGGCGCGGTGCAGGTCGCGGGTCTTGCGGACCTTTTCGAGATCCTTCTCCAGTCGCAGGATGCGTTCCTGCAGCAATCGCCGGTCAGCCTCTATCTGGGTTTCGCCAGGTCCACCCGTCTTGCCAAGACCACCGCGCTGGCGTTCAAGGTGGGTCCATTGCCGCACGAGCCTGCCGCGTTGGTAGTTGAGATGAGCAAGTTCCACCTGGAGCCTGCCCTCTTTAGTGCGGGCCCTTGCGCCAAAGATTTCCAGAATGAGGCCGGTACGGTCGAGTACCTTGCAGTTCCAGGCCTTTTCCAGATTGCTTTGTTGTACCGGCGACAGCGCGTGATCGACGATAACGAGACCGATCTCCTCTGCCTTCACAATGCCGGCGATTTCATCGATCTTGCCTGTACCGACAAGT
This sequence comes from Nitratireductor sp., assembly GCA_041397525.1. GTDB lineage: Bacteria > Pseudomonadota > Alphaproteobacteria > Rhizobiales > Rhizobiaceae > BOKV01. The sequence goes on from JAWKWL010000004.1 coordinate 125,070, forward strand.
GTCGCGGGTCTGACGGATTTTACCGGGACCGAGCCTGAATGAACGACTTCAAGGTCGATGGCGCGCGCAAGGCCACATGCCTCCTCGATACGCGCTGAAATGCTGCGCGTGGCAACCGGCTCTGCGCCCGACACAGAACGCGTTGCATCAGTGCGTTCGAGATTGCGGCTGCGGAATTCGGGGACAAGCACAAGCGCTCGTTCAGGACGGGTTTCATCCTCGGCCGACCACTTGAAGCGTTGATCCCTGCCCTTTTCGGGTTCGCTCAATCGCTGCTCTCTTCGCTTCCGTTATCGCCGAAACTGACCGGCGCGGACGGCATGATGGTGGAAATGGCATGCTTGTAGACGAGTTGCGCAATGCCATCGCGCTTCAGCAACACGCAAAAATTGTCAAACCACGACACCACACCGTTCAATTTGACGCCATTCACCAGAAAAATCGTCAATGGAATTTTCTGCTTGCGGACCTGGTTGAGGAATGTGTCCTGCAGATTCTGCGATCTCTCAGACATTTTGTTTTTGTTCTCCGCATTGTCGAACCACCAGCAGGTCCGGGTAAGAACGGCCTGCGGTGGTTTCTCTTATTGTTTTTGTTGGCCCAAAACCACGGGCAGCTTTTTCACCCTGACTTGCCTCGCGTTATTGTAGCGTGAATCGCAAAGTTTCAAGCTGAAGTTTTTTTTCGGGACACTTGGCGTCCTTCCACATTCAATCAGGTATCAGAAAAATTCAAGGCTTACCCGGAACATCTGTTCAACCTGCCGCACCCTTTCGTTCAACGCCAGGATCACAACGCGGTCCTTGGGCTTGATGATGCAGTCCCCTGTCGGCTGGATTACAGTCTCGCCATGATAGATCGCGCCAATGCGCACACCGTCGGGCAAATGCAATTCACGCAACGGTTTTCCCACCAAAGGCGAGGTATCGAGAGCCTCGGCCTCGATGATTTCAGCCGCACCGTTCTGAAGCGAGTATACACCGCGTATCCGCCCGCGCCGCACATGTTGCAGGATGCGGGAAATGGTCACCGAGCGGGGATTGATATAGTCATCAATTCCCAGTGATTTGGTGAAGCCGTGATAGCCGGAATTGTTCAGCAGCGCCAAATTCGAATCACAACCCATTTTCTTGGCAAGGACCGACGAAAGGATATTGACCTGGTCGTCATTGGTAATGGCGACCATAAGATCGGCATTGGCTGCACCCGCCTCTGACAGCATCTGTTCGTCAAGCGCACTGCCATGCAGCACCACGGTACGCTTCAGCTGATCCGCCATGCGGATGGCCCGCTCGCGAGAGGATTCGATCACCTTGACCCGGGATCCGGGCATGCGCTCTTCAATGCGGCGTGCCAGGTACAGGCCAATATTGCCACCCCCAGCAATCACGATCCTATTGGCCTCGGGCTTTTCCTTGCCAAAAATCGAAAGTGTCCGCCTGATCTGTCCGCGAGCTGCGATCACATAGGCAAGGTCTCCCTTGAGGATCTGGTCGGAACTGCGTGGCGTGAACATCTTGCCACCGCGCCATATGCCGCAAACAGTGGCGTTGAGATCAGGAAACAGTTCGCTCAATTGCGAAAGCGGCGTGTCGATGACGGGGCAATCCTCGTCACAGTCTACAGCCACCATGGCGATCTTGTCCTGGCCGAACAGGACAACATCGCGTGCACCGGGCATGGCAATACGGCGCAAGACCACGTCGCCGACCTCCATTTCCGGAGAGATCAGAACGTCGATCGGCATGTTGTCGCGCGAGAACAGGTTCTGCCAATGCGGCTGGCGATAGGCCTGTGCCCTGATCCTGGCAATCTTGGTCGGAACGTTGAACAATGAGTGCGCAACCTGGCAGGCAACCATGTTGACTTCGTCATAGAGCGTTACGGCAATGATCATGTCCGCCTGTTCGGCGCCCGCGCGCGCAAGAACATCGGGATGCGAGCCATGGCCAACATGGCCACGGACGTCAAGCTTGTCCTGAATGTTCTGGACGAGCTGCGGCGAGGAATCGATCACCGAAACATCGTTGTTTTCCGCCGCCAGTCGTTCAGCAATGCCGTAGCCGACCTGGCCTGCCCCGCAGATAACTACCCGCATGTTGCTTACGCCTCGCTTGCCTCATCCTTGCGCTTGCGGTCGAACAGGCCAAGCATTTTCAGCTTTCGGTGCAGCGCGGAGCGTTCCATACCAACGAATTCGGCAGTACGCGAGATGTTTCCGCCGAATCGTCCGATTTGGGCAGCCAGATAGTCGCGCTCGAATGCCTCACGTGCATCCTTCAGCGGCAGTGCCATGATGTGCTCGCCACCGCCACCTCCGGCAGATGGCAACATGTCGCCAATTTCTGCGGGCAACATGTCTGCGGAAATGACAGTGTCCGGCTCTGCCCTGGTCAGGATCATCAGCCGTTCGATGTTGTTGCGCAGCTGGCGGATATTGCCCGGCCAGTCATGCGCCTGGAGGACTGCCATGGCGTCCTCACCAATGCGGCAACCCTTGATGCCGGTCTGGCGGCCAATCTGCTCCATGAACGCCTCGGCGAGGATCGGAACATCCTCACGCCGCTCTGACAGCGGTGGAACCCTCAAGGGCACCACCGCAAGTCGGTGGAACAGGTCCTCGCGGAACTGCCCTTCCCTGATCAATTGTTCCAGATTGCGCGCCGTGGACGAAAGAACGCGCACATCCACCTTGACCCTGGTCGAACCGCCCACCCGCTCGAACTGCTGATCAACGAGAACCCGCAAGATCTTGTTCTGGGTCTCGCGCGGCATATCTGCAACCTCGTCGAGATAAAGCGTGCCGCCATGCGCCTCCTCCAGCGCGCCAACCTTCCTGCCGGAACCGTTGACGGCCTCGGTGCCGAAAAGCTCGACTTCCATGCGATCCGCGGTGATTGCTGCCGCGTTGACAGCAACAAACGGACCACTGGAGCGGTTTGACTGGGCGTGGATGGTTCTTGCCACCAGTTCCTTGCCGGCGCCCGAGGCACCAATGATCATGATGCGGCTGTTTGTCGGAGCGACGCGCTCGATGGTCTGGCGAAGCTGATTGAGCGCTTGTGACTTGCCGAGCAGTTCCGGCATGTCAGCGGTCATGCCCCGGAGTTCCTTTACCTGTTTGCGCAGGCTGGAGGCTTCAAGCGCGCGATCTGCAACCAGAACCAGGCGATCAGCCTTGAACGGCTTCTCGATATAGTCATAGGCGCCAGCACGAATTGCCGAAACCGCAGTCTCTATGTTGCCATGCCCGGAGATCATCACAACCGGCAGTTCTGGATGCTCTGCCTTTATGGCATCGAGCAATTCGAGGCCATCGAGTTTCGAACCCTGTAGCCAGATATCGAGGAAAACCAGCGTCGGACGGCGCGCGGCTATGGCTTCCAGCGCGCTGTCGCTGTCGCCTGCAGTACGGGTGCCATGCCCTTCGTCTTCAAGAATGCCCGCGACAAGATCACGAATATCCTGCTCGTCGTCCACAATCAGTATGTCGGATGCCATCTAGAGCGTGCTCCCGGTTTTTTCAATTGTTGCTGCCCCTGATTCACTGTGTTCGGCTTTCGCAAGCTGCCTTGTCGCTGGTGACGCCTTGTCGTCCAGAGGAAGGATCATTCGAACCATCGCGCCTGTTCCACCTGCGGCGACAGCCGGTGCGTCATGCAATTCAATGCTCCCGCCATGGTCTTCGAGAATCTTGCGAACTATGGCCAGCCCCAGGCCGGTTCCCTTCTCGCGGGTTGTCATATACGGCTCCAGCAAGCGCTGGCGGTTTTCGACAGGCAACCCCTTGCCATTGTCGATGATGTCAATCTGGCAATTGTCACCGTGTCGGCGGGCCCTGATCTCGATCCGCCCCTTTTCCTTTGCTGCATTCTCTTTTGCCGCAATGCCTTCAGAGGCATTCTTGATAATATTGATGAAGGCCTGTGACAGCAGTCTTGTATCAAAAAAACCATATAGCCGCTCACCGCCAAAGTCGGTCACAAAGTCGATATCCGGCAACGCAACCTTCTGCAGGAAGGCCGCCTCGTTGAGGGTCTCGGCGATGTTGCGGGCTTCCATCTGCGGTTTCGGCATCCTTGCAAAAGACGAGAACTCGTCCACCATGCGCCCTATGTCGCCGACCTGGCGAATGATCGTGTCCGTACACTGGTCGAAGATTTCGCGGTCTTCGGTGATGTATTTTCCATAGCGGCGGCGAATGCGCTCGGCTGAAAGCTGGATTGGTGTCAGCGGATTCTTGATCTCATGGGCAATGCGCCGCGCCACGTCCGACCAGGCGGTGTTGCGCTGAGCGGAAACCAGATCGGTAATGTCATCAATGGTGATGACGAAGGATTCATCGCTGCCTGCATGGCGGTGCGCGTCATCACGTTCCTGCGTAACCTGTACGTTGAGCGTACGTTCCTGCCCCGCGCGGGCAATGGTGACTTGTTCACGCCAATCGTGCTTCTTCGACTGTTTGGCGTTTTTGAATACCGGGGCGAGTTCCGGCAAAGCGTCACCGATATTGCGTCCGGTGCGAAACCTGCCGGAAAACAGGGGCGAGGACGCACGATTTGCGATGGTAATTCGCCCTTCCCCGTCCACACCCAGAACCGCCGCACTCACGCCCGACAAGACTGCCTCGGTAAAGCGCGCGCGCTGGTCAATGTCGTCCTTCGCGGAAAGGATGGCATCGCGCTGGCTGCGCAATTCAGTAATCATCACGTTGAAGGTGTCGTTGAGGTTTTTCAGATCGCCCTCGGTGTGGACGGTTGACACCCTTACATCGAGATTGCCGCCCGACACTTCGTCGGCGGCGGTGATCAGCCTGCGAATTGGCGAGACCAGCCGGTCGGCCACCGATATTCCCATCCAGATCGCTGACAACAGCACGATCAGGCATACGCCGATATACAAGACCGCAAATGCCAGTTGCACCGGCAGCCGGTTCTGTTCAAGGCCGCGATATTCCAGTGTATTTGCCTCCATCTGGCGCAATGCAGCCGTTACTTCCGGCCTGAGCGGCATGATGGTGTAAAGATAGGCGTCGGGGATTTCGCGCAACTTGAACATTGCGCCAATGAGATTTGTCGCCCCTGGGGGAATGCCAACCGGGTCTCCCGTGTCGGCGGCGTCGAAATATTCAGTGATCGGATCGGGAAGTGGTTCCTTCCATTCGGTCTTGGCAGAAATAATGACCTGACCGTCACGCCGCATCAGATCGGCACGGATGAAGCCCCTGCCCTTGGCGTGAAGTGTCATCAGGTTTTCAAAACCGGGTCGGTCAAGGCTGTAGATCTGGCGAGCCCGATCCAGATCGGCAGCCATTGAAATGGTATTGCCGGTCAAAACGCGGCGGCTTTCGTCCATGTAAGCCCTGGCAACACTGACAGAGGATTCGACGATTTGCTTGGTGCGCACTTCGAACCAGCGGTCAAGGCCGAGATCGAGCGTCACGCTGGCGACAATGGCAACCAGGATGGCAGGGACGGCCGCCACGAGCGCAAACAGGCCAACGATACGCACATGAAGCCGCGCAGCTGCCCTGCCCTTGCGCCGCGCCTGAAGGATTATCGCGATTTCCCTGCCGATCAGGAAAAGCATGATCAACGCCAGCACGGAATTGATCGCCAGCGCCGCAGTTACCACGCTGTTGGTGGGCGCCACCGGCGCAAGGCCTATCAGGATCAGGAAAGTGACAGTCCCCGTCACGAGCAGTGCTAGAACGGCTGCAAAACCCAGCATCCGCGACATTCCATCGCGTTCGCCACGCTGGACGCTGGCTGGCGCTTCTGAAACGACAATGGAAGGTTTTTCGTGATGGTTGCCGCTGGATTTCATTTGCGGTTTGGTTTGGGATTTCAAAGGGCCGGTCGGCAATGCCTGCGCTTCGTTCATGAATGACCGTCCAACCTGCCCTGTTCACTACCGTCGGTATGTTCCGGAATAATTCGCCACCCAAGGAAGGCGATGAATTTTGCCTGACTCGGAACACCGTTGCATGAATGCAACGCAATTGTGGCAAGAATGAAACACTTGTCAAGTTTGGGACGATTTGAAGGTGCCTCTTCAAATCATCTGATTGAGCGGATGACCTGAATGTCGAGTTCGCGGATTTTCTTGCGCAAAGTGTTCCGGTTCAGCCCGAGCAGATCGGCAGCTTTCAGTTGGTTTCCGCGCGTGGCAGCAAGTGTCGTTGCAATCAGCGGCGCTTCCAGTTGCCGCAGCACACGGTGATAAAGACCCGGTGGCGGAAGGTCATTGCCATAGCCCGCGAAATAATCAGAGAGCCAGGCTTCGGTTGCACCGGAAATGTCGGCAGCCACATCGGGATTGCCCGCCCCCGATGCCTGGCTCGATAACGGATCGGCACCGCGCAACTCGGCTTCGATGATTTCAGCGGTGATTATTTCCTGCGGGTAAAGCGCGGACAATCGCCGGATCAGGTTTTCGAGTTCACGAACATTGCCCGGCCAGCGGTAGCGCTTCAACAATTCGACGGCGTCCTGCTCGACATGCTTCAGTGCCAAACCATCCTTTTCCGCCTGCGCCAGAAAATGCCTTGCAAGATCGGGAATGTCCTCGGAGCGCTCGCGCAGCGGCGGCAGGCGCAGCGGCACCACATTCAGCCGGTAATACAGGTCTTCGCGGAACAGACCCTGATTGATCAACTGGCGAAGATCCTTGTTGGTGGCGGCAACGATGCGCACGTCGGTCCGGATTGGTGTCCTGCCGCCAACGGTCGTATACTCGCCCTGTTGCAACACCCTGAGCAGCCGGGTTTGCGCATCCATCGGCATGTCACCGATTTCATCGAGGAAAAGCGTGCCGCCTTCCGCCTGTTCGAAACGCCCGGACGAGCGGGTCTGGGCGCCTGTGAAAGAACCCTTTTCGTGGCCGAACAATTCGGATTCAATCAGGTCCTTGGGAATGGCGGCCATGTTGATTGCAACAAACGGCCCATTCCGGCGTTTGCCGTAGTCATGCAGGGCGCGGGCGACGAGTTCCTTGCCGGTGCCGGATTCACCGGTAATCATCAGTGTCAGATCGGTTTGCATGAGCCGAGCAAGTACCCGGTAGATTTCCTGCATGGCCGGTGACCTGCCGACCAGCGGCATGCGGTCTTCGGCCTCGTCGAAATTGCTGGGCAGCTTGCCGCGTTTGGGTTCAGAGACAGCGCGGCCCGCAACGGAGATGATCTCCTGCAAATCGAAGGGTTTGGGCAGATACTCATAGGCACCTTTTTCCGACGCCTTGATCGCGGTCATGAAAGTGTTTTGCGCGCTCATCACCACGACAGGAAGATCCGGGCGCAGGCGCTTGATGCGGGGCAGCAGTTCGAAAGCGTCTCCGTCAGGCATGATGACATCACTGACCACCAGATCGCCCTCGCCGGCCGAAATCCAGCGCCAAAGCGTTGCGATGTTTGATGTGACCCGCACCTCGTAGCCGGCGCGCGAAAATGCCTGGTTCAACACAGTGCGAATGGCGGCATCATCATCAGCAACAAGAACCAGTCCCTTGCTCATTCATCATTCCCCAAATCAGTGTTCATGCGATCATGGCCATCCGGACCGGCAATGGCAGGGAGACTGCCAATCGCGGTCTCGTCGTCGAACTCGCCGCGCCAGGCAGGCATCAGTATTCTGAATATCGTCTTGCGCGGCTCCGAATCGCATTCGATTACGCCGCCATGGTCACCGACTATCTTGGCAACCAGCGCCAGACCCAATCCCGAACCATTGGTCTTTGAAGTCACGAACGGATCGAAAATATAGCTGCGCAACTCGTCCGGAACGCCCGGCCCGTTGTCACGGACGCAGAATTCCATCGGCAGCGACACCCTTTCGCTCGACCCGGATACTGACAGGTGAATGCCGGGCCGGAAACTCGTCGAAAACACGATTTCGCCGTCGGGCGTGTCCGAGAGCGCCTCGGCCGCATTCTTGGCCAGATTGAGAAAAATCTGGATCAGCTGGTCGCGATTGCCGAACACAGGCGGGAGCGATGGATCATATTCCTCCATGAGCCGGATGTTGCGGGCAAAACCGGATTTTGACAGCCGTTTCACATGCTCCAGCACGGAATGGATATTTACCGGTTGGCGCTGGATCGGTCGCTCGTCAGAGAATACCTCCATCCGGTCTACCAGGTTGACGATGCGGTCAGTCTCATCGGTAATCAGCCGGGTCAGCGAACGGTCTTCCTCGCTGGCCGACATTTCCAGCAATTGTGCAGCACCGCGAATGCCCGAAAGCGGGTTCTTGATTTCATGCGCCAGCATCGCCGCCAGACCGGTAACGGTGCGCGCGGCACCGCGATGTGTCAGCTGGCGATCAAGCTTGTCAGCCATGGTGCGTGGCTGAAACATCAATGTCACATGGCCGGGTAATTCCGTAACCGGTGCGGCATAAACATCGACCACCTTGTCGCGGCCAATACGCGGCGAGGAAATATCGATCTTGTATTCGTTGATTGGAGAATCCGCCTCGCGCGCCTGTTCGATCAGCGTCAGAACCGGGCTTCCAAACGGGATGAAATGTGCCAGTCCGTGCCTCGCCATAAAGGGAGCGGAGGAGCGGAAAAATCCTTCGGCTGCGGCATTGGCGTGAATGATCCGGTTTTCGCGGCTGACCATGATGACGGGATGGGGAAGCGCATCCAGCACAACGGAGGCTGTTTGCGCAGGTTCGCCAGCGACTACATTATTTTCCGGGTGCAGCTTCGCCATTTCCATCTCGCCCGATCTCAAGCTGCCATGCCCGATTTCCGGGTTTCGCGACCTGCCCCTGCTCGCCTGTTCCGGATCGCCGCAACAAGCGGGGCTGGTGAAAACACAGAGTCGATCAAGCGCAGCACTTCGTCGGGCGCAGTTGCAGTCATCATTTTCATGCGCTGCTGGGGTGCGTCGTCGCAATCAAGGGTTTCCAGATACCACCCGAGGTGTTTGCGCGCTTGTTTGAGGCCCAAAGGCGTGCCGTAGAAGGAAAGCATCGACTGGTAATGCTCGGCGACCAGGTCGCTGGCGGGCATCTGCATTGCCGCGTGCGGAGCCGTAGCTGCAATCGTGCCGGCCAGCCAAGGCGCACCATAGGCCGCACGGCCGACCATCACCGCATCGGCGCCTGACAATTCAAGTGCCTCGCTCGCGGTTTCGGCATTGGCGATGTCGCCATTCACCACCAGCGGCACCGAGATTGATGAGCGCACGGGCGCTATCTTCTTCCAGTCGGCAGAGCCTTTGTAAAATTGACAGCGTGTGCGGCCATGAACGGTTATGAGGCTAATACCGGCATTCACTGCCCGCCTCGCAAGTTCCGGCGCGTTTAACGTGTTGTCGTCCCAGCCAAGCCGCATTTTCAGCGTCACCGGGACGTCAACGGCAGCAACAACCGCGTCGACCAGGGTCATGGCATGGTCGAGGTCACGCATCAGCGCCGAGCCGGAATAGCCGGTCGTGACCTTTTTGGCTGGACAACCCATGTTGATGTCAATCAGCCCGGCTCCGTTGGCGACGGCAAGCTTCGCAGCAAGCGCCATCCATTGGGGTTCACGCCCTGCAAGCTGCACGGCATGCAAGGGAAGTCCCGTATCCGTGCCCTTGAGCACCATCTCCATGTGGCCGGTGACCAATGCCTCGCTTGCAACCATTTCGCTGATGCAGAAGCCTGCGCCAAAGCGCCAGGCCAGCTTGCGGAACGGCACATCGGTTACCCCGGACATGGGAGCGAGGAAAGCGCGGTTGCGCAGTTCGAGCCCGCCGACATTGATTGGGCGATCCAGACTGACTGTCGTTTGCATTCTCGATTCTTGCGTCACCGGCAGGCCCCAGTTTCTGCACAATTCTTGTGCAACCTTTCACGTGGCGTGAAAATAGACAGATTTTTTGCACCGCACAAGGGAAATGCCAATACATTGTTGCGGCAGGAAGTCGATCCTGGAGCGAAAGCCGGATTGAACGGCATGCCGGTCTCCACTACAAAACCCGACATGAACCAGAAAGTATTTTCATGAAACGGGTAGTCGCGCTCATCGTTGCTGCCGGTCGCGGCGAGCGTTTCGGTGCGAGCGGTGGGCCAAAACAATATCGAAGGATCGGTGGTGGATCGATTCTCCAACACAGCATCCAGGCATTTGCCAACCATGACGCGATCGAAGCCGTGCAGGTAGTCATCCACGGTGATGACCAGGCACTGTATGACGAAAGCGTCCGGACCAACCCGAAACTGCTTGACCCGGTCAGTGGCGGCGCCAGTCGTCAGGAAAGCGTTCACGCCGGGCTGCAGGCACTTTGTGGCAAGGGATATGATGCGGTGCTCATTCACGATGCTGCCCGGCCGTTCGTGTCGGCAGAGACCATCAGCAATGTATGCCATGCATTGTCGCCGGGTCACGGTGCGATTGCTGCACAAACCGTAACGGACACGATCAAGACCGTTTCGCCCGGGAAAGACGGAATGCGCATTATTGCGGGCACGATTGCCCGGGAAACGCTTGTTGCCGCGCAGACCCCGCAGGGTTTCATGTTTGCCGACATCCTGAACGCACATGATACTGCACTGGCTGCCGGACAGGGCGAATTGACGGACGATGCAGCAGTTGCTGAGGCGTTTGGCATTGCCATAGTCGCAGTCCCCTCGCCTGCCACCAATTTCAAGATCACATTGCCACAAGACCTTCTAAGGGCTGAAATGATGATGCGTGAAAATTCACCGATGCCCGATGTGCGATGTGCAACGGGTTATGACGTTCACCAGCTGGATGCGGGCGATCACGTAACGCTTTGTGGCATCCACATTCCACACGATCAAAGCCTGAAGGGCCATTCGGACGCGGATGTGGGCCTGCATGCGCTCACGGATGCATTACTCGGCCTGATTGGCGCGGGCGATATCGGCAGCCATTTCCCGCCATCAGATCCGCAATGGCGCGGTGCATCTTCTGACCGGTTCCTGCACCATGCGCTGTCGCTGGTACGCAAAGCGGGCGGAATCATTACCAATCTCGATGTCTCACTAATCTGTGAAGCACCGAAGATAGGGCCGCATCGCGACGCCATGCGAAAGCGCATCGCCGAAATCGCCGGAATTGATGTGTTCCGGGTTGCAGTAAAGGCGACCACCAATGAAGGAATCGGCTTTGTCGGCCGCAGGGAGGGCATTGCCGCGATTGCGACCGCAACGGCGGTATTTCACGACAAAGGAGGCATCGGCAATGCGGGTTGATCCTGATCTCGGCGAAATGGCTGTTCATGTGCTCGACGGTTTCCGCGCGGCAAGGCTGAAAATCGCCACAGCAGAATCGTGCACAGGCGGCTTGATCGCAGCGCTGCTGACTTCGGTCGCGGGCTCTTCCGATGTGTTCGAGCGCGGCTTCGTCACCTATTCCAATGAGTCCAAGGAACAGGAAATTGGCGTTGATCCGCAACTCCTCCGAGAGCACGGTGCAGTATCAGCGCCTGTAGCAGTCGCAATGGCCATCGGTGCGCTTGAGCGTTCGCTGGCTGATGCCAGCGTGTCAGTCACGGGAATCGCCGGTCCGGGCGGCGGAAGCCCCGAAAAGCCGGTCGGTCTGGTGTTCATTGCAGTTGCCAATCGGCTGGAGGAAGGTGCGTTTGTCGAGGAATTCCGGTTCGGGGACACTGGCCGGGATGAAATCCGCAATGAAACCAGCAAGATGGCGCTGGAAATGCTCCTGGCATACGGCATTGAATCCAACGATGGCGATGTTAATCACAACTGATTTATTTCGTTTCCATAACAAACAAGCTGTGGTCTAATGAAAGCCAAGGGGTCTTTAGCAGTTATCGCGCAACCGGGTTGGAAGCGCGCTTTTCCGGGAGAAACAAGATGAAGACAACAATTCGTGGTCTGATGGTTGCTGCTGCTGGTGCAGCGATGATGACAGCAACATTCGCTGCACCGGCAAATGCAGGCGGCAAGGAAGCTGCGGCCTTTATCGGCGGCATGATTGTTGGTGGCGTTCTGAGCCAGAATGCAGCGCCAACCTATTCCCGCGTTCCGGTCTATCAGGCCCCGCCAGTAGTATACCAGCCACAGCCGGTATATCAGCCACGTCGCTGCTGGTACAAGAACCGCCAGGTACAGAACCCATACACCGGTTATTGGGAATGGAAGCAAGTTCAGGTCTGCAATTGAGCGGGCGGTCCAAACAAATTCGAAAGGCGGGCTTGGTGCCCGCCTTTTTCGTTTCCAGGCGGTAATATTCGAAGTGTGCAAAAATGCACACCATCGCTTCCTGCGATCCGCCATATTCATTTCATCGGGACCTGAACCACCCCGATCACATGACCTCCCTCCAAGGAAAAACCCGGCCTGAGCGCCGGGTTTTCTTTTTTTGCGGGAGTGTGAACTTAATTTTACGCAATGTGACAAATTGCACTTCAAACTGCAGAAAGACCACCTATATCTCGTTTATCGGGATCTGAACCACCCCGACCTCCTGAACCTTCCTCCAAAGAAGAACCCGGCCTTGTGCCGGGTTTTCTTTTGTTCAAATACCGGTCTGACCCGGCGGATCGCCATAAACTGCTCTGGCGCGTTCCTCGAAGGCATTTGTGAAGTGGCGGAAAGCGCGGTCGAACATGGCTCCCATCAGGGCACCCAGCACCCGGCTTGAGAACTCATAGTCGATATCGAAATGCACGTCGCAGGCTGCTGGCCCCCGCGCCTCGAATTGCCAGCGATTGTCGAGCCGCTTGAATGGTCCGTCGAGATATTTGACATCGATTACCAGATCATCGCGATTGAGCAGCACCTGAGACGTGAAATGTTCGCGGATCGCCTTGTAGCCAACGCCCATATCGGCAACGAGCAGCACTCGCCCGCCCTTCTCGCGGCGTGAAAGGATATTGAGGCTTTCGCACAATGGCAGGAACTGCGGATATTTCTCGACATCCGCAACCAGATCAAACATCTGTCCGGCACTGTAGGGAACCGGATGGACCTTCGAAAAACTCGGCACTTCCGGTTCAGCCCCTGGCGAGCGCTGAATGGCGGGCTTGTTGCAGTTTCGCAAAATCCTCGCCTGCATGATGCGACGAGCGCGTCAGCGGGCTGGAGGATACCAGCAGGAAGCCCTTGGTGTAAGCGACCGTCTCATAAGCCTTGAATTCATCCGGCGTGACGAAGGCCTTGACCGGATGGTGCTTCCTTGTCGGTTGCAGATACTGGCCGATGGTGAGGAAATCGACGTCAGCCGTGCGCAAATCATCCATCAATTGCAGCACTTCGTTTCGGGCTTCGCCGAGACCAACCATGATGCCGGACTTGGTAAACATCGTCGGGTCAATTTCCTTGACGCGCTGCAACAGGCGGATCGAGTGAAAGTAGCGCGCACCTGGACGAACTGTCAGATAGTTGGATGGAACGGTTTCGAGATTGTGATTGAAAACATCAGGCTTCGCGGCAACCACCGCCTCAAGCGCGCCGGGTTTGCGCAAGAAATCGGGAGTGAGGATTTCAATTGTGGTCTTGGGCGAGCGCGCCCTGATGGCCTCGATGGTTTCAACGAAATGCTGTGCACCGCCATCGGCCAGATCATCACGATCGACCGAGGTGATGACAACGTGTTCGAGACCGAGCTTGGCGACTGCTATCGCCACGTTCTCCGGCTCTTTTGCATCCAGCGCGTCAGGCATTCCGGTTCGCACATTGCAGAAGGCACAAGCCCGGGTGCAGGTGTCGCCCATGATCATCATGGTGGCGTGTTTCTTGGACCAGCATTCGCCGATATTGGGGCAACCGGCTTCTTCGCAGACCGTCACAAGCGCGTTTTCCTTGACTATCTTGCGGGTCTCTTCATAGACCGGCGAACCACCGGCGCGCACGCGGATCCAATCCGGCTTGCGCATTACTTCATTGTCCGGACGGTGCGCCTTTTCCGGATGGCGCGGCTTGGCGGCCCCGCCTGTCGTGTCGAGTACGGTTACCATGGAACCCTTCGCTATTGGTCGTCTTTGGTACGGAAGATTTCGCCGGGCGATACTCCGCCGGTATATTGGCCGTCCGATGGAACACGATTGCCAGGTTCCTTCTTGCCAAAGAACCACAGGATCAGCACGGCACCCAGCGTCGCGACGACAAGATTGCCAACAAATCCGTAAAACTGGATGGCGAGAACACCCGCAAGTGTTCCGCCGACAAAGGACCCGGCAATGCCTACCAGAATATTGGTCAACAGGCCGTGATTGCGGTTCATGGCCCGTTCGGCCAGCCAACCGGCAAGCCCGCCGATGATCAGCATGCCAAAGAAGCCTACGCCGGGCATTCCCATTATTCCGAATTCGCCGTGCATGATCGCCTACCCTCGGGTCAGCTCAGGAATCTGGCAAGTATGATCACGATGATGGCTCCAATCACCGAAGTGATGATCTGGTTGATGATCGGATTGCCGGTGGCAATGTTGACCTTGAGCGCATTCAGCACGAAGCCACCGACAAAGGCGCCAATGACACCAACCACCAGATAGTAAATGAGCCCGCCGCCTGCACCCATCAGGATGCTGGCCAGCAGACCCGAAACAAGGCCGACAATCAGGAAAATAACAAGTGACTTGGTGTCAGTGTTCATGGCTGCTTCCCTTCTTTCCGGGTTTGATCCGGGTTCAACATAATGCTTTTTCGGGCAGTTTGCGATAGGCTGCCATGCTCAGGCATTCAGCACCTTTCCATAGGCGTCGAGCACGCTTTCCTTCATCATTTCCGACAGGGTCGGATGAGGGAAGATGGTGTGCATCAGTTCTTCCTCGGTGGTTTCGAGGTTCATGGCTACAACAAATCCCTGTATCAGTTCCGTCACTTCAGCACCCACCATGTGCGCGCCCAGCAATTGCCCGGTCTTCTTGTCGAAGATCGTCTTTATCATGCCGTTGTCCTCGCCAAGCGCAATCGCCTTGCCATTGGCGTTGAATGAGAAGCGGCCGACCCGGATGTCGTGACCGGCCTCTTTCGCGCGAGCCTCTGTGAGGCCAACGGAAGCCACCTGCGGATGGCAGTAGGTGCAGCCCGGGATCTTGAGCTTGTCCATCGGGTGAACATTGGGAAGGCCTGCTATCTTCTCAACACAGATAACGCCCTCATGCTCGGCCTTGTGTGCAAGCATCGGCGGGCCTGCGACATCACCAATCGCGTAAATGCCCGGCACATTGGTGCGACCATAGCCGTCAATTACCACACAGCCGCGATCCGTCTTGATGCCGAGCGCCTCCAGTCCGAGATTTTCAATGTTGCCCTGGACGCCGACAGCCGAGATCAACCGGTCCGCCTCGATCACCTGAGTCTTTCCGTCCTTTGTCTCGACCGCGGCCTTGACGGAATTTGCTGCCTTGTCGACCTTGGTGACCTTGGCTTCGGTTATGATCTTGAGGCCGGATTTTTCCAGTTGCTTGCGCGCGATGGCGGAGATTTCCGCGTCTTCGACCGGCATGATGTTCGGCATCAGTTCGACGACCGTCACATCGCAGCCCATCGCGTTGTAAAAGCTTGCGAATTCAATGCCGATGGCGCCTGATCCCATGACGAGCAGTTTTTTCGGCAATTCGGCGGGAACCATGGCTTCGAAATAGGTCCAGATCAATTTGCCGTCCGGTTCGGTACCGGGCAACGAACGCGGACGCGCTCCGGTCGCGACAATGATGTGCTTGGCGGTGTAGCTGCCCTCGCCCTTTGTTCCCTTGGGAGCCGGGTGCTGCGGTTGCATCGCGGGTTTGCTTGTCTTCGTGACGCTGATTTCGCCGGGTTTGACGAGTTTCGCTTCGCCCCAGATCACATCGATCTTGTTCTTCTTCATCAGGAAGCCGACGCCGCCATTCAGACGGGCAGAAACACCACGTGAACGATCAACAACGGCTTTCACATCTGCCGTAACCTTGCCGTCCAGCTTCAGGCCATAGGCCGAGATATGATCGGCGTAATGCTTGATTTCGGCAGAACGCAACAACGCCTTGGTCGGGATACAGCCCCAGTTCAGGCAGATACCGCCCAGATGTTCGCGTTCGACGATTGCAGTCTTCAAACCCAATTGTGCCGAGCGAATGGCGGTTACATAACCACCGGGACCGGAACCTATAATGATGACGTCATAATCCTGAGCCATTGCTTCGTCCTTGTTTCGTCCAAATCTGCTTCATAGAATGCCGTCACCGATGAACGGGGACCGCACGCATGGAACTTGTACTCTCTCTCATTTCCTTTGAGCGGATCATGGCACTGCCGCCCCTGATCCAGCTTTGCGGACTGGGCCTTGTGGCCCTGCTTGCCTTTTCGGCTGTCTTTTCCGTTCTCAGGTTCCGCCTGATCCGCGCTGTTTCGCGCTTCATCATGGCGGTCGTGATCCTGATAATCCTGTCACAAGGTGGCGAAGCGCTGGTGCAGCTTTTTGGCGGGCAGATGCCCGCCAGATCATAGCTGAGCGGTGTCTTCAACCCTGCAGCATCGCGAAAATCTCATCCTTCAGTTTGAGCCGCTCCTTGCGCATCTGTTCCATGTGCAGGTCGTCGGTCGGTTCTATATTGGTTTCTGCGCGATGCACCGCGCGGTTGATCTCGTGATAGGCATCAAAAAGTTTGACGAAATGGGCATTCGAAACTTTCAGATCGTGAATCTGGCCGCTGTATTCGGGGAACTCCTCGTGCAATTCATGGGGTACGTTGGACATGACAAAAACCTCCTTTTGATGTTGTCTTTGTCAGCCTAGTAGCATCCATCTTCCTGTCCCTTGATACCAATCAAAGACCGAGCATGACGTGCACGATCGGTGCCAGTGCCCTGCCCAGGGCGGCTGTGTTACCCGCATCCAGGTGAACGCCGTCAGCCGGTGCGGTTCTGGCTACTCCTGCCGCATCGAAGAAGCCGCATCCCGATTCATCCGCGAGGTCTGAATAGTGCGACGCCAGCATCGCCGATTGTTCGACGCCACCGGCAAGCATTGCGGCAAAGAACGGATCTGCTGTTTCGCAAATCGGTGGTGGCGAAACGATCAGGACTTCCGGCGGCTCCTGCCCCGGCAGTCCGGGATTGTGGTTCCTGATAATGGAGACCAACCGGCGCATGCCCTGCAGCGATGCAATTGCAGTCCCGGCAATATGCGGCTTCATGTCATTCGAACCGAGCATCACGATGACAAGGTCCAGTGGCGCATGGGCGTAGAGGGCGGTTGGCAGCGTGCGCGCTCCGTTGCGGTCACAATCGGCCAAATGTTCGTCATAGGCGGTCGTGCGACCGCGAAGTGCATCCGTGATGACCCTCGCCCGCCCATCAAGCGCCTTTTCCAGCACATCGGGCCAGCGAACCGTCTCGGGGTGCCGCCCGCCGGTGGCTGGATCGGACCCCCAGGTCAGCGAGTCGCCATATGCAAGGATGGTTTTCAAACCAGCATTCCCATCGGGCTTTCAATATAGCGCCTGAAGGCACCGAGCAATTCCGCGCCCAGGGCTCCGTCCACCGCACGGTGATCGGTTGAGAGCGTCACGGTCATGACTGTTGCAACAGCAAGTGCGCCGTTACACACGACCGGGCGCTGTTCGCCAGCGCCGATTGCCAGAATGGTCGCATGCGGTGGATTGACGACGGCTGCGAAGTTTTTCACGCCCATCATGCCCATGTTGGAGACTGCAGTGGTGCCGCCCTGATATTCCTCGGGCTTCAGCTTGCGCTCCTTGGCGCGTTTGCCAAGGTCTTTCATCTCGTTGGAAATCACTGACAGCGGCTTCAATTCGGCATGGCGGACAATCGGGGTTATCAGCCCGCCCGTTATGGATACCGCGACACCGACATCGGAATGCTTGTGCATGACCATCGCATCATCGGTCCAGGAAACATTGGCCTGCGGCACGTCGCGCAGGGCAAGTGCCAGTGCCTTGATGATCATGTCGTTGACCGAAAGCTTGTAGGCGGGCTTTTCGTCCTTGACGGGTGCCGCATTGTTCAACTGCTCGCGAAGCGCCAGCAATGCATCGAGTTCGCAATCAACCGAGACATAGAAATGCGGAATGGTCTGCTTGGATTCGGTCAAGCGCCTGGCGATGGTCTTGCGCATGCCGTCATGCTTGACGAGTTCATAGCTGCCTTCCTCGAACAGCTTGAGAGTCTGATCGGACGACATTCCAGCTGGCGCAGCCTGTGCAGGTGCGGCTTTTGGGGCGGGGGCCGTTGCGGTAGCACCGCCTGAAGCGATTGCCGCCTCTACATCCGCCTTGACAACCCTGCCCTTCGGACCTGTGCCGGAAACTTTGGCAATGTCGATTCCGCCTTCACGCGCGATGCGTCGCGCCAGTGGCGAAGAGAATACACGTTCACCCGATGGGCCAGTTGCCGCCGAAACGGGAGTTGGTGCGGGAGTTGGAGCTGAAGCCTGGACAGGGGCCGGAGTGTCAGTCTTTGGCGCATCGGCCTTGGCGGCTTGGGGTGCCGGAGCAGCGCCTCCGCCCTTCGCCGCATCGGCCGCATTCTCACCCTCGCCTGCAAGGATTGCGATAACGGCATTGACCTTTACCGCTTCGGTCCCGGCTGGCACCACAATCTTCGCGATGGTTCCCTCGTCGACTGCCTCGACTTCCATCGTTGCCTTGTCGGTCTCGATCTCGGCAATCACGTCGCCTGGACCAACCTTGTCGCCTTCCTTGACCAGCCATTTGGCAAGGTTGCCCTCCTCCATCGTGGGGGACAAGGCTGGCATGGTAATATTGATCGGCATCGGTCAGCTCCCGTTTTCATCTTCGAACAATCCGTCATTCAACAGCATGTTCGTGGTGATGCGTATCTTGCCATCATCTGCCGGTATCCGGCCAGCCAAAACAGTCAGGCGTTTGGCTTCGCGGACGGCAAAAACTATGGCTTCCTCGGGGTCGAAGCTGCGCTGATAAAGCGCTTCAAGCGCCTCGCGCGACACCTCGACCACACAATTCCTGGCATCAAACACCACTGATCCCGACAATCGGTCAAAGCGAACTGTACGAAGATCAAGGCGTTGCACTGCCAAATGTTCAACCCTTGTATGTGACGGCTTTCACCGCCTCGACGACTTCACCGACATTTGGCAATGCAAGCTTTTCCAGATTGGCGGCATAGGGCATGGGAACATCCTTGCCGCAAATGGTGATGACGGGGGCATCAAGCCAGTCGAAGGCGCGCTGCATTACCTGGCTTGCAATGTGATCGCCGACTGAGGATTGCGGGAAACCTTCCTCGACGGTGACAAGCCTTCCGGTCTTCTGCACGGAGCGCAGAACCGTATCCCAGTCAATGGGACGCAAGGTTCGCAGGTCAATGATTTCCGCGTCAATACCCATGGCTGCGAGTTCAGCTTCGGCCTTGACCGCATAGGTCATGCCGATGCCGAAGGAGACAATGGTCACGTCCTTGCCGGTCTTGTGGATCCTTGCCTTGCCGATCGGCAGCACGAAATCGTCAAGCTGCGGAACGTCAAAGGATTGACCGTAGAGGATTTCGTTTTCCAGGAAGATCACCGGATTGGGATCGCGAATTGCGGCCTTGAGCAGACCCTTGGCGTCGGCGGCCGTATAGGGCATCACCACCTTGAGCCCTGGAATGTGGCTGTACCAGGCTGCGTAGCATTGCGAATGCTGCGCGCCAACGCGGGCGGCTGCGCCATTGGGGCCGCGAAACACCATCGGCGCACCCATTTGGCCGCCTGACATGTACAGTGTCTTGGCAGCAGAATTGATGATCTGGTCAATCGCCTGCATGGCGAAGTTGAAAGTCATGAATTCGACGATCGGCTTGAGGCCGGCCATGGCCGCGCCAACGCCGATACCTGCAAAACCATGCTCGGTAATGGGGGTGTCTATCACCCGCTTGGGACCGAACTCCTGCAACAGCCCTTGTGTGATCTTGTAGGCGCCCTGGTATTCGGCCACTTCCTCGCCCATCACGAACACATCTGCATCGCGACGCATTTCCTCTGCCATGGCGGAGTTGAGCGCCTCGCGCACGGTCATTTTGACCATTTCGGTGCCCGCAGGAATGTCAGGATCGGCAGCAATTTCCGCAACGGGTGCTGCAGGCAGGGATACCTGTGCGGGTGGCTCGCCAACAGATGCTGCAGTCGTTGCTTGTGCATGGGGTGCCGGACTTGGTGCAGCACTGGCTGCCGCATTGGCGTCCTCACCTTCACCGGCAAGGATGGCAATTGCCGTGTTGACCTTGACGCCTTCGGTGCCCGCTGCAATCAGGATCCTGGCGATGACACCTTCGTCAACGGCCTCGACTTCCATCGTGGCCTTGTCGGTTTCGATCTCCGCAATCACATCGCCAGGTGCAACCTTGTCACCCTCCTTGACGAGCCATTTGGCGAGATTGCCCTCTTCCATGGTTGGCGAAAGGGCAGGCATCAGGATTTCAGTTGGCATGGTCTGTTCCTCCCCGCCGTGTCACAACAGAATGTCAGTATAGAGCTCGGATATGTTCGGCTCGGGATCATTCTGGGCGAAATCGGCCGACTTGCCGACGATTTCACGAATTTCCTTGTCTATGGCCTTGAGGTCATCCTCGCTGGCCAACTTGTCCTCGATCAAACGCAACCGGACCTGTTCAATCGGATCATGCTCCGCGCGCATCTTCTGTACCTCGTCCTTGCTGCGATACTTCGCCGGATCGGACATGGAATGGCCACGATAGCGGTAGGTTTGCATTTCGAGGATCATCGGCCCTTTGCCTGCGCGGCACCATGCAACCGCCTCGTCGCCGGCAGCCTTGACGGCGCGGACATCCATGCCGTCCACCTGCATGCCGGGGATGTTGAATGAAGCACCACGCTGGGAAAAATCTGTCAGCGCCGAAGCGCGCGAGACTGCCGTGCCCATCGCATAGCGGTTGTTTTCGATGATGTAGATGACCGGCAGCTTCCAAAGCTCGGCCATGTTGAAGCTTTCATAGACCTGGCCCTGGTTGGACGCTCCGTCACCGAAATAGGTCAGGCTTACCCGGTCATTGTCACGATAGTGATTGGCGAAGGCGAGGCCGGTGCCGAGCGATACTTGCGCGCCGACAATGCCATGGCCGCCATAGAAATTCTTTTCCTTGGAGAACATGTGCATAGAGCCGCCCTTGCCCTTGGACAAACCGCCGCGCCGACCAGTCAGCTCGGCCATGACGCCGTTCGGATCCATGCCAAGCGCCAGCATGTGGCCATGGTCGCGATAGCCGGTGATAACCTGGTCGCCTTCGCCGATTGCCATCTGCATGCCGGTAACGACGGCTTCCTGGCCAATGTAAAGGTGACAAAAACCGCCGATGAAGCCCATGCCGTAAAGCTGGCCCGCCTTTTCCTCGAAACGGCGGATGAGAAGCATCATCCTGTAGGCTTCCATCTCCTGATCGCGAGAGAATTTCGCCGGTTTGGGCGCAGAGCGCGAACCGCCATGGCTGGATGCGGATTTAGCTGTAGATGATACGGATTTGCCAGGCTTTGCAGCCATTTGCCCTCTCCCTCATGTGCCACTTCCGCAGCCTTGCGCCTGCAGAAGACCTCCTGACACCGCACATCCGCCATTGGCAGACGCCGGATACCCTTACTGCTGCAACCATATTGCATGGCGACGGCTTTACAATTGCAAAAAACGCATGCCTTCCAAGCAGTCTGTATAACCAAAATCAGTTAAACCGGGCTAATTAATCTTATTCCAGTTAATTCAACGGAGAATGACAACTTCGTTGGGCGCGCTGACCCCAAGCATGCGTCGCGACTGTTCGTCCAGCATGTCCTGTTCAAGCGTGCCATCGCGCAACAGACGGACCCTGGCTTCAAGGTCTTCGCGCTGATGTTTGAGGCGGACGAGCTCGTATTCGAGTCTTACCTCATCTTCTGCGATCCGCGCAGCTGCTTCAAGACCGAAGCGGCCGGACCAGGCATGGTGGAGGAAATAGGCCATCAGCACCAGGCAAATGGCTGGAATGGCAAAACGGTGAAGACGACCGTTCTTCTTCTGGCGGGTAGACAAATCTGCAGCCCCTGAACTCGATACAACTGTGGAACTGGGATCAAGTCTCGCTGAACAGCCTTAATGACGGGTTTACCGATTGGCTAAAAACCAAAAAAATGGCGGGCGTGAAGCCCGCCATCAATTGCATGGGGTTCACCTGTCAACGGGAGCGCAGGATTTGAGTGCCCGCGTAATGTGCTACCGGCCCCAGTTCCTCCTCGATGCGGATCAGCTGGTTGTATTTTGCAAGCCGGTCGGAGCGCGCGAGCGAGCCGGTCTTGATCTGCCCGCAATTCATTGCGACTGCCAGATCCGCAATGGTTGAATCCTCGGTTTCACCGGAGCGGTGCGACATCACCGACGTGTAACCGGCGCGATGCGCAGTTTCGACGGCATCGATGGTTTCGGTGAGCGTGCCGATCTGGTTGACCTTGACCAGGATCGAATTGGCAACGCCCATGCGTATGCCATCGCGCAGGCGATTGGAATTGGTGACGAAAAGGTCATCACCAACGAGCTGGCAGGTCTTGCCGATCATGTCGGTCAGGGTTTTCCAACCCTCCCAGTCATCCTCGGACATTCCATCCTCGATCGAGATGATCGGATAATCGGCGGCAAGGCTCGCGAGGTATTTTGCCTGGGCCTTCGGATCGCGGGTCTTTTTCTCACCCTCATAGACGTAGTTGCCGTCCTTGAAAAATTCCGTGGCAGCGCAATCGAGTGCGATAAACATGTCTTCGCCGGGCTTGTAACCGGCCTTCTCGATGGAGGACATGATGAAATCGAGCGCGGCCTTGGCGTTTTTCAGGTTTGGCGCGAAGCCGCCCTCATCGCCGATACCAGTGTTGTGACCGGCATCCTTGAGGGCCTTCTTCAAGGTATGGAAGGTTTCCGAACCCATGCGCACAGCATCAGCCAACGAAGATGCTCCAACCGGCATGATCATGAATTCCTGGAAATCGATCGGATTGTCGGCATGCGCACCACCGTTGATGATGTTCATCATCGGCACCGGAAGCACATGTGCACTGGCGCCCCCGACATAGCGATACAGCGGAAGTGCTGCTGCTTCAGCTGCCGCCTTGGCCACTGCAAGCGAGACACCGAGAATGGCGTTGGCACCAAGCCGGGACTTGTTCGGCGTGCCGTCGAGCTCGATCATCAAGGCGTCGATCGCCATCTGGTTCTCGGCTTCCATGCCACTGAGCGCATCGAACAATTCGCCATTGACGGCGGCAACTGCCTTCTGCACGCCCTTGCCGTGATAGCGTGACCCGCCATCGCGGAGTTCGACTGCCTCATGCGCACCGGTTGACGCGCCAGAGGGCACACCCGCCCTACCCATCGAGCCATCTTCCAGTATAACGTCAACCTCGACCGTGGGATTACCGCGGCTGTCAAGAATTTCCCGACCAGTGATATCAATGATTGCAGTCATTCCAGTCCTCTTGCATTGGTGCCATTGATCGGGTTTCAACCCTCACATTTCGCGCTGCTTCTACCTTCACAAAATGACAGAAGCAATTTGCGAGCCGCATTATTTCCCCGAAATCGCCACTTTCCTGCCAGTTGACGCACACAAACAGGCTCCATCTATTGCTGGACCCGCTTCGCGGGAGAAATCAATTCGGCCTGCAGGCCGGGAATTTGGCAGCAAACCATGATCGATCCCAATCCACACATTTCCCGATATTCGGCACTGTCGGTAATTTCCCCACATGCGATCGTACCGCGTCTGGTGCGATCCGGCCTGCCGGCTGCGCTCGGACTGACCGTCGCCGCCTTCTTGTCCGCGGGTATTGCCAAGGCTGATCCGGTCGATTGCAGCGCTGCTTCAAAACCGGCGGAATTTGAAATCTGCAATTCTGAAACATTGATGGTGAATGACGAAACCCTTTCCCGCATCCAGGGCGAAATTGAAAGCCGGGCAACCAGCCGCCCGCAACGCCAGCTCATTCAACGCAGCCATGAGGCGTGGTTGCGCGAGCGTGATTCCTGCGGTGCCGACAGGCCCTGTCTCGAATTGCGTTATGAGGCCAGGATTGCGGAGCTGAAACGTGGCGATGCCCTGCGTCCGGTTGCATCAAACGGTTTCATCCGCTTCGGCCAACGGGGCACAAGCGGCTGAGACCATCCCTGCTTCAGACCTGCTTCACAATTGAATCAATCGCCATCAACTGCTCCAGCAGGCCACGCATGTCTGAGAGTTTCATCATGTTGGGGCCATCGGAGGATTTGGTATTTTCCGGATCGTCATGGGTCTCGATGAAGACGCCGGCAACCCCTACCGCCACGGCAGCGCGCGACAGACAAGGCACCATGGTGCGGTCGCCGCCGGAAGAACCGCCCTGCCCTCCCGGGCTCTGAACCGAATGGGTCGCGTCGAAAATCACCGGCGCGCCGGTTTCGCGCGCCATGATCGGCAGAGCCCGCATGTCCGACACCAGCGTATTGTAGCCGAAGCTCGCTCCACGTTCCGTGACAAGCACATTGGGATTGCCGCTGTCGGTCACTTTGGCCACGACATTCTTCATGTCCCAGGGAGCCAGGAATTGCCCCTTCTTGACGTTGACGATGGTACCCGTATTGGCGGCCGCAACCAGCAGGTCGGTCTGGCGACACAGGAATGCCGGTATCTGCAACACATCGACATGCGGCGCCACGATTGCGCATTGTTCAGCCGTGTGCACATCCGTCAGAATGGAAACGCCCAGTTCCTTGCGCAACTCGTCAAAGACCGGCATGGCAGCGTCGAGCCCGGAGCCGCGTGTCGCACCGATGCTGGTACGGTTGGCCTTGTCGTAACTTGTCTTGTAGACAAAACCGATGCCGAGTTCAGCCGTGAGTTCCTTCAAGGCTCCGGCCATGTCGAAGGCATGCTGGCGGCTTTCAAGCTGGCAGGGACCAGCAATCAGTGACAACGGTGCGGTGTTGGAAAAGACCGCCGTGCCAACGGTGACGGCGCTGTTTGCCTTCATCATTTCACTTCCTCGAATGCGTAGATGGCGCCCTGGCCGGGAGCAGGATCAATTACAACGCGCCCGGCATGTTCGCGCCACTCGACACCTGTTTTCTGCAGGTGTTTCTTCAATGTATCGAGCCTGGCGGTTGAAAAAATGATCGCCTTGAGGCGCAAGCCGCGCGCATGGCGGCAAGTGCCGCTCGCGCCAAACCAGGCTTTCATGCCGTCCGGTGAATAGACAGCAAGATTGGCGTTGGCAGCCTTGATTTCCATCCCGAAGGAATGCGCATTCACCTCACGCTGGCGGGCGAGCTCCTGGATGAAATACTGGAAATCGGTGGGATTGGCCTCGTAAAATGCGATTTCCTTGATGCCACCAACCGTATTGGCATGTTTTTGCAGCGCGGAACGGTCGGTCTTGGGCACGTTCAGGCGCTCGCAAGTAAACAGGAAACAATCCGGGGCGCGCAAGTCTGCAGCGAAAGCGAGGCGAAACTCACCCTTGTCGCGATTGCCATTGGCATCTTCGAAGATGCGTCCGAATTTCAGCAGTTTTCCCGCCGAATAGCCAAGCTTGCCGAAATGCTTGTGATCCGATGCAGCGTCACTGGTAGCAAAGGCAATCGCGGAAAATCCGTTCTGGCTGCGGCGGAAGCGATACGCCTGGTCGCGCGCCACGAACACATTGCCCTTGATGGCGGCTGCCTCGCAGGTTTCGCGGTGACCCACAGCGAGAGGTTCCAGGTATGTGCCGTCAGCCAGGAACACACAGGCATTTTCAGTACCGAAGGGATGCCTGGCATCGGCGGCAACTGAAAAGCCCAGTGCCGAATGACGATTGCGCGACACTTCCAGTCCCTCGACCGGGAGAACGAGATGGTCAACTGCGCGCGCTTGCATGGGGGATGAAGAATTCATGGATACCGCTTTGCCTGATTGCTGCCTCGCCAAGGCTCGATTTGTCCGGTTTGCCCGATGTGCGAGGTGTTTGCAAGCGTCGCACTCACTGGTGCGCGGACATGGCAATGACGGAACCGGTGTTCAATTGGCACCAGCGACCGGGCGTGGCAACGGGACCGGGACCTTCATTGCGCTGGTGCCCTCCACCAGCGGCCATTCGGCATGGGCTGCCGGAGTGTTCGCGTCTGATCCTGCAGCGCTGTCAGCAAAACTTGTCAGTGGCTCTTCGCTCTTGCCGGCAAGATTGTACGGATCGGGTCCGGTGGTATTGCCAAGCACGATGGGAACGATGCGGGTATTGCTGCCCTTGGGCTTGAGGTATTTCGCCTCAAGGTCATCAAGGCTTGGCTCCTTCATTCCGAACACAGCCGATGTTTCATCATCACCATTGTTTTCGGCCTCCGATTTCGTGCGCTTCTTGCAGACCGTTTCGCGCATGTCGGTTGGCACGCGCTTGACCGGGCCGACCGGTTTCATGGTGTCGAGCTTCGTTCGAATGAAAAACGCGTTCTGCTGAAATGCAGCTGTCAGCAGCATGGCTGCACGCACATTGCGTTCCTGTCCGGTCGGACCGCCAAGTACGACCGCTAGCAGGTTCTTGCCGTTGCGTTGAGCGGTGACCACGATATTGAGCCCGGCGGCACAGACAAATCCGGTCTTCATGCCGGTCGTTCCGTCGAACCGCTGCAGCAGCGGATTGTGGTTCTGCAAGACACGCTTGCCGCTCCTGATCGCCGGAATGGCAAAATATCCGGCATAGGAAGGAAATTCCTTCGAAAGCGCCTTGGCAAGCAGAGCGAGATCACGCGCGCTCGTATACTGGTTTTCGTCATGCAGGCCGTGCGCATTGACAAAATGCGTGTCGCGCATGCCCAGAGCTGCTGCATTGGCATTCATCATTGCGATGAAGGCTGGTTCGTTACCTGCAGTTGATTCGGCTATTGCGGTTGCAATATCGTTGGCTGACTTCACCATCAATATCTTGATCGCCGTGTCGAAATTCAACAAGGTTCCAACGGGATATCCCATCTTGCTGGGTGGCGCAGAAAGCGCGTTATCCGTGATTTTCACCGGCGAAAGCAGGCTGATGCGCCCTGTCTTGATCTCCTTGAAGACCGTGTAGGCTGTCATCAGTTTGGTCAGCGATGCTGGATACCACCGGTCAAAGGCTTCCTTCTGCGAAAGAACCTTGCCGGAGCGCATGTCGACAACGATGTGGGGCGCTGCACCAGCAGCAGAAAAACCGGCCGCGACGATCATGGCGCAAACCAGGACTATCCGGAAAACCCTCGGCATCAGAACTTCCAACCCTGAAACATTTTCATCTTCGCCCCATCTGATTGATGGGCCTTCCGGATCATGAAATCAAGGCAGACGCCCCAAAATTCGACATAAGTATCGGAGTTGAACCCTTTGAGTAACAATGGCTTAATTCCGGTTTGCTAGCCAAATACCAGTCAAACCGCGAACCAGCCCCCACCGGTTTTGCCCCACAAATGCGGATGATGATTGGAATGGCGTACAGTTTTCTTGGTACCAAAGGCTCAGGATTCAACAGTATCCCGGTCCGATTCTCCTTGGCAGCAACCCTTCTTACCATGTGCATCAGCGGCACATTGCAACTGGCGCAAGGGGCTGCGATCGACCAATGGTTCTATTTCGCAACACTTGCATCGGCTGCAGTGGGTGGGCTGATATTCTACTGCATGGGCTGGATGCTGACCCGCCCGCTCAAACGGCTTGAGCAGATAGTCAAAACCGTCGCCAATGGCAGTCCTGTCGATTTGGCATCCGTTGAGTGCCGGTGCGAAGTTGGGGCGCTTGGCGACAATATCAATCTCATGATCAAACGCCTGCAGGAGCGTGAAACCAACCTGTCGGTTTCGCATGACAGCGAACAGAAACTGCGCCTCCAACTGCTTGATGCCATTGACGCGCTGGAAGACCAGTTCCTGCTTTTCAGTCCGGAAGGAGAACTGGTTCTCGCCAACAGCGCATTCAGGAAGGCGATGCAAGGGCTGAAAGTGGAAATCGAACCGGGCATTTCCTTCACGGAGATGATTGACAAGATTGCCCTTGAGGGCAATGTCGCTTCCACTGTCGAGGAAAGGAATATCTGGATCGCACGGCAGCACCAGCTGCGGTCGCAGGCGCTTTCTGCCGATCATCCCATCGAGGTTGAAAGGCCCGACGGACATGCGATGCGGATATCCGTCTATCGTTCCGCCAACGGAAACATAGTGGACGTTCGAACCGATATTTCCTCTGAGAAACGGCGTCAGCGCGAACTTGAAATCGCTCTTGAAAAGGCGGAAGCCGGCGACAAGACGAAAAGCGAATTCCTGGCAAACATGAGCCATGAAATCCGCACGCCGATGAATGGTGTGATCGGCATGGCAGAACTGCTTGCCAACACGGAACTCAACGAGAAACAGCGTGTCTTTACTGACGTGATTGTCCGCTCCGGTACGGCCCTGATGGGGATCATCAACGATATTCTTGATTTTTCCAAGATATCAGCCGGGCAGATGGTGTTGGACAACGCCCCTTTCGATCCCCGAACCGTGGTCAATGATGTTGCACAACTTCTGGCTGCGAAAGTGGCAGAAAAGGATATGGAACTCATTGTCAGAACCAGCCCGCAACTGCCCGCGCAAGTGATTGGGGACAAGGGGCGTTTGAGGCAAGTCCTCACCAATCTTGTGGGCAATGCGGTCAAGTTTACTGAATTCGGTCACGTCCTGATCGAACTCAAGCCGATCTCCGAGGGAAAAGGCATTGAGTTCACGATCGAGGATACAGGTTGCGGCATACCGGCTGACCATCACGAGACCATATTCGAGCATTTTCACCAGGTGGACAATTCATCAACCCGCAGGTTCGATGGTGCCGGGCTTGGTTTGAGCATATCGAGGAGGCTGGCGCGGCTGATGGGTGGCGACATAACAGTGAGTGCGGTGGTTGATGAAGGATCAAAATTCACCTTCACCGCCCCTCTGGTGCATGTCGGTGAAGCCGCACGGCCATTACCTGCACGGCTGCGCAACGGCAACGAACCGGTACGGGTACTGGTTGTCGACGACAATGAGATCAATCGCAAAATCTATGAAGAGCTTTTGGCAAACTGGGGATTTGAAGCTGCGTCGGCGCCAGATGCGTTAACGGGACTGGCCATCCTGGATCAGGCCAACAAGCTCAAAATGCCGGTCGATCTGGTGATTCTCGACTATGCCATGCCCAACATGAACGGGCTGGAAGCTGCAAGGCACATTCGCAAAAGTGAAACCTTGAAGAAGACACCGATCCTGATGCTGACCTCGATGGACCTTGCAACGGATGGCAATCTGGCGAAGAGCCGATTGGTGGATGTCTGGATGAACAAGCCGTGCCATGAACAAGAATTGCGCAAGGAAGTGTTCAGGCTGCTGGCATTGGAAACGGCTTCCACCGGCGTCCAGAAAAGAGCGGTTGAGACTGCTACCCCGCCGACAATCCGGCCAGGGGCTGAATCGACACTCGATATTCTCGTCGCAGAAGATAAAGCGGTGAACCAGATCGTGATCCGCGAAATCCTCGAAACCACCAAATTCAGTTTCGAGATCGTTGAAAACGGGGAAGAGGCATTCAGCAAATGGAGAGAATGCACCCCAAGGCTGATTTTGATGGATGTTTCGATGCCGGTGATGAACGGATATGAGGCGACCCGCAAGATCCGAAGTGAAGAAAGCGGAACACACGCCCATGTGCCCATTCTTGCGGTGACTGCGCATGCGGCCGGGGAAGACGAGGAACGGGCACTTGCATGCGGTATGGATGATTATGTCCGCAAACCCATATTTCCGGATGACCTACTCAGCAAGATCACTGCGATGATTGGACGCGATCAGCGCAGGAATGCGGCCTGATCACCCCAGCGCCACCAGCACATTGCCCATCGCATTACCGCTTTCAACGCGCTGATGTGCTGCCACAGCCTCGTCCAACAGAAAGGCCTTTTCGATGGCGATCGTCAACGGTGTCGAGGCAACGAGCGCTGAATAGAGGCGGTCCTCGGCTTTGCGGCGTTCGTCACTGGTGAGTTCATAGACCACGAAAAAGCTGAAACGATGCGCGTTGAAAAGCGCATTCCTGAAGTCGAAACTGGCTGCTCCCATGTCGTTGGAGCCATAGCCGATTAATACGCCATGCGGCTTCAGTATGCCGGATGGCAGCAATGTTGCAGTCGATGAGAAGTCGAGATCGATTATCGCATCCACGCCATTGCCGGAATTTGCGGCCAGGATTGCGCTCGCTGTGTCACTGGCCGTATCACCGGCATGCGGGTCAATGACGGCATCACAGCCAGCCGCTTTTGCCATATCGGAGCGTCTGGCGGACGCAGTTCCGATGACCCGGTAACCTGCGGCAACGGCCATCTGCGCTGCCAGATTGCCAACCGAGGAGCCGGCACCTGTTACCAGAACCGTATGTGCGTCGCTTTCCTTCGCCAGCAGGTTCAAGGCATGCGCTGCTGTCATTCCGGGAATTCCCAGACATGCACCTGCCTCCAGGGAAGTGCCTTGCGGCAATGGAACGGCCTGTTCCTGAGGCAGTGCAACATATTGTGCACAAGTGCCGTCCGGTCGCTTCCATGCGCCGTTCCAGGTCCAGACTGTTTCCCCTACTCGTGTGTGTGCAACGCCCTCGCCCACCGCCTCAATCGTGCCGGAGGCGTCGGAATGCGGGATCTGGTAGCTGCCGTTGAGAGGCCTGCCAGCGCGCGACTTCACGTCAGACGGGTTGACGCCGGAAAACGCGACCCGCACCAGCACCTCGCCCGGGCGCGGTTGTGGTTTGGGCATTTCGATGATTTCAAGGACTTCGGCTGCCGGTCCGTTTCGACGATAAAGTGCTGCCTTCATCGTCTCAAACCAGCCGCGACTGCGCCATTGCTGCCTCGATGAAGCTTGCGAACAGCGGGTGCGGTTCGAAAGGGCGCGATTTCAGTTCCGGATGATATTGCACGCCGATAAACCACGGGTGATCCGGATATTCCACAGTTTCGGGCAACACACCGTCCGGAGACATTCCGGCAAATTGGAGACCGGCCTCTTCCAGCCGATCCATATAGCCTGTATTGACTTCGTAGCGGTGGCGATGACGCTCTGAAATCTCGGTGGAGCCGTAAATTTCGGCGATGCGCGAACCGGGCCTGAGCGAATTCCTGTAAGCGCCAAGCCGCATTGTCCCACCAAGATCACCATGCTTGGCGCGTTTTTCCAACTGGTTGCCCTTGAGCCATTCCGTCATCAGACCAACCACAGGCTCCGCGGTTTCGCCAAATTCAGTGGATGACGCCTTTTCGATGCCGCACAGGTTGCGCGCCGCTTCGATGCAGGCCATCTGCATGCCAAAACATATTCCGAAATAGGGTATGTTCTTTTCCCGGGCAAATTTGGCTGCAAGAATCTTGCCTTCCGAGCCGCGTTCGCCAAATCCGCCCGGTACCAGGATGCCATGCACCTTTTCCAGCCAGGGCGCCGGGTCTTCTTTCTCGAATACCTCGGATTCGATCCATTCCAGGTGGACCTTCACCCGGTTTGCCATGCCACCATGGTGTAGTGCCTCGATCAGCGATTTGTAAGCGTCCTTGAGGCCGGTATATTTGCCGACAATTGCGATTGTGACCTTGCCTTCGGGATTGTGGACCCGGTCATGCACCTCGTTCCAGCGTTCCATCTTGGGAAGCGGTGCCGGGTCAATGCCGAAGGCAGCAAGGACTTCCGCGTCGAGCCCTTCCTGGTGATACGACAGCGGCACGTCATAGATGTTGGACACATCCAGCGCCTGTATCACAGCGGAAGGCCGCACATTGCAGAACAGTGAAAGCTTGCGGCGCTCATCGACCGGAATCTCGCGGTCAGCGCGAACCAGCAGGATATCAGGCGCAATGCCGATGGAGCGAAGTTCCTTCACCGAATGCTGGGTTGGCTTGGTCTTCAGTTCGCCGGCCGCCGGAATATAGGGCATCAGCGTCAGGTGGATATAGACCGCACTGTTGCGCGGCAGGTCGTTGCCAAGCTGGCGGATTGCTTCGAGAAACGGCATCGCCTCGATGTCACCGACAGTGCCGCCGATCTCGCACAGGACGAAATCGACATTCTCATTGCCCTCGAGAACGAACTCCTTGATTTCATTGGTGACGTGCGGGATTACCTGAACGGTCGCGCCCAGATAGTCGCCGCGGCGTTCCTTCTCGATTATGTTCTTGTAAATGCGCCCGGTGGTGATGTTGTCCTGCGCATTTGCGGAGCGACCAGTGAAACGCTCATAGTGGCCGAGATCGAGATCGGTCTCGGCGCCGTCATCCGTCACGAAAACCTCACCATGCTGGTAAGGCGACATCGTGCCGGGATCGACATTCAGATAAGGATCAAGCTTGCGCAGCCGCACGCGATAGCCGCGTGCCTGCAGGAGTGCTCCAAGAGCTGCTGCGGCAATGCCTTTTCCAAGGGAGGAGACCACGCCGCCTGTGATGAATACATATCGCGCCATGGGAATTGAGACCTAACTGCTAATTTCCGATTCGCAAAGCCAAAAGCGTCCAGCTTCCGGAATGCACACAAAAAAACGCCCGGTGCCTGCGACACCGGACGCTTGTTACTCTCGCGACAGCCTTACTGGCCGCTTGGAACCGCCGGTGCTGCCGGTTCAGCGGGAGCTGCCGGAGCGGCAGGTTCAGCAGGAGCGGTTTCGCTCTTTGGTGCGAGCTGGTCCAGAATACCGTTGCCGGTTCCCTTGGTGCCATCGCTCTGCGTCTGGGCCGGGATACGGTCGAGAATGTCGGCCGGCTTTTCGTTGACCTTGGCAATGACGCCCAGCGCAATCGAGGTAGCGAAGAAGGCTGCAGCGAGGATGCCGGTCGCGCGGGTCAGTGCATTGGCTGCACCGCGTGCCGACATGAAGCCGCTGCCGCCGCCAATTCCAAGGCCACCGCCTTCGGAGCGTTGCAGCAGAACGACGCCCACAAGGGCAAGAACCACCATGAGGTGGATGACAATGATAACCGTTTCCATCTGATTTCCATGTTTTCGGCGCGGATCGTACCGCAGGCCCCGGAATTTTGCGGTCTTCTACACCACCACATCAATGAAATAAACCCTCTTGAATTTGCGCCGGCCAAATGTACCTCTGGTTTCCGGCCAGTGCTCATTTTCCCGACTTGTCAGTGCTTTGCCCGCGCGCCCGCTTCCGACTGAAATGCAACCACAAGAGCAGGATGAACGGGAGGGACGGCAAAATGAACCAAGGGTCGGCAATGCCTGAAAACAGGACATTTATCGCGAAGAAAAAGCCAATGAGCGAAACATAGACCCGGACTTTGCGCTCCTGGCGCGGGAACCAGTCGAGAAACGCTTCCACGCGGCGCAGGAAGCCGCGGACCATTTCCTTTGGCCGGGTTGTTTCAGTCTCCTCCCCGAGGAATGCCATTCCTGGCTGGACGGGCTGTGATTGCTGCTGGTCGTCACGGGTGTTCCTGGTGCCAACGCGTACGCGATATCCCTTTACCGGATCCTCATTGTCCTTCACCCTTTGCGGGCCGGCAAAGTCGAATGCGATGGCCAACTGCTTGTGGGTAAAGTCATAGACCGATTCCGACACCAGAATTCCGCCGGGTTCAGCGAGCGATTCCAGTCGGGAGGCAATGTTGACCCCATCACCGTAAATGTCACCGCCATCATCCATCACATCGCCGAGATTGATGCCGATGCGAAACCACATCTGTTCACTTTCCGGCAAGTCGCGGTTTTCGGCGGTGATGGCTTCCTGTATCTCGACAGAACAGCGTACGGCTTCAACGACGCTGGAAAATTCGCCGATGACTGCATCACCCCATGTGTTCACCTTGCGACCGTCCCGTTTGGCGAAACAGTTCTCCATGATGGTCCGATAGCGCTGCAAGCGTGCCAGTGTCGCCGTTTCATCACGAGCCATCATCTTCCCGAAGGAATGCACGTCAGCACAAAAAATGGTGGTGAGTTTTCTCTTTACCAAGTCCCGGTTTCCCTTTTCCCGGTCGCGCATTCGAAAGCAGGATCACACCGGTCGACGTGAAGCATATGGGCGCTCAAAGCGGCCATTCCAAGTCACCAGGTGCTACACCACGACCACTACCGTGATCAGATGCTCCCGATTCAGGAAGACATTCAGCCACATGCCTTGCAAATTCCAAGGAAATCCCCGGCCTTCAGGCTCGCACCGCCCACAAGTGCCCCGTCAACATTGGCAACAGCAAGGAGCTCAGCGGCATTCGAAGGCTTGACCGAACCGCCATACAGGATGCGTATGGTCGAGCCTGCTTCGCCATAGCGTGCTGCCAACTGTTCCCGAATGAATGCATGCGCCTCCGCGACATCGGCTGTTGTGGGAACTAGGCCGGTGCCAATTGCCCATACCGGCTCGTAGGCAATCACGATGGCAGCTGAATCAGTCAACGACCCGGCCAGTTGTTCGCCGAGAACCTCCAGAGTCTGTCCATTTTTGCGCTCTTCACCGGTTTCACCGATGCAAATCACCGGCATCAGATTGGCGCTCAATGCCGCGTCGGCCTTTTCACGGACCATCTCACTGGTCTCGCCATGGTCAGTCCGGCGTTCCGAGTGACCGACAATCACGGCCCTGGCACCGCAATCGGCAAGCATCAGCGCAGATATATCGCCGGTATGCGCGCCGGACGCCATCGAATGGCAATCCTGCCCGCCGATTGCCATAGGAGTGGATTTCACTGCGGCGACGGCATCAGACATCAATGTCGCCGGAACACAGACAAGCATGTCCAGGCGTTTTTGCATTTCCGCGTCAAAGCCGCCTGCCATTCCAAGCAGTTCACCCAGTGACTGGCGGGTTCCGTTCATTTTCCAGTTTCCCGCGATCAGCGGCTTTACTCCTGGCGTCATTGGGCAACTCCCGTAATCTGTCGCGAAATCCGATACTGCCAGCATGGGTCAACATGCGGTGTCGCGATGTCATAAACACGGGCATCGCGGTTGTGAAGGCACGAAGTTCCGATTATACGAGGCATTTGCAAAGGGCCGGACATATCCGGTCACCAAACTCGAAGTACAGGAATCCCCATGCTCAGCGCATTACGCAAGTCGGCCGGCGGCATTGTAGCCAAGATATTCCTGGGTCTGCTCGTGATCTCTTTTGCGATCTGGGGCGTCTCGGGCGCGATTGTAAGCGGAACCGGCAGTTCCACGGTCACCTTCGGTGACACGAAAGTCGGGCTCTCCGATTTCCGCCTTGCCTATAATTCACAGGTGGATTCACTGAAGCGGCAATTGGGACAGCGGATTACCCGCGAGCAATCCAAGGCTTTCGGCATCGAGCAGGCGGTCATCAGCCAGGTATCCGCAGGTGCCGTTCTGGACGAAAACGCGAAGCAGATGGGGCTTGGCGTCACACAGGACCAGCTGGCCCGGCAAATCGCGGATGACCCGGCATTCAAGGATGGCACAGGCGTGTTTTCCCGCTCCCGGCTCGAATTCGCCTTGCGCGAAATCGGCATGAGCCAGGAGGATTACGTCCGCACCCGCCAGTCAGTGGCATTGCGCTCCCAGATACTGGATGCAATCACGGGCGGGCTGTCGTCCACCCAGGCTTTCAAGAACAATTTTGCTGCAATGCAGGCCGAAAAGCGTGTGTTTGACTTTGCCAATGTAACCAGCAGCGCGCTCAAGGAAGCTCCGGTTCCCGCCGACAGCGACCTGCAGGCATGGTATGATGACCACAAAGCCGACTTTATGGCGCCCGAATACCGCAAACTGGTGGTGGTGAGCGTTGAACCCAAGGACATCGCCAAGCCGGACTCGATCAGCGAAGAAGATGTCAAGGCGGACTACGAGAAGCAGAAGGCATCCTACACGACGGCTGAAACCCGCCGGATACAGCAGATCGTGTTCCCGGACAGGGCGGCGGCAGATGCCGCGCTGGTGAAACTCAAGAGCGGATTGCCACTCGAAGTGCTGCTGGGCGATCTCAAGCGTACAGAGGCAGACATTGACCTTGGCACCGTCTCCAAGGCGCAAATCCCGGATTCCAAAGTGGCAGACGCTGCATTCCTGTTGGCGCAGAACGCGTTCAGCGACATCATCGACGGCAGCTTTGGCCCGGTCATCCTGCGCGTTACCGAGATCAACCCTGAAGTGGTAAAGCCGTTGTCCGATGTAGAGGCGGAAATCCGCTCGGCCCTTGCCCTTGAAAAGGCTGTTCGCGAAACTCCGGAAATCCATGATCTGGTTGAGGACGAGCGCGCCGCGGGTTCGACCCTGCGCGAAGCTGCAACAAAAGCCGGTCTGACTGCCCGCACGATTGAAGCAGTGGATGCGAAAGGCAAGGCGCCGGACGGCACCAGCGTCGAACCATTGCCGGAACAGGCAAAACTGCTTGGAGAGGCGTTCCAGACCGATGAAGGCGTGGAAGCCGATCCGATCCTGATCGGTTCAACCGGTTATGAATGGTTCGAGGTTGTTTCCGTAACGCCCGAGCGCCAGAAACCGCTCGACGAAGTGCGTGATGCGGTGTCGGCTGCCTGGGTCGAAGCCGAAACGGCAAAACGGGTCGGTGAACTGGCCATCAGCATTCGCGACCGCGTCGCAAAGGGCGAGGAGTTTGCCGCAGTGATCGCAGAAATGCTGCCGGTCGGCACTGACGGCAATCCGGCAGCCATTGAAACAAGTGCCGCCATGTTGCGCACCGACAAGAATGACAAGCTGCCCTCGGCCGCTGTTTCAACCGGCTTTACCCAGGCCAAGGATACGCTGTTTGTCGCTGACGGGGCAAAACCAGGTGAAAAACTGGTCATGAAGATTGTCAGCGTCAATGAAGGCCAGCCGGGCCCGGTTCCCGACAATATCACCAAGCAGCTGGACGGGGCCATTGGCGACGATGTCCTCAATGCGCTGGTAGCAGACTACCAGTCGCGTGGGGAACTGGTCATCAATTCACAGGCCATTGATGCAGCACTGAGCTACTGAGGGGAGCCATGGCTGACCTGAAATCCATCATCGCAAGGGTTGCCGACGGTGCGACCCTGACCCGCGAACAGACGGGCGAGGCTTTTTCGATCCTGATGTCGGGCGAAGCCACACCATCACAGATTGGCGGCTTGCTGATGGCCATGCGGGTGCGCGGCGAGACCGAAGCTGAATTTGCCGGTGCCATCGACACGATGCGTTCGAAAATGCTCGCCGTTGATGCACCCGACGGTGCAATGGACATCGTGGGTACCGGCGGCGACGCAAAAGGCTCGCTCAATGTCTCGACGGCGTCGGCATTGGTGGTTGCGGGGTGCGGCGTCAAGGTGGCCAAACATGGCAACAGGGCATTATCGTCAAAATCGGGCGCTGCCGACACGCTGATGGCGCTGGGCGTCAAGCTGGAATTGTCACCGGACCAGATTTCCGATTGCATCGAGGAAGCTGGCGTCGGATTCATGTTTGCGCCCGCGCACCACCCGGCCATGCGGCATGTCGGCCCGACACGGGTGGAACTTGGCACGCGAACCATCTTCAACCTGCTCGGCCCCATGTGCAATCCGGCGAGGGTGAAACGGCAATTGCTGGGTGTGTTTTCACCGAAATGGCTGTTGACCTGTGCCAAGGTTCTTGCCGAACTGGGATCGGAAAAGGTCTGGGTCGTGCATGGCGGCGGCTATGACGAAATCACCATAACCGGCGAAACCCATGTTGCCGCACTTGAAAACGGCACGGTGCGAACCTTCGACATTTCGCCTGCCGATTGCGGACTGGCAATTGGTGCAGAGCAAAGCGTTGCCGGTGGCGATGCCCAGTACAATGCGGGCAAATTGCGCGAACTGCTTGCAGGGCACAAATCCGCTTATCGCGACATGGTGCTCATGAATGCCGCAGCATCGCTGATTATCGCGGACAAGGCCGCCAATCTGGCGGAAGGTGCCGAAATCGCGGCAGCCGCCATCGACAATGGTGCGGCCAATGCGGTGCTCGACCGGCTTGTCGCCGTTTCAAACCAGGGTGCCGCGTGAGATGGCCGACATTCTCAAGAAGATTGAAGCCTACAAGCGTGAGGAAATCGCCGCCGCCAGGGCGAAAGTGACAACCAACGAACTTGAAGCAATGATCGCGGAACAGTCTTCTCCGCGAGGTTTCGCGCGTTCGCTGCAGTCGCGGATCGCAAAGGGTGACTATGCGCTGATTGCCGAGGTCAAGAAGGCAAGCCCATCCAAGGGACTGATCCGGGCTGACTTTGACCCGCCGGCACTGGCGCGTGCTTATGAAGCCGGCGGTGCAGCCTGCCTTTCGGTGCTGACCGACAAGCCTTCGTTTCAGGGCGCGCCTGAATATCTGGTGGCCGCGCGTGGCGCAGTCAGCCTGCCGGTATTGCGCAAGGATTTTCTCTATGACACCTATCAGGTGCTTGAAGCCCGGGCCTGGGGCGCGGACTGCATCCTGATCATCATGGCCAGCGTTGATGACGCTTGCGCACGCGATCTCGAACAGGCGGCATTTGCGCTTGGCATGGATGCGCTGATCGAAGTCCATGACGAGGCGGAACTTGAACGTGCGCTCAAGACCTGTGCATCACCGCTGATCGGCATCAACAACCGCAACCTCAAGACCTTCGAGACAACGCTAGCGACCAGCGAACGGCTGGCGCCATTGGTGCCGCAGGACCGTATCATTGTTGGGGAAAGCGGCTTGTTCACCCCTGCTGATCTGGCGCGGCTGAGTGAAGTGCATATCCGCAGTTTCCTGATCGGTGAAAGCCTGATGCGCAAGGATGACGTGGAAACGGCAACACGCGAATTGCTGGCAAACCCGGTTGCGGCGCGGAGCGCTGCATGAGCGGGGATGCATCCGGCAGATCCGGACTTACCCATATCGGTTCGGCCGGGGAAGCTGCCATGGTCGATGTCGGCGACAAGGCGCATACCACGCGGGTTGCAGTTGCCGAAGGCGCCATCCGCATGTTGCCGGAAACACTCGACACCATTTTGTCAGGCAATGCCAAAAAAGGTGATGTCCTGGGGGCAGCGCGCATTGCCGGCATCATGGCGGCCAAGAAGACCTCGGAGCTGATACCGCTGTGCCATCCGCTGGCGCTGACCAAGGTGCAGGTAGATATTGAGCCCGATGCCGCCCTGCCCGGTTTTCGTGTGACAGCACTTGCCAAGCTGACCGGCCAGACCGGTGTCGAAATGGAAGCGCTGACGGCATGCAGCGTCGCCTGCCTGACGATCTATGACATGGCCAAGGCGGTTGATCGCGGCATGGAGATCGTTTCGGTTCGGCTACGTGAAAAATCCGGTGGCAAGTCCGGCGACTGGAAAGCCAAGAGCGGTCGGGGCGAGTGAGACCATGCGGACCGACCTCGTTCCGGCTGAGGAAGCGCTTGAGATCATCCTGCAAGGGGCCGGCCCGTACGCTTTCGAAGATGTGCCACTGAAAGATGCAGGCGGGCGCGTGCTGGCGCGAGACATTGCAGCCAAACGCACGCAGCCGCCTTTTGCAGCTTCGGCCATGGACGGCTATGCGGTGCGCGCCGACGATGTGCGCTCCGTCCCCGCCATATTGACCCTGGTCGGCGAAGCTGCAGCGGGTCATCCATTTGCCGGACATGTTGGCAAGGGCGAGACAGCGCGGATATTCACCGGAGCGCCGGTTCCCTCCGGTGCTGATGCAATCGTCATCCAGGAAAACACGGCAACTGACGGCAAGAAAATCACGATTCTGCAACCATCCTCCGCCGGTCGTTACATCAGGCCCGAGGGCCTCGATTTTCGCGAAGGTGACGTGTTGTTGCGCGGCAATGACCTGATCGACCCGCAACGGCTTTCGCTCGCGGCTGCCATGAACCATGCGAATTTGCCAGTCTTCACCAGGCCGCGTGTGGCGCTGTTTGCCACGGGAGACGAACTGGCGCTGCCAGGCGAGGAAACGGGCGCGGGCGGCATTATCGCCTCCAATACCTTTGGCCTGGCTGCGATGATCCGCGCCAATGGTGGCGTGGTCGATGATTGCGGGATTGTGCGCGACACAGGCAAGGCGCTGAACACCGCATTCACCACAGCACTGAACGCAGGCGCTGACCTGCTGGTCAGCACCGGGGGCGCATCGGTCGGGGATCATGACCTGATCGTTCCGGCACTTCGCGAGATTGGCGCCGACATCGCCTTCGCGAAGATTGCGATGCGGCCTGGCAAGCCGCTGATCTTCGCAACGCTCAAGCACGGCGAAAAAACCGTCCGGATGCTCGGTCTTGCCGGCAATCCCGTATCGAGCATCGTTGCTGGATACCGGTTCGTGGCGCCGCTTGTTACCCGGCTCGCCGGACTGCCCATGCGCCAGGCCGAACCGCTTGACGCCGTTTTCGGTCGTGAAATGCCTGCCAATGACGAGCGCGAGGAATATATGCGCGCCACGGTGCGCAGGCTTGATGGCGGCGTCATCGAGGCCAGCCCGTTTGAAAGGCAGGACAGCTCGATGCTTGCCAATCTGGCGCGCGCAGACGCGCTGGTCATCCGCCCTGCCCACGCTGCCGCAGCAATTGCAGGCGACCCCTGCAAGGTCATATTGCTGCGATAAACAATGTACCGTCGATAATTATTTATGGGTGTCGATAATTACGGGATTGTCCGGGATTTGCCGGGAACCTGCGGGAGTGCCTGCAATCTCGCGGAACGAAATGGGCTTAATGCGGCATTTCAAGGGACCGCTTAAAGGGCTTCAAACTCTCTTTTAGCGGCCTTCAAGAAACGATCAATTGACGACTTGGAAGGCGAGTATTTTCCCCATTTGCGCTGGCAATCCCTGGCGATCTGGGCAAGCGTTTTGTGGCCTCTCGCCTCAAGTATAAATTTCGCCATGTCAGTATTGCGCACAATGGGCGAACGGGACTTGCGGCGAAGCGAATTGATGGCTTCGAACTGGATTGAACCGGCGTTCGCCCTCTCAATAAGTTCGCGATATTCTCTTGCCGTCAACATCACAACATCGTCGGGAATGACCAGTCTCCCGCATTCATCGCATGGCTTTGGAAGGTAATCAGACCCCATTTTGAAGCCTTTGTGATTCGCGTAAATTCCGGGTCAACACACACCTCGAATGATTGCGCCCGGCTGCCATGAGGGTATCTCATACAGCCGGGCAGCGCTCAAGGCTCATGGATAAACCCCAAGCGCTTCCGGTGCGCCAGGCAAACGCACCGAATGGTTATGCCATAGCGTCTCAAAGCCAGGGCGAGACAATCAGCTTGGCGGTATTCGCCCATTCATTCTGGATTGCCACCGCGTTGGTTCCACCGCTGCCATCAT
Source organism: Nitratireductor sp. (assembly GCA_041397525.1). Lineage (GTDB taxonomy): Bacteria > Pseudomonadota > Alphaproteobacteria > Rhizobiales > Rhizobiaceae > BOKV01. Next base: position 166,268 of record JAWKWL010000004.1, read on the forward strand.
CAACGGTTTCGGTGCGAGTGCCATTGTTGATGATGCGCATGGCCGCGCCTTCAAGGCTTGGTGGCACGACGAGGTGGGTCGGCTTCACACCAAGCGGGCGATTGCCATCACCGCGCAATGCCTGCATGGCAGACCGGGCCGCTTCATAGTTGGCCGCCGTGAGCGGTGCCTTCGAACCAAAGGCAAGCTGCCACAATCCGAAACCGGCACTGCCGCGCCCCCGAACGCCGTAAACGAAATTGTCAGTGTCGAAAACATTGCTGTCGGTAGGCTTGTCGCGACGATCAATCGCGTTGAATGGAATACGTTCCTGCCAGATCAGTGGGCGCATTGCGCGGCTGCAATCCAGCAAGAACCATGGCGTGCTGGAACCGGACTGCATGTTTGAAACCGACTGCGGCAGACCGGTCTCATCAATCACCGGATGGTCGGTATCGAAGAAGTACTGACCGTCATAGCAGGTTGCCTCGAAGCCAAGAGACAGCAGCGAATAAACCAGTTCTTCCGGCTTGTCGCGCGCGGATTTTCCCATTTCCTCAAAGAAAGGCGCATAGATGCCGTACTTGTCATCCTCGATCTTGGTACGCGGAACGGAGATTGTCTGTTCGTAGCTCTGGTTCGGGATTTTGAAGTCATGGACGACAAGCCCGTTGACGACGCGATCACCAACCCAAGCCCGCATGCTTGGGAACTGACCGAGCCACGGATAAACCTCTTCCGAGGTTGTGGAATTGGTAATCAGGGCGATTTCAGGATAGGTCGCCTTCGCGCCTTGAAAGCCACGATTGAATGCACCTTGGAAGCCCTTGAACAAGGCGTCCATATTGTTACCTTCGATAAGCATTGTTCACATTCCTCGTTTTCGGTTTAGCGCTTCTGCGCCGCCTTGAATTCGTCTGCGGTGAGGCCAAGTTTCGTGGCAACTTCCGCCTCGATTTCGTTGTCAAAGCCCGGCCTTCCGGCAGCGCCGGGAGTTCCGCTGAAACGCGCATGAAGCGGTTCAACAATCTGTTGGAAAGCAGGTCCGGTTTTCGCCATGAAGTCGTCAAATGCCGGTTTGTTGACCGTGCAAAGTTCAGTCGCCCAACCGCTCATGAATGGCGCAAGCCGACCGGTGCGAACCTGTTCGTCTACATGCGCCTTTGCGGCCTCTTGGGTAACGCCCTGGCGAAGCTTGTTCAATTCGGCAGTCACTTGCTGGAATTCGCCAATCGGCACATATTTTGCCGGGTCAGGCTTGCCAGCAGCAGCCGGTTTTTCCAGCATTTGCCGAACCGCTTCAAGAACAGCCTCAAGCCCGTCCGCTTCGGAAAGGCCCAGCAGCTCACGAAGTTGGTTCAAGGCGGCATTGGCCGATGCTTCCGCCTGTTGGATGCTTTCTGGTTTCATTTCACTCTCCACTTTCGCTACTGCGGCAAGTTCATTGATTGCCGGTTCATTGGTGAGGGCAACGTTTCGAATTCTGTTGACCTTGCCGCCAGCCTCGCAAATGAGCGTTGGCGAAAGGTAGCGGTATTCGCGAGCGGCTATCATATCCGCCGCCTTTTGGGTCCATTCCGCCAGCGCCCAAATTCCATCGTCGCGAACTTCCATTCCAACAATCCAGCCAGCGGCAGGAACCGGCTTCCCGTTGTTTCGCGAATACAGGCTTTGATGTTCGTAATCGATCAACATCCTGCGACTTCCTGCCCAGCGCCTTGATGCCTCAACAACCGCGTCCAGGTTGTCGATCGCGAACTCCCGGCCGTCGCGGGAGACAACCGAAATTGCTGGCAGAATGTGAACCCATTGTTGCCGGTTTGCGTCGGGTGCGCCCGCGATCTGGGGCAAGATTTCAGCGGGCAAAAGCTCGATGCCTGGTTTCATTTTCTTGCCCCCGGCAGGTGGGGATGCGAAAGAACCTTGCGGACGGTGACAGTGGTGCAACGGACCCGCCTGGCAATTTCCTGAATTGCCACCCCTTCATTGTGAAGAAAGCGAATGCAAAAATACATGGCGAGCGGAACGCACCCTGCGGTGTCTATTTCGGGATTTTCGAAAATGCGTTTGACAGCATCCGCCCCAATGGTTTTCACCAATTCGGTTGGGTTCCTCTGCCGTGGCTCTCTCGCAAAATAGATTTCACCTCCGCCGAACTTGAGAAACAGTTGGCACGCCTTTTCGGCACCTATGGTTTCCACATAGGGCACGACTGCCGGTTCGATCCGGGCGCGGTATTGTCTGTCGAGATAAGACCAGGTGATTTCCATGTCCCGGATAATGCAGGAAATTCCCACCAGAAAACCATCCGCAAGCGCTTGCGGGGAAACGGGACCAATTGAACTGGGGAGTGTCGGAAACCTACTCCAAACAGCGGAAAAGGGAAAGCGGTGTCAGTTTGAGACTTACCCAGTCGCCCCCCGCGAACAGGATTTGCAACCCCGAACAAATCAGTTATGGTTAAGGCGGTGCTAGAAACACCTAACGACGGGCGAGCCGCCCGAAATGGCTCACGGAAAGGCTTGCATTGCAAGCTTGGTTTCTGCCATATCTCCCAGTGCCGGGAGTGCGGCGAATACAATACCCTCGCGGAAATAGCCGCGCCTGCTCGTTACAGGTTTCTAGCTCCCGGTGCTTCGCCGGTCGAAGCGAATAGAAAAGGTAACGACACAATGACACTCTCCCAAAAACCAAACCAGGCGGGCCGTGCCCTTCTCGAATTCCACCGCGACCACGGTTCCGCCGTTGGTGGCAATGTTCACGAAATTGTCTGTTCGGTAATCAGCGAGCTTGACCGATTGGAACGAAAAATATCAATTCCCTGGCCGGAACTTCACAGTGTCGAATTTTCATCAAATCACAGTCCCAAAGGCGCGATTGATGGCAATGAAAAAGGGTCTGCCAAACCGAGGCTGACCAGGCAGGAACGCGACGCCCGGCTTGGTAGTGCCATTGATGATCATTTGATGGGATTGGAAGCCCTGCATGAATTGATGTGCGCCAATGCTGGCGATACGGTCGAAGGAATGAAAATGGTGAACCCGGACAAGGTGGCGGTTCTGTTGCAGATGCTGATTGATGACATTCAGGAAGCCGCTTCATTCGACCGATAACCGATGCCAGGGCACGAAACCAAGAGGCCGTCATTCGTGACGGCCTTCATTTTTGCCCGCTGGTGCGCGTTTGCCCTTTTGCCGCCCGACATACAGGCGACACGGCAAATGCACGCCCAGCCCCCCTTCTAGAGCTCTTAATCCGCAATCAAACAGAAAAGGCCGGTCGTTTGTGACGGCCTTTATTTTTGCCCGCTGGTGCGCGTTTGCCCTTTTCCGGCCCCCAAGATACAGGAGACACGGCAAACGCGCGATCTGCCCCCCGTTTAAAGCGCTTAATCCGCAATCAAAACAGAAAAGGCCGGTCGCTTGTGACGCGACCGGCCCCAAAAGCTGATTTTTCGAGGTTCAGTTAAGGAATTCGGGCAAAACACCGGTGGCAATACGCTTGAGCTCAACACTGCTCTTTGTGCCCACATCATTCTGAAATTGCGTCCATTCGTTCATAAGGTCGATCAGCTGATTAGCTCGATCTGTTGGCAAGCCCAATGCGAAGTTGGCAAGCCTTTCGCAAAACTGGTTGTCAGCGGCACGGTCGATTTCCTGGCACTCCTGATAGTGAATGACCAGGTGGCGCAGCTGGTCTTGTGACAGACCAGCCAAGTCCATTTCGCTTTCTTCACTCATGATAGTCATTTCTCCAACGTTTTGGCGAGCCTCATGCCGCCCGGTTTTCCAAGAGCTTGATTGCCTTCGGATCGTTCTTGCTGAAAATGACCGCCTCTCGCAAATGGTTGATTGTGACGGTCGTTTGGTCGCCTGCAAGCAACTTCGCTTGCTGGAGCAAGGTGATCATTTCCCGAACACTGGTTTTCTCCCCGTACCGGGCCGCCGCCTTGTGTGCGTCCATGTCATCCAGGGAGAATTCCGGCTTTGCCGCGATCTTGAGCATATCATCCAGCCCAAGCGGAAACATTGTCATCCGGCAGCCAATCCGCGTTGCAATCTGGGAGCGTTCGTAAAGGGACAGAACATCACCGGAAGGCTTGCCGGATGCTAGGCTTTCGGTTTCGAGATTGCCCGCCATAACGAGCGCGGTCCCACTATCGATGGCAATGTCAAGCAGATCCTTGAGGGCTTTCGGTTCAAGGTTTTGTGCTTCATCCACCAAAAGAAGAAAACGGAACTGCGATCCCGGCTCAACTCCCCGCCAATTGGCAAGACTTCCATTCTTGTCCTTAAGCGCAGCTAGAACTGCGGCGCGAACGTCCTGATGGTGCCGAGCTTGCTCCCAATAGCCCATTTGCCGGTGAACCAGTTTGATCATACCAAGAGGGCTTTTGTCGGCCGGCGTCACCTTCAAATATGCAGATGCCGGATATTTTGACTTGAGATACAAAAGGGTTTCGGTTTTTCCAACCCCTGCCTTGCCGGTAATGAGTGCGGGATTGATACCCCTCAACACCAATTCCGCATGTTGCTCTGCTATTTGTACTGACCTGGTCGTAATAAAGTGGGGCTTTGGCTGAAGTCTAACCATGGCGTGATCCCTTTCACCATTTTCGAGGTTTCAGAACGACCTCTTCGATAATCCGTCGCCTTACGTCTTCGTCATCCAAGTCATCCGTTGGCTTGGGAGAATGGTCAGGAAGTTGGAATTGAGGTTGATAAGCGGGATGATCATTGATCCGCAGGATAGCGCCAGGCTCGCCGCCAGCGACCTTTGCAGAACCAAACAGGCGCGGTCCCTCTTCGATCAAATCAACAGTTTTTGCCTGTTCGGCAAGATCACGTACAGCAGTCGAATGGAGCCGCCTTCGCCGCCCGGCTTCCTTGGCAGCATTTTGGTCAAGATAGCCGGTTGCCTGTTCAAGCCGGGCGATGCAGAGGAAGGTTCCCTTGTCGTCCGCATCAACCCTAACTTCAGGATTGTCCGGACAAATTCGTGAATGGTGTACCCACACCCTCTTGCCATTGTGCCTGGTCAATTCGTCGTCATAAAAACGTCCATTCAATCCGGGTAGCGAAAAGGAACTGCCCTTGATCGTTCTGGGAATGGCTTCGCACCCAATGGCGAATGCAAATTGCGGATCAAACACAGATGGCCGAAAACCGTCGTCGTAAAACTCGCGATAAATCTCATTGGGAGACCGATCACGATAGTTGTCACCGCCGATTGGCGTTTCGTGATATTCATGAACCAGGTCACCAATCATCCGACACAGATCAGCGAACGTGCCATCAAAAGGCGGAACCCTTTTCCCTGGAGCTTTCAATCTTGAGTTCATTCGGTCACCGCCAATATAGCCCGGCAACCGGGAAAGGAATTGTTCCTCAAGGTGGCGAAACCAACGCTCAATCCGCTTCGCCTTGGCATTGTAAGCGATTGAATAACTGATACCTGCCCTGACCGTTCGGTTACCTTCACTCTGAAAGTCTGCGGTCAGTTTCATTGCGTCCTGGAATGCTTTGACAATTTGAAACTCACTTCCATTGTCCAGCTGATACCGGGATGCACAACCAAAATCGCGTCGCGTCCAGGATGACAAGAGGGAAAGGGCAACATCTTGTTGGCGCACTCCTGCCCTGTCTTCGAAAAGCAGCAAATCCCAATGAATGCGAGCCGTGGCAACATCAAACCAGGCAATCATTTTTGGTGTTGCCATCGAACCGTCAGGCCGAAGGAAATGAATGTCCAAATGGTGGACATCCGCAACAACCAGTTCCATTGGTTTCAAGCCATGGATTGTGCGCCGCGCAATGGGCGCCCGGCGCTCATGTTCCCGATGGTTGTTTCTGAAATCATGCACTATCCGAAAGTGTGATCCGGCAAGAACCCAATCCTTTGGAATACGACAAAGCCGCTTGAGTTCCGGTTCTGAAATGGTGATAGGCCGCGCCTGGACAAGTTGTATCAATTTCCGATGACACCACTCCCGAATGGATTTGAACTGCATGCCCTGTGCCCAAAGGGAATTTCTGAAATCGGCCAGATCAGCGGCAATGTTCTGCTTTGCAATGTCAGGCAATGGAATTTCGGCATCCCATAGCCTCGAAATCAATACCCGCTTGCCGCCGCGATCCGCCCTTGGCTTTCGGCCACTGGGATGCAGCACAACCGGATTTTGAAGCGGAGCAAGCGGGACGGCGGGAACTTCATAGGTGGCTTTCAAGTCGGCTGGAAGGCTATTAAAAGCTACTTCGAAGCCGGTTCCAGCCCGCCCGCCTTTGCCCTTCACTTCACGAACTTTGAGGCTCGCGCCGCGCCATTGCTTCTGGCTGCCAAGGCCGATATTGCGCAACAACCGGCTGGCTGTTGACCGGTCAACATCTGCCAGCATCGAAAATTCCCTGGTTGAAAGCCAACGGTTTTTCATGCAGCAATTTTCTGTGGCTTGGCTTTGATACCAAGTTCGACCGCGATCCGGTGACTGATACCCCGTTTGCATTTCAGTCTGCCATGGATCACGGCATAAACTGTTCTTGGGTTGAACCCTCGGGCTTCCGCCCATTCCTTTACGGAGACACCTTGAGCGTTCATCATTTGTGCAACCTGGTTTCGGCTATCATCCATAGCTGACACCTCCAAAATCGTGAAACTGTGTTACCATTATGTCTAAATTCGATACCGTGGCAAGTGCTGTCCTTGACCGCCTCAAGGACTACACAGGCACAAACACCGACACTGAGCTTGCGGAAAAGCTACAAACGAGTGTTGCAAACGTGTCAAAATGGCGTCAACGGAACAAGGTTCCATATGAACAGATTGCAAGTTTATTCGATGGTTATCCCGGTATTTTCGAATTTATAATTACTGGTGAAGCAAGTCTATTGACCAATATTACAAAACCTAACGAAGCTATCGTGCATCATATATTGCGGAATATGTTTTTGAACGGCGATTTTTCGACTATTGATAAGGACTTCTCCACGGTTCTCAAATCCCTTCCAGATCGCGCAATTTTCTTTGCAGCCCAATACGAGATGATAGTTGAGCAGGCAAAGCGGCGGCAAAGGGTTCACGGCCTGGACTATAAGGCCGCGCTGCATAGCATATTGGGTAGCGACGTTTAGAGACAATTTGTCTATTTTTGGGGCGTTTTAAGAGCGTTCGGACAAGCTTCTAAACGTCACCAATCAACGTCACCAATCCCAATATTATGGAACTTTCGAAAAATTGATGTCACCAATTATCTCAATGAAATCAATCGTCTAAAATTATTGCAAAATTGAAAGACATTGGTGACCTTGTCGATAATTAACCGTCACCAATGCGCCGCTAACTATCTGAAATTATTTATTATATTGGGGAACCTGTCAGTCGCATGCGGGCGAAAATAATTTCCGACGCTACAACAAGCCTGGGTTGCGCAATGGGTCTTGCGGAACATTGCAAGAACGTGTATAGCTGTTCGTGATTTGTTTCGCTTTGTTCGATCCTTGCTCAGGGTTCGGCAGCGCCACGGGAGAGACGACATGCTAACGCGCCAGCAGCGTGAATTGCTGCTTTTCATTCACGAACGCCTTCAAGCTGAAGGTGTTCCACCATCCTTTGATGAAATGAAGGACGCGCTTGAACTGAAATCAAAATCAGGCATTCACCGACTGATCACGGCGCTGGAAGAGCGGGGTTTCATTCGGCGCCTGCCCAACCGCGCGCGGGCACTGGAGGTCCTGCGGCTGCCGGAATCGCATGTTGGAGCGGGATTGCAACCGGCGGCGGGCTCGGGTGGGCATCCCGTGGGTCAATTGGGAGGAATGTCCGAACAGCCACAGCAGCCGATTGTTGGTGAGCGGCCCCGCGGTTTCCAGCCCAGTGTCATTGAGGGCGATCTTTCGCGTAATACTGCCAATCATGGTGGTGCCCAAGGCATGGGTGAAGGCGTGAGAAGCGGCAATGTGCATCCGATGCGCGGCCGTGGTGAGAGAGCAATTGAACGCGGCCCGGTTCCGTTGGATGATGGTGAAGTCTCCATCTCCATTCCGGTGATGGGACGCATTGCGGCGGGTGTTCCGATTTCCGCGATCCAGGACCATACCCGCAATGTGACCGTGCCGCCGGACATGATCGGGTTTGGCCGCCATTTTGCGCTGGAGGTCAATGGCGATTCGATGATCGAAGCCGGGATCCATGATGGTGACACGGTGATCATCCGCGAGACCAACAGTGCTGACGCGGGCGATATCGTGGTGGCTCTGGTCGATGACGAGGAGGCCACACTCAAGACCTTGCGGCGCAAGGGGGCTGCTATCGCGCTTGAAGCGGCCAATCCCGCCTATGAGACACGGATTTTCACTCAGGATCGGGTGAAGGTTCAGGGGCGACTCGTCGGCTTGATCCGGCGCTACTGACGGTAGCTTTCTGCTCTGCATCGGGGTCGGTCATTGCAGGCTTTTGCCAGGGTCTGTTGCCGCTCGTCATTGCGGTCTTGATGACAACGGTGTCGAGCCATTGTTGTTTTTCGTGCAGTGGCGTCGATGGTGTGGGGACCGGCTGGCGAGGCAAGGTCAGTTCATGGGTGCCGTGGCTTTCGAAGTCATGACGTTTCAGCACAATGAGCGGTGCCCTGCCCTTGCAATTGACCCATCTTAGCCGTGGGGCAATGAGGATATCGGCGCTCCCGCAGGCTTTCGTGAGATATTTGGGGGAATAGACGATATCGACGGAAAGGCCGTTTGGTAGGCGGGCCAGGCAATGGTCCTTGTTGCATTCAACGAACATTGCCCTGTCGGTTTCTGCTTCTCCACCGGAAAAGGCATTCAGCCAGATATCGCTGACAAAGGTGTTTCGCCGGGGATATGCAAGGGCCAGCTTTCCCGATTTTGCAGCAAAGGCGACAGCGCGGCCATCCTGTGAGACCAGAATGTCCGGCGGAGGTCCGTTGGCAAAGGTCAAAGGCAGGGCAAGCAGTGATGCCAGGCCCAGCAAACGCAGTTTCGATCGCAGAAGCGTCAGGCAGCAAATGCCTGCTGAACCAAGCAACAGGAATGCCATCGGCTTGGCACCGGTAATCCCTGAAACGCCATGGCTGTTGGTCCAGTCGGAGATTTCAACCATTCGCCGGATGGACCAGCCCAGTGCGTCAAGGGTCACGAATTCAAGGCCATATGGCATCAACAAGCTGGAAACCAGGGCTAATGGCATGACCAGGAAGCTGACAATCGGCATGGCAGCCAGGTTGGCGACAAAGCCCATCGGCGCCACGCGGTGAAAATGCCAGGCGGCAAAGATTCCGGTGGCAAGACCTGCCACAATACTGGTGAAGGCAAGGCTTGAGATCTGGGAAACGCCTGATCGCAGAAAGCCGGTGAGATAGCCGGGCGTTTCGCGACCATGTTCCCCAAAGCGACGGTTGCGGAATTCGGTCACTGCTTCATAGGCCGATACAAGTGCGGCTGCGGCAGCAAAGGACATCTGGAATCCCGGTTCCAGCAATGCCTCGGGAGTCAGGCAAAGGATAATGGCGGCAGCCAGGGCAACATTGCGGATTGTCAGTCCGCGCCGGTCCACCAGCGTCGCTGCCAGCATGATGGCGATCATGAACCAGGCACGCTGGGTAGCGACCGAGGCGCCGGAAATCATCAGATAGAGCGTCGCTGCCGCCAGTCCTGCCCCCGCGGCCCATTTGCGGATCGGGTAATGCAACGCCAGGGATGGAAAATACGCAAGCACATAGCGGGTAAATCCTACAACGGTCAAAGTGACCAGTGCCATGTGCAGGCCGGAGATCGCCAATACATGTGCGAGCCCCGACTGGCGCAGGCTGTCCTGGATTTTTTCCGGAATGCGGCTGCGGTCGCCAGTGATGAGCGCCGTGGCAATGGTCCCCTCCTCGTCCGGCAATGCCGCAATTATCCGCGCGGCAATTGCCATGCGCAGCCGATTGATTTTCACTTGCACTTTCTCAACCAGTCCCAGATTGCCGGTTGCTTGCACGGATTTCGGTGCGCCCATGAAAAATCCGGCACCACCCATTCCGTCATACCGGGCGAAGAATCCGAAATGATAGCTACCGGGAAATGCAGGCCCCGAAACCGGTTGGAGCGAAGCAAGACCGGTAATTCCCTCGCCTGGGTTGAAGCGCTCCGCCTTGCTGCTGGCCGACAGGCGCACCAGATGCGGGATTTGGGATGGTGCGAGACCTTCGATCGAAACCGGCCTGATCAGATAACGTGGCGAGCCACGGCTGTTTGCATCGGTTTCTATCACGGTACCGGTGATCACGGCCTTGACAGATGTCACCAGCACCGGATCACCGGTTCGCAATGTGCGCCATTGCGCCAGAGAAGCGCCAGCAAAAACCAGCGCGGTCGCAACCAGTACGGCATGCGCCATTCCGTGATGGCGCAACCGCATGGCAAGAAGTGCCGGAACTAGCGCGGAGACCGGCAGCAGACCGGGCACCGGTTCCGCAATTGCCAGAAAATAACCCAAAATGCCAAGTGCCAGACAGACCGGCATCGCGTTGAACAGTCCACCGGCTTCGCGCTCATAAAGCCACTCGGCGGCCAGCGCATGTCTTGCCGTCTCGACCCTGTCGGAGAACCGGATGCCGAGTGCCGTGAGTCTGCCGGGTCTTGCAATTGTCAGGCGCGAACCGCTGGTGAACACGGCGTCGGGACTGGTTGAGACAGCCTGCACGGCAGGGTCATGCGGTAGCGAAACCCCGGTCATCGAACCATGCGGTTTGTATGGCCCCTCCGTCGCCATTTACTCAGTTTTCCCCACCCGGACCCCAGCAGCACGGGCAAACCACCGGGGTCAATCCTTGCCTCATACCGCAAACATGCTACACAGCGCTCAAACAGGCAGGCTCCGTGTGATTGCATGCACCGCAATTCAACCACCCATGCTTGCACAAATCAATCGTCAGGGAAATCATGCCCGATACCGTCATCACCCGCTTTGCTCCGTCACCGACTGGCTTCCTGCATATTGGCGGGGCCAGGACCGCACTTTTCAACTGGCTCTATTCACGCCATCACGGGGGCAAGATGTTGCTCAGGATCGAGGACACCGACCGGGAACGCTCGACCGAAGCTGCGGTTGAAGCCATTCTCGACGGGTTGTCCTGGATGGGGATTGACTGGGACGGCGAACCCATTTCGCAGTTCGAGCGCGCCTCCCGCCACAGGGAAGTTGCCGAACAGCTGGTCGCCATGGGCAAAGCCTATTATTGCTTCGCCACCCAACAGGAACTGGAGGAAATGCGTGAAAAGGCGCGCGCCGAAGGCCGCCCGCCGCGCTATGACGGGCGCTGGCGCGACCGTGACCCTTCGCAAGCACCGGCAGGAGCAAAGGGTGTGATCCGCATCAAGGCGCCGCAGGACGGGGAAACCGTGGTCAATGACCAGGTCCAGGGCGTTGTGCGCTTTCCCAACAAGGATCTCGACGACATGGTCCTGCTGCGCTCTGACGGCACGCCGACCTACATGCTCGCGGTCGTTGTTGACGATCACGACATGGGAGTCACGCATATCATTCGCGGCGACGATCACCTAACCAATGCCGGGCGGCAGACGCTGATCTATGACGCGATGGGCTGGGAAGTGCCGGTGATGGCGCATATTCCGCTCATTCACGGGCCGGACGGAGCCAAGCTTTCCAAGCGGCACGGGGCGCTCGGTGCGGACGCCTACCGGGCAATGGGTTATCTGCCGGAAGCACTGCGCAACTATCTGGTCCGGCTAGGCTGGGCGCATGGCGATGCAGAAATCATGTCGATGGACGAGATGATTGAATGGTTCGGCTTTGACGGGATGAGCAAGGGCGCGGCGCGCTTTGACATCGCCAAATTGCAGAGTCTCAACGGGCATTACATCCGGCACGCGGATGATGAATATCTGGTTGGCCGGGTCGAGGCGATCCTGCCGCAAATTGAAAGCGGGCGCGAGATCCTTGACGCCATGACTTCAGAACGCCGCAAGCAGTTGGTGCATGCGATGCCTGGACTGAAGGAACGTGCCAAAACGCTGGTGGAACTCGCTGATGGCGCGCGCTTCATCTTCGATGTCCGCCCGCTGGCAGTAGACGAAAAGGCGGGAACCATCCTTGCCGATGGCGGGGTCGAGGTGTTGCGTGCGCTGCTTCCTGCCCTTGAAGCCCTGCCTGAATGGACGGCAGCCAGCACAGATGCGGCTGCCCGTGCGCATGCAGAAGCTACTGGTCTGAAACTTGGCAAGGTGGCACAGCCGCTTCGTGCAGCGTTGACCGGGCGGGCGGTTTCGCCACCCGTCTTTGACGTGATGGAAGTATTGGGGCGCGAGGAGAGCCTTGCGCGCATCGCAGACCAGACGAAGGACTGAGCAACCTTCCCCACCAATCGGAGACAGACATGGCCAGCGGTTCGAAAAAGGTGATCTATGCAGCCCTAGCAGGAAATGCGTTGATTTCCGTTACGAAATTTGTGGCGGCCAGCATCACCGGCTCTTCTGCCATGCTTTCGGAAGGCATTCACAGCCTTGTCGACACGGGAAACCAGGGACTGCTGCTTTACGGCCTGAAGCGGGCCAGCCGCCCGGCCGATGAAAAGCACCCGTTCGGCTATGGTGCGGAACTGTATTTCTGGGCATTTGTCGTTGCAATCCTGATCTTTGCCATCGGAGCCGGTATTTCGATCTATGAAGGCATCGACAAGGTGCTGCACCCGCATGCGGTTGACAATCCGTTGGTCAATTATGTGGTGCTGGGCTTCGCGCTCGTGTTCGAAGGCATCGCCTGGACCATTGCGCTCAGGGAATTCCAGACCACCAAGGGCAAGCGCAGCTATCTCGAAGCGGTGCGCGACAGCAAGGATCCCTCGGTATTCACGGTGTTGTTCGAGGACACGGCTGCGATGCTCGGCCTGCTGGTTGCGCTGGCGGGCATAGCCGGAGCACAGTATTTTGGCATTCCGGAACTGGACGGGGTGGCATCCATCGCCATCGGCATCATCCTTGGCCTGACGGCGGTCTTGCTGGCTTATGAAACCAAGGGACTGCTGATCGGTGAATCTGCAGCCCCCGAAGTCGTCAGGACCATTCGCAACATCGTCGAGGCGACGCCGGTAATCGACCGGCTGAACGAGATCAGAACCTTGCATTTCGGCCCCAGTGACGTGCTTCTCGCGGTATCGGTCGATTTCGAGGACAATCTGACCGCAGGCAAGGTTGAAGACGCCATTCATGACCTTGAAATCGCCATCAAGCAGCGGTTCCCGGTGGTTAAGCGCCTTTTCATTGAAGTGCAAAGTGCCGCCGACCATGCCGAGGAAGTGGCAAAGGCTCGCGAATTGCGCGCTGCCGAGGCCGGGCGAGATGATCCCGCATGATCGCCTGGGAGCATCTTGCCAGCGCGGAAATGCCCGGTGGCGGTGCGCTGAAACTGATGCGGCGCGGCAAGGAATACTCCATCAAACTCGACCGTATCGAGTTGATGAACAGCCGATTGTCGGGTTCGGAAGAGGCACTGGCGACCATGGCACTGGAGCGAATCGGACCGCTCAGGGCACCCCATGTGTTGATCGGTGGGCTCGGCATGGGCTTCACGCTGCGTGCGGCCCTCGCCGTTTTTCCGCTCAATGCAAGGATTACAGTCGCCGAGCTTTCGCCTGACGTCGTTGATTGGGCGCGCGGCCCCATGGCCGAACTTTTCGCGGACTCCATGGATGATCCGCGCGTTACGATCCATGTTGGCGACGTCGGACCGTTCATCGCCGCCAACAAATCCGGTTTCGATGCCATCCTGCTCGATGTCGACAACGGTCCGGAAGGGATTTCGAGGGCGGAAAACGACGCCATCTATTCGGCAAAAGGTCTTGCAGCGGCCAAGGCGGCACTTCTCCCGGGCGGAGTATTGGGCGTGTGGTCGCAAGGGCCGGATGCAACCTTCCATGCCCGCATGAAGCAGAGCGGGTTGAAAACCGACGAGGTCAGGGTCAAGGCCAATGCCGGGCGCAAGGGTGCAAGGCATGTAATCTGGTTCGGCAGCAAGTCTCAGCCTGCCAGACGGTGACCTGCTGCGAATTCGATCAGGTCCCACATATTACCGTAGAGATCAGCGAACACGGCTACCTTCCCGTAATCCATGACCTTCGGCTCGCGGATGATGGTTACACCTTGCGACAGCAAATTGGCGTAGTCGGCGTCAAAATCATTGGTGCGCAGGAACAGGAACACCCGACCACCGGACTGGTTGCCGACAAACGGTTCCTGTTCGGGTTTTGACGCGCGCGCTAGCAGGATTGTGGTGCCCTGCCCGCTTTTGCCAAATCCGCGTGGTGCGATCACCACCCAGCGTTTGTCCTGTTCCGGCTGGTAGCTGTCCTCGACCAGTTCGAAGCCGAGCTTTCCGCAATAGAATGCCAGCGCCTCGTCATAATCGCGCACGACCAGCGCTACATGGATGATTGCCTGGTTTGAGACGGGCATGGATGCGCGCAACTATCAGAACGGGATTTCGTCGTCGAGATCCCCGCCCATTCCCTGGCCATAATCGTTGCTGCCACGTCCGCTACCCTGAGGTGATGACGAGCGCCCCCCGCCATAAGACGACTGGCCGAAATCCGAACCGCCACCGTAATCCGAACTGCCGCCGCCTTCGCCACGGCCATCCAGCATGGTCAGGTTGCCGTTGAAACCCTGCAACACTACCTCGGTCGAATATTTGTCCTGGCCGGACTGGTCCTGCCATTTGCGGGTCTGCAACTGGCCTTCAAGATAAACCTTGGAGCCCTTCTTGAGATACTGCTCGGCAATCTTGCACAGGCCCTCATTGAAAATCACAACCCGGTGCCATTCGGTTTTTTCGCGGCGCTCACCGGTATTCTTGTCGCGCCAGGTCTCGGAAGTCGCGATGCGCAGGTTTGCAATCGGCCTGCCATCCTGTGTACGCTTGATCTCCGGATCGGCTCCGAGATTGCCGATCAGGATCACCTTGTTGATGCTGCCTGCCATTTTGAACTCCTGCTTTTCCCATGCTGCTCTCGCTCTCCGAACATTGCTCAGCCACCAAGGCTCAACCGCATGTCGGGAACTGTCATGAATTGCGGGCATAATGCCCGAACCGCCTTGCAATCGCACCCATGGGGATTAACTATCCACATGTGAAACGAATGGGGCCCCGTTGAAGGCAGTCCTTGAATTTGTTCTTATTATGTTCTCAAATGAGCGCAATTGCAAGTGCGAATCGCCAGCCCAGAAAGCTGAGGTTGCACCCAACGCGTTCCTGCCTGAAAAAGACCGGCCATGGCTGACCACAAGCATATCTCGATCCGCGGCGCACGCGAGCACAATCTCAAGAACGTCGATCTTGACCTGCCGCGTGACAGCCTGATCGTCATTACCGGCCTTTCCGGCTCCGGCAAGTCGTCGCTCGCCTTCGACACGATCTATGCCGAGGGCCAGCGGCGCTATGTCGAGAGTCTGTCGGCCTATGCGCGCCAGTTCCTTGAGATGATGCAGAAACCCGATGTCGACCAGATTGACGGCCTGTCCCCGGCGATTTCCATCGAACAGAAGACCACCAGCCGCAATCCGCGCTCGACCGTCGGAACGGTGACGGAAATCTACGACTATATGCGCCTGCTGTTTGCACGCGTCGGCATCCCCTATTCGCCAGCCACAGGCCTGCCAATCGAGAGCCAGACGGTGAGCCAGATGGTCGACCGGATCATGGCGCTGGAAGAAGGAACACGGCTCTACCTGCTGGCACCCATCGTACGCGGCCGCAAGGGCGAATATCGCAAGGAGCTCGCGGAACTTGCCAAGAAGGGGTTTCAGCGCGTCAAGGTCGACGGCGTGCTGCATGAAATTGCCGAGGTGCCTGCCCTCGACAAGAAATACAAGCATGACATTGACGTGGTCGTAGACCGCGTGGTGGTTCGCGACGACATTGCCGCGCGTCTGGCGGATTCGCTTGAGACTTGCCTGAAGCTGGCCGAGGGACTGGCGGTCGCTGAATTTGCCGACAAACCGCTGCCCGCGTCGGAGACTTCTGAGGAGTCGGCCAACAAGTCGAAGAACGAAACGCATGAACGCATGGTGTTCAGCGAGAAATTCGCTTGCCCGGTCTCCGGCTTCACCATTCCCGAAATCGAGCCACGGCTGTTTTCCTTCAACAATCCGTTTGGCGCCTGCCCGACCTGTGACGGGTTGGGAACCAAGCTGGCCATTGATCCCGGCATGATCGTGCCGGATTCGAACCTGACCCTGCGTGGCGGGGCGATAGCGCCCTGGTCGAAATCGACCAATCCGTCACCCTATTATGCGCAAACGCTGGAAGCACTGGGCAAAGCCTATGGCTTCAAGATGGGTGACAAATGGGACGATATTGCCGACGAGGCCCGCAATGCGATCCTGTATGGCACCGGCAGCCGTGAAATCGACTTCAATTACGATGACGGCATGCGCAACTACAAGACGAAGAAGAGCTTCGAAGGCGTGATCGGCAATCTCGAACGGCGCTGGCGCGAGACCGATTCGGCATGGATGCGCGAGGAAATCGAGAAATTCATGTCCGCAAGTCCGTGCGAAGCATGTGGCGGGCACCGGCTGAAACCGGAAGCGCTGGCCGTGAAAATCAACGGGCTGCACATCTCTCAAGTTACGCTGAAATCGATCCGCGATGCGCGCGACTGGTTCGAACAACTGCCGTCACGGCTCAGCGACAAGCAGAACGAGATTGCCACACGCATCCTCAAGGAAATCCGCGAAAGGCTGCGCTTCCTCAACGATGTCGGGCTGGAATACCTCTCGCTGTCGCGCAATTCCGGTACGCTTTCAGGCGGGGAAAGCCAGCGCATCCGGCTTGCCTCGCAGATCGGCTCTGGCCTGACGGGCGTGCTCTATGTGCTGGACGAACCGTCCATCGGCCTGCACCAGCGTGACAATGCCCGGCTGCTCGACACGCTTCGGCATCTGCGTGATTTGGGCAATACGGTGATCGTGGTCGAGCATGACGAGGACGCCATCCGCACAGCGGATTTCCTCGTTGATATCGGCCCGGCAGCGGTGTCCATGGCGGCCAGGTGATCGCCAAGGGAACGCCTACCGATGTCATGGCCAATCCGGCTTCGATCACCGGGCAATATCTGACCGAGTGCTGGAAATCCCGTCACGCGAGAGCCGGCGCAAGCCTCCGTCAAGGGCAAGCGTGCATCAAGGTGGTGGGTGCGCATGGCAACAATCTGTGCAGAATGTAACGGCGGAAATTCCGCCTTCGGCATGTTCACGGCGGTGATGACGGGGTTTCAGGCGGCGGCAAGCTCGTGGACCTTTCTCATCGAAACGCTGTACAAGGCGGCGGCGCGGCGCATCAATGGCGCGCGCGGCGAGGTGCCTGCTCCGCATGAGCGGATCGAGGGCCTCGAATTTCTCGACAAGGTATGATTGACATCGACCAGTCGCCGATGTCGGCCGCACGCCGCGCTCAAACCCGGCGACCTATACCGCGCCTTCACGCCGATCCGCGACTGGTTTGCACAATTGCCCGAGGCCGGGCGCGGCTACCAGCCGGGCTGCTTCTCGTTCAATGTCAAGGGTGGGCGCTGCGAAGCCTGCCAGGGCGACGGGCTGATCAAGATCGAGATGCACTTCCTGCCGGATGTCTATGTCACCTGCGATGTGTGCCACGGCAAACGCTACAATCGCGAAACGCTGGAAGTGCTGTTCAAGGGCAAGTCGATTGCCGACGTGCTGGACATGACGGTCGAGGAAGCCGCGCATTTGCGGCCGTCCCATCCGTGCGCGAAAAGTTCGAAACGCTGGAGCGGGTCGGCCTTGGCTATATCCATGTCGGCCAGCAGGCAACGACGCTGTCAGGTGGCGAAGCGCAGCGCATCAAATTGTCAAAGGAACTCTCACGCCGCGCCACGGGCCGCACGCTCTACATTCTCGACGAGCCGACAACGGGTCTGCATTTCCACGATGTGAAGAAATTGCTGGAGGTGCTGCACGAACTGGTCGACCAGGGCAATACCGTCATTGTCATCGAGCACAATCTGGAGGTGATCAAGACGGCGGACTGGATTCTGGATCTTGGCCCCGAGGGCGGCGATGGCGGCGGCGAACTGGTGGCCGTCGGCACGCCGGAAGATATCGTCAAGGAACCGCGCAGCCATACGGGCGCTTTCCTCAAGGAATTGCTGGAACGCCGCCCGACTGGCAAGAAACGTCAGGCGGCGGAGTGAGCAAGGCTTCATCAATAACAAACTGCCGTCGTTATTCTCTACACTTCAACGGCCTTGGACCATCTTGAAGTAGTGTTATTTCACCTTGAAGTCGGTAATCATGTCTGGAAGTATCTCGCTTCCAGTCATAAGCGGATATTTTTACCTGTGTATATTCCGGAGCCTGTTCAACAGCAAAGTCGTACGCGCTGATGTGGTATTTTCGTGAGTCATCTCGATAAAAAGCCAACTCAACATTTCCCAGCCTTCCATTTCCGTCAACAAATATAGGACCAACAACAATCCTGCTGTCTGTCCCAGTGATCATTTTCACGGAAATCTTGCAGGTAATCGAGTCAGCAACGGGAACGGTATCCCCGATCCTTTTGCAGCCACCACTTATCGGCCCGCAAATAATGATGTTCGAAGTCCAACTGTCGATGTAGGTCACTACCTTAACATCAGCAGGATGAAGCCAACCCTTGGGCGGCGGGGCAAAGCTGGGTGAAACGAATCGTCCGGAAGTTTGACCTTCCTTGTCTATCTCAGAGTCTGAAACATTCGAACAAATTCCGGTGACAACACCACATGTAGTCAGCTGACCGGTTCTGGTATTGAGTTTTATGGCTACTTGCTTGTCGTCTGACCAACCTTCTGTCGGTTCAAGTGTGCCTACCAGAATATGCTTCTGTGATTCGGCTGAAGCGCCACCGGCAGCCATAACAGCCAAAAGACATATAATGATGGCAAGCAACTGATTTCCTGAATATTTTCTCATACATGCCTCCCAAAATTCTGCTGATCCGTTTCTCTGCACGCCCTTAGTTGGCTAAAATACTCCTGGTTTCTTAAATCAACAAGTGCTTTTTGAATACATGGTCCATGCCACTCGCCAATTGAAATATTTGACTGAAATACAAAGGTTATCGAGTTTCTTCAAGTTCAGTGGCTGCAAAACACCCTTATGACCCAAAGCAATGGCGGTTCGTGATGGCTGCCAACAAATCTACACCAACAGTTTCATGCCCGCTGCCTTGAGCAAATGCCCTGTGACAACGGTATTGATTGCCAAAGAAGCAGGCACCGACAATCCGTAATTGGGATAGGTCGAACTTGTGCCAGTTCTGCTGGAATTAACTTCGTCAGACTTTGTTCCTCCATATTGCGTCGCCGCTTTGGCGAGCCCAACGAACACCGAAAAAAGCACCATACTGAACATCCAAACCGCAAACGCGCCAAGGGCAGGGAACAACGGCCAGAAGAGAATAGAAGCGAATCCAGGCCAGCGCGGATCATAAGTTGTGGGAACGTGAATAAAGGCTATGGCTACCAGGATGCTTGACACTAAAAAACTGAATGCCATGGAAAGGAAGGTCGCTGGAGTAAACTCGCCTGCACTTGCGAGGGACTACGACCGTGATCCAATAGCCACGTGCAAATATGGCAATGGTTAGAGGAGCTACAACAAAAATACTTCCGACCGTAGCAGCAAAAGACATGTATGACGAAATATCCCCGTCCAGCAGGAAGGATGACCTTTCATTTAAAAGCGGAAAATAAGAGAGTATTTTGCTTGCCGCGACTTCATCGTACAGAATAAACGAAGCCAGATATGCGCATGCGATCATGAAATTCATTGTTATCATCGAAAATTGATTGTTGAAGCGTCGGTACTCCTCCGTTTCATCGCTGGGCGCAGCTGCATTTGCTCGAATCAGCTCATTGAAGCTTTCTCCATTCGTCATCGACTACTCCTTGTCATGTCGCAATCCTTTGTGAGACAGCCTCAGCAGTCACGACATCGCCCTCCGCCGTCACCAGCCGGGCAGTGCCGATTTCCGTGCCGAATTCCTGGCCCTTGGTCAGCGTCAAATCGCCGTCCCGGACCTGATGACTGCCTCCATCCCTCACTGAATTGCCCGGAACGATCATGTCGATCAATTGCCGGAAGACAAATCCCTGAGGCAAATCTTGCGCTTCACTGCCATGCTGTATTTCACCGATTACATCGACTGTTCCCAGGACCGTAGATGTTATGGCTCCACCCCATTTGGCGACAGACCTGAAACCCCCATAAATCGAAACGATTGAGTATTGCAGTGAATTCACTGCAGTCAGTCCCATGGACGCTTCCGACGACAAGCTACCTTCATTTGCCATAGGTAATCCCCCGTCTGTTCATTCCTTCGTATTCAGCTTCTGTGCAAATTTAATATTCTAAATATAATTTTATATATGTATAATATTGTGATTGAAATTGCAGTTGAAAAAGTTACTAGAGGAAAAGCAGCCAGAAATGGAAACACAGGCCAAAAAAATAGCGATTGGTTCCTGGGTGCGACGGGCTGTAATTTTGATTAACATCTACAAAAAATGCATACAAGCAAAGCAATAAAGGAATTCATACAAATATCATACTTTTATACCAGTATTTAGAAATTTCTGAAATCTGGGTATTTCATAAAAACAAATATTAATCACCGCGAAAATAATTGAATATATTGGAACAAAAATGATACCAGATATAACCACCGCTACATAGGCTGCATATGACTCCTCGTTAACAAAATTGGTATAGAAAATTAACCTGCTCTCAATAAAAGGAAATATAGAAATAATTATTGACCCATAATAATATCTTTCAGCAAATATTATATAATATATAAAATATGGGATTATAATAGAATACAATAATGGAAATGCGACCCCATAATTAGATATTTTGGAGTACCCCTCTAACTCCCAATCTATCAAATTCGGAAGGGGTCCAATTATTGACTTTATTTTTTCACCCCACATACCCGCCTCCCATGATCCTCATGCCCGCTGCCTTCAGCAACTTGTCGGTGGAGGTCAGATCATGACCGTTCGGGGCGCGCCCCGCAACCTGAAAGCGAAGGCGTTTTGCGCTGCGGCCGAACTTCCTGCTTCAATTTTCTGCCAAGCCGTGATTGTGCCAATTGCGATTGGACACATATTGCTCCTGAGAGTTCCGACGCCCAAGACAGGAGAAGGCCACCACACCATTTCCGCAATCGAATCAATTTGTTAACGAATTGCGACCGCGATCTCCAAAATCGCCTGAATTATGCCATGCTGCATTGCACAATACGCATTGCTGCCATGCAGTAGACCCACTTCCGGTTTCTGAAAACAAGCCTATATGTCGTTTGTAACACGGCACTGGCGATAACGCGGGCCGGAACTAAATTCGCAACAAGTCCACACGAGGAATGAGAAAATGAACATCATCGGCAAATTCAATGACTGGCGCTCCTACCGTCGCACCGTTCGCGAACTGAGCTCGCTCTCGACCCGCGAACTGACCGATCTCGGCATCAGCCGTTCGGACATCCCGTACGTCGCACGCCGCGCCCGCTGACATCGAATACCGGAAGCTGAGGCTTCCTGACCCCTATACCTGTCTGCCTTTCCCCTCCCTTGGCATTCAGGTTCGCAGGTCCGGCTCCCTCCTCCCAATACCGGATACTGCCAAAACCGCCCGCCCATCCCGCAAACCGGGGTCGGCGGGTGTTTTGTTTTGGGCTTCCCACATTGCCGAAACCGGCAATTCGGTCTATTCCCGGCCCATGAAAAGCAAGACACTTCACATTATTGGCGGCGGGCTTGCGGGCTCGGAAGCGGCGTGGCAGGCAGCCAGCATGGGCGTTCACGTGGTTCTGCATGAAATGCGGCCCGTGCGCGGCACCGCGGCGCACAAGGGCGAAGGTCTTGCTGAACTCGTCTGTTCCAATTCGTTCCGTTCCGATGATGCCGAGACCAATGCCGTTGGGGTTTTGCATGCGGAGATGCGGCTTGCCACTTCGCTGATCATGGCCAAGGGAGACGCCAACCAGGTGCCCGCAGGTGGAGCCCTTGCCGTCGATCGCGACGGATTTTCGGAAGCCGTGACAGCAGCGATTGAAGCCCATCCACTGATTGAAATCATTCGCGAGGAAGTCACAGGCCTGCCGCCTGCGGACTGGGAACAGGTGATCATCGCCACCGGCCCGCTGACAGCGCCTTCGCTTGCAGAGGCGATTGCGGCTGAGACGGGCGAGGATTCGCTGTCCTTCTTCGATGCCATTGCGCCAATCGTGCATTTCGACAGCATCGATCTTGATACTGCCTGGTTTCAGAGCCGGTATGACAAGGTCGGGCCCGGTGGAACAGGCAAGGACTACATCAATTGCCCGATGGACCAGGCGCAATATGAGGCCTTTGTCGATGCGCTCAATGAAGGCGAAAAGGCCGAGTTCAAGGACTGGGAGAATGTTCCCTATTTCGATGGCTGCCTGCCAATTGAGGTAATGGCCGAACGCGGCCGCGAAACGCTGCGCCATGGCCCGATGAAGCCCATGGGCCTGACCAATGCGCATAATCGCGAGGTCAAGCCTTATGCCGTCGTGCAATTGCGCCAGGACAATGCGCTGGGCACGCTCTACAACATGGTTGGCTTCCAGACCAAGCTGAAGCACGGTGCACAGACCCGGATTTTCCGCATGATACCGGGGTTGGAGAATGCCGAATTTGCGCGTCTCGGCGGTTTGCATCGCAACACCTATATCAATTCACCGAAATTGCTGGACCAGAGCCTGCAATTGAAATCGCGTCCGGGCCTGCGCTTTTCCGGCCAGATCACCGGTTGCGAAGGCTATGTGGAATCGGCAGCCATGGGCTTGCTTACGGGCAGGCTGGCCGCGGCTGAACTGCTTGGCGTGCCACTCAGTGTTCCGCCGGAAACGACCGCCATGGGAGCGCTGGCAAACCATATTACCACCGGCCATGTTTCCTATGACGAGGATGGCGAAAGCAATGAGCGTTCCAAGCGCTCTTTCCAGCCGATGAACATCAATTTCGGCCTCATGCCGCCCATCGAAATCGAACGTGGCCCGGACGGAAAGCGGCTCAAGGGCAAGGAAAAGACGCTGGCCAAGAAACGCGCCATGAGTGCGAGGGCCCTGGCTGATTTCGGGGCATGGGTGGACGCACAGAAATTCTCGGAGGCGGCGGAATGACCCTTCAATCGACTTTCTTCGAAACCACCATAAGCGGCGCGGTGGCGCATGTCGCGATGAACCGGCCCGACAAGGCAAATGGCATGACACCGGATTTCTGGGCAGACCTGCCCAGGTTGGTAAGAGAGATCGAGACAGACATGAGCGTGCGCGTTCTAGTCATATCCGGCAATGGCAAGCATTTCACCGGTGGCATGGACCTTGCGAGTTTCAATGATATTGCGAAGCTGACGACAAATGAAGCCGGTCGCGCAGCCTATGCAATGCGCGGGCTTATCCTCAAACTGCAGGACACGTTCAACGCGCTGGAACAAGCACGCTTTCCCGTTATCGCCGCGATCCATGGTGCCTGTGTTGGTGCAGGCATCGACATGACCAGCGCATGCGACCTGCGGCTTGCGAGCGAGGATGCGTTCTTTTCCATAGAGGAAATCAATATCGGCATGGCCGCCGATGTCGGCACCCTGCAACGCCTGCCGAAACTGGTGGCTCCGGGCATCGTCAAGGAACTGGCCTATACCGGTCGCCGCTTCAGCGCGAAAGAAGCACTCGCATGGGGCTTCGTGAATTCGGTTCATGCTGACCGGCAGGCAGTGCTTGATGCTGCGTTCGCAATGGCACAGGCCATAGCCACAAAGTCCCCGCTGGCCATTTCCGGCATCAAGAAGGCGGTGGACTATTCCCGCGATCACCCGGTCAGCGAAAGTCTGGAGCAGATTGCCACATGGAATGCGGGTATGCTTCGTCCAGAAGACATGATGAAGGCGATCCAGTCCAAGATCGCCAAACAGGAAGCTGACTTTACCGACCTGATGGCAGGATGACCCTACGGCTCGAAGCCGGGTGGCGCCATTTCGAAGCCGGAGAATTCGAAACCGGGCGCCACGGTGCAACTGACCAGCGTCCAGTCGCCAAGGCTCACCGCTGCCTGCCAGGCATGAGCAGGCACTACTATTTGCGGGCGTTCACCGGCCGTGAGATTCATTCCCAGCACATGCGTTGCAACCGCACTGCCGGTTTTGGCGATCCTCAATTCCAGCGGCGCGCCTGCATGGTAGTGCCAGACCTCGGCTGCATCGACACGGTGCCAGTGCGAACGTTCGCCGGCGCGAAGCAGGTAGTAGATGGCGGTGCTCGCAGCCCTTCCCCCGTTAGTCGCGGAATCACGGAAGGTTTCAGCGTAGTGCCCGCCCTCGGGATGCGGTTGCAGGCCAAGGGCGCCGATGATCTCGTCAGCAGTCATTCTGCCGGAACCCGGCCCCGTTCACCAACAGTGACCGCAAGGCCCGGCTTTCCGGCCTCACCTGGATTGCGTCGCACGAAATCCGCCTTCAGTACGGACGATGTCTTGCGGCTGCCGTCATGGCTCCAGCCGGGCGGCATGAGCAGGTATTTGAGCCGTTGTGACAATGACAGGCCCGATTGAGAGGCATCGCGGGCCATCGCCACCCATTCATGCAGTGCGACCTTGAACGGATTGAACGTGCCAATATTACGAACAATACCGTAGCGTGGCGGGTCTTCGGCAAGTTCCGGCACGAAGGTTCCGAACATCCGGTCCCAGATGATCAGCGTACCGGCATAGTTGGCGTCGAGATAGCGCGGATTGGTGGCATGATGGACACGGTGGTGGCTAGGCGTATTCATCACCGCCTCGAACCAGCGTGGCATCTTGTCAATTGCCTCGGTGTGAATCCAGAACTGGTAGACGAGGTTGAAACCATAGACGAAAGCGGTGAAGGCGGGGTGGAAACCGAGCAGCACCAAAGGCACGGACAGCATGACCGCACCGGTGAAATGCCCGGTCCAGCTCTGGCGCAGCGCCGTCGACAGATTGTAGTGCTGGCTTGAATGATGGTTCACGTGCTCGGCCCAGAACCAGCGGATCGTGTGGGCGAAGCGGTGATACCAGTAGTAGCGCAAATCATCGAGCAGGAAGGCAATCAATCCCACCCACCAGTGGAATCCGAGATCAAAGAAGCGGAACTGCCAGAACCAGATCAGAATTCCGTAGGAAATGAATCCGAACACAATACCCATGACCACATTGCCAACGCCCATGGCCAGGCTTGCAAAGGTGTCCTTCATCTCGAACTCGCCCTTGCCCCAACCGAATTTCACCGCCAGCATCTCGACCAGGATCGCGATGATGAAGAAGGGAATTGCAAGCTGAGTGACGGCGGGAAAATCAGGCATTTTGGTTTCCTGTAAGCCATGTGGCGGCCTTGAGCGCAGCCTTGGGTTCGGTAAAATTCAAGATCAGGCGCGGCAATGTGAAATCAGCGAGGCGCAGGACAAGCTCGCAATCGCCCTTGCGCTCCACCTGGCGGACATCGTTGCGAGCGACAACCCGGGTAACATAACGGTCGCCCATGGCCTCGACCAGACCGGCGCTGCCATCTTCAAGCTTGAGGATCGCGGCCTTGCCATTGCTGGCGAGTATGGCTTCTTCGACAATGGCGTCGGGAAAATCAGTTTCCAGGAGACGGATCGCGTCAGAAATCGTGGATATGAAAACATCCTTCGACAGCCCAAGCAGGTGTATTGCAACTGCGACAAGCGCGAGGCCAACCAGGATCATCGGGACAAGTATGGTCAAGGGCATTGCGTCTTTTACCTTTACGTCAAAGCTGACACAAGAGCGCGGAAGTCAAATGCCGTTATTGCTCCTGCTGGCGCGCCACATCTGCCACAAGCTGGCTAGCGGAGACTGGTGAAGCGTGCCCGACAATGCCGCCTGCGGATTTCGCATCGCCTTGGCCAGCAGCCGCGCTGACGGGGCCGCCGATAGCAGGGACAGTCGTCCGGCAGGGTCGATGCGGCGCGAAGCATTGCCCGCCTTGGCAAAATGATCGGCTCCGAACGCCGCAAAGGCTTCAATGGCGGAGTTATGGCGCTGGTCCGGTTCGCCTGCCAGAAATGTCGCTGCATCAAGCCCGGTTGCCGCCAGAATATCGACAGGTATCATGACCCGCTGGCGCTGCCTGTCGCGCGCCAATGCCTGAAGACAACGGGCCACCGTGAAACTGATACCGGCATGTCCGCAGGCATCATGCAGGTCACTGCCCTGTCCCGCATGCGTTGCCATTGCCAGCAAGGCCAACAGTGATGATGCAGTATCACCGGCATGGCCCTCAAACGACAAGCGGTCGGGCATTGGATCGTGATAGAGATCGGCGACACGCGCATCGAGATAGCGTTCGAATGTCTGCACGGGCCATTGATGTGTTTGGATTGCCTGCAACAGCGCTTCGGCGACCGGATTGCCGCCGCTTTCGCGCTCGCCGCCAATGACCTCGCGCCACCATTGCAGCCTAATTTCGCCCGGTGCAGGGTCTGAAACCAGAAACGGAATACGTGAAATCCCGACATCAAAGGCAAACAGCGCAGCAGCGGCATTCGCAGCCTCGCCCGGCAGGAACGAAAGCGAGCCGTAGCGGTCGTAGTCAGCCTCGCGCAACACGGCGCGGCAATGGCTGAACGGATCAGCACTCATACGGCAAGGAAAGCGGCAGCAACCGCCCTGCCCTCGGCCAGCAGCACGTTGAAGGTACGGACGGCGGCACCTGTACTCATCGAATCGGCGGAGATACGGTTTTCGCGGAATACCTCCCGCAATCTGGCCGGGATCGGTCGCAAGTCAGCTCCAGTGCCAATCAGCAGCACCTCGATCGCATCAGCTTCCCGGAACACCGCATCATAGGCATCGACTTCGAGAACCTTCTCGGCACTGACATTCCAGGCATAAATCCCGCTTGGCAGGAACAGCATTGAGCCCTTGTGGCTCATTTCGGCGAAGCGAAACCCGCCGTCGCCATAGGCATCAACGGGAGCGCGCCCGGGAAAATGTGCCGGGCGCATTTCCATTCCGGCAAACCCGGTTTGCTCAGGCACCGTTTGCCCCACTGACTTCGACCTCGCTGGCCTCGGTTTCCGGCGTTCCAACCTGTCCGGGCCGAAGCTTGAACAAGATCAGCACCGGTGCCGCGACGAAGATCGAGGAATATGTGCCAACGACAATGCCGAAGATCATGGCAAAGGTGAAGGACGACAGCACTTCACCACCCAGGAAATACAGCGCAAACAACGCCAGCAAGGTAGTGCCGGATGTGAGGATCGTTCGCGACAGCATCTGATTGATCGACAGATCAAGTAGTTGGGGGATAGGCATCTTCTTGTATTTGCGAAGATTCTCGCGAACGCGGTCATACACGACAACCGTATCGTTCAGCGAGTAGCCCACAATGGTCAGGATCGCTGCGATGGAAGGTAGCGAGAAATCCAGTTGCAGGACAGCAAACATGCCGATGGTCAGGATCACGTCATGCAATGTGGCAATGGCAGCGCCAAGCGCAAACTGCCATTCGAAGCGGAGCCAGATATAGACCATGATCGCCAGCAAGGCGGATATGACGGCGATGGTACCAGCCTGCGCCAATTCGCCGGAAACCGTCGGCCCGACCACTTCAACGCGGCGGAATTCATAGTCGTCGCTCAGCGCCAGGCGGATCTTTGCTTCGGTGCTCTGCTCGGCGCTGTCTCCGAGGTTCTGGCTCTCGACGCGTACGAGCGCTTCCGCCGGATTGCCATATTCCTGCACCTGCACTTCACCGACATTGAGATCGCCAAGTGTTGAGCGAATGCCACCGATATCGGCTGTACCCGATTTCGCCTGCAATTCGACCAGCGTACCGCCCTTGAAGTCAATGCCGTAATTGAGGCTCACCGCGAAGAACAACACGACCGAGAGAATGCCGGCAATCGCGCTCAACGGGAAAGCAAAGATGCGGTTGCGCATGAAGCGAATTTTGGTGTCTTCTGGAATCACGCCCCACAGGCGCTCTGGCAGCTTGGTTGGGCGACGATAGCGCACCCAAAGTGAAACCATCAGCCGGGTAAAGGTGTAAGCGGTGAAGACGGTTGTCACGACACCGATTGCGAGTGTGACGGCAAAGCCGCGGACCGGGCCGGAACCGAGATAGAACAGGATGACGGCAGCGATAAGCGTTGTGATGTTGGCGTCAACAATGGTGGCCAGCGCCTGTTTGAAGCCGGCATCAAAGGACTGGATCAGGTTGCGGCCATTCTTGCGCTCCTCGCGGATACGCTCATAGATCAGGACGTTGGAATCGACCGCCATGCCCATGGTAAGAACGATACCGGCAATGCCCGGCAATGTCAGTGTTGCGCCCAGGATTGAAAGTGCCGCAATGATCAGCGCCACGTTGGCGATCAGTGCAATATTGGCAATGAGACCGAGAAAGCCGTAGGCGATGAACATGAAGCCGACGACGAGCAAAGCACCGACAATGGAAGCGAGCTGGCCTGCCGCAATCGCATCGGCACCAAGACCCGCACCCACCGTGCGCTCCTCGATGAAGTCAAGCTTGGCAGGCAATGCGCCGGCACGCAGCTGTACCGCAAGCTGGTTGGCGCTTTCCACGGTGAAGTTCCCGGAAATCTGGCCCGAGCCACCGCAGATCGCATCGCGGATGACGGGTGCGGAAATGACATTCTTGTCGAGGACGATGGCAAACGGACGACCGACATTGGCCGATGACACCTGGCAAAAGCGGGTAGCACCCTTGGTGTCGAAACGGAAGGTGATGATCGGCTCATTGGTGCGCTGATCAAAGCCAGCCTGGGCGTCGGTCAGGTTCTCGCCATCGACCATGGCACGCGATTCAATGAGATAAGGCGTCTGGCGCTCTCCATCCACCTCATATTTGATCTCGGTACCAGCAGGTGGACGACCGGCGAGCGCATCCTGCGCGCTCATCTCGCTCGAAACGAGGTGAAAGGTCAGCTTGGCAACTGTGCCGATGATATCCTTCAGCTTCTGCGGGTCTTGCAGCCCCGGATATTGCACCAGGACACGATCCGATCCCTGGCGTTGAACGATCGGTTCGGATGTGCCAAGGCCATTGATACGCTTGGTTATGACCTCGATTGACTGCGTGACTGCATGGGAAACCGCATTGTCGATACCCTGCGGCGTCAGGGTCAGTCGCAGCACGCCGTCCGAGGGTTCGCTGATTTCCACCTCGCTGACATTGGCCTGTCCGAACAAGCCTGCAGTAACCGGCCGGGTCAGTGGTTCCAGCTTCGTTTTCGCATTGGGAAGGTCACCGGCATCGCGCAGTGTCACATTGATGCCGTCGTCGCCACTTTTTGAAAACCGGTAGCCAATCTTCTCCTCACGCAATATGCGGCGGATGTCGTCTTCCAGCGTATTGAGTTTTTCTGCCTGCAGGTTTTCCCGGTCGACCTTCATCAGCAGGTGCGAGCCACCCTGAAGGTCCAGACCCAGCGTCATCGCATTTTTCGGCCCCCAGGAAGGAAGCGCCGCGCGCTGGCTCTCGCCCAAAAGGTTGGGAGCGGCATAGAGAAAGCCGGCAAGAATGACACCGAGGATTGCAACAATCTGCCAACGGGAAAAATACAGCATGGAATAGCCTTTCGGGCCGGATTTGCCTCAAGCGCCGCGCAGTGCCCCTCATGGCATGAAACGCGCGGCCATTGGCAGGTTTATTTCACTGGTTCGCCCTTGACCCGGACATCGGCAACCATCGAGCGCAAGACACGAACCTTGGTGTTTGCAGCGATTTCCACTTCGAGTTCGTTGTCGTCGATCACCTTCGTGACCTTGCCGACAACACCGCCACCGGTGATGATGGTGTCATTGCGGCGAATGGCTGCAAGCATTGCCTCGCGCTGCTTCAATTGCTGGCGCTGCGGACGGATAATCAGGAAATACATGATCACGAAGATCAGGATGAATGGCAAAATGCTCATAAGCATTTCGGTTGAGCCGCTTCCGGTCATGGGCCTCTTCTCCTTGTCGAGTTTTTGTGTGCCGGGCAAACCGCCTCGGCCATTCCCGGTATTGCAAAGTCGAGCACGTTCCGGAGCGGGCGGAATATAGCCATCCGCAAGGCAAATGCAAACGCGGAGATATGCGTGATCAAACTCATTTCAATGCCGTGCTCCGGCTTTTCGTGCTCATCATGGCGTGCTACCCCTCGCCGGGCTCACATCGCGGCGAAAAGACATGAACAATAGCAAGGCGGAGAAACACATTGGCAGATGACTTGTTGCGTGAACTCAATGCCAAGCTTGACATCTTGCTGGCGCTGGTGGCACGAGCTGTGCCTGCGCAAATGCCTGACACAAAGCTGGACGAGGCGGAGGCCTTTGTCTGGCATGCAGATGGCGCATGGTTGCAACCGGTAGCCAGGGTAAACCGGGTTGACCTGCCTTTGCTCAAGGGCATTGACCGCGTGCGTGAAATTCTCGAGGAAAACACCACCAGATTTGCCAACGGCGTTGCGGCCAACAATGCCTTGTTGTGGGGTGCTCGCGGCATGGGAAAATCCTCGCTGGTCAAGGCGGTTCATGCCTCGGTAAATGCATCGGGTGCCAGGTACCCGCTGAAGCTCATCGAAATCCACCGCGAAGACATTGATTCGCTGCCGGTGCTGCTGAACCGTATCCGCGACCGGGAGGAGCGGGTGATCCTGTTCTGCGATGATCTTTCCTTCGACACCGATGACACATCCTACAAGTCGCTCAAGGCAGCACTTGACGGGGGCGTTGAAGGCCGCCCTGACAATGTTGTGTTTTATGCAACCTCAAACCGGCGTCACCTGTTGCCGCGCGACATGATCGAGAATGAACGCTCAACCGCAATCAATCCGGCTGAGGCAGTCGAGGAGAAGGTTTCCCTGTCCGACCGGTTCGGTCTGTGGCTCGGCTTCCACAAATGCAGCCAGGATGAATATCTCGACATGATATTCGGCTACGCCGAGCATTACGGGCTGTTACGGGACCGCGACAGTTTGCGTGCGGAGGCGCTTGAATGGGCCACCACGCGCGGCAGCCGCTCCGGCCGTGTCGCCTGGCAATATGTGCAGGATCTTGCCGGTCGGCTTGGACGCTCGATATAACCAGAAAAGGCCCGCCAATTTGGCAGGCCAGTTCACTGGAGGTCTTTTCTTGGTCTTGTTGGAAACTGAACCGGTCAGTCGAGATATTTGATCGGATCGACCGGCGTCGAATTCTTACGCAATTCGAAATGCAGCTTCGGCATGTCGGCATTGCCGGTCCTGCCTGAGCGGGCAACAACCTCACCGCGACGGACTTCCGCACCGCGCGCTACCTCGATGGACTTGTTATGTGCGTAAGCTGACATCCACCCACCGGAGTGGCGGATCAGCACCAGATTGCCGAAACCTTCGAGTTCACTGCCAGCATAGACGACAACACCGTTCTCGGCGGCCTTGACGGCAGTTCCTTCGGGTACCGAAATGTCGATACCGTCATTGCGGTTGGAGCCAATCTTGTCACCAAAGCCGGAGATGACACGCCCGGTCACCGGCCAGCGGAATTCGTCAATACCACTACGTGCCGGTGCAGCGGTATCGTTGGACGCCACCTTGTCACCAGTCGCATTGCTGGTCGGCTTAACATAGGGCTTGGGTCCGTCGGGATTTACCGGCTTTGCAGAGCCGGTGACGATGGGGTCAACGCCAGCCGGCGCTTGCGCAGAAGATGCGACAACGGCTGCGCCTGTTGCCGGAATGACGAGCTTCTGGCCGAGCCGGATGTTGGAGTTGCTCAACCCGTTGGCCTGCATCAGCGCCGAAACGCTGACCTTGTGGCGCGAGGCAATGCGCGAAAGCGTGTCTCCGCTCACGACTGTGTAGCCGGATTGCGGCGCAGCCACGGGCTTTGCAACAGAACCGGTGGTGATCGAATAATCAGGCACATTGTGATCGGCGGCCGGCGGCTGGGCACGGCGTTGCGGCACATATCGCGGATCGACTTTCTCATTGCTCGTTCCCGAAGGCGCTACGCCAGCCATTTGTTGCGGCTTTGTGGTAGGAACGGGTACCGCACCACGCGGATCGTAAAGTGAGCCACGCGAGCTCGATGCAGTTGCAGTCTGCGGATTGGCGTCTGGCGCGGAGACCGGCGCCTGTGAATTATAGACATAGGTCGGGATCACGACGCGCTGTCCGGCCTGGACCTGGCCGGCATCGGTGATGTTGTTTGCCTTCATGATCGCGTTGACCGGAACGCCATAACGCTTTGACAGGTTGTACAGCGTTTCTCCCTGCTGCAACGTCACGGCAGTACCGCCGGCATTGGACCAGCCACGATCGGTGGTGGCATTGGGAATGTTGGAAGCGACCTGCTGAGGCTGCACTTGCGTTGGCGTTTGCGCCAAGGTTGGTGTTGGCGCTGGTGCCCGCAGAGGCGGATTGGATGCGGGGCGTACGGAGGAGGTAGTCACAGGGTCGACGGTCGGCTGGCGGGGCGCGGTTGGTGCCGCCAAAGCTGGCTTTGCAAGCTCGGTGCGCTGGATTGTCGAGCCCGATGAAGATGAAGACTGGTAGGTTTGGCGTGCCGCTGCATAGGTTTGCGGCTGCGATGGCGCGGTATAGGCCTGCTGTTGCTTGTAGGCTGGCTGCAAATTGGTTGGCGACGTCTGGTATGCGGGAACCTGCGGCTGGTAACCTGCATGATCAGGAGTGACAGGACGGGCCTGTACATCAGATGCCGGATATGGCGCATTCAGCCGCGCTCCGGAACCATAGGGCTGGATTGAGGCAGTCGTCGTCGGATCAACACCTGCCGGCGCCTGGGCCAGATTGGATGATGACGAGGGACCCGGCACCGCGGAACTGTAAAGGTCTGAATTGAAACGCGTAAAATCCGAACTACAACCGGCGGCCAGACCCGAGACCAAGGCAAGGGCGGCAGCCTGACGGGACAGGCGGACACGATTTCGAAAAGACAGGGAACACATACACTCAACCCGCATTACTCGGAAACTACGCGGATCATTAAAGCCCGTTAATCTTACTGGTCGGTTAAGCCGAGCGAAATTATTCAAAACAAATGCGAATCCGGATTTTCCGGAGAGTTTTGTCAGATTGCCTGCGAAATGCCGGCAATGGAAGGCTGCATCCGCACGTCAAACAGGTTGCTTGCCTCAAAACGGGAGCCGACCTTGACGAGCTTCATCAGTTTCTGGCGGTCATCTGCGGGACCTACCGGCGCAATGACTATTCCGCCCGATGTCAACTGGTCCAGAAAGAAGCGCGGAATTTCCTGATAGGCAAAATTCACTACAATGCGGTCAAAGAGCTGATCGGGAAGGCCTTTCTCACCATCCGCGAGCGTCACATTGACATTTTCGACACCTAGCGCGGCCAATCGCTGCAACGCCTTGTCCACCAGAGTGCGATAGCGCTCAAGGCTGACAACCTTGGAACCCAATTGTCCAAGCAGGGCCGCCTGGTAGCCGGTGCCGGTCCCGATCTCGAGGATTCGATGATTTGGAGCCACGTCAAGCTCGCGTAGCGTCCTGGCTATCTGGTCCGGCGACGGCATGGTCTGGCCGCATTCGATCGGCAACTGACCGGTGCCGTAGCTTTCGTCCAGATGCAGGATCGGAACGAAATTCTGGCGCGGTACGGCTTCGAGCGCCCTCATCAATTCCAACGGCAAACCAATCGCACGCAGGCGAAGCAACATTCCCGCTATCGCTTCCCGCCTGCCCTTCATCGCCGCGTCACCTGCCGCCCTGTTGCATCGCCGTCAACGTCCGAATTTGGCGGCCAGCTCGCTCCGGAACGCCTCATGGGTCAGATCGAGTTTGAGCGGAGTAACCGAGATCATACGGTTGGCGAGCGCAACAATGTCGGCCCCGTGTTTCTGCTCCGGCACGTCGCGACCAAAACGCAGCCAGTAATAGGGAAAGCCGCGACCGTCATGGCGCTTTTCCATGTACAGGCCATGGGTGTAAGACCCCTGCCCGGTGATTTCCACGCCTTCCACCTCATCCGGCTGGCAATTGGGAAAATTGACATTGATGAGGGTTCGCGGCGGAACTTCGCAGCTCATCAGCCGTTCGATCAGTTCCGGTGCATGAGTTTCCGCGGTTTGCCATGGCACCGAGCGCTCGCCGTCGGAGAAGGTAAAGGCCTGAGACAGTGCAATCGAGCGGATGCCTAGCAGTGCACCTTCCATGGCACCGGCCACAGTGCCTGAATAGGTTACGTCGTCGGCGGCATTCTGGCCTGAATTGACGCCGGAAAGAAGTAGATCAGGCGGGCTATCCATCAATTCGCGAACGCCCATGATGACGCAATCGGTTGGCGTTCCCTTCAGGGCAAAGTGCTGGCTTCCAATCTTGCGCAGGCGCAACGGCTCGTTCAGCGTCAGGGAATGAGCCAGACCCGACTGGTCGGTCTCAGGCGCCACTATCCACACATCATCGCTCAGTTTTCGGGCGATCCGCTCAAGGACGGCAAGGCCAGGCGCGTGTACGCCGTCATCATTGGTCAGCAATATCCGCATGGTTCAGCCCTTCCGACCGATGATTTCCTGTCCGCCCATATAGGGACGAAGAACTTGCGGAATTGTCACGGTGCCGTCCTCATTCTGACCATTTTCCACAACGGCTATCAGCGCGCGGCCCACCGCCACGCCGGAGCCGTTGAGGGTATGGCAATGGGCCAGCGACTTGCCGTCTTCGAGGCGATAACGCGCATTCATGCGGCGGGCCTGGAAATCTCCGCAGACCGAACAGGACGAAATCTCGCGATAGGCGTTCTGACCGGGGAGCCAGACCTCGATGTCATGGGTCTTGCGGGCGCCAAAACCCATGTCACCGCTGCAAAGCGTCATGACGCGGTAATGCAGGCCCAATTGCTGCAGCACCTTTTCGGCGCAGGTAAGCATCCGCTCCAGTTCCGCGTTGGAGCTTTCGCGATCTGTCACCGAGACCAGTTCCACCTTCCAGAACTGGTGTTGACGTAGCATGCCGCGCGTATCACGTCCGGCAGAACCTGCTTCTGACCGGAAGCATGGCGTGAGTGCGGTCATGCGCAATGGCAAGCGGTCAGCGGGAACGATCTCGTCGCGCACCAGATTGGTCAGCGGCACTTCAGCCGTTGGAATGAGCCAGCGTCCGTCAGATGTGCGGAACAGGTCTTCCGCAAATTTCGGCAACTGGCCCGTGCCGTACATTGTCGCATCATTGACCAGCAATGGCGGGCTCATCTCGTCATAGCCATGTTCGCCGGTATGCATGTCGAGCATGAACTGGCCGAGAGCGCGCTCAAGTCTCGCCAAATCGCGCCTGAGAACGGTGAAGCGAGCGCCCGAAAGCTTGGCCGCACCTTCAAAGTCCATCAGTCCGAGCGCCTCACCGATTTCGAAATGCTCTTTCGGCTTGAATGCATATTGCGGCTTATCACCATGGACACGGTACAAGACATTGCCGTGTTCATCGCTTCCTTGCGGGACATCCTCGAGCGGCAGGTTGGGCAAGACTTCCAGCGCGCGGGTCAAGCGGTCAGAAATCTCACGCTCGGATTGTTCACCTGCCTGGATGAAATCCTTCATTTGTGCGACTTCGGCCTTCAGCTTGTCGGCAAGCCCTGCATCCTTCGCGGCCATGGCCTTGCCGATCTCCTTGGATGCGGCATTTCTGGCCGTCTGCGCATCCTGCAATTTGGAAATGATTGCACGGCGTTCATCATCGAGGGCGATAAGCGCAGAGGATTGTGGCGCGAGGCCACGACGGCCAAGGCCTGCATCGAATTCAGCTGCGTTATCGCGGATCCACTTGATGTCAAACATTAGATTTGCCCCCAATGCCGGCAATGGCAGAAATTGGCCGTAACAGCCCGGAACGTTTCAAGCGGCCTGCTGGCGGGAATGGTCAGGAAGCAACCACATCCGTACCGTCTGTCTTGGCAGACGTTGCCTGTGCTGCTTCCTCGGCTTCGCGCCTGGCCTCCTCTTCCAGCCGCCGTTTTTCCACGAGTCGGGCAGAAAGAATGGAGATTTCGTAGAGGAGCAGGGTTGGAACCGCAAGACCGATCTGGCTGATGGGGTCAGGCGGAGTCAGGACTGCGGCAGCAATGAAGGTGAGAACGACTGCATATTTGCGTTTGGCTTTCAGCGAGTCACTTGAGACAAGCCCGGCCTTTGCCAGAAGCGTGATGACTACCGGCAACTGGAACATGATGCCAAATGCAAAGATCAGCGTCATGATCAGGCCAAGATATTCGCTGACACGCGGCAGGAGTTCGATGGTTGCCCTGCCGTCGCCGCCATCCTGCTGCATCGACAGGAAGAAGTTCATGGCGAGCGGCATGATCATGAAATAGACCAGGCAAGCGCCCATCACGAAAAGTACTGGCGTTGCAATGAGATATGGCAGAAAGGCCTGGCGCTCATTCCGGTAGAGGCCGGGCGCGATGAACTTGTAGAGCTGGGTCGCGATCACCGGAAAAGCGAGGAAAAGCGCTCCGAAAAACGCGATCTTGACCTGCACGAAAAAGAATTCCTGCGGAGCGGTAAAGATCAGTTTCAGATTGGCGTCCGAGCCGGCGGCACGCTCATACGGCACGACCAGAATATTGAATATCTGGTTGGCAAATATGTAACACACGATGAAAAGCACGAATATCGCCAGGACCGAATAGAACAGGCGTTGGCGAAGCTCGATGAGGTGCTCGATCAGCGGCGCGCTGCTGGCGTCAATATCGTCCTTGCTCATGCGTTGCTTCCATCTGCGGGTTCAGCAGGCAACTTGCGCTTGGCGGCAGGCTTCTTGCGCGGCGCAGATGGCTCCTTGGCCGGTTCAGCCTTTTCAGCCACGACCGGTGCGGAAGCAGGCGTTTTTTCCGGTTTCGCAGTGGTTTCCGCTGCCGGTTTTGCGGCAGGTGCGTCTTCAAGCTCCTTGACGGACTTGTTAACATCCTTCTGGAAATCCAGCATCGACTTGCGGGCATCTTCGAGTGGCTGAAAGCTCTTCGAGCTCGCGATCTTCTTGACGTCGTCGAGTTCGGCTTCCTTCAATGCGTCGTCAAACTGCTTCTGGAAGTCGCCCGCCATGCGCCGCAGTTGCGAAACGGTCTTGCCGAATGTCCGCAACATTCCAGGCAGATCCTTGGGGCCCACCACGAGGATCGCCACCATGGCGATCACCACCAATTCTGTCCAGCCGACATCGAACACTGAAGCGCTCCGTCAAGGAAAAGCGAAACCAAAACTGGCAGCACGGCCATTCAATGCCGGACTGCTGCTTCCAATCAACTGGTTGTTGACTGGTCCTTGGTCGTGGAAACGGTTTCAGTGGCCTTCTGGTCGATGGTCTTGGCGGAGGCTGTATCTTCGTCCTTCAGGCCCTTCTTGAAGGAATTGATGCCCTTGGCGACATCGCCCATCAGTTCGGAAATCTTGCCGCGCCCAAACAACAGAACCACAACCACCGCGATTATAACGATCTGCCAGATACCAATCTGTCCCATGTGAATACTCCTGAAACCAGTGGATACCGGATTGCAGCTCTGCAGCGCCGGTTTTGGATTTGCCGCACATTAGCCCTTCTCGACGGGATATCGCAAGGGCCGCAGCCTCAAGACGCTCAAATGGGCTTTCGCGTGACAAAACGCAAGGAAAATCAGCGGGCATGCCGCTTCCGCTAACCGATCCTTTACCAATTCTTGTAATTCGATAAAGGCCTGCGTTCAATAAAACCGTTTGTAAAGACATGTCGGATTGAATGCCTAAAATGAAGTCCTACGACTGGATAACTTGCTGATTGGAAATCTCGAATGCGTGCGACTGATTTCATCCATGACAGGTCCGGAAATTTCGCAATAACTTTTGCCTTCTGTGCATTCGCCATTTTTGGTGTTGCCGGTGCGTCCGTTGACTATTCACGAATGGCGCGTTCCCAGAGCACGTATCAGCAAGCTACGGATGCTGCAGCGCTGGAAACAGCAATCAAGTACCGGTCCAAGGAGTGGGGTGAAGCCAAAAAGGACGGTCGGGACATATTTGAAGTGACAATCAAGCACTTCAGCGATGCCAGATTCAAAAATTTGGAAATCACCCGCCAGGACGACGCGATCACTGTAACAGCAACTGGTCTGTCCGAGAATTTTTTCCTGCCGTTGATGGGTTTCAAGAATTTTACTTTTGCCGCCACTTCAGTGGTGCGCGTTCCGGATTTCCCCGTTGAAGTGGCGATGGCGCTGGATACCACCTTCTCGATGAGCGCCGGAGGCAAGATCCAGGGCCTCAAGAATGCTGCCAATCAGTTCGTCGATGTACTTCTCAACGCCAATAACAAGGCTGATATCAAGATTTCAATTGTCCCGTTCGCGCAATATGTGAACGTGGGACGTTCATCGATGGGGCAGCCTTGGCTTGATGCCAAGGACGAAAAAATTGTGGTGCCTGAAAGTTGCCATACCACGAGAGACCTGCTTTCAAAGTCGGGTTGCAGTTCATCCACAACGAACCATCCTCGCCAATGGGTGAATGAATCCTGCTCTCCCGCCCAGTACAATGACGGCGTAATGGTCAGTGGACCATCCTGTACGCCTGGTCATTGGCAGGAAGCTTACACCACTACTAGCGAAACCTGCACCAACTACGAATATGGTCCGGCATATGAGGTCTGCACTCCAGAGAGCTCCTACTGGATCTACTGGAACGGCTGTGTTGGTTCGCGCAACTATCCGCTGAACCTGCAGGACAAGAATTTCAATGTCCGTGTGCCGGGCCCCAACGAACTGATTTGCCCCAGCGAGATTACTGATCTTACTGACAAGAAAAACAAGTTGAAAGCGGCCATCAACAATCTTGTGCCCGTCGGCGACACCTATATTCCCGCAGGCATTGTCTGGGCTACGCGTACGTTGTCGAAACAAGCTCCATACACGGAGGCAAAGTCCGATGCGACGATGAAGGCTGATGGCGGAAAGCGGTTTCTCATCGTGATGACGGACGGAGTCAATGTCCGATCCGCCGACGTTCCAAGCAGTCCGCTGCACACAGGAACGGACGCTGCGAAAACCGACACATGGACCAAGGAAGCCTGCAACAACGCCAAGGCGTCTGACATTACTGTTTACACCGTCTCCTTCGGCACGGGTGTCAACAATGACACCAAGAACATGCTGAGATCATGTGCGTCAAAACCGGAATTCTATTTTGATGCAGAAACCAACAACGGGCTCTCATCCGCATTCTCGGCAATCGCCGACTCGATCCTGACCGTATATTTGTCATTCTGACAAAGCGGAACGGCAAAGGCAGGTTCAGTCACGCAGAAATACCAATACATCTGCCGGACTGACCGAGACCTCGACATCACGAGTTTCTGCTGCGAGCGTGCCCGCGGGAATGCGGGCGCGGACCGGTTCATCGCTGCCCTCGATGAAAATCTCCAGCAACTCAGCAATACCGATATAGCGGCGGCGGGCGACACGGCCTCTCTTGCCGGTTGATTTGGCGTTCCATTGCAGGACCCTCACATCCTGATGGCGGATGCAGCAAGCGAGCCTTGTACCGTCTTCGAACCTGGTTCCAGGCACAACGCCGAAAGCAGTATCGCAAGCGCCGCCGAATGCCTTGCCGTTGAATACATTCAATTCAGAGAAAAAGCGGGCGGCGAAAAGGCTCGCCGGTTTCAGATAGAGTTCCTCCCCGGCGCCGTACTGGACGAGGCGTCCGTCACGCATCAAGGCGATGTGATCGCCTACGCGCAAAGCCTCTTCCGGATCATGGGTCACGACAATCGCCGTGGAGCGGGTATCGCGCAGCAGGCCTATCGTTCCTTCGCGCACGCTGTCGCGCAACCTGGCATCAAGCCCGGAGAAAGGCTCATCCATCAGCAGGATACCCGGTCGCGGTGCAAGTGCCCTTGCGAGCGCA
Organism: Nitratireductor sp.; assembly: GCA_041397525.1. GTDB lineage: Bacteria > Pseudomonadota > Alphaproteobacteria > Rhizobiales > Rhizobiaceae > BOKV01. The sequence goes on from JAWKWL010000004.1 coordinate 206,213, forward strand.
ACGCGCTGTTGCTCACCGCCGGACAACTGGTGCGGATAAGACCTGGCAAGTGCTTCGACGCCAACACGAGAAAGCATGTGCCGCGCCTGTTCATTCGCAATGCCTGATTCGATGCCGGAAAGTCCGAAAAGCACATTCTCGAGAATGGTAAGATGGGGGAACAGCGCAAAATCCTGGAAAACGAGCCCGACACCGCGCTTTTCAGGCGGAACGAAAACGCCCTCGCCTGCCACTATCCGGTGATCAATCCAGACCCTGCCGGAGGCTGGTTGCTCGAGACCTGCGGCCATGCGCAGCAAAGTTGACTTGCCAGACCCGGACGGACCGAGCAGGCAAAGCACTTCACCGGGTTCGACCCGGATCGTGACATCATCCAGGACCGGATTGGTGCCATACGAGTGCGAGACGCGGTCGAACAGCATGCCCGACGCAATGGCGACGCCAGCAGTGTTGCGCGGCCCCCAAGTGCCTGGCGACGTCTCGCCCAGGGAACCGGTGCGGGGTGCGGCGCGTCTTTCGCTGCTGTCACGCTTGCTGTTCATGGCGGGCTGTTTAGAGTTTCACACGGCCATTGGCAATGCGTGCCGACATCTGCGATCCAAGCCTATTCCTCGTCACCGTCACCGCCACCGGGTGCAAGCAGGCCAAGCTCTTCAAGGTCTTGTGGTGTCAATGGATCCTCGTCCTCGAAGACATCATCACTGCCTGCGGGCGTTGGAATCCGAAAATTCGACGGCAATTGTGATTGCAGCAGACCAGCGCCACGCAACTCGTCCATCCCGGGCAAGTCCCGGATTTCCTCAAGCCCGAAATGGTCGAGAAAGGCGTCCGTGGTGCCGTAGGTTACCGGGCGTCCGGGCGTACGGCGGCGACCGCGCATACGTACCCAACCCGCTTCCATAAGCACATCTAGCGTGCCCTTGGAGGTGGCAACTCCGCGGATTTCCTCGATCTCCGCGCGTGTTACGGGTTGGTGATAGCCGATGATCGCCAACACTTCGAGGGCCGCACGCGTCAGCTTCCGAGGTTCGATTGCCTCCTTTTGCAACAGGAAACCAAGATCGTCTGCGGTGCGAAACGCCCAGTTTGCACCGATACGAACCAGATTGACGCCGCGAGAGGAATAAGCTGCACGCAATTCTTCGAGCAGGGATTCTAGCAAGATGCCGTCCGGCAGGCGCTGTGCCAGTACCTTTTCGGGCACAGGCTCGCTTGAGGCAAACAGGATGGCTTCCATCATCCTCAAATGCTCTTGCCTGTCGGTTTCGCTCACTGCCTTGCCACCATGTTCAACGCCCAGGTCAGCCTCGGGCCCCTGCCCTTCGGCCATATTGGTCCCGCCGCCCGATTGTGGAAAGGGCAAAATCCGCGCCTTGCCTGGTTCTGACATTGATCAATCCTCGTTTCTTGCAATGGTGCCGCCAACCGAAACACCACTGCCTTTGCCTTCGAGCCTGCCGCCACGCAGGTAAATCGGCGCATATGCGGTTTCCTGGCGCATTGAAAGATGGCCCTCGCGAACCATTTCAAGGCTCGCGGCAAATGCGCTCGCCAGCGCAGTCACGCGCATTTTCGGGTCTGGCAGATACTGGAAGAGGAAACTGTCGAGCGGGGTCCAGTCGCGCAACTCCCCAACCAGCCGCGTGAGAATGTCACGGGCGTCCTTCAAGGACCAAACCTGACGGCGGGCAATCGTAACCTGCGAAACGATCTTGCGCTGCCTTAGCGCTGCATAGGCTGTCAGCAGGTCATAGAGCGTTGCAGTGAATTCCTGCCGTTTTTCCACGTTCAGCTGTTCAGGCATGCCGCGCGCAAAGAAATCGCGGCCAAGCCTGTTGCGGTTGACCAGACGCGTTCCGGCATCGCGCATTGCCTCAAGGCGTTGCAGGCGAAAGGCAAGTATGGCGGCCATTTCCTCGCCGCTTGGCTCGTCCGAGCCGGTCTCAGGTTCGGGCAGCAACAGCCGTGACTTGAGATAGGCAAGCCAGGCGGCCATGACGAGATAGTCCGCGGCAAGTTCAATGCGGAGTTTGCGGACTTCCTCGATAAAGGCCAGATATTGCTCGGCGAGTGCCAGGATCGAGATGCGATGCAGGTCCACCTTCTGGCGGCGGGCAAGTTCCAGAAGCAGATCAAGCGGGCCTTCGAAACCGTCAACGTCAACATTGAGCGACGGGTCGCTGCTGGTGCGGTCCGAACCATCCCAAGGCAATTCGGGCTGTGGATAGGCGCGCACAGCCTCGGCCAGCCTTGCGCCCGGTCCCTTGCCGTTGTTGTTAGACGATGTCGTGTTCACGACCAGACATTTCCCGTTGCAGGCCTGTCGCAGGCCCTTTTCAAAACAAGTTATGCGCCGGGAACGGGCCGGTTTCGGCGGATCAGGCCATCGCCGGGCTGCAGAGTTGTGCGAATTCGGCGCGAAGTGCCGCCTCATCCACATCTTGCGCGACCCCGGCAATCCGCTCCAATGCCTTCTCGGCCCTGTAGAGCGGCTTTCCAGCCAGTTGCGGACAGTTGGCCGCAATCTCCCGCATCTCGTTCATGACGCCGTTGCAATGAAGCACGACATCGCACCCGGCGGCAAAGCTTGATTGCGTTCTGTGCGAGAAATCCCCAGAAAGCGCCTGCATGGACAAGTCATCGCTCATCAACAAGCCTTCGAAACCGAGCCATCCACGAATGACCTCACCAATCATGCGCAGCGAAGTGGTGGCGGGATGGTCCGGATCGAAGCCCGAATAGACCACATGCGCGGTCATGGCGAGAGGCATGTCGGCGAGTTGCATGAAGGGATAGAAATCCGTGCAGCCCAGAATGGCTGGATGGGAATCAACCACCGGCAATTCCTTGTGGCTGTCTGCAAAGGCACGACCATGACCTGGAATATGCTTGATGACCGGCAGGACGCCGCCTGCCAGTAGACCGTCACAAGCTGCACGACCCATCTGCGAAACTTCAAACGGATGAAACGAATAAGCTCGGTCGCCGATCACGTCATGTGCGCCCTCGATTGGCGTATCGAGAACCGGCAGGCAATCGACATTGATACCAAGATTGGCGATGTCGGAGGCAATCAAACGGGATTGCAGCCAGGCCGCGCGCAGTCCTGCTTCGACATTGCGGCGGTAAATGTCACCCAAAAAACGCCCTGTTGGATAGGCTGGCCAGTTTGGTGGGCGCAAACGCGCGACCCGGCCGCCTTCCTGATCGATCAGGACCGGTGCATCCGCCCGACCGGTACAAGCGCGCAGTTCATCGACCAGCGCCCTTACCTGCGCCGGGTTGGAAACATTTCGCGCAAACAGGATGAAACCCCAGGGGTTTTCAGCCCTGAAGAACGCCTTTTCCTCGGCGGAAAGTGACAGACCGGAGCATCCGGCGATGAACGAACTGATTCCCATGCACCGCTTTTACCAGCCGGCACGGGATCACGCCAAATGCAAAAATTTTTCTGGTCCTAGCGCGTAACGAAGCAGCTACCACCGGCTGCCTTGAGTTTCTCGCAAAGATTGACGGCCTCTTCCTTGGATTCAGCCTGCATGCGCACCCGGAAGAATACGCCTTTGCCTTCGATTTCCGCACGCTGGACGGCCATCTGGCGGCCGTCGAGGATGTTGGGGAATTTGCGTTTCAGGTTCGAATAAGCCGAGTTTGCTTCTTCTGCCGATCTCTGCGAGGCGACCTGTACGGCCCATTCACTGCGCTGCACTGAAGCTGTCTGGGTGTTTTCAGCGGCAGGTTGCACCGCTGGTGCAATCTTGATCGGCTCATCACTGTCGATCTTCGGCTTGGCAGTTGCAACCCGGGTTCCAGGCGACTTGGCAGCCGAGCGTGTCGTTGCCTGGGCAACTTCCTTGACCACAGGTTGCGCGGAGGCAACAGCGGTCTGATCGGCCGGGCTCCGGGTTGCAGGAGCAAGGGCTGAGGTCTCCACCGGACCATCTATGGGTGCCAGCGCCAATTCCGAAGTAGCACCATCGGTCGTCTGCGGTGTCTCGGAAGGCGCGATCACGGTGCCGTCCGGAAGGACAGCCATGGTACGAACCTTGCGAGGTTCAAGCGCTGCTGCAACCGGTGCAAGCGCTGTTTCATCTGCCTGCGGTGTCAGCCGTGCGTCTGCCTTTGCTTCAAGGTTTGATGCGTCTTGCACTGTTTCAGGTTCGCTCACGATTTCAACGGGAGCCTCTGTACCTGAAACGAGTTTCTCCTGCGTGGTATCGCCAGCGAAATTGCCTGTGACGCGCTCATAGGCTGCCTTGTCCTGGTTGGCAACTTCGGCGCCGCCGGGATCGGACGGCTTCACCTTGACGGGGTCAGTATCGGCCTTGATCACTACCGGTTCACCTGTTGGTGCACCCCCGCTGAAATAGCCATAGCTGACTGCGCCAAGACCCAGCACCAGTGCGCCGAAAAGGGCAAACCCCGCAAATCTGAAACCGTTCGAGCGACTGCGCACTGCAAGCGGCATTTCCGGTTCATCAAGTTCGGGATCGTAATAGTTGTTATCGTCAACGGCATCCTCAGCCATGGCCGTGTCATCGAGTTTTTCGTGGGCAACGGCCGCATTGGCATTGCGCCGTGATCCAAAACCCGAGGCAATGCGCTTCCATACCGGTGCCTTGGCTTGCCTGGCCGGCACTTCGTCGGACAGGTTCAATTCGTCTTCGAAAACTGCAGCGAATTCGTCTTCGAGATCTGGCAAGCCCGCTTCTTCGGGCTCAAATGGCCTGGCAACCTTTTGCTGTACAGGTGCAACCGGTGTCTGCCTTGGCTGCGGTGCAAAGCCTTGACGAACAGGGGCAGCGGGCGGAACCGGCGCTGTCTGGGCAAAGCTTGTATCGGCGAATTCTTCGGCAAATGCGGAATCGAAATCAAAGGCATCGCCATCCTGTGCGGCTGGAACAGCTGCAGGAGGCACTTCTTCAGCAATCGCACCAAAATCCTGGTCTGTATCAGAGTAATCCCGCTCCCCCAGCAGACGGCTGGCAAAATCATCCAGCTCGGTCATTGGCGCCGATGGTTCAGGCTGGGAATAATTGTCTTCCGGTGCTGCCTTGTCTGAAAATATTTCAGCGAATTCGGTTTCGAGATCGCCGCCCGGATCATTGTCGTAGTGCGGCTCGGAAACCGCCTGCTCGCGATGTGGCGCAGGATTTGCAGAAATCGGCGTTGCACGGGTCCACGCCTTGGTGGGCTGTGCCATTGCGGTCTGTCGGTGAACCGGAACCTGACCAACATGGTGAACAGTTGGCTGCATTGGGGGCTGAGCTGGCGCAGTGTTGTCAGTAAAGCCGAGTTCGGCCATCAACTGATCTTCAAGCGAGAGATCAGGCAGAACATCCGGCTCTGACGCGGCCTCATGGCCCACATTTTCGTCGGCAGGAGATTGCGCTTCAAGTTCGGCCAGCATGTCACTGACGTTGGTGGAATGATCATGCTGGTCAACAGCGCCACCCAATTCACGCATCAATTCCGATTCAAGATCGAATCCGGCATCGTCACTCAGCCCGTAAGTTGCAGAATGGGCTTGCGCAGAGGCAGGCATCACTTCCTGGTCAACGGGTTCGGCATGATTGTAACCCTGTGGAGTTACATCTTCTTCATCCGGCCATATTGCAGGCGCCGGTTCCGGATGCGTCACTTTGGCGGCAAGTGGTTGATGTGCTGGCCGGGAAGATTGGCCTGACACGATGCGCGCCAATTCTGCCAGCGGATCATCATCTTCCATCATGTCCGATGAATAACTGCGGGCCAGACTGTTTTGTTCGGTCATTACGCTCTACCCGTCCTACCTTCGATACGCCCCTCAGGCAGTTTCCACCCGAGACTTGCCCGGGACCTTGAATGCCAATTGCGTGCAAAATCGGACAGGAATTTGACCTGTTAGCGCATTTCCTCCGGCGCAGAGACCCCAATTATGGCCAGGCCCGATGAAATTACTGCTGAAATTGCCCGCACCATTGCCAATCGTGCGACTGTGAGTTTCGCATTTTCTTGGTTAACAAACCGTAACGACGGGGATTCCTTGCCCCTCGACCAGTGATGGTGCAAATCGGACGCCAGCTCATACATGTAAAAGGCAATCCGGTGCGGCTCATCGGTGCGCGCGGCCTGCTCAACCAGACGCGGATATTCCGCCATCTTGCGGACAAGTGCAAGTTCGCCGTCATCAATCAGCAAGGACAGGTCCGCCGCCAACAGTGCAACATCGGAAGTATCAATACCGGCGAGTTCTTCCGCTGCCTGGCGCAAGACAGACTTGCAACGCGCGTGGGCGTATTGGACGTAGAATACCGGATTGTCCTTGGACTGCTCGGTAACCTTGGCAAAGTCGAAATCGAGCGGTGCTTCCGGCTTGCGATAAAGCATCATGAAGCGCACCGCATCAACGCCAACCTCGTCCACGACGTCGCGAAGGGTTACAAAGTCGCCGGAGCGCTTGGACATGCGAACCGGTTCGCCATCGCGATAGAGCTTGACCAATTGGCACAACAACACGTCGAGCACGCTCTCATTGCCCGCAATGGCCCGTGCTACGGCGCGCAAACGCTTGACATAGCCGCCATGGTCGGCGCCCAGCACATAGACCATGCGCTGGAAGCCGCGGTCGAACTTGTTTTGAAAATAGGCAACGTCGGCGGCAAAATAGGTGTAGCTGCCATCCGACTTGACGAGCGGGCGGTCCATGTCATCGCCAACCTCGGTGGAGCGGAACAGGGTCTGCTCGCGATCTTCCCAGTCTTCGGGCAATTCGCCCTTGGGCGGCGGCAGGCGACCATCATAGACGAAGCCGCGCTGGCGCATCAGTTCAAGCATGCGGTCGATTTCCGAAACACCGTTGTGTTTGGCATGCAGGGTGCGCTCGGAAAAGAACACGTCATGGTGCACGTTGAGTGCGTGAAGATCGGTGCGGATCAGTTCCATCATGGTGTCGACGGCAGCATCGCCGGCAATGCCGACGCGCTCTTCCTCGCTCATGGCTAAGAGCTTCTCGCCATATTGTTGCGCTAGTTCCTGTCCAACCGGCACCAGATAGTCACCGGGGTAAAGACCGGCTGGAATATCGCCAATTGCCTCACCCAGTGCCTCGCGGTAGCGCAGCAAGACCGAATTGGCCAGCACTCCGATCTGCACGCCGGCATCATTGATGACGTATTCGCGTGTGACATCGTATCCGGCAAAGGCCAGGAGATTGGCGAGCGCGTCGCCAACCACCGCGCCGCGGCAATGACCGACATGCATGGGCCCGGTCGGATTTGCAGACACATATTCGACATTGACCTTGAGGCCGTTGCCGACCAGCCCTGCGCCGTAACGCTCTCCCGCCCCCAGGATCAGGTGCAGGTGCGACTGCCAGAATGTGTTGGACAATTTCAGGTTGATGAAGCCCGGACCTGCGACCGAGGCATCAAGCACATCTGCGTCCTCACCCATGGCGGCTGCGATACGGGTTGCCAGTTCGCGCGGGTTCCTGCCGACCTGTTTTGCCAGCACCATGGCAGCATTGGTGGCGAGATCGCCATGCGAGGGATCGCGCGGTGTTTCAAAGGTGATGCGGCTCAGATCGGGAGCGTCCGGTCCGTCAGAAACCAGGTTTTCAACGATTGCTTTGATCTTGTCTTCGAACTGGGCGAAAATATTCATTGCGGTTTGCGGCTCAAAGCCGCCCTCGTGGTTCAATTGCAGGCAATCTGTTCGGGAAACGGTGTTGGCCTAGCGCAAGTCCGGTGTCTCGTCAAACAAACGTTGATGCTCGGAAATCGCGTAACGATCGGTCATCCCTGCCAGGAAGTCCGCGACCAGACGGGCGCGCTTGGGCTCCTCCAGGCGACTTGCGGTCGAACGCCAGTCAATGCCCCATTCATTGGGCATTTGCGCTTCGCCGGAAAAATAGGCGGTGAAAAGATCGCGCACCACCTGCGAGGCTTGCGCGCGAACGGCCATCACCGAGGGCGCGCGATACATGTGGCTGTAAAGAAACTTCTTGATAGCCTTCTCGGCACGCGCCATTTCGCCGGAAAAGCTCACTATCGTGAGACCTGCCGAGCGAACATCCCCAACCGTTTGCGGATCGATCCGGTCGAGCCGCCTGTGGGATTCACGAATCACATCTTCCACCATCGCAGTGATCTGGCGTCGCACGATTTCATGCGTGGTGCGGCTTGGATCAAGATGCGGATAGCGTTCGCGCACAGCACCCAAGATTTCTCCCACAAGCGGAATTTCCGCGAGGTCATCCAGATTGAACAGCCCGGCGCGCAGCCCGTCATCAAGGTCATGCGCATTGTATGCGATGTCGTCGGCGATCGCTGCACATTGTGCTTCAAGGCCGGAATGGCTGGCAAGTTCGAGGTCATAGAGTGCGTTGAATTCGAGGATTGGCTGGGGAACCGGACCCTTGATCCCCTCACCGTCAGGCCCGACCAACGGACCGTTGTGCTTGACCAGGCCTTCAAGCGTTTCCCAGCTCAGGTTGAGACCATCGAATTCGGCATAGCGTCGTTCCAGCTTGGTGACGATCCGCAGTGATTGTGCGTTGTGGTCGAAACCGCCCCAGTGATCCATCAGTTCGTCGAGCGCATCCTCGCCGGTGTGACCGAAAGGCGTGTGGCCGAAGTCGTGCGACAATGCGAGCGCTTCGGCCAGGTCTTCATCCACCCTGAAGGCGCGCGCGAGCGAGCGGGCGATCTGTGCCACCTCGATCGAATGGGTCAGCCGGGTACGGTAATGATCGCCCTCGTGATAGACGAAGACCTGCGTCTTGTGCTTGAGGCGGCGAAAGGCAGTTGAATGGATGATGCGGTCGCGGTCCCGCTGAAACGGGGTGCGGGTCGGGCTTTCAGGTTCGGAAAACAGCCGGCCACGGCTGGCGCTTCGATGGGTGGCGAATTGTGCGAGGCCGTCGCGCCCATAGGAAACATCCGTGATCAGGTTGTCGATACTACTGTTGCCCACGAAATTCGCCCTCTGGTATGCGTGCTGCACTTCCCATAGCGCAATCCGGTTGCCGTTTGAACACCCGTTCACACCGCCGTGGCTTGATTGCACCACAGTTGAGGCATAGATTTGGTGAAACAGGGTTATTTGGATCCGGTTTGCGGATCACGGAGAAAGTGATGAACGTCCAGACCAAGTCGCCAGGCATCACGGTCACGGATGCGGCGCTGAAGCGAATTGCGAAAATCCTGTCGGGCGAACCCGGCAAGGACGCGTTGCGGATTTCAGTCGAGGGCGGCGGCTGCTCCGGCTTTTCCTACAAATATGACCTTGTCGCGAATGACCGCCAGGACGATGACATGGTCATCGAAGGCGATGGCGCGATGGTTCTGATCGATTCTGTCTCCGTTCCCTATATGAGTGGCTCCGAAGTGGATTTTGTCGATGACCTGATGGGTCAGTCGTTTCAGATCCGCAATCCGAATGCGGTCGCAAGCTGCGGCTGCGGCACCAGCTTTTCCGTTTGAAATTCTGACACTATTCAATGCGAAAGGCCCGGGATCGCTCCCGGGCCTTTGTTGTGATTGTGCAGATGCCTATCAGGCTTCCGCCGCCATGGCTGCTTCGCGTGCATCATCCGCATTGCCGGACGCACCGTTGAACAGGATGTTCAACAGCACTGCCGCCATTGAAGCGAGCAGGATTCCTGAATCGATCAATGGGTGGATTGAATGTGGCAACCACATCTTGAAGTCCGGTGCGATCATCGGGATCAGACCGAAACCAAGGGCAACTGCCACGATGAAGAGGTTGTTGCGGTTGGTCTTGAAATCGACGCCCGAGAGGATGCGAATGCCGGTTGCTGCCACCATGCCGAACATGACAAGGCCGGCACCGCCGAGAACAACCGTTGGCAGGGCTTCAACCAAGGCGCCCATTTTCGGGATCAGGCCGAGGACGACCAGGATCACGCCACCAGTCACGCAGACGAAGCGGCTACGAATGCCCGTAACACCGACGAGGCCGACGTTCTGCGAGAATGAGGTATATGGGAAGGTATTGAAAATGCCGCCCAGGATCGTTCCAAGTCCGTCCATGCGCAGACCTGCTGACAGCATTGGCTGTGTTACCTTCCTGCCGGTCATGTCGCCCAGTGCGAGGAACATGCCAGTTGATTCGATCATGACGACGATCATGACGAGTGACATGGTCACGATCAGGATCGGGTCGAAAATCGGCGCGCCGAAATGGAACGGCATGATTGGTGCAAACCAACTGGCTGCCGCAACCTTGGAGAAGTTCATCATGCCGAGTGCGGCAGCAATAATGCCACCTACCACAATGCCGATAAGAACGGCGATGTTGGCGATGAAGCCCTTTGCAAAGCGGGCCACGCCCAATACTGTGGCGAGCACTACCAGCGACAGGATGATATTTCTTACGGGGGCATAGGCCGGATTGTTCATCGTGGCGGACAGGCCAAGGCCTTTCGGCTGGTCTGGAACTGTAGCACCATTGGCGCCGGCCATTTCAGTCACGGTCTTGAGCCAGTCGGCATGTTCCGGATTCACCAGCTTTGGTGAAGTGGGTCCGACCGGAAGGCCGAAAATCCAGTTGATACCGATGCGCATCAGCGTCACGCCGATCACCAGAATGATGGTGCCCGTTACTACCGGCGGGAAGAAGCGCAACATGCGGCTGACGATTGGTGCGACGAGAACACCAAAGATACCGGCTCCGATAATGGCACCGAATATCATGCGCGCACCTTCCGTTCCCGGATTCGCAAGACCGAATGAGACCATCGGCCCCACGGAGGCGAATGTAACGCCCATCATGACAGGAAGCTTGATGCCGAACCATTGGGTCGCGCCCAGCGATTGCAGAATGGATACGATACCGCAGACGAAAAGATCGGCGGAAATCAGGAAAGCTACCTGTTCCGGTTCGAGCTTGAGAACGCGGCCAATGATGAGTGGAACTGCTATGGCACCCGCATACATGACGAGTACGTGTTGCAGTCCCAAAGTGAACATTTTCGGTGCTGGAAGCACCTCGTCCACGGGATGCGGTTTGCTAGTCATTCATAGTCTCCCCATTTGTTACGTTTGCACGAACCCCAACGTTTGAAGCCAACCGATTCTTGCTGTCGCTTTAGCCATGCAAAACGAATGGACATTATCCCTGAAACTGCGTTTCGCAATCAGAAAACTGCTTGCCTTGACAACAAACCGGTGGAAATGAGCGTTTTTACCCGGCAAAATCGGCATTTCGTTGCTTGAGCGGGTGCGACAAGCGTCAAAGTCACAAAAAGGAATCAGCCAATGCAGATTGCGACCTGGAACATCAATGGCGTCAAAGCCCGCATTGACGGCCTGCTGGAATGGCTGCAACAGACCAATCCCGACATCGCCTGCCTGCAGGAAATCAAGAGCGTGGATGAAGGCTTTCCTCGCATGGAGATCGAGGCGCTTGGCTACAATGTCGAAACCCACGGCCAGAAGGGTTTCAATGGCGTCGCCATATTGTCGAAGCTGCCGTTTGACGAGGTCAATCGTGGCCTGCCGGGTGATGACAGCGACGAGCAGGCGCGATTCATCGAAGGTGTGTTCAGCGTCGGCAGCAAGGCGCTCCGGGTGGTTTCATTGTATCTGCCGAATGGCAATCCGGTCGACAGTGAGAAATTCCCCTACAAGCTCGGCTGGATGTCGCGGCTTGAGGACTGGGCAAGACAGCGTCTGGAACTTGAGGAAGCACTTGTCCTGGCCGGTGACTACAATGTCATCCCCGAGCCTCGGGACTGCCACGACCCCAAAGCCTGGGAAGGCGATGCGCTGTTCCGCCCCGAAAGCCGCCAGGCCTTCCGGCGCCTCGTCAATCTGGGCTTCACCGAGGCGTTGCGCGGGGTCAACGACGATGACAAGGTGTATACTTTCTGGGATTATCAGGCGGGTGCATGGCAGAAAAACAATGGTATCCGCATCGATCACGTGCTGCTTTCGCCGGAAGCTGCCAATCTGCTTCACCATGTGGAAATCGACAAATTCACCCGAGCCTGGGAAAAGCCATCTGACCATGTTCCGGTCCGGATCGGGCTTGCAGCGTAATTTGACAAATCAGCGAATTCGCAGTCAAATTACGGAATGCGAACATTGGTGGTTTCACTGACCCTGATACTCTGTTCGGCCCTGCCCGCACTGGCAGGACCAAACGGTGATTGCACCTGTCGTTCGCCAGGTGGCGATGTTGTCGAAGGCCAGACCGCCTGTCTCAAGACCAGCAAGGGTTTCATGCTGGCGCGCTGCGAGATGGTGCTGAACAACACCAGCTGGAAACTGCTCGACCAGCCCTGCCCGACTGCCGACGTCAGCCCGATAAATCCTGACGCGGAAAAATTGCTCCTGACGTTGCCAAATCAATCAGGATGATGGCCGCCGCAGCAGCGCATTGTGTCATCAAACTGTTACACGGTTCAATCATGAATTGATCAGGCATGGCTGCATGTAGCGCCACCTTTCCTGAAACCATTTTCAAAACCAACAGTTTCCACGGATACCGAATGACGCATTTTGACATTGGACGCCGCCCCGCAGCCAACTTACCAACGCGCTGTTGGCGGTAGTGGTTTTCGGATGGCTGTTCGAACCCGCGAAAAACAAAACCAATGAGGCCGGTGCATGAATGTCGTGATCCACCACAACCCCGAATGCGGCACATCGCGCAATGTGCTTTCGATTATCGAAAGTGCTGGTTACCGGCCTATCGTGATCGAATATCTGAAGACCGGCTGGACCCGCCCGCAATTGCAGGCACTCCTGGCAGCCGCCGGGCTCAGCGCGCGGGATGCGTTGCGAACAACGAAGTCTCCAGCTGAAATGCTGGGCTTGCTGGATCCGTCTGTAAATGAAGCGGCGCTCATTGACGCGATGGTCAAACATCCGGTCCTGGTGAACCGCCCTATTGTCTGCACCAGCAAGGGGGTGAAGCTGTGCCGACCGTCAGAGACCGTGCTCGACCTGCTCGACAAGATGCCAGCAGGCCCCCTCTACAAGGAAGATGGCAATCTGATCATCGACGAAAACGGCAAGCGGGTCGGCTGAGCCTGCCTATTGCAAGGGCGCCTGCGCAACGAGTGCGATGGCTGCGCGGCGTTCATCCTCACTGGCGACAGAAAACGCCTCTTCCTGCAATTCCGTGATCCAGCGTGCGTCATCGCCGGTTGCACGGCGTTGCGCCTGGAACATCATTGACAGCCCACGCACAGGGTCGCGCCGCAGGATGCTGCCATCAAACAGCATGAAGCCAAGCCGCGCTTCTGCCCCGACATGGCCGTTGTCGGCGGCGGATTTCAGCATGCGCGCCGCCTGAATGCCATATCCCGACGGATTGTCACTGTTGAGATAGAGCATCGCCAGTTCATATTGCGCTTCGGGATGATCGAAGTAGGAAGCCGCAGTCGTGAACATGATGCGTGCCTGGTCGACATCGCGGGGGACGCCTGCTTCGGGAATGCCGGTCATGTAATAACGGCCGAGCGCCACCATGGCATTGGCGCTGAGCTGCCAGTCAAGGCTGCCCGGACGGGCTTCGGTATAGGTCTCGACGATCTTGTTGAAGATCGCGAAGGCTTCAGCATGATTCACCTTCACGCCGTCGCCGGTCTGGTACATCTTGCCGAGCTTCCACTGCGCGCCATGGTCGCCCTGGTCGGCGGCATATTTCAGCGCATCAATGGCCTCGGCTTCCTGACCTTCCTTGCGTGCCTTGAAGAAGAAACGCAGGAATGCGCCAGAACCGGGTTTTTCCTTCGCAAAGACCTGGGCCGGGTCGAATGCATGCGCGACCCCGGCGGGTGATCCAGCCAGGACACCCACTCCGATCAACACAGATGCAATCTTTTGAACCTTGCGCATGGCGGCGGGTTACTCTCGATCCACTTTGCCGGACACATATCCGGAAATTCTTTAGGTCTGGTTCATCTGGGAACCATTTTCGTCAAAACTGCGGCACATCAAGCCGCACACCAAACCCGGAACGGTAGCGCCGAAACTCAATTCCATGCGGTTTGTCGGGCAGGTGTCACCGGTGTTGATCCGGCTTTATGGCCGAAACTGGGCAAATGGAATGCCCAACGCAGTGGAAGTCTGGAGTCTGGCGACTCTTTGAAGCGCTGTTGCAATTCTGTCACGACTTGATGGATGATGGTGCGGTTCGGCGCATTCGCCTTGAGCCGGATCGCAAAATACTGGCGCCCGACATTCCCGAATGCGTCTTGCGATGTGCTATTGTTTCAATGGGGAATACTGATGTTCCGCGCGTGAGGAGGCATGGATGACAGATAGTGGGAAAAAACGTTTCCTCGGCAACGCATATTCAAACAGGACCGCCGAAGAAGTTCGGGCCTATTATGACCAGTGGGCCGAAGTCTACGACGAGGAACTGACCGAAAACAGCTATCAGCAACCCCGGCGTTGTGCAGAGGCACTGGCGTTGCACCTGGATGACAGGAGCGCCAGGGTATTGGATGTCGGCTGCGGCACCGGATTGTCCGGGCTGGCGTTGGCAGCGGCTGGATACAACCATATCGACGGTTGTGATCTGTCCAGCGGAATGCTGGAAAAGGCATTCAAAACTGCCGTATATTCGAAACTGTTCACAGCAGACCTCAACAAGCCACCACTCGATGCCCCGGACAATGCCTATGGCGGGATCGCAGCTGTCGGCGTTTTTTCCTTCGGCCATGTGCAGCCTGATGCGGTCGATGAGTTCATTCGCGTCGCAGTGCCCGGTGCACCGATCGTGATCGGCCTCAACGAGCATTTCCACAAGGAAGGAAGCCTCACGGCGAAGCTGGACGCGCTGGCCGCAGCAGGACTGATCGAGAGATTGAGTGAAACGGAAGGCGAGCACATTCCCGGCATCGGCATGAGTGGATGGGTGATTACCGTGCGGAAAAGCATGCCATGACGCCGCAAGCGAATTGAGCGAAATCAAAGCACATACCACCGAAATACATATGATCTCACGGTGCATTGCATCTGTGTGGAGGGAATATGGTTTCGAATTCAGGCAAATCGGAGAGTGGCCCTGTGAAGGCTGCGAAAAACGGAGCAACAGCAGCAGAGCCAGTTGGAACGCTGCCCGACAGCAAGAAACGACAATCTGAAAAAGCGGCTCAGCGGCTGGCGTTCGAACAATCCGTATATCCCTACAAGACACCAATGCGTCGCCCGGCCTATGAGCAGCACAAAGCACAACTACAGGTCGAATTGCTGAAGGTGCAGCGCTGGGTCGAGGATACAGGTCAGCGCATTGTCATCCTGTTTGAAGGACGCGATGCAGCTGGCAAGGGCGGCACCATCAAACGCTATATGGAACATCTCAATCCACGGACTGCGCGTGTGGTGGCATTGGCAAAACCAACCGAACGGGAAAAATCGCAATGGTATTTCCAGCGTTATATCGAGCATCTGCCGTCAGCCGGTGAAATCGTGATGTTTGACCGGTCGTGGTATAACCGGGCCGGCGTAGAGCGCGTCATGGGTTTTTGCAGCCCGAACGAATATCTGGAATTCATGCGCGAAACACCCGAACTCGAACGCATGTTCGCTCGCTCCGGCATCCTGCTTTTCAAATACTGGTTTTCAGTGACACGCGAAGAACAAAGACGGAGATTTGCGCAGCGGCAGAATGATCCACTCAAGCAGTGGAAACTGTCGCCCATCGATCTTGCCTCGCTCGACAAGTGGGATGACTACACCGAAGCGAAGGAAGCCATGTTCTTTTATACCGACACGGCAGATGCGCCGTGGACGGTTGTCAAGTCGGACGACAAGAAACGGGCCCGACTGAACTGCATGCTGCATTTCCTCGATTCCCTGCCCTATCCGGGCAAGGATCTGTCAATCGCCAGGAAACCTGATCCGCTGATCGTGGGCGATGCCAGCCATGTGATCGGAACGGACGCGCATATTCTGGGCAAGACATTGCACCCGGAATTGCGCAAGGGGCCAAGCGGCGAAGCGGAACCAGATGCTCCCGCATCATGATTTCTTGGCGTGATATCAGAACCGGAACACGGCCGAACCGTTGAGCGTGTAAACAAAGTCGTTGCCGAAACTGGCGGTGTAGCCGACCGGATTGGGAATGCCGCCGGGCAAGGTCAGGGTGGAAAGAGATCCGCTGGTCATGACGCCGGCGGTCCCGCCCAGTTTCAGTTCGACGCCCCTGGCCGGGGTCAGCACGGCAGTCAGCCCTGCAATCCAGGTATCAGTCTGCGAGGTAAAACCCTGTGTTGCGCCCTGGTCCCAGGTCACGCTGCCAGCCAGCGAGAACTTGTCGGTAAACTGGTGTGCAGCCCCGAGCGTGATTGTCCATGTATCCTTGAACAGCAGGGTCAGGCCACTGACGGCGAATGGTTGAGTGCAGGCAAACGGCAATGCGGTTGGACAAAGCGGCATGTTGTCGGCGACGCTCCAGTCAGTCCATTTAACAGCGCCAAAGGCAAGCCAACCCGGTGCCACGCCGGACTGGAACTTCGCCTCGATGGATTGCGGCATGGTGATCTTGCCGGCGACAGGCCCGGCGAAAGGGACGGCAAGGTTGTTCACCGTGCCCCGCATGTCGTAATCGACTGCGGAATTCCAGATCAGGCTGGCGCGAAGCGCATATTCGGGTATCTCGTATGCGAGACCCAGGCGCCAGGCATTGGAGGAATCCTCGACGCGGGTTGTCGCGGCAATGCCTGGTCCCACCGCATAGAACTGGTCAAGTTCATAGCGGATCTTCTGCCATGAATATCCGCCCACAAGGCTCAGCATTCCCTTTTCCAGCGCCATCGATACGGCACAAGTCAGGCCGTAATCCTCGGATGAAAAGTGCTGTTCGGTTGCCGAACCGGAATAGGTCCAGTTCTTGCCGTATTCCGCATGACCGCCCCATGGTTCGCGGTAGCTGCCCATGCAGCGCAGGTTTTCACCGATTTTCAGCGTGGCACTTACACGGCCGATGCTGAATGGCGAGGCCTCGGACACGTCGACGCTGGGGCCGAATACGCCAGTGATGTTTTTCAGCGTCCGGTCGGGATGAATGTAGCGAACGGCGGATTCCACCGAAACTGCATCTTGCTGGAACAGGAAATCCCAGTCTCGCTCACCGGTGTCATACCCTCCGGCAAATGCCGAAAGGGGACTGCAAGCCACCAGAAACCCTGCCAGCGATACTGCCCGGATGATGCCAACTCCGTGAATGCCTGCCATTGGCCAACGCCCCCTGCCCTGGAGCATGTCCTGCCCCTGAAAACCAACCGGACAGAACAGCAAAACCACTATCGCAGTGTTTCCCCAACCGCGAAGGATCGATGTTTGCGCATATACAGCCGCAGGTCAATCATACCGTTCGACTTCTGACAGTTCGACATACCCCGACATTTGGCAGGACGGGCAGGTCTTATTGAAGGCGGCTCGCTGCAGTGCGGGTACGATCAAGCTGTGCCTGGTAGGTGGCGAGCTTCTCACGCTCCTCTGCAACAACCTCCTCCGGCGCATTGGCGACGAACTTCGCATTGCCAAGCTTTCCGTCGAGACGCTTGATCTCGCCCTCAAGCCGCTTGACCTCCTTGGAAAGTCGGGCATGTTCGGCGGCAAAGTCAATCACGCCTTCGAGAGGCAGACAGGCCGTGGCTTCGCCAATCACGATCTGTGCGGAAGCCTTCGGCGCGCTTGTTGCCAGTTCAACCGGATCAACGCGGGCAAGGCGTTCAATGGCGGGCGCGTGCAAGGCAAGCCGCTGCCGTGTTTCCTCATTGGCATCCACGACCATCAAGGGCAGGATGTCGCCCGGCTTGATGTTCATTTCGGCGCGAACGGAGCGGATTTCCGTCACCAGATTGATGAGCCAGTTGATTTCGGCTGCGGCGTCCTCGTTTCGATAATCACCGACCGGCCATGCGGTGTGGCACAGCAATGCCGGGCGGGTTTCGCCCTCGCCTGCGGTATGTTCCCACAATTCTTCGGTGATGAATGGCATGAACGGATGCAGCAGCTTGCAGATTTCTTCCAGCACGAAGGCAGCACAGGCTTGTGACTCGGCCTTTGCCGCTTCGTCATTTCCGGAAAAGACCGGCTTGAGCAGTTCCAGATACCAGTCGCAATAGGTGTTCCAGACAAACCGGTAGGCCGTTGCCGCCGCATCGTTGAAGCGGAAACGCTCGATAGCCACAGTCACATCCGAAACGGTGCGCGAAAGCTCTGTGAGCACCCATTGGCTGATCCTGAGATGGACTTTTGCCGGGTTAAACCCACCGTCACGCCTGACGCCATTCATTTCCGCGAAGCGCGCTGCGTTCCACAATTTGGTTCCGAAATTGCGATAGCCGGCGATGCGGGCAGGATCGAGCTTCACGTCCCTGCCCTGCGCTGCCATGATTGCAAGTGTAAAGCGCAAGGCATCCGCGCCATATTCACCGATCAGTTCCAGCGGATCGATGACATTGCCCTTGGACTTGGACATCTTGGCACCGTTCTTGTCCCGAACCAGTGCATGCACATAGACGGTGTGGAATGGCTCGATAGCCTCGCCATTTTCATCCTTCATGAAATGCAGGCCCATCATCATCATCCGGGCGACCCAGAAGAAGATGATGTCGAATCCGGTAACAAGGACATCGGTCTGGTAATAACGGTCGAGTTCCGGCGTCCTTTCCGGCCATCCAAGTGTCGAGAACGGCCACAGAGCCGATGAAAACCAGGTGTCGAGCACGTCGGAATCGCGCGTCAGGATTTCGCCCGGCTTGAAATCCTCGAGCTTTTCCTGGACCCAGGCTTTCCACGGGCCTTCCAGCGCAAGATAGTGCTGGATAGCCTCGTCGAGCGCTTCCTGCTCGGTCTTTTCCACAAAAACCGTGCCGTCGGGGCCATACCAGGCCGGGATCTGGTGTCCCCACCACAATTGCCGCGAAATACACCACGGCTGAATGTTTTCCATCCAGTTGTAATAGGTGTTTTCCCAGGTCTTGGGGACGAAACTCGTACGCCCTTCGCGCACCGCGGCAATTGCAGGTTTGGCAAGGGTCGCAGCATCAACATACCACTGGTCAGTCAGATAGGGTTCGATAGGAACGCCGCCACGGTCGCCATGCGGCACCTGGTGGGTATGCGGCTCGATCCGGTCGAGAAGGCCAAGCGCATCCATCATTTCAACAACACGCTTGCGCGCCTCGAACCGGTCCAGCCCGTCAAGGGTTTCGATGGTCTCGATCAACTTTCCTTCCTGCTTCAACCCGTTCAGGAAGTCATCATTGCCGCGCAGTGTTATGGCGGCACGCTCGGTCAGGATGTTGATCCGCTCGAGATGACAGCGCTTGCCGACCTCGAAATCGTTGAAGTCATGTGCAGGCGTCATCTTCACAGCGCCCGTGCCTGCCTCCGGATCGGGATATTCATCGGCGACAACGGGAATGCGGCGACCTACCAGCGGCAGAACCACATTCTTGCCGATGATCGACTGGTAGCGCGGATCGTCAGGATGAACGGCAACGCCGCTGTCACCCAGCATGGTCTCCGGCCGTGTCGTGGCAACCACCAGATAGTCGCGTGTTTCGTAACCGGCCGGTTCGCCGTCGGACGGCTTCCAGGCGATGTGATTGCCTTCTTCGTCAAGATTGTAGGGATGCTCGTAAGTGACACCGTCCTCGAGCGGATAGCGGAAGTGCCACAGATTGCCCTTGATCTCGACCTGTTCGACTTCGAGGTCGGAAATCGCCGTCAGCAGCTTCGGGTCCCAGTTGACGAGTCGCTTGTCCTTGTAGATCAGGCCCTCCTTGTAGAGCCGGACAAATACCTCAAGGACAGCTTCACTCAAGCCTTCATCCATGGTGAAGCGTTCACGCGACCAGTCGCAGGACGCCCCAAGACGCTTCAACTGGTTGAAGATGGTCCCGCCCGACTCTTCTTTCCATTCCCAGATGCGCTCGACAAATTTCTCACGCCCCATGGCATGGCGATCAGGTTGCTGGCGTTCTGCCAGCTGGCGCTCGACGACCATCTGTGTGGCAATGCCCGCATGGTCCATTCCCGGTTGCCACAATACATCCTTGCCGCGCATCCGCTCAAAGCGGACGAGTATGTCCTGCAGTGTGTTGTTGAGCGCATGGCCCATATGCAGCGAACCGGTGACATTTGGAGGCGGAATGACAATACAAAACGAATCTTCGCCGGGTCTTGATGCCGCACCCGCCCGGAAGGCATCCGCTTCGTCCCATCTTGCCGCAATCCGGGGTTCGATTGCGGCTGCGTCGTAAGTCTTTTCCAGCATGATTTTCCCGAAGGTCTGGTGACCCAAGCCATTGCGGCGGTCACAAACAGTGTTCATCCGTGTAAAGCGAATGGGCAGCGCAGTGTCAACAACCACGCAGTCGCACGGTAAAGGCTATTGCAGCGCGAACGGGTTGAATCTAGCCTGAACGTACCAAGATGCCGAGGGGAGTTTTTGGATGCGCCTTTTGATTGTTGACGGCAATTCGGCCGAAATTCTGGCGGCAAACGAGCGCAGCGGCCGCAAGCCGGCGTGGAAATCCTTTGCGGAATCCCTGCTGCTCCACGAAGCTGGCGCCGATATCAGTATCGGCTACCCCTATGACAAAGCGCGCGAGACAGCGGCAATTGATCCCGACAATTTCGACGGGATCGCGCTTACAGGGTCTGCGGTCGCATGGGGAGCGGAATCGCCAGAGGCAAGAGCCTATCTCGATTATATCGAACCGCTTGTCGCAAGTGGCAAGCCGGTGCTTGGCTCGTGCTGGGGCATGCAGACGGTCAGCGTGCTGCTTGGCGGCATGTGCGGCCCCAATCCCAATGGCAGCGAAATCGGACTGTCGCGCCATATCCGACTGACACACGAAGGTCGCCAGCACCCGCTGTTTGCTGGAATGGCGGAACAATTTGCGTCTCCGACCTGGCATCGCGACATTGTCTTGCGCAAACCTGACGGGGCCGTATTGCTGGCAGAAAGCGAAATCACCCCGATCCAGTCAATCGCCTTTTGCGGCAATGGCGTGGATTACATGGGCTACCAGTTCCACCCCGAATGCGACCTCGAGGATTTCAAGGCGGGCTTCAAGGCGAGGACTCCCTTGCCCGGGACAATCAGCGAAACCATTGATTTTCCGGATGATCCGCCATCAGAAGTTGCCAATCCGGGAGAACGAACCCGGACAATCGGCAACTGGCTTGCCCATGTCCGGGGGCGGATGGCCGCCTGATCCTCATTCAGCAGCATCGACCTTCGACGATCCGGCCACAAGGCGGGTGATCTCCTCGCGAACGATTGTCTCGACCATTGCAGGCAGGTTGTCGTCCAGCCATTCACGCAGCATCGGGCGCAGAATTGCTTCGACCTGGGCAGCGGTGTTGTCCGCCATGTTCTTCTTCAAGCGGTCAATCGAGCCGCTGACTGCCTTTTCCACCGAAGGCGAAACAAGCGCGCTACGGAAGGCATCCACTTCCGCGTCCTTCGCAGGAGCAGGTCTTGCCGGTGAAGCAGCAGCACCCGCAGCAGGTTGTTGCTGCTCCCGACCGGTTTTCGATTCGGCCTGAACCGGGCTTGCTGCAGGTGTCGAGACCGGCGGGCTTGGTGGTGCAGGAATGTTGCGGTTATCCACAATCGCTGCCGGAGCAGCAGGCTTTGCCGCCGGCGTGACAGCAGCAGGCGCTTGCCCGGAGCGGGCAATGCTTGCGGCAAGATCCGAGAGGCTCTTCTGCTGTGGGGCTGGCTGCGGGGTTGCCTGCGCTTGCACCGGCATCGACGCATGATCGGGTTTCGGTGCCGGAGCCGATGTAGCGGCCGGGGTCGCCGCCGGTGTCGCTGCTGGTGTCGATGCTGGCTTCGTTGTCGAGGTCGGGGCCGCTGCGGGAGTTTCGGAAACGGCAGGAGCCTTGCGGTCTGCCTCTGGAGCTTTCAGCGCCGCAATGGTCGCATTGGTATCACGAACGTTGCGCGCGATCTCCGACAGGCTTGGTACGCGCCTGGCAGCAGTTTGCTCCGCAGGGACTGGCGCTGCCTGCAGGGCGGCTGGCGGGGTCGGCCGCGATGCAGTTGCCATCTGGCGGGCGAGATTGGCCAGTGTTTGTGGCTGTGCCCCAACAGGTTCGCGCCTTGTCTGCACATCAGCTGATTGGGCCGACTGGCTGGTCGCGGAAGCGGATTGAGGAAACTGATCAGCCTCGCGCCTCAATGGTTGGGCAGACGGTTGGGCAGACGCCTCATTCGAATCCTGGGTTACAATGCGCCTGATGGAAGAAAGTATTTCTTCCATGCTCGGCTCTGATGCCTGATCCAAGACCGTGTCCTTGGCCGCTTCTCCCATGATGGTCCCCCGATTTGGAATAAGCGCGGATAGCGCGTTTCCTGCCGCTTCGAATCAACCAAATGATAAGCCATGATCGGATGAAAGATAACCCTCAAGCCATCGAGATGGATCAGCGCGGGTTTTCTGCCTGTTCAGGAGCAATAACGGCCTTGTAGAGATGCCAGGTTGCGTGACCAAGTACGGGTAAAACGACAAGCAGCCCAAGGAAGAACGGCACCATGGCAGCAATCGCTGCGACCGTCACGATTGCCGCGAAAACCAGCATTGGCAGCGGGTTTTGAATAACAGTCTTGAAACTCGTGATGACAGCGGTGACGAAATCATATTCGCGTTCCAGCAGCAACGGAATGGCAATTACCGTGGACGCATACAAGACGGTTGCAAGCACACCACCGAAAATGGTGCCGACGACCAGGAACGAGATACCTTCGGTGGTTGAGGTGGCAATGTTCAAAAATGCCTCAATAGAAGACATTGAGCGAAAGCCCAGGAAAATCGCAGTCAGCAGCCGTATCTGGTAGAGCCAGATCCAGAACACGAACAGCACGACAAATGCCATCCACGACAGTTCCCGTTCGCGCTGACGGAAGATGACACCGAGAATGCCTTTCCAATTGAGGGATTCGCCTTCGGAGAGCCGCCTGCTTACTTCGTACAGCCCGACAGCAATGAACGGGCCGATCAACGGGAAGCCGATGGCGATCGGAAGGATGAGCCAGGGCATGTTCAACCTGTACAGGAACAGCAGCATTGCGATACCGCCGAGGGTATACACCCCGCCAAAGAACAGCCCGTAAAGTGGCGCGCGGAAGAAATCCGAGAAACCTTTGGCGATTGCCGAGAAAACGACGGTCGGCCCGATCGACCGGATGACTGGCTGCGGCTTCGCCACGACGGCTGGCGTATTCATGTTTTCCTCCCCTCAAGCGCTACCCGTTTCGTGCGAAACGGCACAGAGCTCCAAACACACTTCTCCAATCCGGACCTTTGCCGCATTCGGTGAGAGGGAAAATGATCCAGATCAAATGAAAGAGCCGGGCAACGAGATTGCCCGGCGGAGTGTTTTGCCTGCCTGTGAAAAGCTGGTCATTCGATGGGAGGAAGCTTTCCGGCAGGCCGTGGAGCAACAGTTGCCGTTGTCAGGGCGTCAGGCTGGCGCGGTTCCGGCGCTGGCTTTCGCGCAAGGACCTGATCGACTTTCGCCAGCGTCTGCGAGTTTTCTTCACTGGAATAAGCCTGAAGCGTTGTGCGCTGGCGCTGGCTGTCGGCGAGCCAGATCGCGGAAATCATCGAGTCATGCACACGCCTCGAATTGTCCATGGTGATGTGGATGTTGCCCCACACATATTCATTGCGGATGATGCCCTTGTGCCCGGCTGTTACCGGAAGCAGGCCGTAGACAGGAAAGGCGTGGTAGAAATTCTCGGCGAGTTCAACATTGGATGGCGTTGCACCGACGGGACCCGGAATATCAATCAACCCCATATAGGCAACACGAATGCCGGTACCCTTGAGCCTGTTTGCGAGCGTAATAGCGGTCAGCGCCCCCATCGAATGCCCCATGATGGCGACGGCATCCGGCTTCCGGTTCATGATGTCGCGCCAAGCCCATTCGAGCGCCTGCCAGCGATAGACCTCTGCATGAATTCCCGAGGCATTGAGCTTGTCACCAAGCGTATCCAAGCCTTCCGAAAATGTCAGCGGCTTTGCGATGAAGGAAAAATCGCCAGCCCCGCGGAAGATATAGGCCTCCACAGCTTTTGCCGGTGATACAATTCCAAACGAGAACGACAACACAGCGCAATGCACTACGAATGCGAGAGCAACCCGATACACATGACCCTCCTGTTCCGGCAGAACGCGCGGCTGGAAACTCGTGACGTGCCGCATCGCCGAAAGACAGAAATCAGTATGGTTGCTTACAGATTAAGGAAAGGTTGAAAAATTGAGGCAGTTTCGGGGCAGGAGTTTCGAAGCCCCTGCCCCGGCATGCATCAGTTCCGTGCGTCAGCTGACATGCTCGCGGATTTTTGCCGTTGCATTCAGCGCCTTCATCAATGCTGCATCACGGTCATAAATGTCAGCGAAATAGCGGACCTTGCCATCCGCATCCGGCCAGGCAGTGAAATAGGAAACGTAGACGGGGATGTTACCCTTCACTTCGTCAGAACCATGACCTTCGCCCAGTTTCTTGCTGACATAGCTCACCGAAGTCCCAAGCACGGCAGCAGCCATTTCACGCGGGTGCTGCAAGCGAACGCATCCGTGGCTGAGCGCACGGACATCGCGATTGAACAGCGACTTTGCCGGTGTGTCATGCATGTAGATTGCATGCTTGTTCGGGAACAGGATCTTCAACTCGCCCAGCGCATTAGCCTCACCCGGTGACTGGCGAACATCATATTCGGGGTTCGATCCCACCTGGTTCCAGTTGATGGCAGACGAGGCAATCTGGCGTCCCTTGGAATCGGTTACCTCATAGCCCCTTTCATCGAGATAGGCAGGGTTCTCGCGCAATTTCGGCAGGAATTCGTTGACGAGGATCGAGCGTGGAACACCCCAATAGGGATTGTATTCAACGGTCTCGATGGTGTCATAGAAGAAATAGGTCTGGTTTGACTTCTGGCCGATGACGACGCGCATAGACAATTTGTCCTCGCCGCCGCTCATATAGGTCGCGGTAAATGCCGGCTGGTTGATGAACACATAGCGGCTTCCAAATTCACGTGGCAACCAGCGCAGGCGCTCCATGGCAAGGCGAACACGCTGGCGCTTGTCCTCGACGCTCACACCAACAAGACGGCGAATGGTATTTGGACCAACGACACCGTCTGCAACAAGGCCAGCCTGTTTCTGGAAGTCCTTGACCAGCGAAACCACTTCGGGCGTGAAACTGTCCAGCGGCGGCGAACCTGCAGGGCGCTCAAGCACACCGGCATGAGCCGCCTTCATTTCAGCCGAAGCCTTGGCGGCGATTGCCGCAACCACATTGGCAGTCTCCGCATTGGTCTCGCCCGGCTTGATAACGGTACCTGGCGCAATCACGATCTGGCTGTCGCTCGCGTGTTGCAAGGCATCCAGTTCGGCCATCAAGGCCTTGAACTGCACATTCTGCGGGTTGTAACCCTCCAAAACAGGTGCAGGAAGCGAACCAGCGGTCAATTCCTTGATGATGGCGGCGGCACTGGCGCGACCATTGGGAAAGTCGTGATACTCGCTGATGCGGTTCGGGTTCACCCTGCCGGCCTTGGCGTCCATCGCATAGCGCAAGACGCGGGCCATCATCTCGATTTCGAAACGCGAAGCCTCCTCGGCTGCCATTTGCGGCGAGGAGAATTCGAGCGGCATGTCCACCGAATAATCATCCGGATCGAGCCCGTACCGGGATGCACCTGCCAATACCGGCAATACCGACCGCGCCCGGGCATTGGGCTTCATGTCGTCATCGATCCAGAACGGCTTGCGCGCAGCGGCGTAATAATCAGTGATTGCCTTCGACACTTCCTTTTCGGACATGACTTCAAGCCGGTCGAACTGGCTTGCCAGGCGCAGCCATATATCTTGCTGCTGCGATGCTTCCCGCTGTGAAGAGCTGACGCCCGGTTGCTGAGTTTCCGTCTGGTCATTCGCAACGGCAGGCTGGGCAATCGCGGGCACTGAAAGCTCGGGCGGAACCAGGCTTGAAAGATCAATGCTTACCAGTGGATCCGCCTTGTAGGTGAAATATTTCGGCGCGCTCACCTTGGTGATTTCAACCACTGGCAGCTTGTCTTCACTGGCAAGCCCCTCGCGGCGGATACGCTCCTGGTGGACGCGAGGGAAAAGTGCCTCGAACAGATTGCGCGGCTTGTCCCTGACGACCGGAGCCGCCGTTGTTTGGGCCAAGGCACCAGGTGCCGCCACCATGGTCGCAATGCCTAACGTTGCAAAATACAGGGCAAGGGCCCCTGCGAAACGAGCACTTTTCACAATATGCATTCAGGCCTCCTGGATATCGCAAGCGATACACCCGAACCCATTGGCGATCAAGGATTTAGGGCTGTCTCCGTCTCACCGGAGGCCCGGTAAAGCAGCAAATCCTGACGGAAGTTTGAAACTGTGTGTCTTTCGCCACATTTTCCCGGCCCAGGGCGAAGCGCCTGACGCGCGCGCAACAGTTTTGGACGTTTTCTTGTTATCCCGGACCAGAGGTTGGGAATTAGCTGGCTACTGATACGCAAGAACGCATTCCCAACCACCAAGCTGGCGCATGACCGAAACAGATTTCATCATTGTTGGCGCGGGCTCTGCCGGTTGCGCAATTGCGGACAAGCTGTCGCGAAGCGGCAAGTTCCGCGTCGCCGTGCTTGAGGCAGGTGGCAGCGATTTCCGCTTCTTCGTCAAAATGCCACTCGGTTATGGCAAGACCTTCTACGACCCTGCCGTCAACTGGATGTACACGACCGAGCCGGATGAGGGCCTGGCGGGTAACCGGGATTACTGGCCGCGCGGCAAGCTGCTAGGCGGATCGTCGTCGATCAACGCGATGGTCTGGATACATGGCTCGCCACACGACTTCGAGGACTGGAAGGCGAATGGCAATCCCGGCTGGGGGTGGGACGAAATTTCCCGCGCCTATCGCGAGATCGAGGATTTCGAGGGTGGCGGCGACGAATGGCGCGGCAGCGGCGGCCCGGTTCACGTTTCGCGGATAGAAAAAAGTATCCATCCGGTGACGCGGGTTTTTCTGGAAGCAACAAGGCAGGCAGGCCTTGGCGAAAATGACGGCTTCAACGGCGCAACCCAGGAGGGCACGGGGCTGTACCAGCTGACCACCCGCAATGGCAAACGTCATTCGGCTGCGGACGCGTTCCTGCGCCCGGCGATGAAGCGCTCCAATGTCAGCGTCACCACAAGGGCCACCGTGACCCGAATACTGTTTGACGGCCGCAAGGCGATCGGTGTCGAATATGAGCGCAATGGCAGACGCGAAAAGCTGATGGCGCGGCGCGAGGTCATTCTTTCCGGCGGATCGGTAAACAGCCCGCATTTGCTGCAGCTTTCGGGCGTCGGCGATCCGGCCATGCTGCAAAATCTCGGCTTGGAAACAGTGATTGCCAACAGCCATGTCGGGCGCAACATGAGCGACCATCAAGGCATCAATTACAATTGGAAAGCCAACCGCCCCACACTCAACCAGCTCTTGCGGCCATGGTGGGGAAAGCTTTGGGCGGGCATGCACTATCTGTTGCTGCGCGATGGTCCGCTTTCGATTTCGCTCAACCAGGGTGGAGGCTTCTTCAAGACCGACCCGTCCCTCCGCGACGTCAATATGCAGCTTTATTTCCAGGCGTTTTCGACCGTGCTGCCAAAGCCCGGCGAGCGCCCGATCCTCACTCCGGACCCGTGGCCCGGATTTGCCATCGGCCTGTCCAATTGCCGAACCTTGAGCCGCGGCAGCATTGAAGCGGTCTCACCCGATCCGCATGCCAAGCCGCGAATTGTGGCAAATGCCTTCAGCCATGAGCGCGATGTGAGCGAGATGCTGGCGGCGGTCAAATTTCTGCGCCACATCGCATCGCAACCAGCGATGCGGGATTTGATCGTGGAAGAAGTACTGCCGGGGCCGTCTGTGCGTTCGGACGAGGAACTGATCCTCGATCTCAGAAAGCGGTCCGGCACGGTCTATCATCCCTGCGGCACATGCCGCATGGGCAATGATCCGGCGAACAATGTCGTCGACAGCCGTCTGCGCGTGCATGGAGCGACCAACCTGCGCGTGGCGGATGCCTCGATCTTTCCAAACATCACCACGGGCAATACAAATGCTGCGGCCATTGCAACTGGATGGCACGGCGCGGATTTCATCCTGGAGGACAACCAATGATCGTGAAAGACGTCAAGACCTGGGTTGTCGGCAACCCGCCGCCGCAGACCGGTGGTCGCTATTTCATCTTCGTCAAGGTTACGACTGATGGCGGCGTGTCGGGCTATGGCGAAGCGTATAACGCTACGTTCGATCCACATGTGACGGCAAAGATGATCGAGGATGTGGCAGAGCGCTATCTCGTCGGGCGCGACCCGCATGACGTCGAGACCTTCTTCCGGCTTTGCTATTCATCCGGTTTCACGCAGCGCCCGGATGTGTCGATGATGGGGTGTTATTCCGCGCTCGAAATGGCGTGCTGGGACATTATCGGCAAGGAAGCAGGCAAGCCGGTTTACAAACTGCTCGGCGGCCAGGTGCATGATGCACTGCGCTCCTACACCTATCTTTATCCGAAGTCCGGCAGCGTCTATCCGAGCGACATTGGTGACGCGAAGAATGTCTATAACGATCCGGACATGGCGGCTGAAGCCGCTGTTGAAGCCGTCAACCAGGGGTTCAACGCGATCAAGTTTGACCCCGCTGGTCCCTACACTATTTACAGCGGACATCAGCCGAGGCTTGTCGACATCGAATTGTCGGCCGCCATGTGCAAGGCAGTGCGAGAGGCCGTCGGCAACCGCGCCGACATCCTGTTCGGCACCCATGGGCAGTTCACCGCGGCAGGCGCCATCCGCCTGGCCAAGGCCATCGAGCCCTATGATCCACTGTGGTTCGAGGAACCGGTCCCGCCCGACATGCCGGAAGTGATGGCACAGGTTGCGCGCGCGACCTCCATTCCTGGTGCGACCGGCGAACGGTTGACGACGAAATACGAATTTGCCCGCATCATCGAAAACCGTTCGGCAGGCATCATCCAGCCGGACATCGGACGCTCCGGCGGCATTCTCGAGACCAAGAAGATTGCGGCCATGGCCGAGGCCTACCACATTCTCGTCGCTCCGCATTGCTATTGCGGGCCGATTGTGGGCGCTGCCAATGCGCAACTGGCCGCGACGCTGCCGAACTTCCTGATCCTCGAATCGATCAAGACCTGGGACGGGTTCCATGAAAAGCTGCTGAAGAAGAAGCTGCATTGGGAAGACGGCAAGGTGATCCCCTCGAAGGAACCGGGCCTCGGGGTCGAACTGAACGAGGATGTTTGCGACGCGCATCCCTGGGATGGCCCGATGCTGCATCTGGAAATGACCAGGCAGGCACTGTTTCCGTGAGGTCGGGCCGGCTTTGGCGGTAACCCGCCCTATTCCCGGAAATCCTCGCCGTCGCGGTCCAGCAATTGCAGGATCGCTTCCATGAACTTGCGGTCAGCGCCGGGATAATTTTCCCAGTCGCGCGCGGTCTTTTCGGCAACCGCATCGGAAAGCAGTTTCAACTTCCTGCCGGTCCACAATGCCTTGATATAAGTCTCGGCGGAGCGCTCGAAATAATAGAGCCGGTTGAAGGTGTCAGCGACAGTATCGCCAAATACCATGACGCCGTGATTGCCCATCACCAGCACCTTTTTCGACGGATCGGTTAGAAGCGAGCACACACGTTCGCCCTCTTCCTCGAAGGCCATGCCGCCATAGTCGCGGTCAAAGGCGATGCGGTTGAAGAAGGCCGCCGTATTCTGGTCAATCGGTGGCAGTGACGGGTCATCAAGCGTTGCCAGTACTGTTGCATGGATCGAATGCACATGCATGGCGCAGCGCCCGTGCGGAACACGGCGATGGATCGAGCCATGCAGGCCCCAGGCCGTCGGGTCAGGTGCGTCGGGGCGATCCATGGTGGTCGGGTCATTGGCATCGAGAAGCAGCAGGTCGCTCGCCTTGATCAGCGAGAAATGCATCTGGTTGGGGTTCATCAGGAATTTTGTGCCGTCCTCGTTGACAGCAAGCGAAAAGTGGTTCGCCACCTGTTCATGCAGGTTGAGCCTCGCAGCCCAGCGGAAACTGGCGGCCAGTTCCACCCGCTCCTGATAATGTTGCAGGTTTTCGCGGCCCGACGAACGATGGCTGGACATGCTGGTAACGCTCATGAAAATTTCTCCCGGTTCGGCGCGATGATGTGGCCTTTCGGCTCAATTGGCAAGACGGGCAACGCGCCGGATTTCCATGGCGGGCGCGCCGGCATGGCGGGTAAAGGCGCGGGAAAAGGCGGATAGCGAGGAAAAGCCGGTGCGAATGGCGATTTCCTGCATTGGCAGGTCGGTGTCGATCACCATGCGGCGCGCCGTCTGCAGGCGAAGCTTTGTGAAATAGGCCGCCGGACTTTCGCCGATGGTCTTGAGGAAAAGGGTCTCGAGCGTGCGCACGGACATGCCTGCGCGGCGCGCAATCACCGCAGATGAAACCGGGCGCTCGATTGCGCGCTCCATAACCCTGATGGCTGCGGCGACCCGGGGTTCAACGGTGGCAATGCGCCCGAGCGAGATCAAAGGCTGGACATCAGTCGAGGCATGCACTTCGTCATAGATGAAGACACTGGCCACTTCGAGTGCAAGGCGGTGGCCGAAGCGGGTGCGGATAAGGTGCAGCATCAGGTCGAGCGCGGGTGAAGCGCCACCCGCTGTCATCACATTGCCATCGACAACAATGCGCTGGGTCAGCAGGTCGGTGTTTGGAAATGCCTGGGCAAATTCCTCGAAATCCTCCCAATGCGTGGTTGCGGCCCTGCCCTCGAGGATTCCCATTCGGGCCATCACCCAGCTTCCCGCCTCAATGCCTGCCACGGCAGCAAAGCGTCGGGCAAGTTTTTTCAGCAGCGCGATGGTGTTCCGTCCGGCATGGGTGGCATGGTTGAAAGCGGCGATGATGATGAGCAGGTCGCCGGTCATGGTTTCGTCGATTGCGCCATGCGCTGCCAGCGGCAAGCCGCTGGTCATGGTAACAGCTGCGCCATCGACCGTGACAATGCGCCAACGGATGAGCTCCTGGCGCGAAACGCGATTGCAGGCGCGAAGCGGGTCTATTGTGGAAGCAACCGAAAGCATGGATGATTCCGGTAGCACCAGAATGGTCACATCCAACGGAGCCGTGATCGACGCGCCGGATTTGGCTTTGGGTCGGGAGGCGTTCAAATCATCCTTTGTCATTGCGCTATTGATCAATTTTCCTGCGCAAAATGTCAAACAGCTTTGGCAAATTGCGGCATGATCGCCCTGTTGAGTGCATCGGGAGGAAGCGACATGCCATTGGAAATGAACCGCGAGGTCTTCATCACCTGCGCCGTCACCGGTTCGGGCGGAACACAGGACCGCTCGCCGCATGTGCCGCGTTCGCCCGAGCAGATCGCCAATTCCGCCATCGATGCCGCCCGTGCGGGGGCTGCCATCGTGCATTGCCATGTGCGCGACCCCGAAACCGGCGCACCGCGCCGCGACGTCCATCTCTACCGCGAAGTTACAGAGCGTATCCGTGAAGCCAATGTCGATGTGGTGCTGAACCTGACGGCCGGCATGGGTGGCGACATGGTGTTCGGCCCGACCGAGAAGCCGCTTCCCCTGCAGGAAAAAGGCACCGACATGGCTGGCGCATCAGATCGGGTGAAACATGTCATGGAGTGCATGCCGGAAATCTGCACGCTTGATTGCGGCACGATGAACTTTGCCGAGGCCGATTATGTCATGACCAACACGCCCGGCATGCTGCGCGCCATGGGTGGCATGATGACGGAACTGGGCGTCAAGCCGGAAATCGAAGCCTTCGACACCGGCCATCTGTGGTTTGCCAAGCAACTGGTCACGGAAGGCGTGCTGAAACCCGATGCGCTTGTGCAGCTCTGCATGGGCGTACCCTGGGGAGCGCCGGACGATCTCAACACTTTCATGGCCATGGTCAACAATGTGCCGAAGGACTGGAACTGGTCCGCGTTTTCGCTGGGTCGCAACCAGATGGCTTATGTCGCGGCAGCGGTGCTCGCCGGCGGCAATGTCCGCGTCGGGCTTGAGGACAATCTGTGGCTCGACAAGGGGGTGCTCGCGACCAATGCGCAACTGGTCGAACGCGCCGTCAATGTGATTGAAAACATGGGCGCGAGGGTCATCGGGCCGGAGGAAGTACGGAAGAAGCTGAACCTGACCAAGCGGGCGCCAAGGTAAGACAGCTCGTCATCCCCGCGCTTGACCAGAGGATCAAGGCACATTGGCAACATTAATACTGGCATCGAAATTGAATCGTCCGACAAGCCGGTGAATCATTGGATCCTCGCCACAAGGGCGAGGATGACGACGGGAGAGTTAATTGACAAAAACAGCAGCAATCATCGGTGGTGGCGTGATCGGCGGCGGATGGGCCGCGCGGTTCCTGATCAATGGCTGGGACGTGATCATCAGCGACCCTGATCCGGAAGCGGAACGCAAGATCGGCGAGGTATTGGGGAATGCCCGGCGCTCGCTCCCTGCCCTGTCGGATGTTGCGATCCCGAAAGAAGGCAGGCTGAGCTTTGCCAAAACGATTGCAGATGCTGTGAAGGGTGCAGACTGGATCCAGGAAAGTGTCCCGGAGCGACTGGAGATCAAGCACAAGGTGTTTGCCGAAATCCAGGCACATTGCCGCAAGGACGCGCTGATCGGCTCGTCGACCTCCGGCTTCAAGCCGTCCGAATTGCAGCAGGGCGCGGCAAGGCCGGACCAGATTTTTGTGGCGCATCCGTTCAACCCTGTCTACCTGCTGCCGGTAATCGAACTCGTTGGCAATGCCGGAACCACGGCGCGGGCAAAATCCGTGCTGGATGCCATGGGCATGAAGCCGCTGATCGTGCGCAAGGAGATCGACGCGCATATCGCCGACCGATTGCTGGAAGCGGTGTGGCGCGAGGCACTTTGGCTGATCAAGGACGGTATCTGCACGACCGAGGAACTCGACGACGCGATCCGCTTCGGCTTCGGTTTGCGCTGGGCGCAGATGGGCATGTTTGAGACTTATCGCATTGCTGGTGGGGAAGCCGGAATGCGCCATTTCATGGCCCAGTTCGGCCCATGCCTTGAATGGCCATGGACGAAACTGATGGATGTTCCCGAATTCAACGATGAACTCGTGGACCTCATCGCAGGTCAGTCCGACGCGCAATCAGGGCACCATTCGATCCGCGAACTCGAACGCATACGCGATGACAACCTGGTGTCTATGATGCGGGCGCTGAAGGCGCGCAACTGGGGGGCTGGTGCGCTGCTGAACGAGCATGACGCGCGGAGGAAGCCGGAGTTGCCAAGCAATGCAAGCAAACCGTTGACAACACTGCAACGCGTCGTTCCGATCGACTGGACCGACTATAACGGCCACATGAATGAGAGCCGCTATGGGCAGGTGTTTTCGGATGCGGGCGATGTGGTGATGGCGATGATCGGTGCCGATCAGGCCTATATCGATGGCGGAATGTCTTATTTCACGGTCGACAATCACATCACCTATCGCAACGAAACCCATGCCGGTGAAGCGGTTTATGTCCGCACGCAGGTATTGGAGGCGAAGGGCAAGAAACTGCGCATGTATCACGAGTTCTGCCGGGCAAGCGACGATGCCCTGCTTGCCACCTGCAACCAGTTGCTGGTGCATGTGAGCCTCGAAACGCGCCGCTCCTGCGAACCCGGCCCCGAAATGGCGGCCAGAATGGCAGCCCTGCATGAAGCGCAGACGAAACTGCCGAAGCCGGCGAGCATGAGGGATTGAGGAGCTGGAAAGTGGGAAAGCGGGTGCTCATTACCGGTGGAGGCTCCGGCATTGGCAAGGCGGTTGCCGAAGCCTTTTCAGCGAGCGGTGATCGGGTGTTTGTCACGGACATGGATGAAAATGCCTTGTCCCAATGCCCGGCCAACTGGCTTAGCGAAGCGGGTGACGCAAGCGATCCGGCTCACATGGCCAAGGTATTTTCACGTATTGAAGGGGAATGGGGCGGGATTGATGTGGTTTGCGCCAATGCCGGTATTGCCGGACCAACATCGCTGGTCGAGGATGTAACCCTGGAAGACTTCCGCCGCTGTGTTGCTGTCAATCTGGAAGGTGCGTTTCTTGCGGCAAAGCATGCCGCTCCGATGATGAAGGCGCAAAGATCGGGGGTCATTCTGATCACGTCGTCGATGGCTGGCGTAAACGGTTTTCCCTATCGCTCGCCCTATGCTTCAGCAAAATGGGCAATGATCGGCTTGATGAAGACCCTTGCCATGGAACTTGGCCCGTTTGGCATTCGGGCAAATGCCGTTGCACCGGGCTGTGTGGAGGGACCGCGCATTGATGCGGTTATCGAAAGGGAAGCGCGGGCCAAGGGAACCACAGCGGAGGCTGTGCGCAAGGCCTATGAGGCGGGTGTTTCCATGCGCTCATTTGTAAGCGCTCAGGACATCGCCAACATGATGACATTTCTGGCTTCCGACGGCGCAAGACTGGTCTCCGGTCAGGTTGTTGCTGTCGACGGACATACTGAAAATCCTGATCCAAAGGTTTGAGCCAATGCATTTTGGAATGACGGAAGAACAACAGATGATCGTTGAGACAACGCGAGCGTTTGTCGAAAACGAACTTTTTCCTCACGAGATGGAGATTGAGCGAAGCGGCCATTTGGAGATGGATCTTGTCCGCCAGATCCAGAAGAAAGCGATTGAGGCCGGGCTTTATGCCGCCAATATCCCGGAGGAATTCGGAGGTGCCGGGCTCGATACGCTGACCTGGCTGCTGTACGAAAAGGAACTGGGCAAGGCCAATTATGCGCTGCACTGGACCTGTGTCGCGCGGCCTTCCAACATTCTTTGCGCGGGAACCCCGGAGCAACGGGAGAAATATCTCGCTCCTTGCGTCCGAGGCGAGAAATGGGATTGCCTCGCCATGACCGAACCCGGTGCGGGCTCGGACTTGCGCGGGATGAAGGCAACAGCAAAACAGGATGGATCAGACTGGGTGCTCAACGGCACCAAGCATTTCATATCCCATGCCGATATTGCCGATTTCTCGATTGTGTTCATGAAGTCGGGCGAGGAAGACAGTCCGCGCGGCAAGCGCTCGCTGATTACCGCCTTCTTTGTTGACAAGGGCACTCCGGGTTTCGAGGTGCGCGACGGCTATCGCAATGTATCGCATCGCGGCTATACCAATTCGATCCTCGAATTCGATAACTGCCGCATCCCGGCCGAGAACATTCTGGGCGAAGTGCACAAAGGGTTTGAAGTGGCAAATACCTGGCTGGGAGCCACCCGATTGCAAGTCGGCGCCACCTGCCTCGGCAGAGCCGAGCGCGCCTTTGGTCATGCGGTTGAATATGCTGCGCAACGCGAGCAGTTTGGCCAGAAGATCGGCAAGTTCCAGGGTGTTTCCTTCAAGCTTGCCGACATGGCGACGGAAATGCGGGCAGCGGAACTGATGATTCTCGAAGCAGGCTGGAAGTTCGACCAAGGCTCCTGTCGCGACGAGGACATGGCAATGGCGAAGCTGAAGGCTACCGAAATGCTGGCCTTTGTCGCGGATGAGGCAATCCAGATCCATGGCGGCATGGGCGTGATGGATGAATTGCCGCTTGAACGCATCTGGCGCGATGCCCGTATCGAGCGCATCTGGGAAGGCACTTCGGAAATCCAGCGCCACATCATTTCCCGCGCGCTGCTGCGTCCGTTCGGGGCTTGAGCCATTCATGGCGACACTGCGCGAAACCGATCTTTATGAGCCGGTGAAGGCCTTGCTCGAGCGGCAGGGTTATGAGGTGAAGGCGGAAATCGGTGCAGCGGATGTGATGGCAGTTCGCGGCGATGAGCCGCCGGTACTCGTCGAACTCAAGACCGGGTTTTCTCTTGCCCTTGTACATCAGGCTATTGAACGGCTGAAGATCAGCGATGCAGTCTATGTGGCAATCCCGGAGTGGAAAGGCCGAAGCGGCTGGAAGGCATTTGTTGCCAACCGCGTCTTGTGCCGCCGTCTGGGGATAGGCCTCATCACGGTTCGTGCCAGCGACAATATTGCTGAAATCCATCTTGATCCCGGCCCCTATGCGCCGCGCCAGTCGAAGCCGCGCCGAGAAAGGCTGTTGAAGGAATTCGCCAAGCGTGTCGGCGATCCCAATACAGGTGGCATGACGCGCTCGACGATCATGACATCCTATCGGCAGGATGCGCTGCGCTGCCTGAATTGCCTCAATCTGCATGGCGCGAAAAAGGCTTCCGATGTGGCCACACTCACGGAAGTTGCGCGCGCACGAACCATCATGTCCGACGATCATTATGGCTGGTTCGAGCGGGTCGAGCGCGGCATTTATGGCCTGACGCCGAACGGCGAAAAGGCTGTTTTGGAATATTCCATGGAAATCGCGGGGTTGGAAATTGGATAGGCCGGGCGGAGAATTTGTTGTTGAAAAACCCCTGGGAGTGAACCATGCGTGACCTCTCCCGCCTGCTGCGTCCCAAATCCATCGCGCTGTTTGGTGGTGGCTGGGCGGTCAATGTCATCGCCCAGTTGCAGAAATCCGGCTTCGCCGGTGAGATATGGCCAGTCAATCCGAAACGCAGCGACATTCTGGGCATTCCATGCCTTCCCTCCATTGAAGCCCTGCCCGGCGCGCCGGATGCGAGTTTCATCGGAGTCAACCGCGAAGCCAGTGTCGAGGTTGTTGACAAGCTGGCACGAATGGGTGCGGGCGGCGCGACCTGCTTTGCCTCGGGTTTTCTCGAAAGCGAGGCAGAGGGAACCGGCGGTGCGCAATTGCAGAGGCAACTGGTGGAGGCTGCCGGTGACATGCCGATCCTCGGCCCCAATTGCTATGGCCTCATCAATTATCTCGACAATGTGACGCTGTGGCCGGACCAGCACGGCGGCGTGCGGGTTGACAGCGGCGTGGCGATCATTGCGCAATCCTCCAATATTGCCATCAACATGACCATGCAGGCGCGCGCGCTGCCGATCGCCTATGTGGTTGCTGCCGGAAACCAGGCACAGACAGGGGTTGCCGAAATTGCGTCGGCGCTGCTGGATGATCCCCGGGTCAGCGCCATCGGCCTGTATCTGGAAGGCTTCGGCGACATCCGCGCACTCGAAGCCTTTGCCGACCGGGCACGCGCTGCCGGCAAACCGGTCGTTGCGCTGAAAATCGGCCGCTCGGAAAAGGCAAAGGCCGGAACCATGACGCATACGGCGTCGCTTGCCGGTAGTGCCGCAGCAGCATCGGCATTGCTGAGGCGCTTCGGTTTCATCGAGGTGCGCTCGATCGGCGTATTCCTTGAGACGCTGAAGCTCATGCATGCGTTCGGACCGCTCAAGGGCAATGCAATCGCCTCGATCAGTTGTTCCGGTGGCGAGGCAAGCCTTATGGCCGACATGGCGGAAGGCACGCGGATCGACTGGCGTGACTTCAGCACAGGTGCCAGAAAGCGGCTGAAAGACGAACTCGGCCCGATTGTCACCGTCGCCAATCCGCTCGACTATCATACCTTCATCTGGGGCGACACGACGCGCATGGCCAATGTCTTCGGTGCAGTCATGGCAGATCAATTCGATCTCACCGTATGTGTTCTGGACCTGCCAAGGGCCGACCGATGTGACCCGTCGGGCTATCGTTGCGCGGTCGACGCGATCATCGCGGCGAAGCAGCAGAACGGCTCGCCGGTCGCTGTGCTGGCATCGATGCCGGAGAATCTTTCGGAGGCATTTTCCGCGGAATTCGTTGCCGCGGGAATTGTGCCCTTGCATGGCATGGAGGAAGCAATCCTGGCAATTGATGCGGCCATGTCAGCGGGTAATGCGGCGCGGGCAAATCCGGCGCCCCTGCTCTTCTGCGCTGATGATGACGGCCCGGCCGAAACACTCAGTGAAGCGCAGTCGAAGGCGGAACTGGCCAGGTTCGGCTTGAAGATGCCGGGAGCCGTCACCGCTGCAACAGTGGATGAACTGGTTAAGGCAGCCAGGACGCTTTCCTTTCCCCTGGTGCTCAAAGGGCTAGGCATAGCACACAAGAGCGAAGCGGGAGCCGTCATCCTCAATATTGGCGACATGAAATCGCTGCGGGCTGCCGCCGATCGCATATCAGACATCGCAAACGGCTTCATGGCGGAAGAAATGGTACCTGGCGCGGTTGCCGAAATCCTGGTTGGCGTTACCCGAGATGCAAGCGGTGCCTTCATGCTGACAATTGGCGCCGGGGGTGTTCAGGCCGAGCTTCTGGCTGATACGGCAAACCTCATCCTGCCGGTATCAAGGCAGGAAGTGGCCGAAGCGCTTCGTACCTTGCGGATTTCGGCGGTGCTTGACGGCTGGCGCGGCAAGCCGGCAGCCGATACCGATGCGCTGTGTGATGCGATCATGCGGATTGCCGACTATGCCGGCGCCAATGCGGATACACTGCTGGAGCTTGATGTGAATCCGGTTTTGGCATTGCCTGCCAATACAAGTAACAGTGCGATTGCCGTCGACGCCCTTGTCCGGCGCCGCAAGACATTACGTTGATTGCAAGAAACCCGGGAGAAAGAGTGTGAGCTATCCTAAGGAAGGGCCGATCCGTACCGAGATCAAGGGCAAGATACTGGAAGTCACGATTGACCGGCCCAAGGCCAATGCGATTGATCTCGCCACCAGCCGCATCATGGGTGATGTGTTCAAGGCATTTCGCGATGATCCGAAATTGCGCGTGGCCATCCTCACATCGTCGGGTGATAAATTCTTCTGCCCCGGCTGGGACCTGAAAGCTGCGGCTGGTGGTGATGCTGTCGACGGCGATTACGGCGTTGGCGGCTTTGGCGGATTGCAGGAACTGCCGCATCTCAACAAGCCGGTGATTTGTGCCGTAAACGGCATTTGCTGCGGCGGCGGACTGGAAATCGCACTATCCTGCGACATCATTCTGGCAGCCGCACATGCCACCTTTGCGCTTCCCGAAATCCGCTCCGGCACGGTGGCAGATGCAGCATCCATCAAACTGCCGAAACGGATTCCCTATCACATCGCCATGGAACTGCTGCTGACCGGGCGCTGGGTCGATGCCGAGGAGGCGCATCGCTGGGGCTTCGTCAACAAGATCGTGCCCGCTGAAAAGCTGATGCATGAAGCGCGTGCCATGGCCAAGCTGATCGCCTCCGGCCCGCCACTGGTCATGGCCGCAATCAAGGAGGTTGTACGTGACGCAGAGGATTCGAAATTCCAGGATGCATTGAACCGTATCACTCGCCGGCAGTTGCAAACGGTGGATACGCTTTACGGCAGTGACGACATGATGGAAGG
Source organism: Nitratireductor sp. (assembly GCA_041397525.1). Taxonomy (GTDB): domain Bacteria; phylum Pseudomonadota; class Alphaproteobacteria; order Rhizobiales; family Rhizobiaceae; genus BOKV01. The sequence continues at coordinate 245,547 of JAWKWL010000004.1, forward strand.
TTTCCGCGCATTCACGGAAAAACGCGACCCTGTGTGGAAAGGGAAATGACGCAATGAAGACCGTCACCGAATTCCCGCACAAGGTGGTCTGCATTGAGGACCAGGCGATCATCATGCCGGATGGAATGCGATTGTCGGCCCGGATATGGATGCCGGTCGATGCGGCGGAGAACCCGGTGCCGGTCATTCTCGAACATCTTCCCTATCGAAAGCGCGACGGCACGACCGCGCGCGACAGCCTCACCCATCCCTGGCTCGCCGGTCATGGCTATGCCTGCATCCGAACCGACATGCGCGGCAATGGCGACAGCGACGGGCTGATGGATGATGAGTATACGCAGCAGGAACTCGATGATGCCTGCGCCGTGCTCGCCTGGGCGGCCGAACAACCCTGGTCGACAGGTAGCGCAGGAATGATGGGAATTTCCTGGGGCGGCTTCAATTCGCTGCAGGTCGCGGCCATGCAGCCGCCCTCGCTCAAGGCAATCATAACGCTGTGCTCCACTGTCGACCGCTATGCTGATGACATCCATACCAAGGGTGGCTGCCAGCTTGGAGAAAACCTAGGCTGGGCGGCCAACATGCTCGCCTATTCGTCGCGGCCGCCGGACCCCGCCATTGTCGGGGATCGCTGGCGGGAAATGTGGCTGGAGCGGCTTGAAGCCATGCCGTTCCTGCTTGAGACATGGCTTTGTCACCAGCGCCGTGACGATTACTGGAAGCACGGTTCGGTCTGCGAGGATTATTCGGCGATCAAGGTGCCGGTTCTTTCCATCGGCGGCTGGCATGACGGCTATCGAAACACCATCTCGCATCTGGTCAGCAATCTGGAGGTTCCGGTAAAGGGCATTGTCGGGCCGTGGATCCACAAATACCCGCACTATGCCGCACCCGCGCCTGCCATCGGTTTCCTGCAGGAAGCCAAACGCTGGTGGGACAGATGGCTGAAAGACGAAGACACGGGCGTCGAGCATGACCCTGCCATGCGACTTTGGCTGATGGACCCGGTGAAGCCGGCAATGTGGCACGATGAGCGCCCTGGCCGCTGGATTGCGGAGAGCCAGTGGCCGTCATCGGCAATCAAGCCGGTTGAATTGCATCTTGCCGGGGAAAGGCTGGCAGACAGTCCCGCTCCGTTCTCGCGACTTGTCGCGTCACCTGCTGACTGCGGCGCGCAAACGGGCGAATATTTCCCGTTTGTATTCGGAGCGGAATTGCCGGGAGAACAGCGCGTTGATGATGCGAAATCGGTTGTCTTCGACCATCCCGGATTTGACGCTGACAAGGATATTGTCGGCGCGCCAAGCGTGCGTTTGCGCATTGTGCCACAAACTGAATTCGGGCAGATCGCCGTGCGGCTTTGCGATGTCGATGAAACCGGCAGTTCGGCGCTGATTACGATGGGCGTGTTGAACCTGACGCATTGGAAGAGCCACGAGCGACCACAACCGCTGGTGCCCGGACAATCAATCGAAGTGGAACTTTTCCTCGACCAGATCGCCTACCGGCTTTTCGCCGGGCGCAGACTGCGCCTTGCCATCTCAAATGCGTATTGGCCCTTCATCTGGCCTACACCAGGCATCGCTCCGCTGGTGGTCGAGGCTGGCAGTTTGTCCCTGCCCGTCCGGCCCAAGGCAGACAGCAATGAATGGCGGTTTGAAGCACCGGAGGCAGCGCGCCCCTGGAACATCAGAATGCGGCGGGAGGCTCGCTCAAACCGCCGCCAGGAAACCGACATGGCAACAGGCGAGACGACAATCATCATCGAAAATGATTTCGGCATCATCGAGGACATGGATCACGGACTATGGCAGGAGGCTGTCAGCGTGGAGCGCTGGACCATCCATCCAGATGACCCGCTTTGCGCCAGTGCGAGGATCGACTGGACGAAGAAGATGGGGCGTGGCGATTGGCAAGTGGAGGCTGAGAGCCGGTGTGAAATGCGGGCTGACGCCGGGAATTTCCACATCAAGGCAAGGTTGGACGCGAAGGAAGGCACAGAAACTGTCTTCGCGCGTGATTATCAGCGCGTCATTGCGCGGGATATGGTCTGATGGATGAAAACCAACAATGTGGTGCCATTCAACTGTCATAGCCCCATGATTTTTTTTGCTTTCGTGGCTTGCCCTGGCTACGACTTATGGTGAACAATCGGGGCAACAGCCGTTCCGGCACACCGGGCGGTAAAAGAGGGAGAAGAATGAATGTCAAAAGAACTTGAATTCCTGAGCCGCCAGGTTGCGTTCGGCAAACTGGATCGCCGCGCATTTCTGGGACGCGCTTCAGCGCTTGGTGTAAGCGCTGTCTTTGCAAACAGCCTGCTTTCCAGTTCGGTTCTGGCCGCGGGTCCGATCAAGGGCGGGATCATGAAAGTCGGCAGTTCCGGCGGTGAATCCACCAACAGCCTTGACCCGGCAACCTATGCCTCGGCTGTCCCGTTCCTGAACGGCAAGCAGTTCGGCGACACGCTGGTGGATGTGAAGCCGGACAATTCCATCGAATACCGTCTGGCGACTGAAGTTGGATCATCACCGGACGCGAAGGTATGGACCTTCAAGATCCGCAAGGATGTCGAGTTCCACAACGGCAAGACCATGACGCCTGCCGACGTGCTGGCTACCATGGAGCGCCATTCGGACGAGAATTCAAAGTCCGGCGCGCTTGGTGTGATGAAGGGCATCGAAAGCATGAAGGTTGATGGTGATGACTTCATCGTTACCCTCAAGGACGCAAACGCTGACCTTCCCTATCTGATGGCCGACTACCACCTGATCATCCAGCCCAATGGCGGCAAGGACGATCCGGGCGCAGGCATCGGCACCGGTCCGTACATGACCAAGGTCAATGAACCGGGTGTTCGCCACGTCTACGAAAAATTTGCGAACTACTGGGACAACACACGGGGTCATGCTGACCAGGTGGAAATCCTCGTAATCAATGATGACACGGCGCGCGTTGCGGCGCTGCAGTCCGGTCAAGTGCACATGAGCGAGCGCGTTCCGCCGAAGATCGTGGAACTCGTGAAGCGCATTCCAGGCGCACAGGTGAAGTCGGCACCAGGCCGTGGCCATTACGTGTTCATCATGCATTGCAACACGGCACCTTTCGACACCCAGGACCTGCGCATGGCATTGAAATATGCCATCGACCGCCAGGAAATGGTCGACAAGATCCTGTTCGGATATGGCTCGAAGGGCAATGACGTTCCCGTCAATGCCGCTTATCCGTATTTCGAGCCAATGGAACAGCGCGAATACGATCCGGACAAGGCGGCCTTCCACTTCAAGAAGTCCGGTCATGACGGTCCGGTTGTGCTGCGTACCGCGGACGGCTCCTTCCCGGGTGCGGTGGACGCTTCACAGCTCTTCCAGGCAAGTGCGGCGAAAGCCGGCATCCAGCTGGAAGTCAAGCGCGAACCCAATGACGGTTATTGGTCCGAAGTCTGGAACAAGCAGCCGTTCTGCACATCCTACTGGGGCGGCCGCCCGACGCAGGACCAGATGTATTCGACCGCCTATCTGTCGACTGCTGACTGGAACGACACGAAGTTCTTCAACGAGAAATTCGACCAGATGCTGTTTGCAGCGCGTGCGGAACTGGATGACGCCAAGCGCAAGCAGATCTATGCGGACATGGGAACCATCATCCACAATGAAGGCGGCCTGATCTGCCCGATGTTCAACGACTGGGTTGAAGCCATCTCCGACAAGGTCGAAGGCTGGGAGGTCGACGCCAACCAGACCATGATGAACGGTCTTGCCCCTATCAAGTGCTGGCTCAAGGCCTGATCTGAAAAAGGGGGAAACCCGCCATGGGTAGTTCCATCCTGAAACTGTTGGCCCAGCGAATTTCGCTGGGCCTTCTTCTCCTGCTCGCCGTCTCGGTACTGATATTTGCAGGAACGCAAATCCTTCCCGGCGATGTTGCCCAGTCCATTCTGGGGCAATCTGCAACGCCTGAAGCCCTTGCCAATCTGAGACGCGACCTCGGGCTCAACGATCCGGCCTATGTCCGTTATTTCAATTGGCTTGGCGGTGTATTGACCGGCGATCTTGGGACTGCGCTGACAAATGGAGCCGATATTTCCAGCTCCATCGGCAAACGGCTTTTCAACACGGTCTTTCTGGCTTCCGTCGCAGCCGTGGTCTCGGTGCCGCTGGCCATCCTTCTTGGCCTTCTCGCGGTGCGCTATCGCAATCGCTGGCCCGACAAGCTGATTTCCGGTGCCACGCTGGCCTCGATCTCGCTGCCGGAATTCTTCATCGGCTATCTGCTGATCTACTTCGTTGCGGTCAAGCTCGGCTGGTTCCCATCGGTCTCGACCGTTTATGACGGCATGGGGTTTGCTGACCGGTTGAAGGCGGTGGCGCTGCCAGCAGCCACGCTCACGCTGGTTGTGCTTGCCCACATGATGCGCATGACGCGCGCTGCCATTCTCAATGTCATGCAGTCAGCCTATATCGAAACGGCGGAACTCAAGGGCCAGAGCAGCTTCCAGGTGATTGCGCGTCACGCCTTTCCCAATGCGCTGGCACCGATCGTCAATGTCGTCATGCTCAACCTCGCTTATCTGATTGTCGGCGTGGTGGTGGTTGAAGTCATCTTCATTTACCCTGGCATGGGGCAGTATCTGGTGGATCACGTTGCCAAGCGGGACGTCCCGGTCGTCCAGGCATGCGGTCTGGTTTTTGCCGCCTTTTTCATCGGCCTCAATCTCATTGCAGATGTTGTGGCAATCATAACCAATCCGCGCCTGCGGCACCCGAAATAGGAGCTGCAAATCGTGTTTTCCCGCATTCCGCCAAGCGCCATGATCGGACTGACGATCACTGTCGCCTTCTTTCTCATCGCAATCCTTGCACCCTGGATTGCGCCCTATTCCATGACGGATGCTGCCGGATCGGTCTGGGAACCCGTGAGCCGGGCCCATCCACTGGGCACAGACAATATCGGTCGCGACCTGTTGTCCCGAATGATTTTCGGAGCACGCACCACAATCTTCATTGCATCAATGGCAACGATCCTTTCGTTTTCGCTCGGATCAATACTCGGCTTCACAGCGGCTGTCATTGGCGGCTGGATCGATCAGCTGTTGTCGCGGTTTGTCGACCTGCTGATGTCAATCCCGACGCTCATCTTCGCGCTTGTGGTATTGTCGGTGCTACCATCCAATCTGCTTACCCTCATCATGGTCATGGGTATCCTTGATGCCACACGCGTGTACCGGCTCTCACGCGCCGTCGCGGTTGACATCAATGTCATGGACTTTGTTGAAGCGGCCAAGCTGCGTGGTGAAGGCAGGGTATGGGTGATTTTCCGCGAAATCCTGCCAAATGCGCTTTCGCCGCTCGTAGCCGAATTGGGGCTTCGCTTCATATTCCAGGTCCTGTTCCTTTCGGCACTATCGTTCCTCGGCCTCGGCATTCAACCTCCGGAAGCTGATTGGGGCGGCATGGTCAAGGAAAACAAGGACGGTATCGTATTCGGAATTCCGGCAGCTCTCATTCCTGCGGCTGCCATTGCCATGCTTGCAATTTCAGTCAACCTGGTTGCTGACTGGATCCTCAATCGCACGACTGACCTGAAGGGAGGACGCGGTGGCCAATAAGGGCGAAATCCTCCTCGACATCCGCAATCTCAAGATCGGGGCGACTTCCTATCCTCCCGGCGAGGCACCGCGCGACATCACCATTGTCGATGGCGTTTCCTTCACTCTTGAGAAAGGCAAGGTTCTCGGACTGATCGGGGAATCGGGCGCAGGCAAATCCACAATCGGCCTCTCTTCCATGGGTTATGGGAGAGGCGGAGTGCGGATCACAGGCGGCGAAGTATTCCTGAACGGGCGTGACATCCTCAAGGGCGGTCTGGAGACGCTGCGCAAGGTCCGCGGCAAAGAGGTCTGTTATGTGGCGCAATCGGCTGCAGCAGCGTTCAATCCGGCCCACAAACTGATCGACCAGGTGGTGGAAGCTGCTGTCATGCATGGCGTATGCAGCCGAAGCGAGGCGGAAAGGCGCGCAAAGGACCTGTTCAAGGCATTGTCGCTTCCTGATCCCGAGAATATCGGCAACCGCTATCCGCACCAGGTGTCCGGAGGCCAGTTGCAGCGCGTGATGACCGCGATGGCGCTATGTTCCGAGCCTGACCTCATCGTTTTTGACGAGCCGACCACGGCACTTGACGTAACGACCCAGATCGATGTTCTGGCGGCGATCAAGGACGCCATTCGGCGTACGGGTGTGGCAGCCCTTTACATTACCCATGACCTGGCGGTTGTTGCCCAGGTTTCGGATGAGATCATGGTATTGCGCCACGGCAAGACGGTGGAACATGGCACTGCGAAGCAGATCATAGAGGCGCCACGCGAAGAGTATACAAAGGCACTGGTTTCCGTTCGCGCGATCAACCATGAAGAAAAAAAGCCGACTCCTGCGCCCGTTCTCAGGGTCGAAAACATCACGGCGGCCTATGGCGGCAGCAAGGGTGTGAAGGTTCTCGACGACGTTACGGTCGAAGTTCATGCCGGTCAGACGCTGGCGGTCGTAGGCGAATCCGGTTCAGGCAAGTCAACGCTGGCGCGGGCGATCACCGGGCTTCTTCCTCCGCTTGCAGGCTCGATCACCTTCAATGGAAGGTCGCTTTCGCCTGCGCTGAAGAACCGGACCAAGGATGATCTGCGCGAGGTGCAGATGATCTACCAGATGGCCGATGTCGCGATGAACCCGCGCCAGACCGTTCGCACGATCATCGGGCGTCCGCTGGAGTTTTATTTTGGCATGAAGGGGGCGGAGCGCGACAAGCGTGTTGCGGAACTTCTCGAGGAAATCGAGATGGGCAAGGGTTTTATCGACCGCTATCCCGCCGAACTATCGGGTGGTCAAAAGCAGCGTGTGTGCATTGCCCGTGCACTCGCCGCCAAACCGCAGCTGATCATTTGCGACGAAGTTACCAGCGCGCTTGATCCGCTTGTTGCCGACGGCATCCTGAAACTGCTGTTGAACCTGCAGAAGATCGAAGGTGTTTCGTATCTGTTCATCACGCATGACCTGGCCACGGTGAGGGCCATCGCTGATTCCATCGCCATCATGTACAAGGGTCGCCTCGCGCGTTACGGCTCGAAGTCGGACGTGTTGAAGCCACCCTTCGACGCCTATACCGACCTGCTGCTGTCCTCGGTGCCGGAAATGCAGATCGGCTGGCTGGAAGAGGCCATTGCGGGTCGGCGCATGGAAAGTGCGGGAAACTGAGCAGCAAATGCATTCAAAGCTTCTTCTCATAATTCTTGATGGTGTGCCGTGGCGCAACTGGCGCAGGCTGTATGGCAACCTTGAGGGCTGGGTACAGTCAGGTGAGGCACGGGTTTGGAAAATGCGCTCGGTACTGCCGTCAACCTCGGCAAGCTGCTACGCCTCGATCCATACCGGCGTGACGCCGCAAATACACGGCATTCGCTCAAACGAAGTTCGCCACCGCATAGACATGCCAGACATCTTTTCCCAGGTTGCCGACGCCGGTGGCAAGTCGGGCGCGGTCACGCATTCCTACTGGTCGGAATTCTTCAACCGCTACCCTTTCGACATGGTACGCGACATTGAATATGACGAGGCAGGGGGACCGATCCACCACGGCCGGTTTCATACAATGACCGGCTATGGCCATGACAACCAGATGACGCCTTCGGATGTCGACCTGTTTGCGACACTTTCAAACCTGTGCTTCCGCTTCAACATCGATTACGGCATCCTGCATACCTGCACGCTGGACAGCATGGGTCATCGCTTCGGTCATGACTGTGTCGAGATGGACAAGGCCTGTTACATGATGGACGCGATGCTTGCTGCCTTTCTGCCGGGTTGGGTGCAGGCCGGTTATGAAGTGATCGTCACCGCCGATCACGGCCAGACAGACCGCGGCCATCACGGCGGCCATGAGGATTTGCAACAGGATTTCGCGCTTTATTATTTCGGAAAGGCCGAGGGACCTGCGCCTGATACGTTGCTTGACCAGTTGCAACTGGCCCCGACGGTGCTCAAGCGCCTTGGCGCGGAAATCCCCGGCACGATGAAGGCCAAGCCTTTCCTTACCTGATCAACTTTTCCATTCGCCACGCCCGAGCATGTCAATCGCGCGGCAGATCGCGCTGAAACTCGCAGCAGCCGTTTTCGACATGTGCCTTGCCCGCAATGCGCCATGCAGCCAGCCCTTCTGGACGTGGTTTTGTGCCCTGCCCCCGGCAGCATTGATCCTGGCGCAATAGGCGGCGCCATCATCGCAAAGCGGATCACACTCGGCTGGAAAGAGGATTGTTGGCGGCAGGCCGGAGAAATCCGTGTCCTGAAGCGGCGCCTGGGTCGGGTCGCCGGTGATCTCCTTCCCGCCGGTCCTGATCCCGGCATAAAAATCGAGATCGGCCTTGGTCAGCATCGGGGCATTGGCATGTTCCACATAGGAACCGGCATTTCGGTCGCCGCCCAGCCCCGGATAGATCAGCACTTGCCCAGCGGGACGGCGCTCCCTGCCACGCAATGCATGGCTGATTGCGGCAGCGAGATTGCCACCTGCACTGTCGCCGGCAACCACAATCGGTCCGCCAAACCCGGATGCCACCCATTCGAAGGCAGCCAGGCTGTCGTCAAATGCTGCAGGATGGTCATTTTCGGGTGACAGCCGATAATCAACCGAGATCACGCGATAGCCGGTAGCAGCGCAGATTTCCGCGCAGACGTCGTCATGGCTGTCGAGACCGCCCACCACGAAGCCACCGCCATGAAAATAGACAACCACGGCCGACGCCTCACCGATACCCGACTTGTCATAGATTCGGACAGGCACCTCGTGTTTGCCGGGAACGGAACCGTCACTGATGGTAACGTTGCCTGGTCGTCCCGCGTGGAACTCCCCGCACATCCGGTCGTAGACAGCCCGCTGCTGGTCGATGGTGAAGGTCACCGTTTCAGGTGGATAGTAGCTGTTGGTTCGCTCGACAAATGCCTTCATTTCAGCGTCGAGCAACTTGTCATAATCCGGCATTCTGCATTCCCCGTCCGGTTTTCCGGTCTGCATGGCACAAGGTTTTGTGGCACCTGTCAACGGGTCAGGATGCAACAGTCGTGTCTGCCCGAAAATACTGCGCAGACAGGACTGAAATGTCGAAATCCGTGATGCAGTCCGAGCGGATTGTTGTAGTGTCTCAGCCAGTTCAGGGAGCACGCATGGACACCAAACCAAACATTCTCATCATCATGGTGGACCAGCTGAACGGGACGCTGTTTCCCGATGGACCAGCGCCGTGGCTGCATGCGCCGAACCTGAAGCGACTGGCTGCTCGTGCAACCCGGTTTTCCAATTGCTACACGTCCAGCCCTCTTTGCGCGCCGGCGCGTGCGTCTTTCATGTCAGGGCAATTGCCACGCCGCACCCGCGTCTATGACAACGCGGCCGAGTTTGCATCCGACATTCCGACCTATGCGCACCATCTGCGCCGCGCTGGCTATTACACCTGCCTTTCGGGCAAGATGCATTTTGTCGGGCCGGACCAGATGCACGGTTTCGAGGAACGGTTGACGACCGATATCTATCCGGCCGATTTTGGCTGGACGCCTGATTACCGCAAACCCGGCGAGCGCATCGACTGGTGGTATCACAATATGGGTTCGGTCACGGGTGCCGGTATCGCCGAGATCACCAACCAGCTAGAATATGACGACGAGGTCGCCTTCAACGCGACGGCGAAAATCTACGATCTGGCGCGCGGCAATGAGGCACGGCCCTGGTGTCTGACCGCGAGCTTCACGCATCCGCATGACCCCTATGTGGCGCGGCGCAAATACTGGGACCTGTATGAGGATTGCCAGTACCTGCTGCCGCATGTTCATGCCATGGCATTTGACAAGCAGGACGCGCATTCCCAGCGCATCTTCAAGGCCAATGACTGGTTGAACTATGATATTCGCGAAGAAGACATCCGCCGGTCGCGCCGGGCCTATTTTGCCAATATCTCCTATCTCGACGACAAGATCGGCGAAATGCTGGAGGCACTGGAAACCACGCGCCAGGCTGATAACACAATCATCGTGTTCTGCTCGGATCATGGCGACATGCTGGGCGAGCGCGGATTGTGGTTCAAGATGTGCTTCTATGAAGGCTCGTCGCGCGTGCCGCTGATGATTGCAGCGCCACAAATGCAGGGAGGCAAGGTGTCCGCGCCAGTCTCCAATGTCGACGTCCTTCCGACGCTGTGTGATCTCGCTGGCATCGACATGAGCGAAATCATGCCCTGGACCGACGGCGAGACGCTGGTGCCAATGGCCGGCGGCGCACCGCGCTCACGCGCTGTCATGATAGAATATGCGGCCGAAGCCTCCTACGCACCGATGGTGAGCCTGCGTGAAGGCCAATACAAGTTCAACCATTGCGAACTCGATCCGCCACAGCTTTTCGACCTTGAGGCCGATCCTCATGAATTGACCAATCTGGCACAGGACGAAGCCCACAGCGATCTTGTTCGTCAATTCATGGCGAAGGTCCGCGCGAAATGGGATATGCAGGCCTATGATGCCGAGGTTCGGCAAAGCCAGGCGCGGCGCTGGGTCGTTTATGAGGCGCTTCGCAATGGCGCCTATTTCCCGTGGGATTTCCAACCCCTGCAAAAGGCATCGGAGCGCTATATGCGCAACCATATGAATCTCGATACACTTGAGGGAAGCAAACGCTTCCCGCGCGGGGAGTGATGGAGGCGCGCACCGCTCCGACCTTCCTGTCGATCACCTCGATCATCGCGTCGATGACGCTGATGGCTCTCGGCAACGGCATCATGTTTGCCTATGTACCGTTTGCATTGACACAGGCGGGAGAACCGGCCTGGGTGGCTGGAACGGCGGTGACGCTGATTGCCGGCGGCGGCGTCATCGGCTGCCTCATTGCCGGCCCGCTGATAGCCCGTGTCGGTCACGCGCGCATGTTCGCGGTGTTTTCTGCGATCATCATCCTGTCAGCGGCGATTGTGGCGCTTGGCGTCATTCCCTGGGCCTGGCTTGCCTCGCGTTTTCTCTATGGCATTGCCATGAACGGCAATTTCATCGTCACGCAGAGCTGGCTCAATCATTCCAGTGAAAATTCCTGGCGTGGCCGGGCCATGTCGGTCTTCTATCTGGGCTATGTGCTGGGGCTTGGGACAGGTGCCTTCATCTTTGGCCAGATACCGGCAGCGGGAAATCTCGCTCCGATAGCGACAATCATGTTTGCCTGCCTCGGCATCCTGCCTATCGCGCTCACGAAACTCGCGACACCACCACCGCCTGAAGGTGTGACAATCGCGATTGCAAGAACCTGGAAGACCTCGCCGGTTGGTTTTGTCGGCATCATGGCATCGGGCGGATTGTCGATGCTGGTGCAGGGTTTCACCCCGATCTACGCTGCGCAGAAAGGGCTTTCGCAGGGCGATATTTCGCTGCTGATCTTCCTGATGCAATTGGGAATGCTGGGCGTGCAGGTTCCGCTCGGCGCCTTGTCGGACCGCACCGACCGCCGCCATGTGCTGCTGATAGCCTGCGGGTTGATTGCATCAATGGCGCTACTGGCCGTTCATGTCACTTTCGCCAACATGCTGCTTGCCGCACTCATTTTCGCGGTCTGGTCCGGTTCGACCGAGTCCGTCTATTCCATCGCCAATGCGCATGCCAATGACCGGGCGAAACCGGAGGATTATGTGCCACTCGCCAGTACCATGCTGGTTGCCTGGTCAGCAGCGGCCTTCGTCATTCCCGGTATCGTCACGGCGATCACACCTGTCTTCGGGCCGGTTTCTTTCATGTATGTGATCGTTGGATTGGCGGTTTCCTACGCAGCATTCGTCATTTTCCGACTGCTGCGAAGCGATCCGGTTCCCGATGAACAAACGGAGCAGTTCGAAATTCGCAGCGCGCAGGTTCCCAATGCGGAAGAACTGATGCCCAATGAGGCGGAAGAAGCGCAGGATTCATAACAGCAAGTCCGGCATTCAACTTTTTGCTTGCACGATCCATCAATCGGAATAGAGCGGTGGCACGCCATCCGATTTCGAATCCGATTGGAAAACCCGATGTCCTCCGGCATCCCCCTCGCCTTTGCCGCCTATTTCGGGTTTTCGCTCAGCGATGCTATGATCAAGCTGGCTGGCCGGCATACCACCGTGTTCGAAATAGCTTTCTTTGTGACCTTGTTTTCGATCATCCCGATCATTGCCTCGAAGCCGGCCGAGCTGAAATGGCGGCATGTGATGAAAATGAACCGCCCGCTGGTGGTGCATCTTCGCGGCATTTCGGGAACGCTTGGCGGCATGTGCGCCATCTATGCCTTCACCCATCTGCCGCTGGCGGAAGCATATGCGCTGATCTTTCTGATACCACTCATCGTGACACTGCTTTCGGTGCTGATCCTGCGCGAGCCGGTCGGCATACGGCGTTGGCTTGCGGTGGCGCTGGGTTTTGTCGGCATCCTCATGGTGGTCCGACCGGGTTTTCGTGAAATTACGCCAGCGCATGTGGCCGGTCTTGGCATTGCCTTTTTCGGGGCGATCACGATCATTGCGCTCAGAACGCTCTCAACGAGCGAAAACCGCACCACGATCATGAGTATCGTCATTCCCTATGCGCTCATCGCAAACGGAGCGATGATGCTGTCGCAGTTCCAGTGGCCTGACCGCACGCTCATGCTGACCCTGCTCGCGGCAGGAATCCTGACTGGTATCGGCCATTACTGCATCACCACGGCAACGCGATTGGCAGCAGCCAATATGGTGGCTCCAGTGCAATACAGCCAGATCATCTGGGCGGTTGTCTTCGGCTGGCTGATCTTTTCCGAACTGCCGGACGGATGGACCGTGGCGGGTCTGGTGATCGTGGGAATTTCAGGCCTTGCAACCTTCATTCGCGAGGAAGTCCGGTTCGGATGGTCACGCAAGGTGCCACTCATCCGCAACCGGCTGTGACCCCCCTCACCCCGGCAAGTGAATCTTGAACTTCGCGCGGATTTCCTTGTCGAAGGCTGGATCGATGATCTCCTTGCGTGGCGCGCCAAGGATGCGGTTCTTGTGGGCCGTTGCAGCCTTGACGAGGTTCGGTTTGCCTACTTCGGCCCATTCCTTCGGGCTGGTGCGGTCTGCGATGCGTGGATAGATATATTCGGTCTGCATCAGCGCGAGTGTCTGGCCGTGGCCAAGATAGTGACCCGGCCCACCTAGACAGACCTGCTTCATGGTTTCGAGGCTCAAGGCGTCCTCGGTCACGTCAATGCCACGAATGCAGCGCTGCACCTGACCCAGCATGTCATCGCCGAGCACAAGTGATTCAAGGCAGAAACCCAACAGCGAGGCGTGCATGCCGACCGACTCGTAAACGAGATTTAGGCCTGAAAGCCCGGCCATTACGTTGGATATCGCCTGCTCCCATCCGGCCTGCATGTCAGGCATCTTGGCGTCCGCGATGCCTGCCGCCGCGCCGCCCGGCAGATTGTAGAAATGGTGCATCTGTGCACAGCCTGCCGTCAGCAAGGCCTGCTCGCCGGAGCCGCCCGACATTGCGCCCGAACGCAGGTCGGATACGAATGGCCATGTACCGAAGATCGCCGGATGGCCGGGCTTCATCGCATTGACATAGACCACACCGGCAAGACACTCGGCGACCGCCTGAACAATGGCGGTCGCAATGGGGGCTGGTGCAGTGGCGCCCGCCTGCCCCGCCGACAACAGCAGCACCGGCATGCCGCCATTGACACAGGCTTCCATCACCTTGCAGGCCTCGGTGGCGAATTTCATCGGCGGCACGACGAAGCAGTTCGAGTTGGAGATGAAGGGGCGCGCACGCCATTTTTCCTCGCCACCTGCAATCAAGTGGATGAGATCAAACGCGCCTTTCATGAAATCCGGTTCGGTGAAGGAAGTGCCCACATGCTTGCTGGTTCCAGCGCAGCAGGCATAGATGGTGTTCATGTCCATCTCGAAATTGTCGGGAATGTCACGACAAACCATGGGGCGCTGGTAGAAATGGATATTGTCCATTTCATCCACGATGCGCGCGGCATCATAAAGATCCTGAACGGTGGATTCGCGATACTCGTTCTTTTCCACATCGACGACATAGACGGCAGCGCCCGCAGTTCCGAAATAGACCTTCCTGCCGGAGACCTGCATGTCATGTTTGGGGTCGCGGCCAAACAGTGTGATGTCGCGTGCTGCAACGGCAAGCATGTCCTCGACCAGGGAACGCGGAATGCGGATGCGGCCATCCTCGCCAAGAATGGCGCCTGCCCTGGTCAGGATTTCTATGCCCGAAGGTGGCGCGTCGGCAAAGCCGATCTGTTCCAGCGCATCAAGGGCGGCATTGTGGATGCGCAATACGTCGGCATCCGACAGCGGCTTGTACTGACCGCCTGTCAGGCCCGGACGCACCGGGCGCAGGTTTTCAGCCAGTGGTGCGGAACGCACCGCAACACGTCCGGCGCGTCCACCGGTTCGCCGCGCGCGGCCTGCCTCTTCTGCCTTGGGTTCCATTGCAGCCTCGCTCATGATGCGGCTCCGTTAATGCGCATGGTGGTTTGTTTGCCAGCGCGTGTTTCGATGAAATGGCGTATTCTCAGTGCTGCGTCCGCCAGCGTCTTTTCATTCTGGCACAGGGAAATGCGCACGTGCCCTGCAGCGGCCTTGCCGAAGGCTTCGCCCGGCGTCACAGAAATCTTCTCTTTCTCAAGCAATGCCCAAGCGAAATCCTCGCCGCTTGCGAAAGTCTCGCGGATGTCGAGCATCACATACATGCCACCCTGTGAACCGCGAACCTCAGCCCCGCGCATGCCTGCGAAGGCGGAAGCTAGCGCCTCGCGGCGGCGTGCATAGCGCTGCGTGAACTCCTCCACACCCCAGCCGGCAACGAGTGTTCTCTCGACCGCGCGGGAAAGGAAATCACCAAGGCCATAGGTCAGGACGAGATTGAGGTTGACGAGATCGTCCACCACTTCCTTCGGCCCGCGCAACCAGCCGACGCGCCATCCGGTCATGCCGTGGCTCTTGGAAACCGAATTGACGACCAGTGTGCGCTCTTCCATCCCCGGCAATGCCAATGGTGACAAATGCGACTTGCCGCCGGTATGGGTCCAGTAAACCTCATCTGAAATCAGCCACAGGTCGTGATCCCGACAAAACCCGGCGATCTCTTCCAGAGTTTCACGGGTATAGACCGCGCCAGTCGGGTTGTTGGGCGAGTTGATGAGAACAGCACGGGTATTTTCCCTGACGGCCTTTTCCAGTGCTGCGCGCCTGGGCTGGAAATCATCCTCGGCCCGGGCTTCGACCACGTCGAAGCTGGCGCAGGCAACCCGGAATGTTCCTGGATAGGTTGCGTAATAAGGCCCGACCACGATGGCATGGTCGCCCGGATCAAGCGCGGCGTGAACGGCAGCAAACAGCGCCCCCTGTCCGCCGGGAGCAACGATGACCTCGTCAGCCGTTGTTGCAACGCCGGTCGATTGCCGGGTAATTGCTGCCATTGCCTTGCGAATTGACGCAATGCCCTGCAGGTCGGTGTAATGATGGTGGCCGGCCCGCAATTCTTCCACACACGCCTCGACGGAGGGTTCCGGTGTTGGCGTATCGTGATCGCCGATCGACAGCATGACGATATCCTCGCCTGCGTCGTGACGGGCCTTGGCGGCGAAATGCACTTCCCAGCCGCTGGGGTCGTTGCCGAGAATGCCGGATATGCGCTTTGAAATCGCAGGCATCACGACCTCAGTCTTTCATTCAGCGGATCCCACAATGCGCCATCCACAACCACCGCCTTGAACCGGTCACCATAGATTTCGACCTCGACCCGGGTTCCCGGTGCCGTGAGATCGGCGCGCAGCATGCCAAGCGCGATGGACTTGTCGACGCGGTGCCCCCAGCCGCCGGAAGTGGTCTCGCCGACCACCTTGCCGTCGTGCCACAGCGTTGACATGTAGGGAGCGTCACACTCCCCGGCCTCAACGACGAGGGTCACGAACTGCTTCTTTACGCCCTGCTGCTTTTCGGCAAGAATTGCCGGCTTGCCCAGGAAATCGGACTTGGAGAAGTTGACGAACCGCTCAAGCCCGCCCTCAAGGATCGTGTAGTCGGTGGAAAGATCACCCTTCCAGGCACGGTAGCTTTTTTCGAGCCGCAATGAATCAAGCGCGAACATGCCGAACGGCTTGAGGCCATGTTTCTGTCCCGCGGCAAAGACCGCATCGAAGATGGCTGCCGTGTCTTCCGTCTTGGTGTGGATTTCCCAGCCCAGTTCGCCCGCGAAGGAAACGCGAACCAGCTGGCAATAATGACCGGCGATCTGCGCGGTCTGGTGCGTCAGCCATGGCAGCGCAAGATCGGCATCACAGACTTCCGCAAGGATCGCACGTGACTTCGGACCGGAAAGAATCTGGCACGAGAAATCTTCCGTAACATCCTTGATTGAAATGGCGGAGCCTGCCGGAAGATGCGCCGTCAGCCACTCAAAGTCATGCCATTGCGCGGTTGCCGCCGTGATGAGGAAGAAGAAGTCCTCGGCGATTGCCATGACCGACATTTCAGTAACGATCCGGCCCTTCCTGTCGGAAAAATAGGCAAGGCCGATGCGCCCCGGCTTGGGGACATTGCCGGTGGTGATGGAAGCGAGCCAGTCGCGCGCACCTGCGCCTTCAACGCGGTAACGTGAGAAGCCCGGCAGATCGAGTATGCCTGCGGCGTCACGAACAGCGAGGCATTCCTCGCGGATGCGCGGGAACCAAGGCCCTTCGCGGTTCCAGGTCTGGGTCGCTTCTTCGGAAGTATCGTCGCCCGGCTTGGCGTACCAAAGCGCTCGCTCCCAGCCATTATAGGCTCCGAATTGCGCACCTTGCGCCTTGATGCGGTCATGGATGGCGGAGTGTTTCCGGTCACGTCCGGCAGGCCAGGCGTGGCGCGGGAAATGCATGCCATATTCATGGCCGTAGACTTCCATGCCCTTGGCGACACAGTAATCCTTGTCCTCGGCGAAACGGGTGAAACGGCGAGGATCGCACGACCACATGTCCCATTCGGTCTCGCCTTCTGTGACCCATTCGGCAAGCACCTTGCCTGCCCCACCCGCCTGGCAGATGCCGAAGGTGAAGACACAGGCCTCATAGGCATTGGGCACGCCAGGCATTGGCCCGATCAGCGGATTGCCGTCCGGGCAATAGGGGATCGGACCATTGATCACCTTGCTGAGGCCCGCAGTGCCAAGGATCGGCACGCGTTCTATGGCGTCATTGAGATACCATTCGAGCCGTTCGAGATCGTCGGGATAGAGCTGGAACGAAAAATCTTCAGGCATGGGATCATCCGGCGTTGCCCAATGTGCCTTGCAATTGCGCTCATAGGGACCGAGATTCATGCCGTTCTTTTCCTGGCGAAGGTAATAGGAACTGTCGACATCACGCAGCAGCGGTAATTTGTGTCCGGCTTCCTCACTCCAGGCTTTCAGTTCCGGGATTTCGTCAAACAGGATATATTGGTGGCTCATCACCATCATCGGCACCTTGCGACCGAACATTGCGCCGACTTCCGCGGCGCGGTAACCGGCGGCATTGACGACCTTCTCGCAGCGCACCTCGCCCTTTTCCGTTTCAACTACCCATTCATCACCCTCGCGACGAACGCCCGTAACCGGGCAGAATCGGACGATCCTGGCGCCCATGTCGCGCGCGCCCTTGGCCAACGCCTGTGTGAGCTGGGCTGGATCGATGTCACCGTCATAGGGATCGTAGAGCGCGCCTTCCAGATCATGTGTCTCCAGGAACGGATATCGGCTGCGCATCTCATCGGGAGCGAGAATGTCGAGGTCCATGCCCTGGTAGCGGCCCATGCCGACAACGCGCTTGAATTCCTGCAACCGTTCCTTCGAATGTCCAAGCCGGATCGAGCCGGTAACGTGATAGTTCATCGGATAGTCGACAGCCTCGCCCAGCCCGCGATAAAGCGAAGCCGAATAGCGCTGCATGTTCATGATCGACCAGGACGAGGAAAAGGTCGGCACGTTGCCCGCAGCATGCCAGGTCGAACCGGAGGTCAGCTCGTTCTTCTCAAGGAGTAGGCAGTCGGTCCAGCCGGCTTTTGCAAGATGGTAGAGCGCTGACGCGCCAACGGCCCCGCCACCAATGATGACGACCCGTGCGTGGGTTGGAAGTTCGGCCATGGTGGAGCCCTTTCTGTCAATATACCGGAGGGGACACGACCCAGATGACGATCGCAGGCTTGTCGCCCTTGTTGGCCCATCTGTAGGCAGTGTTTGAAAACTGGAAACTGTCGCCTGCGCTCAGGCGGTGGTGGTTGTCGCCGATCCACAAATCAAGCGTGCCATCAACGACATAGCCGGCATCGACTGCCGAGCGGGCCTCGATGCGACCGCTCATTGACCCGGCTGCAAATACCGAACGGATCAATTCGAAACTGCCCGACAGGTCCGGCGAAAGCAGTTCTTCCGTCAAACCGTCTTCGGCAGAACCCAGAACCGCGCGCTGTTCCTTGCGCACGATCAGGCCACGCTCGTTCTCCGGAGCCGTCTCGTTGCGGAAGAACAGTGACAACGGCACGCCAAACAGCCTGGCGATGGCCCGGAGATCCGTGATGGAAGGTTCGGTCTGTCCGCGCTCGACCTGGCTCAGCCAGCCGATGGAGCGACCGATCTCGCCTGCCAGTGCCGAAAGGCTCATGGAGCGGCTCTTGCGCAGTGCGCGAATATCGGAGCCTGCACCTGCCCCGACCGGTGCACCAGCGCCATCATCGCCATCGCCGGGCATTTGCTGTTGCAAACCCCTTTGTCCGGAATTGAGAGTAGCGCGATCCAAACCAATCTCCCGAAACCCTGCCGCGAACTACATTGTGTAGCCGTGAAAATTTCGGTGATTTTTTCATTCCTGCAAAAAAATGCAAGGCATTTTTTTCGATTTTGTCATTCCGGCCAGGTTATTGCGTATTGTTGAGCCGCTTCTTCAGAAGATCCAGATATTCATCGTCGGTTGATTTCTGCACCACGGGTTCGGCGGACGCGCAATCTACCTTGTAATCAAGCGCCATTCCGGCCTTGACGCACACTCCGACCTGCCAGCCTGGAGGCAGGTCGGTCAAATCAACCGACTTCCATTTCGGATGGCCTTCGGCACGCAACTTGTCGAGGTTGGTCAGGATCAGGCTGGAAAAATCCGACACCGCCTTGCAGCTTTCGCGGTGATAGGCATTCTTCTTGACATCATAGTCATAGGTCATCAGCACCGCCTTGACGGCGACAACATTGACCGGACCGGACTGGAACGTGTAAGTGCCGCCAGGAATGGTCGCCGGCAGATAGGTTGCTTTCAACGCCGGTTCATCCAGCGGCAACAGGTGGAAACCGTCCGCAGGAATGGCGTCGCTCTGGAAAAGCGCGGTTGGATATCCGGCCACATAGAAAAGCGCATCGATCTCGCCGGCAATCAGTTTCTGCAACCCCTCATCCGTGCCAATCTTCTGGCGGTCTCCCTTGATCCGCAGAATGTCGAGAACCAGCGAAGCGGTAAGGAATGTGCCTGAATCCTGCTTGCCCACTGCGATCTTCTTGCCTTCAAGGTCTCTGGCACTGGCAATGTCCTTGCGCGCCAGCAGATGGATTTCCTCGTTGTAGAGCGGGAACATTATCCTGACGCCTTTCACGGCATTCTGGATTTCGGCATTTCCCGATTCATAGGTCTTAAGATATTCGAGCACGTCGGACTGAACGATGCCAAACTGGGTGTTCTTGCGGTTTCGCACACCGATGAAGTTCTCGAGGCTCCCTGCACTTTCCTGCACATTGAGCGTCTGGCCGCACGCAGCCCCAAGCTTCGCCATGTCCCTGCCGATCTGTATGTAGGTGCCTTTGGGTCCGCCAGTCAGGATGTTTTTCTCAAACTCGGCGGCCTGGGCATGGACGAAAAGTCCGGCAACCAGCACCACGGATGCGTAGAGGTATATCGCGATACGGGCCATTCAAGCCTCCTTCAACAATCGGATTCGAGTGCGCGGATCAGATCCCGCAAGGCAATGGCGGGTGCGCGGCCAAAAGTTTCTGCCAAAACCGCAGCGACGCATTTTCCCTCGATCAGGCCGGTTGCAACAGCGTCGCGCTGGCCGGATGTCATGCCTTCCAGTCCCTTGGTGTTACCAAGCGCTGCGGCGACCATCAACGGATCACGTGGTGTCAGCCCGGTTGCCGTTGCGTTGTCCAGTGTTCGGGTTTTCAGTTCTGCAGTCCCGGCGGATTTCTCCGCATCGCGGGCCGAAAGTGCCGCCACTTCCTTTCGCAATGCTTCTGCCTCGGCTTTTGTGGTCGCGAGTTCCGTTTTCAGGGCGTCATTGAGTGCTGTGGCCGCGGTCTCGGTTTCCCTGAGTCTGGCATCCGCAGCTGCGGTAGCACTGCGGGCGGCATCGAGTTCCTTTTCGAGGCTGGAGACCTTCTCCTGCATCTTGCCAACCAGCTTTTCGGCGGCATCCTTGTCGGCGGAATTGCTGCCTGCCGCTGCCTGCAGCGATTTCAGTTCATCATCGAGTTTCGAAAGCCTTGAAATCTCCGCATCCATCTTCTGCAATTGCGCGTCGCGGGCAGCAATCTCGGCCTTCAACGCCGGGATATCCTTGTCATTGGCCAGTTGCAGCCGGTTTTCGAGATCGGAAGCCACCCGCCCTGCAATTTCGATGCGGTCCCGCAGATCAGTGATGGTTTTCTCGTTTTCCGCAAGCGCCTTGTCGCGGTCGGCGAGTTCGGATTCCAGACGCGGTATCTGGTCACCATTGCCGTTGTCGAGCTGGGCGCGCAATTCGGCGATCAGTTCGCGGCTTTGCCCCAGTTCCTCGCGCAGGGAAGCGGCTGCAGCATTTTCACTGGCTTGCCCAGTCCGGGCCGTACTGGTTGCCTGATCGAGCTTTTGTTGAATGTCATCCAGTTGCCGGTTCTTGCGTTCCAGCTCTGCCTGAAGGATCGTTCCATTGTCGGCGGCAATGAATTTGTCCCAGGCGATATACCCCCCTGCACCAATCGCCATGAGTGCCAACAGTACAACGGCAATGGGGGAACCACGCGATCCGGACTGAACCGCCCTTGAGGAATCCCTGCCCCAGTCGCTCATTGCCGTAACTCGTTTTTCAATCCGGTCATGCCCCGGATTTAGGCCTTGTAAGCCTCTTGCGCAAGGCCAAGCGTGGCAAAGTCGAATATCCTCCGGTCGAGTAGGTGCGATGGACGGACATTTGCCATTGCGCGGATCATAGTGTCCTTGCGGCCAGGCATTCTGGTCTCGATATCGGCGAGCATTGCCTTCATCGCATTGCGCTGCAGCCCGTCCTGGCTACCGCAAAGGTCGCATGGAATGATCGGGAATTTCATTGCATCGGAAAATCTTGCCAGATCATTTTCGGCGCAGAAACTGAGCGGACGCAACACCATCACATCGCCTTCGTCATTGACCAGTTTCGGCGGCATGGCTGCGAGCCTGCCACCGTGAAACAGGTTCATGAAGAAGGTTTCGAGTATGTCTTCACGGTGATGGCCCAGAACCAGCGATGAACACCCCTCTTCCCGAGCCACCCGATAGAGATGGCCACGCCGCAACCGGGAACACAACGAGCAATAGGTGGCGCTGTCCGGCAATTTGTCGGTGACGATGGAATAGGTGTCCTGATATTCTATTCTGTGATCGACGCCGAGGCGCGCAAGATATTCAGGCAAGATGTGCCTGGGAAAATTCGGCTGGCCCTGGTCGAGATTGCAAACCAGCAATTCGACCGGCAACAGGCCCCGCCACTTGAGATCAAGCAGGATCGCCAAAAGACCGTATGAATCCTTGCCGCCCGAAAGTGCCACAAGCCAGCGATCACCCGGTCTGACCATGGCGAAATCATCAATGGCCTGACGGGTATTGCGCACCAGGCGCTTGCGAAGCTTGTTAAATTCGACAGAGGCCGTAACATCGCGGAACATCGGATGGCAGCTGTCATCTGCGCCAATCGCATCGCTCTGCGGCGCATTCAATTCGCCCATATTGCTGATGTGCTCGTTCATGCTTCGGTCAATACAGCAATGAGAAAGGCGTTTGAAGCAGATTTACCGGTTCGATTCGCGGTTTGGGTGAAAAAGCCGCTTGCGCAACGATCGTGCCTTGGCGGATTGCTGCTGCCAGAATTCACGCATGTTGGCCGGCTTCCTGCCGGATCGCGGTTTTCCGTTTCCGGAGATGGACGCATTCGCTTTTTCACGCGAACGCCTTTTCGGGTCAGCCCCGCAATCAGGAACTGCGGGGCTGGACGCTGAAACCGCCTCCGAATAGCCGGTGCACATGTCCACCAGTGGCGAAGCCGCACCCTGTGCTGCCGCCGAACACCACAGGCCGGAACCGAGTTGCGTCGTCGCGAACCGAAGACCGCGTGTCTTCAAGGCGGTGTTGTCGAGCCGTGCCGACAGACCGTTGAGCACCGAGATGCGTTTCGATGCTTCCTCCGGCAGCAAGCGTTCGGTCCGAATATGGGTATTGCGGATCGGAACAATCTCGATGGCACCAATGGTCAGCTTGCCGGAAGCGTTGTCGACAAGATGGAGGCGAGCAAGGATCGACCAATCACGGCAGATGCCGGTAGCGTTCATGTTGGCGGTGCCGTGATGAAGAAAATTGCCGAGACCGAAAAATACGATCGAATCTCCCGCCATCACCACCGGCTGCGCAACATGGGCATGGTGGCCGATAATCAGGTCGAATCCGGTTTCCCGCGCCAGCCGGTCGCGCATGAATCCGGTCTGGAAGCCGGTCGGATTGGGATCACGCTCCGTGCCGGAGTGCACCGAGACCATGTGGAAATCGGCCTGCATGTCCAGCGAACGGGCGATCAGCAAGTCCTGGTTTGACTTGAGATGGATTGACAGCTGGCCCGGCCTGTTGTCACCGGCAGGCCCCGCACCGATGCCAATCGCGGAAAACCGCAGGCTCGCACCCGCTGCCTTCAATTCGATGCTGCGCGCTGCTTCCTCACGGTTCATGCCAGTGCCGGCAAAGGCAAGGCTGCCGCCAAGCGCGCGCAGGTTATCGAGCGTTTCGATGGTGCCGACGGTTCCGAAATCAAAGGCGTGGTTGTTCGCGGTCGAGAAAAGGTTGAAGCCGTGGCGAACCAGGCTCTTCACGGCATCGGGATGGGTGACAAAATTGTATGCCTTGTCGACCGCGCGCATGTCGGTCCTGGCTGAAACCACGGTTTCCAAGTTGGCGAAATTGATATCTCCATCAATGAGCGGTGCGATATCGCGCAATGCTTCGTCGAAGGTGAGGAACTGACCATGTTTGCGCACACCGGCTGGATCCGGGTTTGTCTTGTCTGGGCTGAAACCGGTGTCTCCGGCAAGGACCAGAACGATGTGGCGACGCGCAATGTCAACAATCGGATGCGATACCCTGACATGCGGCGGGTCAGCTATTGCGGCAGACTGACCGCCTGCCAACAGGAACAGGCCTGCCAGCAAATTCAGGACCATACTCCAGCGCGACAGTTCGGTTTTCCGGTTCTCCAATGTCATGCTGCTCCCCGAGCCGCCAATGTGAGCTACCGGTATCCGGCCCGGCTGCAAGGATCAACCCTGCTGCAAGCAAACATCAAAAAACCGCCCTGCAGGGTTTGCAGGACGGTTTTGAATTCGAGGCAGAAACCGGTTCCGCGTCAGGCTCAGCGTGAATAGAATTCGACGACGAGGTTCGGTTCCATCTGGACGGGATAAGGTACGTCCGACAGGCCTGGCTTGCGCACATAAGTCGCTGTCATCTTGCCATGGTTGACATCGAGGTAGTCGGGCACATCGCGCTCGGCGAGCTGCGAGGCTTCCAACACGATTGCCAACTGCTTCGACTTGTCCTTGACCTCGATCACGTCGCCCGGCTTGCACTGGTACGAGCCGATATTGACGCGGCGGCCATTGACCTTGACATGGCCATGATTGACGAACTGGCGCGCGGCAAAGACGGTCGCAACAAATTTCGCGCGGTAGACAATAGCATCGAGGCGGCTTTCGAGAATGCCGATCAGGTTTTCGCCGGTGTCGCCCTTCTGGCGCGAGGCTTCCTCATAGGTCTTGCGGAACTGCTTTTCGGAGATGCTGCCGTAATAGCCTTTCAGCTTCTGCTTGGCGCGAAGCTGAACGCCGAAGTCGGAAAGCTTGCCCTTGCGGCGCTGTCCGTGCTGGCCGGGACCGAATTCGCGACGATTCACTGGTGACTTCGGACGGCCCCAGATATTTTCGCCCATGCGGCGGTCGATCTTGTATTTTGCGCTGATACGCTTGCTCATTGCATTTCCCTTCAAAGAGTTACAGACCGTTGCTCACACAACGGTTCAAGGAAACGCACCCTCCTCTGCCGGTCATTTTCACCGGCTGACAGAAACCGCCGCGCACGTTTTGCAGCCTGTTCCACGGGATACGTCAAAAAAGAACCGGGCCAAAGCGGCCCGGAACTGGCGCTGGATTAGGCGAGTTGGCGAGAAATGTCAATGCACTGGTGTCATTGCGCTAATGCGAATGGAGCAGAAATCACCACGGCGACCGACGCAGCAACAAAAACAATCGCCAAAATGTCGGACACCGCCAGCTTTAGCCTCTTACCGTCTCTTCGCATCAAGTGTTCCCAGTTCCAGCAGCGCTCAGATTGCGGTTAGCCTGCACAAACAAGCGGCAACATAGCACATAAATGCTAACTAGGCATCCTATCGCAACAAACAAGCCCATGTACACGAAATCAATTCCTCGAGCAACTCTATCTACTCCGCCGGAAAGGACAGAAAAGGGATCAGCAACCATACCGCATATGGTTATCAAAGCGAGAATATCTAGGAACAATGATGCTAGCACGTGTCTTCGGAACGGATTTTCCGGCTCCACATCGAAATGTGAGTCGGTCACTCCCAGTGTTGTTCCTTCGATGGCAATAAGAGTTGTAAAAATACTAATTGAGATTCCCTGGCACAGAAATACATATGTCTTTGCATCTTTTCCAAATTTCTCAATATCAAACAAAACAAAATATGAAGTGGCTACAAATTGAAAAACCACCGGCACTAAAAATGCAAAGAACACATAAAAATATGTTCTTTCCCAAGAAAATGAAATGCTCCAGTGGCCATCACTTGTGCTAATTTTACGCCATTGCCTAAAGGCAAATAGAAAGTGGACAATGTACAAGATTGCCACAAACATGAATGCAAACTCTGAATGAATTTTCAACATGCAACCCCCATTGGTTGAAGTGTAAACTTCAAATGGATAAGATTGCAACCCAAAAGTGAGTTCATTCATACCGACCGGAATGAGGGAGTTGCTGCAAAGCCTGCCGCTATTCAAGCCCCAGCCCGAAGCCGCGCATCAGCCGGACGGCATGCGGATCGGGATTGTAGGAGGTGAAAATTGCAAGATCACCTTCGGACGGCATCGGCGCATCATGGCTCTGCGGCGGCAGCAGGGACAACGCACGCCGGGCAATTGCTTCCGAAGTATCAATCCAGTCGACTGGCCAGGGTGCTGTTTTGCGCATGCGGTTGACCAGGAACGGGTAATGCGTGCAAGCGAGCACGACGATATCGGTCGCCTTGCCGTCCTTTTCGATGAAGCAGGGAGCAATTTCCGCCCGCACCGCCTCCTCATCGACATATCCCTCGCGCATATAGGTTTCGGCAAGCTGCGCCAGATTTCGGCTGCCGACCAGACGAACATGGCATTTGGCGGCGTAGGAACTGATCAGGTCGCGGGTATATTGCCGCTTGACGGTTCCCGGCGTCGCCAGCACCGACACCAGTCCGGATCGCGTGCGTTCGGCAGCCGGTTTGATCGCCGGGACGGTACCAACAAAGATCTGCCCCGGATAGGCTGCGCGCAGATGATCGATTGCCAGGGTTGAAGCGGTATTGCAGGCAATAATGATGATGGATGGCTGCCAGTGCCTGATCAGGCGCCCGAACAGCGCCGTCATGTGATCAAGCAATGGCTTTTCTTCCCAGTTGCCATAGGGAAAGGCGGCGTCATCGGCGACATAGATGAAGCGGTTTGCGGGCATCAGGACCCTTGCCTCGCGCAAGACGGTCAGCCCGCCTATTCCGCTGTCGAAAACCAGTATGGTCATGCCCGGCGCTTCCACAAATGCGAAAAGCCCGGAGCACCACGCAGCTTCAATCCGCCTGTTTCAGTGTATTCGAACAGCAAACGCTTGCGGGCAAAGGCTCGGGCATAGAACCAGGCGAATGCCGCACCAAAAGTGAAACCGGCAAGCACGTCGGATGGAAAATGCACACCAAGGGCGGGGCGCGAAACTGCGATCCACAGGCCCGCCAGCAGAAAGAACACTCGGGCCCGGGGAAACAGCAAAGCCAGTGCCACGGCCATCGCCCCGGCGGTAGTAGCATGGCCTGACGGGAAGGAAGCGAAACGGTAGCTGTCATGGAACGGCATTGATTGCCAGACATGTCCGACTTCCGTGAACCTGGGCCTCGCGCGCCCGATCAGGTTCTTGAACAGGTTGGCCAGAAGGCCGGAAAATGCCACCGCGGTGAACAGATAGTAGGCATTGAGGACCAGCCTGTGCCAAAGGAATCGACCCTTGCCGCGAAACCGGTTGGCGCTCAGCACAGTTGCTCCAATAAGCACGATGCCGGTCGGATAGAGCAGCCAGGCAGATTCGCCCAAGCGCGTGACAAGACGGAAAAAAGGCATTGATTCAGTGCTTGCACCCTGCATCCGCTCCAATATGAGTGGATCAACGAAAAACAGCAGGAACAACACTGCGCTGGCGAGGATGGCCAGTGCCTCGACAATCGCCAGCGGCGCAGGAAAAACAGAAAAGCGGTTGTCGTTGCGGCGGTGATTGACGAATGCAAACCACTGCACAATCCCCGCCAACCAGTTGAGCGAATTGCGATTGGTAGTGGTCTGTACTGATTTCGCGGTCGAAGAAACTTCGGCGGCAGCCGACGCAATCCTGGCTTTTTTTTGGTTGTTGATCACGGGCATTGCGGCAGATTTTCCTGTCGGGAGATCGGTATGCGGATATCACATTTGTGCTGCAAACGAAATTGACTACGAAATTTCCCCGGTTTCCTCGGATTCCTGGCGCTGGACCCAGCGGCGTTCCAGTGCCGCAACCACGCCATGCAGCGTGCGCACTTCCTGCCCGCTCAATCCGGCATGTGAAAACATGTTGCGTATCGTCAGCAGCATCTTTTCGCGCTTGATTTCCGGAAAGAAATAACCTGCGTCGTCCAGTGATTTCTCCAGATGCGCCAGAAACGTACTGATTTGCCGACGAGTGGCCGGGATGGCTGCCATTTCCCTGAATCCCGACGCTTCCGCCTCGCCGGATTTCATCCACTCCCATGCCATAAGCAATGTAGCTTGTGCGATGTTGAGCGAGGCGAAAGCGGGGTTTACGGGAAAGGTCACCACGCTGTCGCAAAGCGCGACCTCGTGATTTTCCAGGCCCCAGCGTTCCCGGCCAAACAGGATTCCTGCCTGTGTGTCCCGCTTGTGATGGCTGCGCAGACGGCGGGCGGCCTCTTCAGGACCGATCACTTCCTTGATCATGTCGCGCGGGCGCGCAGTCGTTGCATAGACATGATGCAGATCGGCAATAGCC
Organism: Nitratireductor sp.; assembly: GCA_041397525.1. GTDB lineage: Bacteria > Pseudomonadota > Alphaproteobacteria > Rhizobiales > Rhizobiaceae > BOKV01. The sequence goes on from JAWKWL010000004.1 coordinate 273,213, forward strand.
TCTTCAAGTGTCGCAAAAACCGTGACAGCATCAATCACATGGTCGGCACGGCTTGCTACCGCCCTCGCCTTTTCGCTTGGCCAGCCATCGCGCGGGTTGACGAGCCGCAGATCGGAGAGGCCGAAATTCGCCATGGCGCGTGCAACCATGCCGATGTTCTCGCCAAGCTGCGGCTCGACCAGGATAATGGCCGGGCCTTCGGCAAGCATGGGTTTGACGCGATCAGTTCCGGCCATGGTTTTCCTGTCAGGTTCGTGCGGAACGGGTTCCTTGCACAAAATTGCACAAATTGGAACGGGTTTGCCCCTATTGGCGGATTTGCCTTTCATCGTGCATTTGCTATGAGAGCGCATCCTTTCAAAGGCGGAGCAGTTTTTGCGCCGCTGCCCAAGAAAAAGAGGCTGGCAAAATGGCGAAAATCAAGGTCGCAAACCCCGTCGTGGAACTTGACGGCGATGAGATGACCAGGATCATCTGGCACTTCATCAAGGACAAGCTGATCCACCCTTATCTCGATCTTGATCTGGAATATTACGACCTTGGCATTGAATATCGCGACAAGACCGACGACCAGGTGACCATTGATGCTGCCAACGCGATTGCAAAGCATGGCGTAGGCGTAAAATGCGCGACAATCACCCCGGACGAGCAGCGGGTCGAGGAATTTGGCCTCAAGAAGATGTGGAAATCGCCGAACGGCACGATCCGCAACATTCTGGGCGGCGTGATCTTCCGCGAGCCCATCATCATGAAGAACGTGCCGCGGCTGGTTCCGGGCTGGACCCAACCGATCATTGTCGGGCGCCATGCCTTTGGCGACCAGTACAAGGCGACCGACTTCCGCTATCCCGGCAAGGGCAAGCTGATCATCAAGTTCATCGGCGATGACGGCAAGGAAATCGAGCACGAAGTCTACCAGGCTCCCGGTGCGGGCGTGGCAATGGCCATGTACAATCTCGATGAATCGATCCGCGATTTTGCCCGGGCATCATTGAACTACGCGCTTCTGCGCGGGGTGCCGTGCTATCTTTCGACCAAGAACACCATCCTGAAAGCCTATGACGGGCGCTTCAAGGACATTTTCCAGGAAATCTACGAGACAGAATTCGAGCCGGCCTTCAAGGAAAAGAAGGTCTGGTACGAGCACCGGCTGATAGACGACATGGTGGCGTCAGCCCTCAAATGGTCAGGCGGCTATGTCTGGGCCTGCAAGAACTATGATGGCGATGTGCAGTCGGATACCGTGGCACAGGGCTTCGGCTCCCTGGGTCTCATGACCTCGGTGCTGATGACGCCTGACGGAAAGACCGTAGAAGCCGAAGCCGCCCATGGCACGGTGACACGCCACTACCGCCAGCACCAGAAGGGTGAACAGACCTCCACCAATTCCATTGCCTCGATCTTTGCCTGGACCCGCGGGCTGGCGCATCGCGCCAAGCTTGACGACAATGAGGCGCTGATGAAGTTTTCCCTGACGCTGGAAAAGGTCTGCATTTCCACCGTCGAAGGCGGTTACATGACAAAGGATCTGGCACTGCTTATCGGTCCGGACCAGCCATGGCTTTCAACGACCGGTTTCCTCGACAAGATCGACGAGAACCTGCAAAAGGCGATGGGATGAAATTCGCAGCAGTCACTGCTGCGATCATTTCCGCTCCGGTGCTGTTTTAACGGCAGGATCAATCCCTGACCGTCGCGGCTAGCGCCCGTTCGCGCCTGCGCTCCAGCTTTCCGGCAAGGTTCAACCCGGTTCCCGGAAGTGACCACGGACAGGCCGCGATGCAGATGGCGCAACCGTGGTGCTGGTTGAAGAATGGCAGGCACTTGTCAAAATCGACATACCATTTTGACTGCCCGCGCACGGTCTTCTTTTCCGGCGAAATCGCCTCTGGCGGACAGGCCTGTTCGCAGACGCGGCAATTCATGCAGAAATCGTCAACGCCATGCTCGCGCCGCGGCGTTGCAGCAACCGGTGCATTGGTCAGCACGGCGGACAGACGGAAAGACGAGCCGAATTCCGGATCGATCAGCGAGCCGTGTTTGCCGAGTTCGCCGAAGCCGCATTCGATTGCCGGCGGAATCAGCAGGATTGCGCCAGTCATCGGCCCGGTTACCGGGTCGGCATCCCAGCCCTGGCTGCGCAGCCAGGTGGCGATCCGTATTGCGGAAAGCGCTGCCCGGCCATATTGGCGGATGACTTCGCCGCCGGCCCTGCCATCAGGAGCCGTTGCGATTGCCGCGTAATCGTGTTGCACCGCGATCATGATGACATTTGAAAAGCCTGTTTCAACGCCCTCATACAGCCATTCGCGGTCAAGCGGGGTGGCACCGATGCGCTCGCAAGGAACGTTGGCATCCACGTGATCTCGCAAGGCCTGCAGCCATTCACTTGGGCTGCGCTCAACGGGATTGCCACGGAGCGGGCCAACGTCTTCTTCGAGCAACTTTGCCCGCCAGGCTCGCGCTTCATTGATATGTTGGTTTTCAGGATCGGCCGTATAAAACCAGCGCTGCATACGGCCATGGGGAATGTCATCGGGGTTGAGCGCCCAATAGACGGTGCGCGCAGGACGACGTTCTTGCTCTTCCAGGCCGTTGATCGCATTGCCCGATACATCAGGCAGCAGCGCCATCTGTTCGGCGCGTGGCGTAAACGGCTTGTGCGGGTTATGGCGCGGCATTGCACGAGACTGCCACACGGGCGGGCAATGTCAATCGCCCGCCAGGCTATCCGGCTCTGCCAACAATCCTCAAATCAGCGCTTCGACGGCCTCGATTGCAGCTTGCGCCTTGTCGCCATCCGGCCCGCCGGCCTGCGCCATGTCGGGACGGCCACCGCCGCCCTGCCCGCCCAATGCGCCAGCTGCTGCACGCACCAGTTCGACCGCGCTCAGTCTGCCGGTCAGGTCCTGCGTGACCCCGACAACCACCGCGGCCTTGCCGTCGTCCGCTGTCGCCACCATCATCGCAACACCGGAACCAATGCGCTGCTTGGCTTCATCCACCAGACCTTTGAGGTCCCTGGGGGAAACGCCGGGAGCAACCTGTGCCAGGAATTTGACGCCATTGACCTCACGCACGGGATCATGGCCCGCATTTCCACCGCCACCGAGGGCCAGCTTCTTGCGGGCATCGCTGAGTTCGCGCTCCAGTTTGCGGCGCTCCTCGACAAGACTTGCCACACGAGCTGCTGCATCGGCCGCAGGTACCTTCAACACGGCGGCAATTTCCTTGACGCGCGATTCCTGCTCTTCAAGATAGGAAAGTGCCGAATTGCCGGTCAGGGCCTCTATGCGGCGCACGCCGGAGGCCACAGCCCCTTCACCCAGAAGTTTGATCAGGCCGATTTCACCGGTATTGCGTACATGGGTTCCACCGCAGAGTTCAAGCGAATAGGTTTTGCCGGCCTTTTCGCCGCGCGTTGCGGTGCCCATGGAAACCACGCGAACCTCATCGCCATATTTCTCACCGAAGAGCGCCATGGCACCGAGGGCAATGGCATCGTCAACCGCCATCAGCCTTGTGGTGACAGGAGCAGCCTGACGCACGACCTCATTGGCAATTTCCTCGATTTCGGCCAGTTCTTCCGCCGAAATTCCCTTGGGATGGGAAAAGTCGAAACGCAAACGGTCGGGTGCTACGAGTGAACCTTTCTGGGCGACATGTGTGCCGAGTACCTCACGCAGCGCCTCATGCACAAGGTGGGTCGCTGAGTGGTGGGCGCGCGTGCCTGCCCGTCCCTTGTGATCAACCTCGAGTTCGACCGGAACACCGCTGTTCAATTTGCCTTCGACAATCTCGGCATAATGGACGAAAAGTCCCTCGCCCTTCTTGCGCGTGTCCGTGACAAGCGCCCTGCCACCCTCGAAGCGGATTTCTCCGGTATCGCCCATCTGGCCACCGGATTCGCCATAAAAGGGTGTCTGGTTGACGATGATGGCAACCTTGGAACCAGCAGCGGCCGATGCCGTTTCCACCCCGTCGGCAACAATTGCCTGGACCACGCCCTCGGCTGATTCAGTCTCGTAACCGAGGAATTCCGTGGAGCCGGCACGGTCGCGGATGGTGAACCAGACCTTCTCGTCAGCGGCATCGCCGGAACCGGCCCAGTGCGAGCGCGCTTCGGCCTTCTGACGCTCCATGGCAGCAGAAAACCCGTCAGTATCAACACCGATGCCGCGCTGGCGCAGGGCGTCCTGGGTCAGGTCGAGCGGAAAACCGTAGGTGTCGTAAAGCTTGAAGGCGGTTTCGCCGTCCAGCTCCGCACCGTCATCCATGCCCTGGGTCGCGTCAGCCAGAAGTCCGAGCCCGCGCTCCAGCGTCTTGCGGAAGCGGGTTTCCTCCAGCAACAGGGTTTCGGTGATGAGCGACTTGGCGCGCTCAAGTTCGGGATAGGCACCGGCCATCTGGCCAGTCAGCGCCGGAACCAGGCGATGCATCAACGGATCGCGCGCACCCAGCAGGCTCGCATGACGCATAGCACGGCGCATGATGCGGCGAAGCACATAGCCGCGCCCCTCATTCGATGGCAAAACACCATCGGCGATCAGGAATGACGAAGCGCGCAGATGATCGGCGATGACGCGGTGGCTGGCGCGGTTTCCTCCTTCTGCCGCAACGCCTGTCGCCTCGACGCTTGCAGCAATCAACGCCTTGAACAGGTCAATGTCGTAATTGTCATGCTCGCCCTGCAGCACAGCGGCAATGCGCTCAAGCCCCATGCCGGTATCGATCGAAGGCTTTGGCAGCGATACCCGCTCGTCCTTCGTCACCTGCTCGAACTGCATGAAGACGAGGTTCCAGATTTCAATAAAGCGGTCGCCATCCTCGCCGGCACTTCCGGGAGGGCCGCCCCAAATATGGTCCCCGTGATCATAGAAGATTTCCGAGCACGGACCGCATGGGCCCGTATCCCCCATGGCCCAAAAATTGTCGCTGGTCGCGATCCTGATGATGCGCTCATCGGGCAGGCCTGCGATCTTTTTCCAAAGATCAAAAGCCTCGTCATCCTCATGATAGACGGTCACCAGCAGCCGGTCACGGTCGAGGCCGAATTCCTTCGTGATCAGATTCCAGGCAAGCTCAATTGCATTGTCCTTGAAATAGTCACCAAACGAGAAATTGCCCAGCATCTCGAAAAAGGTGTGGTGGCGCGCGGTGTAGCCGACATTGTCGAGATCGTTGTGCTTGCCGCCGGCGCGAACGCATTTCTGCGAGGTGGCAGCGCGAGAATAATCGCGCTTCTCAAGCCCGGTGAAAACATTCTTGAACTGGACCATGCCCGCATTCGTGAACATCAGCGTCGGATCATTGCGCGGAACGAGCGGGCTCGACGCCACGACTTCGTGGCTGTTCTTGCCGAAATAGCTCAGGAAAGCGGAGCGGATATCGTTGACGCTGCTCATGGATCAGTCCGGATTGTCAGGTTTGCGGGAAACTTTCGTGAACCCGCATTTAGAGCATGCGGGCTACAAATGGAAGCACTACACATGGCCAAAACACATGGCCAAAGCGGTGCCAATGACAGCCTGCACGGCTGACGGCAACATGAAGACACAAAAAACCGCAGATCGCGGAGCTTGTAGCTCCGAAACCTGCGGAAGTTACCGGAAGAAATAGAGGCGACGGCTTCCGGAAAAACGGATCAACCTTCAGCTGCGTCGTCGAAATCACTGCCGCTGTCGTCATCACCGCCTGGCCCGCCTTCAAGCAGCGTGTTGGCGATGAGGCCCGCATTCTGGCGCAGGGCCAGCTCGATTTCGGCTGCAACCGCAGGATTGTCGCGCAGGAACTGCTTGGCATTCTCGCGGCCCTGGCCAAGGCGCTCGGAATTGTATGAGAACCATGCACCCGACTTCTCGACAATACCGGCCTTCACGCCGAGATCCACCAACTCACCGGTCTTCGAAACACCCTCGCCATACATGATGTCGAATTCGACCTGCTTGAATGGCGGAGCAAGCTTGTTCTTGACCACCTTGATGCGGGTCTGGTTGCCAACGACCTCGTCACGATCCTTGACCGCACCGATGCGGCGGATGTCGAGACGTACCGAAGCATAGAATTTCAAAGCATTGCCGCCAGTCGTGGTTTCGGGCGAGCCGAACATCACACCGATCTTCATTCGGATCTGGTTGATGAAGATCACCATCGTGTTGGAACGCGAAATCGAGGCGGTCAGCTTGCGCAATGCCTGGCTCATCAACCGCGCCTGAAGGCCTGGAAGCGAATCCCCCATCTCACCCTCGATTTCCGCACGCGGCGTCAGTGCCGCGACCGAATCGATGACGAGAACATCAATCGCACCCGAGCGCACCAGCGTATCGGCAATTTCCAGCGCCTGTTCGCCAGTATCAGGCTGCGAAATCAGCAGGTCCTCGAGATTGACCCCCAGCTTGCGGGCATAAATCGGGTCGAGCGCATGTTCAGCATCGACAAAGGCGCAGATACCGCCCTTCTTCTGTGCCTCGGCAACGGTATGCAGCGCCATGGTGGTCTTGCCCGAGGATTCAGGGCCGTATATTTCAATGATGCGACCCTTGGGCAGGCCGCCTACCCCCAATGCAATATCAAGCCCGAGCGAACCGGTGGAGATAGTCTCAATTTCCACCACCTGCTCGTTCTTGCCGAGCTTCATAATCGAGCCCTTGCCGAAAGCCCTTTCGATCTGGCTCAACGCCGCGTCGAGTGCCTTGCCCTTGTCCACCGTGCTATCCTCTACGAGACGAAGTGAATTCTGTGCCATGCTTTATCATCCTTCCCCGCCGCATCCAATGGGCGTAAAACTGGCGAGTTGGCTTCTGCCGCCAGAGCAACTCATACGCGATATGTATCCGTTTTGTTCTCTTTTGTAAAGTGACATAATATGCAGCAAAAACAATATTATAGCAAAAATGGTTCCTTTGATGTTCTAATTGTGTTCGATTTGACGGTTAATCCGACCTGTAAAAACCGGCGAAATGTGTCGGCGTTTTCGAAATCATCGCGAATCGGATGGCTTGGATGACGAATTGCAACAATGCCTGTTTCGTCACCGGCGCGCATATGGATATTGCCGCGCGCCTGTTTGCCTCCCCTGTGGCAGGATCATCCAATCCCGGGAAGCTGGTGCTACAGCCGGGAGGTGCCGGGCTCAATGCCGCCAGTGTCGCGGCCTCGCTCGGCCTGTCCTCAAGTCTGGCAGGGCCGGTTGGGGATGACGGGCACGGCGTCGAAATCCGCAAGGCCGTGGCGGCTCGCGGCATCCAGGATCATCTGGTCACGATCAGCGGCCAGCCGAGCGGCACCTACACTGCTGTGATGGCACCGGACGGAGAAATGGTCATCGGGATTGCCGATCTCGCACTTTACGAGATGGTCGATGCGCCATGGTTCGCCATGCATTGCCGCGCGGCACTTGATGCTGCAACCCTGTGGTTTCTTTCGGCCAATCTCGATGCGGGCGCGCTTGTTGAACTCGCCGAAATGGCTGGAACTGCTGGCCACAGATTGCTGGCGGCGGCAACCGTATCGCCTGCCAAGGCGGTGCGGTTGCGGCCATGCCTCTCCCGGCTGGACATCATCTTCACGAATCTGAAGGAAGCACGCGCGCTCGTCGATGCGCCGGGAGCCGATGCCGTTGCCCTTGCGCGGTTGCTGATCGCTTCAGGCACGCGTTCAGGCGTCATCAGCCAGGGTGCGGGGCCAGCGATCTTTTGGGAAAACGGAACGACAGGCACGATCAGCCCGCCAAGGGTTGAAAAAATAGTCGATGTCAATGGCGCAGGTGATGCGCTGGCGGGCGCAACGCTGGCAGGTCTCGCCAAGGGCCGGACCTTGGCCGAAGCACTTCCTTCCGCAATCATTGCAGCGCAAATGACGCTCGCCTCCCCCGAGCCCTTTGTCGAAGGGCTGGATCTTGCACGGCTTGACGCCCTTGCCGCAGGTATCAATGCAAGCCAGATTTAAGACTGAATCGCCACAGGAAACAAATCGATGATCGCGCCAACCCTTTCAGATTTTCTCGAGCTTGACCCGCAAGTGCATGGTGCGCTGGTGACTGGCGCGCCGGTGGTAGCGCTCGAATCAACCATCATTACCCATGGCATGCCCTATCCACACAATGTCGAGACAGCGCTCGCTGTCGAGGCGGAGGTCCGTGCAACCGGTGCGGTTCCCGCAACGATTGCCGTACTCGACGGAAAGATCAGGGTCGGGCTTTCGCGGGAAAGGCTGGATGAACTCGGGCAGATGAAGAAGGTCATGAAACTGTCGCGCGCCGATCTTGCCTTCGCGCTAGCCACGGCAAGGCCCGGCTCCACCACGGTCGCAGCAACGATGATGGCGGCAAGCCTTGCGGGCATCGAGGTTTTTGCTACGGGTGGCATTGGCGGCGTACACAAGGGGGCAGAAACGAGTTTCGACATATCGGCTGATCTTGGCGAACTTGGCAGGACCAATGTCATCACGGTTTGCGCGGGAGCCAAGGCGATCCTCGACATCCCCAAGACACTGGAGGTGCTGGAAACCGAAGGCGTTCCGGTGATCGGGTATCAAACCGACGAATTGCCGGCATTCTGGTCGCGCCAAAGCGGCCTGGCTGCACCATTGCGGCTTGATACGGCAGACGAAATTGCCGGATTGTGGCGGGCACGTAAGGCAATCGGACAGGTTGGCGGATTGCTGATTGCCAATCCCATACCGGCAGCCGACGAGATTGCGGCGGGTGAAATGCGCCGCCATATCGATGCGGCTGTCGAAGACGCGGAAAATGACGGTGTCAGCGCAAAGGCCGTCACGCCCTATCTGCTTTCACGCATTCTCGAGCTTACCGGTGGTCGATCGCTTGATGCGAATATCGCACTGATCCGCAACAATGCGCAGCTTGCAGGCGAAATTGCCGTGGCGCTGGCCCAATAGACCAACGCCACGGCGGTTGTTGCCACCAATCAGCCAGGCAGAGTGCCGAAGCCCGGTTTGCCAAAGACATTACCGGTTGAAGCCGATTTCCAGCCGGTGCGTGCAGGGGCGGTTTCAATGTGGCGGGAGGTGGCCGCGTCAGCATACAGTGTTCCGGATGGAGCCAGGCGGGAAAACAGGGTCGAGACGCCTGCGGTTCCTGCGGCAGCGGCCATTGCTGCCAGGCCTGTGCCAGCAGCAAACTGGCGGCGGGTGATCTGGTTTTTCATGACGGTTTTCCTTTCACTGAATTCTCAGACATCACGGCTAGCAGCAGCCAGCCTGGTGCCGCAATGCGGACAGGATGCGGTCATGGCCACACGCGCCTTGAGTTCGGGGGCGATGGCCGGATCAGCGGCGATGCCGGCAAGTGTCTGACCGGCTTCGGCATGGATGCCGATGCAAGGATTGACCAGCGCAGCCCTGGAAGAAGCAAGCGCAGTCACCGGCAGCATGGATGCTGCAGTGGCAACGGCTGTCCCTGACAACAGCTTTCGCCTGGTCAAAGTCTGGAGTGTAGTTGAAGAAAAAGGCATGTCGCCCTCCCATCATGTTCCGGCATCACCGTCGGGTGAATTGCCGGTGCGACCAATCAAGCTTCAAGCACCAAAGGCTGGTCGCAGCCCCTGGCACGCAAAATGTGGGGACCCCTTATACTCATTGCAAGCAAAAGTTTTTGTCGAGAGCGATCATGCAGCTCAAACTGCCTTGAACACCCATCTGACGATGTCGCGCGCGGCCCTGTCAAAGGCAGCATTCAGCGCATTGACGATCTGGCTCGCCCCTGTTGATCCCAACGGAACCGACACATCGAAAACCTCGGAGCGGATAACCTTTCCGGTCCGGTCTGAAACAAGCTTCACCGAAATCGACACACGGGCTTCGTTTGACCCCGAACCGATATTGGCCTGGAAGGCGCGTATGTCGCTGACGATCTGGTAATCGATGACCAGCCCCTCGCCCGGTTTGGAGACAGCGCGGACCCTGCCGGTATTCTCGAAAGCCTCGACCAGCCTGGCCTGCACTACCTTGGGCAGGCGGTCAGACCATTGTGACTTCGCCAGATATTCGATCTCGGTTGGCGACGCCTTGACCAGGATATTCTGCGAATCGAGCGACTTCAGCGCCGAGGGTTCAACAATCAGAATCTGGGCGCGCGTTGAGCCGCGCATGGTGTCGAAACCTTGCGGAGCGGTCAGGTCAAAGGTGTCGGGCGGGATGCTTCCTGCCGACTGGCAGCCAGCCAACATCACTGCAGCGACAAACATCAATGCGCGGCGAAAAATAGTGCCCGTATCGGGAAACATGCTGAAGACCATGGCCGTCCGTGAAATCCCCTCGCCTCTCGCGCTCATCGTCGTGGCCGTCCGTTATACTGCTTGACCTGCTCACCACCAAACAACAAACGCTGCGGATTGTCTTCAAGGCCCGAGATCACCTGATCGATGCGCCCAACAGAACGTCTGGTGTCCTGGACCAGCGAGCGGACATCCTCCAGACCGCGATTCGAGAACCTGGACAGCCCCGCCGATATTTCGTTTATGCGCGCAGTCAGGGTCCTTGCCAATTCGCGGTAGTCGGCCAGTGTGGTCCGGACGTCCTCCATGACACCTGTGCCGTTGCCCTTTGACAGGAAACCGTCAAGCCCGGTGAGTACGCTGTCCACCTTGCCTGACGCCTTGTTGAGTGTGGCAACCAGTTCCTTCGTATCGGTGACGATCGCGTCGACATCATCCTTGCGGGTCGCGAAAGCAGCCGTGATCGTGTTGGCATTGGCGACAACCGATTTGGCACTTTCAGCTGTCTGTGAGACTGTATCGACGATCTTGCCGATCTTTTCAGCGTCAGCAGCCGCGAGCAGTTTGTCGACATTGGCAAGGCTGGAGTTCACGCTGGCGGAAAAGGCTTTCAAGTCCTGCATGGCCGCTTTCGCGTCGGTGACGAGCGCTTTCACGTCATTGCCGGAACCTTTGATCTGCGAGGTGAATGCCTCGATATTGTCCACGGTCAACTTCACCTTGGCGGGATCAACCGACTTGACTATGTTTTCGATACCCGCAATCGAGCCATCGAGTTTGGCTGACAGGGTCTCCAGGCTCTCGGCCGCCTTGGAAACGCCGACCAGGAACTTGTCCACTCCTTCAGCATTCTTTGCAAGTGAATCGGAAAAGGTCTTCACATTCGCAACGGTCTGCGAAACCGGTTCGCGATTGTCGTTCAGAAAGGTTTCAAGCGAGGTCATCATCGTGTTGGCACGACCGGCAACCTCACGAACCGTTTCAAGAATGTCGTTCACTGCTGATGGTTGTGCGGAAATCACCGGTATCTTCGAACCGTCGGTCTGAAGCAGCAATGGCGATGCCGGTGATCCACCCTTCAACGAGATATAGGCGATACCGGTAAGGCCCTGGCTGCCTATGGTGGCATAAGTGTCATTGCGAATCGGCGTGTCTGCCTTGACCTGGGTAACCGCATAGACGATACGCGGATCATTGGCGTCAAACAGCACGCGCGATACCTTGCCGACCTTGATGCCGTTGAAAAGCACGTCAGAACCGTCGCCGAGACCGGTTACGGAACCTTCAATCTTGACGTTGAGCGGAACCAGATTGGTCGTCTCGTCCAGCCGTGACACCCAATAAATGAATGCGAATGCTGCAGCGAGAACGACAAGGGTGAAAAAGCCCACCGTCACATAATTGGCGCGGGTTTCCATCGTCCTCGTACCGTTTCCCAGTTTTCGACTGTCAAAGCCATTCAGCCGCCTGAATGCCCGGAATGCACGGCAGTATGCCTGATGGCACGCTTGCCCTTGAAGTAGGACTGCACCCATTCATTGTCTGATGCAAGCATTGCAGTCATGTTTCCCTGGACCAGCACCTTTTTTTCGCCCAGTACGGCAATCCGGTCACACGCAGAATAAAGGCTGTCGAGATCATGGGTTACCATGTAGACGGTCAGGCCCAGAGTGTCGCGCAGGGTCAAGATCAGTTCGTCAAACTCGGCTGCGCCAATCGGATCAAGGCCTGATGTCGGCTCATCCAGAAACAGGAGATCGGGATCAAGCGCCAGCGCGCGGGCAAGAGCTGCACGCTTGATCATGCCGCCGGACAATTGGGAAGGCAGCTTGTGGGCTGCATCCTGTGGCAGTCCGACAAGGCCGATCTTCAGGCGCGCCGCTTCGTCCATCAGTTGCGGATCGAGCGAGAGATATTCGCGCATCGGCACCTGGATGTTTTCCAGAACGCTCAGTGCGGAAAACAAGGCACCATGCTGGAACAGCACCCCAACGCGCTGGTCAATCGCCAGCCGATCTTCGGCTCCGGCAGCGTCATAATCGGTTCCGAACATCTCGATAGTGCCTGCCTGGCGCTTGTTGAGGCCCAGCACCGTGCGCATCAGCACGGACTTGCCCGCTCCCGAAGCACCGACGAACCCCAGGATTTCTCCGCTCCAGACATCGAGATCAAGATTTTCCAGGATGGTCGGGCCACCGAAATCCACGGTAATGCCGCGAACCCGCAGAACAGGTTCGCCCGGAAAATCATGCTGCATTTCACCGTCTGGGTCTGCTTTCGCCACACCGTTACCTTCGATCAGTAGTCTATCTGCGCATAGAATACGGCAAAAAAGCCGTCGATCACGATGACGAAGAAAATCGCTTTCACGACCGCTGCAGTCACCCTTCGCCCAAGGCTTTCGGCACTGCCTTCCACCTTCATGCCTTCAACCGCGGCCATGATGCCGATGACAAGTGCCATGAAGGGTGCCTTGATCAGCCCGGCAAAGACAGTCGACAGGTCAATCGAGGCACGCAACTTGATGATGAAGGCATCAAAGGCAATGTCTGAATAGAAGCGCAGCACCAGGGCTGCCCCCACCAGTGCGGCCATGTTGGCGACAAATGCCAACAGTGGCAGCACGAAGGTCAATGCAACAAGCCGCGGGAAAATCAGGACACCGACGGGGTTGAGGCCGATCACCTGCAGGGCGTCGATTTCCTCGCGCATTTTCATGGAGCCAATCTCGGCGGTCATGGCGCTCCCTGTTCGACCTGCAACCATGATGGCAGTCAGCAGCACGCCAACCTCGCGGAGGAGCAGTATGCTGACAAAATCAACGGTCAGGAACTCGGCACCAAAATAGCGAAGCGACCAGGCACCCTGCTGTGCGATGATCGCACCAATCAGAAATGCCATGAGCGCAATGATCGGCACCGCGCGCAGGCCCATGCGGTCCATGTGGTTGATGATCGAGACCGGGCGCACACTTCCCGATTTGCCCGCTTTCAGTTGCGGTCCGCGAATGGCAGCACCAATCATGTTGAAAGACAAGAGCGCGTCGCGCCGCAGCGCAAAAACGGTTCGGCCCAGCGATTCGACCATCCGTATCAAACCGCCAGACCGGTATTGCGGAAGCTGGCCGGAAATGTCCTCACGGGCCACGGCTTCGATCAGCCGGGCCGACAGGCCGGTTTTCAGCCCGCTCACCCTGACCTTGCCGCCAGCGTTTCGCCACTCCCGCGACAGCCGCGTGAAAATCCAGGCACCGAAAGTGTCGATACGGCCGACGCGGGAAAGATCAAGCTGCAATTCCGATCCCGAAGCCTGCAAGGCAAGGTCGCGCAATTCACGGTCAACGTTGCCTATGCCAGCAGCCACCCAGTTTCCCGAGGCCACAACCGAAACCATTTGCCCATTGCGGACAATCGCCACGTTTGCTGCGCCATGGCCGGTTTCAGTCTTGGTATATTCGGAATTGATATTGGCAGGCATGGAACTGGCAGTCCTATCGGAAATCACTTCACCGGCATGGCCATGCCCACCGATGTTGCATTCAAATCGCCCAAGGGCAGCGAGAATCCCGTTGCGGTGCTTCTATCATGCCCTGCCCCATTACGCAGCTATGCACCAAAGCTTTTCTGTGCCAGTTATCGCGAAGAACAGGAATACCGGGACAATGACTGCCAAACTGCATTTCCGAACCGAAACCTGGCCGATCAGCGGAAGCTTCACGATCGCGCGTGGCGCGAAGACCAAGGCCGATGTGGTGGTTTGCCAGATCGAGCGGGATGGCTGTTCCGGCAGTGGCGAATGCGTTCCCTATGCCCGATACGGCGAGACGCTGGAAAGCGTGAATGAGCAGCTTCTTGCCCATGCCCATATCATCGAACAGGGCGGCGACCGGAACGACCTGCGCGCAAACATGCCGGCAGGTGCCGCCAGAAATGCCATTGACTGCGCCTTGTGGGATATTGAGGCGAAGGAGACAGGCGTTGAGGTGCACCGGCTTGTCTGCAAACATCCGCCGCGGCCCATTCCCACCGCCATGACGATAAGTCTCAGCGACCCCGAAACGATGGCTGCTGCAGCCCGAACGCATGCCAGCCGTCCGCTGCTCAAGGTGAAACTGGGTGGTGACGGCGATGCAGACCGGATATTGGCGGTGGCAGCGGCTGCACCTGATTCCCGCATCATTCTTGATGCCAATGAGAGCTGGCGCGAAGACAACATCCATGAACTGATGATGGTTGCAGCACAGGCACGGGTGGCGCTGATCGAACAGCCGCTCCCTGCCGGGCACGACGAAATCCTTTCGCGCATTCCCCATCCGGTGCCGGTTTGCGCGGATGAAAGCGTGCATGTCAGCGCCGATCTGCACAAACTGACAGCACGCTATGATGCGGTGAACATCAAGCTCGACAAGGCTGGCGGACTGACGGAAGCGATGGACATGCTCAACACCGCGCATGAACTGGGCTATTCGGTCATGGTCGGCTGCATGGTGGCAACCTCGCTGTCGATGGCGCCGGCTGTGTTACTTGCACAACGGGCCGAATTCGTCGATCTCGACGGACCGCTGATCCTGCAGAAAGACCGTCCGCATGGCCTTTCCTATTCCACCTCGCTGGTCTCCCCGCCTTCCAGCAAGTTGTGGGGATAGGCTCTCGCCACCACCAGCAACAAGACCAGCGCCAGCGCGCTCATGGCTGCCATCGCCAGGAATGCCACAATGCCCCAGGCGGCATAAAGCGGACCTGATGAAAGCACCGCGATTGCCATGACAACACCGCCCAGCATGAAAGCCGCACCCTGGGCAGCGCCCATGCTATCGTCGGCGATCTCCTCGGCCAGAAAATGCATGGTGCCAAGATGCATCGCACCGAAACTCAACCCGTGCAGCGCTTGCAGGAAAATGAAGCCCAAAAGCGGCGGCTCCAATGGCATCAGCGACCAACGGGCGATGGCGCCGCAGGCTCCAATGATGATGAGGTTGAAGGGCGTAACATGGCGGAAGGCCACGGATGCGAAGTGAAACAGGATAATTTCGACAACGACGCCGGTAGCCCAAAGCAGGCCGATTACGGTGCCAGTATAGCCGATGCTGCCCCAATGGATCGAACCGAAGCCGTAGATCATGGCGTGGCTCGCCTGCAACAGTCCTGACGCCAGCATCACCAATGCAAAACGCGGCTTGGCGAGTTGCGCGAATGCGCCGCCCGACTCGCCAGCCTGATGTCTTCGGCGCATTCCGATGCGTGGCAGCAGCGGCGAGAGCGCTGCGCCGGCAAAGGCACTTGCGATCATCACCCACAAGACGGAGTCTATGTCGTATGAAGCAAGAACCGCACCGCCGCCAAGATTGGCGATGATGAACACCACCGAGCCCCAAAGCCTTATGCGGCCATAATCTGCCCCGAACCGGCGTACTCCCGAAAGCGCCAGCGAATCCATGATCGGTGTCAGCGGATTGGAGACGACAGAAAGCGCCAGCGCCACGGCAAGGATCGTGGCAAAGCCGCTGGCAAATGGAAACAGCGCCACCAGCACGGCAGAGGTGCAAAACAGGAAGACCAGTACGTTGGCCCTGTCGGATGTGCGGTCGGCAAAGGCCGAGATCTGGCCTGAAGTGGTAACGCGGGCAAGCAATGGCGCGGCAAGAATGAGTGATATGGAGGTTTCGTCCAGCCCCCTCGATTTCAGCCAGAGCGGAAAGAACGGAAGCTGGATGCCGACAAAGAAGAAAAACGCCGAATAGAGCAGTGCCATCCGCGTGCCAAAGTAGGCGGGCGCAGCATCCTGCGGCAGTCTGGTGGTATTTTTCACCCGCTTGCGCCCAGGATGCGTGCGAACATGCCAGCATCAACATTGCCGCCGGAAATGACGCAGACCACCGTCTTTCCGGCAAAATCCGCCTTGTTGGCGAGCGCCGCTGCCAGTGAAACGGAACCTCCGGGTTCGCCAACGCATTTGAACTCATTGAAGGCAAAGCGCATGGCTGCAAAAGCCTGTTCGTCGGTTACCGCAAAGCCCCTGCCAAGCAGGCGGGAATTGATGGCAAACGAGATTTCACCCGGCGACGGTGTCAGGATTGCATCGCAGACCGAGCCAGTCGCAGCTGGATTGGAAACCCGTTTTCCTGCCTCCAGCGAACGACGATAATCATCGAAGCCGACCGGCTCGCAACTGTGGATGCCGGCATTTGCGAAGCTGGCACGTATGGCAAGGGCAACACCAGCCGTCAGGCCGCCGCCGCCGGTGCAAACCAGCACATGGTCCGGCGCTACGTCCGCGAGTTCAAGATCCTGTGCGATTTCCAGACCGCAAGTGCCCTGCCCGGCCACCACCAGCGGATTGTCAAAGGGATGGACAAATGTGGCACCTTCGGCAGCGCAGATTTCAGCGGAAATCGCGTCGCGGTCCTCGGTTGCGCGGTCATAGAGAACAACAGTCGCGCCGGAACGCCTTGTCCGCCCGATCTTGGTGGCTGGCGCGTCCGAAGGCATGACAATGGTTGCCTTCAGGCCCAGGATGCGCGCCGCCTCGGCAACGCCTTGCGCGTGGTTTCCAGAGGAACAGGCAACCACGCCACCGGCTTTCGCAGAATCGGGAATGGCTGAAAGTGCGTTATAGGCACCGCGGAATTTGAAGGAACCGGTGCGCTGCAGGTTTTCAGCCTTGATGAAAAGGCGAAAACCAAGCTCCGCATCAACGATGGGGGCGTTGAGCAAAGGAGTGCGCACAGCCTTGCCAGCCAATACATCCGCAGCTTTCGAAACGTCGTCTATCGTTGGAATGATCATTGTCGCTATTCCCGGACATCACATGACCAGATCAATCCGACATTCGCGACCGCCTTGCAAGCCTGCCGAAGTTGAGATCGCGCCAGTTGACCTTGCACAACGCTTTTTTCTGACAGGCGGCGTTCAGGCCTGCTTCCATGAAAATGCGACCGCATTCTTCCCAGGTATATTTCGCAGCATGGGCGAGTGCCTCGAAGCGCGATATGCCGAGCGCGGCCATGGAAGCCCTGCAGATCTTCATCCAGAACGCCTGGCCCGATATCACCGATTTCGCCAGGCGGGACTGGTACCGGGACGGCTGCGACCGAAATGCCGTAATCCGGCGCTTCGAAAGCACATTACCGAATGTGTCCGCAAGGCTTGGAAAGACAAGCACATCACCAAGGCAATAGGTTTTCGCCAGTTCCTCGCCAACCAGCGTGCCGAGGAAGCGGACATCGGGATATTTGCGCGCAAGCTGCACAGGTGCGACGCAAAGAGGTGATGCATGATGGATGCCGGAGATGAAGATTGTGCGAAAGTGCCCGGCCGGCATGTCACAGGGTTCGGTAAATCCAACCAGTGTTTCGCACTTGTCCCGATTCACACAACTGGCTTGTGACGCGCGGTTGTTCGGCGCATAGATGGGTTAATTTCGGCGGGATTCAGGCAAGATTTCGAATGATCTGGTGAGGAGGAACGGGATGGATCTGGGAATATCAGGCAAGAAGGCCATCATTTGTGCATCAAGCCGCGGGCTGGGAAAAGGATGTGCGATGCATCTTGCCCAGGCTGGCTGCGATGTGGTGATCAATGGCCGCAACCATGATGTCACCCATGCGACAGCAGACGAGATTGCCAAACTGAGCAGTGCAAGGGTAAGCGCTGTCGTTGCTGATGTTTCCACTTCCGATGGCCAGGCAGCCCTGCTGGAGGCCTGCGCACAGCCCGATATTCTGGTCAACAACAATGGCGGACCGCCACGGCGCGATTTTCGGGAATTGTCGAGGGAAGACATCCTTGAAGGCGTGACGCAGAACATGGTGACGCCGATCGAACTGATCCAGAAGGTGATCGATGGCATGGCCGAACGCGGTTTCGGCCGGATCGTCAACATCACTTCGCTTTCGGTCTATACGGCAATACCCGGCCTTGACCTGTCTTCGGGAGCGCGGGCGGGGCTGACATCCTTCCTCGCAGGCGTAGCGCGCGGTGTCGCCAATCGCAACGTAACGATCAACAACATATTGCCGGGCAAGATGGACACTGACCGACTGCGCGACGGCTTTGCCTTCATGGCACAAAGGCTCAACATTTCGCAGGAAGAGGCGCGTGAACGCGAAATAGCGCCCATTCCTGCCGGGCGACTCGGAACCGCAGATGAATTCGGCGCCTTGTGCGCCTTCATCTGTTCGCAGCACGGGGGCTATATCACGGGGCGCAACTTCCTCGTTGACGGCGGCCTCAACAGCAGCGCTTTTTGAACCAGCAGCAGCACGGACAAGCAATGACCAGCGACAGCAAGAAACAACCAGCGAGCGCAAACTACCAGCCAGCCAACGAGCTGGAAGCGGGCGCGCTGCATTATCACCAGTTCCCGCGCCCGGGAAAACTGGCAATCGAGGCGACCAAACCTCTCGGCAACCAGCGTGACCTGGCGCTGGCCTATTCGCCGGGCGTTGCTGCTCCCTGTCTCGCCATCGCAGCAGAACCTGCCCTGGCAGCAAACTATACCTCGCGCGGCAATCTCGTGGCGGTCATTTCCAACGGAACCGCAGTTCTGGGTCTCGGCAATATCGGACCGCTGGCATCCAAGCCGGTAATGGAGGGCAAGGCGGTCCTGTTCAAGAAGTTCGCAGGGATCGATGTCTTTGACATCGAGGTGGATGAGACACGCATCGAGGAATTCTGCAATGTAGTGGCGGCGCTGGAACCGACATTCGGCGGGATCAATCTCGAGGACATCAAGGCGCCAGAATGTTTCGAGATCGAGCGCTGCCTGCGCGAGCGGATGAACATCCCGGTTTTCCACGATGACCAGCACGGCACGGCGATCATCGTATCTGCCGCCGTGATGAACGGACTGGAACATGCCGGAAAGAAGCTGTCCGAGGTCAAGATCGTCGCATCCGGTGCTGGAGCCGCCGCGCTTGCCTGCCTCAACCTGCTGGTCAGCCTCGGCGCAAAGCACGAAAACATCTGGATCAGTGACCTTGAGGGTGTGGTCTACAAGGGCCGGGTTGAACTGATGGACCGCTACAAGGAGCCGTTCGCCAAGGAAACCGAAAAGCGCAAACTTGGCGAGATCATCGAAGGTGCCGATGTCTTCCTCGGACTTTCGGCTGCCGGTGTGCTGAAGCCGGATATGGTCGCGAAAATGGGCGACAAGCCATTGATCATGGCGCTTGCCAATCCGACGCCTGAAATCATGCCGGAAGTGGCCCGCGAAGTTCGCCCGGACGCGATGATCTGCACCGGACGGTCTGATTTCCCCAACCAGGTCAACAATGTTCTTTGTTTTCCCTATATCTTCCGGGGTGCGCTTGATGTTGGCGCGACCACCATCAACGAGGCGATGAAGGCCGCTGCCGTTCACGCCATCGCGCAGCTTGCGCATGAGGAACCTTCGGATGTGGCTGCGCGCGCCTATGGTGGTGCGGCGCAGATATTCGGGCCGGAATACCTGATCCCCTCGCCCTTCGACCAGCGGCTGATCCTGCGCATTGCGCCTGCGGTGGCGCGCGCTGCGATGGAAAGCGGTGTTGCGACACGACCGATTACCGATTTCGATGCCTATCTCGACGAATTGACGCGCTTTGTCTTCCGATCCGGCCTGATCATGAAACCGGTGATCGAAAAGGCGAAACGATCCCTGCAACGCATCATCTATTCGGATGGCGAGGATGAGCGGGTGCTGAGGGCTGCACAAATCTCGATTGAAGAAGGACTGTGCCAACCGGTTCTGATCGGGCGACCCGAGGTTGTTGAGGCAAGGCTGGAGCGTTACGGCCTGCGTATCCGGCCAGGAACTGATTTCGAACTGGTCAATCCGCAGAAGGATGACCGGTTCCGCGACTATGTGGAACTGATGCTGGCAAAGACCGGCAGGCGCGGCATCACGCCGGAGGCAGCGCGCACGATTGTCCGCTCCAGCGGCACAGTCATCGGGGCGCTTGCCGTGGAGCGCGGCGATGCAGATGCGATGCTTTGCGGTCTCGACGGGCGTTTTCTGCGCCATCTCAATTATGTCGAGATGATTATCGGCAAAGCAGAAGGCGTGCACGCATTGTCGGGGCTGTCGATCCTGATCAACCAGTCGGGCGCGTGCTTCATGACCGATACCTATGTCACCGACGATCCGTCTGCAGAGGAAATCGCGGAGATGACGGTTCTCGCAGCGGCGGAAATCGCGCGGTTCGGGATCACGCCGAAGGCTGCACTGTTGTCGGCATCGGATTTCGGATCGCGCAATTCGGACGCTGCGAGGAAGATGCGAAGGGCAGCCGAAATCCTGTTTGAGCGGCATCCCGAGATCGAGGTTGACGGTGAAATGCACGGCGACAGCGCGCTGTCGGAAGCCATCCGCGACCGGGTCTTTCCGGCTTCTCGCCTGAAGGGTCAGGCAAACCTTCTGGTGTTCCCGAATCTTGATGCCGCCAATATCACGCTCAATGTCGTCAAGCAGATGACGGACGCCTTGCATGTGGGACCGATCCTGATCGGGACTGCGAAGCCGGTGCATGTTCTCACGCCTTCAGTTACCTCGCGCGGTGTATTCAACATGAGTGCGCTGGCCGCTGTCGAGGCAATACAAGGACGCGAACGCCGGGAGTCGTAAGCGGAATGGTGCCATTTCCTTAACCTCAACGGCTTATTAACGGCCTCGTATTGTCACAATCGGCTTGTAACAGTTAAGCAACGAGAAGCAGCTGTGGAATGATTCACGGCAAAATCCGCTATTGGCAAAGTCGGGACGCAGACTGCGGATTGGCTGAAAGGCGTGTTCATGTCGGAACTTGCCAGCGGGAATATCGATTTCGGACGGAGCGGGATGGTCGTGTCACAAGTTGAAAAGCCAGCAATCAGGTACGGTCTTTTCAGTGTTGTGGTTCTTGGTCTCGCGTTCGCGGCGGGGCTATCAAATCCGGCATTTGCGCAATCGTCCGCCTGCCTGCAACTGGTCAACGAACTGGCGGCGCTGGATTCGGGTGGCGGGTTCCGAACTGATTCAGCGAAATACCGCCAATATGACAAGGCTGCCAAGGACCAGCGGGCCCAGATTGCCAAAACGCAGCGCGCAGCTCGCCAGAACGGCTGTACAGCCGGGATATTTTCAAGCAATTCGCCTGTTTGTCAGCGCATTCGCAATTCACTTGAGCAGATGACGGCAAATCTTGCGAGCCTTGAAAATACCCGCGACAGGCTAGGCGGCGGCGGTAACGATTCACGGCGACGCAGATCAATCATCAACGAGATGGCGCGGCTTGGCTGCCAGAACCGCACAGCGTCGCAATCAGGTGTGGTTGATGCCAGATCGGCCGAACCACGCAGGCGCACCCTGCTCGAACAGATATTCGGTGTGCGAACCTATCGTGAGGATGGCAATCGTGGCAGCAACGGAATTGATCCCGATACCGGCCTTGCCAGCAGATATGGAACCTTCCGCACGCTTTGTGTGCGCAAGTGCGACGGTTATTATTTCCCTGTCAGCTTTTCCACGACCCGCGAGCGCTTCGAACAGGATGCGCAATCGTGCCAGGCAATGTGTCCGGGGGCCGAAGTGGAACTTTACTATCACGGCATGCCGAGCCAGGACAGCGAGGACATGATTTCCTACCGCACGGATGAACCCTATACCAGTCTCGCGACAGCTTTCAGCTACCGGAAGAAGATCAGCGAAGGCTGCGAATGCAAATTTTCACGTGGCGGGCTGTTCGAGGTGGCAGGCTCGGGCAGTGTCAGCGAGGTGACTGGCGAACAACCCCGGGAAGAGCGCATCGGCATTCCGGTATTCAAGACTGACCCGGCGCTCGACCCTGAAACTGCCGCCAACGGCGCCGCCGGGTTGACGCCGCAATATCTGGCCAGCCTCGGCAAGAGCGAGGAAAGCGAAGCCAAGCCCGTTGCCAATCTGGACGAGCGCAGGATCAGGGTAGTCGGGCCAGAATTTTTTCCCGTCCAATAAGTGGCAGGATCGACGCCATGTCCGGTCCGTGTTCCATGCCGGTCAGCGCTTTGCGCAACGGCATGAACAGCCCCCTTCCCTTGCGACCGGTCTTTTCCTTCAAAAGCGTGGTCCATTGGCTCCAGCTGCCGGCAGTGATTTCACCACTGGGCAGAAGCGTGCGTGCTTCTGCAAGGAATTCGCGGTCCTCGTCATCGACAACCGGCGTGGCCTCAATGATCCTGTCCCACCAGGCGGACGCATCTGACACCTTGTCGAGGTTTTCGCGTATCGCATTCCAGAAGGCCTCGCCATTTCCTGCAAAAGCACCTTCATCGAACCGTGACTTCACTGCTTGCCAGTCCATGCCGTGAACCAGCTTGCGGTTCAACGCATCGAGTTCGGACACATCGAACTTTGCAGAAGATTTGCTGATCGCGGAAAGGTCGAGCCGCTGCATCAAACCATCCATGCCGGCAATCGCATCGACCGAACCGGAAGAGCCAATAAGGACGGCAAGCGAGGCAACCGCCATCGGCTCATAGCCATCGGCTGCGAGGTTCTTCAGGGACAAGGAGCCAAGCCGTTTGGAAAGCCCTTCGCCGCTCGCAGTTGTCAGCAGATTGTGATGGCCGAAGGCAGGCGGCTCGGCGCCAAGGGCGCGGAAAAGTGCAATCTGCACGCCGGTATTGGCGACGTGGTCGTCACCGCGAATAACATGGGTCACGCCCATGTCGGCGTCATCGGCAACGCTTGGCAGGGTGTAGGGCCAGGTTCCGTCTTCCCGCACCAGTACGGGGTCGGACATCGACGCCAGATCGACCGTCTGCGGCCCGCGGATGAGATCATCCCAATGCACTTCGGTGCGCCTTGTGTTGAACGGGTCGCCGTCATGATTGGGCAGAAGGAAGCGCCAATGCGGCTTGCGCCCCGAGGCTTCGAGTTTTGCACGCTCATCGTCAGAGAGCTTCAGGCCCGCGCGGTCGTAAACCGGGGGCAAACCGCGTGCAGCCTGGCGCTTGCGCTTGCGGTCAATCTCGTCAGGCGTTTCATAGCAGGCATATAGGAGGCCCGCCGCCTTCAGTTTTTCGGTAGCGGCGGCATGGCGGTCCATGCGCGCCGACTGCTTCTCGATGCGGTCTGGAACAATGCCGAGCCAGGCGAGATCGCGCAGGATCCCGTCGGCGAATTCCTGTTTGGAACGCTCGCGGTCGGTGTCGTCAAAGCGCAGGATAAAGCTTCCCGCATCACGACGAGCCACTATCCAGTTGATCAGCGCGGTTCTGGCATTGCCGATATGGATATTGCCGGTTGGAGAAGGCGCAAAACGCAGGACTGGTTTCATGGTCAAAAGCCCATTTCCGAAAATTCATGGAAGGTTTGGAACTGCCGGTAGCGGGTCGGCCTGCAGCCGGGCAATAACAGCCCGCGAAGCGAGAAACATCACAAAGGCGGCAGCTATGCAATAGCCGCCCATAGCCAGTATCTGGTGCGGATACCAGATCCCCTGATCGATCAGCCATCCGGTAACGCCGGGGCCAATGGCAGTTGCGAAGACCATGACCGCAATGATTGTGGCACGGATCGCGCCCAGATGCGCAGTGCCGTAGACTTCTGGCCACAAGGCGCCAAACAGGATGGTCGAAAAGCCGTAGGACACCCCCAGCAGGCCCATGAAGGCAAAAGCGGCCCATTGGCCGGAGAACGAACCCAGCGTGAAGCAGGCAGCGGCAAGCGGCACCAGATAGACCGGCAGGATGCGAAGTGCCGTAAACCTGTCGACGAGATATCCAGCTACAAGTGCGCATGAAATGACCATCACCGACATCAGTGAAAATGACGAGGCAAATGCGGCCTGCGACCAGCCGCGTATCTCGACCAGGTGAACCTGGTGAAAGAAGATCGTGGTACCGATGAAAGGCGGGGCAAGAACACCAGCCAGCATGATCCAGAACAGCGGATCGCGCAGGACTTCGCCCCGGGTCCAGTCGCGTACTGCTGAACGCCTGCTCACCGGATCGGTATTACGCGGTGTTCTTTCAACCGCCATCAGAGCGGTGATTGAAGGCAACGCGACAAGCAGCAGGACCACGGCGCAGGCAAACCAGGCATTGCGCCAACCAACGGCGGCAGCAACCAGGACAAAAACCAGCGGGTAGACCGCCTCACCGGCATTGGCCCCGATCGAAGCCAGTGACACCGCCCTGCCCCGGCTGGCCGAATACCATTTGCCCATCGCGGTCAGCGCGATATGGGTCATCATGCCCTGTCCGAACAGCCGCAGGCAATAGATGGCGACCACCAGCGTTGCCAGATGGTGTGAGACCGCCATCAGCGCGCAGGCGGATGCCAGCATCATCATGACCCCGGCTGCTATCCGGCTGACGGGCATGCGGTCCACCAACTGGCCAAGCCATGGCAGCGTCAGCGCGCTTGCCAGTGTCGCGAGCATGTATATCCCACCCCACTCGCCATGTGACAGGCCATATTCGGCGCGGATTTCACCGGCAGACAGCGAAATATAGAATGTCTGGCCAAAACTGGCGAAAAAGGTCAGCAGAAAGCCGCCGCCAAGCCAGCGCAGATTTTCGCGGATGAATGAGATGAATGACATTGAAGCGCTATAGACGGATTCAATGCCGGATGGAAATGAATGGTTTGTGCGGTTGGAAGAATTTGCCGCCGCAGTTTTTCCGCGAATGGTGAATTGCGTGAGCGTCGGCAACTTGTGCTGAGGCGACGCCCGTGCAGCGACACTGAGTACACATTGCAAGCCATCCGCTGGTTCAGATCGCGGACCGGACACCAATGTAGCAAAAAGAAAAATCATGGCCCGGCCAGATGAATTGCGCGAATGACCGGTTGCCGGGTTCCCCCCCGATTGTCCCGGTTCGGCGCTCCGATCCCCACCAATTGAAATTCGTCGACTGGCGCCACTGCATCAGCCTGCCAAAGCGAATGGCCGGATGGGTACACCCTGCGATCAAACGGATAGCGATGTGGATTTTTTTACCTTGGCAAACCAGGGTCAAGACACTTGTCGGGCCACTTCATGCCATTGACTCACAGTAGCCCATTGTGCATCAAGAATTACCACAAACTGGGCCTTACATGATGCATCAAAACAGATTTTTCGAGGAGTTCATCTCTGATCTTATCAAACATGCAGCAAGGCGGTTTGAGAATCACTCGGACAATTTCCTCAGGAAAAATGCCGGAATGAGCCTGATGGAATGGCAATTGCTGGTGCACATTTACGAATTTCGGAACCAGATGCTGACAAAGATCGCTGACCAGATGTCTGCGAATTTGAGTGACCTGATTGTAAGTTTCGGTCGGTTGGAAAAACTGGGTTATGCACATTTGAACGACAGCGATCTGTCGGTAACGCCCACTGAAGCAGGTAATCAGGTTTACCTGTCCACTTTGCCCCTAATGCGGGAGCGGCAAAAAAAACTGCTGGAGCAATTGAGCGGCGAAGAGCGCATGCAATTGAGAACTACCTTGCAAAAACTGTTGGGCCAACTCACGGAAATGTAACTGGATTTTCGTCCAGACAACTCCAAAGCCTCGATTTCGGCATATCGCTGCGTGGGACGACATTTTGCAATGCTCGTTGACGAGTTGGATCAACTGCGCTTCACAGTTGCCATTCTCCCTGGACCGCATTCAAAGTTGAGGTTCTTTGAGGCATCCAAGCAGCATTCCGGCAACAAGCCGCTCCGACGCGGGAACCTCGCCAATCCTGTTACGACAAGGTCATGTACCCACACCGCGCTGAAGTTTCGGGGCGCAAGAATCCATTGCAAAAACAAAGAAGAACACTGTGCCTCAGGTATCAGTGACTACCGGTAAATCACCCCGAATTTTTCTTCGATCAATTTGCGATCGTGTTTGCCACTGCTGTTTTGCCTGGAGGTCTCCGCCATGAACTCCTCAGCCCAATCACCGGGGAAAATGTAGCTGATAAGTCGGGCTTCCTTGTGACCGATGTTTTTCATGTAGTGGGATACGCCGCGTGGGCAATGGATACTGTCACCGGTACTGATATGCAGCACTTCATTACCGATCTTGGCCTCCAACTGGCCTTCAATGATATGAAAGGTCTGATCTTCCCAGAGATGGTAGTGATCCGGAATGAATCCATTGGGAGCTATGACACCGTCGCTGATGACATATTCGCTGTCCGTGGCTTCTTTTCCCACAACAACCCCGGTGTATTCGGTCGCAGACATCATGAATTTTCTGCTTGCCGCCCAATGCACGACAACAGTTTTTTTGGCCGTTTCTTCCGTTTTTTCACTCATGGCTGTTTCTCAGATTCTTGCTGGAATTGAACACCTGGATAGCTCCAACAACCTCATGTCTGAACACGTGCAAGGAGAATGCCATTTGAGAAGCGTAGTCAAGTCAACATGTTAGTGGGCATCACAAAATGTCATGCCACGCAGCAATGCGTCTGGATCGCCGTTTCCGGAGGTATCCATCTGGTGAGGATCCCGACATCGCCCGAGCGTTACACGATAAACAGTTACCCAGGACGGGACCTTGATTTTTGTCGGGATTTTCTTTCGCAGAACTTTGGCATTTTGGGTTGCTGAAGGAGTGATGCACCGTGAGTAACGGCAACCGCTAGCGGTCCCGGAACCTGTTCGTGATCGGATAACGCCGGTCACGGCCGAAATTCTTGCGGGTGATCTTGACGCCGGGTGCCGACTGGCGCGGTCAGTTCGCTCGCCAGCACGCTGATGTTACCCACCTGGCTAAGGCCAGCGGAAGATCATTTCATGAATCCCTGGAATTCTTGTCACCCGATCTTCGGGCGCAATCGGTCGGCCAAACGCAACTTCACCGATGAAAGCATAGTAGAGCAGTTTGGCGCGCTGAAGCGCATGGCTTTGAGGAACACCGGCCCGCGAAATGATCGACTGCAAATGCGCGACCCTCATTTCATCAATCCGGACTATCACCTTATAAACACTGTCATCCTTGGCTGCCCATTGCCGCAAGGCAACCTCCAGGCCGACATTCATTTTCTCAATGTGAGCGACCACATTCCTCAAGATTTCCCCGGGCTTTCCCCCGCGTTCCTCAACGCTGTCGATCACCGATATGGTCTGCATCTCCTGCCAGGTTTCGAGGAGCGCATTCAAGAGTGCGTTTCTGTCCTTGAAATGCCAGTAGAAACTGCCTTTTGTCACGCCCAACTGCCTGGCAATTCGCTCTACCCTGACATTGTCCATGCCTCCCAGCGTCGCTGCATCAATCGCTGCAGAAATCCATTCCCTGCGTCCCAGAGGCTCTGTTGAATTTTCCATACGCCACCGTATTGACAATCAAAGTGAATTCATAACAACATGTCTCCATACGCTAGCGTATGGAGCATGAAATGAACACAGTCGCAGTCACTTGTACAGCAGCCCTTGCATTTCTCCAATTCGGCATGGGTTGGCCGATTTCCGGCCTTCGCAATAGCCGGAAGCAATATATCGGCTTTTCAAGCGATCCGTCGGACCTGCTGCACAAGGCCGTCAGGGCACATGGCAATACGAGCGAGTATTCTGCTTTTCTTGCAGTGATGTACCTCTATCTCGGAAGCCGCGATCCTGCCTCCTGGATAGTCTGGTCCATGATTGGGGCAACGATTTGCCGCTATCTATACGTGCTCGGCATGATTGCCTTCCCTACCATGGCCAATCCAAACCTTGTTCGATTTGTCGGCGCTGGCGGCACCTATACATTTGGTTTGATCCTGGCGGTCGCCATGCTCTTGTCTCGATGATGGATACCGGATTGGTTCCACGGCAGCCTTGGAAAAAATCCGCTAGCGGTCCCGGAACCTGTTCGTGATCGGATAACGCCGGTCACGGCCGAAATTCTTGCGGGTGATCTTGACGCCGGGTGCCGACTGGCGGCGCTTGTATTCGGCAACATAAAGCAGATGCTCGACCCGCTCGACCGTGGCCCGCTCATGCCCCTTGGCGACAATCGCATCGACCGACATCTCGTTTTCGACCAGGCATTCGAGGATATCGTCCAGCACCGGATAGGGTGGCAGCGAATCCTGATCGGTCTGGTTCTCGCGCAATTCCGCCGATGGCGCCTTGTCGATAATGTTTTGCGGGATGACCTCGCCCGACGGGCCCAGGCAATCGGATGGCAGATGCGAATTGCGCCAGGCCGAAAGCCGGTAGACCTGCATCTTGTAGAGATCCTTGATCGGGTTGAAGCCGCCATTCATGTCGCCGTAAAGCGTGGCATATCCCACCGACATCTCGCTCTTGTTGCCGGTCGTGACCACCATCGAGCCGAACTTGTTGGAGATCGCCATCAATATGACGCCGCGCGTGCGCGACTGCAGGTTTTCCTCGGTTATGCCTGAATTGGTGCCCTCGAACAGCGGTGCCAGCGCATCGACAAAGCCCTCGACGGGTTGTGAAATCGGCACGACTTCGTAGCGCACGCCGAGCGCTTTTGCGCAGGCTTCGGCATCGGAGAGCGATTCCTTCGACGTGTAGCGATAGGGCATCATCACGCAGCGCACCCGCTCCTCGCCCAGCGCATCGACGGCCATCGCCGCACAAATCGCTGAATCAATGCCGCCGGAAAGGCCCAGCACCACGTTACGAAAACCGTTCTTGTTCACATAGTCGCGCAAGCCCAGGACACAGGCGCGCCAGTCGCCTTCATCGGCGTCGGGAATGCGGGCCTTGACACCATCATCACAGGCCCAGCCCTTCTCGGTGCGCCGCCAGGTCGTCAGCACGATATTGGCCTCGAACTGGTTCATCTGAACCGCCAAATGGTGATCCGTATTTATGATGAAAGAGCCGCCATCGAAGACCAGTTCATCCTGCCCGCCGAGCTGGTTGGCATAAAGCATCGGCAGGCCGGTTTCGATCACCTGTTTGATAGCGATCTGGTGGCGGATTTCCATCTTGTCGCGGTAATAGGGCGAACCATTGGGAACGAGCAGCAGTTCCGCGCCAGATTCGGCAAGCGTCTCGCACACACCCATCTCGCCCCAGATGTCCTCGCAGACCGGGACACCGATGCGCACTCCCCGAAAATTCACCGGACCTGGCATTGGTCCCGGCTGAAACACCCGTTTTTCGTCAAATTCGGAGTAGTTGGGAAGGTCCACCTTGTAGCGCCATGTCACGACCTCGCCCGCATCAAGCAGCGCGACGCCATTGTGCAGTGTGTCACGGCCCTTCCTCTTGTGACCTTGCCGGGCTGGTGAACCGATGAGAACGCCCGGCCCGCCGTCGGCTGTATCCGCAGCGAGTGTTTGCACGGCTTCCATGCATTCCTCGACAAAGGCCGGTTTCAACACCAAGTCCTCCGGCGGATAGCCCGAGATGAACAATTCGGTAAAAACCACCAGGTCGGCCTGCATGCGGGCGGCATCCGCACGGGCAGCACGCGCGAGCGCCAGATTGCCCGCGACATCACCGACAGTCGGGTTCAATTGGGCGATGGCAATGCGCAATATGTTTGGCGCTGCCTTGGGGGTAGGTTTCTTGGTCATGCATGCTGCTTATGCGATTTTTCGTGTTTCTTGAAGAAAAATCACATCGCAACGCGCCGACGGTTTCCATTCAGGATGCGTTCAGCCAAGTGCTGCCACAATCAAGGGCAATAAAGGACACCATCAGGGGTCCTGAAACCCGGCCCTCACTGGCCAGAACCATATTGGAGTGTCGCCATGTCCCCTAACATGAACAGCCGATTTGCAGCAGGCGCGCTCGCAGCGGTCATAGCCGTTGGTGTACTTGCACCCACACAAGCACATGCCGATCATCGTTATCGCCACCATCACAATGGCGACGGCGATGCCTTCGTGGCAGGGGTTGCGGGCGTGATCCTGGGATCCGTCCTTGCTGCCCCGCGTTACCCCGTATATGTCGCCCCGCCGCCGCCGCCGGTAGTCTATGTCGAACCGCAGCCTGTCTATGTGGAGCCGCAGCCGGTCTATTCGGATCCAGGCTATCTTTCTGCTCCCGCAACACCCTATCCGGTTTACCAGCCTGTCTATCCGAATGAGCGGGCACGCAGGCCATTGTCCCAGGTCCGGCGCGACCAAAGCGGACCGAAGGTCATTACCTATGAAGAAACGGTTCGCAATTCCAGAAATGCTGGTGGATATGGTGAACCCTGGACAGCAAGCTGGGAAAACTGGTGCTCGGCCAAATATCGCACCTTCGACGCCTCGACCGGCACCTATAACGGATATGACGGCAAGCGTCATTTCTGCGTGGTCCAGTAGAGATTAGCCCTTCCCAGCCCCCCTTGGGAGTTTGATCCCTTCCGCGCAGAATGCGGGAAGCCAACAAACAGGCTTCCCGCGCCCAACTCGAACCAGGCTGCACAAAGTCACGCCACAATGTGCCGGTAAATATGGAATCCCATTCCTTGAAAAAGCCGACGGGAAACCCATCTATGAATAGGCGGACCATGAGAAAGGATTCCCAAATGACCTTCCCGGATGATCACATCAGGGGAGTGGAACGGGTGGAAGATCACTCGGCAGCAAGCATCGTCATCGTATCCTTGGTGATGATCGGAGCGGCCCTTGCGAGTCTTTCAGCCGTCATAGCCTGAACCGGGCAACCGGAACAGACCACCCCACAAAAAGCGGCAGGGCCTTTGGTCCTGCCCTTTTTGTTTATGGCATCGGTTTGCAGGGTTCAGCCCAGCGATTTCAATGTGTCTGCCAGCACTTCTGCGAAAATGTCGAGATCGTGCTCGAAACCCGCGCTGACCCGGATGCATCTCGACAGTGGATCAACGCCCGGCATGCGTATGAAGACACCGCGCGACAGCACGCCTTCCATCACTGACTTGGCGTATGCCGTATCCCGCAGGCAGTCTATGGTGACAAAATTGGTGGCGGATGCGATGGGGACAAGGCCGTTTTCACTGGCAATTCGCGCAATGCGATGGCGCGCTGCGGTGGTTCTGTCCACGACAGATGCCAGCCATTCCTGATCGGACAGGGCTGCAACCGCACCGATTTCAGCTGTACGGTTCATGCCGTAATGATCGCGGACCTTCTCGAATTCCGAAATCAGCCCCGCTTCGCCGATGCAATAGCCGACCCTTGCGCCTGCCATGCCATAGGCCTTGGAAAAGGTTCTGAACCGCAATACACGCGGGTCGTCAGTGTCAATCGGCGGCAGGACACCGGACGGTGCATATTCGCCATAAGCCTCGTCCAGCAGCAGGACGCAGCCATCGGGCAGGCTGGAAATCATTTCGGTGATGGAACCGGCACCCCACCAGGTGCCCATGGGATTGTCCGGGTTCGACAGATAGATCATCGCTGCCCCGGTCTCGCGCGCCTTGTCGATCACGGCTGGCCAGTCCTCGCGGTCATCACGATAATCGACCTTGTGCAGCGTCCCGCCATAACCGGTCACATGAAAATTGAAGGTCGGATAGGCACCGTTGGAGGTGACGACATGAACGCCCTCCTCCACAAACATGCGGGACGCGTTTCCAAGCAAACCGTCAATCCCACCGCCCAGCACGACGTTCTCAGGTCTCACGCCGTGGTGCGCAGCTATCGCATGGCGGGTTTCGAAGCCTTCGGGGTCACCATATTTCCATATCTCCCTGCCCGCTTCTGCCATGGCCGCAATGGCCTTGGGTGAAGGGCCGAACAGGCATTCATTGGCTCCAATGCGGGCCCTGAACGGCTTGCCGCGCGCGCGTTCCTGCGCTTCGGGGCCAACAAAGGGAACGGTCGCAGGCATTGCAGCCACAAACGGTCGCAGGCGATAGGGCATTTTCATGGCTTACTCCGCATTCCGCTGCCAAACAAAGAAAGGTGCCTTACCCGGGCGAACACCAAGCATGGCGCGGCGCTCATCGGTGATGCCGTCGCCAAGCAGGTTGCCACCGGGCATGGTTTCGAGGTACTCGACAAAATCGGCACCAAAGCATTTGAAGTGGTCTTCCTGGAGGAACTTTTCCAGCCGCTCCTGATCACTTGCCAGATTTTCACCGCCCTCTTCGGTTTCGCGGTTCATGTAAGGGCCCGGCACGGACAGGATCATCATCCCGCCCGGCTTCAGCCAGTTGGCAAAACCCGCGAGGTGATTCTTGTAGTGGCCAGGAATGTGCTCGAGCACATGGTTGTGGATGATCGCATTGAAATAGCCAGCCGGAAATAGGCTGAACCCTTCCGGCAGGAACATCCGTACTGGCCGGGCGTGCGGATAGCGTTCGGGCGATGCGTCCGCAGTGATGTACCCCTCGCCGAATTGCTCCTTCAGGACAGGATGAAGGAACTTTTCCGGCGCCAGATGCAGCAGCCTCGCACCGGGCTTGGCCAGTGGAAACAGCAGGTTTTCATAGACCTCCAACGCTATGCGGTGACGTGCCTTTGAACCGCATTGCGCGCAGCGTTCCTTGGGCCTGCCGCGATAGGATTCGAACTCGGTTCCGCCGCAAATATTGCAATGCATGATGCCCTTCCCGTTTGTCCCATCCTTAGCGAAAATCGGTGCAAAGGCAAAGCTCCCTTCCCGCCTTCTCGCAATTGACGTCATCCCGCGATAGTCTCGCCAAGTGATTCTTTCATGACAGTGATGCGGCAGAGCTATGGACGACCCAAACGACCTTTTTTCCAACATGCCCGCCCCCCGGCCCGAAAAGGCTGGCGGCAAGTCGGACGGCGGCTACAGTGCGGCAGACATCCAGGTACTGGAAGGGCTGGAGCCGGTTCGCAAGCGGCCGGGCATGTATATTGGTGGCACTGATGAGCGCGCCATGCACCACCTGTTTGCCGAAGTCATCGACAATTCGATGGATGAGGCGGTTGCAGGATTTGCAAGCTGGATCGAGGTGGAGCTCGACGCACAGGGCTATTTGTCGGTCACCGACAATGGCCGCGGCATCCCGGTCGAGAACCATCCGAAATTCAAGGACAAGTCCACGCTTGAAATCGTACTGACAGTACTTCATGCGGGTGGCAAGTTCGACGGCAAGGCCTATGAGACCTCTGGTGGCCTGCATGGCGTGGGCGTGTCAGTCGTCAATGCACTTTCGATCCACCTCGAGGTGGAAGTTGCGACCAACCGCAAGCTTTTCCGGCAGGAATTCCGCCAGGGCATTCCCGTCGGCGGATTGCAGCATCTGGGCGATGTGCATAACCGGCGCGGCACCAAGGTCCGGTTCAAGCCGGACGAGGAAATCTTTGGCAAGGGCTGTGCCTTTGATCCTGAACGGCTTTACAAGATGGCGCGTTCGAAGGCTTATCTCTTCGGCGGGGTGGAAATCCGCTGGAAATGCGACCCCTCGCTTGTCGAAGGCAAGAAGGATGTGGAACCCAATGCGGTATTCCACTTTCCAGGCGGCCTGAAAGACTATCTCGAAGCCACGATCAGCAACCAGCACAAGGTGACGCTGGAGCCGTTTGCGGGCAAGACCGAGAAATCCGGCGGGCATGGCGCCGTCGAATGGGCAGTTGCCTGGCATGGCGATGACGGCTTCGTCAACTCCTACTGCAATACCATACCTACCCGCGACGGCGGAACGCATGAAGCCGGCCTTCGCATTGCGCTGGCGCGCGGGCTGAAATCCTATGCCGACATCATCGGCAACAAGAAGGCCACACTGATCACCACCGACGACGTGATGACGTCGGCGGCCGCGATGATGTCCGTATTCATCCGTGAGCCGGAATTCGTTGGCCAGACCAAGGACAAGCTAGCAACGGTCGAAGCGCAACGCATCGTCGAAAATGCGATCCGTGACCCGTTCGATCACTGGCTGGCCGCCTCGCCGCAGCAGGCATCAAAGCTGCTCGACTGGGTGATCGACCGTGCCGAGGAACGCCTCGCCCGGCGCAAGGAAAAGGAAATCAACCGCAAAACCGCTACGCGCAAATTGCGGCTTCCGGGCAAACTCGCCGACTGCTCGGCCAATGCGGCAGGCGGCACGGAACTCTTCATCGTGGAAGGCGACTCGGCCGGTGGTTCAGCCAAGCAGGCGCGCAACCGCACAAGCCAGGCCGTGCTCCCGCTGCGTGGCAAGATCCTCAACGTGGCATCAGCCGGCCGTGAGAAACTCGCCGCCAACCAGCAGATTGCCGATCTAATCCAGGCCCTTGGCTGCGGCACCCGCTCGAAATATCGAGACGACGACCTGCGCTATGACCGCATCATAATCATGACCGACGCTGATGTTGACGGGGCGCATATCGCCTCACTGCTGATCACCTTCTTCTACCAGGAGATGCCGGATCTGATCGCACGTGGCCATTTGTATCTGGCTGTACCGCCGCTCTATCGCATCAGCCAGGGTGGCAAAACGCTTTATGCCCGCGATGACGCGCACAAGGATGAGCTTCTGCGCACCGAGTTCAGCGGCAACAAGAAGGTTGAGATCGGCCGCTTCAAGGGCCTTGGCGAAATGATGCCAGCCCAGTTGAAGGAAACAACGATGGACCCGAAAGTCCGCACGCTCCTGCGCGTGGAAGTGCCTGAGCTTTCTGTCAACGATACCCGCGACCGCGTTGACCAGTTGATGGGCAACAAGCCGGAAGCGCGGTTCCGCTTCATCCAGGAAAACGCCGAATTCACCAATGACGCATTGCTGGATGTTTGAACTCTCACTGCTGCGACAATAGTTTCATATTCTTAAATCAGCATATGTAGTATGCTCCATCCGGCGCATGGCGATGGAGCCTGGGGTGCCCGGTGATTGCCCGGGTTGAGGATGCCCAAGCGCATTGGAGGAACACATGGCACATATCGTTGTACTGGGCGCCGGCTTGGGCGGGTCAATCATGGCCTATGAGCTTCGCGACAAACTGAGCTCATCCGACAAGATCACGGTGGTATCCAAGGATCCGAAATATCATTTCGTACCGTCCAATCCGTGGATCGCTGTTGGCTGGCGCGAACGCGAGGACATTTCCATCGACCTTTCGAAGCCGATGAAAAAGCGAAATATCGACTTCAAGCCAGTCGCTGCACAGAAGCTCCACGCCGAGGAAAACCGGCTCGAACTCGTCGATGGCACATCCATCGACTATGACTATCTTGTTATTGCGACCGGGCCGGAACTCGCCTTTGACGAGATCGAGGGGCTGGGTCCACATGGCGGCTTCACGCACTCGATCTGCCATGTTGACCATGCCGAGAAGGCCAGGGACGCGTTCGAGGAATTCTGCAAGAACCCCGGGCCAATCGTGGTCGGCGCGGTTCAGGGCGCTTCCTGCTTCGGACCGGCCTATGAATTCACCTTCATTCTGGATACCGAACTGCGCCGCCGCAAGATCCGCGACAAGGTGCCGATCACCTTCGTGACATCCGAACCCTATGTCGGCCATCTGGGTCTCGACGGTGTTGGCGACACCAAGGGGCTTCTCGAAAGCGAGATGCGCGGCCACCACATCAAGTGGATGACATCGACCAAGGTGAAGAAGGTCGAAGCGGGCAAGATGACCGTCGAGGAAATCAATGACGACGGTTCGGTGAAGGGCGAAAAGGAACTGCCATTCGGCTTCTCGATGATGCTGCCTGCCTTCAAGGGAGTGGCTGCCGTATCGGGCATTGAAGGCCTGTCCAATCCGCGCGGCTTCACGATTGTCGACAAGCACCAGCAGAACCCGAAATACAAGAACATCTTCGCTGTCGGCGTTTGCGTAGCCATTCCGCCAATGGGTCCGACTCCGGTTCCGTGCGGTGTGCCAAAAACCGGCTTCATGATCGAATCCATGGTGACGGCAACAGCAGAAAACATTGCAGAACTGGTGAAGGGGCAGCAGCCGACGCACCAGGGAACATGGAACGCGGTTTGCCTAGCTGATTTCGGCGATTCCGGCATCGCATTCGTGGCACAGCCGCAAATTCCGCCACGCAACGTGAACTGGGCCTCGTCCGGCAAATGGGTGCATCTGGCCAAGATCGCGTTTGAAAAATATTTCATCCGCAAGATCAAGCGGGGCACTTCAGAGCCGCTTTATGAAAAATCCTTCCTGCAGCTCGTGGGTATCCACAAGCTCAAGGAAGTCAAAACAGACAGCTAAGCGCGGAAAACTCTCCCGGGCCGGATCTTCCGGCCCGGACATCAAACGCGGGTTACTCCGGTTTGGGAAGCACAAGATCGGGCCAGGGCTCGATGATTTGCGTAAAATCGGCTTCGACCCCGTTGGCGACGGAATGCGTGGTGACCTTGCTCATCCATTGGGTTTCACGGTTGATCCAGTATTTCTGGTGCACGCCCTGACCCTGCAATCCACTCGACTTGTAGTCACCTTCCAGCGTTTCGTGCGCAATGCCATCGAGCATCTCCTCGCCGCAGACAATGTTCTCGCTGG
Source organism: Nitratireductor sp. (assembly GCA_041397525.1). Classification (GTDB taxonomy): domain Bacteria; phylum Pseudomonadota; class Alphaproteobacteria; order Rhizobiales; family Rhizobiaceae; genus BOKV01. Next base: position 309,708 of record JAWKWL010000004.1, read on the forward strand.
TCTTTGCATCGTTGCGCTGGGTTTCGCGTACCGCACCAGGGTCGCTGGCTGCGTCAAGCTCGCGCACGAACTGCCAGCTTTTTCCGTCCATGGACGTATACATCCTGGTGCCCAGAAACAGGCTCCAGATGCTGTTTTTCGGTTCGATAGGCTCGCTCATCGAGGCCATCACATCGCCACCCATGCTGTAATTGTAGTTCTCCATTCTCGGAAAACCCTTCAACTCTTGTATAATGTGCAAGCGCACCGGCCCCGTGTCCGGACTGCCTTCGCCCGTCAGCCGGATAAATTTCTCCTCGCAACTTTCGGCCATCGCCAATGAACCGGCCGTCACAGCAAGAAAAGCGGCCATCATTGCCGTCACGAGACGTCGATTTTGGAAGAAGGTGATCCTTGTTTCCACGTTGTTTCTCCACGCAATTCCTGTGTCATCAGGCAGGGTCCGAATTTCCGCCGTACGGTCGAATGACCGAAATCATTCAAACCGGCATGCATCGTACAATATTGAAAGCAAAAAAGAAGCCGGTGGCTATTACACCACCGGGCTTTTCGATTCCACGCATCCCAAAGTTAATTGGTGAGCATGATCACCTCGCCGACATCGACGTGACAGGTAACTATATTGACCAGTAGGTCCTGGTTTTCCCGCTCAAGAAGGCATTTAACCGAGCCGGCAGGCAATGCCGCGAAAACCTCATCGCTTGGCGCCATAACCATGAACGGGCCTTCGCCCCTTAGCGTCTCAAGAAGGCCTGCCGCATCAACCGCGACTACGAAAGTCTCGAAGCTGCCAGCTAGCAACTGCGATATCTACGAAATCAGCGGCCTTGGCGGGGATGGCAATGCTGCTGCTGCCGCGACAAATTTGGAAAAGTTCAGTACAAGCCACCTTTGTTTGTTGCTCGGATCGACTGGATTGCGAGGAAGCAACAGTCCCGGCTCGACATTTCGCAATCAAGATATGGCTGAAAAACCGAGGCTTTTGCTGTGATCCGACTATTGCGGGTGGGTATAAACGCGGCCTTGTCACACGCAACTCCAAGACCGGAAAAGGTTGACTTCCCGGAGCCTTTCCCGTAACGCAGGGAAGAAACCGGCTGCAGCTTTGTAATGCGTGCGTATGCCGAAGCGCCATGAGCGCCGCCGTCATTGTTCTCCGCACCGGCGGAGTCGGCAAATGAAAGAATCCGTCAAAAAATGAGTTTTGAAACACTTGGACTGAGCCAAAAGGTCCTCAATGCCGTAATATCCAGCGGCTACACCCAGCCTACTCCAATTCAGGAACAGGCAATCCCGCATGTGCTGGCGCACCGCGATGTGCTGGGAATTGCCCAGACAGGAACCGGCAAGACCGCATCCTTCGTGCTGCCCATGCTGTCGCGGCTCGAAAAAGGTCGCGCCCGCGCCCGCATGCCGAGGACGCTTATACTGGAGCCGACCCGTGAACTCGCCGCCCAGGTTGAAGAGAGCTTCAACCGCTATGGCATCAACCACAAGCTGACTGTCGCGCTGCTCATCGGAGGCGTTTCGTTTGAAGACCAATTGCGCAAGCTTGATCGCGGCGTAGACGTTCTGATCGCAACGCCTGGCCGCCTGCTCGACCATTTCGAGCGCGGCAAGCTGTTGATGACAGGTGTCGAAATCCTCGTGATTGACGAAGCCGACCGCATGCTGGACATGGGTTTCATTCCCGATATCGAACGCATCGTGAAAATGGTGCCGTTCACCCGCCAGACGCTGTTCTTCTCCGCGACCATGCCACCCGAAATCGAGAAACTGTCCTCGCAGTTCCTGCAGAACCCGGTATCGATATCGGTCGCGGCGCCCTCCTCCGCATCGAAAACCATTACGCAGCGGGCGATCTCTGCGCCCATGGAAGACTACGAAAAGCGCGCCATCCTGCGCGGGCTGATCGACAATGCTGAAAACCTGAAAAACGCGATCATCTTCTGCAACCGCAAAAGTGACGTTTCCAATTTGTGGAAATCACTAGACCGGCACGGCTACTCATGCGGCGCGTTGCATGGCGACATGGACCAGAAGAGCCGCACGGCAATGCTGCACAATTTCAAGGAAGGCAAGATCCAGTTGCTGGTTGCTTCCGATGTGGCAGCACGTGGCCTCGACATTCCGGATGTCAGCCATGTTTTCAATTTCGACGTGCCCGTGAATGCGGAAGATTATGTTCACCGCATTGGCCGTACCGGACGCGCAGGCCGTTCCGGCTTTGCCTGCATGATCGTAACCCCACGCGACCAGAAGGGGTTTGACGCTATTGAGGATTTGATCGGGGAAACGATCGAGTGGCAAGGCGACAAGGTTGAATGGAACGCCAAGGCGCGCGCCAAACCCTCGGCAGGCGCATCTGCCGGGAAATCTTCCGGAAAGTCGGGCGATCGCAACGCCAAGTCTCCTCGCGGCCGCAAGGAGGCCCATTCCAGGAATGACGGCCGGCACGAGGGTCGCAAGCAGCGCGAAGTCGCCAAGGCCGACGCCGATGCGGAAGCAATGGAGGCACGGGCATCCGCGCCAACGCTCGAATCCAGGCAGGTGGAGGAAAATAGCCAATCCGGAAGCGGCCATACACCGCGCAAACATGTTGCTGCCGAAAGCAGTGCCAAACCGGCCAGGCAGCGTGGCCGTGAAAGGAACAAAATCGGGGCCGGAGCCGGCGACATGCCGGAATCAGATCATCCGTTTGGCGGTGAGGAATTCGTTCCGGCGTTCCTGCGGATATGAAATCCGACATTCATGAAATTACAGAAGGCGGGTTGCCCGGCACCCCGCCTGTTGTTGGCATGCGAGCTTGAATCGCTCGCTTCAACGCTTGCGGGAACCGAAATTTGCCATGGCATAAATCATGCCGAGTGAGATCACCAATCCGGCGACCAGTGGCAATGGGAGATCAACTATCATCATCCCGTCCGGAACATAGCCGAGATAGGCCGCACCGGAAATCAAAACCGCCAAACCTACAATCAACTGCATGGATCAACCTCGCACGGTTAACCCACCCTCTTCGTCCGTCCTCCAAAACCGTAGCATTTGCCTGCAAAGTTTGCATCAAATACCCGGTGTTAAGGTTTATGGAATTGGTAAAAACATGAACCAGTGCCCGGGGAAGCAGCTGCCCGATTTTGCGCCAAATTGCCCATATTTTAGGCATTCACTCGGTATCGACAAAGGACAAGGCGGCGCCGCGTGGGTTTTTTCAGACCCGTAGAAGGCAAGAAACCGGCGAATGCGCAGTTTTTGATGCCACAGTGTGCAATTGGCACGGCTTGTGCTTAACCATGTGCGTGGATCAACATGGGGCGGTTTCAACCGGTTCGCTGAACCTGGCGAACTGCCCGCAAAACGGAACCCGACAGGAACCGGAATGAAAAAAATCGAGGCGATCATCAAGCCGTTCAAGCTTGACGAGGTAAAGGAAGCACTGCAGGAAGTCGGTTTGCAAGGCATCACCGTAACGGAAGCCAAGGGCTTTGGACGGCAGAAGGGGCATACCGAGCTTTACCGGGGCGCGGAATATGTCGTCGATTTTCTGCCCAAGGTCAAAGTCGAGCTGGTATTGGCAGACGAGAACGTGCAGGCAGCAGTTGATGCCATTCGAAATGCGGCCCAGACCGGGCGTATTGGCGACGGCAAAATCTTCGTATCGACGATCGAGGACGTGATCCGCATTCGAACCGGCGAAACCGGCGTGGATGCAATCTGATTGAAATTCCGCTTCCTTGTCCTGGGTATCTGCCTGAAACAGGGAGGCGGTGAACACTTGCTACAGGAAGGAAAATTATGACTACGGCAAGCGATGTTTTGAAGAGAATCAAAGACGAAGACATCAAGTTCGTCGATCTGCGCTTTACTGATCCGCGCGGCAAGATGCAGCATGTCACGATGGATGCGGCACTTGTCGATGAGGACATGTTTGCTGAAGGTGTGATGTTTGACGGCTCTTCAATCGGCGGATGGAAGGCCATCAACGAATCCGACATGACCCTGATGCTCGATCCGGAAACGACGCATATCGATCCATTCTTCGCACAGTCAACCATTGCGATCTTCTGCGACGTTCTCGATCCGGTTTCCGGCGAGCCGTATAACCGTGATCCGCGCGGAACTGCCAAGAAGGCCGAAGCCTATCTCAAGGCGTCCGGTATCGGCGATACCATCTTTGTTGGCCCGGAAGCAGAATTCTTCGTGTTTGACGATGTCCGCTTCGCTTCAAGCCCATACAATACCGGCTTCAAGATCGACTGCTCCGAGCTGCCGTCCAACATGGACACTGAATATGAAGGTGGCAACATGGGCCACCGCCCGCGCACCAAAGGCGGCTATTTCCCGGTTCCGCCAATCGATTCCGGCCAGGATTACCGCGGTGAAATGCTGACTGTCCTGACCGAAATGGGCGTCAAGGTTGAAAAGCATCACCACGAAGTGGCAGCAGCGCAGCACGAACTCGGCATCATGTTCGACTCGATGGTTCGCAACGCTGACAAGATGCAGATCTACAAATATGCAGTGCATCAGGTAGCGCACGCCTATGGCAAGACCGCGACCTTCATGCCGAAGCCGGTCTATGGCGACAACGGAACAGGCATGCATGTCCACATGTCGATCTGGAAAGATGGCAAGCCGACCTTCGCGGGCAATGAATATGCCGGCCTGTCGAGCTGCCTGTATTTCATTGGCGGCGTGATCAAGCACGCCAAGGCCCTCAACGCCTTCACCAACCCGTCGACCAACTCCTACAAGCGTCTGGTCCCAGGCTATAAGGCACCGGTCCTGCACGAGCCCTATTCGGCCCGCAACCGTTCGGCTTCCTGCCGCATTCCGTTCGGCTCTTCGCCAAAATCCAAGCGGGTGGAAATCCGGTTCCCCGATCCGACCCAGAATCCGTATCTGGGCTTTGCCGCCATGCTGATGGCCGGTCTCGATGGCATCAAGAACAAGATCCATCCCGGTTCCGCCATGGACAAGGATCTGTATGACCTGCCACCGAAGGAACTCAAGAAGATCCCGACCGTGTGCGGCTCGCTGCGCGAAGCACTCGACAGCCTTTCGAAGGATCACAAGTTCCTGCTAGAAGGCGGCGTCTTCGACAAGGACCAGATCGAGGCCTATATCGAACTCAAGATGGAAGAGGTCATGCGCTACGAAATGACCCCGCACCCAATCGAGTTCGACATGTATTATTCTGTATGACCGACATTCGGACTGAAAAAGAAACCCCGGGAACATTCCCGGGGTTTTTTTTATGGATCAATTCAGGTCCTGAATTTGCGCTGGCTGGGCGGTTTCTTCGCATCTGCCCGCATCGCCGCCTCAAAAGCCGCACGCGCCCACTGTGCCAGTTCCTCGGGCTCGTCAAGCAGCCGCTCCGGCATGTACCAGTAACCCATGGATTTCTGCCCGCCCTTGTAGGGATAGGCCCATTCTTCCATGTTCTCGGCGCGAAAATCAGGCTGGTTGATTTCATCGGCCTTCAACGCAATGCGGCCGTCATCCAACGACAGGGCATACATCAGCCCGTCACGAAAAATGCCGGCACCGCCGAACATGCGCCTGACAAAGCTTCCCGGCAGGACCGAAAACAGGTCTTCAAGATGGGAGGCGTATTCCTTCGTCAGTGCCATGTTTCCACCCTCCCCGCCGCGATCAGGCCGCAGGTCCTGATCTTGCCTGCAGCATTTCCGGCGTCATCTGCGCTGGCGCAATCTCCACGCTTTCGCCGCAACCGCAGGCCGAGGTCTGGTTCGGATTGTTGAAGACAAAGCCGGTGCGCAGTTTCGTCACTTCGAAATCAAGCTGCGTGCCGAGCAGGAACAACACCGCCTGCGGTGCGACAAAGACAGTGCCTTTGGGCGTCTCCACCTTGTCCTCGCCCGGTTTGGCTTCCTTGACCAGATCGACGGTGTATTCCATGCCGGCACAGCCGCCGTTCCTGACACCAATGCGGATGCCAAGCGCGTCGGGATGGCCGGCAAGGATTTCGCCGACACGCTCTGCAGCGCGGTCTGTTACACTGATTACCTGAAATGATGCCATGTCATGCTCCTTGACCCTCGATATGGGACCGGACAAACGTCAAAACCACCCCACGGCCACCTGCGCCTCTTCGGACATGCGATCAGGCGTCCAGGGCGGATCAAAGGTCATGGTCACATCGACATCCATCACGCCCTCAACGGAGGCCACGGCATTCTGGACCCATCCCGGCATTTCACCGGCGACAGGGCAGCCGGGTGCCGTCAGCGTCATGTCGATGCGAACCGTGCGGTCATCCTCGATATCGATCTTGTAGATCAGGCCGAGCTCATAGATGTCAGCGGGAATTTCCGGGTCGTAGACAGTCTTGAGTGCCGCGATGATATCGGTGGTCAGGCGGTCCAGTTCTTCAGCCGGAATTGCCGACACGGTGTTGGAGTTTACCTGCGCCGCATTGGGCGCCGGTGCTTCCTCTTCCCTGATCTTAGTCGTGTCTTCCATGGTCATGATCCATCCACATCAGGCGAAAAACTTGCGCGCTTTTTCGAGCGCTTCGGCCAGCACATCGATTTCGGCCCGCGTATTGTACATGGCAAATGAGGCGCGACATGTCGAACTAACGCCAAAGCGCTTCATCAGTGGCTGAGCGCAATGGGTGCCTGCGCGCACCGCCACACCGGAGCGGTCGATCACCATGGACACATCATGCGCGTGAATGCCTTCCAATTCAAACGAAACAATGGCGCCCTTGCCTGGTGCTGTTCCGAAGATGCGCAGCGAGTTGATCCTGGACAGCTGCTCATGGGCGTAGTCACGCAAATCGTTTTCATGCGCCAGTATGGCCTCACGGCCAATACCCTCCATGTAATCAAGCGCGGCTCCCAAACCGATTGCCTGGACAATTGGCGGTGTACCCGCCTCGAAACGGTGCGGTGGTTCGGCATAGGTGATTTCATCCTCGTAGACATCGAGGATCATCTCGCCGCCGCCTTCGAAGGGCCGCATGCTGCGCAGGAATTCGCTCTTGCCGTAGAGAATTCCAATTCCGGTGGGGCCGTAAAGCTTGTGTCCAGTCATGCAGTAGAAATCGACGTCAAGCGCGCGGACATCGACCGGCAGGTGAACCGCGCCCTGGCTGCCATCGGCAAGAACGGGGATGCCGCGTGCATGGGCGATATCGACGACCTGCTTCAGCGGCACGACGGTGCCGAGGACATTCGACATATGGGTGATGGCGACGAGTTTCGTACGGCTGGTGAGCGCCGCCTCGAAGCGCTCTAGTGACAGTGACCCGTCATCCTCGACCGGAACGAAGACCAGTTTCACGCCCATTCGTTCGCGCAGGAAATGCCAGGGCACGATGTTGGAATGATGCTCCATCTGCGACAGCACGATCTCGTCACCGGCCTGCAATTCCTGCATCGCCCAGCCATAGGCAACCGTGTTGATTGCCTGGGTGGCACCCTTGGTGAAGATCACCTCCTCAAGTTTTTCGGCATTAAGGAAACGGCGAACCGTCTCGCGCGCCTTCTCATAGGCATCGGTCGCCGCATTGGACAGGAAATGCAGGCCGCGATGCACATTGGCATATTCGTTCGAATAGGCGTGCTGGATGGCATCAAGGACAGCCCTCGGCTTTTGCGCCGAGGCGCCATTGTCGAGATAGACCAGTGGCTTGCCATAGACTTCGCGTGCAAGGATGGGGAAATCCGCGCGGATGGCGTCGATGTCGAATGGCTTTACCTTTGCAGCGGTTTCACCCATTTGTTTCCAGCCATTCCTCAATTCGGGCATTTAGTGCCTCGTGGATTGCCTCATCTTCCAGGTCGTCGAAAATCTCCTCGACAAATGCCTTGACCAGAAGCGCGCGGGCCAACTTCTCCGGAATGCCACGCGCGCGAAGATAGAACAGGTGGTTGTCGTCGATATCGGTGACTGTCGCGCCATGCGCGCACTGCACGTCATCGGCAAAGATTTCCAGTTCCGGCTTTGCGGAAAATTCGGCCTCATCCGACAGCAGCAGGGTGTTGCAGGCCATGCGGGCATCGGTCTTCTGCGCGATTTGCGCAACGCGGATCTCGCCCTGGAATACGCCCCTGCCCTGATCCGTCACCACATTGCGGAATATCTCGGTCGAAACCGTCTCCGGCACTTCGTGACAGAGGCTGGTCGTGACATCGACATGTGCCGTGCCGCCGATCAGGTTGACACCCCTGATCTTCAACTCGGAACCCTCGCCGCGCACCATGACGTTGATTTCGCGGCGCACAAGCGCACCACCTGCGTTGAGTGCCAGAATGGTCAGGCGCGAATCCTTGCCGAGCGTCACATTCAACTGGGCGAGATGCGTCGCGGCATCGCCTTCCTGCTGGACAATTACCCAGGTCGCCGATGCACCTTCACCCAGTGTCAGGCCCGTTACCGTGTTGCAATGCGCGGCAACACCGTCAGCGCTTGCGTACTGCTCGATGATGGTGGCACTGGCACCGGCGTCCAGTTCGACCGCATGGCGGAGCACCGAAGCATCCGGGCCGGTGCTGCCATGTACCAGAGCGAGCGGCTGACCCAGATTGACATTGCGGTCAATCGCAATACGGGCACCATTGACGGCGAGCATCGAATTGAGAAGGGCAATGGCATCAGCCTGGTTGCGATAACCGGGCGCGGCTGCGCCCGGTGTGACGCTCACCCCGCCAGGCAGCGCATCGGCTGCACCTGTCAGGAAATGCCCGTCAAGGAACGGCAGGCGGACCGACGGGCAGATTGCCGGGTTTGCGGCCAGGAATTGCCCTGCCTGCTGATCCGACGGTGCTTGCGAAAGTCCCGCAAATTCCTTCAGCGAATTGCGAAGGTCGGTGTAGTGCCAGGCTTCCACGCGGCGCGTCGGCAGGCCACGTTCGCGCAGGGCATTGGCGGCAGCAGCGCGTGCGGCATCCGGCGGCAACAGCGCGCCGCTTGCAGCAAGGATTGCTTCCTCGGCACCGGTCAGCTTTTCGATCTTTTTCAGCATGGCCATTCCTGCTTATGCCGCTTGCGCTATGACATCGGCATAGCCGTTTTCTTCCAGATGCTGCGCCAGTTCCGGCCCACCAGACTTGATGATGCGGCCCTTGTAGAGCACATGCACGGTGTCGGGCACGATGTGCTCGAGCAGGCGCTGGTAGTGGGTGATGACGATGAAGGAGCGGTCTGGCCCGCGCAGCGCGTTGACGCCGTCGGAAACGACTTTCAGCGCATCGATGTCGAGGCCGGAATCAGTTTCATCCATGACGCAAAGCTTTGGCTGCAACAGCGCCATCTGCAGGATTTCGGCGCGCTTCTTCTCGCCGCCAGAAAAACCGACATTGAGCGGACGCTTCAGCATGTCCATGGATATGCCGAGCTTGCCGGCCTCTTCCTTGACGCGGCGGATGATTTCCGGCGTCGTATATTCGGTTTCACCACGCGCCTTGCGCTGCGAGTTCATCGCCGCCTTGAGGAAGTTCATCATGGCGACGCCGGGAATTTCCACCGGATACTGGAAGGCGAGGGGAAACAGGCCTGCTGCAGCGCGCTCGTCCGCCTCCATTTCGAGGATGGACTGGCCGTTGAAGATTACATCGCCGGATGTGACCTCATAGCCGTCACGCCCCGAAAGCGCATAGGAAAGTGTCGACTTGCCCGAGCCGTTCGGCCCCATGATGGCAGCCACTTCTCCCGGTTTGACGGTAAGGCTAAGCCCCTTGATGATTTCGGTGCCGTCTTCTTCGAGCGCGACATGGAGGTTCTTGATTTCGATCATTTTTTGTCCTTGCTTTTTCCAGATCAGCAGCTGACGGTTCCTTCTCACTCGATGGGTGGCAAAGGCTCCGGACTCTTTTCTTCGCCGTCTGAACTCATGTCCTTGACATAGCTACACATATCGACGGAATACAGATTACTTGCTCCCTCCACTGGAGTTACTTCGAATTCAATGTCCGCTTGATAAGCTAAGGCGCCGAAAAACAGTTCCGGTACACCGCAATCACCGGTTCCCATGCCAGTAAGTACACGGATAATTCCCTTTGCTTGTCCCTTAACGGTTTCATTTATACTAATTGTCGTTAGCGCCATCGGGAAGTCGCCACCCGCGGTGGTCATGCTGGCAATGTTTGTTCCATTGAGACTTAATTCTGCGCCCGTACTTTTGATTACCTTAGAGTAAGGCCCAGCAACGAACTCAACTACGTTCCCGCGAATAATGTTTTGCGCCTTTTTCTCACGCAACGCTGTCAGATCAACGGGGCCAGAGCCCGTGCGGGCCTCCAGAACATCCGCACATTGGCATGCGAGAACACAAGTGGGCGTGCTCAAAACCAAAGCGGAGGTGATTGCAGCTGTATTCCAGAACATTACCCCACGCTCCCCTCGTTCCTGCTGCCGCCCTTAGCCGCCTTGACCGCCTGGAATTCTTCATACTGCATCTGGATGTTGTGTCTCAGTTGCCGCTTCTTTCTTGCCTGCAGAATTGAAACCACTATCGCAGGCACAAAGAAGAGGACCGTCCAAACACCAAAATCCAGCAGGCCGGCTACTACGCCGATGGCCGCTACAATCAGCGAAAACGCAAGTAGCGCAACTCCATAATCCTGCGTGTTCTCCGTGTTGAAGGATTTCCGGTTATTGGATGTTTCACCGAGATTGTTTTTTTCTGCAAGGATCCTGGAAAGCGCTATTCCCAATTCGCCGCCTGGATTTCCTCTCATCGCGATACTCCCCGCAATTGATCTTCCATTGTGAATGCTGCACACCAAGCAACATTATAATCGGCCTGCATCACCCTACGCTCCCTTCCAGCGTAATACCGATCCCAACCGCGAATACCTCGGTCATTTGTCGCCGCCTTCCACATCAGAGGCGGCTGTCTTGTCATCCATGAATTGACGATACTGCCTTTCTTGTTCCTCCTTTTGGCTGCGTTTCGCCCTCGCCATTCCAATTGGCATGTAAACAATGAAAGCCAGAAATGGCGTTGCCATTATCGTGTAGATCAAATTGCGCGAGAACCAAGTCTTCACCAGCAGCATCAGGATTGCCACGGCGGCGAGGAATGCCAGCGTGAACATAACGTCGCGACGCTGTTCCCATGCATAACTGCGAAATTCGTTCACGCCGCCTTGCAGCTTGACAGCATCGGCCTTAAGCCGGCTGACGCCGATACCCTGATCGTGATCGAAATCCCCGGGATTGTGCATCACCCCACGCTCCCCTCAAGGCTGATGCCGATCAGCTTCTGCGCCTCGACCGCGAATTCCATCGGCAGTTCCTGGATCACTTCCTTGACGAAACCGTTGACGATCAGCGCGATTGCCTCCTCTTCGGGAATGCCGCGCTGCAGGCAATAGAACAGCTGGTCGTCGGAAATCTTCGAGGTGGTCGCCTCATGCTCGAACTGCGCGGTAGAGTTCTTCGCCTCGATATAGGGCACGGTATGGGCGCCACAATTGTTGCCGATCAGCAGCAGATCGCACTGCGTGAAATTGCGCGCATTCGCGGCCTTGCGGTGCGCCGATGCCTGGCCACGATAGGTGTTGTTGGAGCGACCGGCGGAAATGCCCTTGGAGATGATGCGGCTCGACGTGTTCTTGCCGAGATGGATCATCTTGGTGCCGCTGTCGACCTGCTGCGCGCCATTCGACACCGCGATCGAATAGAATTCGCCGCGTGAATCATCGCCGCGCAGGATGCAGGACGGATATTTCCAGGTGATGGCGGAGCCGGTTTCGACCTGTGTCCAGGAAATCTTGGAGCGGTCACCCCGGCAGTCACGCGCTTGAGTGACGAAATTGTAGATGCCGCCCTTGCCGTTCTCGTCGCCGGGATACCAGTTCTGGACCGTCGAATACTTGATCTCCGCGTCTTCCATGGCGATCAATTCAACGACGGCTGCGTGCAGCTGGTTCTCATCACGCTGGGGAGCCGTGCAGCCCTCGAGATAGGAGACATAGGCCCCCTTCTCGGCAATGATCAGCGTGCGCTCGAACTGGCCGGTATTGCGTTCGTTGATGCGGAAATAGGTCGACAATTCCATCGGGCAGCGGGCAACCACTCCGGCACATAGACGAATGAGCCATCGGTGAAGACTGCGCAATTGAGCGTCGCGTAATAATTGTCCGAGGTCGGCACGACGCTCGCCAGATATTTCTTCACCAGTTCGGGGTGCTCTCGGATTGCTTCCGAGATTGAACAGAAGATGACACCGGCTTTCGCCAGCTCCTTCTTGAAGGTGGTGACGACCGAGACACTTCAAACACGGCGTCAACGGCCACCCGGCCCGACTTGTAAACATTGTCGGAGCCGTTTTCCTCGCCTTCCGCCTCGATGGGTGACGGTTCACCGGCCTTGCGAACGCCAGCCAGGATTTCCTGCTCCTTGAGCGGAATGCCGAGCTTTTCATAGGTACGCAGCAATTCGGGATCAACTTCGTCGAGCGACTTCGGTCCGTCGCCGAAATTCTTCGGCGCGGAATAATAATAGATGTCCTGAAAATCGATCTTCGGATAATCGACGCGGGCCCAGGTTGGCTCGTCCATGGTCAGCCAGCGCCGATAGGCTTCCAGCCGCCATTCCAGCATCCATTCCGGCTCTTCCTTTTTTGCGGAGATGAACCGGATCGTGTCTTCACTCAGGCCCTTGGGTGCCTTTTCGGACGCGATGTCAGAGGTGAAACCGTATTTGTACTTGTCGACGTCGAGGCTTTTGACAGCGTCGATCGTTTCCTGCACTGCAGGCATGTCCTCACTCCATCCTTTGCGGGTTCAAGGCCCGCCAGTTGATGTTCACGGCCAATCGCCGCGTTCCGCCTTCATGACACAAAATACCATGTCAGGCCAGACGCTTGACCATTTCTTTCCAGGCAGAAAGAAACTGCCCGGCATGCAACTCACTCGTTTGCCTGCCAATGCTCAGGCGCAGTGCCGAGCGGGCAAGGTTGTCTTCGATACCCATGGCGTCAAGCACATGGGATTTCCTCACCTTGCCCGACGAACAGGCAGAACCTGACGAAAGCGCAAAACCGGCAAGGTCAAGCGCAATGAGCGCGGTTTCAGCCCGGATGCCCGGCAGGGAAAAACAACTGGTGTTGACAAGCCGTTCAGCACCTTTGGCAAAAACCACCGGTTCGCCCACCTTGTTTCCAGCTTCAAGGGATATAGTGCGCAACTGTGCCTCAATCGAGTCCCTGATAATGCCGATCCGCACCAAATCCGCCTGCGACGGCAGATTTTCGAGTGCAGCGGCAAATCCGGCGATGGCAGCAACATTTTCGGTGCCTGCACGCTGGAAGTTTTCCTGTCCGCCGCCACGCAGAAGCGGCAGCGGCATCACTCCCGCATTGGCAGCGACCAGCGCGCCAACGCCCTGCGGTCCGCCGATCTTGTGCGCGGAGAAGAAGGCGAAATCAGCGCCTGTTGCGGCAAGCGTTAGTGGCATCTTGCCGAGGCCCTGCACTGCATCAACCACCAGAAAGGCGTTGTGGCCATGCACGATGGCAGATATCCGGTACAGTGGCTGGATTGCGCCAGTCTCGTTGTTGGCGAGTTGCACGGCAATCATGGCTGCGCCCTTGGTGCGGTCATGTGCTGCGAGGGTCCTGTCAAGTCCTTCAAGGTCGATCATGCCATTGCCGTCAACAGGCAGGACCGTGATCCGGCCTGCGTTGAAGCAGCCACCTGCCAGCACGCAGGGATGTTCGGTGGCACCAACATAAAGCTGCGATACGTGAATATCGTGACCCGAAGCGCGCAGATGCGGGCTCAGCACATGATGTGCGGCCTCGGTGGCGCCTGACGTGAAAGTCACCTGTCTCGCTTCGCAATCCAGAAGCGAAGCCAGTTTCGAGCGAGCATGTTCCACGAGTTTGCGGGCATTGCGGCCTTCGGCATGGACCGAGGAAGCGTTGCCAACCCGGTCAAGCGCGTCAATCATGGCAGCGCGGGCTTGTGGCAGCAGCGGCGCTGTCGCGTTGTAGTCGAGATAAATGCGCTGGTTACCGGACATGGGTCCCACTTTTTGCGCCCAGCCGGGCAATATTCATGGCTTTCGCCTTGAAGCTCTGCCTGCTGATACGCAATTTCCTTGAAATTACAATCGCGCTTTGTCTATGAAGACCGGTCTGCGACCAAGCTGATCGTAATTGACCGGCAGCAGACCGTCGGGTCGAAGTCGCGCCCCTGCAAAGGAGATAGCATGCCAGAAGTAATTTTCAACGGACCTGACGGGCGGCTTGAGGGCCGATACCAGCCCTCGAAGGACAAGAATGCGCCGATTGCGCTGATCCTGCACCCGCATCCGCATCCGAAGTTCGGCGGGACCATGAACAACCAGATCATCTATGATCTGTTCTACATGTTCGTCGAACGGCATTTCACAACGCTGCGCTTCAATTTTCGTGGCGTGGGCAGAAGCCAGGGTGAATTCGACCATGGCACCGGCGAACTGTCTGATGCAGCGGCAGCGCTTGACTGGGTGCAGACCCTGCATCCCGATTCACGCGGTTGCTGGGTGGCCGGTTTCTCTTTCGGGGCCTGGATAGGCATGCAATTGCTGATGCGTCGTCCGGAAATCGAGGGCTTCATCTCGATTGCGCCACAACCAAATGTATACGACTTTTCGTTTCTGGCGCCCTGCCCGTCGTCCGGCCTGATCATTCACGGAGACCGGGACCGCGTGGCCCCTGCCGCCGACATTCAGACATTGGTGGACAAGCTCAAGGCACAAAAGGGAATTGTTATCACGCACAAGACGATCCCCGGCGCGAACCATTTCTTCAACCAGCATTCGGAAGAACTGATCGAGGAATGCGGCCTTTACCTGGACAAGCGCCTCGGCCTCATCGAAGGCGGCATTGAAGAGACCATGCTGCTGCGCTGAAAACCCGGAGTTTGCGAACAGGACACAGGCCCGGACACTGGCAAGAAAACTGGCAAAAGAAAGCCGCCGGCGGAGCAATCCTGCCGGCGGTTTTGTTGTTTTCCTGCCCAGCCGCTTCGCGGCTTTCCTATTCCGCGGCTTCGCGGCGGGGCGGCCTGCGCCGCTTTGGACCCGTCGCCGAATTGTCGGCCTTCTCATGCCCGGGCAATTGGACAACACTCGCCGCTGCCTGTTCCGCCTCGGCAATGTCGGGCTCGGGCATGTCGACCCTCTGAGGCATTTCCACTTCGGCACTTGCAGCCTTCCTGCGCAAAAGCCGGGCCGGGAAGCCGAATATGCGCGACAACAGGCTGACTTTGGCCGTTGCGTTCGAGCGAGTGAAGATCATCAGCATTGACGGGGTAACGATCAGGGTCAGTACCGTCGAGAATGCAAGTCCGAAGACAATAGCGCCCGACAGCGAAATCCACCATTGCGTCGATGGCGCGCCGAATGTCGTCTCATGGTTCATGATCTCGAGGTTGACGGCAAAGGCAATTGGCAACACGCCGAGGATTGCCGTAACCGCAGTCAACACGACCGGGCGCGCACGTTCACGGCAGGTTTGCAGAACGGCATCGAGCTTGTCCCATCCCTCCCTGCGCAAATGATCATAGGTGTCGATCAGAACGATGTTGTTGTTAACGACGACCCCTGCCAGAGCGATGATGCCGATACCGGTCATGACGACGCCGAAAGGTTGATCCATGATCATCAGCCCCAGGAAAACGCCGATGGTCGACATCACCACGGCTGACAGTACCAACCCAACCGACATGAAGTTGTTGAACTGGGCAAGAAGCACGACAAAGATCAGGAACACCGCCGCGGCGGCTGCCTTGGACAGGAACTCGGCGGCTGCCGCCTGTTCCTCGTCTTCACCAGCCAGCTTCCAGCGAACACCGCGCTCTTCAAGACCCATCGCCTCAAGCTGCGAAACCACCGATTTGCGCACCGCGTCTGACTGAACGCCTTCACGGATACCTGCCTGCACGGTGACCGTGCGGGTGCCATCAATGCGGCTCAGGATACCGGTACTCTTGGCCGGTTCGCGTGTAACGAAGTTGGAGATCGGTACTGCACCATTTGGCGTTTCAACCCGCAACTGGTCAAGTGTTGCCAGTGTGCGCCGGTCCTGTGGCAGGCGAAGCCGGATATCGACCGCATCGTCCGAGCCGGCAGGGCGGTAATCGGTGAGTTTCACACCGGTGGTTACCAGTTGCACTACCGTACCAACAGATCCGGGTCCGATGCCGTATCTGGCAGCCTTGGTCCTGTCGACATTGAGTTCCCAGTCCACTCCGGGTGGCGGCAGACCGTCGGAAATGTCGATGACATCCGGCGTATTTGCCAGCATTTTCGCAACGTCATAGGCGACCGCGTTGATGTTTTGCGGGTCAACCGCACCAAGACGGACCTGGATCGCCTTGCCGGTTGGAGGTCCGGCCTGCGGAACCGAAACCTCGATATCGACGCCGGGAATGCCCTGCATCGCCACACGGAGGTCCGCAAGGATATCGTTCGCTGCCTTGCGTTCCCGCCAGTCAATGAACTCGTACTGGATCACGCCAACAACGTCTTCTGCCACCTGCTGTCCGCCAGCCCCGCCAGCCTTGCCAACACGGGTGTAGACGGTCTTGATGCCTGGCCAGCCGAGAATGCGCTGTTCGGCCTGGCGCACCGCCGTGTCCTTTTCTTCGATGGAAAGATTGCCGCGGGCATGCACGTAGAGCAGGCCGTAATCTGGCTCGACGTCGGGGAAGAACTCCGCGCCATTGCCGTATTTGCCATAGGCCACAGGCACAGCAACCAGCAGGCCGATACCCAGGAAAAGCACGATGAATGGATGCTTCACGGCCTTGCCGACGATCCACATATACATGCCGTCCTTGCCCGGCCCTTCTTCCACCACCGGTTTGGCGAAGATCGCACCAAGTGTTGGTGTAAACACAAGCGCATACAGCATTGATGCCGAAAGCGTGGCGATCAGGGTGATCGGCATGTATTTCATGAACTCGCCGACGATGCCCGGCCAGAACAGCAATGGCGAGAAGGCCGCGACACGCGTCATGGTGGCTGCAACCACAGGCCCTGCCATGCGATGAGACGCCAGCGCGAAGGCTTCCTCCTTGGGCATTCCCTCGGTCATGCGCCGTTCGGCGAATTCGGTCACAATAATGGCGTCATCCACCAACATGCCGACAGCCAGGATCAGAGAGAAAAGGACAACGATGTTGATCGTCATGCCTGCAAGCGACAGTCCAAGGATGCCCATCAGGAAGGACGCCGGAATGGCAAGGCCGATCAAAAGCGATGCGCGGCCTGACAGGGCATAGAGGATGACGATAAACACCAGGATGACGGCGGTCAGAACGCTGTTTTCCAGATCACCCAGAAGCTGGCGAATGTTCGTGGACTTGTCCTGGCTGAAGCTGACTACAGCCCCTGGCGGAAGAGATTTGGCGAAATCCTCCGCCACGACCTTCACGTCATCGACGGTTTCGACAAGGTTGGCACCGGTGCGCTTTGACACTTCGATGGCGATAGCGGGTTTCCCGTCGAGACGCGCTATGGTTTCCGCGTCCTTGTAGGTGGAGCGAATGGTCGCGAGATCGCGTGCGCGCACCACCGCATTCGGTCCAGCGACGATCGGCAGGTTTGCGACATCCTCCACCGTTTCGATAAGCGATGGAACCTTGACGGGATAACGGCCCTCACCGCCTTCGAGCGCACCAGCGGCCACAAGCGAGTTGTTGGCGCGCACGGCGCCAATCATCTGGTCAAGTTGAAGACCATAGGAACTCAGTTTCACCGGATCAATGATGATCTCGACCAGGTCTTCGCGCGCACCCTGAAGAGCAGCATCAAGAACACCCGGCACCTCTTCGATGCGGTCGCGCATGGCACGCGCGGCGACGGTAAGCGCACGTTCGGACACGTCCCCAGAAAGGGTGACGACAAGAACCGGAAACTCGGAAATGTTGACTTCGTTGACGGTAGGCTCGTCCGCACCATCAGGCAGATCGCGCTTGGCGTCTGAAACCTTGTTGCGAACGTCATCAAGTGCCTTGTTGAGATCCGCACCGGCCTGGAACTCGACAACAACGTTGCCACCGCCCTGATAGGCAGTGGAGCGCATTTCCTTGATGCCGGTGATCGACTTCAGCTTCGTTTCCATGGGACGCAGCAGCAGTCGCTCGGAATCCTCGGGCGAAATGCCCTGATAGCCGAGACTCACATAAATGATCGGGATCTGGATGTCCGGCTCTGCTTCCTTGGGTATGGACTGGTATGCAAGGGTACCGGCAACCAGAAAGAAGAGAAGGATCGATATCGTCAGTCGTGCATTGCGGATGGCGTATTCGACTATGCCCATCAGTTCACCGCCGCCGACGCACCCGCCAGCTTCTTGATCGTTTCCATGTCGGCCTCAACTGCCTTCACCTTTTCACCTTCAGCCACAAGATCCTGGCCCGCAACAATGATGCGAGCTTCCTCGGGAACGCCCCCGAGCAACAAGCCTTGCGGAAGATCATCGACAAGATCAATCGGGACAAAAGCTACAGTGTCGTCATCCTTCAGGATGCGAATGCCAAGATCACCTTCCAGCGACAAGGTAACGACAGAGCGCGGCAGCGCCACCGCCAGCACAGGATCCGCCAGCAGCTTGATTTCCGCGGTCATGCCCGCAGGAATGCGCAAATCAGGATTGGCGATTTCCACTTCAACCGGATAGGTTCTCGTCTGTGGCGATGACTGCCTGCTGATATAGCGCACAGTTCCTTCAACAAGGGAACCGTCCACAAGTCTCACTTCGGCTTTGCTGCCGATCTTGATGAAATGCAGGTCGGTTTCCGAGACCTCGCCGCTTGCGATGACAGGATCAAGTTTCAGGATGCCGGCGACTGGTGTGCCGGGCTGGACGGATGCGCCTTCTTCCACCATGAGCTTGTCGAGCGTGCCAGAAAACGGTGCCTTGACATCAAGCTTGCCAAGTTCTGCTTCGGCCAACTCAACCTGCCATTCAGCAGCGGCCAGGGCAGAGCGGGCATTGTCACCCCTGAGGGTTGCCATGTTGCCCTGCTTGACCAGACGCTCCGCCGCTTCCAGTTCCTTCTGGCGCTGGAGAAGCATGGTCTTTGCGTTGGCCAACATTGCCGGGCGTTCTTCGGGATCTATCTTCAGGATTACGTCGCCTTCAGCAACGCGGTCGCCCTCATTGAACGGCAGCGACAGGATAACCCCGCCCGCACGTGTGGAAAGGTCAACCTTCTTGTCGGCGCTGGTATGGCCTGAAACCCTTATGGCGCGACTGTGCGCTAGAACCGGCGGCCTGACAAAGGCGACGGTCCGCAAGGCGGCCGTGGTGCTTGCGGCAGGCTTTTCGGCAGCAGGTTGCTGCGCTTCCTCGCTGGCAGCGCTGCCAACGGAAGAAAACTCTCCCGTGAGCACCCACGCGGCGGATACGACAAGTACGGCGACAGCCGCAAAACGGTGAAACTTCATCATGGCCATTGCGAATTTCTTCCGGGGCCGTCAGCCCTGTTTGGTGCGACTGCTGCCTTGCTTGCTGGACGCAGGCCAAGAGTCGGAATTGTTATCCGAACTTAGTGCAGCACGAGCTTCATTTCCATATATGCACTGCACAAAAACGAACAAGTTTACGCATAGAACCCATTCATTATTGAATGACAAAGCGTGGTTTTTGCACTATGCCATTCAGATGATTGATTATCAGTGAAAGCAAAGTGGCAATAATCGGGTCAAATCACTCATATTTTGCTTTTTTGCCTCCGCTGCGCGGTTTGTCCACACCGGTGGTGCCGGGCCAGGTCAGTTTCAGCCCCTTTTGCGAGCGGACGGCAAGGTAGGCCCATGCCTCGGCTTCCATGCTGTCACCGTCGAAACCGGCCTCCTCTGCAGCAAGCACCCGCATGCCTGATTCGCCGGCCAACTGGCGAAGATCGTCCATGATCGTCCGGTTGTGGCGGCCACCGCCACAGATAATCCACAATGCCGGTCTGTCCGGCAGGTGCTCAGCGGACATCAGTATGGAGCGGGCCGTCACATGCGCCAGGCTTCGGGCGCCATCCTCGAGGGACGCGCTCGCGGGATCCGGCGGCAGGAAGTCGTTGCGATCGAGTGATTTTGGTGCGGCACGATTGAAGAAAGGCGAACGAAGGTAGGCGTGCACCATTTCCGGAAGGACCCTGCCTTCGGATGCGATGGCGCCAGCCTGGTCATAGGGAATTCCTGCCTTTGCCTGGACCCACTGGTCGACCAGCGCATTGCCCGGCCCGGTGTCGAACGCGATCATCGCGCCGCGTGCGGAAATCCAGGTAATGTTGGCAATGCCACCGATATTGACGAAAGCCACCGGCCAGTTTGCACCTTCCTCCGACGCGGTCGAAACGGAAAGGTTGCGCGAAAGAGCACGGTGATAGACAGGCACGAGCGGAGCGCCCTGCCCGCCATGCTCCATGTCACGGGCCCGCATGTCATGCACCACATTGATACCTGTCTGGCGTGCGAGCAGTTTGCCGTCGCCCAGTTGCACGGTCAGCCCCGCCTCCGGTCGATGCAACACGGTCTGGCCGTGAAAACCGATGACATCGATATCAGCGGGAACCATGCGGTGCTCGAAGAGGAAGGAATTCACCACCGCCGCATGGCGGATGGTGAGTTCTCGTTCGATTTCAGCAAGCCTGCCCGGTCGATCTTCTCGTCTTTCAATCGCGGTGGCATCGACCAAGGCTGCGGAAAGCTCCTTGCGAAATGCAGGATCGTAGGGAAAGGACGCACCGGCCAGCCTTTCCAAATGTGACTTGCCGTTGGTGCGCAACAGAGCAACGTCAATGCCATCCATGCTGGTTCCGCTCATCAGGCCAAGCGCCAGTTGCAGCCTGGCATCGTTCTTCTGTTTCGAAGATCGTTTGCGGCTTTTCGGGTTTCTCGGCATTGGATGGTGAATTCCGTTTCAAAAACTGGTAGAGCGCGGTCGCAAGAAAAAAGTAAGCCCGGGTGAAATGCATCCAGGTTCCTGAAAATTCAACCTACACGGAAAAATTCGCAATGTCCGGCTTCAAATCCGAATTCCTGCACACGCTTTCGCAGCGCGGTTTCATCCACCAGATTTCCGATGAGGCGGGCCTTGACCAACTCTTCGCGAAAGAGGTCGTGACCGGCTATATCGGCTTTGATGCGACGGCCAAAAGCCTGCATGCAGGATCGCTGATCCAGATCATGATGCTGCACTGGATGCAGAAGACGGGTCACCGTCCGATAGCGCTGATGGGCGGCGGCACCTCGATGATCGGCGACCCGTCATTCAAGGATGAGGCGCGCAAGATGCTGAGCGAAGAAGACATTGCTGCCAACCTCTCCGAGATCAAGAAGAACTTCTCGCCCTATCTCCAGTTCGGTGACGGCAAGCAGGACGCCTTGATGATCAACAATGCCGATTGGCTGATGGAGATCAACTATGTGCGTTTCCTTCGCGATGTGGGCAGGCACTTCTCCGTCAACCGGATGCTGGCATTCGATTCCGTCAAGCTGCGTCTCGACCGCGAGCAATCGCTCTCCTTCCTTGAATTCAACTACATGATCCTGCAGGCCTATGACTTTGTCGAACTGTCGAAGCGGCATGATTGCCGGTTGCAGATGGGGGGGTCCGACCAGTGGGGCAACATCATCAGCGGTCTTGATCTTGGCCATCGAATGGGCACACCGCAACTCTACGCACTGACATCGCCACTGCTGACAACATCATCGGGTGCGAAAATGGGCAAGACCGCTGACGGCGCGATATGGCTCAATGCCGGAATGCTGCCCGCCTATGACTTCTGGCAATATTGGCGCAATACCGAAGATGCGGATGTCGGACGTTTCCTCAAGCTTTACACCACGCTTGCCATGAACGAGATCGCGAAACTCGAAGCGCTTGGCGGCTCTGAAATCAACGAGGCAAAAAAGGTTCTGGCGACCGAAGTGACGGCACTGCTGCATGGTCGCGCAGCCGCCGAACAAGCGGCGGAAACAGCGCGCAAGACCTTCGAAGAAGGGGGTGCGGCGGATACCCTGCCATCCGTCGGCGTACCGCTGGAAGAACTTGAAGCGGGAACCGGGCTTCTGGGGCTCATCGTGCGTGCCGGGCTGGCAGCGTCAAATGGCGAGGCACGCCGTCATGTGCAGGGCGGCGCGGTGCGCATCAATGATGTCGCAATCAGCGACGAACGCGCCAGCATTTCCACCGCAAGTGCGGACCAGGATGGCGTCATCAAGCTTTCGCTTGGCAAGAAGAAGCACGTCCTCGTCAAAGCTGTCTGAACTGAAGGGGATGACCCGCGTCAGTCGCGGAACTCGAACACCTTGCGGAATGCCCCCGGTGCAACAACAGACACGGGATTCACTTCTATTGACGGGTTCTTTACCGGACCGCTCAGCCTGTAGGTGATTCCGATCAGGCTTGTATCGCGACCATTGCCCAGAAGTTCGCCCACGATGGGAATGAAACCAAGCGCCCGGCTCAGCCCGATGCCGGGCATGAAGGTTCCCTTGAGGTCCATTCGGTTGTTGGCGTCATAGACATTTCCATCAAAGGTGAAGCCGATCTGGGTTGATGTCAGAATGCCGTCGCGGGCGTTGAAATAGCCCTCTCCCTTTTCGATCATCGCCTTGGCGTTGGTGAAACGCACGCTCTTGATGTTCACCTTGCGCAATTGCTCTGTGACTGACGTTCCTGTCTGACCGCGCTCGTTCTGGATCGGCGCGGGGTCGGATATCAGCCGCTCCAGTTTCGGTTCATCGACGATGACAAAATCCTTGACGCGAATTGGTCCGGAGAAAGGCCCACCGCCGGTCCGGTCGAGGAGCGCACGCATGTTTCCGCCACGCATCCTGCGATAAATGTCCAGCATGCCGAGCGATGCCCCGGCATCGGTGGATTCGATGTTGAACGTGGTCTTGCGGTCGACCGTTGAAGCAATGATGTTGACAATGCCGGAACTGGCGAAATTGGCGCGCAGGGAAAGATTGTCGAACCATCCGTCCGCAGTACCATAGGTCAGCGAAACATTGCGGGCCTTGACATCGGCAAAACCGGTGATCGTGCCGATGGACGCGGTTACCTTTGCATTGATGTTGGCCTGGACATCGCCGACGCCACCTTCGTGGATCAGCATGTTGATGAGGCTTCGCGCATCAAATCGCGCACCCTCGGCATTGATGGTGTAGAGATTTCCCTTGCGCTTGATGTTCACCGACAGCGCATCGCCTTCATTCAGTGAGACATTGGGCAGATCGGCAGATACAATGCCGCCCTTGTCAAACACAAGATTCCCTGTGGCGGAAAACCCCGGACCCTCGACGTAGAAATCGTTGATGACGGTCTGGCCATTGGCGTTTTTCATGACAAAACTCGCCGTGGCCGGAATGCCCTTGCCCTTGGTCCAGCCCACCCATGGCAAGCCCAATTGGGCATCCTTCAGGTCAACAACCTGCCTGCCGTCCTTGTCTCCACCCTGGTTGGCGGAGAGGCGAATGACCCCGTGAACGACAGGTGCCAGATCGATGCCCATCGCCTTGCGGGCCTTCTCGTCGAGGACAGCACTGAACTGCCGCTGTGCCGGACCGGCATCCTTGCCGATCGGCTGTACCATCGAAAGCTTGGTGCGGACATTGTCGATAATGGCATCGCCGGCAATCCGGGCCTGCTGCGCATTGGCCTCAATGAACAGGTCTGCCTTGGCAAGCGAATGACCGAAGAGCTTTTCGCTGCTTGCGAGGTTCTTTGTATTGAGCAAGACGTGCCAGTCGACATCTTGAGGGGTGAGCCCTGGTTTCAGGTGGAAAGAAGCCACCACATCGGCATCGGCCTTACCGGAGAATTGCTTCGGTTTGAGCAGCAACCTGTCCCCGACCAGCAATGGCCTTGCATTGGCAATCAACGCAAGTGCGCCGGCCTCACCTTCGCCCTGCACCCTCACCTCGGCAGGGGCTGGACGCTCGCCATAGTCGGCGACGCGGAACCGGCCGCCATTCACTTTCACTGTGCGATTGTCAGGCAGGAAAACGTCACCGGTCTTGAGATCAGCGGTAAAGGCCATTCCGTCGACGCGGATATTTCCATTGGCGTTTCGGATCGCTGGCAGTTCGCCGAAGGTGTCCATTCGCACGTCATCGAAATCCGCCGACAAGACCAGATCACCAGGATCGATCTTGGCGCCCTTGATGAAACGCCCGATGATGCCAGCGGGAATTTTTGCAGAAAGTTCGATATTGGCGACCCTTCCGCCGACAATGTTGCGCATAACCCAATTGCGCGTTGGCGGCGCCAGGAAGAATGGCCACAACTGCTTGATTGCCGACATCTGCACCCCGTCACTGGCAGCAGCGGCGGCGATGGAGGGCGTTGGCCCTTCAAAGCCGAAACTGGCCGAACCTGAAATCCGGTCGAAACCGGAGAGGACCAGTATTTCGGTCAGATCAATTATCTTGCGGTTGCGATCCAGGCTCCCACCAATGCGGATAGCCGCAGGGTTGCTTTGCTCGCCAACCACGGTGGGCGCACCCACGGCAGGATCTGCAATCAATTCAAATTCCAGATTGCCGGAATAGCCCTTTGCGGCATCAACAGGCCTGATACCCCCGATCAGGCGCGAGGAAAAGTTGCCGGCAGAGAATTTCGACGGATCAAGCTCGATCTGGTTCTTGTCTGTGAGCAGCCTGAAGTTGAGCTGTACCTGGTTCAACACCGTTCGGGCATAACGACCCAGACGCAATGTCGAGGGTTGCGGCATCGAGATCGTCACCTGCGGATTGACCGGCTTGCCATCTCCGGAAAAACCGGTTCTCGCGTAGAAGTCCAGTCCGGCGTCGGAACCGCCCAATCCGCCCTCCACAGCAGGATCATCCGACCATTCCCGAAGGTTGAGGCCGGTCAGATGCATGTCGAGTTCCGCAGCATTGCCGTCCACCTTCCGCCATGCGCCCTGCAGTTCGATTTTTGAATGCCTGGTCGCCAATTGCGAATTCACAGTCAGCGCACCATTTCGGCGGAAGCGCAAATCGAGATTGTCGACATGAATCTGGTTGGCATCCTTGCGACCAAGGCCAACACCACTGATCTTGATGTTTTCAAATCGGAAAAGCCGGAAGCGCTCGGCCGCAAATTGTTCTCCGTAGTCAGCCAGATGACGGCCCGCATCGGCGAGAAAATCCGAAAGATTGGCTGGAATCGGCGCGCTTGCGGGCAATGGCAGAAGCGTCACGTCAATTGAAGAATCCTGGATGATGACAGCGTCGATCTGGGGCTCGCCTGACAGAAGTGACAAGGGCCGCACGCCAACAACCACCTTGCCGAGCCGGGATGCCACTTTCCGGTCAACCGGACGGATCAATTGGACATCGGTTGCAGCAAGCGACAGCAAACCGTCCCGGTCGAAGGCGATCGTCATGCGGCCGAGATTGACCAGCATGTTGCCACCCAACATCTGCTGGATGCGGGCTTCTATGCGCTGATTGAGCGTGGAATTTTCGATTGCCTCGCCACGGAGCAGGAAATAGAGGCCAGCTCCGGACATGACGGCCGCCAGCAAGATGACAGCCAGAAATGCCCCCAGAAACCGGACTACGCCCTGGAAACGGCTTGGGCGCGGAACTACAAACCCTGACTGTCCAAGTGCATCATGGGAAGCCTCGACATGCAGTTGTCTGCGTCGAAAACGCGAGGCAAGGCCACGCGGTCCATGAGCCACGGTTCCTTCGTTCCCGCCTGCATATGGCTTTTTACGATGGATCAATAAGAGCCACTCCGCTGCGTTCAGGTTCCCTGTTCCCCAGTGTTGGTTTCTGGCAGGATCAGTTTGATTCGGTTTGTCTCATTTATACAGCCGGGGTGGCTAGCCGGCCAACAGCATTGCCCCTGTTCACGAAGTTGCAGGCGACCGCATCATGCGGGGAAAAGAATTCACTTCCCTCACCACAGCACTGGAAGCAGGTTCATGGAGTCGTATAACCCAAGTTGACCCCATGCTCATGCCACAATCACAGTATCTTGTCGAAAGGAAGGCGTTTCATGACCAAGCCAGAAGAAGGCTCCCCCGCCCCGGATTTCACCCTGCCAACCGATGGTGGCGGCAGTTTTTCACTTTCGGCGCATGCGGGGAAGCCGGTTGTGCTGTTCTTCTATCCGAAGGACGACACATCCGGTTGCACGACCGAGGCCATCGGCTTCACAACTGCGAAGCCTGACTTTGACAAGCTGGGCGTTACTGTGGTCGGCATGTCGCCCGATCCGGTGAAAAAGCATGACAAGTTTCGCGACAAGCATTCGCTCGCCGTAACCCTGATTTCCGACGAGGACAAAACCGCGCTGGAAGCCTATGGGGTATGGGTGGAGAAAAGCATGTATGGCAGGAAATACATGGGCGTGGAACGCTCCACTTTCCTGATCGGCAAGGACGGCAAAATTGCCAAGGCCTGGCGCAAGGTGAGTGTCAGCGGCCATGTCGAGGAAGTCCTTGCGGCGGCACGCAACCTTGCCTGAAGTGACAACCGGCAGCACACAGGAACTCGCGCCTGCAAAGAGCCTCCAGTCAGGAGCGATCGATGCGCTTGGCGAAGCAGACCTCGTCATCAAGGTTGCGAAAGTGAATGCCTTGAACCGGGCATGGTTTCGCCGGACATTGTCATTGCGCAGCGGACCGGCGAGATTGCCGGATCGCCCCGGACGGCCTGAAAAACCGGAACTTCTGCCGCCAAACCAGGTTCCAAGGCGCCGTATCGGCACAGTGAAGGGGCGCATCGCACTTATCCATGCCCTGTGCCACATCGAGCTCAATGCCATTGATCTTGCGCTCGACATCGTGGCGCGCTTCGCCAGTGTCATGTTGCCGCGCTCGTTTTTCGATGGCTGGATGATGGTTGCCTTCGAGGAGGCAAAACACTTCTCGCTGCTGCGCAAGCGGCTTAATGATCTTGATGCCGACTATGGCGACCTGCCTGCGCATGACGGGCTGTGGGAGGCTGCCAGCCTTACTGCCAGTGACCTTCGGGCGCGCCTTGCGCTGGTTCCGCTGGTGCTGGAGGCGCGCGGACTGGATGTGACGCCATCATTGATCGAATCGGTCCTTCGGGCCGGTGACGAGGAAACGTCGAACATCCTGAAAATCATTTACGAAGACGAAAAGGGTCACGTGGCTGTCGGGGCGAAATGGTTCCGCTTCCTGTGCCGTCGCGACGGCGATGACCCGGCCGCCAGTTTCCAGAAACTGGTGCGGGAGAATTTTCGTGGCCAGTTGAAACCGCCCTTCAACGACAGGGCACGGGCGCAAAGCGGAATTACCCCTGCATTCTATCGGTCACTGGCATCTGTGGGAAATTGAACGGGTCAGTTGGTGAAGAAGGCTTTATTAACCATGACCCGCTTTAATGGACGGCAATTATCAACTGAAATGCACATGATTGCCTGGAAACCTGATGCGAGCTGCCCACGAACCATTGACCGAGAACGACGCGCGGCACAGTTCATCACTCAGAAGCGGGAACGGTTTCGGCAAACGCCGTGATCCGGCCACCATCACCATCACGCGCAATGGCAGGTCACGCCACTACAATTTCAGCCCGATCCTGTTTTCGGTGGTATTTTCCATCGCTGCAATGTTCATGGTCGGATATCTTGGCGCTACGGCATATCTCGTCTTCCGCGATGACCTGATCGGTGCTTCACATGCCCGCAATGCCCGGCTGATGCACGAATACGAGGATCGCATTGCGGCGCTGCGTTCCAATCTGGACCGCGTTACCAGCCGGCAATTGCTGGACCAGCAAGTCATCGAAGCCAAGATCGCCGAACTCGTCCAACGCCAGGAAATGCTTGGCGGGCGCAGTGGCAAGATCGGCAGGCTGATGGAAGCGGCTGAAAAGCGCGGGCTCGAAAAATACATGCCCAAAGCCGAAAGCGCCCCCGCGCAGACCGGCAGGGATCCGGTGACGACCGGCGCATTGCAGAGCGATGCGAAGCCGGTTTTCGCGGATGCATCGGTGTTTTCACTGCGCGGTTCACAGACCCCTATCAAGGGTGAGACCGCATCCGCAGATACCTTCACACTGGCCACGAATGACAGCGCGACGGGCAGTGACGGATTGCCGGGTGTTTCGCCGGAAGCCGTTTTCTATGATGTCAAGGATCGCATCCAGATTATCGAGGAAAGCCAGAAATCGGCGATCAGTGCGTTGCGGATAGCTGCGGTCAGGAAGGCATCAACCATTGCCTCAGTGATGGCGAAGCTGAAAGTCAAGCTTCCCAGTGATGTCCAGCAGCAGATCGGCGGCCCATTCATTCCGCTGGAACCGGGCACCTCATTCGACGATCATGTCGAGGCACTGGATGTTTCGCTGAAGGCACTCGATACTCTATCGGGGCGTCTCAACAGTGTTCCGGTGGGCAACCCTGCCCCCGGCAAGGAAGTTTCAAGCCCGTTCGGCTCGCGTGTCGATCCGTTCTTCGGGCGGGCGGCCATGCATTCCGGCACGGATTTTCGGGCTGCCACGGGCAGTCCGGCACGGGCCACGGCCGCTGGAACCGTGATTGATGCCGGGCGCAACGGCGGATATGGCAACATGGTGGAAATTGACCATGGCGGCGGATTGACCACACGCTATGCGCATCTGTCAGCCATCAAGGTTGTCACAGGGCAGAAAGTCAAACGCGGTGAAATCGTCGGCCTCATCGGCAGTACCGGGCGCAGTACCGGCCCGCATCTGCATTATGAAGTGCGCAAGGGCGGCCAGGCAATAGACCCGGAGCTGTATCTGCGCGCCGGACGTGAGTTGAGTGCAGCGTTGTAAAGGTCTGCAATCAGTCGATATCCGAGACCGAACCGCCTTCCGAGCCCTTTACCTGATGGGCAAGGGCTGCTTCCATGAATTCGTTGAGCCCACCTCCCAGAACCGTGTCAGGTGATGTGCTTTCAACGCCAGTGCGCAGGTCCTTGACCAACTGGTAAGGCTGGAGAACATAGGAGCGGATCTGGTGGCCCCAGCCGATTTCCGTCTTGGAATCGTGCTCTGCCTGGATTGATTCCTGGCGGCGCTTCATTTCCATGTCATAAAGGCGCGCGCGCAGGGCCTTCATCGCATTGGCGCGGTTCTGGTGCTGGGATTTTTCCGACGATGTCACCACAATACCCGTTGGCAAATGCGTGATGCGCACGGCGGAGTCGGTGGTGTTGACGTGCTGGCCACCTGCCCCTGACGAGCGGAAAGTGTCGATGCGGATATCCTTGTCGGGAATGTCGATCTCGACATTGTCGTCGATCACCGGATATACCCAGACTGCGGAAAACGAGGTGTGTCGGCGCGCCTGGCCGTCAAATGGCGAGATGCGTACAAGGCGATGCGTGCCGGATTCGGTCTTCAGCCAGCCATAGGCATTTTCACCCTTGATGAGGATGGTTGCCGACTTGATGCCGGCTTCTTCACCCGTTGAACTCGTACTGGACCTCGACCTTGTAGCCGTTCTGCTCAGCCCGCGCATACATGCGCAGCGGCATTGATGCTTGTCTGGCTCTCGGTGCCGCCTGCCCCGGCATGTACTTCCAGGAATGCGTCATTGCCGTCGGCTTCACCTGACAGCAGCGCTTCCACCTGGCGGCGGCCGATTTCAGAATGCAACAATTTGAGCGCGGCCTCGGCCTCGCCGACAATCGCTGCGTCATCCTCTTCCTCGCCCATCTCGATCAGGCCGACATGGTCAGCGAGTTCGTTCTCGATGGACTGGATGGCGGTGATGCTCTTTTCAAGCATCTGGCGTTCGCGCATCAGCTTCTGCGCTTCGTCCGGATTGTTCCAAAGGTTGGGATCTTCGGACTTCTCGTTGAGTTCCTTCAGTCTTTGACGGGCCTTGTCCCAGTCAAAGATGCCTCCTCAGCAGGCTTACGGCCTGCTTGATTTCGCTGATGATATTGTGGGTTTCCGCGCGCATTCGAGCTGCCCCTGCATTTCATTTCAACTGATTTTAAAACCGGCGGGCATTTCGCCCGGCGTTGATTCCGCGCGCAATCTATTCACGACACAGCGGCAAGTAAACCTTGCAGCACCGCTTTGGCTGATTATTGGCAAAAGCATCATGGAATGTGGCAAGATGGTGCTTCGATGTCGCCTCGCGCGCAACAATCTCAGCTTCCTGACGGCGACAACAGTTCCACGATATCGACGGGAAATCCCCGCAAGTTGTGAAAGCCACAAAGACCCGGCAGCGCATGGCCGTGCGAGCCTCCACACCGGGAAAATGAGGCCAGTTTGCAAATCCCAGTGCATGAGAAAATCCTGTCTGCCGGACATCCGCCTGAGGGAAGCGGGCACATTGACAAATTACGCGAACGCGGTCAAATTTCTCAACCTAAGGTTATTGCGCTGTGAAAGACAGTCGGCAGGACAAGGATTTGCAGGTAGCGATGAATGACAGCCGTATTATCAAACTCTTGCTGGCAGTGGTTGTTTTTGCGTTCATACATACAAATGAGGCAAACGCATCTGAGGAATTAACCCTGTCGCAATTCAAGCAGGAAGTTGCAGATCTGCGAGCGGAAAACAAAAGGATTGAGAAACTTGGCTGTTTCCCGAAAAACGGAAAGACGTATTTTCAGATCGAGCGCACCGTGAAAATGTTTGGGCCGAAGAAAGATTGGCAATGGGCAGTGGGGGCCAGTCTGTCTAACAAGAATATTGAAATGACAAAGAAGGGCTATGTCAGAACTTCATTGAGCACGGTCATGGGTAAAGGTGTAAAGCTCCAATGTGCTGTTTGGCTACGAAAGTAGTTTTTCAAGACGGGGTATTGCACGGAGACGGTATTCGCCTGACAGTTGCAGGATGAAGGTCGTATGATCAATCCGTCTGTTTCGGGGGCGTTTTTGCCTTATTGTTCCCTTGGGTCAGGTCCAAACCGGACTTGGGTTCGAGTTTGTCAAACTGCCCCAAGGATTTGGGCTGTCATAATAAACCAGGGTCAGGCAGGCCAATTCTGACAAAATATCTGTATTTGTCGATCAATACAGGCCGCCAGTACCCGAAAGCACCGCACGGTTGGCTTCCGGCGAAACCGTGAGGCGGTCACGGATCATGTCGTCGGCAAAACCAATGACGGAATAGACATCCGGTGGAGCGGTGCCGGGCTTGAAGGCCTCCATGATGACGCCGGGCTGACCAGCCTTGGCCTGCAAGCCGGTCTTGCGATCAATCGGGATCAGCTTGATGCCGCGAGGCACACGAAAATCGACCGGGTTCTTGCCCTTCAGTGCAGCACTCATGAATTCGAGAAATACCGGGGCAGCAAGACCGCCGCCGGTCGAACCATGACCCATCGGACGCGGATTATCAAAACCGACATAAACGCCAGCCACAAGGTCAGGCGTATAGCCGATGAACCAGGCATCCTTTTCATCATTCGTGGTACCGGTCTTGCCGGCAACGGGAACACCGAGCTTTTTAAGGACCACTGCCGTGCCGTTCTGAACGACACCTTCCAGCATTGAAGTTATCTGGTAGGCGGTCATTGGATCCAGCACCTGATCACGGTTGTCCTCGAGAACAGGTTCTGCCTGCCCTGACCATTCTGTCACGTTGCAGGCATCGCAGATGCGCTCGTCGTGGCGGAAGATCGACTTGCCATAGCGGTCCTGGATGCGGTCGACAAAGGACGGATTGATCTTCTTGCCGCCATTGGCAAGTACGGCATAGGCCGAAACCATGCGCAGCACCGTCGTTTCGCCTGAACCCAGTGACATGGAAAGCAGAGGCGCCAGATTGTCGTAGATACCAAAACGTTTTGCATATTCCGCGACCAGCGGCATGCCCATATCCTTCGCAAGGCGTACGGTCATGAGGTTGCGCGACTTTTCAATGCCCAGGCGAAGTGTGGATGGGCCGGCATAGCCGCCGCCATAGTTTTTCGGCTCCCATATGCCCTGGCTTCCACCCTGGTCGATCTGGAAAGGCGCATCCAGTACCACCGATGACGGGGTGTAACCATTGTCGAGTGCTGCAGCATAGACGAACGGCTTGAAAGACGAACCCGGCTGGCGATAGGCCTGTGTTGCCCGGTTGAACTGGCTTTCGGAAAACGAGAAACCGCCTGACATCGCAAGCACACGGCCCGTATGCGGGTCCATGACGATGATGGCGCCCTGCACTTCCGGTGGCTGGTGAAGGCGGTATTCACCCTTGCTGTCTTCGACTTCAGCGACATAAACCACATCGCCCACCGACAGGATGCCATCAGCAGTCTTGGCGGATTTCGCCTTTTCATCCTTGATCCGGAGCTTGGAGGCCCATTTCATGTTGTCAAAACTGATATTGCCCTGTTCGCGGGCATCAGACAATTTGCCATTGGCTTCCGTTTCGGGTTGCAACCCGATGACCGCCTCCTTGTCGCCGACCGCCAGAACCGCAGCCAGTTTCCATTCCGGCACATCTACGAAGGTGCTGATTTCCGCCAGTTGTTTGCCCCAGTCGGAAGTGATGTCGATCTTCTTGACCGGTCCGCGCCAGCCCTGTTCCTCGTCATAGCCTTCGAGACCGTCCTGGAGCGCCTTGCGCGCAAGCTTCTGGAGATCCGGGTCAAGCGTGGTTCTGATCGACAGTCCGCCTTCGTAAAGGGCATCCTCGCCATATCGGGCGATGATGTCGCGGCGGACTTCCTCCGAGAAATATTCGGAGGCAAAAACATAAGTGGCACGGCGGCGCGGATTGACCGTCAGCGGCTTGGCCTTGGAGGCCTCGCCTTCCTCGACGCTGGCATACCCGTTCTTGACCATCTGGTCGATCACCCAGTTACGCCGCTCGGTGGCCGCCTCGGTGTTGTTGTAGGGATGGTAATTGTTGGGTGCTTTGGGAAGCGCCGCAAGATATGCCGCCTCCTCCAGCGTCAAATCGTTGACCGGCTTGTCGAAATAGGTCAGCGACGCGCCTGCCACGCCATATGAGCCGAGGCCCAGGAAAATCTCGTTGAGATAGAGTTCCAGTATCTTGTTCTTCGAATAGGCTTGCTCGATGCGCAGCGACAGCACTGCTTCCTTGATCTTGCGGTCGATCGAGCGCTCATTGGTCAACAGGAAGTTCTTGGCGACCTGCTGGGTGATGGTGGAAGCACCTACTTGCCGACGACCTGTGCCGAAATTGCGGGCATTGGTGGCAATGGCGCGGCCCAGCGCCATGAAGTCGATGCCGGGATGGGTGAAGAAATTCTTGTCTTCCGCAGAAATGAAGGCGTTCTTGACCATGTCAGGAATGGCCTGGATCGGCAGATACAAGCGGCGTTCGCGAGCATATTCTGCCATCAGGGAACCGTCGGTCGCGTAGACACGGGTGGTTACCGGCGGCTCATAAGCGTTGAGCCCCTGCTCGCTTGGCAGGTCCTTCGAAATGTCCTGGACATACCAGGCGACGCCACCAACGACGAGAATCGCAGCCAGCGTACCCATACCGAAGAGGTAACCGATAAACCTGAAAAACATACGCCTCGTCTTCCTTCATCAAGCCAGACTGCATGCTGTCTGGCCGTATCCTTTCAAGCAGACCCGTCTCACTGGATGCGCATCAATCTTCCAGGATGTCCCGATCGCTTCCGGCACCTGCCTGAGACCCCAAAGTGTTGCCCGGCGAATCCGCTTGTCTGACTTTTACCACAACCATTGCATCAAGGCAGTGCCCAAGCCCTCGTTGGCGCAGTGCCGGTTGAGTGCGCAGTTTCAGCCTCAAAATGTTCCGTAACGGAAAGTCCGATTGTCAGCAACAGTCCGGGCAGCCATTTTCATGTATCACGCAATGAAGTGCGGTTACTGAAGGTCTTTTGACTGCCAATGCGGAGAAAATGTGTCACTTGCGCCGATATTGGCGAAACGAACCGGCGGTTTGACCGAAATCGCCTGAAGATTTCAACGCACTCGCGGCTCGAAAAACTTCAAAACGGATTCGGCAATCCGCGCAACGGCGGCCTTTTGCCATTCCTCCCCTGTCATCAGCTTTTCGTCATCAGGGTTGGAGAGATAGCCCAGTTCTATCAACACGCTGGGAATTTCCGGCGCCTTCAGCACTGCAAAGGCGGCTGACCGCTCCGGATTCTTGATCAGATTGACGTCCTTGTCGAGTTTGCCGACCAGGATCGAGGAGAAAAACCGCGAAAATCTCGTGGTTTCGCGCAAGGTGAGATCGGCAAGAATGTCAGGAACAGCGTCGTCACCAGTGGCGTCATCGAGACCAGCCAACAGGTCGGAGGCATTTTCGGATTCGGCAATTTCATGCGCCAGATCATCAGAGGCCTTGCGCGAAAGTGTGTAGACAGTAGCGCCGCGCACCCAGTTCTGCCGCAGCGAGTCGGCATGGATCGAGATCACCAGGTCAGCCTGGTTGCGCTGGGAAAAGGCAACGCGCTCGCGCAGCGACAGGAACACGTCTTCCGAGCGGGTAAGCTTGGTGTCGAACGGCCCTTTCCTGCTGATTTCTTCGGCAAGCCTGCGGGCAATTTCCAGCGTCAGATCCTTTTCCTGGGTGCCGTGCACGCCCTTTGCGCCGCCGTCGATGCCACCGTGACCGGGATCTATGACGACCGTAATGCGGCCCTTTTCCTTCGGTGCCGGACGCACCCGGTCGCCCTTGGTCGCGACTTCACCGCTGGTTCCGACAAGGCGCTGCTGTTCGGCCACCGTCTTGGTGAATTGCTCCTGGCTCACCGGTTCGAGTTCGACCGTCAGACGATAGTGCTTGCCCTCCTCGATGGTTTCAACTGTCCGTGATGCCATGCGGGCGGGATGTCCCAATGAAATCACGACGCGGGAGCGCTCACGGGCAATCGCGCCATAGCGCAGGAAGGTCACGAGGCCAAGAGGTTCAATTGCCTTCGCGTCAGCCAGGCGAAACAGCATCGATGGCCCGTCGACGACAAAGCGCAAGGGACTGTCCATGAAGAAACTGTCGAATTCAACACTGCGATCAAAGTCCATGGTAAAGCGAGTCGCGCGGTCATCCCCTTCGATGGACGCCGCAAATACGGTAACGGGGCTATTGTCGATTGCTGCCGGAGAACTTGCTTCCTGTGCATCGGCACGATCAGCCGATGAATTTGCCCAAGGTGCCATCATGATTGCGACCAGGCAAAAAACGAGCAATCGGGCTTTGAATACCCGCCAAGCTGAAAACCCGTGCCAAATCGTCAACAAGACGCCCATGTGCTGCATCATTTCTCCAAATTGGCGGCCAAAACCGCAGACATGCATGCAGAAACACCCTTCAATGAGGCCCCTGACCGGCGTCGCCTGATGCCCATCAATCTGCCTCGCCTTTCATGCACCTACCTGATTTCGCTTGAGTTGGACAAGAGTTGGGCATAATAGAAAAAAGCTTGGTCAAGGAAATGAGGAGGCTTTGAACCCGGTGCAAGGCAGAGATGCGCCTTTGACGGGTCCAGATTGCAGTTAGGAAATATCGGAATTTTGATCGGAAGTCTGGTTGGCAGCGTGTCTGTACCCTACCGGTCAAGAATTTCAGCATTCAGCCCGCTGCACACGGCTTTCTCATCCAGCCAGCAAACCGAATTCGCGCAGGACAACGATCCGAATCGTTTCTGCTTCGATAAGGCGCCGAAGGGACCGAAATGATCGTCCCGGCGCAATTCACCGGTCCGGCTTCAGTCGGCCACATTTGTAAACTGAAACAGGATGGACGGAACCTTGTGAGTACGATCTGCCAGTTCCAAGCCAGCTCAGACCGACTGTGGGAAACCGCTGTCCGGATACAGCGTGGCGCGGATTTTTCCGGCAGGCGCATTCCGCCATCCCGCTCGCCAAAACTGGCAAACGCCTTCCGGACATACAGCATTGCGGACAGCATCACGGAGCCGACACGGCGCGCGATCCCGTCCGGCGTGCATCCTTCGCGACTTGCAGCAGTCATCCCGATGACCGCGCCTGCAAGCCTGCCGGGGATCACCCGTTCATATTCTGGCTTGTCCGGTTCCGCGTTTGCGGAGACTGGAATCAATGGCAAACAACAAAATGCTTATCGATGCGTCCCACCCGGAAGAAACCCGGGTTGCGGTCGTTCGCGGAAATCGGGTTGAGGAGTTCGATTTCGAATCACAGGCGAAGAAACAGCTTCGCGGAAACATCTATCTGGCAAAGGTAACCCGGGTCGAACCGTCACTGCAGGCGGCGTTTGTCGACTATGGCGGCAACCGTCACGGCTTCCTTGCCTTCAGCGAAATCCATCCGGACTACTACCAGATTCCCATGGCTGACCGCCAGGCGCTGCTTGAGGAAGAGGCGCGCGAAGCAGACGAGGAAGCCGAGGAAGAGGAGAACGAGCGCAGCGGTCGGCGTCGTCGCCCGCGCCGAGGTGACAAGAATCGCAATCGCGGAACGAGAGCCAACGGGGAAGAATCCGAGGACGCATCAGCAAGTGACGATGATGACGAGGCAGGCGATCTGGACGGGCATGATAATGCCGTGATGTCAGGCGAGACCTCCGACGACGGCGATACATCAGAAGATGAAGCCGCTGAAGAATCCACTGATGACGATGACGGAGATCAGGACGGTCGTCCGGGCTCGATGGCCGCGATGATCGAAACCGACAGCATCTCCGAGCCCGCGCCAGAACCGGAAGGTGGTGCAGAAGACAGTGACGGCGAAGCCGAGCCTGCCGCTGAGGAAAAGCCGAAGCGCAAGCGCAAGGCACCGGCAAAGCCGCGCAAGACCAAGAAGCAACTTGCAGAAGAAGCGGCTGCTGCGGAGGCAGTGGCAGCCGAAGAAGCCGCCGCCGCTGAAACGGGCG
The DNA here is from genome assembly GCA_041397525.1 of Nitratireductor sp. GTDB lineage: Bacteria > Pseudomonadota > Alphaproteobacteria > Rhizobiales > Rhizobiaceae > BOKV01. Next base: position 346,452 of record JAWKWL010000004.1, read on the forward strand.
ACGGTGGCACTGGCGGAGATGGTGACACTGAAGCCGCCAGCACTGATGACGGTGAAGCTGTAGCAGTCGGCGCTGATGGAGAAGATAGCGAAGAACCTGCAAGGGAGCGCCGCAATTCGCGCCCGAATCGCAACAGGCGGTCTGGTCGTTCGGGCGGAGCAGCTGGTTCCAGTGCTGCGGACGGTTCCGAAGATTACGACAGCCGGCAGACGGTGGCCCGGAGCGACGATGACGGCGATGACGAACCGACTGAAACGGGTTCGGGCAGTCGCGGCGAAGGCGGAGATGGTGGCTCGGGCGGCGAAGGCGCATCTACCACTGACGAAGACGAACAGGTCGAATCAGTAGGCCAGGAAGACGCTCTGGAGGAAGTTCCCTATCGTCGAAAACTGCGTCGCCAGTACAAGATCCAGGAAGTCATCAAACGCCGCCAGATCATGCTGGTGCAGGTGGTCAAGGAGGAACGCGGCAACAAGGGGGCGGCGCTGACCACCTATCTGTCGCTCGCCGGTCGTTATTCGGTCCTGATGCCGAACACGGCGCGGGGCGGCGGCATATCGCGCAAGATCACCAATTCCGCCGATCGCAAACGACTCAAGGAAATTGCCGGTGAGCTGGAAGTGCCACAGGGCATGGGCGTGATCCTGCGCACGGCTGGCGCAAGCCGGACCAAGCCAGAGGTGAAGCGCGACTTCGAATATCTCATGCGGCTTTGGGAAAACGTAAGAAACCTGACGCTTTCCTCAAGCGCACCTTGCCTCGTCTATGAAGAAGGCAGCCTGATCAAGCGGTCTATTCGCGATCTGTACGACAAGGACACCGGTGAGATTATCGTTGCCGGCGAGGAAGGCTATCGCGAAGCGAAAGACTTCATGCGAATGCTGATGCCGAGCCATGCCCGGCATGTAAAGCATTACAGCGAACCACAGGCAATCTTCTCGCGCTTCGGTGTCGAGCAACAGCTTGACCGGCTGCTGCTGCCACAGGTCACACTGCGTTCCGGTGGCTATATCGTTATCAACCAGACCGAGGCGCTGGTTTCCATCGACGTCAACTCCGGTCGTTCGACGCGTGAGCATTCGATTGAAGATACTGCCGTCCAGACCAACCTGGAAGCGGCAGACGAAGTGGCCAGACAGTTGCGCCTGCGTGACCTCGCAGGCCTGATCGTGATCGACTTCATCGACATGGAGGAAAACCGCAACAATCGTGCGGTGGAAAAGCGCCTCAAGGAAGCGCTCAAGAATGACCGTGCGCGCATCCAGGTCGGGCGGATTTCGCATTTCGGCCTGATGGAAATGTCACGCCAGCGCATTCGTGCATCCGTGATGGAAAGCACGATGGAAGTGTGCCCGCATTGCCAGGGACTTGGCCATGTGCGCTCGCATTCATCGATTGCGCTGCATGTGTTCCGCGCGATCGAGGAGCATCTGACGCGCAATCCGCGCCACGATGTGATCGCGCGCTGCCCGTTCGAGATTGCACTCGACATTCTCAATCACAAGCGTGCAAGCCTGATTGACCTGGAAGACCGCTTCGGCGTGACGATCACCGTTCAGGGCGACCCTGCGCTGCCCGGCCAGAGCTTCCACATCGAGCGTGGGGAACCTGCTACCCGCACACCGCGCAAGGTGGCGCATGTGGTCCAGGGTGAACCCGAGGACGAAGAGGATGAGGATCTCGAGGCCTATGCCGACGAAATGGCAGAGGCCAGTGATGAAGCGGGAGAATCCGAAACCAGGCAATCGCGCGACAATGACGAGGATCGCGGCGGACGCAAGAAGAGGCGGCGCAGACGCCGTGGCGGACGACGTGATGGCCCGGAAGCGGAAAACCGCGATGCCGCACCGGGCGATGAAGAGGATGGTGAAACCGATTCTTCGGATGCTGGCGAGGCTATCGAAGCCGATGCAGAAAGCGAAAGCGGAAATGGCGGCGAAGAACGCGGCAAGCGCAAGCGTCGCCGTGGCAAGCGTGGCGGTCGCAAGAACCGCAGCGATGAAGCAGTTGGCGTAGCGGATGGCGAAGGCGCTGAAGACAGCGATGGCGACGAAGAAGGTGAAATCGCGGACGGGAGCGAAGAAGCCACTTCAGTTGACATGGAGGAAAGAGAGACAGTCGAAGAAGTAGCCGCTGAAACGGCTTCCGAGGCTGAGGATGACAAAGACGTCAGCACCACGGATGAAGCAGCAGTCGAGTATGACGGTGCCGAAGAAGTCACCAATCCGCGTCGGCGCAATACACGCCGTCCCAAGGTGCAGTCCGTGACGGCTACCGCACAGGAAGCTGAAACGGAAACCGTGGCGCAATCTGCAAATGAGGATGCTGCGTCCGTGGCAGAAGAAGCACCAGCCAAGCCGAAAAAGGGTGGTTGGTGGAGCCGTGGCGGCGGGTTTTTCTGATACTCGTGTCGAAAGACCAAATGCGAAAAATCGAACCGCGTCAGGGCAATCTGGCGCGGTTCTTCATTTGACGAAGGATTCGATCCGGTCGAACCCCTCAACCAGGCGGTCATGATCGCCACAAAATGACAAACGCAGCCAGTGATGGCCTTCATTCACATCGAAATCGAGGCCGGGCGTTACGGCCACTCCGGCCTCTTCCAGAAGTCGCGCGGCAAAATCCGCGCTGTCGTTGCAAAGCAACGATGCGTCAGCATAGGCGTAAAATGCGCCATCAATTGGCTGGATCTTGCGCAAGCCAAGCTGCGGCAGACGGTTGAGAAACAATTCCCGGTTGCGCTCATAGCCACGTTTGACTGCTTCCAGTTCATCCATGCCATCAAATGCAGCGAGTGCTGCCACCTGCGAGACTTCAGGCGCGCAAATGAACGCGTTTTGCTGTAGCCGGTCTACGGTCTCAATCAGGTTCTCGGGTACGATCATCCAGCCGATGCGCCAGCCGGTCATGCAAAAATATTTGGAAAACGAGTTGATGGTGATCGCGCCGGGATCAAGTGCCACTGCGCTGGTCTCGGCGAACCCCCAGCACAGGCCGTGATAAATCTCATCGGATATGAAGCGAAGGCCCAGTTCCTTCGAAGCGTCAACCAATGCGGCAAAGGCCTGCGGCGACATCATCGTGCCGTTGGGATTATTGGGATTGGCAATCAAAGCACCAGCCAGCGGTTTTTCACCATGCGCGGCTTTCAGCAATTGCGGTGTGATGACCCAGCGATCTTCCTCCCGCGTTGCCAGTTCCACAGGTTCGAGCGAAAGCGCGCGCAGTATGTTGCGATAGGCGGGATAGCCGGGTGCGGGAATGGCAATCCTGTCCCCGGGATCAAAAGCCGCCAGAAATGACAGGATGAAGCCTGCCGAAGAGCCCGTTGTCACAAATACCCGCGACGGGTCGAGCTCATGCCCATATTTCTCCGCGTAGTGGCGGGCGATCCGCTTGCGCAGCGAGGCAATACCGGGCGCTGACGTGTAGCCGATGCGGCCATCGGCAATCGCCGCAATTGCTGCATTTCTGGCCGCAAGCGGTGCGGGAGCCGATGGTTGGCCAACGCACATCATCACGATGTCGCGACCCACATCCTGCAATTCATTGGCCCTTGCGACTACCGACATTGCGCGGAAGGGCTCGACCTGGCTGCGAAGGGAGGGATGAAGCGGAAATGGCGGAATTTCATGCATGGCGGCTTCTACCGCAGCTTCTCGGGATTGGCCACTGGCCTTCCAAAAAATGCTTTCTCACTGGTTTTTCGAACTACAATCCCTAAATTGGCCCTAAATCGGCCTTGAGCAATCCCTACCGAGGAATATTGCGGATTGCAGACTTCCGCAATCAAGCGAAACGGACAAAACCCAATTGCGATGACATTACCAGCGCCACACACCATGAACGCCAACAGCATTGCCAGTCCGATGCCGGACCCGTTTCGGTTCGGTCTGGTGCGCAAGGCATTGATCGGAGCCATGGCTGGCGTCATTGCCCTGACCTCTCCCGGCATCGCATTGGCGCAAAAAGCCAAACTTTCGCTCATACGTGACGCGGAAATCGAGGGCCTGCTGCGCGACTATACCAAGCCGGTTTTCCAGGCCGCGGGTCTCGGAAAGGGTGCTGTCGACATTTATGTCGTGAACGATGACAGTTTCAACGCCTTCGTCACCGGCAGGCGAATGTTCATCAATACCGGTGCACTCAAGATTGCCGAGAACCCGAATGAAATCATCGGCGTTCTGGCGCATGAGACGGGCCATATTGTCGGCGGTCACCAGAACCGGCTGCGCGACCGTGTCGACAGGGCCAATATCATGGCGGCTCTGGCCATGGTTGCTGGCGTGGGCGCGGCACTGGCCGGCGGTGAAGCAGGCGGAACGGCAGGCCAGGCGCTGGCCCTTGGCAGCCAGTCAGCGATCCTGCGCGACCTGCTGGCCTACCGCCGTTCCGAGGAAGCCGCCGCCGACAGTACTGCGATCGAGCTGCTGAACAAGACGCAGCAATCGGGAAAGGGCATCCTCAAGACCTTTGAGCGGTTTTCACAAGACATCCTGTTTTCCGGCAACCGGATCGACCCGTATCTGCAAAGCCATCCAATGCCGCGCGACCGCATTGCGCTATTGGAAGAAACTGCGCGAAAGAGCCAGTATTTCGAGGTGAATGACCCGGCTGCCCTGCAGTTGCGCCACGACATGGCAAGGGCAAAGATCGTTGCCTATACCGGACGAGCAGGTGAATTGCAGTCGATGTTCCGAAATGATCCGCAAGGCCCGGCGGCACGCTACGGGCTCGCGATCAGCCTGTTTCTGAGAGGGTCTGACGCCAAGGCGCTGCCGATCATCGAGCGGTTGATCAAGGAACAACCCAACAATGCCTATCTTCACGAAATGCAGGGCGAGATGCTGTTGCGCGGACGCAATGCCAGGGCAGCGGTTGCAGCCTACCAGAAGGCGGTTCAGCTCGATCCGTGGAAATCGGGTCTGATCCGCACCGAGCTTGGCCATGCGATGCTTGAAACCCGCGATCCGGCAATGACCAGCAAGGCAATCGCGGAAATCAAGGCTGGACTCGCGCGCGACACCACGAATTCTGCCGGTTTTGGGCTTTTGGCCCGCGCCTATGCGCAGACTGGAGATGAAAACCTTGCCCGGGCAGCAGCCGCAGAAGAGGCCTATTATGCCGGCAGTATCAAGGAAGCGAAGCGACTTGCGCAGCTCTCTCAACCAAAATTGATGAGGGGATCGCCGGAATGGCTTCGGATGCAGGACATTATCGACTATAAGCCACCCAAGAAATGAGCCTGCGTTTGCATGCCCTTCCCGAACAACGGAGAAACTGACCATGAATATTACCTTCCATCGCGCCAGCCGACGCCGCAAATCCAGCGCAACTCTGGCCGCAATCGGTTTTGCCATGGCGGCTTTCACCGTCGTCGCGCCACCTCCTGCCCAGGCTTTTGACGTCTCCCAGAAAACCGAGATTGAAGGCATCATCCGCGAATATCTGCTAGCCAACCCGGAAATCATGCTGGAAGTGCAGTCCGCGCTCGAGAAAAAGCAGGACGAACAGAAGAAGCTGTCGCAGGCCAGGACGCTGAGCGAAATGAAGAACGAGTTGTATTCTTCTGAGCACCAGGTCGAGATTGGTGATCCGAATGCGCCTGTGACCGTTGTCGAGTTCTATGACTACAATTGCGGCTTCTGCCAGCGCGCACTTGGTGACATGAACAAGTTCGTCGAGCAGGACAAGTCAGTACGGTTCATCCTCAAGGAATTCCCGGTCCTGGGTGAAGCGTCGTTGCAGGCACACAAGATCAGCCAGGCGTTCAACCGTCTGATGCCGGAGAAAGCAGCCGAGTTCCACCAGCTGCTGCTGGGATCACCAGGCCGCAAGGATGGCGATGTCGCGCTCAAGGTGGCGGAATCGCTTGGTGCAGATATCGCAGCCGTGAAGGCTGAATCCGAAAAGCCGGAAATTCTCGAAGGCCTCAAGGAAGCGTACCGCCTGGCTGACGGCCTCGGCATTACCGGCACACCGTCTTATGTGGTAGGCGATGAAGTGGTGTTTGGAGCAGTCGGTTTTGATGCGCTGAATGTGAAGGTTGCAAATCTCAAATCTTGCGGCAAGACGATCTGCTGAACCTGATCAAGTCCAGATTTCAACGAAACGGCGGGGGAATGGCACGGCCAAAACCCCGCCGATTTGCGTTTTGGCATGTCCAGACCTGTGGAAAACCGGTTTCGGCGAGCACAAGCGCCAAAGCCTGCTTGCAAGCAAGCCATCACAGGAACAAAGTCAAGGTTGAAAAGCACGGCACTTTGCTTCAAGCCTTACCGTCCAGGGGTTTGCAGGGGGACAGACAGCCGGTATAAGGGCGCCAATCGGCGTTACCGGATTGGCCAGCCTGCTGACATGCCGTAGAGAACTTGCGCCTGAGAAGAAAACGAAACACAGGGTTGCCCGTATCATGACTTCCAAAAAGAGCGGCATAGATCAGGATCTCATCCGTGACCTCGCCATCCTGCTCAAGGAAACCGATCTTACCGAAATTGAAGTTGAACAGGACGATCTGCGCATCCGCGTTGCCCGTGGCGGCAGCGTTGCGCAGCCTGTTCATGTGACAGCACCCGTGGCGATGCCTGCCGCACCCGTTGCGAAGGCGGAGGACACACCTGCAACCCCCGCTGACCCGGCAAAGCATCCCGGTGCAGTCCCCTCACCGATGGTTGGTACTGCCTACATGTCACCAGCACCAGGCGCCAAGCCGTTTGTTTCAGTCGGTGACGCTGTCAAGGTCGGCCAGACACTGATGATCGTTGAAGCGATGAAGACGATGAACCAGATACCTTCGCCGCGCGCCGGCAAGGTTGTTGCGATGCTTGTCGAAGACGGCCAGCCGGTCGAATATGGCGAACCGCTGATGATAATCGAATAAGCGGGATCGGCAGAAGCCCCATGTTCAACAAGGTATTGATAGCCAACCGAGGCGAAATTGCACTGCGTGTCCTGCGCGCCTGCAAGGAGCTTGGCATTTCCACCGTCGCAGTTCATTCCACGGCCGATTCACAGGCAATGCATGTTCGCCTTGCCGATGAAAGCGTGTGCATCGGACCGCCACCATCGCGCGACAGCTATCTCAACATGCATGAGATCCTGGCGGCGTGCGAAATCACTGGCGCGGATGCCATCCACCCCGGCTACGGCTTCCTGTCGGAAAATGCCAAATTCGCAGATATCCTCGACGCGCACGGGATCACCTTCATTGGACCCACTGCAGAACATATCCGCGTCATGGGCGACAAGATCGAAGCCAAGAACACAGCCAAGCGGCTTGGCATTCCGGTTGTTCCAGGCTCTGACGGTGCCGTCACTGATGAGGCGGCGGCAAAGCGTGTAGCGGCTGAAATCGGTTATCCGGTGCTGATAAAGGCAGCCTCCGGCGGTGGCGGACGCGGAATGAAGGTTGCCCGCAGCGAAGACGACATTGCCGAGGCCCTGCATACTGCGCGTTCGGAAGCGGGAGCCGCTTTTGGCGACGACGCAGTCTATATCGAAAAATATCTTTCAACGCCCCGGCATATCGAAATCCAGGTTCTGGGTGACGGAATGGGCGGCGGCATCCATCTGGGCGAGCGCGACTGCTCGCTGCAGCGCCGTCACCAGAAGGTCTGGGAAGAGGCCAATTCACCGGCTCTCAACACCGAGCAGCGCGAACGCATTGGTGAAATCTGCTCCAAGGCGATCCAGGGTCTGGGTTATTCTGGCGCGGGTACCATCGAGTTCCTGTATGAGGATGGCGAATTCTATTTCATCGAAATGAACACGCGTCTGCAGGTCGAGCATCCCGTGACCGAGATGATCACCGGCATCGACCTTGTCAATGAGCAGATCAGGGTGGCGTCCGGCGGAGGCATGTCGGTAACGCAGAAGGATATCGAGTTCTCCGGCCATGCCATCGAATGCCGGATCAATGCTGAGCATCCCGAGACTTTCGTGCCATCACCGGGCACGATCACCTATTACCACCCGCCGGGTGGACTTGGAGTCCGCGTCGATTCCGGCGTCTATCAGGGTTACAAAATCCCCCCCTATTATGACAGCCTGATCGGCAAGCTGATCGTGCACGGGCGCAATCGCGTTGAATGCCTGATGCGCCTGCGTCGGGCGCTGGATGAATATGTGGTGGATGGTGTCGACACCACGCTGCCACTGTTCCGTGATCTGGTCAGCAATCCTGACATCCAGGATGGCAATTATGACATTCACTGGCTGGAACATTATCTTGCGGCCAAGGCGTGATCCGTCCAAAATCGCTGCATGAGCGGCTCGCAAGACATATTGCTGGAAATCACGCCACAGGTTCTGCTGAAAGCCTATGCCTGCGGCATCTTTCCCATGGCGGAATCAGCCACTGATCCGGGCCTGTTCTGGGTTGAACCGGAAGAGCGCGGCGTGCTTCCGCTTGACGGTTTCCATGTCCCGCACTCCTTGCAGAAATTCATGCGCAAAAATCCGTTCGAGATACAGGTCGACCATGATTTCGGGGCGGTAATTGGCGCATGTGCGCAAGCCACTTCGGAAAGGCCCAAGACCTGGATCAATGGGCGCATTCGCAAGCTATACAGTGAATTGCATGTGGCCGGTCACTGCCATTCCGTCGAGTGTTGGCTCGATGGCGAACTGGTAGGCGGGCTTTACGGTGTCAGGCTTGGCGCGGCCTTTTTTGGTGAAAGCATGTTTTCGCGCCGAACAAATGCCTCAAAGGTTGCGCTGGTGCATCTTGTGGAGCGGATGAAAGCCGGCGGATTTGCGCTGCTCGACACGCAATTCACCACAGAGCACCTCCGGCGATTTGGTGCGATAGACATTCCCCGGGCGCAATACACAAAGATGCTGGAAGCTGCCATCGTCAGGGATGCGGATTTCTTCGCGATTGATCGCCGGTAGAGCGATCAGCTCGGATTGGCTTCCGGTGGCGGCGCCTCGTCCGACTGCATTTTGCAGTCCTTCAGCCAGATGTCATAGACGGGATGCTCGATTGCGTTCAGACCCGGGCTGTCGGCAAACATCCAACCGGTGAAAATCCGGCGAATCTGGCGATCGAGAGTAATTTCATCCACCTCGATAAAGGCAGTTGTCTTCGGTGTTTCGGTCACAGGCCGCGAATAGCAGACACGTGGCGTCACATGCAACGCCCCGAAACGCACTGTTTCGTCCACATAGACATCAAATGTGATGATGCGGCCGGTGATCTTGTCAATGCCGTAGAATTCCGCAACGGCGTTGGCGATGCGTCCTTCACTGTCGAGTGTCGCTTCTGGTGCCTGCACCGCAGGTGCTTCGGGCGCGGTCTTCTCTTGCGAGAAGGCCGGCGAGATCGGAACAGGGGTCAAGGCAGCCAGATTGCTGGCAGCCACAAGGATGGCAGCAACAATTGTCTGCCGAAATATCGAAATCATCCGAGGTGAATTCCTGTGTCCCGCATTTGAAGGCTGCATACCATGTGATTCGGGCATCTCCAAGGCTGCCCTCTCCGCTTCAAGCCGTCTCGGCCTGGATGACCCGCCACTCATTGTCCTCCAGCACCACGCAACTCAGCACTCCGCTGTCGAAAGCGCGGGTATCGACATTGATCCGGTTGGGCTGGACATCGACCCAGTCCATCGGCGTATGGCCGTGGATGACGACCTTTCCATGCGATCCCTGAAAGATCAGGAATTCGTTCCTGATCCACATGAGATCATGGGCTTCCTGCTGGTCGAGCGGCACCCCCGGCTTGACGCCGGCATGGGCAAAGAAATAGTCGCCGATCGAGTGGGATTGGCGCAGGTTCATCAGCAGGCGGCTGTGGCTCGCTGGAAACAGTTTTGCCAAGTCGCGCGACAACGCCTGCGGCGTGCGCTGACCGGTTACATCCACTCCGTAAGATGCAACGGTCGCCATGCCGCCCCAATACAGGAAACCTTCGCCATCAATGTCGGCGTTGTCCACGAAATCGAGCAGCCGCTGATCGTGATTGCCACGCAGCATTATGTGGCGGGGATCACTGGCAAGTTCGACAAGCCGGTCAACGACGCCGCGTGAGTCAGGACCACGGTCAACAAAATCCCCGAGAAATATGATTGTGCATTTGGCAGGCGGAGCTGATCTGATATCGGCGTCGATCAGCCGGAGCATCTCGTCGAGCAAATCCGTGCAGCCATGAATGTCGCCGATGGCGTAAACGCGTTCGCCTTCGGGAAGCCGTGCTTCACCGAGAAACATGGAAAGCCGTGCTTGACATGCAGTTGGTCACAACAGGCTGCACCAGTGTTCAGGGCCGCCAGGCCTGATAGTCGCCCGAGACTTCCGGGCGTCCCGCCTTGCTGCCAAGGGCACCCTTGGGCGCATAGGCGGCTGGTGTGCCGGTCGGATTGGCGCGGTGCGGAAGTTCCCATTCGCGCGCGTCGTATTTTTCCTGCGACGGGGCGGTATCGGTTCGGTAATGCATCCAGCCATGCCAGCCAGCCGGGATTGCCGAGGCTTCGGCAAGGCCGGCATATTGCACCCAGCGTCGGCCTTTGCCCTCATAATAAACATTGCCCATCTGGTCTTCACCAACGCGCTTGCCGTGACGCCATGTGTGGAAGCGGGTTCCAATGGTCGAGCCGTTCCACCAGGTAAAAATCTGAAGCAGTGTTTTCATCGGGGTCTTCCGTTTCCGCAACTTTCGCAGTGCAGCACATTCACCGGCTTTATGAACGCGGTGCCTGAAAAAGTCCAGCGCAGCGCCATTGAAAATACTGTATCGCCCGGCTCACGCGGGATGTAATGTCATCGGGTTGCCCGGAGGAAGTGATGACAGCAATTGCCCAGCGAAGTGGAGTTCCGGACCATGCCGACAGCCGATATTCATGGGCGCGCCTGGCAATTTCAATGGTGGCGGGCACGCTGACAAATATCGGCATGTGGGCAGCCATTCTGGTACTTCCCGCTGTCCAGAACGAGTTCGGAGTGGACCGCGCCGACGCCTCGATGGCCTATACCGCCGTGATGGCCGGATTTGCAGCCGGAAACCTGGTGCTGGGGCGGCTGGTCGACCGGTACGGTATCGCCCCCGTGCTGGCTGGTTCCGCATTGTTGTTGTCTGCGAGTTTCGGTCTTGGCTCAACGACCAACTCAATCTGGTTGTTCGCAGCGCTGCAATTCAGTGCAGGCTTTGCCACAGCGGCCGGTTTTGGCCCACTGATCGCTGATGTCTCGCACTGGTTCTCGCGACGCCGCGGCATTGCCGTTGCAGCAGCAGCGGCCGGCAACTATCTGGCGGGCGCGCTGTGGCCGCAGGCGCTGAAAGGAATCATTTCAGAGCAAGGCTGGAGAGCCGCTTTCATCTTCATTGCGGTTGTCTGTCTTGTCGGCATCCTGCCGCTGGCTTTTGCCTTGAGGCGGCGGGCACCACAGGAGGTGGCTCCAGCGCCTGGCAGCATCAGTTTCGGCACTCGAAGCATCAATGTTTCGCCCGCCATGTTGCAGGCCCTGCTGGTCGCTGCCGGTGTCGGCTGCTGTGTGGCGATGTCGATGCCACAGGTGCATATCGTCGCCTATTGCTCGGACCTCGGCTACGGGGTGACAGCAGGCGCGCAAATGCTCTCCACCATGCTGGCTGCGGGGATCGTCTCGCGGCTCATCACCGGCTTCATCGCAGATTACATCGGTGGCATTCGCACGCTGCTGATCGGCTCGGTGCTGCAATGCATGGCGCTGTTCCTCTACATCCCCTTTGACGGGTTGGCATCGCTCTACATCGTGTCTTTTGTCTTCGGGTTGTCACAGGGAGGCATTGTGCCAAGCTATGCAATCATCGTGCGCGAATATCTGCCTGCCCGCGAAGCTGGCCAGCGCGTTGGCATCGTCGTCACGGCAACTGTTGTTGGCATGGCGTTGGGCGGCTGGATGAGTGGCTGGATCTATGATCTTACCGGCTCATACCAAGCGGCGTTCCTGAACGGTATCGCCTGGAATGTCATGAATATCGCGGTCATGCTCTTCCTGCTGACCCGGACGCAAAGAATGGAGACAGCGGCGGCGTAAATGAACGGTTGCCGCCCGGGAACGGCAACCGAACCGGTCAAAGTCCAAGCGACTTGTAACTGTCGGCAACACGCCCGATCGAGATCATGTAGGCAGCGGTACGCAGATCGAAGTCTGGAATGTTCACCCGCTTTTCATGCCACAACTCACGCATCTGGGCATAGGCGCCGCGCATGGTGTCGTCGAGACCGGAACGCACCAGCGTCAGTTCATCGGCACCGGAAATATACCGGTTCTTGAACTTCTCGGAGAGCTTGACGCCGGAACTGGTTTCCAACTCGTCGATCAGCATGCGGTGGCGCGCTTCCTCCTCGCGACGCTGCATCCGGCCAAACCGGATATGCGACAGGTTTTTGACCCATTCGAAATAGGAAACCGTGACACCGCCGGCATTGGCATACATGTCGGGAATGATCACCACGCCCTTGTTGCGCAGGATTTCGTCGGCTCCAGCCGTGATCGGGCCGTTTGCCGCCTCGATGATCAGCTTTGTATTTATGCGGTCGGCATTGCCAAGATTGATAACGCTTTCCATCGCGGCCGGGATCAGGATGTCGCACTCCATTTCGAGAAGCTTCGTGCCATCCTCGACAAAGGTCCCGTCGGAATAACCCTGGAACGAGCCATGGCGGTTCATCCAGGCCTTGGCCTCCTCGATATTGATCCCGTCAGGATTGACCAGCGCGCCGTTGTACTCGATCACCGCAGTGATCTTTGCCTCGTCCTCCTCGGAGAGGAACTTGGCTGCGTGAAAGCCCACATTGCCAAGACCCTGTACGACAATACGCTTGCCCTTCAGGTCGCCATTGAGGCCTGCAACCGCCATGTCGGCAGGATGGCGGAAGAATTCCTGCAAGGCATATTGGACGCCCCGCCCGGTTGCCTCGGTTCGGCCACGGATGCCTCCGGCGTTCAACGGCTTGCCTGTAACGCAGGCACGCGCATTGATGTCGGTCGTTGCCATGCGGTGATACTGGTCAGCGATCCAGGCCATTTCCCGCTCGCCCGTACCCATGTCCGGTGCCGGCACGTTCTGAGACGGGTGGATCAGGTCACGCTTGATCAGTTCATAGGCGAAGCGGCGGGTGATGCGTTCGAGTTCGTCCGGCTCCCATTCGCGGGGATCAATGCGCAAGCCGCCCTTGGAACCGCCAAACGGCACCTCCACCAGTGCGCATTTGTAGGTCATGAGGGCTGCAAGCGCCTCCACTTCATCCTGGTCCACGCTCATGGCGTAGCGGATGCCCCCCTTGACGGGTTCTGCATGCTCGGAATGAACGGAACGGTAGCCGGTGAAGGTATGAATGTCGCCACGCAACTTGACCCCGAAACGCACGATGTACGTCGAATTGACGACCCTGATCTTTTCCACCAAGCCCGGCGAAAGTTTCATGTGCGATACTGCACGTTCAAACAACCGGTTTACGCTGTCGCGAAACCCTGGCTCTTTCAGGTGTTGGTTCATTGCTTGCTCCCGTCATGCGCTCGTTGCGGCGTCTGGCAAGCAGTCTCGCATGAAGACTGCGACAATTGAACGAAAATGCGCGTTTTGGAAAAATTTCGCACGAGATTCTGGAAATGTGATTGAACCGGACGCCAGTCCGCACGGTTTATCGCAGTTTCAGCTTGAATCCGGCATGCGAATGCGAAAATCCGAGTCGCTCGTAGAATCGGTGCGCCGCTTTGCGATTGGCGTTCGATGTGAGCTGCACCTTCGCACAACCCTGCGCTTTTGCTGCCTCGATTGCGAAGTGCATCATGGTTTCACCAATGCCGCGGTTGCGGAACCGGTGATCAACATGCACGGCTTCGACATTGAGATTGGTGCTGCCCCTTCCGGTCATGGAGCGGATAAGCGTGGTCTGGAACGTACCGACCACGACACCATCAAGCTCTGCGACATGGAGCCAGTCATTGTGGCTTGCCATAATCGCGTCGAAGGCATCAAGGTAGTCCGGCAGCGCAACAGGATCAGCCGTGTCACCGTGCCCGCCCAGTTCGTCGGAAGCAAACATCGCCGCGATGGCAGGCACATCCTCGCGGATGGCGAGGCGTATGGAAACCAGTGCGCTCAGCTGTCTATCCCCAGCTTGGACTTCACCAGCGCCTGAACGGTTTGCGGGGCAGCCTTGCCGCCGGTGGATTTCATCACCTGGCCGACGAACCAGCCAGCCATGGAAGGCTTGTCCTTTACCTGCGCCACCTTGTCGGGATTGGCGGCAATGACAGCATCCACTGCGGCCTCGATGGCACCGGTGTCGGTGACCTGCTTCATGCCACGCGCCTCAACGATCTCGGCCGGGTTGCCGCCCTCGTTCCACACAATCTCGAACAGGTCCTTGGCTATGGCGTTGGAAATGTCGCCTGCCTTGATGAGTTCGAGGATAGCACCAAGCTGGTCGGGGGATACCGGAGTCGTTTCAATGTCTTTTCCGGTTTCGTTCAACTTGCCCAGCAGGTTGTTGATGACCCAGTTGGCCGCCATCTTGCCGTCACGACCCTCGGCGACCTTCTCGAAATAGTCGGCAATCGCCTTATCGGAGACGAGGATCGAGGCGTCATAGGCGGACAGGCCCAGCGTCGAGATCAGCCTTGCCTTCTTGTCGTCCGGCAATTCCGGCAGATGTGCTGCCAGTTCATCGACATAGGCTTGCGTGAATTCGAGCGGCAGCAGGTCGGGATCGGGGAAATAGCGATAATCATGCGCGTCTTCCTTGGAGCGCATGGAGCGGGTCTCGCCCTTGTTGGGATCAAACAGCCGGGTTTCCTGGTCGATGCTGCCACCATCCTCCAGAATGGCGATCTGGCGACGAGCCTCATATTCGATTGCCTGGCCGATGAAGCGGATCGAGTTGACGTTCTTGATCTCGCAGCGCGTGCCGAATTCGCCACCGGGCTTGCGTACGGAAACATTCACGTCAGCACGCAGCGAGCCTTCCTCCATGTTGCCGTCGCAGGTGCCGAGGTAGCGCAGGATGGTGCGCAGCTTGGTAACATAGGCGCGTGCCTCCTCCGACGAACGCAGATCCGGTTTCGACACGATTTCCATCAGCGCTACGCCGGTGCGGTTGAGATCGACAAAGCTCATGGTCGGATGCTGGTCGTGGATCGACTTGCCGGCATCCTGCTCGAGATGCAGGCGCTCGATGCCGATCTCGATATCCTCGAAATTGCCCTGCTTGTCGGGACCGACCGAGACGATGACCTTGCCCTCGCCGACAATCGGGTCCTTGAACTGGCTGATCTGGTAGCCCTGCGGCAGGTCGGGATAGAAATAATTCTTGCGGTCAAAGACCGAACGGTTGTTGATCTTTGCCTTGAGGCCGAGGCCGGTGCGCACAGCCTGCGCCACACACTCCTCATTGATGACGGGAAGCATTCCCGGCATTGCCGCATCTACCAGACTGACATTCGCATTGGGTTCGGCACCGAACTCGGTCGATGCGCCGGAAAACAGCTTGGAGTGCGAGGTAACCTGGGCGTGGATTTCCATGCCGATGATGACTTCCCAGTCACCGGTGGCACCGGGAATGAAGCGCTTCGGGTCTGGGGTGCGGGTATCGATCAGGGTCATTGGGAAATCCGTTGGAACTGGAAGTTTCGAATTACGGCAAAGCCGCCTTTGTTTCAACCTTCCGGCTACGGAATTGGCAATGTGAACTATGAAAGCCGTTTCTTGCCCAGGCGCGGATGGATGCGTCTTGCGACAAATCCGCAGGCAAGCAATGCAAGGCCACCCGCTGCAAAGACACCGGCGACCGGCGCAAAGGCGAGAACAGCACGCGCCAGTGCCGGCGAAATGACCGCAGACACATCCCGGAATGTCGAATAAACTGCCGCCATTTCCGTACGCTCGGAAGGTTTGACCGTCATCAGGAATGGCAGACCGCCCGACACATCCAGCATCACCAGGAACATGGTTCCCGCAAGCATCGAGCCAATGGCCAACATCGGAAGAGATGACAAGGCATAAGCGAGCAGGAAAAGCGCGGCAGAGGCGAAGAAGGCCGACATGATGGTTGTGCGCACGCTGGTCTTGTGCAGGAAACGCAACATGAAAGGTGACAGGAACAGGAAGGCATTGGAAATCGACAGCGTCATGCCGCCAAGCTGATCGCCAAGGCCCGACTCAACCGCGAAGATCGGGACATAAATGATGTAGATCGCCCAGCCGACCGAACGGATCACGGCGAAGGTCCAGCCTGCCACCAGCGAGGGCTGGCGGAAAAACCTGGCGAGGTAAGCGAGCGGATTGGCCGCAGGGCGCTTTGCCCGGCTGATTGCCTTGCCATTTCCCATGCGCAAGTACCAGAAGAACGCCAACTGGCACAAAGAGAAGAAGATGGATGCAATAAAGGGGAATGTTGGCTCATGATCCATCAGCCAGACTCCAAGCCAGGGACCAATGGACCAGGCCGCTCCGCTGTAGAGCAGCCGCATGGTCTCGTTGCGGGACATGGAATGGCGCTCGATATAGTCCATCACATAGGCATTGAAGCAAATGGTCAGCACCACCAATGCAGAGGCATTGAGGAACACAGCAAGTGGTACCAGCTGCAAGCCACCAAATAGGCCTGTGAGCCCACCCGAAACCATGACCACAGAACCGGAAGTGTAGAGCCAGCGGCGGGGGATGAGCCGGTTGAGCCAGGGGGTGAAAAGAGCAATGACCAGCGAGCCAAGCCCAATGAGAAAATAGAATTCCGAAACGGTTCTCGGATCTCCAAGACTGCGATACATCAGGACTGGATAGACGGAGATGACGACCGCACGGGATGCCGCCTCAAAAGCTGCGAGAATGGCAAAGGACTGCACGCCGGGCTTTGCCGGCTGATAGACCGTCAGGGCAATTCTGCGCTGGACCAATTATCTGCCTCCCGCGCCATGCCTTCATGATTGCGCTTTCCAGCAACTGTCACGGGAATGGCATCAATTGGCAAGCAGCAAAACGACTGGCTGGCGAGTTATTGCGACAATGGCACCATCGTTGGGCCACGGTAACAGATCCCTACAAAACCCCATCCAGATCGCGGATGAGGTCGGCAGGGTCTTCGAGGCCAATGGAAAGGCGGAAAATTCCGTCACCGGCAAAGGCGCGGTAGCTTTCGAGTTGTTTGCCCTCAAGCCGGAACGAGGTCTGCATCAGGCCCGCCGTTTCCATCCAGAAGCACAGCGAACGGTGATGGCCGAGCGAGACGGCATAGTGAATGACCTCGAAGTCCTTCATCATCCGCTCGGCGATTGCTTCACCTTGTGCCACACCTCTCACCTGAAATGCGATCATGCCTGAAAAATTGTCCATCTGGCGGGTCGCAAGCTCATGCTGCGGGTGGCTTACCAGACCCGGATAGAGCACCTTCGTCACCCTCGGATGGTGTTCCAGCCATGAAGCCACGGCGAGCGCGTTTTCCTGATGCGCGCGCATTCGCACCGGCAATGTCCCTGCCCCGCGCGCAATGAGCCATGCATTGAAAGGCGATAGAACCCCTCCATGATGGATGACCGATTCGACGTTGAGGCGTGATATCAGCTCCGCATTGGCGCAGACTGCGCCGCCAATGGCGTCGCCGTGGCCGCAGATGTATTTGGTGAGCGAATGCATCACCAGATCAACGCCGAATTGTGCAGGGCGGGTGGCGACGGGCGTTGCAAAGGTGGAATCGCAGGAGACCAGCACACCAGCCGCCTTGGCAATCCGGCATACGGCTTCAAGGTCCGTCAGCCGCAACAGCGGATTGACCGGCGTCTCGACATGGATGAGCCTGGTATTCTTGCGGATTGCCTTTTCCAGCGCATCAATATCCGTCATGTCGACGGCAGTGACCTCGACACCGAAGCGCGGGAGTGTATCGCGCGCGAGTTCGGCGACCCCGGCATAGCTGACATCGGAAATGACGAGATGGTCTCCCGCCGACAGGAGCGAAAAGAAGATCGCCGACATCGCTGCCATACCTGAAGCAAAGCACAAGGCCGCCTCCGTTGCCTCGAGAGCGGCCAGTTTGCGCTGCAATCCGTCCACGGTCGGATTGCCCCAGCGGCCATAAACGAAGGGGGTGTTGTCGCCCAGGTCATGGGCTGAGAAGCCCGCCTTCTCTCGCACCATGAAGGTGGATGACATGCCGATCGACGGCCCGGCCTCGCCTGTATGCGGGTCTGGTTCATCGCCTTGGTGAACAGCTATCGTGCGCGGCAGGTAATGATTTTTCAGGGTCATGCAATTCCGATCGATTGGTCCGCCCCCGTCAATCAGGCGCGAATTCGCGCCTCACCCGCTGCTTTCCCGCCGTCCAGCCACTGGGTTGTTTTTTCCAATACGCGGTCAGGAGAAACCGGCTTGGACAAATAGTCATCCATTCCCGCTTCCAGGCAACGCTCCATGTCACCCTTCAGCGCATGCGCCGTCACACCCACGATTGGAACATGCCCGCTGCCGGACTTGTGTTCCTCTTCGCGTATCGCCCTTGTCGCCTCGATGCCGTTCATGACCGGCATGGAAACATCCATCATGATGAGCGCTGGCCGCATCAGCCTGAATTTCTCGACTGCTTCGGCTCCATCGGGCACGATTTGATAGGAGTAACCGGAGGCTTCGAGAATTTGACGCATGACAATCTGATTCACTTCATTGTCTTCTGCGACCAGAATATCGAGCGAATGCGACCCGGTTTGCGAGGATGCAGACGAGGATGCCTGCCCATGTTGTGGTTCCGCGAACGGTTTTGGAGCTGGTGCGGGAATGTGTCCGGCGGCTTTCGGCATGGGCACGCCAGCCCGGTCAAATCCGGATTTTCCAGAAACTGCAGACCGTTGAAGTATTGATACAAGCGCATCCTGGAGGTTGGACGAACGGGCTGGTTTGGAAAGCTGAGCATCGATTCCCAGCGAGGAAAACGACCTGCCATCCTCCATGTGATCGACTGAGGTCAGCATCACCACCGGAATCCTGGCCGTCGCAGTTTCTGCCTTCATTTTACGAACAGCTTCAGCGCCATCCATGTCCGGCATGTGATAATCCATGATTACCGCGTCAACGTGGATATCGCTTTGAGTTGCGGCAAGCAATATTGCCAATGCCTGTTCGCCGCTGGATGCGACAGCGGCATCGAAGTTCCAGGCTGTGAGTTGCTCCAGCAGGATGGACCTGTTGACTTCGTTGTCGTCAACCACGAGAATCCGTGCGCCTGAGACCTGGCTCAGATTTGGCTGGGAACCGACCTCGTGTTCACCCACTGGCAGATCAATGGTGAAATGGAAAACCGAACCCACACCGGGGCTGCTTTCCACTTTCAGATCGCCACCCATCATGGCGACAAGCGAATGTGAGATTGCGAGACCCAGACCGGTTCCCTGATGTCGCCTGGTGGCGCTTTCGTCCGCCTGGGAGAATTTGCCGAAGACATGGGCGAGCTTGTTTTCAGGAATTCCTATTCCGGTGTCCTCCACACGGAAACTGACGCGGGCCACCCGATCGGCACCCTCACCGGAAACGGTTCCATGCACATCCACGAGCACGTGACCAAATTCTGTGAACTTGATCGCATTGCCAACAAGATTGGTAATCACCTGGCGCAGTCGTCCAACGTCCCCGACGAGTGAATGAGGCAAAGCAGGATCAATGCGAACGGCAAGTTCAAGGTCTTTTTCCGCTACCCGGGCTGAAACCAGCGTAGCGACATCCTCAACTGCCTCACGCAGGGCAAAAGGAGCGGAATCAAGTTCCATCATGCCGGCATCAATCTTGGAGAAGTCGAGAATGTCATTGATGATCGTGAGCAGGGCGGAGGCCGATTTGATGACAACATCGACAAACATGCGCTGTTTTGCGTTGAGTTCGGACTTGGAAAGCAATTCAGCCATACCCATTACGCCATTCATCGGCGTACGGATTTCGTGACTCATATTGGCAAGAAATTCGGATTTGGCACGCTCTGCGGCTTCCGCACGTTTCAAGGCCACCTGCAATTCCCGGTTCTGTTCCGAGCGAACACGGTGCATTCCCATTTCACGTGCATTGGTGACAATGGCAATCACCGGGGCGATCAATGCCAAAACGGCCAAGCCAACCAATTTCACCAGAGTGTCACGGAACCCAGCGGTAAATATCTCCTTTTTCTCACTTTCATCGACATAAACCTCCACAACACCTACCAGTTTGCCATCCTTCATTACCGGCAAATAGGTTTCAGCATAAAGCGGCGGGCGATCCGGTGACTTTCCTTCGGCAACCTCCGTAAAGGGCACACCACTTTCAATGACTTCAGCCGCATCAGCATTGTGTTGGGATAGCGACGGCCCTTCCCTGAGTTCCTTCTCAAGTTCATCCGAGATCAACCGGAGCCTGCCCTGGGAATCAAACAGCTTGAAGCGGAATACGCTGCCAATCTTTTCAGCCTGGCGGATGAGATTTACGTCCTCATCGCTAAGAGCACCACCAGAAGCTATAGCCTCGATATCGCCCATGGTTTCAGCGAAATGGCGCGCCCAGTGACGTGAAGTGGTCTGCGCGTCACGAATTACGAGTTTGTCCACGGTATCGAATACGAGGTAATAGGCGCCGCCTCCAAGTACCGCGCACATAAATACGACCGACGCGGCAAGTGGCAGCCATGTAGAAAATCTGGATTGCATCATTGGTGTTCCAGGTTGTGGGTTTGTCTAATAATTTACCTAATCGATTAAAGAAGCGTTTAGGTCGAATTTCGCTCCCGTCAGGATTAGGCAAGGTCGGCTTGCAACCGCGTTGGCAGCGAAGCATGTCTTGAAGGTTTGGACAAAACCCCGCGCCAGATCATGCAGAATGAGGGGAAGCAATTTCAACGCCGGTATCTGCAAGACTGCCAACCGGAAATTGAGCGCGTCACTTTCAATGCTGCGCAAGCGCAAGCAATGGTATATGCTCGTCCTGCGGCAAAACAGGGAGAATTGTCATGGGAATTGAAAGTCTGATCATTTTTCTGGTCATTGGAGCGGTCGCAGGCTGGCTTGCGGGCCTGATCGTCAAGGGCATCGGCTTCGGCCTTGTCGGCAATATCGTGGTCGGCATAGTCGGCGCGTTCATAGCCGGCTGGCTGCTGCCACGTGTCGGCCTGTTCATCGGCGGCGGGATTGCAGGCCACATCATCAATGCGACGATTGGTGCTGTGATCCTGCTGGTGCTACTGAAACTCTTGAAGCGCTGAAAACAGATACTGGCGGCCTGGAACAAGGGCCGCCTTATGCCCATAGAATTGCAGTACTGTCAGGTAAATACCGCCTCTGTACGGGGGATGAGTTTTTTAATGCTATTTTTTCGACGATAAATGCCTTTGATGTGAAATCTACTTGGGGCTGACATAGATAGCTGAGAAAGGCTATTTGTGTCAGCCCCTAACCAATTACCACCATTTCTCCGGGGTGAATTTTCCGGCGGCCTGTTCGATCAGGTGGGCTGCCTTGAACAGGGTCTCTTCCTCGAAGGGACGACCTATCAGCTGCATGCCAAGCGGCAGGCCGTTTGCCGACAATCCGGCAGGAACCGCGATGCCCGGCAGTCCGGCCATGTTGACCGTCACCGTGAAGACGTCGTTGAGATACATCTTGACGGGGTCGTTGTGCATTTCCTTGTCGCCGATCTCGAAGGCGGCAGACGGTGTCGCCGGTGTCAGGATCGCGTCAACGCCGAGCGCGAATGCATCCTCGAAATCTTTCTTGATGAGGGTACGCACCTTCTGGGCACGCAGGTAATAGGCGTCGTAATAGCCCGCCGACAGCACATAGGTGCCGATCATGATGCGGCGCTTGACCTCGGCACCGAAGCCCGCTGCGCGGGTCTTTTCATACATGTCGACAATGTCGCGGCCTTCCTTGCGCAACCCGTAGCGCACGCCGTCATAGCGTGCGAGGTTCGAGGAGGCTTCGGCTGGAGCCACGATATAGTAGGCAGGCAGCGCATATTTGGTGTGCGGCAGGGAAATCTCGACGATCTCCGCGCCCGCATCGCGATACCAGGCAATCGACTGTTCCCACAGATCGCCGATCTCTGCGGGCATGCCGTCCATGCGGTACTCCTTCGGAATGCCGATCTTCATGCCGCGAACCGACTTGCCGATGGCAGCTGCATAGTCAGCCTCTGGCGCGTCAACCGAAGTGGTGTCCTTCGGGTCGACGCTTGCCATCGACTGCAGCAGGATTGCAGCGTCGCGCACATCGCGTGCAATCGGTCCGGCCTGGTCGAGCGAGGAGGCAAAGGCGGCAATGCCCCAGCGCGAGCAGCGGCCATAGGTCGGCTTGATGCCCACGGTGCCGGTAAAGGCTGCTGGCTGGCGGATCGAGCCGCCGGTATCGGTTGCGGTAGCGCCAGCGCACAAATGGGCAGCAACGGCTGCCGCCGAGCCGCCGGACGAACCGCCGGGCACCAGTTTGGCGTTGGAACCGCGCGAACGCCAGGGGTTGACCACCGGGCCGTAATAACTCGTCTCATTGGACGAACCCATGGCGAATTCATCCATGTTCAACTTGCCCAGCATGACCGCTCCGTCGGCCCACAGATTGGCGGTTACCGTCGATTCGTAGCGCGGCTCGAAACGGTCAAGTATGTGGCTTGCCGCCTGGGTATGCACGCCTTCGGTCGCGAACAGGTCCTTGATGCCGAGCGGGATACCTTCGAGTGCACCTGCATTGCCCGATGCGATGCGCGCGTCGGACGCCTTTGCCATTTCTCGCGCCTTGTCGTGCGTCACTGCGACGTAAGCGTTGAATTGCGCATTGGCAGCGTCAATTGCCGCGAGATAGGCGTCGGTCAGTTCAAGTGCCGTGAATTCGCGCGCCTTCAGCTTTTCGCGAGCTTCGGCAATGGTCAGGCTGGTCAGGCTGGTCATTTCTGGCATCAGGTCAGTTTCTTTTCGTAAAATCGGGAAAAACCGGAATCGGGATAATCGTGGAATGCGCCGCGCGTGGTGAAGCCGTTGCGTTCATACAGCCGCCAGGCCGGTTCAAAGCCCGGTGCCTCGCCGGTTTCCAGCGCCAGCAGCGTCAGCCCCTTGCTGCGCGCGAGCGCCTCGATGTGCTGCAACAACATTGAGCCGAGACGCGCGCCACGCAACTGCGGCAAGGTGTACATGCGCTTGACTTCGCCCAGTTCACCATCGTGCTGTTTCAACGCACCCATGCCAACCGCCCTGCCCGTTTCATCGCGGGCGACGAAGAGCGTAACTGCCGGTTCTGCCATCTGTTCGACCGTCATCTGGAACTGGAACTCGCGCGGCGTAAGCGGGATCATGTAATCATTGAGCTCGCGCACCAGAACGCGGATGTCGTCCTGAAGCGGCGTCTCGACCGATATCGCGATTGCGGGCGTTTCCATGGCGATTACTTGCAGAGGGCAAATTGCTTGTTGATGATGCCAATCGAGAAAGGATCTTCCTCCTCATTGTATGGCTTGGCATTTGCCACGGTGTAGTCGTTTTGCGAGGTGACGGTCACCACACCGTCGTAGAAATCAAGCTCGAACATGTCGGGACGTGAAATGCCGGAATCATCACCACAGGAAGTGATGGCGATGTAGCCGTTGATCTCGCCGCCATTCTCGTAGCGGATCGGCAGGAAATCGACAAAGGTGCAGCCCCATTCGACGCCGAATATGCCGTTGTTCTTCATGTAAAGGCCTTCGCCTTCACCACTTTCGGATTTGGCGTCATCGCAGGCCTGGGTGTTCTCACCGTAGACCTGTCCATTGGCCAGGAACGGTGGCGTATCGCCAGCCTTGGCCCCAACGGGAATACAGGCAAAAACCGCGGCTCCCGCCATGGTCAACAGGCATTTCACGCACATTGCAGCTCTCCGTTAACTGACAATCCTATTCAACAACCTTGGGGACCATGAAGAAATTGTCTTCACTCATAGGCGCATTGGCAACGACATCGCCAGCCTTGCCGCCGTCGCTGACAATGTCCCGGCGTTTCTTCATCGCCATTGCAACGACGGAAGTCATCGGCTCGACTCCTTCGATATCGACTTCGTCGAGTTGCTCGACAAAGCCGAGAATGGTGTTGAGTTCACCCACCATTTTCTCAGCTTCCGGTTCGGTAACAGCAATGCGCGCAAGTCGCGCGACACGTTTGACGGTGGTCAGGTCAACAGACATCGGTTGCTTCCGGTATGGGGTTGGGTTTCATCCGACAGGCTATAGCCGCCACGGGTTTCACATACAAGGTAGTCACACTTCTATTGAAGCACCAACGTCAATCACCTTGACCTTTCCGGCTTCGCCTTCCATCGCGGCGACGAATTTCGAGGCATCGGGATCAATCATCGGAAATGTCGCATAGTGGCATGGCAGTATGGTCTCAAACCTGAAATAGCGCCTGCAGGCAAGAGCTGCGACCGCGCCGCCCATGGTAAACCGGTCACCAATCGGCACAATGCCGATCTGCGGCTGATGCAGTTCCTGGATCAGGGCCATGTCGGAGAAGATGTCGGTATCGCCCATGTGGTAGACGCTTGGCGCATCCGGCGCATGGATGACGAGGCCTGCCGGATTGCCGAGAAAAACACCGCCCGAGGATGAGGAATGCAGCGCGTTCACGAATGTGGTTGTGAAGCCGCCGCAATCCACGGTGCCGCCATGGTTGCCCGGATTTATCTTCTTGCCGTCGACGCCCTTTGAAACAAGGTGCATGCACAGTTCGAAATTGGCAACGAGCTGCGCGCCGGATTTCTTGCAGATTTCAACGGTATCGCCGATATGGTCATCATGACCGTGCGTGAGAAGCACGTGAGTTACACCGTCCGCCACCTCTTCCCATCCGCCACTCCATTTCGGATTGCCGGAAAGGAACGGATCGATAAGAACCTTCCTGCCTGAAAATTCCAGACCGAAGGCGGAATGGCCGTACCATGTGATTTTCATGTCTTGATCCCCGTTTGAAACCTGTTTGGATTGTCGTGCGTGTTGCGATAATAGGCTGCCGTCAGCGCGCGGCAAGACGCCGGGCAACAAATCAGAGAAAGTCTGACCGAAAATGGAAAACCCGGTTGATCTGGCAGTACTGAAATCGCTGCACCAGCGCGGTCAGCGGTTGTTTGGCATTGATCCCGGCACCAAGACCATCGGCATTGCGGTTTGCGACGGCGGATTGTCCATTGCCACGCCATATCACACGATCCGGCGAACAAAATATACCGCCGATCTGGCAGAACTGGCGCGTCTGGTGAAAATCGAGAATGTATACGGTCTCGTTATTGGCTTGCCGCTCAACATGGATGGCAGCGAGGGGCCGAGGGCGCAATCGACACGGGCTTTTGTGCGCAACATGCGCGGCAAGCTGGTTTTACCGGTCGCATTGCATGATGAGCGGTTGTCAACGGTGAGCGCCCATGAGGCGATGAGTGAGGCGGGTGTGCGCTACGCAAAGCGGATGCAGAATATCGATGCTGCAGCCGCGGCCGTCATTCTCCAGTCTGCATTGGACCGAATGGCGCAACTGTAACTTCGTCCGCAATATTTGAAGCATTGCCGCGGGACAGTTTGTTGGCCACCCATTCGCGGGTTTGCGGATACCAGTCGTCGCGCCAGCGAAAGGCTGCAATTGCCAGAACGATTGATGTATCGAAAGCGCAGGCGCTGGCCACCATGGCCGGAACTTCGGCTCCAGGAACGCCCAGAACCTGGCCATAGATATTGAACACGAGATCATGGATCTCGCGGGAAAAGAATGCGGTGCCGAAGTTGATGTCGTTGGCGCTCAGTCCGTACCAACCCCAGAAGAGGAACATCGGTGCTGCCCACAATATCAGTATGATGCGCATGTTTCCCCTCTTTCGTGTCCTTCCACCATGGATGGCCTTGGAAAGATGCGCAACGTTTACCGATTGTTAGGGTTAACAAACATGGTTAACCAATCGTGAAGGCCATGTTGGGGGAAAGCCAGAATGGCGCCAGGTGCGAGGCAAGATTTGAAAACGGCATGACCTCCTCGTGCAGAGAGATGCCGAGCTTTTCTTGCATGAAATTGCGCCGCGCCTGGATGCGTTCCCAGGCATGCGGCCAACGCTCGGCAAATTCATCCCTTCCCGCATCGTCAAGCATTGCAAACCCGTCTTCCATATTGGCGGTGAACCACGGGCTGCCGGTTGCCGGAATGACATCGACCTGCAAAGCCATGTTGGTGGCAAGCCTGGCCTCACTCTTTCTTGAAACGGGCGAATGCATCCACTCGTCGAGGTGAATCAGGTGACCCGGATTGAGCGTGACCCCGAAGAACGGGTCACCGATCCGGCTCATCACCGCGTCGTAAAGGTCTCCTCCGCGCACGCCAATCGCCAACAATTCCAGCCATGCACTAACCGCTTCGAAATAGGGGGCGGCGAGCTTTTCGACATAATCGCGGATGTTTTCAGGCAAATCGTCAGCACTTTCAGCGAGCCAGCCATTGCGGCAGTTGAGCGCTCCCTGAACGCCATAGGCCGTGGTGACGGCCTCGCCCCTCTCAACCAGTTTCGATGTCGGGCTGGGCAAGCCGAACCAGGCGCGTTCACCGCTTGAGAACATCACGTGGCAGGATAGCGGCAGGCCGTTGGTCTGCATCAGCGAAGCAGCCTCGAATTCGCGCATTCCGGGCCTTGTGCCACGAAGGACGCGCTTCACCGCTTCGGAAGTATGGCAGGCTGCAAATTCGAACCGCGCCAATTCTTCCAGTTCCAGTTTCGCCCGCAATCCGGTTTCGGGGTGCATGAACAGTGCGCCGGCATTGACCACCCTGCCCTTCCCGCCGGCAATCGCACGGATCGTGTCGGCAATATAGGCCGGAATTTCAAGCCAGTTCTGCCCGTCTGGCATTTCCAGCGGACCGAAATATTTCCATCCTGCCACGCCGATGGTGTGACCAGTTTTCAGTCCCGCATCGCGCAATGCTTCCTCCAGCACCGGCGTTTTCGAGCGGTCTTGCCCCATCAGGCCCATTGGCGGATAGAGCACGGTCTGCGGTTTCAACGGTGACGCAGCGGCCACGCCATGGTTTTCCAGTCCGGCAAAGATTACCGGTTCGCCAGCGGCAGGCAGAACCAACAGTGCTTCCTCGAAACGCGGGTCGAAACCGGTAAGCCATGCCATGTTGGCGCAATGTTCGCGGTCAGCATAGATCACCAGGCTTCCAAGTCCGGCATCGGATATACGCCTGCGCAGGCGGTCAAGGCGGTTGCGGTAAATGTCAGCGTCAAGTTCCGGCATCTCGACTGGCACGCCGAATTCCGGCAACCGGATTTCCTTCAGTCTGGCCTTGCGCATTGGTGCCTCCGAATGATCGAATCGATGCGCGATCATAGACGAAAAGAACGGCCCTGCACTTGCGTACAGGGCCTGCTCGCAGAACCATCAAGCCTGATCAGCCGGCGCCCAGATTGATGATTTCCACCCGGCGGTTCTGCCCGGAATTGGGTGCGTCGGGATATTTCAGCAAGCGCTCGCCATAGCCCTCCGGCTCAAGCCGCTCTTCCGAGACGCCGGCATAATTGATGAGGAAGTCCGAGACCGCCCGGGCGCGGCGCAGGGACAGATCATCATTGTAGCCGTCGCTCCCGGCAGCATCCGTGTGACCTGCTATGACAAAACGCTCCGATCCCAGGCTCTCATCGTTGAGTGCCTCGCCCAGAATGATCAGCTGGCGCACTGATTTGGGGTCGATCCGGTCAGAATCATATTCGAAGAGAATTTCAAGATCGATGCGACCGCTACCGGGATAGTTGGTTGCCACGGTTGTCACATCCTCTTCGACCGGTCTTTGCTGGCGAACATCAAGGCCGCGAACCTCGTCCTGCACGCGGGCAGGCTTCTTGCTGGCGACCCGTACCGGGTTTTCGACACTCTGCGGTGCACGGCTTGCGGCAACCGCCGGTGCCTGCGGTTGTGGGGCGCGACGCTTGACCACCCGGGGCGGGTTTGGTTCTGGCGCACGGAACTCAGCGACCGGCGGGTGTTGCGGTTGTGGCGGGCGCATTGTCTGGACGCGGCCATTTTGCGGCTGGGGTGCCCGACGCATTACAACGGGTCCGGCCTGCTGTTGTGAAGGGGCGCGCCGCTTTTTGATGCGCGGCTGGCCCGACTGGGGCTGCTGCAATTGCATTATGATCTGTTGTTGGGTGAAGACAGTTTGTGCCTGCGCCGAACTTCCCGACAGGGCGACCATCGGCAATGACAGTCCGAGGATCGCGCCGAAGATTGGCAATGCTGCGAATGCGGAATTGGGTTTCATTGTCATGCTCCTGTTTTGGACGCTGTTCAGCCATCCGTTTGCCGGTTCTTCACCGGCGGTTGTACCCCTGAATTCCCTTTGCCCTGCCTCAGCTTCAACTCCCGTTGTGGAAGTCGAAATGCAGGATCGCTGAACCATGATCGAGATCGGCAAGAACATGGCGTGCATCGCGGTCCCACAGCTTCAGCGATCCGTCAAAACCCGTTGAGATCATTATCGTGGTATTGTCGGCTGTCATGAATTTCGCGCCCGAGGCAACGTCGTCATGCGCGCGCAGCTGCCGGACGGGACGGTCTGCGCCTGCAATCCAGAAGGAGATGACGCCATCAACACCAGTAGTGACATATTCCGCGCTGCCTTCGAGCATGTCGATGGATGATATCCAGCCATGACCTGCATCAAAGGCTGCAATGATGCGGCCCGTGGCGATATTGATATGCGCAATGGTGCCATCCTCATGAGTAGCGATGACAACCGACTTTCCAAGAAAGCCGATATCGGTGATCTCCTTGCCCGGCAGGGTGTTGATGCGCGACAGCACTTCACCGTCGGAAAGCCTTGTGACAACAATTGTTCCATCGCCAGATGCCGTCACGGCGGTCTTGCGATCGGCCGCAACCAGGATTGGCGAAATGATGTCCGTATGCGGTTGGACCTGCCAGGCAATGGCGAAGCTGTCCGCTTCAATTGCGGCAAGCGAGCCTTCCTCGCCCCCCAGAATCAATCGGTGATTATCCGCTTCACTGATCGCCGTGACCCGGAATCCGGGGTAAATGGCGTTCTGCTTCTTGAATTGCGGGACAGAATAGGAAAACAACCCGCCATCGGTGGTGGCAACTGCCAGCCTTGTACCACCGGCGGTAAAACGCAATGTTGAAATTCCGATCTTCTCGCCCTCGAGTTCGGAGATCAGTTTGCGGGTGGACGCATCCCAAAGCCTAATGCTGTCTTTTTCACCGCCCGTCACGACCATGGCGCGTGAAGCGCTTTCACTTTCTTGCGACGGATTGCGGCTCACGGTTGGGATAGACTGCTTCGATGGAATGTTGCTGATCGCCGGACCATCGGTCTCGTCAGGCAGGCTTGCAAGCTTCACACCATCACTGTTTTCTTGCTCCTCCACGACAGAAGGGGTTTCAACAAAACGGAATTCACCCAGCACGGCATCATAGTAGGCGGGCGTCTGCTCATGGCGTACGGTCTGGGCCAATACACGGACCTGGCGGCGGACTTCGCGTGCGGTGTCCACCAGATCGAGATCAGAACGGGAAATCAGCGGGATCAGCGTACGGGTGAATACGGAATTGGGATCAGTGTCATCATCACCCAGGCGGTCCAGCGCAGTTTCCCCGATATCGGCGGAATACATGACGAAGGTTCCCTGAGGTGCGGAAATTCGCGCCAGTCCGCCATTTCCGGCAATTGATCGAGTAGCGGAACTGGCGAACGGATTGTTTCGGCACGCATCAAGCACAACGACATTGAGGCGCGCATCGCGCTCGCGCAGGCGCTCGAGAATGTCATCGAGCGCCACCGACTCTGCCTCGATGAAACCGGAGCCGCCAGCATCAGCGTCCGGCACATCCACCGGAAGCAGGTAGTTCTTGCCGCCGATCTCGACACCGTGGCCGGCATAAAAAACCATGGCGACATCACCGGGCCTGACCGATTGGACAAAATTCTGGATCGCACGGTTCATGTCGCGGCGCTCGACATCATTGGCACGGCTGACCGTGAACCCCAGTTGGGCAAGCGTGTCGCCTATCGCATTGGCATCGTTCACTGCCTTCTTGAGTTTCGCTATGTTGGTGTAGTTGTCATTGCCAATGACTAGTGCCAGCCGCGACTCCGCCCTTGAGCCGCCAACCTGCAATACAAGCATGCAAACAAGCACTATCAACCCCGTCGAGAAACGGGCGAAGGCTGTGGTTATGCTGGTCGTTTGTCTGGCAGCGGCGGGCATTGCGGTATCTCTTTTCCCCATCGGCTAGTGGGCCATTTCCCGATGAAGATGGGGGTTGCCATTGGCAGCGCATGTGCGCAAATGCACTATGCGAAATCGGCGTGGACCGCCGCTTTTTCGTCAAACCTCCTTTCGCCCGACGCTTTCCGTCAACTTTCTGCATTTCGTATTGGTCCGCAGTTCATGGATGCCCTTCTTCAATCCCTCCTGCCCATCTTCCTGATCATCATATTGGGGGGTGTGCTGAAACGGCATCTCATCACCAGCGAAGAAGGCTGGGTGGGCATGGAGCGGCTTGGATATTTCGTACTTTTCCCGATCCTGCTGGCGCGAACACTTTACCGCACCGACTTCGCCTCACTGTCAGCGGGGACCGCGGCCCTGGCATTTCTCATTGCCTGTCTGGCGTTGCTGGCCACCATGTACCTGATACGAGCGTTTTTGCAGCCACTGCTCGGACTGGAGGATCGTGGCTATTCGAGCTTTTATCAATCGACCACGCGCTGGAATGCCTTTGTGATACTGGCAATAGCCGAGCAGATGGGCAGCGGCCCGTGGCTGGCAATCGTGGCAATTGCCATCGGCACGATGATCGTTCCGATCAATATCGTGAACATCATGGTACTGACGGCACTTGGGCGCGGCAGTGGCAATCAGCAATCCTTCGTGATGCAGGTGATCCGCAATCCGCTGATAGTCGGGGTGGCGATCGGACTTGGTATCAATGCATCCGGCTTGAGCATACCAGGCCCGCTTGACATAACGCTGGAACTACTGGCGCGGATTACCCTGCCGCTTGGACTGCTGCTGATTGGTGCCGGATTGCGGGTGCGCATGCCGGGGCGCGACATGGTCGCAGTTGCACTGTCTTCGGCGTTGAAGCTCTTCATGATGCCGTTCTTCTTCGGGACAGCCGCCTGGCTACTTGGCATCTCGGGCCAGGAGTTCATGGCTATGGTGCTTTGCGGAACCGGACCGACGGCGATGAATGGCTATCTTCTGGCAAGGCAGATGGGTGGCGATGCGCCAATGTTTGCTGCAATGGTCACGGCACAGACAGCACTGTCGTTTTTCACAATACCGCTGGTCATGGCAATCGCGCAGTGGGTGGGTGGATAGCCTCAACCCTGTGGATAAAGCGCATCCACGATGGCAGCAGCGTCGTGCCGGTTATCGAGCATGCCGTAGGTCGAGCGCCACAAGCCGCCAAGCCGTGTTTCAATGAAAGCATCGGCGATGAAACCAAGCCCGAGCCGCCGCAATTCGGCACCCGCCGCAGTGATCGCCAGTTGTTCGGCAAGGATGCGAGCAGAGCCCGGATCAGCTTCCGCCATGCCCGCAGCAGTGCGGATCACCTCGACCGATTTGGCAGCTGCAGCACCTCCCAGATCCTGTTGCAGACCGGTAAGCACGGCGTCAAGAATGCGTCCACCCTTCGAGACAACGCGCATGAGGTCAAGGCACATGACATTGCCTGAACCTTCCCAGATCGCGTTGACCGGCGCTTCCCGGTAATGGCGGGCCAGATTGCCATCCTCGATGTAGCCATTGCCACCGAGGCACTCCATCGCCTCGCCAATCATGGGGGCTGCGGATTTGCAGACCCAGTATTTGACCACCGGCGTCATCAGCCGCGCATATGCGGCCTGCGAGGCATCCGCGGAAGCCTGATCGAAGGAAGATGCCAGGCGCAGCGACAGGGCTGTGGCGGCCGCCACATCAAGCGCCATGTCGGCAAGCACCCGCTGCATCAGCGGCTGGTCCGACAGGAGCGCACCCGAAACCATGCGATGGCGGGTGTGATGAACTGCTTCGGCCAGCGAGATCCGCATCAGGCCCGCAGATGACACGGCACAATCGAGCCGCGTCAGGGTCACCATTTCTATGATCGTTGGAACGCCCCTGCCCGGTTCTCCCACCGGCCAGGCGAGCGCACCGTGGAATTCGACTTCGGACGATGCGTTGGACTTGTTGCCAAGCTTGTCCTTGAGGCGCTGGAAGCGCAGTGCGTTAGGCCTTCCGTCGGGCAGTATGCGTGGCAGCAGGAAACAGCTGAGCCCGGTCTGGTTGCCCTTGCCCTCCATTTGCGCCAGCACCAGAAAGGCATCGCACATGGGAGCTGACATGAACCATTTGTGCCCGGTTATCGCCCACATGCCGTCGCCAGCGGGAATAGCGCGCGAAGTATTGGCGCGAACATCGGTTCCGCCCTGCTTTTCGGTCATACCCATTCCGAGCGTGATGCCGGTCTTCTTCAGCGCGAAATTGTGTGACGGGTCGTATTTGCGAGAACGGATCACCGGCAGCCAGCGAGAAACCGAATTACCGTCACCCATCAGCGCGGCAACGGCTGCATTGGTCATGGTTACCGGGCACAAATGCCCGGCCTCAACACCCGATGAAAGGAAGAAGCGGGTGGCCCGGGCGAGGTTGCGCAAGCCGCGTTCTGTCGGGTCATCATCCCAGATCGAGCAATGCAGTCCCAGTGACACACTCTTGCGCATGAAGGCATGCCAGGCAGGATGAAACTCGACCTGGTCGATTCGATGGCCCTTCGAATCATGCGTCTTGAGTGCCGGCAAATGCCGGTTGGCCAGCCTTGCCATCTCGAAAGTCTCGGCCTGTGCGCACCAGGCCGCATGAGCGTGCGCGCCTGCCTGCGTTGCATCAGGCAACACGTCGGCAATCCGGCGCAACAGCGGATCGCCATTCCACTGGTTGTGGCCGGCGAAAGGCGGCGACTGGTTGAACACTTCATGGGTGTCGGTGCTGGACAGATAATCAGATTCGCTCATGTGTCCACTCTAACTGTTAAACAGGGGATTGGTGCAAGCTATTCAGTTGAAAACATGCACTGACCTGTAAAATCCATTGGCTTTCAAGCCAAGCCACCCTATACGGGCATTTTAATGAACAATATTCAGCAGCCCCATTTCCCGCATCGTCATCTGCTCGGCATAGCCGAATTGACGGCCGCAGATATTATGTACCTTCTCGACAAGGCCGAGGAGGCTGTATCCGTTTCACGTCAGCGGAACAAGAAGAAGGCCGTTTTGCAAGGCCGCACACAGATCAACCTGTTCTTCGAAGCCTCGACCCGGACGCAGTCCTCGTTTGAGCTTGCGGGCAAGCGGCTTGGCGCTGACGTGATGAACATGTCCGTCGGCTCTTCCTCGGTCAAGAAGGGAGAGACGCTGATCGATACCGCCATGACACTCAATGCGATGCAGCCGGACCTGCTGGTGGTGCGTCACCAATCAGCAGGTGCGGTGGAGTTGCTGGCGCAGAAAGTAGGCTGCTCGGTCATCAACGCGGGGGATGGAGCGCATGAACATCCGACCCAGGCATTGCTCGACGCACTGACCATCCGCCGTCACAAGGGCGCAATGTCGAAACTGACGGTTGCCATTTGCGGTGACATCCTGCATTCGCGCGTCGCCCGCTCCAACATTCTGTTGCTGAATGCACTTGGCGCGCGCGTGCGCGTCATTGCACCCTCGACCCTCCTGCCTTCCGGTATCGAAAAACTCGGCGTGGAGGTGTTTCGCCGGATGGAAGACGGATTGAAGGACTGCGATGTGGTCATGATGCTTCGCCTGCAGCGGGAGCGGATGGCCGGCGCGCTGGTTCCTTCGGTGCGTGAATATTTCAGGTTTTTCGGGCTGGACAGTGAAAAACTGAAACTGGCCCGCAAGGATGCGCTCGTCATGCACCCGGGACCAATGAACCGTGGCGTGGAGATCGCCTCGGAGGTCGCGGATGGCGCACAGAGCGTGATCGAAGAGCAGGTTGAAATGGGTGTTGCCGTTCGGATGGCGGTGATCGAGACCCTGATTGGCGACAACAAGGGGGCTGCACGCAATGGCTGATCGCGTCATCGCCATCACCGGCGGCCATCTGGTTGACCCCGTGCAGGGCATCGACGGACCGGCATCGCTGCTGCTTCGCGGCGGCAAGGTCGAGGCAATCCATCGCGGCGGCGGAAAGATCGGTTTGCCGGAGGGATGCCTCGAAATCGACGCCACCAACCGGCATGTGTTCCCCGGCATCATCGATGCCCGCGTCCATGTCGGCGAACCGGGCGGCGAGCATCGTGAGACGATAGCCTCGGCAAGTCGCGCAGCAGCAGCGGGCGGCGTTACGGGTTTCATCATGATGCCGGATACGGATCCGGTTATCGACGACGTTTCACTGGTAGATTTCGTGCGCCGGGCAGCCCGCGACACGGCGAGTGTTCATGTCTATCCTTCTGCGGCAATCACCAAGGGCTTCAAGGGCAGCGAGTTGTCGGAGTTCGGACTGTTGCAGGAGGCAGGCGCGGTAATGCTCACCGAGGGCAGGCACTCGATCCGCAACAACCTGGCACTGAAGCGGGCCATGACCTATGCACGGGATTTTGGCATGGTCATTGCCAAGGAAACCAACGACCCGGACCTGACCTCGAACGGCGTGATGAATGAGGGTTTTTCGGCCACTCTCCTGGGCTTGCCGGGCATACCCCGGGAGGCGGAGGTCATTCCGCTTGAGCGTGACCTGCGCATTGCAGCCCTGACCCGCGCGACCTATCACGCGGCCAAGCTTTCCACGCCCGAAAGTGTTCGCACGCTTTCCGGCTACAAGGATCGCGGCCTTGATGTAACTGGCGGCATTTCCATCAATCACCTGTCACTGAACGAGAACGATATCGGGCGTTACAGGACGTTCTTCAGGCTTTCGCCACCGCTCAGAAGTGAGGAAGACCGGATGGCCATGGTCGAGGCGGTGGCAGAAGGCGGGCTCGATATCATCGTTTCGAGCCACGATCCGCAGGACGTCGACACCAAGCGGCATCCGTTTGCAGAAGCTGCGGATGGCGCAATCGGACTGGAAACACTTTTCCCGGCAGCTTTACGGTTGTATCATTCCGGACAGTTGAGTCTGGCGCGAATCATCGAATGCCTTTCTACCAATCCCGCCAGGATTTTTGGTTTGCCAGGCGGATCGCTTGCGATTGGCAGTTCTGCCGACCTGATGATTGCCGATATTGATGAGCCCTGGGTGCTCAACGAGAGCGAAATTGTTTCCAGGTCCAAAAACAGCCCGTTTGAGGGGGCAAGATTCACCGGAAGGGTCTTGCAAACCATGGTCGCAGGCGACATAGTATACACCAAATAATGGCATGATCCTGGCAGGGGCGGAATGACAGAACTGACATCACTGTGGAGCGAACCCCAAACTGCGTTGCTTTGGGCCGGGTTCGGTTATTTGCTCGGGTCGATTCCCTTCGGCCTAATCCTTACCCGGATGGCGGGACTGGGCGATGTTCGCAAGATTGGCTCCGGCAATATCGGAGCTACCAATGTTCTGCGCACCGGCAACAAGCCACTGGCGGCAATAACCCTTTTGCTTGACGCTGCGAAAGGAGCCGTTGCCGTACTTGTTGCGAACCGTGCCGGTGCGGAATTCGGACTGATTGCTGCGCTGGGTGCATTTATCGGCCACTGCTATCCGGTATGGCTGAAATTCAAGGGCGGCAAAGGTGTTGCCACATATCTCGGCGCCCTGGCGCCGATATCCTGGAAAGTGGGTGTGATCTTTGCCGGATTCTGGCTTGCGACAGCCTTTGTCAGCCGGATCAGTTCGGCAGCAGCACTGGTTGCCTGCGTGATCTCGCCGCTGATGCTGTTTGCTACCGACAAATATTCTGCCGGTGTGGTTTTCTTGTTGATCTCGCTGCTGTGCGTCTGGCGCCACCGGGAAAACATCAGGCGAATGATCAAAGGAACTGAAAGCAAGATCGGAAGCAAGGGATGAATGCGCGGGCGCCAGGGAGATTTGCTCTCTCTGACGAACAGCGGCTGAATTGGCTCCGGCTTATCCGCAGTGAAAATGTTGGCCCGGCAACATTTCGTGACCTGATCAACCATTTTGGAACAGCAAGTGCTGCCCTTGAAGCCGTGCCGGAACTGGCTCGACGCGGAGGAGTTGCCGCCCGAATTTCGATTGCATCGCGTGAGGACGCACAGCGCGAAATGGCCCGGGCCGAGAAGATTGGCGCCAGGTTTACAGGCATGGGCGAACCGGATTATCCGCCCATGCTCCGTGGTCTTGACAGTCCGCCACCGTTGGTTTGCACAATTGGCAGCATCGAAAAAGGGTTGTTGCCGTGCGTCGCGATTGTTGGTTCACGCAATGCATCCATCACCGGGCAGAAACTGGCAACCCGGTTTGCCGGGGAATTGGGTGAAAGAGGCCATGTCATCGTATCCGGACTTGCCCGGGGCATTGATGCGGCAGCCCATCGCGCATCAATGCAAACTGGAACGATTGCCGTTTTTGCAGGCGGTATCGACCAGCCCTTCCCCGAAGAAAATGTCAACCTTGCGCGTGAAATCGTCGACAATGGTGGTTTGCTGATCAGCGAAATGCCGATTGGCTGGAAACCGCGCAATATCGATTTTCCGCGCCGGAACCGCATCATTGCAGACATGGCACTTGGGGTGGTCGTTATCGAGGCCGCAAAACGGTCGGGCTCGCTTATCACGGCGAGGCTCGCCATCGAGAACAACCGTTTTGTGTTTTCGGTGCCGGGGTCACCGCTCGATCCACGCGCGGAAGGCTGCAATCACCTGATCCGCCAGGGCGCAACACTGATTACCTGTGTTGACGACATCATCGACGCATTGGCTCCGATCGGTGGCAGTGAACCGCAGTTGCCGTTCATGGTCGGCGAGGATGATGCCGGCAACTATGACGAGGTTCCAGGGAGGGGCGCGCCTGTCACTCCGGCTGATGCGGATGACGCTGTTCGCCTGCGCATTACCGGGGCGCTTGGCCCCTCACCTGTCGATATCGACGACATCATCCATTTTTCCGGTGCAAGTGCCGGACAGGTGCAACTGGTTCTGATCGAACTCGACCTCGCCGGCCGGATTGAGCGCCACGCCGGAAACCGGGTAACACTGTTGCCGGGATGATACCGGGACCCACGACCAGCAACCTATCCCGATTTGCCGGTTTCCTGGCCGAGTTCGTGCAGACGCAGCGCATCATCTGATTCCAGCACTGCCATTTCCAACAGGTAGGCTAGCGTGGGTTCCTCGATAGTGGCCGAGAGCAACCGCAATTCGCGGATCATCTGGACCAGATATTCCAGCTTTGCCAGTTTGTCGTCATAAGGAAGCTGGGTGAGCTTGCGATTCAGGTCGAGCGGAACCGGCCTGGTTTCCGCGCCAAGGTTTCTGAGCTTTTGCGGGTTGATCACGGGCGGCGGGCCTTTCTGCCTCTTGTTTGCGATGATCGACAATTTGTTGCCCCATGCACCAAACCGTCTCGGCGTTCCGCCCGGAATGCCCTGCCTGCAATTCCTGATTGCATTTCACATGATATATGTAACTTAATAGTGTTTCAATTCAATAAACAACCTATTGGTGTTTTTATCGTCTAAATGCGCCTGTGTTACCGGCGGGGCTTGACGTGGGGGCTTGCAAAAGCCAATTCAGACCAGCCTTGCAGCATTGAACCGGGCTGCCTTGCATTGATTTTGTCAGATATCGCATTCGGGAAATTTCATGTCCACAAATGTGGTGATCGTTGAATCACCGGCCAAAGCCAAGACAATCAACAAATATCTCGGCAAGGACTATACGGTTCTTGCATCCTATGGCCATGTCCGTGATCTTCCGGCCAAGGACGGCTCGGTGCTGCCCAGCGAAGATTTTTCAATGTCATGGGAACTCGACAGCAAGTCGAAATCACGCATGTCGGATATCGCCAAGGCTGTGAAGACGGCAGACAAGCTCATTCTGGCTACCGACCCGGATCGCGAAGGCGAAGCGATCTCCTGGCATGTTCTGCAAATCCTCAACGACAAGAAGGCGATCAAGGGCAAGCCGGTAGAGCGCGTGGTTTTCAACGCGATCACCAGGAAGGCCGTTCTTGATGCCATGGCCAATCCGCGTGAAATCGATGCGCCGCTGGTTGACGCCTATCTGGCGCGGCGTGCGCTTGACTATCTCGTCGGCTTCACGCTCTCGCCAGTGCTCTGGCGCAAACTTCCGGGCGCGCGCTCCGCTGGCCGTGTCCAGTCGGTGGCGCTCCGTCTCGTTTGCGACCGCGAGGCAGAAATTGAAGCATTCAAGACCCAGGAATACTGGTCCATCACCGCGACACTTGCCAATCAGGCGTCGCAGAACTTCGAAGCACGCGTTTCGGAATTTGCTGGTGAAAAGCTGCAACGGCTCGATATTCGCAATGAAGAGCAGGCTTTCCGCATTCGCGACATGCTGGAAGCTGCAGATTTTCGTGTGGAAAATGTCGAATCCAAACCAACCAAGCGCAATCCCTGGGCGCCTTTCACCACCTCGACCTTGCAGCAGGATGCGAGCCGCCGGCTTGGTTTTTCCGCCAGCCGGACCATGCAGGTAGCCCAGCGCCTCTATGAGGGGATTGACCTGGGTGGCGAGACTGTGGGCCTCATCACCTATATGCGAACCGACGGCGTGCAGATTGCACCAGAAGCAATCGAGCCGATCCGGGCCGAAATCGCCAAGCGGCACGGGGCCAATTTTGTTCCGGAAAAGCCGCGCTTCTATTCGACCAAGGCCAAGAATGCACAGGAAGCGCATGAGGCAATCCGCCCGACCGATATTTCGCGCGGACCGAAGGAAGTCAGCAAGTTTCTCGATGACGACCAGCGCAAGCTTTATGAACTGATCTGGAAGCGGACGCTTGCCAGCCAGATGGAGTCTGCCGAGATCGAGCGCACCACTGTTGACATTCTTGCCAGCCACAATGGCGAGACAGCGCGACTGCGCGCCAATGGCTCGGTGATCCGTTTCGAGGGCTTTCTTGCAGCATATGAAATCGTCAAGACCGGCGAAGATGATGAGGAGGACGAGAAACGCCTGCCTCCACTTTCCAGGGACGAGGCGGTCAAGCGCGAGAAGATCGAGGCGAAGCAGCATTTCACCGAACCTCCGGCGCGCTACAGCGAAGCTTCGCTCATTCGTAAAATGGAAGAACTCGGCATTGGCCGCCCGTCAACTTATGCCTCGACGCTTGGAACCCTGCAGGACCGTCAATATGTGCGTCAGGAAAAGCGCAGGCTTTTCCCTGAATCGAAAGGGCGGCTTGTCACGAGTTTCCTGGAAGGCTTCTTCAACCGCTATGTAGAATATGATTTCACTGCCGATCTCGAAGAGAAGCTCGACCGCATTTCTGCCGGCGAAATGGACTGGAAGGACGTGCTTCGCGACTTCTGGAAACAGTTTTCGGCAAGCGTGGATGAGATCAAGGATTTGCGGGTCAGCCAGGTGCTGGACATTCTCAATGAGGATCTGGCGCATGTCGCCTTCCCCGACCGTGAGGATGGCACAAGCCCGCGCTCCTGCCCCAGTTGCGGCAACGGCACGCTGAGCCTCAAGGTTGGCAAATTCGGCGCATTCGTCGGTTGTTCGAACTATCCCGAATGCAATTTCACCCGGCAGTTGGGCGCAAGCGACAATGGCGAGGCGGAAGCGGCCAATGATGGTCCGCGGGTGCTTGGCAATGATCCCGAAAGCGGCGAGGAAATCACTGCGCGTTCGGGCCGCTTCGGACCTTATGTGCAGGCGGGAGACAGCAAGGAAGCACGCCGCTCGTCGATCCCGAAGGGCTGGAACGCGGCGGAAATCGATCTCGAAGCAGCTTTGCGCCTGCTTTCGCTGCCACGCGAAGTCGGCCCGCACCCTGAAACCGGCAAAATGATTACAGCCGGACTTGGGCGCTATGGTCCTTTTGTCCTGCACGACGGGAGCTATGCCAATCTTGAAAGTGCGGATGAGGTATTCAGCGTCGGCATCAACCGGGCCGTCTCTGCGCTCGCAGAGAAGGCCAGCAAGGGCGGCGGGCGGCGCGGCGGCACAACTGCTGCGCTAAAGACGCTGGGCGACCATCCCTCGCTTGGCGGGGCGATCACGGTGCGTGACGGCCGCTATGGGCCATATGTCAACAATGGCAAGATCAATGCGACGCTGCCCAAGGGTACTGATCCGCAATCCGTGACGCTGGAACAGGCGATTGCGCTGATTGATGCAAAGGCCGCGTCTGGCGGCAAGAAAAAGCGCTGAATGGTCAGGAGCCGCAAACCACCGGGCAACCGCAAGGACCGGGCAAGCGGCCACAGGCCTGGCTCTGGCGGGGAGACATATTTCCCGACACGCGAGGAGGTTCTCGCCTTCATTTCCGACAATCCGGGCGAGACCGGAAAACGTGAAATCGCGCGCGCCTTCAACATCAGGGGTTCCGCCAAGATCGACCTCAAGGCAATGCTGAAAGAGCTGGCAGAGGAAGGCATGATCGAAAAGAGCGGGAAGCGCATCATCCGCCATGGTGACCTTCCCCGCGTCAGCGTTCTCGACATCGTGGCGCGCGATTCCGGAGGTGGCCTGCTGGCGCGCCCCTCCGCATGGGATGAGGAAACCGGGGGCAAGCCGCCAGTTGTCAGCATCCGCCCACCCAGGGGCAAGAGCGCTGTCGTTGCGGGCCTGGGCGACCGGGTTCTTGCGCGCATCGAGCGCGACGACACCGATGGACACCACACTGCGCGCGTCATCAAGATCATTGACAAGCGCAAGGATGCCGTGCTCGGCGTCGTGCGCATCGACGGCGATCATGTCCGGCTTGTTCCGGTGCAAAAGCGCCAGGAAGAGATCGACCTCGAACCGGACATGCTGGCGGGCGCAAAGGACCAGGACCTGGTCGAAGTGCAGGTCTCGAAGATCGGACGCCATGGCCTGAAGCGCGGCAAGGTGATCCGAATCATCGGCTCGCTGGCATCGGAAAAGGCGGCCTCGATGATTGCCATTCACGCCAATGGCATTCCGCATGTCTTTCCCGATGCAGTGATGAATGAAGCGGGGCGCACAGAGCCTATCCGTCCAGGCGGCAAGGGCGTGAAGCACGAAGACTGGCGCGACCTGGCGCTTGTCACCATAGACCCGGCTGACGCCAAGGATCATGATGACGCAGTACATGCGCAGCCCGACCCCGACAATCCGGGCGGGTTTGTCGCAACTGTCGCGATTGCGGATGTGAGCTGGTACGTACGGCATGGTTCCGCGATGGATCGCGAAGCGCTGATGCGCGGCAATTCGGTCTATTTCCCGGACCGCGTCGTGCCGATGTTGCCGGAGCGGATCTCCAATGACCTGTGCTCGCTGCGCGAGGGAGAGGACCGCCCTGCCCTCGCCGTGAAAATGTGGTTCACCGCAGATGGCCGGAAGAGCCGGCACAGTTTTCACCGCATCATCATGCGCAGCCATGCCAAGCTTGCCTACCCCCAGGCGCAGGCGGCGATTGATGGCAGTGCTGATGAAAAGACAGCTCCGCTCCTCGACACAATACTGAAACCGCTATGGGACGCCTATCATTGCCTCAAGCGCGGTCGTGATGCGCGCGAACCGCTCGATCTCGACCTGCCAGAGCGCAAGATCATCCTCAATGCCGATGGCACTGTCGACCGCGTGATCGTGCCTGACAGGCTGGATGCGCACAAGCTGATCGAAGAATTCATGATTCAGGCCAATGTCGCGGCTGCCGAGACGCTGGAGCAGAAACACCAGCCGCTGATTTACCGCGTGCATGACCAACCTTCGCTCGACAAGCTGGAATCGCTCAGGGAATTCCTGAAGTCGCTCAACCTGTCGCTGTCGAAGGGTGGCAATCTGCGGCCTTCGATGTTCAACGGGATATTGGCGAGCGTTTCCGGCAGCGACCGTGAGGAACTGGTCAACCAGGTGGTGCTGCGCTCGCAATCGCAGGCGGTCTATTCTCCCGACAATCT
Organism: Nitratireductor sp.; assembly: GCA_041397525.1. Taxonomy (GTDB): domain Bacteria; phylum Pseudomonadota; class Alphaproteobacteria; order Rhizobiales; family Rhizobiaceae; genus BOKV01. Next base: position 388,459 of record JAWKWL010000004.1, read on the forward strand.
TGGCCATTTCGGTTTGAACCTCATGCGCTATGCGCATTTCACCTCTCCGATCCGGCGCTATGCCGATCTCGTCGTGCATCGTGCGCTGGTGGCAGCATTGGGCCTCGGCGAAGGCGGGCTGGACCGCGAACAGGAAGGCATGCTTGAGGAAATTGCCGCCGACATATCGATGACCGAGCGGCGCGCCATGCAGGCCGAGCGTGAAACCATTGACCGGCTGATAGCCATGCATTTGTCAGAGCGGATAGGCGAAAGGTTTACCGGACGGATCAACGGGGTGTCGAGGGCGGGTCTCTTTGTCACGCTGGCGGGCACTGGTGCAGACGGCTTTATTCCCATATCGATGATCTCGGATGAGTATCAGGTTTTCGATGAGGCAAATTATGCCCTTGTTGGAGACGAGAGCGGCCTTACCTACCAAATGGGCCAGACCGTCGAAGTCCGCCTTGTTGAAGCTGCCCCGGTGGCAGGCGCATTGCGGTTCGAGATGCTTTCACCTGGTACGCCTTCGAAAGGGCTGCAGCGCTCGGTTCGAAGCAACAAGACGACAACCAGGACACCGCGCCGACGCGGTATGCGCGGTGGTCCGGCAAAGCGCTTCGGCCCGCAAGGCCGCGGATCAGGAAAAGGAAGACGAAAATGAGCGGAATAACCAAGGTCAGGGACTGGGGCAGCGAGGCCGAAACCCCGAAGCGTGCAGTTGTTCCGGCAATGCTTCGGGGCGCGTCAGGAAAATGTCCGCATTGCGGCAAAGGTCCGATTTTCCAGGGATATCTCGGCACGAAACAGACCTGCGAAGCATGCGGCGAGGAATTGTTCCACCATCGCGCTGATGACCTGCCGGCCTATCTCAACATCTTTATTACCGGTCATGTCGTGGTTGGTTTGATGCTGATGATCATGACCATTGGCGACCTGCCAATGTGGCCGATGACCTTTGCCACGGCTTTTGTTGCGCTGGCCTTTGCAGGGCTGATCATGCGACCGCTGAAAGGAGCCACGATTGGCGCACAATGGGCGCTGGGCATGCACGGATTTGGCGGGCATGACGACTGAAAACGACCGTACCGGCGAAAAATCCGCCGAATTGGCAGCACCACCGGGTACCGTCGGACATGAAGTTGCGCGCATAGAACAGCTGATCAATTCACCGCAAATGCGCGACATGCGGCGAAAAACGGCGCGGCACGGTCAAATCCGGCCCCGGAACGCAGCGACGCTGGTCATTGTCGACGGCAGGGCCGGAAATCACCGCATACTCATGGGCAAGCGCAACAAGAACCTCAAATTCATGCCGGGTGCACTGGTTTTCCCGGGCGGGGCTGTTGATCGCAGCGACGGCAGTGTGCCATCGGCGGATGCCATGAGCGTCGTCACCGAAGACCGGATCTTGGCAAACCTGCGCGGCAAACCGACACGACGCGCGGCAAGAGCGCTTGGCATGGCAGCAGTGCGCGAACTTGCAGAGGAGTCAGGCTTGATCATCGGCAAGCAAGCCGGATTCGGGATGCAGGATCATGCAGGCTGGGAAGATTTCGCCAATGCAGGGCTTGCGCCTTCAATCAGCGGATTGTCGCTGTTGGCGCGCGCCATCACCCCTCCCGGTCCGCCACGGCGGTTCGATACCTGGTTCTTCACCACCAGTTCCGACCAGATCGGATACGAACCCGATGGCGGCTTTGATCCCAGTGGTGAACTTGAGGACCTGCAATGGATCCGGCCGGAAGACGCAATCGCAGGAGATACGCGGGAAATCACCCGGGTTATGCTGGTGGAACTGATCAACCGTCTTAAGAACGACCCGAGCCTTGATCCTTCCTGGCCGGCGCCTTTTTATTTTTCGCGTCAAAACCGCTTTCAAAAATCCATCATATAAATCATGAAAGGACTTTCGAAGATGACGGGGTCCACGGTTCTTCAGGGACATTCATGAATACGGCTGAAAATGCATTCGGAACGCCAGTAACCGGACCGGTAAAGGGTCCGGACAATATAGACGTCGCGGCAGTAATTGCGGCTATCGCCACGATCTCGGCAGTGGGTGTTGCTATAGGACTGTCTTTTCCATTGCTGTCGATCCTGATGGAGCAGCGCGGCTACTCCTCGACTTTGATCGGCACCAATACCGCGATGGCAGGAATTGCAGCGATGGCGGCAGTTCCCTTCGTCAATCCCGTAGCGCGGCGGATCGGACTAGTGAATACGCTGGTGCTGTCTGCGATCATTGCTGCACTCAGCCTGGCCGGGTTCTTTTTCTTTCCCGACATCAGGGCATGGTTTGCATTGCGCATCACGTTTCACGGCGCCATCACCGCCTCCTTCGTCTTGAGTGAATACTGGATCAATTCCAGCGTCCCGGCACACAAGCGCGGTTTCATTCTCGGCATTTATGCCACCGTACTGAGTATCGGCTTCGCCGCTGGGCCTGCATTGCTGGCTGCGATGGGGAGCAAGGGCTTCCTTCCGTTTGCCGTGGGAATTGCGATCATCCTACTGTCGCTACTGCCTGCCCTTATGGCACGCGGACGCGAACCACAGTCGCAAGGCCATCCGCAATCCCGCTCGGTCTTGCGATATGTCTTGCTGGTTCCGCTGGCGACTGCGGCGGCATTTGTATTCGGATCAGTGGAACAAGCGGGACTGGCGCTGTTTCCGGTCTATGGCGCGCGCACCGGCTATGATGAGACACAAGTTTCGCTGCTGCTGATGGTTCTGGCGTTCGGTAATGTTGCCCTGCAAATCCCGCTTGGCCTTTGGTCGGACCGGATGCATGACAAGCGCTGGTTGCTTTTCGGCTGCGCTGCCGTCGGAGCCATCGGCGTCGGTGCCCTGCCCTGGGTCGTGCATTTTCCCACCTTGCTGACTGTCGGCATTTTCATTTGGGGCGGGGTAACTGCCGGAATGTATACCGTTGGGCTGGCGCATCTTGGTGGCAGGCTTTCCGGCCCCGATCTTGCCCAGGCCAATGCCGCCTTCATCCTGTGTTATGCCATTGGCATGGTGGTCGGTCCCTATGCAGCCGGCCAGGTGATGGACATTTACAATCCACACGGATTTGCCTGGGCGCTATGCGCCATGTTTGTGTTCTTCCTGATCGTGGTGATTATCAGATCTATTCTGGGCCCGAAGCGGCGATAATCGGCACCTGCCCTTGACTTTTGCGCGGCCATGAGTAGGTTCCGCCGCAAGTCCGGGTCGCAGGAATGCGGCCCGCTTTGCTTGGCAGGACCTGTTTCATTCGAAGCAAGAACTCGACCGGCAACAAATTCCGACAATCCGATCCGGGCCAGTCAGTAGCGACGATCCGGACCCTCCAAGACCAGGATGGACGCCATGGCCAAGGCCACGACAATCAAGATCAAGCTTGAAAGCACCGCAGATACCGGATTCTTCTACACAGCCAAGAAGAACAGCCGCACGATGACCGAAAAGATGGTCAAGCGCAAATATGATCCGGTTGCCAAGAAGCATGTCGACTTCAAGGAAACCAAGATCAAGTGATTCTGGCAACAGGGTGCCGAGACCAAAAAAACCGCCTTTCGGGGCGGTTTTTTATTGTCCTGGTTTGCCGGAATTCATCCATGTCAGAAGACGGCAACAATAGGGGTCGGTCGGTCGAAGGCCATGGTACGAGGAGGCCAAAAATGCCAACAACCGACCGACGCACCCCACGGACCCAGGAGATGCGGCGGACCTGAGCACTCCGTAGGGTATGCAAATTTCAAGAATTGCGACAAAGGACATCCACCGCTGCCCCCGCTTGTCCAAATCCCTACGCCAAATCTGGACCAGAATTCGGTGCAAATCAACCATTTGGTAACCAATGAGCGTGCAGATCTCGCCCTATGGTTATCCGGTTGGGTTAATGCAAGCACGCAACCATCCCATCCGCGAAGGATGGGTTTTCAATATTTCACGGAAATGACAGGTGATTGCCGGAAAGACTTCCGGCTATTGCTCAGGCGGCCTCGACAAAGACCTGGTTACGACCGCCGCGCTTGGCATTGTACAGCGCCACGTCTGCGCGTTTCAGCATCCGCTCGGGCGAGTCACCGGCTACCTCAATGGTCGACAGCCCGATGCTGACGGTGATGGGCAGTTGCTCCCTGCCTTCCTGAACGATGAACGGGTGTTCGCAGACTTCCTGGCGAATGCGCTCTGCCACAACCTTTGCCAGCGCCAGATCGGTGTCAGGCATGACCACGACAAATTCCTCACCGCCAAAACGGCAGGCAAGGTCGATGCCGCGGACATTCTTGCGAATACGGGTCGCAAACTCGCGGATCACTTCATCACCGACGTCGTGCCCGTATGTGTCGTTCACGCGCTTGAAAAAGTCGATATCGCAAATGATCAGCGACAATGGCTTGTTTCGCCCGACTGCCTTGTCGAACATTCCCGTCAGGTGGCTGTCGAGATAACGCCGGTTGTGCAAGCCCGTCAGCCCGTCAGTAACGGCCATTTCGATGGTTGCCTGGACCGAGTCACGCAGTTTTTCATTGTAGCGCTTGCGTTTGACCTGGGTGCGGACACGCGCCAGCATCTCATTGCGGTCAATCGGACGGCGGATATAGTCGTTTACGCCCAGTTCAAGCGCACGAATGACGCTGCTTTCCTGTTCGCTGTCGGAAATCACCAGGATCGGCAGCATCCGTGTACGCTCCAGCGAGCGCAATTGCGAACAAAGGCGGAGCGCGTCGAAATCATACAGCGACATGGAAATGACCGCAGCGTCGAATTCCTCGTCAGCAGCCCGAAACAGTGCTTCCTGCGGATTGGTCACGACGGTAACCGAATGTTCTGTCGCCAGGAATTTCACGATCCGCTCATAGGACGAGGAGCGGTCGTCGACAACCAGGACCTTGCCTTTGCGTGACAATGCAGAGACTTCGGAGAGATTGAACATCTGTTCAACGCCAAGGTCGCGACCATTGGTGGCGCGCAGGCGCAACTCATCGGTCAGCATCTTCAGACGAACCAGGCTCTTGACCCGGGTAATGAGCGCCAGATCGTTGACCGGCTTCGTCAGAAAGTCGTCCGCACCGGCCTCAAGACCACGAACCCTGTCGTCTGGCTGGTCGAGTGCAGTTACCATCACGACCGGCAGATGAGTGGTACGCGGATTCTGCTTCAGACGGCGGCATACCTCGAACCCGTCCATTTCCGGCATCATCACGTCCAGCAGGACAAGGTCGCACTGACCATTCTCGCACAATTGCAGGGCATCACGGCCATTATAGGCGGTTAGCACTTCAAAATACTCGGCCATGAGACGTGCTTCGAGCAGCTTTACATTGGCGTGGATGTCATCAACAACGAGAATGCGGGCGGTCATTTTTCTATCCTGCGCTTACGCATCGCCGATAAAGGAGCGGATGGTTTCGATGAATTTCGCAACTGAAATCGGCTTTGAAATATAGGCTTCGCATCCACCCTGGCGGATTCGTTCCTCGTCACCCTTCATGGCAAAAGCGGTAACGGCAATGATTGGAATCGAGTGCAGGCGGTCGTCTTCCTTGATCCATTTGGTCACTTCCAGCCCGGAAACCTCCGGCAACTGGATGTCCATAAGGATCAGGTTCGGACGGTGTTCGCGCGCAAGATCGAGTGCCTCAAGGCCATTTCGGGTCTTGATCGTGCGGTAGCCGTTGGCTTCCAGCAAATCATTGAAAAGCTTCATGTTGAGTTCGTTATCCTCAACAATCATGACGCTTTTTGTCATCGGTCACCCCGGAGCCCGCACTTTGCGGTGCGGCTGGTAATTTTGAATATGTTTGTCCCCATATCATTTCTAGGCAAATAGTGTTGACGAAACGCAAACACAGGGGACATTCTCGGAATTTCCCGTTTCACAGGCTCAAACGATGGCCATGAAGAACAAGATGGACCGCGACCAGGCGGAACTCCTGGCCATTTCCGGCCTGCAATTCATTGCGGGTGACCGGGAACAACTGGCACGGTTTCTGGCACTTTCAGGCGTGGCACCATCTGACCTGCGCGATTCGGCCAGTTCGCCGGATTTCCTTTCTGGCGTTCTCGATTTCTTTCTTGGAAACGAACCGACGCTGCTCGCATTCTCGGCTTCTGCGGGATGTGACCCGGCTGATGTAATTTTGGCCCGCAATCTGCTTTCTCGTAGCCAGCATGGTGAATGAGGCCCCGCATACCGGCCAAGCCTCAGCTGCCTTCTGCCGCGACTGCATTACGCCGTTACCTACCAATGAACGTCGCTGCCCTCATTGCGGCAGCCCGCGCATCCTTCGCCATCGCGAACTCAAGTCGCTGGAGATCGCCCATATCGACTGCGATGCCTTCTATGCTTCGGTCGAGAAGCGCGACAATCCCGATCTGATGGACAAGCCCGTAATCATTGGAGGCGGGCGCCGCGGCGTAGTATCCACAGCCTGCTACATAGCGCGCATTCGAGGCGTGCGCTCGGCGATGCCGATGTTCAAGGCACTGGAGGCCTGTCCCGACGCCGTGGTGGTGCGGCCCGACATGGAGAAATATTCGCGCGTCGGCAGGCAGATCCGCGAAATGATGCGGGAACTGACGCCGCTGGTTGAACCTGTCTCCATCGACGAAGCCTTTCTCGATCTCACCGGTACTGCGCGATTGCACAAGGCGTCGCCTGCCGAGGTATTGCTTCGATTTGCCAGACGCGTTGAAAGGGAACTGAACTTGTCAGTTTCAGTAGGTTTGTCCTACTGCAAATTCCTGGCCAAGGTTGCATCCGACTTCGAAAAACCCCGCGGGTTTTCAGTTATCGGCCGCGACGAAGCCGTCAGTTTCCTGGCAAGCCAGCCAGTGTCGCTGATCTGGGGCGTCGGCAAGGCTACGCAGGCCATGCTGGCGCGTGACGGAATCACCGGCATTGCGGAGCTTCAGCGGATGGAGGAAAGCGTATTGGCTCGGCGATATGGCTCAATCGGACTGCGGCTGGCACGTTTGTCCCGCGGATTCGATGAACGCCGGGTGGAACCAGGCAGCGAAGCCAAAAGCGTGAGTGCAGAGACAACTTTCAACACCGATATTGCCGATATCCGCGAATTGTCGCCGGTCTTGCGCAAGCTGAGCGAAAAGGTCTCGGCGCGGCTGAAGGACAAGCATATTGCGGGGCAGACGGTGGTGCTGAAAATGAAGACCTCCGATTTCAAGGCCCGAACCCGGAACCGTGCGCTGTCTGATCCGACCCAGTTGGCGGACCGGATTTTCCGCGTCGGACTTGAAATGATGGAACGTGAAGTCGATGGCAGCCGGTTCCGGTTGATCGGCATCGGAGTGTCAGGGCTTTGTGCCGATGACACTGCCGACCCGGAGGACCTGGTTGATCAGGCTGCCAGCCAGCGGGCGAAGGCCGAGCGAGCTATGGACAAGGTGCGAAACCGCTTCGGCCGCGACGCGGTTGAACTGGGATTGACGTTTGGTTCGGGCAATCGCAAGCCGTCAAACGACGAGAAAACGCCCAGGTAAGCTATGCTATATTGGCAAGACCCCGGCTCAATTGGTCAGGCGCAGTTTCAACACCTTGTTGGTGATGGCATCGAATGCCGTGTCAACCGAATCCTTGTCCGTGACATAGAAGTGGTTTTCCGGTGCGGATGCGCAGGAATGCAGAAGGTCATAAATCATGGTACCAGGAGCTGTTTGCTCGCTAACACCGATCGTGAATATCTCGACTCCGGCTCCATTGACCTGTTTCTTTGCTTCCGTGCAGGCATCCAATGATAGTTTCTGCAAGGTGTTTGGAAGACCGGAGACCGATCCCGGGTGATCCGAGAACGGATCACTGTCCAGGATGTGGCCGTAGGGCGTCCAGTTGTCGACGGGTCCCTGCCCGCTCAGCTTCTTGCCACCCATTCCGAAGTTTGAGGGATCGAACTCGTAAGAGGCTACACTGTTGGTAGCAGTGTTGCAGGACTGGTCCTGATATTCGATTTCGGTGGTCTGCGCGCCATCGGTGATGACGATCATGTATTTATAGTTGTTCTTGTTCCATGCATTTCCCTCCTTGAAGGGCCATGCAGGAGAAAGCACCCGAAGCCCCCAGGTCACGCCGGGCGCAATGATGGTGCCGTCATTGCCGTGCGATTCGAGTGCATTCAGCGTATTGCGGACATCGTTGAACTTGTCGGTAAGTGGCTCAATGGGAAAGCGGACGCAGTTCCGGTTCGGGCCGTCAAATTGGGCATTTTTTGATGACAGATTGCTTGCCTCTTCGAGGTTTGCGTAACCGGTGTTCGTCCCGTTGCTGCGATTCTTGCAGGTGTTGCCAGTCGCGGTTGTTCCGTCCGGCGCCGGCGGCCAGATATAGGCCTGCAATTTGGACTTCGGATCGTCGGCGATGTGAAACGGAGGCTTGCGCTCCTGGACGCATCCCAACCATTTGGTGCCGGCAAACAGCGGATCATTGGTGTCGGTGGCCATGGAACTGTTGGCAGTGCCGATATTCACGTTCATCGTGAAGGGCACCACGGCAATCTTCGACTTGCCGTTGGCCTTTTTCTCAAGATTGTCGACAAGCTTGAGCGAGGCTTGGCGCAAGGCGTCAATTCGCGATGTTCCACCGGGTAACGAAGCCAGCATGGAGCCTGAAATGTCGAGAACGAGCGCGACTTCCAGTTCGCTCATGTCGACGTTGGCGCTGGACTCGACTGCGATGTCGACAATCTTGTAGCCGGCAATCTGCATCAGCGACATGTTCAACTTGGTCTTCACCTTGACCGTGACCTTGTCACTATCAAAATCTATGGAGAACTTGTCGATTTTCGCACCGTTGTAATTGGCGTCGAACATGTCGCAATCGGTGTTCGCTCACCCTTGGATTTGTCGCGTTCAATGGCTGCGGTCAGGGTAGCGGTATCGGCTGCATCCTGCATCCGGCTGTGAGTGTCAGAGATACGAGAATAATCAACGGCTGCGCCGGCGCATAGTACGATAGGGGTCAGAACCAGCGCAAATGTGATTGCGAAGTTGCCGTTGCGCGATTGCCTGAAGGCGGAAAGCAAACGGACGAACCAATGACATTTAGGCATATTTCAGACCACGCAGCTATTTTCTCTCACGAAATGATCTAGCCGATGCGGACTAATGAAGGTTTAAAGAATGCCTCAATTTGTCAATGTTTTCAAATTCTCCAACGCTGCAAGGCCTATTGCTGCTTGACGCATGGCGTGCGAGGCAGGATTTCCAGGGCCGAGATTTCACCAATCAGCGAATAATCGGGATATCGCATTACCAGCCGACGTGAAATGCCGTCGGGGTAGAGCAGAAAGCTTGCCTCATAAACCGGCAAAGATTCCGAAGCATTGCTCTGCCCCAGATTGAAATAGGAGATTGTGACAGGCCAAGCTTCGACGCCTGAAAACGGCTTGACGGCGTCAGCGTCCTCGCCCTCGAACGGCTTTTCGACCATGCGCGCGGCGCCAATCACGGTCGAACTTGCGACCACTTCATCGGCCAGGTCCGATCCGTCGAAAATGTCACGCTTGAGGAAGGTTTCGCCCTTGCGGCCAGCTTCGATGATATCGATCAGATGCGTTGACAAAAAGATTGCCGATGGCAGTTCGACGCGGCGTTGTTCGGGCTCGGAGAGATCGACCTTGACGCCCTCGCCTGTCCGTATTGCAGTTCCCTTGACCACGGATTCGGGACGCTCATCGACGAAAGACTTGGTCAGGAAGGTGAATTCCTTGCCGTCCGGGCTTTCGAAAGTCGAGGTCTGCTGGTCGGTCTTGTAACCCTCATTTCCGGTGGCAATAGTGGTTACAAACCGGTAGCGAACCGACATTCCGTCGCATTCATTGCCCGTGACTTCATATACAATGCGACCGACCACGGATTGGATGCCGGAGCGTTCGCTGGCTTCGTCCAGCTTCAGATCATAGACAGCGCGATGAGGGGCGAGGATTTCAAATCCGGTCGCCATCGCAGGTGTCGCCTGGAATATCGAAGCGAGACCGGAAACGGCGATGAAGGCAAGAATGGTGCGGTTCATAGGGGCTTTCTGCGGCGGCACGCCGTCGGACGGTGTTGCAGATGCAAGTCGTTAGAGTGACGATGTGGCAAAAGAACGGCTTGCGCAAGTGGCATGACAAGAGGGATATCCGGCAAGGTCAAACCAACTATTACCGAGACCGGATAAACCCGATTGCTTAAACAAATTCAACAGACCCGCAGCGAGGACAGCATGGCATTGGCAGTGAATGGCAATTTTCAGGGACGCGCAGGATGGATAGCCTCCACACCGATCGCCCATCGCGGGCTGCATGACAAGGCGCTGGGCATTTTCGAAAACACGCTGGGAGCTGCCAGGCGTGCCGTGGAACAGGGTTTTGGCATTGAGGTCGACCTGCACCCCTCGTCAGACCAGGTGCCGATGGTGTTTCATGATGACACGCTGGACCGGCTGACCAGCGAAAAGGGCAGCGTGCGGGAGCGGAGTGCACGCGAACTGGGCGGCATACGGGTCGGCGGTTCGGCTGACGGTATCCCGACATTGCAACAACTGCTCGACCTGGTAGGCGGCAAGGTTCCGCTGGTCCTCGAAATGAAGGGCTTCAAGGGCCACGATGACGGCTTTCTATCCGCAATCGGCAAGGTGCTTGACGGTTACATCGGTCCCGTGGCGCTGATGTCGTTTGACCACTGGCTGGTGCATGACGCGCATCAAATGCTGCCACATGTCCCGCTGGGACTGACTGCCGAGGGCGATGACAGCCAGTACGATATCCATCGTGAAATTGCGAAGCAATGTGCTGTCGATTTCGTTTCCTACGGCATCCGCGATTTGCCATGCATTTTCGTCACGGAGTTCCGTCAAAGCGGTCGGCCGGTCATTACCTGGACAATCCGCAATCGTGAAGACATGGCAAAGAGTGCGCGTCATGCTGACCAGATCACGTTCGAGGGCTTTGATCCGCGCTGACTCCTGCAAACTGCTATCAACAAGAGTTCACCAACCCTTGTCATCGCGGCTGCCGAAACTAAGTTTAATGAAGCCAATGTCTCCTCAGCCAGGTCAGTCATGAGTACCGAATTCCGGATCCGCGTTGCATCCTCGATGGATGAAATCGAGGCTGCGGCCTGGAACCGGCTGGTTGAACCGGAAGATGGCAGCAGGCTCGGCAACCCCTTCCTTTTGCATGCCTTTCTCTCAGCACTGGAAAGGAGCGGATCGGCTACCGCCAAGACCGGCTGGCTGGCACAGCACCTCATTCTTGAAGACGAGAAAGGGCAGATCAGCGGTGCCCTTCCCTGCTATCTCAAGAATCACAGCCAGGGCGAATATGTGTTTGACCACGGCTGGGCGGACGCGCTTGAGCGGGCTGGCGGTCGATATTATCCGAAACTGCAATGCTCGGTGCCATTCACGCCAGCAACCGGCCCCCGGCTTCTGGTGCAGTCGGGCGATGGTGAGGATGTCCGGCGAAATGCGTTGTTGCGGGGCTTGAAGCTATTGGCTGAACGCCATGGCGTATCGTCGGCGCATATCACCTTCATGCCGCACGAGGAGTGGCAATTGGCTGGAGAAGCAGGCTTCCTGCTGCGCACAGACCAACAGTTTCACTGGCACAATGAGGGTTACGGCTGCTTCGAGGATTTCCTGGCCAGCCTTTCCTCGCGCAAGCGCAAGAACATGCGCAAGGAACGCGAAACCGCACTCGGCCAGTCGGGGATCACCGTCGAATGGCTGTCGGGTGACAAGCTGAGCGAACCGGTCTGGGACAAATTCTTCGAGTTCTATTCCGACACGGGTTCACGCAAGTGGGGGCGACCCTATCTCACGCGGGAATTCTATTCGCTTATCGGCCAGACGATGGCGGACCGGATCGTGCTGATGATGGCCAGGCGCGAGGGAAAACACATTGCCGGCGCGATCAATTTCCGGTCTTCGACCACTCTATACGGGCGGCACTGGGGCTGCGTCGAAGACCATCCGTGCCTGCATTTCGAGGTCTGCTATTATCAGGCGATCGACTATGCGATCCGGCACGGTTTGCAGCGGGTGGAAGCTGGTGCACAGGGGGCACACAAGTTGGCGCGTGGTTACCTGCCGCAGATTACACATTCGGCGCACTGGATCGGCCATCCGGGCCTGAGAAACGCGGTTGCCGACTATCTGGAACACGAACGAGAGCATGTGCTCAACGAGAATGAAGCCCTGCGCGAACACGCCCCGTTCCGCAAGGATGCAGGCCTGCCGACGGATCGCAAAGAAAGCGAGTGAGGCTTGCACGGTTGAGACAGTGATTCTACTGTTGCCCGCAACCGATTGATACCTTTGGCAAAGGCCGGAAATGACGAGCTACGACACCAACAACATCTTCGCGAAGATCCTGCGCGGCGAAATCCCTTGCCACAAGATTTTCGAGGACGATCACAACTTCGCCTTCATGGATATCATGCCGCGCGGCGATGGCCATTGCCTCGTCATTCCCAAGGCTCCGATCCGCAATATCCTGGATGCCGATGACACCGCACTCGCAGCACTTTACCCGGCAATAGCAAGGGTCGCACGTGCAGCGAAGACTGCCTTCAATGCAGACGGTTTGACGATCCAGCAATTCAACGAGCCGGCCGGTGGGCAGGTGGTATTTCACATGCATGTGCATGTCATACCGCGCTTCCTAGGCATTTCACTGCGACCGCATACCGGCGAAATGGAAAAACCGGATGTGCTTGCAGCCCATGCCGCAAAGATCAGGAACGCATTGGGCACCTGATCGCAAAAGAAAACCCGGCCATGAGTGCATGACCGGGTCGATATCAGGGTAACTGGACCGGGCTCAGAGCTTGACCGATTCCAGATCCGCTTCGAGTTCCTGCATCGCGCGACGGATAGCGTCATCCTCGCTATCTCCGCTCTCGTCAACTTCGGCAGTAAGCTCAACCGCCGTTGTCTCTGACAATTCTTCACCGCCGCCTATGATCTCGGCTTCCAAATCGCTGAAATCGATTTCGCCGATCTCATCATCTTCGGCCGGCATTTCCAAGCCGGCTTCGGGCCCAGTCTCTTCGACAATGTCAGGCTGTGCTGCCATTTCAAAAGGCTCGACTGTTTCTACCTCTGCAGGTTCCGCCGCTTCGCCTTCGGGCTCCGCGTGGGGTTCGCTTCCTAGGTCGTCTTCCGCTTCACTCGCGGAAGCCTCCTCGCCGGTTTCCGCGCTAGCAGCGTCTTGAGCAGGGACCAATCCGAACGCTTCTTCCAATTCGGAAATCAGCGTCGTCAGTGAGTTCATGAGGCGGTAATCCGGCAGTGCTTCGATACGGGCCTTTGCCGCGTCGCGCATTGCCTTGAGTTGTTCGACCTGTTCCATAGATGCCTCCTGTGCCACATCCGTTGTTCATTGCGGACTATTGGCCCGAGGCGCAAGGGTTTTTTGCAACCATCCCGCCCTGGCTTTACCGGTCGCCCCCATGCAGACAACCGAAAGGGACGAAGCTGCCCACGATGCTTCATCATGGAAAAACATATGCGAGTGTTTTCCAAAAATCGATTCGTTTTTCGTTTCTACCACCAGGAATGATACAAAAACGGGAGAAGACCGCTGCGTGGAAACTTTGCCCACGCAGCATTTCTTGCAATATCAATCCAGCATATCGATGACCCCGTAACAGGCCCCACAGGTCAGGTCTTCAGCGGGACTTTCGGGACAATGCCGGAACCCTTGCCGCCACCGTTTTCCTTGCCACCCGATTTTTTGCTGGCGGTTGACCTGGCAGGTTTTGCCTTCGCGGTTTTTGCCGGGGCAACAGTCTTGCGCGCAGGAGATGCAGGCCGTGACGGCTTGACGATCTTGTCCTCTATCGCTTCGAGTACCAGAGACGACTTGCCATCCTTGCCCTTTGCAACGCTGACCTTGACGGTGCCGCCGGTCTTGAGCTTGCCAAACAGCACTTCGTCGGCGAGCGGCCGCTTGATGTGCTCCTGGATAACCCTGGCCAGGGGCCGTGCGCCCATCCGCTCGTCGAAGCCCTTCTCGGCGAGCCAGGCAATCGCTTCATGTGTCAGCTCGAAAGTCACCCCGCGTTCAGACAACTGCGCTTCAAGCTGCATGATGAATTTCTCGACAACCTTGTGGATCACAGGTGTCGGCAACATTCCGAACGGGATGATCGCATCGAGACGGTTGCGGAATTCCGGCGCAAACAGGCGGTTGATGGCCTCCTCGTCGTCTCCAGTGCGCTTGGTCGAACCGAAACCGATGGCAGCCTTCTGCGCTTCGGAGGCGCCGGCATTCGTCGTCATGATGATGATCGTGTTGCGGAAATCGACCTGCTTGCCGTTGTGATCGGTCAATTTGCCGTGGTCCATCACCTGCAGCAGTATGTTGAACAGGTCCGGATGGGCCTTTTCGATTTCGTCCAGCAGCAATACACAATGGGGATGCTGATCAACACCATCGGTCAGCAATCCGCCCTGGTCAAAGCCGACATAGCCCGGAGGCGCGCCGATCAGGCGGGAAATCGTATGCCGCTCCATGTATTCGGACATGTCGAAGCGCAGCAGCTTGACGCCCAGCGTGCTCGCCAGCTGCCGGGCGACCTCGGTCTTGCCGACACCGGTCGGGCCAGAAAACAGATAGGCACCAATCGGCTTGTCCGGCTCACGCAGTCCCGCGCGCGCCAACTTGATCGAAGACGAAAGCGCCTCGATTGCCTGATCCTGGCCGTAGACGACACGCTTCAACTGTTCGGTGAGGTTTGAAAGCACGACCGCATCGTCCTTCGACACGGATTTCGGCGGAATGCGGGCCATCGTTGCGATGGTTTCCTCGATTTCCTTGATGCCGATCTGCTTCTTGCGCTTGTTTTCGGGCAGCAGTTTCTGCGAAGCGCCGCTTTCATCGACGACATCTATCGCCTTGTCCGGCAATTTGCGGTCATTGATATAGCGCGAGGACAATTCCACTGCCGCCTTGATGGCATCAACGGTGTATTTGACTTTGTGAAACTCCTCGAAATAGGGCTTCAAGCCCTTCATGATCTCAATGGAATCCTCGATTGTCGGCTCATTGACATCAATCTTCTGGAAACGGCGCACCAGCGCGCGGTCCTTTTCAAAGAACTGGCGGTATTCCTTGTAGGTCGTCGAACCGATACAGCGGATCGTTCCCGACGACAGTGCCGGTTTCAACAGGTTCGAAGCATCCATCGCTCCGCCGGAGGTGGCGCCTGCGCCGATAACGGTGTGGATTTCATCGATGAACATGATGGAACCCGGCGTTTCCTCGATCTCCTTGATCACCTGTTTCAGGCGCTCCTCGAAGTCGCCGCGATAGCGGGTTCCGGCAAGCAGCGTGCCCATGTCGAGCGAAAAGATGGTGCAATCCTTCAGGACATCGGGAACATCGCCTTCGACGATCCGCTTTGCGAGACCTTCCGCAATTGCGGTCTTGCCGACACCGGGATCACCGACGAACAGCGGATTGTTCTTCGAACGGCGGCACAGGATCTGGATGGTGCGATTGACCTCGGCATGGCGCCCGATCAGCGGATCGACCTTGCCGGATTTCGCCTTTTTGTTGAGATTGATGCAGTAGGCTTCGAGCGCATCACCCTTCGTCTTGTGGTCGTCTT
This sequence comes from Nitratireductor sp., assembly GCA_041397525.1. Taxonomy (GTDB): domain Bacteria; phylum Pseudomonadota; class Alphaproteobacteria; order Rhizobiales; family Rhizobiaceae; genus BOKV01. The sequence goes on from JAWKWL010000004.1 coordinate 404,041, forward strand.
CGCCGACTGCGGCCTGCTCGTCATCGACGCCGCGAACCGGACGGCTTTCGGAACCGCCGGGACGCTTGGCGATGCCATGCGAGATGTAATTTACCGCGTCGTAGCGGGTCATTTCCTGTTCCTGCAGGAAATAGGCGGCATGGCTCTCACGTTCGGCGAAAATGGCGACCAGCACATTCGCCCCGGTAACTTCCTCGCGGCCCGAGGACTGGACGTGAATGACGGCGCGCTGGATAACCCGCTGAAAGCCGGCGGTTGGCTTGGCGTCTTCGTCGAAATCCGTGACCAGATTGGACAATTCGGTGTCAACATAATCGGTCAGGTTCTTGCGCAACTGCTCAAGATCGACGTTGCAGGCGCGCATCACCGCAGCGGCTTCGGTGTCATCCACCAGGGCAAGCAGCAGGTGTTCCAGGGTCGCGAATTCCTGACTACGCTCATTGGCATAGGTCAGTGCCTTGTGAAGGGCTTTTTCGAGACTGTCTGTAAAAGATGGCAAGGAATTGCTCCGTCTAATTCTTTTCCATAACGCATTGCAGCGGATGCTGATGCTTTCTTGCGAAGTCCATCACCTGGGTGACCTTGGTTTCGGCCACTTCATAGGTAAAGACACCGCATTCTCCCACACCGTGTTGGTGAACGTGGAGCATGATCTGGGTCGCCTGTTCGCGAGACTTCGAAAAGAAGCGTTCCAGAACGTGAACCACGAATTCCATGGGTGTGAAATCGTCGTTCAGAAGAAGGACCCGATAGAGGTTCGGTTTTTTCGTCCGGGTCCTGGTCCGTGTTGCAACTCCGGTGGACGACCCGCCCCCTGTCTTGCCTCCATGGTCTTTGTCATCCTGCAACTTTGCTGGCCAAATGGGAATATGCATTTGTGGCGAGGTGTTGTCTCCCGGCATGTTTTTCCGGGCGTGATTGGAAACCGCATCAGCACGGATGCATCTTTCAACCGGAACCTTGTCCAAATTCAGTTCCATCACGCTTGCCGCCGGGAATACTCCGTTGGTGTTCATGGGAAGCCAGGGTTGGAGGCTCTGCCCTGCCCTGACCGGATTTCGCTGGTGTTCGCAGATTGGGTAGACGCGAAGCAAATCAACCCCGTCACTATGCTACCGAGTGGCGGTCATATCAAAGGCAAAAATGCATTTCGGCCCCCAGCCAGTCGTTACATAATGCACGGACCGGGCAATTTCACCCCTGGCGGGAAAAATTCAACGCGGGTCGATGAACGGGGAAGCCGCCAGGTACAATGTGGGGTATAGACAACGAAAAACCCGGCTGTTGCCAGCCGGGCTTCTTATCCTGGGAGGATGTGCTGCGGGTGAACCCGCAGCAGGACTGTTACTTAGCTGCCTTTGGCATCATGCCTTCGAGTGGCTTGGCTGCTTCCTTGGCAACACCGGCGTACATTTCGCCCATCTTGGTTGCCTGGGCAACGAATGCCTCATAGGCGGATTTGGCGAATTCGCTCTGTACTTCGAATGCCTTTTCGACCGATTTGGTTGCCATCAGCTTTTCAGCAGTTGCCGAGGAGGTTTCGAAAGAAGCCTTCGCGTAATCCGCAGCTTCCTTGGCGATTTCCTGGAAACCCTTGGTCATTGCGTTCATGCTCTTCATGGCGAGGTCGAGATTTTCCTGGCCCTGCTTCTGGATGGATTCAAAGCTGTTCATCATGGTCGTGACCTTTCGGGTTCGATGATTTATTAGATTGCCGCGGCTGGCCAATCCGGTGCCGCCCAATGTGTGAAACCTATTTAGGTGCACTGCACAAAAATGTCAAGGCAATTTTGTGCGGCGCACCATTTTATTCAATCTTACATTTTGCGGCTAACTTCCGGTTGGGCATAAACCGATTGGTAACCACAACTGGTTAGGGTGTTTCCCCAGTGAGCCGGGCTGTTCCGGCAAATGATATTTGCGGCGGCTCAGCCGCGAGATCTGGGGATTTGTTTTGCGTACCACGGTTTTCGACGCGATTCGCCGCGCGTTTTCCTTCGGCATTTTGGGTGTGGTTATCTCGACCGCTGTTGCAACGGCACCATCGCTCGCCCAAGCCGCGCAGTATTCGGGCTATGTACTGGACGCGAAGACCGGCAATGTTCTTTACAGTCATCGCGGTGACGCTGCTGCCTATCCGGCATCGCTGACCAAGATGATGACATTGTACATGCTGTTTGAAGCGCTTGATTCAGGCAAGGTGAAGAAATCCAGCCGGATCACCATCTCAGCGCGCGCAGCAGCGATGCAGCCTTCCAAACTCGGCATCAAGGCTGGCGGCAGTGTTTCGGCCGAACAGGCCATACTTGCCCTCGTTACCAAGTCTGCCAATGACGTCGCCTGTGCGGTTGGTGAATTCATCGGCGGCAGCGAATCGAACTTCGCAACGCTCATGACGCGCAAGGCGCGCCAACTTGGCATGAGCAACACCACATTCAAAAACGCATCCGGATTGCCAAATGCGGCGCAGAAGACCACAGCGCATGACATGGCAATCCTCGGTGTCGCCCTGCGTGAGCATTTTCCGCAATATTATGACTATTTCTCGACCCGCAGCTTCACCTACGGGAAGAAGCGGATGGGCAATCACAATCGCCTGCTCGGCAAGGTCAAGGGCATGGACGGCATCAAAACGGGATATACCCGCGCGTCGGGCTATAATCTGGTGTCATCGGTAGAGCGAGACGGGCGTTCAATCGTTGCTGTCGTCATGGGCGGTTCCAGCGGCAAGGCACGCAATGCGCAGATGGTTGCCATCATCAACAAGTACCTTCCGAAAGCATCCAGGGGCCGGGACAAGTTGCTGATTGCCAAGAAGGGCGGCCCCAGCATCGTGATGGCGTCGGCCCTGAACTCGAAACCATTGCCGAAAAAAGGGCCGGTCCCCGCCTATCGCGAGGAAAATTCGGATCCTGTTGAGGAGCGGATCGTGGCGGCACATACAACGGCGGCGAGCGGTGGCTCCTATGACGTTGCAGCAATCGAACGCAAGCTGCTTGAACTCAGCGGGAGGGCGTTGCCAGTCCCGACCCCCTCACCCAGCGCACGCACCATTGACCCGACCAGCACCGCTTCCGTCAAAATATCCGCTCAAGCTTCGGTACGCCCTGCCGAGCCTGTCGGACGAGAAGTGATCGCCGAAGGATGGCAGATCCAGATCGGCGCGACTGACTCGAAGCAAGCCGCGATCAGCCTGCTGAGCAAGGCTCGGGCCAAGGCTCCGGGACTGCTGAAGTCGCTTTCGAACTACACCGAGACCGTCGAGAAGAATGGCGATGTTTTGTATCGCGCACGTTTTGCCGGGTTCTCGTCAAAGTCGGCGGCATGGGATGCTTGCGGCCAATTGAAGAAGCAGAAATTCGCCTGCCTGGCTGTCGCCAACTGACAAGCCCGGCCCCCCTTTCCCCGAAGTGTATCGAGTGAGGGAAAACATGTCAGTCGATAAGAATATCCTTGGCCTGGTTGATCTTGGCCGCGAGGAAAGTCGAACCCCCATTGTCCGGGTGGAGTCGCTTCATAAGCCGCCGGTGAGCCTCGCGGACCTCATCCGGCCCCGCTCCCGCAGCAAGACCAAGAACCTGATAGGCCTCCTCCTTGGTCATGGCGCCAGAGCCAGACGTGCGGCGCTGCCCCGTGTCAGCGTCCGCATGAGCGTGTTCACGCCACAAGGGGTTGCGGCGATCAAGATACGATTCCAATAGACTGAGGCTTTCGGTGTCAGCGACAGCCTCGCGGTAGAGCGACATCAAGCCTTCTGGCGAGAGCGATGACAGGGTACTTCCTTCAAACCTGCCTGTCAGGACCAGGCCGTCCAATTCTCCAGTGTCATGGTCCAGCCTCATTTCCAGCATGGCAGAGCGAACTGTCGACTGCCCGCCACCCGATGTGTTGACAGGGCGAAGACCGCGATTGCGCGACCACCATGCAAGACCCATCGCGATCAGCGGCAGGCCGAGGCCAGCACGACCGACCAGCGAAATTAGCCCGCCCAGGAAAATCACTGCCACGGGTCCGGCTGCACGAAGCATTCCCGCAAGCTTTGCAGCAGGTGTCGTGAGCATCAGGGCGGCGATGCTTGCCCCAAGGAATACCAGCAGGAAAAATCCAAATATCCAGCTCAAGCGCTATTTCCCTTTCGGTTTTCCCATCTGCTGCAAGAGCAGGTTCGAGCCCCTGCCCTGGCGTGCTTCAAGTGCCTTTCTGCCACCACTGGCATAGGTGGCAATCGCGCCCAGCAGCTCTGCCATGTCACGGGCGGAATCCGGCCCCAGCCTGAACCATGCGCCGGAAGTCAATCTTGCGATCTCACGAAATGTTTTCTCGGCCAGGCTGTCAACGCCTTCCTGAAAAATGAAGACACGCGTGCCTTTAAGTGCCAGTTCGCCCGCAATGTGGCAAAGCGTATCCGCGCTTTCCTCCATTGCATCGCCTATGAAAACCAGCGCATCAATGCGGACATTGGCGGCTTCGCGTTGGGCATGCCTCAAAACCTTGGCGATCTGTGTCTGGCCACCACGGCAATCAATGCCGGTCATCAGTCTCGACAAAGCCGAGGCGTTCAACACCCATTTCGAGGCACGGCACTCGCCATATCCGCGAAAATAGACCAGTTGCACCGAAAGCGAACCGCTCTTGCCAACCGCCTCGAACATTGATGCCTGGTATTGCATGGCCTGATCCCAGGCAGGCTGCCGGCTGAGCGTTGCATCGAGCGCAAAAATCAGGCGTCCCGACGTTGATGGATCGAGCTTGCGCGCTGCCTTGATGAACTCGGCCAGTTCGCCCGCGCTCGAACGCGCGGTGTCAATTCCGGTCTTTGCATTCGGGGTTGGAAGCTTTTCCTGCGCCATACATCATATTTGGCGTTTGCGATGGCAATCGCAAGGCCAGCGGGCGGATTGACCGCCCGAAAATTCCGCTGAAATCCCCCAAGGCTATTCTGCGAAGATACCAAGGTCTTCCATGGGGCGGGAAGCGTTCTCCAGCCACATCCGGCGAGCCTGTGCGCGACGCCTGCCCTGCTCGTCAATCGGCAGCTTGAGCACGCCGAGCAATGAACGCACTTCCTGACGGGCTGACAAATGCGAAAGCGTTGGTCCGGAGCCGAGTGTCTCGGAACTCAGTTCATCCAGCGCAGTCATTCCAACCGGGAACAGTTCACGAAATACAACCCGCTCCGAAATGCCGTCCGCCAGGCGGCAGCCCAGTCGCATCGACAAATCCTTGAGGCTTTCCGAAAGGCTCTGGTTGTTACGTGATGTCAGATGCGAAAGCCGGTTGCGAACGACCACCCAGTCCATGAGGCCATTGTCGACGGTCCTGCGATGACGGCGGGCTTCGCGCACCATCTTGGCATAGTGGGAAATGTCGATGACTTCGCCGGTTGCCGGATCAACCCGGCCCAGGACGTCAAAATCCACGTAGGAATCGTTGATCGGGGTAACCAGCGTATCAGCCATGGAATGGGCAAGGCGCATCGCGTAGCTGTCATGTCCCGGGGTATCGATCAGGATGAAATCATGAGTGCGTTCAACCTGTTGCAGGATATCCTGAAACTGACCCAACTCGGTTGTCTCGTTTTCGGCAACGGAATCGGCATTGGCGCGATCAAGCACGAAATGGTCAGGAATCGCCAAATTCAGGCTGCGGCGACGGTTGTTGGCCCTGCGGTTCTCGATGTAGCGGGTGAGGCTTTTCTGGCGGCTGTCGAGATCGACGCTGGCGACCTTGTGCCCGGCATTCATGAGCGCCACGACCAAATGCATGGCTGTAGTGGTCTTTCCGGACCCACCTTTTTCATTGCCGCAAACGATAACGTAGGCCTGATGCGGCCCGGCATCCCGTGATCCCAGCATGTTCATTGGCGTTCGACCCACAACTCTTGATCCGCCCCTCAAAACAGTTTGATCCAAATCCGTGTCAACATCAATACAGGGATCGGTTGGAAGGCCAATTAGTTGATATTTGGTTAAGTGAACTCCCTGCCTGTGATCAGAGCAGACCGAGATCAGCCAGTTCTGCGCGCAGGTGCGGAGGCAAGGCGCTCGCGCCCTTGCCCTTGCCCAAATCCGGCGGCGCATCCTCAGGGGTCAGGTAGCGCCAGCCCTGGAATGCGCGGCGCGGCTGCCATTGCGTGAGCACCGGCCTTGGATGCAGTACGAGATCGCAGCGTTGGATACCTTCGGAATCGGTAAATGGCCTGATGTCGATCAATTCCTGGCGAATTTGGACATTGCCCTTGATTACCCAATAGAGTGAGCCGCCATCCAGCAACTCTGACACACGTTTGGGTACCATTCGCGTCGTGTGTTTCTGTTCGACTGGTTCGCCGAGGCGACGCTTTTCATCGAGCCGCCAGTCGATCCATGCGACCAGTTCCTCGACGGTGGAAACGCCGACACACAGTTTGACGAGATTGAGCGCCATTGATCCGGTCCGCGCTCAGCCGCCTGCTCGCCCGGGCTTCGGTTCAAGCGGAAGGATTGTGGCGCCGGCGGCTTTCAGCGCTCCGAAGCCGCCATCGACATGCGCGACATTGGCAAATCCCATGTCGGCCAGTGATTTGGTGGCGAGCGCCGAGCGCCAACCGGCGGCACAAAACAGGACGTAAGTGGTGTCAGCATTTCCGAATATGTCACGGTAGTAGGGACTTTGCGGGTCGAACCAGAATTCGATCATTCCGCGCGGCGCGTGCACCGAACCATCGACCTTGCCCTCGCGTTCGAGCTCGCGAATGTCACGAATGTCGACAAAGCGCGCCTTGCCCGATGAGACCTGGACGAGGGCATCGGCAGGTGTGAGCGTGGTGATTTGCTCGTTGGCGCGAGCAACCAATTCGGAAACCGGAATGATTGGCATGGAACCCTCCTGACGCCGGATTGCATCACAGCTGACTATCCTAGAGGCAAAGGTCAGGCGCAAGCATCCGGTGCCCAAAAAGCACTGGACAAGGTCCGGGTTCCTCAAAAATGGTCAAACAAAAAGGGCTGGCAATATGCCAGCCCCTTTGTTGTATTTTCATGCTCAATTTCTGCCAGGCTGCCCCCCAGGACCCCCGGCAAATTCCAGATTATTTTGACGCAGCCACGGTTGCGACATCGGCGTTGCCGAAAATTCCAACCAAGATAACTGCCACAACAAAAATGGCGACGGCCACAGCCGCGACGCCCCAAACAGAACCTTTGGTCCTGTTTTCCATGATCAGCTCGTCCATGTAGATTTGCACCCTGTTGAACTTGCCGGATTTGCCCCGGTCTCGTCTTGATGACGTGGCGTGGATTTACTCCTTCGCGGTAGGCTTCGCAAGCGCAAAAGCGGCAATTCCGTGGCGGATTTTGAATGGCTGCCATGCAAAAGCAGCATATCTTGCTTTGTTTTCAATGGCTTGAACGGTTTTCAACAGTGTTGACAAAGGGTTAACGGCATTTGTTTCATCAATTGATGCTGCATTGCAACAATTTCTGCGCACCCGGAACTTGTGCCGCCCGGCCACACTTTTCCCGGGGCGCAAAGCCGTGCTAGCTGTGAACTTGTCGGGATTGCAGGATTCGGTCATGCCAGTTCAAAGCCAGACAACAATGACAGTTTCAGCTGCAGCACCAGCAAGTCGATTGCGGCTGGCGGTGATTGATCTGGCGCGCGGCATTGCGCTTGCCGCGATGACTGTCTTTCATTTCTGCTGGGATCTGGAAATGTTCGGTCTGGTCGACCGTGGCTTCATGGCCCAACCCGCTGCAATCTGGTCAGCAAGGATCATCGCCGGCAGTTTCCTGTTCCTGGTCGGGTTTTCGCTGGTGCTTGCGCATGGCGAACGGCTGAAAATCAAAGCTTTCCTCAAGCGCCTGGCGCTGATAGCCGGAGCAGCGGCGCTGATATCGATAGCAACCTGGTATTTCACGCCGGATGCCTTCATCTTTTTTGGGATTTTGCACTCAATTGCGGTTTCAAGCGTGATCGCGCTTGTTTTCCTGCGCGCGCCCTGGTGGCTGACTGCGCTTGCCGGGCTTTTCATTGTCTCCATGCGCTCAACACTCCAGACCCCGATGCTGGATGATCCGTGGTGGTGGTGGAGTGGATTGTCGCAATTCATCCCGCGCTCCAACGATTATGTGCCGCTTTTCCCGTATCTGGGCATGGTATTGATCGGGGTTGCCGCCGGCAAACTCGCGCGTTCAACCGGCATTATTGCCATGCTTGCTGAAGCAAGGCTGGCATGGTTCCCGGCCAATTCCCTGTGTTTCATTGGTCGCAAGAGCCTCGCCTACTACCTGCTGCACCAACCGGTGATGATCGCGCTGCTCTATGCAGCATTGAAACTCAGCGGGCGTATTTGATGAACGGTGTCACCTTGGCAATGCTGTCATAAAGCTTGCGGGCTGTATGGTTGAATTCCTGGGTAAGCCAATAAACTTGTCCGGCCCCGGCAGCATCCGCCTCGCGATAGACCGCCTCGATCAGCGCCCTGCCCACCCCCTTGCCACGGGCTGCCTCGCTGGTGAACAGGTCGTTGAGATAGCAGCGTCGGGCTTCGGACCAGGTGGTGGCGTGATAAAGGTAATGGGTGAAGCCAGCCAGCTGACCATTGCCGGCATCGGCCACCAGGCAATAGGGGCCGTCGCCTGTGGCATTCATGAGCCTGTGCCACAATGCGTCCGTACCGGCTGACAGGTCCGCGTCGTAGAAATTTTGATAGCCTTTCCACAAAAGCTGCCAGTTCTTGCGGTCTTTTTGCAGGGGCTTGCGAATGGTGATTGTCACGCGAGGTCGCTCCGCTGTAGGTTTCTGTTTCGTACCGAGAGCATCAAATGCAGGCAAACCGGCAAAGTGCAATGAAGAATACCGACGAGACGCCCAATACAATTCCCTGGCCACCCATCATTCTGGTTGCTTCCATCGTTCTTGCCTGGCTGGCGGGGCGCATTTTCGCGCTGCCCTGGGCATCAGGAATGGCGCGCGACATCCTGCAGGGCGTGGGGATCATTGCCGTCGCTGTTGCCCTGCTGATCTATGGCCTTGCGTTTCGAGCCATGCAAAGGGCACGGACCAACATATTGCCACATCGCGCGGCAAACCATCTTGTTACCGACGGCCCCTTCGCTGTATCCCGCAACCCGATCTACCTCGCCAATTTCATTGTGGTCACGGGGCTTGGTCTGGCGCTCGGTAATCTTTGGTTTCCGATTGCAGCGTTCATTGCCGCCTGGCTCGAACAGAAACTGGGTATCGAGCGCGAAGAGGCGCATCTGGAGCACAAGTTCGGCAAGGCATGGCGCGAATACAGGAAGCGGGTCCGGCGCTGGATATGACCCCGACTAGCGGCTGACTCCCAATTCAGCCAGGCGGGCAAGGCAGGCATCCTCGACCTGTTCAAGTTCGCGCAAGGTATCCTCGATGTCGCGGCGTTTTTGCTCAAGTTCACGGCGACGTTCGGAGACCCGCTTCATCAACAGCCGCATCTGCCCTTCCTCGCCGGGAGGTGAGCGGTACATGTTGAGAATCTCACGGATTTCCGCAATCGAAAAGCCAAGGCGTTTTCCGCGCAGGATCATCATCAGCAAGCGGCGATCAGCAGGGCGGAACAACCTGGTACGCCCACGGCGGACCGGTTTGATCAGCCCCTCGTCCTCGTAAAAGCGGATGGTGCGGGTCGAGATACCGAATTCCCGGGTCAGCTCAGTAATCGTGAAATATTCGGTGCTCTCGGTCTTTGCAGACATATCAGATATTCCCGGCAGATCAGTCCCGTTCCGTTGGCAATCGAAACCGGACCGCATCGCAATTGTCATCAAGGCAATACGCGGCAGTCCGCGCGTTGAAAAACCTTCTCATTTCCTGTTAGAGGTATTTACGTAAAAGTCAATTGAGCGACCCGGGAGCCCACAGTTGTTTGCAAGGGCTTGCTGCTGCCTTTAAGCTGGCAGCCGGACAGGGGCACCACTTCGATTCGAGCAAGTCGCCTAGCCGTGTTGTGGCGCACCAACCCCCTCCCCAGACCCGACAGGGATGCGCAATGTCATTTTTTCGTTCCGTGGCTGCAGCCTATCGCAACTACTTCAACTTTTCAGGCCGTTCGAACCGGCGTGATTTCTGGTTCTGGCTGGGCTTTGCCATCCTGGCCTGGATAGGACTTTTGCAGTTCGATTTGTCGACCGTTGCGGAATGGCTCGATTACCTGCCGGGAGAGGAAGGTGTACCTCGCTACTTTTCCAATGCCTGGCTGGCGCTCAATTTCATTCCGCTGATCGGGCTGATCATCCGGCGCGTTCACGACCATGACAAGCCGGCCTGGATGGCGCTCACGGTGCTGCCATTGGTATATTGGCTCACAGGAAAGGGCACGGCAGGGCCAAATCGTTTCGGATAGTGATGAAAAACTGTCACATGCCTTAAAATCGTCGCTTTAGACACTATTAACGCAGTTGTCCTCATACTGGTTCCGGGGGAATATAACGGGCCAAGGAACGGATAAGGCAATGCGCTTGAAATCCATCACAGCAGCAGTTGCGCTGGCCGCAGCAATGGCAAATTCGGCCAGTGCGCAGCAAGTGGAATCAAAGACCTGGTTGATTAACGGGTTCGGCAGTGCCGTGCCCTTTGTCGGCTATGGATTTGCCAATCTGAAGAAGAAAATTCCGGGCTCTGACCTGTATTCCTATATCGGGCCGGCGGAAGGTCTGGCGGTCATCCAGCCCAAGGTGATGAACGATGTCCGCGCCGCCTACAGGCGCAATCCCAATATCGAAATCAATCTCATCGGCATTTCCTTCGGGGCCAACATGCTTTCCCGCATGGTGGCGCAGCTCGACAAGGAAGGAATTCCGGTCAGCTATCTCGGCATCCTCGACGGACTGCCGCTGGCGCCGATCACCAAGAACGTGCGCCGGGTCGACAATTTCATCTGCAACCTGCCAGGATGCCTGCGCGACAAGATCCGCCTGATGAAGGGCAATACCGAAACAATTGAAAACCAGTTTGCCTATACGACGACGCATATTGCGCTGGGCGACAATGAGGAAGTTCATCAGCGCATCCTGCACCAGATCAGCACCTATCCAATGGATATCGGCCCGGTTGCAGTCGATTACACCTATACCGCTGCCACCGGCGTCGCCGTACAGCCAAGGGCCTATGCACCGATCGAATAACCGGTCATATCGAAAACCACCAGGCCGCCAATCCCAGAAACGCGAAGAAGCCCACGACATCCGTGACCGTCGTCACGAACACGCTTGAGGCGACGGCGGGGTCGATCTCGAAATGATCGAGGACGATGGGGATCAAAATGCCCGCGAGCGCTGCCGAGACCATGTTGAACACCATGGCAACGGCGATGATGCCGCCAATCTGGGCATCGTCAAACCAGAGTGCTGCCACCGCGCCGATGATCACGGCAAAGACCAGGCCATTGAACAAGCCGACCCGAATTTCCCTGAAAATGATGCGACGTGCGTTGTAGCTGTCGATGTCCCGGGTCGCCAGAGCACGAACGGCAACGGTCATGGTCTGGGTGCCGGCATTGCCGCCCATGGAAGCGACAATGGGCATGAGCACGGCGAGGGCCACCATTTTTTCAATTGCTACACCGAAGATGCCGATGACGGCGGAAGCAAGGATCGCGGTCAGCAGGTTGACGAAAAGCCAGAGGAAGCGAGACTTGGAAATCTCCCAGACGGAGTCGGAAAGTTCTTCGTCGCCGACACCGGCAAGGCGCTTGATGTCCTCGTCGGCTTCCTGATGGATGACGTCAACCATGTCGTCGATGGTCAGCACTCCGACAAGGCGCTTGGCATCGTCAACAACGGCCGCGGACAGAAGGTCATAGCGCTCGAACAGCCGCGCGGCCTCTTCCTGGTCGAGATCGGCCTCGATGGCGTGGCGGGTTTCCCCCATGATCTCCTCGACCCGTGCCTTGCGACCCGTGCGCAATATCCGGTCAAGGGCCACTGACCCCAGCAATTCGAAGGTTGGCGACACCACGAAGATTTCGTGGAAACGGTCCGGCAGGTCTGTGTCGTCGCGCATGTAGTCGATCGTCTGCCCTACCGACCAGAACGGTGGCACAGCGATGAACTCTGTCTGCATGCGCCGGCCGGCACTTTCTTCGGGGTAATCAAGCGAGCGACGCAGCCTGAGCCTTTCCTCGAATGGAAGGGCGGCAAGGATCTCGTCCTGATCCTCCTGCTCCATGTCCTCGAGAATGTAGACCGCGTCATCCGAATCGAGTTCCTGAACGGCTTCTGCAATCTTGTCATTGGGTAGCGCGTCGATGATTTCGAGGCGGACCGCCTCATCAACCTCGGTCAGGGCTGTGAGGTCAAAACTGTCACCGGCAAGACGCACGAGTGCAGCGCGCTGGGCAGAATCAAGCGCTTCGAGAAGATCGCCTAGTTCCGCCTCATGCAGCGGCTCGATGGCCGCACGCAGAGCGTCTCCATCGCCGTTTTCGAGATATTCGCCTATTCGCTCCTGGTAATCGGAACGCACGTAGCCGTCCTCGTCATAGATGCCCTGGCCAACCGGGGCTTCCATTTCAGAGGGCTTCACGGCCAAGTCGTGTTCCGTCTGGCTTTCCATGCGTCATTCCGCGTCAAAGGCAGTTCGTCCAATACCTATCCCAGTGCGCAAGCGGGGGCAAAGGGGTCGCCAAAATAATGTTGGCCGCGTGACAGGGTCAGGACACAAAAGGAAACGGGCCGGTCTCCCGGCCCGTTGCATACAAAACACCCCAGTCGGATCCCGCCGTCAGGCGAAACTGACTTCCCTGGAGAATGGCAGAGTGCGCAGGCGCTTGCCAGTGGCCGCGTGGATGGCGTTGGCAAGTGCAGGTATTGACGGCGGGGTTCCGGGTTCACCGGCACCGCCCATCTTGTGCCAGGATTCCAGCACCTCGACTTCAATTGCCGGACACTGGTTCATCCGCATGGCGTCATAATCGGGGAAGTTGGCCTGCTCAACCTCGCCATTGGCAAAGGTGATCTCCTGGCCCATGGCCGAGGACAGGCCGAAAATGATGCCCGACATCATCTGCGCCTTGATGATCGCGGGATCAATGGCAGTCCCGATGTCGATGGCACACCAGACTTTCTCAATGCGAATACCGTCAGCAGTGTCACGCACCTGGACAACTTGCGCCACCCATGAGCCGAAGGACAATGTGTGCGCAATGCCCATGCCCCTGCCCTTTGGCAGTTCATAACCCCAGCCCGACATTTCCGCGACACGCTTCAGGACCCCGGTTGCAGCCGGGTAATCAGCCATCAGTTTCAGGCGCATTTCCAGAGGATCAACGCCAGCGGCGGAAGCAACTTCATCCATGAAACCTTCATGGAAGAAGCCGTTGTAGGAATTGCCGACCGAGCGCCAGAAACCGACCGGGATCGGCAGATCGCTGACATGTCCGGTAACCCTGTAATTGTCGATACTGTAGGGCTGGTCATGTGCGCCTTCGGTGACTGTCTTGTCCGGCCCCATCGGGGAAATCGACGGGAAGGTCCGCTTCATCACACTCTTGAGAATGGATGGCGATGCGACCTTGATGTCAACCGCAGACGGGCCCTCACCCTTGACGATGCGCGCGCGCATCTTTGCCATGGCAGCAGGGCGATAGGTGTCGTGGCGCATGTCTTCCTCACGCGTCCAGGTCACTTTCACCGGCCTGCCCTCGGTTTCCTTGGCTATCTGCACCGCATAGAGCGGGAAATCGGCCTCAGCGCGCCTGCCAAAACCGCCGCCAAGGAATGTCGTATGAACGCGGACGTCGCCCGCCTCAACGCCAACGAGCGGCGCTGCCGTCATCTGGATGATGGTCGGTGCCTGGTTGGGAGCCCAGATGTCCAGCACACCGTCCTTCCATTGCGCGGTCGCGTTCATTGGTTCCATGCAGGCATGGGCGAGCCATGGCGCCTGATATTCGGCCTCGATGACCTCATCACGCGGCGCATCGGCAAATTCAGTTTCGGCATTGCCGTCGTTGCGCAGGGAGAAGGATGGCTCGCTGTTGAGCTTGCCCGCAAGTTCATCAAACATCGCCTTGCTGTCGAGCGGATAGTTGGCCTCGCCCCAAACGATATCGAGCGCTTCCGCGCCCTTGAATGCCGCCCAGGTGTTACTGGCGATAACGCCGAAACCGCTGCCCTGATTGGTTTCCACCGGGACTACCTTGATCACACCGGGAACAGCCAAAGCCGCATCGCTTGATACGGTGGCAACCCTTGAACCGAAACGCGGTGACATCCGGACCGTGGCGTAGAGCATCTCGGGAAGATCGACATCAATACCGAATTGCGCTGTACCGGTGACCTTTGCCGGGATATCGACCCGTGCGACCGGCTTGCCGAGGAACTTCCAATCGGCTTTGCCACGCAGTTTCATGTCAGAGGGCGGTGCATGTTTGAGCGCCTCGCCGGCGAGTTCGCCATAGGTGATACTCTTGCCGGAAGCCGGATCACGGATCTCGCCATTTCCGGTTTCCAGGCTTTCAGCGTGAACGCCCAGATTTGCTGCTGCGGCAGCGAGCAGCATGTGGCGCGCGGCGCATCCCGCCATGCGCATCTTTTCATATCCGTCACGGATTGAGGACGAGCCGCCGGTTACCTGCAAACCCAGGACCTTGGACAATGGATAGGCGGCCGAGCGCATGGTTTCAGCAAGGAAGCCCTCATCGAAAGACGGGAATGGTCCGCCATCTTCCAGCATTGCCGAATTGTAATAGGCGAAACTGCCGGGGCCGTGTTCGACCTTCACTTTCGACGGGTCAACGTCAAGCTCCTCGGCCAGAAGCGCGGCGAGCGAGGTCTGCACGCCCTGCCCCATTTCTGCACGAGGCGCGATGATGGTGATGGTATTGTCGGTGGCGATTTTCAGAAAGGGGTTGAAGGTGGTTTCGCCGGAGGCGATGTCCTTTTCCAGCGGGTTGGGATAATCCCGGCTGACATAATAATACCCGAAGGCAACGCCACCCGCGACTGCGGCAGCACCGACGAGAAATGTGCGCCTGGCGATCTTTGCAATGCCCATGATCAGGCCCCCTCAACGGTAGCTGCGCGGCGAATGGCGGCGCGGATGCGCGGATAGGTGCCGCAACGACACAGGTTCCCGCTCATGGCTTCATCGATTTCGGTATCAGTAGGATTGGGCTTTTCCGCAAGGAGTGCCACTGCGGACATGATCTGACCGGATTGGCAATAGCCGCATTGTGGAACCTGTTCGTCTATCCAGGCCTGCTGGACGCGGTGAAGGCTCTCCAGCGTTCCGATGCCCTCAATCGTGGTCACCTCGCCACTGACATCCCCCACAAGGGTTTGGCAGGAACGCACCGGCTCACCGTTGACATGCACGGTGCATGCGCCACAAGCCGCCACCCCGCATCCGAATTTCGTCCCCTTGAGCCCGGCGATGTCTCGCAATGCCCAAAGTAGCGGCATTTGCGGATCATCGCCCACATCGATGGACTTTCCGTTGATTGTCAGTTGCATGACTACCCCTGTTGAACCTGTTTGCGGAATCTGAAATCAAACCATTATCACCCAGATAGCGGTTGAATTGCCGAACCCCAAGGGGATGGAAAGGTTTTTTCTGTCTGGTTCCGTGCAGTGTCCTTCAAAATCGCTTCATGATTGAGGTGGTTTCTTCACCAATGGCGGACACCAGTCGTTAAGTTTCCAGATTGTATATTATAGCCGAATTTGGGGGCTTTCATGACCAATCAACCATTATTGCGGTCCGTGACCGGTAACGAACCGCCAGTTCCAGGTCTTGAACATCGCAAGCGTACACAGGGCTATGTCGTGCATTGCGACGGCCAGCGCGCCATCTTGATGGCCCATGTGAACCCTGACGTCGAGCACATGGAAAATTATTGGGCGGTTGGCCAGCTCGTTTCGATCTGGGAAGGACCCAACCGTGTTGTAGGTCAAACCTACAAGGTCGAATCGCATGAATCCCAATGGGCGGAGGAAGGTGAAAACGCCGTTCTGGTGCATATCGAACTGGTCGGCGAAATCACCCAGCGCGATGAACACAATGCGTCTTTCTCCAGCGGTATCGCCAATTACCCCAGGATGGGCTCAATCGGCCATCGTATCCGGGCAAACGATCTGGAAGCGATCTACCAGAACGAATCCGATGACACGATTCAAGTTGGCAGCCTGACGCAGGAATCGAGCATCGCCGCCAAGATCGACCTCGACAAACTGCTGACGCGGCATTTCTCGGTGGTCGGCTCTACCGGGGTTGGCAAATCGACCTCCGTGTCCCTGATTCTGCGCAAGGTCATCGGCAAGCGCAAGGATATCAGAGTACTCATTCTCGATCCGCACAACGAGTTCACGGCAGCCTTTGCCAATGAATCGGTGGTGAAGGATTCGACGAATCTGCAATTGCCGTTCTGGTTTTTCATGTTCGACGAGTTCACGGAGGTGGTATTCCGTGGCCAGAAGGGCGTTGAGGCAGAAGCGGAAATGTTGCGCGACCTCGTGGCGGAAGCCAAGGAACGCTATGCCGAAGGCAGCAATGGTGCCAGTACCGCCTCGCTGATGCGCAAAGGCACCTCGAAAACCGGGTACACCGCTGATTCCCCGGTGCCTTACCGGATGATCGACCTGTTCAAGATCATCGACGAGAAACTGGGATTGCTCGACGGCAAGGCAGACCGGCCGATCCTGAAATCCCTGCGCGACCGTTTGACATCGATATCACGTGACCCGCGTTTCGCGTTCATGTTCGGATCAGCCAATACCGGCGGTGACCGCATGGTGGAAATCGTGGCCGACATATTCCGCGTTCCCCACAATGAGAAACCGATCAGCGTGATCGACATGTCGGGCCTGCCATCGGAAGTGGTAAGCTCGGTTGCTGCAGTTTTGTGCCGGTTGGCGTTTGACCTTGCCATGAATTCACAGGGCGGCATCCAGACCCTGGTCGTGTGCGAAGAAGCGCACCGTTACATTCCTGCCGATCCGGACGCCGGCTTCTGGCCAACGCGACAGTCAATTGCGCGCATCGCAAAGGAAGGCCGCAAATACGGGGTTTACCTGGGCATTATCACGCAGCGTCCGAGCGAACTTGACCCGACTATCCTTTCCCAGTGCAACACTGTTTTTGCCATGCGGCTGTCAAACCAGGCCGACCAGAAGATCATCGGCGGTGCCATGACCAATGGCGCGCAGAGCTCAGTCGCCTTCCTTGCGTCCATCGCCAACCGGGAAGCGATAGCTTTCGGTGAAGCACTGAAAACGCCAATGCGGCTGACCTTCGAGACCATTTCGAAGGAAAACCTGCCGGGCAGCCATATCTACGAGATGCAGGAAAAGGTCCGCAACGGCCTTGAAATTGATGTCGCATCCGTGATCCTTCGCATGCGCGACGCAGACACAAGGCAACCTGGTGGTCGCGACCGTGAGGAAGAAAGCTTCATGACGCAGACTGGCCAGGCGGGTGACCCGCCGCTGCCGCAGCGCGGCGACGGCCCTGCCCCGCGCCTGCAAAACAGCATGACAATGCCACAACAACGCATGCACCCGCAGCAGGCAGCACCACGCCAGCCGGAATCATCCCGGCCACCCGTTTTCGAAGAGCGTGACACACCCCGGGCTTCAGAGCCGATGTTCGCGCCGCGTCCATGGCCGGATCGCGAAGCCGCTCCGCGGCAACCGGGCGGTGGAAACAATCTGATCAATTCATTCCGATCACGCAGCTGAACCGGGACAAATTCCGCCAGTCATGCAAAAAAACCGACGGTTTCCCGTCGGCTTTTTTGGTCTGGTGCGGTCGAGAAGACTCGAACTTCCACCCCGGTTAAAGGACAGCGACCTCAACGCTGCGCGTCTACCAATTCCGCCACGACCGCATGTGGGGAGGGGCAAGGCGAACCCGCCATTGCTCCCGGCTGGGGGCATGTAGCAAATGCATTGCCGTGAAACAAGGCTTATCGGGCAGCTCAGTGAAAAAAGCTTGCAATGCGCACAGTTGCAAAACCGGGCATGCGGGCGCAAATTGCCTGCCATGGATACCCTTACCCCTTCACCCTCATCGCAAACCACGCGCGAGCGCATCACTGCTAGCATGCACCCGTCCCTGCCTGGGGCTGCTGTCACCTGGAAACGGAGCGACAGGCTGACGCCTTATGCCGAGGCTGTGGACCAAATGGAGGCCGTGGTTGCGGACATCCAAGCCGGAATAATGAACGAGTTGGTCTGGCTGGTCGAACACCCGCCGGTCTATACCGCGGGAACAAGCGCGCAACCATCAGACCTCCTTCAAGGAAACCGGTTTCCGGTATTCCAGACCGGGCGCGGTGGTGAATACACCTATCACGGCCCAGGACAGCGCATTGCCTATGTCATGCTCGACCTGAAGCGGCGCAAGCAGGATGTGCGGGCCTATGTGGCGGCACTTGAGGACTGGGTGATCGCGAGCCTTGCCGATTTCAACATCAGGGGGGAGCGGCGCGAGGATCGCGTTGGGGTGTGGGTCGCCAGACCTGAAAAGCCACCGCTGCAGGACGGCACGATGCGCGAAGACAAGATTGCAGCGATCGGCATCCGGATCAGGCGCTGGGTCACGTTTCACGGCATTGCCATCAATGTGGAGCCGGATCTGGCACATTATTCAGGCATCGTGCCTTGCGGCGTCGAAGGCCATGGCGTGACCAGCCTGGTGGACCTCGGTCTGCCTGTCGGCATGGATGATCTCGACATCGCGCTGAAGCGCAATTTCAGCAGGTTTTTTGGACCGGTCGAGTGACCGGCCACACAAATTCGGGAAACACCAAATCCGGAGTGGAAAATTCGGCTCAGGCGACTTTTTCAAGCCATGGCTTGAGGCTTGGGTGAATGTCCGGGCTTTCGTCGCGGATGAAACGAAGCAGCGCCTTCTCGTTTTCGTGCATGCGTCCGTCATGCGAAATCCGGTCGATCAGCCATTCGGCTTCGCGGTCTTCGATGACGGCGTTCAGCTCTTCGCTTGCTTCCATCCTCTCATTGCGCTCGGCCCATGCACGCTCGATCTGGGTGTGCGAATCAACAATGTCACCAAGGATTGCGCCGGAGAACAATTGGCCGAAGCCGGTCACTGCACCCATCAGCAGGGAACCCACGCCCTGCGATGGCTCTTCAAGCCATTCCTCGCGGGCAAGCGCCACTGTCCTCGGGGGCGCTTTATAGGTGGCTGCGGCCATCAGGTGGTTGGCTATTGCCTTGACGAAGAGCTCACGCCAGGCAGGGTGATTTTCCGCCTCAACGGTGCGGTCATTGATATCAAAGAGAATGTCGGCTTCAGCGCGCGAGATCGAAAGCCCCTGCTCTCCCCCGAAAGCATAAAGCACATGGCGGATCAGCTCGACTTCCGGTTCGCCGATCACACCTGGAGTCAGCTGGCGCCCCCGGGCCAGCGGCCCTTCGCCATCGATGACGCTGCGGGCAACCGTTTCCAGAACGAAGCGCACCAGCATTTCGGGAGAATGCTGTGCCTTCGAGATCACCTTTACCAACAATTCCAGCTCGCTGAGCGAATCGATGCGTCCGTCGTGGGAAACGCGTTCAACAAGCCATTCAGCATTGGGAACGCTGACATAGCCACGAGGCTCTTGCTGATTGACTGCGTATTCGCTCAATGCCTCGACATAGAAGTCGCGCCATTGATCGCAGCGTTCGGCAACCGCGTTGTCCATGGCGAAGATCGCATCAGCTTCCGCGCGCGAGACAACGCCATCGCGAAAGACCTCGCGACGGAAATAAAGCACGTCCCGGTCAGTGATGCGGTCGGGATTTTCCAGCAGTCCGGAAAAATCATGCGCTTTGTTACGGCTGCTATGCCCGTGGTGATGCTGATTCATGGCTTGTCCCTTCATGATCTCCGGCGTCCCACTTGTCCCACAGTATCCAGTCCGGGTCCGGCTGACCTAATCGCGGGGAAGCTAACGCAGCAGTTTTGATATTTGGCGAAGGAACGCGGTTAAGTTTGGGTAAAGCTTTTTGGAGCGGCAGTACACATACCGATTCAACGGTGCGGTTCAGCATCATGGATCAGAAACTGATTCCGAAACCAGCCTCAAGCTGATGACATCAAATGCTTTTTGGCTGCCAGTGCAGTTGCGCAAGGGCCAGCGTAATCAGCAGCCAGACCGGGATATACGAGCGCCCGGCCTGTGAGAGGATCATTTTCCCTGCCCCAGTGCGGCAAGCAGGTTTGCAGCAGCACCCATTTCAGCAAACCGGGCTTCACGCCGACGCAAGGCTTCCTCGTCCTCACCCCATTGCCGGATGTTCCAATCCTCGTCAACATGGGCTGCAGCCCAGGCTTCGTCAAGCGACAGCCTGCCCTCGCCCAGTGCCACAGCCAGAAGGGCTGATCCAGTCAGCGTGGTAATCACATGCAGGCTGGCCAGCGCCAGCGGCTCGGCAAAAGCCGAAACAAGCTGCGTCATGATCGCCAGCGCCTCGGGCGGCTGGTCACAATGACTGATTCCCTGCGACAGGATGAAATTGGCCTTGTGCTGGTCGCGATACCAGGCAATCACCGGGTCCCACAATTCGGCCTGGCGCTGGACAAGGCCCCGCGGAGCGTTGGCGCGGTAGCACAGGAGGTCGCTGCCTGCGAATTTGACAATGTCGTCAATCACGGCCTGCGGATCGGGGGCAATGCCGTCTATCGCAGAATTGGCGATACGGGTTACCGGCATCAGGGCCGGGTTGACTTCGGTTTCCTGGGCCTGCCATTCGGCGGCAATCAGCTCGGCTGCAGCCTTCGAAGGAAGCAGCAGCGGACTGCGCGAAGGCGTGCGCACCGGCCTGCCGTCAAGATGGATGGTGAAGCCGCCACCGGTTTCCGCAACGCTTGCCAGTTTGTAAAACCGTTTCGGCAGAGGCGTGCGCATGGCGAGTTGGGCCTTTTTGACCGGATCGCCGGGATCCTCAGAATATTCGAGGTTTTCGAGAATTTCACGCATGGTCAATTCCAGTCTCAAATAACGTTCTGGCGCGGCAGAAGGGTTTCGAGAAGCCCGGGGATTGAAGCGGCAGAAGGCGCAATCACCGATGCGCCCGAGGCGAGCAGGGCTTCGTGTGGATGATAGCCCCATGCCACACCGATTGCCAGCGCACCGGCCGAGCGGGCCATTTCCATGTCATAGCTGGTGTCACCAATGACGATTGTGTTGGCGACATCCATGCCGGTTTCGGCGCAACATTCCAATACCATCGCGGGATGTGGCTTTGAGGGGCAATCATCAGCGGTTCGCGTCGTGACAAAATGGCCATGCAATCCGTATTGGTCCAATAACCTCACGACACCCCGGCGGGATTTTCCGGTCACCATGCCGAGCAACAAGTCGTCCCTGGCCGCCAATTCGTGCACAAGTTCCAGCATGCCACTGAAAAACGCCGACTGCAGTTCCGGCTTGCCGACATTGTCCAGCCAGACTTCCTTGTAACGCACGACCAAGGCATTGACCTCATCGTCAATCTCGCGATCAAGGATGGTTGCTATGGCGCGGTCCAGGGTCAGGCCGATGATTGCGCGGCTTGCTTCAGGTCCTGGCTCCGCCAGGCCAAAACCTGCAAAGGCGTCGCACATGCAGGCATGGATCAGTGCAGCACTGTCGAGCAGCGTGCCATCGACATCAAACAAAATGAGCCGCATCAGTTTTCCTCGTCGCCGTCGGCTTCATCGAGGCCCAGCAGGTTGAAGGTCTGCACCATGTGCGGCGGCAGGGGCGCAGTTACATCGAGCATCCCGCCATCGGGATGGGGAACCCGGATACGCCTTGCATGCAGATGCAGGCGTTTCTGGATACCGCCAGGAAATTCCCAGTTCTCGGTGCTGAAATATTTCGGATCACCGATAATGGGATGACCTATCGAATCCATGTGCACCCGCAATTGGTGGGTTCGCCCCGATACCGGCTTCAATTCGACCCAGGAAAGGTTTTGTCCGGCGGTCGCAATGACCCGGTAGAAACTCTCAGCGTGATCTGTATCGGGCTCGCCGTGGCGTGCCACGCGCATGCGGTCACCATCGGGTGTCTTTTCCTTGACAAGCCAGGTTGAAATCCGTCCTTCGCGCTTGCGCGGCACGCCCCTGACAATTGCCCAATAGGTTTTTTCAGTGTCGCGATGGCGGAAGGATTTGGTCAGCGACACCGCAGCGCCACGGGTCTTTGCCACCACGAGAATTCCGGTGGTGTCGCGGTCAATACGATGGACAAGGCGGGGCTTCTCGCCCTTCTGGCTACGGAAAGACTCAAGCATCATGTCTACATGGCGGTTGATACCCGAGCCACCCTGCACCGCAAGCCCAGCCGGCTTGTTGAAGACATAGACCTTCTTGTCTTCATAAAGCATCATCGCGTTGAGAACTTCCGCGTCATTGCGGTCACGAATCGTGCCGGATGTAAGCGGCTTGCCGGAACTGGCAAGGTCCTCGCGATCCCCGGCAGCAAGGCTCGTCACCATTGGCGGCAGGCGCACTGTTTGTCCCTTGAGAAGCCTGGTATCGGTCTTGACCCTGCCGCCATCGACGCGGATCTGGCCCGAACGCAACAGTTTCTGCAAGGGCGTAAAGCCGAGACCGGGGAAATGCAGCTTGAACCAGCGGTCGAGGCGCATTCCCGCCTCCTCACCCTCCACGATGCGACTTTCGACCCCGGCACTCATGCTGACACCCTCATGATCCAAAGCCCCGCGAATACAGCAAACAAGGCGAAGAAAACGCTGGCCAGCGCATAGGCGATTGCGCCGGTCACTGCACCGCGATCCCAAAGCACTGCAAAATCAAGTGAAAACGCGGAAAACGTGGTGAAGCCGCCCAGAAAGCCGGTAGCCACAATCAGCCGAAGTTCATTCGATGTGCCGCCGGTCCTGCGGGTCAGCCAACCTATGAACAAGCCAATTGCGAGCGAACCGGCAATGTTGACGAACATGGTCCCCCAAGGAAAATGCGGGCCGGCGAGCCTAAGGGCTGCCAGATTGGCAAGGTGGCGGCCCGATGCGCCAAGTGCTCCGCCAATTGCTACCAGTACAAGATGTTGCATGCAGGCCTGCCAGTAACCATCGATCAATTTTGTCGTGTTAGAAACGAATTGCGATGAAGTGTCAAAGCCCATGTCAGCTTTCGGGCGTCGGGCGAGATTTGTTGCACCGTCCACCGGCAGCTGGTGAGATCACGGAGCGTGTAATGCTGAACATCCTGACCCATCTGGCGATATTTGCCCCCGCCATCGGCACCGGACTGCTAGTGGCGCTATTCCTGCGGCAGGAAGGCGAGATCGACATGTTGCGCGATTCCATATTCGACCTTGCGCGCGAAAGGGTCAGCAGACCAACCATGATTCATGTTGCACAACGCGAAGGCAGTTCGAACGAATGACAGCCGCTACGACTGCCAAGATCTTCGGCACAAGGACTCCCACGCTGGACGGCCATGAAATTGAAGACGTGATCCTGGCCGCGCGCGAAAAGTCGGCTCTTCTGTCCGAGTTGGGTGTCGTCGCCAATCGAACACTCATCGTCCGGCGAGACGAGTTGAAGGAATTCCGCAAGCGCCTCGCCACATTTGTGGAGCGACGCTCAACGGGCGCCTTGCGCAAATCGCTTGGCATTGCTGCGACTGCTGGAGCCCTGGTTGCAGGGCTGGACAATATCCGTGCGATGGTGCTTGGAGCCAATCCGGTACTTGCCCCGCAGATTTCTGCATTACTTTCCATGCTGTGTGGAGCGTTCCTGCTTGGATGCTGGATCCACGGCCTTTCCGTAAGGCGGAGGTTGCAACCCGTTGCTGCAGTCATCCAGCCGTTGAGCGATACGCTGCGGCGAATAGAAGTCGAGCTCGACCGGCGATTGGAAAGACTGCTCGGGAGTTGACCCTATCCGGCAGGTCGGCTGGCGGATCAACAGACCCGGATTTCACAACGCTTGAAGGTGAATGCGGTGTTCTCACCGATGCGCGATGCATCAAACATGCGTCCGTCCACGCATTGGACGCGCGCTTCGAAGGTAAGGTCGGCACCGAGTTTGCCTTCACGCATGTTGAGGTAATAGCTGACCTCGCATTGCTCGACGATGGCGATCTGTTCCTTGAGATCGTCAAGCCATGACGGATCCGCTGATTGCGCGGATACCGGGTTTACATGGAAGGGAAACGCGACAAATGCAGCAAGTGCGGTAGCTGTAACAAACTGTTTCATGCAGGCCTCCTTTGTTGACATCAAAGTGCCTGCCCGCGAGCCCGCCCGCCTTGACCCTTGTCAATTCAAAGCTCGCCCCGCTCGCGCCGCAATTTCTCCCACCATTCAAGACGCCTGCGGATATCGCGCTCGAAACCGCGCTCTACGGGATCATAAAAGCGCTGTCGTCCGAGCTTTTCCGGAAAATAATCCTGTCCGGAAAACGCATCGGGTTCGTCATGGTCGTAGCGATAGCCCTTGCCATATCCCTCCCCCTTCATCAGCTTGGTAGGGGCGTTGAGGATATGCTTGGGCGGCGGCAGTGAGCCATGCTCGCGCGCCACGGCCATGGCCGATTTGAAGGCGGTGTAGAGCGCATTGGATTTGGGAGCGGTTGCCAGATAGACACATGCCTGCGCCAATGCCAATTCGCCTTCCGGCGCACCCAGAAAATCCCAGGCTTCCCGCGCTGCCGAAGTGACGGCGAGCGCCTGCGGATCGGCGAGTCCGATATCCTCACTCGCCATCCGCATCAAACGGCGTGCAATGAACCTGCGGTCCTCACCGGCATCCAGCATGCGGCAAAGATAATACAAGGCAGCGTCCGGGTCCGATCCGCGCACGGCCTTGTGCAGTGCCGATATCAGATTGTAGTGGCCGTCCTGCCCCTTGTCATAGATTGGCGCGCGGCGCTGTAATATCTGTTGCAGGCGTTCGGCATCATAAACTTCACCCTCACATGCCGTGCGCCAGACATCTTCGGCCAGCATCAGGATGGCGCGGCCATCCCCATCCGCCATGCGGATCAAGGCGGCGCGCGCCTCCTCGTCTACAGGCAGTGCCTTGCCGGTCAACTCTTCCGCACGTAGCAGCAATCCGGTCAGGCTTTCCTCGCCATGCGGCTTGAAGGTCAGCACATTGGCGCGCGACAGCAGGGCTGCGTTCAATTCGAAGGAAGGGTTTTCTGTCGTGGCGCCGACAAGCACGATAGTACCGTCCTCCATTACCGGAAGGAATGAATCCTGCTGCGCCCGGTTGAAGCGGTGGATTTCATCGACGAACAGCAAGGTGGTGCGTCCTTGCGAACGGCGCAGGCGGGCGGACTCAAACACTTTCTTGAGATCGGCAACGCCCGAGAAGATTGCCGAAATCTGTTCGAAGGCGAGCCCGGTTTCATTCGCAAGCAGGCGCGCGATCGTGGTCTTGCCAGTACCGGGCGGTCCCCAGAAGATCAGGTTTCCAAGCGCTCCAGAGCGGATCATCCTGAATAGCGAACCATTTTCACCCGTCAGGTGTTCCTGCCCCAGCACATCGGTGAGACGGGTTGGGCGCAGCCGGTCTGCGAGCGGGCGGAAGGCCAAGTCCCCCTCGTCCTTCCGGTTCGTTTCCGGCGCACCAAACAGGTCGCTCATGGCAGGGTTACCTGACCCTTCTATTGGGCATACTGACGGAAGAGTGGCCCGTTTCGCTCAAACACGAACAAGCGACCGCTGCGTTCGACAACGAACTGCCAGGCACGCTGTCGCTGTGTGACAAGCTTCTCCAGTTGCCTGGAATTCTCCACCTTCATGCCGTTGATCTCACGCATCAGGTCACCGGGACGAATGCCGTTCTGTGCAGCAGGCGAGCCACGCTCCACGTCAAGCACCACCACACCGTCCTTGTCTGCGGGAACTCCTGCCTCAACTGCAACTGCGGGCGACAGATTGGCGACCCTCGCACCCAGCAACGGCGAATTTCGCGGCAATGTGATCTCGTCGCGCGGCACCGTCTCCGGAGGGGCTGAGAGCGCAATGCTGATGATGCGGCGCTTGCCACGCCGGATGATGGACAGATCGGCCAGCCCCCCGGTGCCCACCGTGTCGAGACGGTAGCCAAGTGCATCCGCACCGTCGATTTCACGGTCATTGACGGCGAGCACGACATCACCGACCCTGAGACCTGCCTTTTCCGACGGTCCATTGCTTACGACGGCGGTGACAATGGCGCCACGTGGCCGGTACATGCCAATGCTGTCAGCAATCTCGGCGGTCACGTTCTGGAAATCGGCGCCAATCCACGGACGAACCACCTTCGCCCCGGTCTTGGATGAACGCAGCACCACATTGGTCATGTTCGAGGGAATGGCATAGCCAATACCCACTGAACTGCCGGTGCGCGAATAGATGGCGGAATTGATCCCGATGAGACGTCCGTTCATGTCGACAAGCGCGCCGCCGGAATTGCCCGGATTGATCGCCGCGTCGGTCTGGATAAAATAGCCATAGTCATTAACGCCTGCGAGCGAGCGGGACACGGCGGAAACAATGCCGCTTGTCACGGTCTGGCCGACGCCGAACGGATTGCCGATCGCGAGCACAAGATCGCCGACCTCGACTTCATCGGAATCGGCAACTTCGATCGGGTCAAACCTGACCTTGTCCTTCACCTTGAGAACAGCAAGGTCAGACTTGGGATCCTTGAGCACGATATCGCATTCGAATTCGCGTCCATCAGACAATGCGACTTTCACTTCATCCATGTTTTCAATGACATGGTTGTTGGTCAGGATGACGCCATCCTCGCTGACGATGACACCGGAACCCAGCGAATTCTGGTTGCGCTGTTGTGGCTGGCCAAACACGCCTGACCCGAAGAAGCGTTCGAAAAACGGGTCCCCTTCAAAAGGTGAGCGCTGGGTTTGGCGGCGCGCTGCATAGACGTTGACGACGGAATGGGCGACCTTCTTGACCACCGGTGAAAAGGACAGCTGCACTTCGGCCCGGCTTGCGGGAATGCGTATCTGTTCCCGGTTCTGGTCGCGGGTCCGGTCGCTGCGGCGGTCTTCACCCTGCTGATCCTTGCTGCCATTCAGCAATTTGCCAATAGCATCCTTGAAAATGTCGTCAACGCCGTATTCGGCACGGGCGGGGCCGGACATTCCAGCGAGCAGCAGGAAAACAATACTGAAAACCGATATAGCACGGACCGTCAATGAACTGCCCTCCCTGGGCTTGTAGCAGCAATAGCGATGAATACCCCTGACCCAGTATGAAGCAGGGCATGGCAAAAGTAAGGGATTGA
The DNA here is from genome assembly GCA_041397525.1 of Nitratireductor sp. Classification (GTDB taxonomy): domain Bacteria; phylum Pseudomonadota; class Alphaproteobacteria; order Rhizobiales; family Rhizobiaceae; genus BOKV01. Next base: position 431,261 of record JAWKWL010000004.1, read on the forward strand.
CGGCAAGATTCAATGTCGAATTTCCAAAAGAAAAGGCCGGACAGTCTCCTGCCCGGCCTTTTCACCAATCCCTGACGGAAAGATTATTCTGCGGATGCGCCCTCAGCTTCCATCGCTTCCATGCGGGCGCGGTCCTTGGCACCCTTGGCATCGGTATCGCGATCAACCAGCTCGATGACTGCGAGCGGGGCATTATCGCCATAGCGGAAACCGGCCTTGAGGACGCGGGTATAGCCGCCGTTGCGGTCCTTGTAACGGGGTCCCAGAACCTCGACGAGTTTCTTGGCCTGCTCGACATCGCGAATCTGTGCGATTGCCAGACGGCGGGCATGCAGATCACCGCGCTTGCCGAGCGTGATCAGCTTGTCGACAATGGAACGCAGTTCCTTCGCCTTTGGCAGCGTGGTGACGATCTGTTCGTGCTCAATCAGCGAGGCTGCCATGTTGGCGAACATCGCCTTGCGGTGGCTGGAGGTCCGGTTCAGCTTCCGGCCGGCATTGCCGTGACGCATGGTTCGATTTCCTCGTTGTCGGGCGGCCTCTCGCCGCTCAGTAGTGCTCTTCGAAGCGCTTGGCCAGCTCTTCGATGTTCTCCGGCGGCCAGCCCTCGACTTCCATGCCGAGGTGCAGGCCCATGCTGACCAGGACTTCCTTGATCTCGTTGAGCGACTTGCGGCCGAAGTTCGGCGTGCGCAGCATCTCGGCTTCCGTCTTCTGGATCAGGTCGCCGATATAGACGATGTTGTCGTTCTTGAGGCAGTTGGCCGAACGCACCGAAAGCTCGAGTTCGTCGACCTTCTTGAGGAGCGCCGGGTTGAATGCCAGTTCCGCAACTTCCTCGTGGACGACTTCCTTGGCCGGTTCCTCGAAGTTGACGAAAATTGAAAGCTGGTCCTGAACAATGCGGGCAGCATAGGCAATCGCATCTTCCGGCGTGATCGAGCCATCGGTCTCGATGGTCATGGTCAGCTTGTCATAGTCGAGATACTGGCCCTCGCGGGTATTGTCGATCTTGTAGGAGACCTTGCGGACCGGCGAATAGAGGCTGTCGACCGGAATCAGGCCAATTGGCGCATCTTCGGCGCGATTGCGCTCCGCCGGAACATAGCCCTTGCCTGTCGCCACGGTCAGTTCCATGCGGATTTCCGCGCCTTCGTCGAGCGTGCAAAGGACGTGATCCGGGTTGAGAATCTCGACATCGCCGATGGTCTGGATGTCGCCAGCTGTAACAGTGCCCGGGCCTTCCTTGCGGATGACCATGCGCCTGGGCGTGTCGCTTTCCATCCGGATCGCGATTTCCTTGATGTTGAGAACAATGTCGGTGACGTCTTCTCGAACACCTGGAATGGACGAAAATTCATGCAGAACGCCGTCGATCTGGACTGCCATCACCGCTGCGCCCTGCAACGAGGACAGCAATACGCGGCGCAGCGCGTTGCCAAGCGTCAAACCATAGCCGCGTTCGAGCGGTTCGGCGACGATGACGGATTTCGTTGGCGAGCTTGACGCTACTTCAAGCTTGTTCGGCTTGATCAATTCCTGCCAGTTCTTCTGGATCATGGGGTATTTCCCTTCAGGTTGGACTGCCACCATCCCTTCGTGGCGAGTTCCCAAAGACAGTCTGCAATGCGGATTTGTTGCAGGCGTCGGTAATGGATCAGACGCGGCGCTTCTTGCGCGGACGGCAACCATTGTGCGGGATCGATGTCACATCACGGATCGAGGTGATCTGGAATCCTGCTGCCTGCAGTGCGCGCAGTGCCGATTCACGACCGGAACCAGGGCCGCGAACTTCAACTTCGAGGGAACGCATGCCGTGCTCCTGGGCCTTCTTGGCTGCGTCTTCAGCGGCAATCTGGGCAGCATAAGGTGTCGACTTGCGCGAACCCTTGAAGCCCTGGGCACCTGCTGACGACCAGGAAATCGCATTTCCCTGTGCGTCGGTGATGGTGATCATCGTGTTGTTGAAGGTTGAATTCACATGGGCTACGCCCGAAGAGATATTCTTGCGTTCGCGACGGCGAACACGTGCGGCTTCCTTGGCCATGTCAGTCCTTTCTGTCGATCTTCACGCCGCCGTAATTCCAGCGGCTACACCGTATCAATCGATCGCGACGCGTTGTCCGCCGTTCCAACTAGAACCGCAGACAAAGCGGGCGAGCGAAAAATTACTTCTTCTTGCCTGCGATTGCCTTTGCCGGGCCCTTGCGGGTGCGGGCATTGGTATGGGTGCGCTGGCCACGAACCGGCAGGCCACGACGATGGCGCAAGCCGCGATAGCAGCCAAGATCCATCAGACGCTTGATGTTCATCGAGGTTTCGCGGCGAAGGTCGCCTTCCACCTGATAGTCGCGGTCGATGACTTCACGGATCTGCAACACTTCTGCGTCCGACAGCTGGTTGACGCGGCGCGCCGCCTCAATGCTGACCTTGTCGACAATCTCTTTCGCGATCTTCGGGCCAATGCCGTGAATGTATTGCAACGCGATGATGACGCGCTTGTTCGTTGGTATGTTTACACCGGCTATACGAGCCATTCTGCTTCTCCATATGGGCCGGAAATCCGGCGCTGGGGTTGACCTGCGTCCGGTGGAGACCGGCCCATGCAGGGATTCTCATGCTTTTCAAGCATCAAACGACCGGCACGGCTTCCTCGCGGAAACCGAAAACCGGTCTTGCTTGTGTGCAAAGTGCGTTTCGTTTACGCATTTGCAAGCATTGTGTCAAGCAGACGGAAAACCAGAGCGCCCACCTGCAAATTATCGAAACCGTCAGTCCAGAACCTTGCGGATCGCGGCGTGAATTGCGCCGATCTCGCCCATTCCGTCAACTTTGCGTAGCATTGCCTTGGCATAGTAGTAGCCAATCAGCGGCGATGTTTCCTTGTAATAGGCCTGAAGCCTGGTGCGCATGGTCTCGGCATTGTCGTCGGGACGGCGCTTGAATTCGTGGCTGCCGCAGCGGTCGCAGGTATCAGCAACCCTCGGCTGCTTGAATGTGTCGTGATAACCCTCGCCGCATTTTGCGCAGGTATAACGACCGGCAACGCGCTCTACCAACTGGTCATCATCGACTTCGAGTTCAACTACGCTGTCGAGCGAAATACCCTTGGCTGCCAGCATCTCGCCAAGTGCATCGGCCTGCTGAAGCGTGCGGGGGTAGCCGTCGAGAATGAAGCCCTTGCGGCAATCTTCCTTGTCAAGACGCTCGGAAACAATGGCGTTGACGATTTCGTCTGATACCAGCTTGCCGGAGTCCATTACAGCTTTGGCGCGCTTGCCGACCTCTGTCTGTGCAGCCACTGCTTCGCGCAACATGTCGCCCGTGGATAGCTGCGGTATCGAGTAGTGGTCGAGCAGCAGCTTCGCCTGGGTCCCCTTCCCCGCTCCTGGCGGTCCAAGCAATATCAGTCTCATCGGTTCCGTTTTCCTCCGCGCAGCCGGGACTTCTTGACCAGTCCCTCATATTGGTGCGCCAGAAGATGTCCCTGAACCTGGGCGACCGTATCCATCGTGACACTCACGACGATCAGAAGGGATGTTCCACCGAGATAGAACGGAACGCCGGTCGCCGATATTAGAAATTCGGGTAACAAGCAGACGATGATGAGATAGATCGCGCCAATGACCGTGATGCGGGTCAGGACGTAATCGATATATTCGGCAGTGCGATCACCGGGGCGAATGCCGGGGATGAAGCCGCCATGTCGCTTGAGATTGTCCGCCGTGTCCTTCGGGTTGAAGACGATCGCGGTGTAGAAGAACGCAAAGAAGGCAATCAGCGCCGCGTAAATCAGCATATAGGCCGGCTGGCCATGGCCGAGCGTTGCAGTGATCGTCGCCAGCCATTCCGGCATCGATTCGCGGTTGGCAAAACCGGCCGCAGTCGCTGGCAGCAGGAGAAGCGATGACGCAAAGATTGGCGGAATGACGCCCGAAGTGTTCAGTTTCAGCGGCAGATGCGAAGTGTCGCCCTGGAACATCCGGTTGCCGACCTGGCGCTTGGGATACTGGATCAGCAGTTTGCGCTGGGCGCGTTCCATGAACACGATGAAGAAGATCACGATCACAGCCAATGCCAGGATCGCGAGGATCAGCGCGGTTGAAAGCGCGCCCTGGCGACCCAGTTCAAGGGTGCCGGCAAGGGCTGTCGGCAAATGCGCGACAATGCCGGAGAAGATGATGAGCGAAATGCCGTTGCCGATGCCGCGCGCTGTGATCTGCTCCCCGAGCCACATCAGGAACATGGTGCCACCAACGAGGGTTATGACGGTTGAAATGCGGAAGAACCAGCCCGGATCTGCAACAATGCCATTGCCTGATTCCAGGCCCACGGCAATGCCATAGGCCTGAAGTGTGGCCAGCAGAACGGTGCCATAGCGGGTATACTGGTTGATGACCTTGCGGCCCTGCTCGCCTTCCTCTTCTTCAACGAAACCAGCGAGGGAACGATCGTAGTCATCAACTGGATGATGATGAAAGCGGAGATATAGGGCATGATGCCGAGCGCGAAAATCGCCAGACGCTGCACCGCGCCGCCAGAGAACATGTTGAACATGCCAAGCACGCTCCTGTCGGCGGCCAAACGCCTGGGCATACGCCTCAGGGTTGATGCCGGGCAGAGGGACATAGGTGCCGAGGCGATAAACGATAAGCGCACCCAGCGTAAACCGATGCTTCTTGAGTTCCTCAGCCTTCGAGAAAGCCGAGAAGTTCAGGTTCGATGCAAGTTGTTCAGCGGCAGATGCCATGAAGCTCTCCGGTCACGATTGTGCCCGCCGCCGGAAATCCGCACGGCGGGTAGCCTGCGGGAGGCCGACAGCCTTATTCGGCTTCGGCTTCCCGCTTCGGTGTGCAGACGGTTACGGAACTGTTGGCCTTTTTCGACCTTTTTCAATCGCTGCCTTGAGGCACCAGCGACTTCAAATGTCATTTTGGTATTGATTTCGCCATTTGCAAGAAGGCGCACACCCTGCTTCGCGCGACGCAGAACGCCGGCAGCAATGAGGCTGGCCTCGGTAACGACTGCCTTGCCGTCGAGACGACCGGCTTCGACCGCAGCCTGCACCCGGCCTACCGACACTTCGTTGAAGTCCTTGGTGAACATGGCATTGGTGAAGCCACGCTTTGGCAGACGCCGGTAAATTGGCATCTGGCCACCTTCAAAACCGTTGATCGCCACGCCAGAGCGGGACTTCTGTCCCTTGACGCCACGTCCGCCGGTCTTGCCGGAACCAGAACCAATGCCGCGACCAACGCGCTTGCGCGCCTTGGTCGAGCCTTCGTTGCCGCGAATTTCGTTCAGTTTCATCTCGTCAGTCTCCAGAGTAATCAGGCTTCGTCGACGACGCGGACGAGGTGCTGGACCTTGCGGATCATGGCGAACAGCCGGCGTATCATCCAGCTCAGCGCGACGATTCATCTTGTTCAGGCCAAGTCCGATCAGTGTAGCGCGCTGTTCGCCGGGGCGACGAAGCGGGCTGCCGATCTGCTCAACCGTGATCTTCTTCTGTGTTGCGGCCATTTTCAGGCTCCCGTCATATTCAAATCAAACTGCGGTATCACTCGTCAGCGCCGATCAGGATCCTTGCGGCGCCTGGAGCGTGGCATATTTGATCATGCTGCGCTGCAATGTCCTTGGGGTGCATCTGGTGCTTGAGAGCGTCGAAAGTGGCGCGAACCATGTTGTACTTGTTCGATGAACCCATCGACTTGGCAACAACGTCCTGCACACCCAGCGTTTCGAAAACGGCACGCATCGGGCCACCGGCGATGATGCCGGTACCTGCAGGAGCCGAACGCAGGATGACCTTGCCCGCACCGTGGCGGCCTTCAACGTCATGATGCAGTGTACGACCGGAACGCAATGGCACGAAAATCAGCTCTCGCTTCGCAGCCTCGGTTGCCTTGCGGATTGCTTCAGGCACTTCACGCGCCTTGCCATGACCAAAGCCGACACGGCCCTTCTGGTCACCCACCACGACGAGCGCGGCAAAGCCGAAACGCCGGCCGCCCTTGACGACCTTGGCGACACGGTTGATGTGGACGAGCTTGTCGACAAATTCGCTGTCGCGCTCTTCCCTGTCACGTTCCCGGTTATTGTCCCGGGACTTTCTTTCCTGTGCCATTGTCCTTAGCCTTTATTCTTTTTCGGTAGCACACCATTTCCGCGCCAGGTCTTCGAAACCTGGTCGCAGTGCGAAAAATCAGAAGTTAAGACCGCCTTCGCGGGCTGCTTCTGCAAGTGCCTTGACGCGGCCATGATACAGATATGCACCACGGTCAAAAATCACGTCCTTGACACCAGCCTTGACAGCGCGTTCGGCAAGAAGCTTGCCCACAGCTGCTGCCGCATCCATGGAAGCACGGCTTTTGAGCGCGGCCTTCATGTCCTTTTCCAGTGTCGACGCGGCTGCGAGCGTGTGGCCCGCCACATCATCAATGACCTGGGCGTAGATGTTCTGCGCCGAACGGTAGACGCTGAGACGCGGACGACCGTTTGCGACCTTCTTGAGCGAACGGCGGACGCGCGCTGCGCGGCGAACGCTGTTTTGGAGTTTGCTAGCCATGTCCAGCCTGCCTTACTTCTTCTTGCCTTCCTTGCGGAAGATGGTTTCGTCAGCATATTTGACGCCCTTGCCCTTGTAGGGCTCCGGTCCGCGATATTCGCGGATTTCGGCGGCAGCCTGGCCAACCTTCTGTTTGTCGATGCCTGTCACCACGATTTCCGTCGGCTTCGGGCAGGCGACAGTAACGCCTTCGAGACCTCGTAAATCACTTCGTGGCTGAAGCCGAGCGACAGCTGAACGTTCTTGCCCTGCATGGCAGCACGATAACCATACCGTTTGATTTCGAGCTTCTTTTTCGAAGCCGTCCTTAACACGGTGAAGATGTTGGAAATCATGGTGCGCGACATGCCCCATTTTGAACGGGCTTCCTTGGACTGGTCACGCGGATCGGCGCTAACTGCGCCATTTTCCATCTTGACCAGAACTTCGTCATTCACGACGAATTTCAGTTCGCCCTTAGGGCCTTTTGCAGTGACGGTCTGTCCGTCCACAGGCGGTCACGCCTGCTGGGACTACAACCGGTTTTTTCCTATGCGAGACATCGTTTCCAACCTGTCCGTTTTCGGGGTCTTGTTCACAACATGCCGGTCAGAAGATCTGGCAGAGAACTTCTCCGCCGACATTCTGTTCGCGCGCGCTGTGATCGGCCATCACACCTTTCGGGGTCGAAAGGATGGACACGCCAGACCGTTTGCCACACGGGGGATCGACTTGACCGACACATAGACGCGGCGGCCCGGCTTACGAGAGCACGCGAAATCTCGCGGATTACCGGCGCTCCCTCGTAATATTTCAGTTCGATCTCGATTTCGGACTTGCCGTCACCAAAATCAACCGTTGTGTAGCCGCGGATATAGCCTTCCGACTGCAACACATCAAGGACGGACCCACGAATTCGGGGCTGGTGTGCTCGAAACCTTTGACTTGCCGCGCATCAGACCGTTGCGGATACGGGTAGCATATCACCGAGAGGATCGTTCATCGACATTGCTCTCTCCCTTACCAGCTCGACTTGACGACGCCGGGCACCTGGCCCTGGTTGCCAAGCTCACGCAGTGCCTGATACGCGACATCTTCAGCTTGCGGTAATAGGCACGCGGACGGCCCGTTACCTCGCAGCGGTTGCGCAAACGGTTCTTGGCGCCGTTGCGCGGAAGCTGCGCCAGCTTCAGCTGTGCACGGAAGCGCTCTTCCATCGGCGCTTCCTTGTTCGCGATGGTTTCCTTCAACGCCTTGCGCTTGGCGGCGAATTTCTTCACCAGCCTGCCCCGGCTGTTGTTCTCTACTGCGCTGGTCTTGGCCGTATCGGTGTCCTTCTGTTCGCTTGCCGTTACTTGCGGAACGGGAAATTGAAGTGGCGCAGCAGCGCGCGCGCCTCACATCATCCGTTTTCGCCGTCGTACAAACGATGACGTCCATGCCCCAGATCTGATCTACCTTGTCGTAGTTGATTTCCGAGGAACGATGTGTTCCTTGATGCCCATGGCGTAGTTGCCACGGCCATCGAAGCTCTTGGGATTGAGGCCGCGGAGTCCCGCACGCGCGGCAGCGCGGTGTGACAGAGCGGTCCATGAATTCATACATCCGGGTCTTGCGCAGGGTGACCTTGGCACCAGCGGCGGCATGTTCTCACGCACCTTGAAGGTGGCGATCGAAGTGCGTGCGCGGGTGACGACAGCCTTCTGGCCCGCAATCATCGTCAGGTCATCGGCTGCGATCTGGGCCTTTTGGGATCCCTGTGTGTGGATTCGCCAACACCCATGTTCAGCACGATCTTGTCGATGCGCGGAATTTCCATCACGTTCTTGTAGCCGAATTCTTCTACCATCTTCGCCTTGATGACTTCGTCATACTGGGCGTGGAGGCGGGCTTTGTATGCTGCTTCAGCCATCGATCATGTCTCCGGAGCGCTTGGCGAAGCGGACCTTGCGCCCGTCTTCGGGAACTGAAACCGACGTGTTGCCTTGCCGTCCTTGGGATCGACAATCGCCAGGTTGGAAACCTGAATCGGTGCTTCCTTGTTGACGATGCCAGCTTCCTGGTTCTGGGTCTGGCGCTGATGGCGCTTGACGACATTGATGCCGCCAGCAGAGCCTTGCCGTCTTTCGGCATCATCTTGATAACCTCACCGGTGCGGCCCTTGTCCTTACCAGCGAGTACGACCACGCGGTCGCCTTTGCAGATCTTCTGCGTAGGTCGGTTTCCTTACAGCACTTCCGGCGCCAGCGAAATGATCTTCATGTGGTTCTTGGCGCGCAATTCATGCGGAACCGGTCAGGAATACGGGTGCCGACGGGCTCTTTCTTGTTGTCGATCAGGACGGCTGCATTGGTGTCAAAGCGAATGACGCTTCCATCAGCGCGGCGGATGTCCTTGGCGGTACGAACTACGACCGCCTTCATCACGTCGCCCTTTTTGACGCGGCCTGGGAATGGCTTCCTTGATGGAAACGACAATGATGTCGCCCACGGAAGCGTATTTCCGCTTGGAACCGCCCAACACCTTGATGCACATAACACGACGGGCCGCCGGAATTGTCGGCGACGTCGAGGTTTGTTGCATCCTGAATCATGACTGGCTACCTTCTATTAAAATGTACCGACGCATTCCCATGCGCCGGGTACCTGCCGGGTCAGGCCTGGTTTTCCACGACGATCAGGTCTTGTCCCTGGAGATCGGACGGCATTCCTCGATGAAGACCATTAATCACCGACCTTGCACTTGTTTGCTTCGTCATGGGCCTTGTAGTTCTTCGAGCGGCGGACCGTCTTCTTGAAGAGCGGATGGGTAAAGCGACGCTCAACCTTCACCACGACGGTCTTGTCGTTCTTGTCACTGACAACAGTGCCCTGCAAAACGCGTTTCGGCATTTCAAACCTTCCTTACGCCTTTGACTCTACCGCCTGCTTTTCAGCGGCGATCGTCATGATGCGAGCGACGTCACGGCGTATCTGCCGGACCCGCACAGTGTTGCCGTCCGGTGGCACCGCGAAAGCGCAGGTTGAACTGCTCCTTCTTCAGCTTGGCCAGCTCATCCTTGAGCTGGTCCACCGTCATTGCGCGAACATCGGAGGCCTTCATTGGCTCACCCTTTCTCGAATTTTCCGTCCGGTCAGTCGGCGATACGTGCGACGAACCGGGTCTTGATCGGCAGTTTTGCTGCACCGAGGCGGAATGCCTCACGTGCATTTCCGACACGCCATATCAATCTCGAACATCACCTTGCCCGGCTTGACGCGGCATACCCAGTATTCCGCGAACCCTTCGCCCTTACCCATGCGGACTTCTGGTTGGTTTCTGAAGAAACCGGAACGTCCGGGAAGATGCGGATCCATACACGGCCGGCACGCTTCATGTGACGGGTGATCAGCGGCGGGCCGCTTCGATCTGGCGTGCGGTAATACGCTCAGGTGCCTGGGCCGCCGAAGGCGCCGAAGTTACGTTGTCCTGCCTTTCGCGCCGTGAATCCGGCCCTTGAACTGGTTTGCGGAACTTGGTGCGCTTGGGCTGCATCATGGTCGTAAATTCCTGTCACTTGTCCTTTGATGCCCGCAGGCAATCTTCCCGACAGATCCGGTCAGTGGGTGTTCTGACGGCGATTACCGCCACCCGAACCGCCCTGATCCTGGCCATCGATCGAGCGACGCTCGGAAGCCATCGGATCATGTTCAAGGATCTCGCCCTTGAATATCCAGACTTTCACGCCGCAGATACCATAGGCCGTCTTGGCTTCTGCCGTTCCGTAGTGTCGATATCGGCACGAAGGGTGTGAAGAGGCACACGGCCTTCGCGATACCATTCCATACGGGCGATTTCCGCTCCGCCCAGGCGACCTGAGCAGTTGATGCGGATGCCCTGTGCGCCGAGGCGCATTGCCGACTGTACCGAGCGCTTCATGGCGCGGCGGAAGGCGATGCGGCGCTCAAGCTGCTGGGCAATCGACTGCGCAACGATGGTGGCGTCGATTTCCGGCTTGCGCACTTCAACAATGTTCACATGCACCTGACGCGGTCATCTGGCTCGCATTTTTTGCGCAGCTTTTCAATATCTGCGCCCTTTCTTGCCGATGATGATGCCCGGACGCGCTGAATGGATCGACACGCGGCACCTCTTTTGTGGGGACGCTCGATGACGATCTTCGAGATCGACGCCGCAGCCAGTTCCTTTTCGAGGTATTCGCGAATGGCGAAATCCTCGTGCAGGAGCTTCTTGCTGTACTCACCTGTTGGCAAACCAGCGGGAATCCCAGGTCCGGTTGATGCCAAGGCGCATGCCGACGGGGTTTACTTTCTGGCCCATCAGGCGGCCTCCTCTTTGAACTTCGCGGACCACGATCGTGAGATGGGAGAACGGGGCGCAGGATGTTCCCTCGGCCACGGCCGCGGACATGAAACCGCTTCATCGTTACCGACTTGCCGACCCAGGCTCTGGCAACCACCAGGCTGTTGACATCAAGGTCGTGGTTGTTTTCTGGCATTGGCAATCGCCGACTGCAGCGTCTTCTTGACGGTGTCGGAGATGTGCTGCGCAGAAGGCCTGTGTCGTTGAGAGCCGTCGTCCTCTTCGCCACGATCCGAGCCGCACCAGGTTCGGCTTCCGGTGGTCGAGCGTGAAGGTGCGCGAAACCCGCCATCGCCTCGTTGTCCTTGAGCGCACGTTCGCGCTTTGCCTTGCCCATGGTTTACTTCCTCTTGGCTTTCTTGTCCGCGCCATGGCCATAATAGGTGCGCGATGGCGAGAACTCACTGAGCTTGTGGCTGACCATGTCTTCCGACACGAGAGACGGGGATGTGCTTCTGGCCGTTATAGACACCAAAGGTGAGACCCACGAACTGAGGCAGGATCGTGGAGCGACGGCTCCACGTCTTGATCACTTCGTTACGGCCGCCTTCACGGACCTTGTCGACTTTTTCAAAAGGTAGCCGTCGATAAACGGGCCTTTCCAGGTTGAACGAAACAGCGTTACGACCCCTTACTTCTTGCGCTGATGGCGCGAGCGCATGATGAATTTGGTCAGACGACTTGTTCGTCCGGGTTTTCTTGCCCTTGGCAGGTTTGCCCCACGGGTGACCGGGTTACGACCACCTGAGGTACGGCCTTCACCACCGCCATGCGGATGGTCGACGGGTTCATGGAGGCCCGCCGCGGACGTTCGGGCGACGTCCGAGCCAGCGCTGACGCCCTGCCTTGCCGATGTTGATGCTGCGCCGTGATCCGGGTTGGAAACCGCACCGACGGTGCACAAGGTAAACGCCGTGCACCAGGCGCTGCTCGCCCGAGTTCAGACGCATGATGGTATAAGGTCCGTCACGACCGACAACCTGCGCATAGGCGCCCGCCGAACGTGCGATCTGACCGCCTTTTTCGGGCTTCATCTCGATGTTGTGCACGATTGTGCCAACCGGGATTGCGCGAACCGGCATGGCATTGCCCGGCTTGATGTCACAAGATGCGCCCGCGATGACCTTGTCACCAGCAGATATGCGCTGCGGCGCCAGAATATAGGCCAGCTCGCCATCGGCATATTTGATCAACGCGATGAAGGCGGTACGGTTCGGGTCGTATTCGAGGCGCTCGACAGTCGCCTCCATGTCCCACTTGCGCCGCTTGAAACTGATGATGCGATAGAACGCTTGTGACCGCCGCCGCGATGGAACGAAGTCACGCGACCATGGTTGTTGCGCCTGCCGGACTTGGTGGTGGAAGGGGCCCCTTCGGTCAATGTCTTGACCGGCTTGCCTTCCAGAGCTCGGAACGATCGACGATAACGAGCTGTCTCTGGCTCGGCGTCGTCGGGTTGAAAGTCTTGAGTGCCATTTTTCTCGACCCTTACGCTCGTCTCTACAGACCGGTTGTCACGTCGATGGACTGGCCATCGGCGAGTGTGACAACGGCCTCTTGACGTCGCTCTGACGTCCGATCGTGCCACGGAAGCGTTTCACCTTGCCCTTGCGGACCAGGGTGTTGACCGCCGTGACCTTGACGCCGAACAGCGCTCTCGACTGCCTTCCTTCTTTGATTGCAGGCTTCGTCGCATTCTTTGCGACATTGAAAAACAACCTGGTTGATTCAGAAGCCAGCGTCGATTTTTTCGGTGATTACCGGTGAGACAATCACATCGTAGTGGCGAATATCAATCATCATGCACCTGCCCCGGCGAAGCGAGCCTCAATTGCCTCGACCGCGGCCTTGGACAGGACCAGCGTGTGACGACGCAGAATGTCATACACGTTGATGCCCTGGATCGGCAGGACGTCGAGATGCGGAATGTTGCGGGCCGCAAGGCGGAAGTTGTTGTCCAGTTCAGCGCCACCGATGAACAGTGCATTGGCAATGCCGAGCTTGGAAAGCTGTGCCTTGAGGGCTGCAGTCTTCGGCTCCTTGGAAGCCAGTTCGTCGATCACGATGATCGCATCGGACTTCAGCTTGGCCGAAAGTGCATGACGCAGTGCCAGTGCGCGGACCTTCTTGGGAAGGTCGGTGGCATGGTCGCGAACGACTGGACCGAATGCACGACCGCCGCCACGAAACTGTGGTGCGCGAGCCGATGAGTGACGGGCGCGGCCCGTACCCTTCTGCTTGTACATCTTGCCGCCGGTGCGGCTTACATCGGCACGATTCTGGACTGCATGATTGCCGGAGCGGCGCTTGGCCAGCTGGTAGCGGATCATGCGGTCGATGATGTCGACGCGTGGCTCAAGGCCGAAGACTTCGTCAGAGACGGAAATCTTGCCGGATGCCTTGCCGTCGAGCGCGGTGGACCTTGATATCCATTATTCGTTACCTCCTTTCGGCAACGTCTGCTCCTGCCGGTGCAGCTGCGGCGGCTGCCACACTGGCGGCCGGACGGATAGCTGCTGGCTTCGGCGCATTGGCCGGAATTGCATGCTTGACCGCATCACGAACCGTGATCCAGGTACCCTTGGAGCCTGGAACAGCACCACGGATCAGGATAAGGCCGCGCTCGGTATCGGTGCGAACAACTACGTTCTGCGTGGTGACGCGGGTCTGGCCCATGTGACCAGCCATCTTCTCTTGTTCTTGAAGACGCGGCCCGGATCCTGACGGTTACCGGTGGAACCATGCGAACGGTGGGATACGGAGTTACCATGCGTTGCACGACCGCCACCGAAGTTGTGACGCTTCATGACGCCCGCAAAGCCCTTGCCCACGGAGGTGCCGGTCACGTCAACCAACTGGCCCTCGACGAAGTGGTCGGCGGTGATTTCCGCACCGACTTCAATGAGGTTGTCGGGAGAGACACGGAACTCCGCAAGCTTGCGCTTTGGCTCAACCTGGGCAGCAGCAAAATGGCCGCGCATTGCCTTGGACGTGTTCTTGACCTTGGCAAGGCCTACACCAAGCTGAACTGCCGTATAGCCGTTCTTTTCCTCGGTACGTTACAACAACCTGAAGATTATCCATCTTCAGCACTGTCACAGGGATCTGCTCGCCAGCGTCGTTGTAGACGCGGGTCATTCCCAGCTTTTTGTGCAATTACACCGGAACGCATCGGTTCAATCCTTAATTCCAAACAGCCCTTTTCAGAGCTTGATCTCCACGTCCACACCAGCGGACAGGTCGAGTTTCATGAGCGCATCGACCGTCTGTGGTGTCGGGTCGACAATATCGAGAAGACGCTTGTGCGCATTTCAAACTGCTCACGGCTCTTCTTGTCGATATGCGGCGAGCGGTTGACGGTGAACTTCTCGATACGGCCGGAAGCGGAACCGGTCCCCTCACCTGTGCACCCGTGCGCTTGGCCGTGGAAACAATTTCTGGGTCGAGGCATCAGATGCGGTGGTCAAACGCCTTGAGGCGAATGCGGATGTTTTGGCCGTTCATGTTCAGTTTTCCTCAAGCTAACCGGCTGCCATAGCCGCCGCGTTTGCCCGCGTTTTGTTGACTGACTTGCCCGCCGTCAGACGGAGTTGTTGACCAGGCGGCTGGTGCCGCTCCGGCCCGTTATCGATTAGTCCAGGATCGCCGCGACGATACCGGCACCAACGGTACGACCACCACGGATGGCGAAGCGCAGGCGCTCTTCCATCGCGATCGGCACGATCAGTTCGACCGTCATTTCGATGTTGTCGCCCGGCATCACCATTTCCGTGCCTTCGGGAAGGGCAACAATGCCCGTCACGTCGGTCGTGCGGAAGTAGAACTGCGGACGGTAGTTGGTGAAGAACGGCGTGTGACGGCCACCTTCGTCCTTGGTCAGGATATAGGCCTCGGCCTTGAACTTTGTGCGGCTTCACGGAACCGGCTTCGCCAGAACCTGCCCGCGCTCAACACCTTCACGGTCATGGTGAAGCAATGCCGACATTGTCGCCAGCCTGGCCCCGGTCCAGCAGTCAGGAACATTTCAACGCCCGTGCAGGTCGTCTTCGAGGTGTCGCGGATGCCGACAATCTCGACTCAACCTTGATGATGCCGCGCTCAACGCGACCTGTCACAACCGTGCCACGGCCGGAAATCGAGAACACGTCTTCGATCGGCAGCAGGAATGGCTGGTCAACCGGACGCTCTGGCTGCGGGATGTAGGCGTCAACGGCTGCCATCAGTTGCGGACCGCGTTCTCGCTGATTTCCTTGTTGCTGTCTTCAAGGGCTGCAAGTGCCGAACCCTTGATGATCGGAATGTCGTCGCCCGGGAACTCATAAGAAGAAAGAAAGGCTGCGCACTTCCATCTCGACGAGTTCGAGAAGCTCGGCGTCGTCAACCTGGTCAACCTTGTTGAGGAACACCACAATCGCGGGAACGCCAACCTGGCGCGCCAGGAGAATGTGCTCGCGGGTCTGCGGCATCGGGCTGTCAGCCGCAGAGCAGACCAGGATCGCGCCGTCCATCTGCGCGGCACCCGTGATCATGTTCTTCACATAGTCGGCGTGGCCGGGGCAATCAACGTGGGCATAGTGACGGTTCTCGGTCTCATACTCAACGTGTGCCGTCGAGATGGTGATGCCGCGGGCCCGCTCTTCAGGTGCCGCGTCAATCTGGTCATAGGCCTTGAATTCGCCGAAGAACTTCGTGATCGCTGCAGTCAGCGACGTCTTGCCGTGGTCAACATGGCCAATCGTGCCGATGTTGCAGTGAGGCTTCGTCCTCTCAAACTTTGCTTTTGCCATGGTGGCTCTCCATCTTTTCTCGTATCCGGGTCACGCCCGAGGTTGAAACTCAGCCTGCGTATTTCGCCTGGATTTCCTGCGAAACAGCGGACGGGACTGGTGAATAGTGATCGAAATGCATGGTGTACTGGGCGCGGCCCTGTGACATTGAACGCAGCGTATCGACATATTTGAACATGTTCGCCAGCGGTACATGGGCATTGATGACGGTAGCAATACCGCGCATTTCCTGTCCCTGGATCTGGCCGCGACGGGAGTTCAGATCGCCGATAACGTCGCCGACATAATCTTCCGGCGTCACGACTTCCACTCGCATCACCGGTTCGAGAAGCTGTGCACCAGCTTCCTTTGCAGCTTCGCGGAATGCAGCGCGCGATGCGATTTCGAAGGCGAGAACACTCGAGTCAACATCATGGAAGGCACCGTCGATCAGTGTCGCCTTGACGCCGAGCATCGGGAAGCCGGCAAGCGGACCGTTGTTCATGACGCTTTCGATACCCTTCTGGACGCCAGGAATGTATTCCTTCGGAACTGCGCCGCCGACGATCTTCGATTCGAACTGGAATTCTTCGCTCTCCGGGTTCGGTTCGAAAACCAGCTTCACGCGGGCGAACTGGCCGGTACCACCGGTCTGCTTCTTGTGCGTGTAGTCCTTCTCGGTCTTGCGCGTGATGGTTTCGCGATAGGCAACCTGCGGCGCACCGACATTGGCCTCTACCTTGAACTCACGACGCATGCGGTCGACCAGAATGTCGAGATGCAGTTCGCCCATGCCGGCGATGATGGTCTGGCCGGATTCTTCATCGGTCTTGACGCGGAATGAAGGATCTTCAGCTGCCAGGCGATTGAGCGCCAAGCCCATCTTTTCCTGGTCGCCCTTGGTCTTGGGCTCGATCGCGATCTGGATGACCGGCTCGGGGAATTCCATGCGCTCGAGAATGACCGGCTTCAACGGATCGCAGAGCGTGTCGCCAGTAGTGGTTTCCTTGAGGCCTGCAAGCGCCACGATGTCGCCGGCGAACGCTTCCTCGATGTCTTCACGCGAGTTGGAATGCATCTGCAGCATGCGACCGATGCGCTCGCGCTTTTCCTTGACGGTGTTTATCAGGGAGGTGCCCTTTTCCAGCTTGCCGGAATAAATGCGGCAGAAGGTCAGGGAGCCAACGAAAGGATCGTTCATTATCTTGAAGGCCAGCATTGAAAGCGGCTCTTCGTCGGACGACTTGCGGACCATTTCCGAATCGTCCTTCGGATTGATGCCCCTGATCGCCGGAACCTCGGATGGAGAGGGAAGGAAATCTACAACACCGTCGAGAAGCGGCTGGACGCCCTTGTTCTTGAAGGCGGAACCGCAGAACATCGGGAAGAACTTGACAGCAATCGTGCCTTTGCGGATCAGCGAGCGCAGTTCGTCATTGGACGGCATTTCACCTTCGAGATAACGCTCAAGCGCGCCCTCGTCCATTTCGACTGCGGTCTCGATCATCTTCTCGCGGAATTCTTCCGCCTTGGCCTGCATGTCGGCAGGAATATCCAGCACATCCCATTCAGCGCCAAGATTTTCAGACTTCCAGACCAGAGCCTTCATCTCGATGAGGTCGATGACACCGGCAAATTCGCTTTCAGCACCGATTGGCAGCTGCAGAACAATGGCCGTCGCGCCCAGGCGGGTCTTGATCATCTCGACCGAACGATAAAAATCGGCACCGATCTTGTCCATCTTGTTGCAGAAGATCATGCGCGGGACATGATATTTGTCGGCCTGGCGCCATACGGTTTCAGTCTGCGGCTCAACACCGGCATTGGCATCGAGAAGCGCGATCGCGCCGTCGAGAACGCGCAGCGAACGCTCAACTTCAATGGTGAAGTCAACGTGTCCAGGTGTGTCGCTGATGTTGAAGCGGCGCTTCTTGCCATCGCGGCCGGCCCAGAATGTGGTTGTCGCAGCCGACGTGATGGTGATGCCACGCTCCTGCTCCTGCTCCATCCAGT